>CAVZFS010000027.1:0-170040 GCA_963774635.1 uncultured Acidimicrobiia bacterium
GTTCCAGCGCAAAGACGACGCCGGACATCAGCTCGTCGGGTTCCAATGACGTCACAAAGGTGCCGTAAACCGCCGGACGTCGAGAATGTTGGCGTGCGAGAGCGCTCCACCGCCTCGCGCAGTGAGCCACGCGAGACACCCAATTGGTCGGCGAGCTCATGCTCCGGCGGGAGGCGGTCTGCCGGTTTCAGTTCGCCCTCGATGATCATCCGCTGGATGTGCTCCAGCGCTTGCCGGGTGACAGTCATCCCGAGAGACCTCCAATGTTTGTGCTCGAGCGGAGGACTGTGGATGATTGGTCCATAGCCAACGACGGGCGACTTGGTGCGGCGATTCGGATCGTGCTGCGGTTTCAGGTGCGGACCGCTCAGATCGCATGAGCCCGGTCTCCGAGAAGCTAGATGATAGCGCGGCAGCAGGCCGATCGCCACACGAGACGTAGGATGATTGTGGCGGCAAGGGGTGAAGGGGAAACGGCCGTGACGGACGAGACGGAGGCGATCGCGCGACTGGTCGAGGCGTTCGAACGATCGCAGTGGTCGGAGATCGACGTGCAGTTCGGTCGACGCGAGTGCACTTGGCGGTACGGCAGTCCGGCGCCGGTGCGACCGCAACGTCGGTCGCCGGTGATGCAGAGAGCCCCGATCCTGTCGAGATTGCGATTGCGGCCGATCCGCCCACCGAGGGGGACGATGGCGACACGGTGCCGCCGAGCGTGCCCGAGGGAGCGCTCCTCGTCACGTCCCCGTCGCCGGGCATCCTGCGGCGCTCGCCGATGCCCGGCGCGCCGCCATTCGCAGAGGTCGGTCAAACCGTCGAGAAGTCCGACACGGTGTGCATCATCGAGGTGATGAAGCTGATGAATCACGTGAAGGCGGGCCTCGCTGGCACCGTCGTCGCCGCGCTGGTGGCCAATGGTGCTCAGGTGTCCAAGGACGAGCCACTCTTCGCGATTCGAGCCGATCGTCAAGCACGCTGCTGAGGACAGGTGATGGCGGCTGCACTACGACGCTGTCCTCGTCGCCAATAGCGGGGTGATCGCCGTTCGCATCGTGCGGGCCTGTCATGACGAAGGTTGCGAGGCGATCGTGGTGGTCAGCGATGCCGACCGCGAGTCGTTGGCGGCATCGGTCGCTGACGGCGTCGTCGAGATCGGCCCTCCCAGCCCCTCGGCGAGTTACCTGCGAGTCGAGCAGATCATCGCTGCGGCTCTCCTCGCTGGCTGCGACGCCGTCCACCCGGGTTACGGCTTCCTCTCCGAGCGCCCAGCGCTCGCTGAAGCCTGTGTCGATCACGAACTCGTGTTCATCGGACCCCCGCCGGACGTCATCCGGCGCGGGGGAGACAAGGTGCAGGCCCGAGCCGCCACGAACGCAGCGGGTGTGCCGATCGGAGTGGGTTCCGGCGCTGTTCGCACGCTCGATGCCGCCGCCAAAGCGATCGACACGATCGGTTACCCCGTACTGCTCAAGGCGGCCGCAGGGGGAGGCGGGCGTGGGATGGTGCTCGTGGGCGACGAACGTCAACTCGAGGAGCGGTTCGATGCCGCTTCCGCGGAAGCCGAGGCCACGTTCGGAGACGGTCGGTTGTACGCCGAATGGTTCGTGGAGCGGGCGCGGCACGTCGAGGTCCAACTGCTCGCCGATGAGCACGGCTCGATCGTTCACCTCGGCGAGCGTGACTGCTCGCTCCAGCGCCGATATCAGAAGCTCATCGAGGAGGCGCCCGAGAGCGTGTCACGCCGGCGCTCCGCGAGCGGATCACGGCCGCCGCGGTCGCGCTCGGCCGTGCGCTCGGCTACGTGAACGCTGGCACGGTCGAGTTCCTGGTCGACCTCGAGCGTGAGGGGTTCTCGTTCCTCGAGATCAACACTCGGGATCCAAGTCGAGCACACGGTGACTGAGATGGTGACGGGCGTCGACATCGTTCGTGCCCACTCCGACTCGCGGCCGGCAACCCGCTCGACCTCGCCCAGGAAGATGTCGTCGTCGCAGGGCACACGATCGAGTGCCGGATCAACGCAGAGGATCCCGCCGCCGGCTTCCGGCCGTGTCCAGGTCGGATCGATCGCCTCGCCTGGCCGACGGGCGCGAACGTACACGTCGACACGCATGCGTTCGAGGGTTACGTGGTGCCGCCGGACTATGACTCGTTGCTCGCAAAGGTCGTCGTGCACGGGTCGGAACGAGCGGTGGCAATCGACGCGCTCGGTGCTGCGCTCGACCAGCTCGACGTGTCGGGTATCGACACCAATGTCGACATGCATCGTGCGGTGATCGGCCATCCCGCCTTTCACGCTGACCGGCTGGACACCCGGTGGTTGGAGCGGGCATTCCTGCCCGAGTTCGAGCGGGCATTCGCTGGGAGCAGGTGACATGACGGAGATCGAGATCATCGACCAGACCCTCCACGATGGGCAACAGAGCCTGTGGGGAATGCGGATAAAGGTCGCGCACCTGGCGGGGATCGCCGACGACATCGAACAAGCCGGCTTCAGGGTCGTCGACATGACGGGAAGCTCCATCTTCGAGTGCATGATGCGCTACAACCGGGAAGACCCATGGACCGGGCTCGACGTCTGGCGATCGTGGCTGCCGACCTCACGGCTGCGTGTCCGGCTCACGCTCGAACTGCATCGCCAAGTTCGGTCTCACGCCGGACTCACTGATGGAGCTCTGGATTCGCACGCTCGCCAAACACGGCATCAACAGCTTCTGGATCTACGACTGCCTCTACAACATGAAGCAGATGGAGTGGCTCTGCCGAGTTGTCCACGACGCCGGGTGCGAGGTCGCCGCAGCGATCATGTACGGCATCAGCCGGGTGCACACCGACGAGTGGTTCGCCGCCCGTGTCCAGGAGTTCGTGCGATGGGGGATCACCGACACCATCTACTTCGAGGACGCTGCTGGCATCTTGACTCCGGACACGCCAAGTCGCTGATGCCCACGCTCGTCGAGGCCGCAGGTGACGTACCGATCGAGATGCAGTGCCACAACACGACCGGGGTCGCTGGGTACAACTACTTGATCGGGGTCGAGGCCGGCGTCCGTGTGCTCCACACGGCGCCCGGCCCGATGGCGAACGGGCCGTCGGTGCCGTCGACCGAGCAGACCTGCGAGAACCTGCGGTGGTCGGGCTACACCACCACGTCGACCTCGATCGAGTTCGTCGGATCAGCGACCACATGCGCCGCGTGGCCGAGCAGGAAGGGCATCCGATCGGGATCCCCAACGAATACACGGTGTTTCCGTATCACCACCAGCTTCCCGGGGGGATGACGGGAACGCTCAAGGCGCAGCTCACGCAGTATCAGATGAGTGATCGCTTCGAGGAGGTGCTCGAAGAGGTGGTCCGGGTACACGACGATCTCGGCCACCCGATCTCGGCGACGCCGTTCTCGCAACTGATGGGGATCCAGGCGGTCCTCAACGTCGTCACCGGCGAGCGCTACGGCACGGTGCCCGACGAGGTGCTCGTCTACGTCCTCGGACATCTCGGTGAGCCGCCGGCCCCGATCGATCCCAACGTGCTCGATCGGATGTTGTCGACCGACCGCGGCCGCGAGATCCAAGCGTGGACTCCGCCACAACCGTCGATCGCCGAGCTCAAAGCGCGAGTACGGCGATCGGCGGATGAGCGATGAGGAACTGCTCTGTCGGTATCTCGTCCCGCTTCCCGACGTCGAGGCCACGCGAGCTGCTGGTCCTCCACGACTCACGTACCACTTCGACAACGGGCACCTCGACGGTCCGCTGGTCGACAAGTTGCTCGCGATGTCGCGGGCCTCGTTCGTTCATGTCGAGACCAGCTCAGGCTCGATCACACTCAGTCGGTGAGACACGGACCATCCGGGGGCTTCATGCACAAGTACGAGTTCGACACACCGCTCGATCCGAACTATCCCGTGCTCACCCGCGGGAACGCCGGGGAGATCATGCCCGACATCGTCTCGCCGCTGTCGGCAACGGTCTTCTTCCCCCCACTCGAACGAGGTTGGCGACGGTCATTCACCGAGACCTGGGACGTCCTGCCGTGGCCAGAGTCCCCAACGACGTTCGCGCCGATCGTCGGTGGCCGCTTCTACATCAACATCTCGGCGTTTCGCCGGCTCGCCGACCTCACACCCGGCACCAGCCCTGATGACATCGACCGGACCCTGTTTGCGGCCGGCGGGATCAAGCTCGATCCGTACGAACCGCCCGACGAGCCCGACTACGGGGCTCGGGCTGAACGTATCGCCCAGGCAACAGCGTCGTTCCTCGAGCGGCCGCCGCTGGACCGCTTCGCGTCGGACCACGCCGCGGCCCAGGACCGTCGAGCGGACGGCCGCGCCTATCGACAGCAGCGCTCGAGCGTCGAGCTGCTGGAGCGGATCGTGTCGCTGGTCCCGTGGAACGAGTCCGACTTCGTGAGCCTCTTCATCGGCTCATCGGTGAGCCCGGTGGTGCTCGGATCCCTCCAGGCGGGACTGGTCGAGCTCTACGGGCAAGAAGGCTATGAGCTCGGGCGGCAGGTCGTGACGGGCATCGGAGGCATCGAGTCCGCCGACGCCGGCAAGGCGGTCGCCGCACTGGCGGGCTTGGAGGACGACGAATTCGAAAAGCGTCTTACCGACGTGCTCGAGCGCTACGGCTTCCGTGGCGTGAACGAGTGGGAGATCGCGTCGCCGTCGTGGGAGATGCGCCCGGAGGTCCTGCGTCGTGCCGTCGACGCTGTCCGCACCGGTGGCGCCGAACGCGACCCGGAAGCGATTCGAGCCAAGGCGTTCGGCGCGTCTCGAAGCAGACAAGGCGGGCGAGAAGTTCGCCGACTTCGACCTGTGGTTCGAGCGCTGCAAGGTCTGGATGGGGGTGAGGGAGCGAACGAAGGCCACCTGCGTCCTCACGATCAACGAGCAGCGCCTGGATGCATACGAGATCGGCCGTCGCCTCGTCGCCGATGGCATGCTCAGCGCACCGGAGGACGTGTACTTCATGACGCTCGATGATCTCACCCTGGCCGTCGAGTCCGGCTCGGTCTCTCGCGAGTTGATCGACGATCGCCGCGCCGCTCAGGCAGAGCTCGAGCGTCACCAGGAACCGCTGTTCGTCATCGCCGGCGAGACAGTTCCTGTCACCCAATGGCCGCTGAAGGAGAGCGAGACCGCCCCGACCGACGTCGTGGAGGAGATCGCCGGCGCCGCAGGCAGCCCGGGGCGGGTGACCGGACGGGCTCGGATCATCCGCAACGCGTACGACGACGAACCGACCGAACCCGGCGAGGTGCTCGTCGCTCCGATCACCGACCCCGGCTGGATGCACCTCTTCATCGGCGCGGTGGCCGTCGTCGCCGAGATGGGAGGCGAGCTCAGCCACACGATGATCGTGTCGCGGGACCTCGGAATCCCCGCCGTCGTCGGTGCTGTCGGCGCAACGTCGGCGATCCGGACCGGAGACCTGGTGGAGGTCGACGGGTCCCAGGGCGTCGTGCGAATTCTCGAGCGAGCATGAGTGTCGAGTTCGACTTCTCGGGCCGAACGGTGCTCATCACTGGCGGCGGGCGCGGCATGGGTCGCGCCCTCGTGCGATTCTTCGCCGACGCCGGTGCAACGATCGCCGTGATCGACGTCGACGAGCGAGCGCTCGCGGAGGTCGGACACGAACACGATGTGTTGCCGTTCGCGGTCGACGTGTCGAACCCGACCGACGTCGAACACGCGATCCAGCAGCTCGTCGCGGACACCGGACGGCTCGACGTCGTCGTCAACAACGCCGGCATCCTTCGGGATCGAGTCGTCTGGAAGCTCACCGACAGCGACTGGCACACGGTGATCGGTGTCCACCTCACCGGCACGTTCAACACCACGCGGTCTGCCATCCCCGTCATGCGCCAGCAGAACTACGGACGGATCGTCAATGTCACGTCGTACACGGGACTGCACGGCAACGTCGGTCAGTCGAACTACGCCGCCGCGAAGGCTGGCATCATCGGCTTCACGCTCACCACGGCGAAAGAGGTTGCGGGCTTCGGGATCACCGTGAACGCGATCTCACCCAACGCCGAGACCGACATGGTCGCGTCCATCCCGCCGGACCGCGCCGAGCAGCTGCGCGCCGCGATTCCCATGGGACGGTTCTCGGATCCGGCCGAGGTCGGGCCCGCCATCGGCTTCCTCGCCAGCGAGCAGGCCGGTTACATCACGGGTGTCGTTCTCCCGGTCGACGGGGGGCTGTCGATGTGACCGAGTCGGCGTGAGCTCACTCCGCGAACTCGGGCACCGGCCCGGTCCACCGGTCGAACTGCAGCAGTTGCTCGACCGGTAGTCGGCTGAGCGGTCCGAACCGCCCGAGGGGGAAGCCGACCGGGATCAGCGCATACGCCGCCACCCGAGGAGGCAGCTCCAGGAGCGCCTCGAACTCGGCTCGGAACTGCATCACGAACGTGGTCGGTGTCGCCCCGAGCCCCATCGCCCTTGCCGCCAGCAGCAGGTTCTGGATGCCCGGCCAGATCGAGCTCGCATACCTGCTCGGATCCTGGTCGGGGTCGTCGAGGATTCCGCACGCCACCATCAGTGCCGGCACTTCGTGCAGGTGCTCCGACTGCCACAGGACGGCGCTCCACATGCGGCGCTGCCGATCTGCATCATGGTGGGGCAAACCCATCGCGTGCTCAGTTCGCGTTTCGCGCCATGTCTTCGCTCGCTCGCCGGTGCAGGTCGGCGATGCGGAGGCGCAGCGTCCGATCGCGGACCACGATCCATCGACCGCGTTGGAGGTTCCGTCCCGACGGGGCGTAGCTCGCACACTCGACGAGACGTCGGAGCATTCCGTCGGGTACATCGTCGGTCCTGAGGCGCCGCATCGCGCGACACGTCGACATGGTCTCGAGCAACAAGGCATCGTCGATGTTGGCTGCTGACGGGTCAGTCACGAGACGGTTCACGCGATCACCGAGCCCGATCGGTGCCCTGCTGGACATCGGATGTCTGGCACGATACCGACCACCGGTTGGGAGCCGAGCCGATCCGGCAACAGGAGCGCGAATCATGGGGAGCCTGCACGATCCACCACTGTTGCCGCAGCTGATCGCCGAAGCGCTCCATCGCCTCGAGGACGAGCCATGCATCAACCTCGGCGGTGCAACGGCGTCCTACGCCGACGTCCGCCAGCAGACGAGCTGCATGATCCAGGCGCAACGTCATCTCGACCTCGGCCGTGGGAGCCGGATCGCGGTGCTCTCGAAGAATCGCCCCGAGGTGCTGTCCAACATCGCCGCCACGTTCCTCAACGGAGGCGTGCTCACGCCGCTGCATCCTCTGGGGTCGCTCGACGACCACACGTACACGCTCCGCGATTCCGAGAGTGACTGTCTCATCTTCGACGGTCGGCACTTCGCCGAGCGGGCCGCGGCGCTGCAGGCGCAGCTCCCGCAACTTCGGTTGCTCTCGTTCGGTCCCGCCGAGGTCGGCACCGACTACCTCGCGCTGTGCGCGGAATTCGAGCCGGAGCCTCTCGAGCCGGTCGACGTGGCTCCGGACGACCTCGCCACCGTCGTGTACACGGGTGGGACGACCGGCAAGCCCAAGGGTGTGGTGATGCCCCACCGTGTGTGGGCGTGCATGACGATGATCCAGATCGCCGAGTGGGAGTTTCCTGACCCGCTCCGAATGCTGATCGCGACGCCGCTGTCGCATGCGGCGATGTCGCTGCTCGCGCCCGTCGTCGTCAAGGGTGGGTCCTTCACGGTCATGGATGCGTTCGATCCGGACGAGTTCCTCGGGATCATCGAGCGCGAGGAGATCACCGCGACGATGATCGTGCCCGTCATGTTGTACGCGATCCAGGCGTGCAGTTCGTACGAGACGGCCGACGTCTCGAGCCTTCAAACCGTCTTCTACGGCGCGTCGCCGATGAGTCCGGCCAAGCTCGAAGCTGCGATCACCCGGTGGGGCTCCCGCTTCTTCCAGTTCTACGGCCAGACCGAGGCACCGATGGTGGCGGCACACCTCAAGAAGGCAGAGCACGACCTGTCGCGGCCGTTGCGACTGTCATCGTGCGGCCGTCCGACACCGTGGATCAAGCTGGCGCTCCTCGATGAGCAGGGTCACTCGGTACCGCACGGGGAGGTCGGTGAGATCTGCATCCGCGGACCGTTGGTGATGGCGGGCTACAAGGACCTCCCCGACGAGACCGAATCGGCGTTGATGGGGGACTGGCTGCACACCGGTGACGTCGGCCGATTCGACGAGGACGGATTCCTGTACATCGTGGATCGCACGAAGGACATGATCATCAGCGGAGGATTCAACGTGTTCCCTCGGGAGGTGGAGGACGTGTTGAGCGCGCACCCCGCCGTCTCCGTGGCGATGGTCATCGGCGTGCCGGATGACAAGTGGGGTGAAGCCGTCAAGGCCGTCGTTGTGCTGCGCCCCAGCTACGAGCCGAGCGACGACCTCACGGCGGAGCTGAAGGCGTTGGTCAAGGAGGCGAAGGGCGCGACACACTCGCCGAAGACGATCGACTATGCGACCGAGATCCCGCTCACACCAGTCGGGAAACCAGACAAGAAGCAGCTCCGAGCGGCCTATTGGCAGGCCACGGAGCGCGCGGTCGGATGAAATATCGGGTTCCCATCCGACGGTCTCCTCGAATCTGACGAACGCCTACCCGATCGTGCTTGCGTCGATGACGCCGTGCGCGGTCCGGAACCGCCCGGTTGGCACACCAGGAACAACTCGATCCGGCGGGGGCCGTCTCGTCGAGACCCCTCCGCGTCGCCAACTACCGTGTCCTGTTAGGTGCCGACAGCGGGAGGGACGCAGGTGCGCCGACTCTTTCGGAGCGCAGTCGCTGCGCTGCTGGTGGCTGGCGCCGCCTGCAGCGGGTCCGGCGACGATGCCGCGCCGAGCACGAGCACCACCGCGGAGGACCAGCCTGCAACCAGCGGTGGCGGATGGACGGTCTTGCAGTACCACATGGCCGATACCGACCTCGAGCCGTTCATGATGGACGACGTCAACGAGATGGGCGATGTCGGGTCCAACGACAATCTCGACATCGTGGCGATGGTGGACCGGTCGCCCGACTATGGCGAGGCACCGGTACTCGACCTGGGCGACTGGGTCGGCGCCAAAGTCCTGCACATCCTGCCGGGTCACGCCGAAGTGCTCCAGGAGTTGGGTCCGACCGATATGAGTGACCCGGCCAACCTCGCTGCGTTCATCACCGAGGGGATCACGTCGTTCCCAGCTGCGCACTACGCGCTCATCCTCAATGATCACGGCGCCTCGTGGCCGGGGGTGGGTTCCGACGAGAGCGCCGACGGCAGCACGATGGACCTGGCGGAGATTCACAGTGCCGTCGCGACCGGCCTCGCCGACGCCGGCGTCGATCGACTCGACCTGCTCGGCTTCGACGCCTGTCTCATGGCGACCTACGAGGTGGCCACCACCATTGCCCCGCTCGCCGACCGGATGGTGGCCAGCTCGGAACTGGAACCGGGCCACGGCTGGGATTACCACTCCCTCCAGGTGCTCGCGGACGACCCGAACGCCACCGCAGACGATGTCGGCACAGCGTTCGTGGACAGCTACCTGGCCGAGGACGACGTCGACGGCACGATGGCATTGCTCGACCTGAGCCAGATGGCGACACTCGACGAGGCGATGGCCACGTTCACCTCGGCCCTTGTGGACCGCGCTGCCACCGTGGCACCGGACGTCGGTCGCACGTTGGAGGCGAACCCTGGCTACGGCAAGAGCCCAGACCCGTCTCAGAACGCCTTCATGACCGACCTCGGAACGCTGGCAGCAACGATCGGCGTCGAAGCCCTCGACGTCTCTGACCCTGCCGACAGCGTGCAGCGGGCCCTCAACGACCTGGTTGTCCACAAGGTGTCCGGCCCCGCTGCCCCCCACTTCTCGGGCCTGTCGATCTACTTCCCGCCGTCGTTGGACTACCTCGACGCGTCCTATCAAGACATCCCTGACAATGCGAATGTCTGGCTCGAGTTCCTCGACGCCTACTTCGTGACCGGCGCGTCCATTCCGTCAACGGAACTGCCAGCGTTCGCGTCCGAAGACAGCGAGATCACCCTCTCCGACGATGGGCTCGACATGACCAACACGGTCGAGCCGGCGTCGGTCGACAACCTGTCAGGCGCCACCATTCGCTACGGCGTCGAGAACGAGGACGGCTCGACCACCTTCTTCGGCGACGAGACCGCGGAGATCGCCGACGACGGGTCGGGTCTCGTCACCGGCTTCTATGACCTCACTGTCTTGCACATCACCGACGGAGTCGACACCGCGACGGCCTACATCTCACTCAGCAAGGACGACGAGAGCGGTGGGTTCAGCCTCGAAGTGCCCATGGCGTACTTCTCGCCCGACGATGTCAGCGGGGAGACGCTCCAGGACGTGCTGCTGACGCATCGTCGTCGACAGCGACTACAACGTGACCGACGAGACCTACTTCATCGTCGACCCGGATTCAGGCACGTACGGCGAGATGACCGCCGATGCCGCCGGGATCATCGTGCCGCGAGTTCTCACTGTCGACATCGAGGGCAATGTGACGTGGACCCCAACCACGGACGTCGGCCTCTTTGCCGACCTCTCGAACCTGCAATACAACTTCGAGCGGCTCGACCCCGGTACATCGCTGCTCGTCGAGCTCTCGGTCACCGACTACGGCGGTAACACGGATGCTGTCAGCACGGTCGTCGAGGTGCCGTGACCGACGGCAACACCTCCTCGGGCGGGCGAAGAGCGAAGGCGGCATGTCGAAGGGGATCCCACCGGGACCTGGCGCGCTTCCTGACGTGCTCGGCTTCTGCCCATATGCCATGCCCAATAGTTCCGAGGTGCATGGGACCGACTCCGCGTGTCCGGCGCAAGCGACGCCGGTTCACAGCGAGCGCCGGCGATGCGACGATGGAGGATCCTGCGACGTCGACGCAGGTCCGCACTCTCGTGGAGGCACGTCATGCGCCAAGTCAACCGCCGACGCGCCATGCTCGCCGCGATCGCCACCGTCACCCTGTTGATCGGTGGCACGGTGGGGGCCGTCGCCGCCAGCCAGCATTTCGCGTACCAGAAGATCCGTTCGGGGCTCCCCTCGGGAATCCCGAAGCTCAAGGTGACCAGCACCGACCTCACTGCACACCGCCCGATCCCGCAACCGTTCTGGGGCTGCACCGATCCCGGCGTCTCACCACAGATCTCCTGGTCGGGAGCACCGGCGTCGACCCAGAGCTTTGCGATTTTCAGTTCGACCCCGATGCTCCGACCGGCAGCGGGTACTGGCACTGGGTGGCATGGGACATCCCACCCGATACGACGTCACTTCCCGCCGACGCCGTGCTACCGCCCGGGTCCGTCAACGGTGAGAACGACGGAGGCACGCTCGGCTACAGCGGACCCTGCCCACCCGAGGGCGACGGCGTGCACCACTACCAGATCACCGTCGTGGCCCTGAGCGTCCCGACCCTGGGACTCGACGCAACGACCCACGCGCCGTCGTCGGCTACAACGGGGGCGACAACGCGCTCGCCGCGGGTCAGCTCGTGGCGACCGCGCAGCAGTAGCGGTCCTCAGTCGGACTCAACTCCAAACCTGGACCCGTCCGACGAGCGATCTTCGGAACCGGCGCTCCGGACACACCTTGGACGACAGCATCTATTCGGCCTGAACGGCGCGAAGAAGGCCTGGTCGACAACCCTTACTTGCTGGACACCAAGCTGCTGCCAGGCGCCGATGCTTGCTCGTCAGCTGCCCGTCGCCGTGGGCATGAGCGCGTCGGCCCGTCTCTACAGACGTCGGCAGTTGATGTGCGCAAGCCCATTGCCACGTTGCACACGTTCGCTCAAAGCTGTGCGCTTTACCGACGGCTCGCTGGAGATGACGATGACGCGGTCGGAGCGGGCGATCGTGCGGCGGCCGTCTCGACGCTGGTCCAATAGCCGACGAGGGCGGTCTTCAGCTCGCGGATCAAGCGCGGCCGCTCACGTGGCGTGGCGGCGAGGATCGCGGGGAGCACGGCGGCGTAGATCTGGATGGTCACAGTCGCCATCAAAGCCCGATCCTTCGGTGGCAGGCCGGGGGTTCGCATGCCGATCAGCACTTCGGTCTGGCCACATAGCGCGTTGTGCAGACGCTGCGTCGACGCCGTGAGCTCGGGTGACAGGCCACCGCCGACGAGGAGCGCCTTCGCGCCGGGGTGGGCGAGGTTGAAGGCGAGCATCGGATCGATGACCCGGTCAACGAGCTCATCCAGGGAGATCGTCGCCAGGTCGTCGTCGAACACGCCGACCTGGGTCTCGGCCAACTGGGCGAGACAGCGCCCGGCCAGTGATTCGGCGATGGCTTGCTTGCTGGCGAAGTACTGATACAGCGAGCCGGGCGAGATGCCGGCCCGGGAGGCGATGAGGTTGGTGGTGGCCGCCTCGTAGCCAACCTCGGCGAACACATCCTCGGCGGCGTCGAGGATGGCCTCGATCCGTCGCCGACCGCGTTCTTGGCGGCGCGGTGCGGTGTCGCTGGGTCTCGATCCGACCTGCATGTGATCCTCCGACCGGTTCTCTCTTGACAAATACGAGCGAACGCTCGCATCATAGCAAGAACACGAGCGATCGCTCGTATCCGCATGAAAGCGATCGAGGCAAGCCCATGACGGGTTCTGAACCATTGCCCGGGCGCCATGCGCTTGTCACCGGGGCATTGAGCGGCGTGCGTCTGGTCAGCCGGACGAGCGGACCGATGGACCAGTCCGTCTTCGCCACCCGCAACTCGGTCGGCGTCGCTCGATGGTGCGACGACTCTGGCGTCTACCGTGCCACGAAGCTCGCCGTGAACCACGTGACCGCGGGCCTGCGTCGGGAGCTCGAAGAGGACGACATCCGCATCACGACGCTCATGTCGGGCGTCGCCGACGAGCGCCTTCTCGAGAAGGTGCCGGCGAAGGCGCAGATGGCGATGGACAACCTCGTCGTCGCCCGGCACAGACGGCGACCTTCTTCTCGTGAGCGCAGGTCTCGTGACCAGCGGCAGTGAGCAGCTGGCGCCGATGGCGATCGAGATGCTGGGGGGCTTTCGTGTCCGCGTCGGCGAGCGGATCGTCGACGAGGTCGACATGGGGCCGGCGCAAGCCGAAGGCCGTCGTGAAGATGCTGGCCCTTGCATCCGGTCACCGGCTCCATCGTGACCAGCTCATCGACGCGTTGTGGCCCGAGCTGGACCCGCCGTTGGCCGCGAGCAACCTGCGCAAGGCCGTGCACAGAGCGCGTGCGGAACTTTCGGGAGGGCTCGATCAGGGCTCGGCGTCGATCATCTCGCAGGGCGAGCTGTTGTCCTTGCCTCCCGGGACGTGGGTCGACGTCGACGCGTTCGAACGAGCTGCCTCCGAGGCACGCGCAACGAGAGACATCGACGCGTATCGGCGGGCCATCGCCCTGTGCCGGGGTGAGCTCCTTCCCGAGGACCGGTACGAGGAGTGGGTCATCCGTCGGCACGCCGAACTGCAGGCCGATGCGCTCGCCATGCTCGTCGAGTTGGCCGCCCTCCTCGAGGCGCGTTGTGAGCTCGTCGAGGCCGCAGGTCTGCTTCGCCGGGCCGTGGCGATGGATGCGGTGCACGAGGAAGCGGCGCACGGGTTGATGCGAGTCCTCGCGGCGTCGGGCCAACGGTCCGAGGCGCTGTCCGTCTTCGAGACGTTGCGCGAGACGTTGGCGACCGAGATCGGGGTTGATCCCGGCATCGAGACCGTCGAGCTCTACGAGGAGATCTACTCCAGGACCGAGGGCACGCAGGGGCACACCGCCAAGCGTTGGGAGCGGATCGGAGACCTGCGGATGATGGCCGGTGACGGGACTGGCGCTCTGAGCGCGCTGTCTTCGGCGCTCGTCTCCAACGACAGCGACGCCGAGCGGTCGCGGCTCGAACGCAAGTCTGCGCAGGCGGTGCTCCTCACGCCGACCCCGGGACCGGCCGGCGAGCACCTCGATGCGGCCGAGTCGTTCCTCGCACGGTGGCCCGACGACACTGAGCGGGTCCGCGTGCTGGCCACCCGTGCGAACTGGTTGTGCCAGACCGGCGCGCCAGACGCCGCGGTGGTGCAGGCCGAAGACTGCCGCGGTCTCGCGGAGAGGCTCGGTGGTGCCGACGACCTCGCCGCCGCGTACGAGACGATCGCCATTGTGTGCCACTACCGCGGGGCTTGGCGTGAAGGGCTGCTGCTCGAGATCGATCGCCTCGGCACGTCGGCCGACGACGCGCAGCTGGCCCGGGTGTTCGACATCCATCACTGCATCGGCCAGTACCACCTCTACAGCGACGACCTCAGCAGCGGTGTCGAGGACTACGCCCGCCACGTGCTCGAGGTAGCGGGCCGCCAGTCGGCACGCCGAGCGGAGGCGTTCGCGTGGTGCCTGCTCGGAGAGGCACTCATGCTCCGCAACCGCCTCGACGAGGCCGAAGCGTGTCTGATGCGCAGCACCGACATCCACACCGAGCTCGGGAGCCGCTCCGGCGGTCTGCCGTGGCAGCGACTCGCCGAGGTCGCCGCAAGTCGGGGCGACTTCGACCGCGCCCACGACGCGGCGACGCGCGGCATGGCCATCGCGACGACCTCACCGATGGCGCGGCACCTGTGGGGCCGGCTCTATGCGACGTTGGCCTACCTCGAGCTCGAACGCAACGACCCCGAGGCCGCCGTGCTCGCGATCAAGAACGCCGAGGCTGCAGCCGCACGGTACGGAGACTGTCCGACCTGCAGTGGGCTGCTGCAGCCGATGGCCGCGGAGGCCTATGCCTCGTGCGGCAACGCCGAGGCGGCCGCGCGCCACGCCCGCACGGCGATCAACACCGCCGAGGCGTTCAAGGGCTCGGCGTGGTCGGCGATGGCCGCCTCCGCGATGAGCGACGCGAGCCGGGCGGCCGGCGATGTCGCCGCCGCCCGCCGACAGCTCGAGGAGGCGGCTGTGCTCTACGAGCGCGCTTCGCACGAGCTGTGGGCCGGCCGGGCCCGCCGGCGCCTCGTCGCCCTCGACGCACCCTGAGGTCGGGAACACGGCGGGAACGCGCCGTTCGTACGTTGCTCCTGACGAACAGGAGCACCCGACGATGGCACTGCGAATCGGCGACCACGCCCCCAACTTCACCTCAGAGACCACGCAAGGCCCGGTCGAGTTCTACGACTGGAAACGGGGCCGCTGGGCCGTCGACATCGAGCAGACCGAGGGCGTCGCCCCGAACTTCCCCGTCATCGGCGACGACGACGGAGCGATCGCCCGTCTCTACGACCTAGTCCGCAACAATCCGACCGACACCGCACCGATGCGATCCGTCTTCGTCATCGGACCGGACAACCGGATCGAGCTGGTGCTCAGCTACCCAGCGAGCACGGGTCGCAACTTCGGCGAGATCCTGCGCTGCCATCGACGCCCTGCAGGGATGGATCGCCGTCACGCCGTACCTACGTGTCGGTGCCGCACCCGCCGTCCTGACCGCCCACCCGCCCTCCTTCGCCACTTCCGTCGCGAGCCCGCTCGCGCACGCCCCAGCACCAATGAAACCAGGGCCGACGGTCCCCGACCCGAGGTCGAACGAAAGGAACCACCATGTCCACATCAACGTCCAACACCACCGAGATGCCCCGGCCCGTGCCGACCAACCGTGCGGGAGGGTGGCGCCGACGCCTCGTCCCGCTCACAGCGACGGTGCTCACCGTCACCATCGCCGCGGCATGCGGTGCGAGCGGCACCTCGTCGCCACCGGAGAGCACCTGCGTCACCGATGTCGACGACGTGATCGCCAAGAAGGCCACGCCGGAATCGACCACGGCGGCGTTGCCGGTCAAAGTGGTCGCCAAGCTCGACGCGGCCGCCCAAGTCGCCTTCGAGCAGGCCTCGACGCCCGGAGCAATCGTCGGGGTGCGCAGCCCGCAGGGCACCTGGATCAAGGCGTACGGCGAGGCCGATCCCGCGACCGGTGCGCCGATGAAGGCAGGCATGTACACCCGCATCGGATCGGTGACCAAGACCTTCACCGGCACGATGATCATGCAGCTCGCCGAACAGGGCCGGCTCTCTCTCGACGACACCATCGACGAGTACGTCCCAGGCATCCCCAATGGGGACCGGGTGACGTTGCGCATGCTGGCGAACATGACGAGTGGCGTCGCCACCTATTCGACGGCCCCGGCGTTCTTCGACGTCTACGCCGCCCGGCCCGACACGACCTTTACCCCTGACGAGCTGGTCGCCATCGGGGTCGCCGACTCGCCGATCTTCGAACCTGGCGCGGAGTTCAACTACTCGAACACCAACACCTTCCTCCTCGGCATGGTCATCGAGAAGGTCACCGGCCAGCCGATCGCGACGGTGATCCAGCAGCGGATCCTCGACCCCCTCGAGATGTCGAACACCTCGTGGCCCGGCGACTCGACCGAGATCCCGTCGCCCTACCCGCAGGGCTTCACCTTGCAGGGCGATGCGGCGACACCCGAGAACCCGAGCAACGCCACCCACTGGAACCCGTCATGGCAGTGGGCCGCCGGCGGGCTGATCTCGAACGTCGACGACCTCCTCGCCTACGCCAGGGCACTCGGCACCGGCCAAGGCCTCCTCGACGCCGACGCCCAAGCCGAACGCCTCACGTCGTTCCCCGGTGTACTGGGCTACGGCATCGGCATCGGCTGCGTCGACGGCTGGGTCGGCCACACCGGCGAGCTCCCCGGCTACAACACCGCCCTCTTCTACGACACCACCAGCGACACGTCGATCGTCGTCCAGACCAACAGCGACATCGCCTCCGGCGACTGTCCTGACTCCCCGACGCTGCCCGACGACCCCCGCGAGGCCGTCTGCTCGTCGCCCGCCACTCGGATGTTCGTCGCCCTCTCCACCGCCACCGGGCACACCTTCACCCCCAACACGCAACGCTGAACCCGGCCGGTCCTGCGGCGCCGAACCCCCTGCGGGGTTCGGCGCCGCTGTGGTTCTCAGAGGCCACACAGACGGAGATCTCGGCGACATCGTGAGTATCGCGCTCGCCGCCAACGCCATCGTCGCCTTGGTCGGCAGCCGTGGCGACAGCTTCGAAGAGCACAATGGCAGAGAGCTTCAACGGGCTTTACAAGTGGGAACTGATCTACCGACAGGGACCGTGGTGTGGGCTCGACAACGTCGAGTTCGCCACGATGACCTACGTCGACTGGTTCGACCACCGTCGCCTCCACGACCGGCTTTCTTGCATGTGGTCGCACGTCTCGACCCGGGAACGCGCCGGGAACGCGCCCTCTTCTACCGTCGTCGTCATTCGAGCGGATCCCCGCTCATCGACCGAGAGGAACCATTCCTGTGAACGTTGACATGTCCCAGCGCGCCGCTCGCGGCAAGTTCGTGTCGTCGGCAGTCGCGAGCGCGACGCGCCCGGTCAAGGCGAGCAGTGGCGTACATCGAAGGCAGCGACTGGTGCCAAGCTTTGCCGCCGCCGTGGCCGTCGCGTTGGTGGCCGTCGGGACGTCGGCCTGCTCGGATCCTGCCCAGTCCGAGATCGTGACGGGAGCGATCCCCTCGGAGGATGCGCTGCGCGCCCCGCCGGGCGGCTTGGACGAGGCCTTGGCCGAGCTGCCGAGCCTGGCCCAGACGATGCTCGACGAGAGCGGGGTTCCCGGGATGGCGGTCGCCGTGGTCCACGGGGACAAGACGGTGTTCGCTGACGGCTTCGGCGTGAAGACGCTCGGATCCGACGACTCGGTCGACGCCGACACCGTCTTCCAGATCGCCTCGGTGTCGAAGTCGCTCGGCGCCACCGTCGTGGCCACGCAGGTGGCCAAGGAGGTCGTCACGTGGGACACGCCGGTCAGCGAGCTGATGCCCCGGTTCGAGCTCGCCGACCCCTACATCACCGAGCACGCCACGGTCGGCGACTTCTACTCCCACCGATCCGGGCTGCCAGGCGCCGCCGGTGACGATCTCGAGGACATCGGCTACGACCGGGAGTACGTGCTGTCCCACCTCGTGCACGAGCCGCTGGTCCCGTTCCGCGAGGTCTACAACTACGCCAGCTTCGGGATGACCGTCGGTGCCGAAGCGGTCGCCGAGGCCGCCGGGACGAGTTGGGAAGACCTCTCCGAGCGGGAGCTCTACGAACCGTTGGGAATGACCTCCACCAGCTCGCGGTACGAGGACTTCCTCGCCCAGGAGAACCGGGCCACCATCCACGCCAAGATCGGCGACTCGTTCGAGGCGCGCTACGAACGTGACCCCGACGAGCAATCCCCCGCCGGGTGGTGTCTCCTCGAACGTCAACGACCTCGCCAAGTGGATGCAGCTGATCCTCGCCGACGGGGAGTTCGACGGCCAGCAGCTCATCGATCCAAGCGCCCTGCTCCCGGCCATCAGCGCGCAGATGATCTCGGCGCACACGACGGCCCCCGCCCAACGACCCGCCCAGTCCGGGTTCGGCTTCAACGTCGGCGTGCAGCCCAGCGGGCGCGTCAGCCTCAGCCACTCCGGGGCGTTCGTCCTCGGGGCGGCGACCAACTTCCAGATGCTCCCCGACGCCGACGTCGGGATCATCGTGTTGACGAACGCCGGTCCGATCGGCGCCGCCGAAGCGCTGGCCTCGGAGTTCATGGATCTCGTGCAGTACGGGTCGATCATCCGGGACTGGCGCACCGACTACGCCACGTTGTTGGCCCACTACTACCTGCCCGGTCGGCGACCTCGTCGATGAGGAACCCCCCGCCTCGCCGGCCCCCGCCGCCGCGCTCGACGCATACGCCGGCGAGTACGCCAACGAGTACTTCGGGCCGGCGACCGTGCACGTCGTCGACGGCGGCCTCGTGGTCGACCTCGGTCCGGCCGACTACCGCCTCGCCCTCGAGCACTGGGACGGTGACACATTCTCCTTCGTCCCGACCGGCGAGAACGCCCCATACGGCTCGCTCTCGTCCGCCACGTTCACGATGGACGGGGGCCAAGCGGTCGCCGTCAACCTCGAGTTCTTCGACACCAACGGCCTCGGGACCTGGTCCCGCTCAGCGGCGCAGCGCCAAGCGCACCTGCCGTGATGGCCGCGTCACCACGCCAGGTCGTCATCGAGCGGTACTCCGACGGGTTTCGCGGCGGCGGCGATCACGACCAGATCCCGGCCTGCCTGACCGATGACCCGCTCGCAACACTGTCACCCCGTGAACGCGACGTACTCGCCCTCGTCGCCGAGGAAGGCTCCAGCAAAGCCATCGGTGATCGTCTCCACATCGCTGAGCGAACCGTCGAAGCCCACATCACCCAGATCCTCGGGGCTTCGGTCAACGCGTCAAACAATGACGGGCGGAGCGGAGCGGACTCTACGGAACGCACGGAGCAGACGGAGCGCACGGAACGCACGACGGAGCACGAGTGAGGGCCCGCACTCTCGCCTGCTACCCACGTCGAACTCAGCGGCCACCCCGCCGTTCATCGTGTAGACCCGGCCGACGGCCCGGGTCACCAGCGTTCCTTGCGCACGCGTTCGGTGTCCCACCGGCACCGGGGGTCCGCTCGTGTCGCCGGTTCACAGCGAGCGCCGGCGATGCCACGATGGAGGATCCTGCGACGTCGACGCAGGTCCGCACTCTCGTGGAGGCACGTCATGCGCCAAGTCAACCGCCGACGCGCCATGCTCGCCGCGATCGCCACCGTCACCCTGGTGATCGGTGGCACGGTGGGGGCCGTCGCCGCCAGCCAGCATTTCGCGTACCAGAAGATCCGTTCGGGGCTCCCCTCGGGAATCCCGAAGCTCAAGGTGACCAGCACCGACCTCACTGCACACCGCCCGATCCCGCAACCGTTCTGGGGCTGCACCGATCCCGGCGTCTCACCACAGATCTCCTGGTCGGGAGCACCGGCGTCGACCCAGAGCTTTGCGATTTTCATGTTCGACCCCGATGCTCCGACCGGCAGCGGGTACTGGCACTGGGTGGCGTGGGACATCCCACCCGATACGACGTCACTTCCCGCCGACGCCGTGCTACCGCCCGGGTCCGTCAACGGTGAGAACGACGGAGGCACGCTCGGCTACAGCGGACCCTGCCCACCCGAGGGCGACGGCGTGCACCACTACCAGATCACCGTCGTGGCCCTGAGCGTCCCGACCCTGGGTCTCGACGCAACGACCCACGCCGCCGTCGTCGGCTTCAACGTGGGCGACAACGCGCTCGCCGCGGGTCAGCTCGTGGCGACCGCGCAGCAGTAGCGGTCCTCAGTCGGACTCAACTCCAAACCTGGACCCGTCCGACGAGCTTCGGACCACGAAGACCTCCGGTTTGTGAAGACGGCTATCTCCACAATGCCCGGAGGTCTTCTCTCGTCAGCGGACCGACACCAATGTCATGGCCGGGTACAGCTAGCCCTGTACGGCCGGCCCACCGGGCTTCGGGGAGAACGTGGGCGGTGGTGGCGGCAGCTGCGGGGGCGGGTTGTTCGGGGCGACGACGGTGGCGATCTCGCGCCAGAGGTAGTCGCTGTAGTTCTGATAGTTGCCCTGGTCGTCGAACGCTTCGGGGAGGAACGTCGTGACGACGGCGATGGCGACGTCTTCGGACGGCAGGTACGCCTCGGAGGCGCCGATGCCGCTGTACAGCGGGTCTTGCAGGATCCACGGGCCGGACAGCACGACGCCGAGCCCGTAGTTGTACATCTCGCTCTGGGGGAAGCAGCTGGGCTCGCACACCGTTTCCTGCGTGCCGAAGCCGATCAGGCTGGGCGCCGTCATCGCGACATAGCTCTTCTCCGACAGGAGCGCACCGGTGCCGACCTGCTCGGCCGTCGTGACCATGTCGTCGATCGTCGTGGTCTGGTTCGCTCCCATCGGCGTGCCCCACTGCGGGTTCCAGTACGTCGCTTCCTCGTAGAACGCGCCCCCGGCGGGGATCCCGACCTCCACCCGCCGTTCGGAGCTGAAGGTGTGGAGGGCCGGGCTCGGGATCTCGGAGGTCGTCGTCTCCACCGTGTGGTCCAGGCCCATCGGGTCGAGCACTCGCTCCTGGAGCAGCTCGTTGAGCGGCTTCCCGCCGATCAGTGCGAGGACCTCACCGAGGATCATGAAGTTCGTGTGGGCGTAGCTCCAGTTCGCCCCGGGAGCGAACTGCTGCGGGCGCGAGAAGGCGTACTCGAGACGCTCTTCGAACGTGAACATGTGGAACGGGTCGGCGTTGAAGGCGGCGTTCCAGCCGGGGTCGGTCTCGAAGTCGGGATATCCCGTGGTCTGGTTGGTCAGCATCCGCAGCGTGACCTTGTCCGCTTCGGGCAGGGTCGGCATCCATTGGTCGATGGTGTCGTCGAGCGTCACGAGGCCCTCGTCGACGAAGATCAGGAGCAGCGTGGCGACGTAGGCGAACGCCACTGCCCCGTTGCGGAAGTTCATGTCCGTGGTCGCCGGGACGTCGTCCATCGACTCGCCGAACGCCTGCTCGGCGATGACCTCGTCGCCCCGGGTGACCTTGACGATGACGGCCTTCAGGTAGTCGCTCTCCATCGCAGTCTGGACGACCTGGGCGATCCGTTGTGCCTCCTCGGATTGCGGCGCTTCCGTCGAGCCCTCCGACGTCGACGTGGCTTCCGCGGTCGTTGTCGTGTCATCGGCAGCAGCCGCGGTCGTCGATGGCGCTGCCCCACCACCGGATGTGGTCGGCGACGACGACTCGTCGTCGCCGCTCGCGCATCCGGCGGCGATCAGCACCACGGCCACTCCCAAGCACGCAAGCCTTCGCATCCTGGTCATCATCAATCCTCCAGTCGGCGCGGACGGTCGTTCGTGCCTGGTACGGGTGTACGCCCGCGGCCGCCTGACCACATCCCCTGCAAGGGCCAACTACGAGCCGGCGTCGAGATGGCCCGATCGGGCCACGATCACACGAGGCCCTGCCGCACCCCCCACGCCGCGGCGGCCGCCCTCGACGGCAGGCCCAGCTTGACCAGGATGTTCGCGACATGCCGGTGGACCGTGTGCTCGCTCAACACGAGCCGCGTGGCGATCGCCGCGTTGCTCAGCCCTTGGGCGACCAACTTCAGCACCTCGACCTCACGGGGGATGAGCGCGCTCGCCGGCTCCACTGCCCGATCAGCAGGCTCCAGCTCGTCGAGGAGCGCTGCGGCAAGCGCGACCTCGCCGTCGGCACACATCACACGAAGGGCGTCGTGCGCCGTGCGCGCCTGCTCGACGGCGACGGCGGTGCGGCCGACCGCCGCCAACGCTCGCGCCAGCTCCAACCGGGCGCGCGCTGTCTCGAACGGCGCGCCGCAGCGCTGGTACAGATCGACCGCGTCCTCGAAGCACGCACATGCACTGTCCGGATCACCCTTGGCAACGGCGACCGCGCCCTGCGCCGCGAGTGCACCCGCTCGGAGCGGATCTGTGCCGACATCCGCCACGAGCGTCTGCAGCTCGGTCAACGCGGTCCGGGCCCGCTCGGGTTCCCCGTCCGCGACGAGCGCCCACACCAGCAGTTCGAGCCCGGCGGCTCGCTGGAGGCGAGCCTGCGGATCGAGCTGCCGGAGGAAGCGATCGGCGAGATCGCGAGCGACACGCACGCGCCCGTCGTCCAGGGCGACCGCGGCGAGACCCAGTTGGGCGGACGGGTGGTACTCGACCTCCCGGAACAGCCGGGTTGCCTCATCGATGCGGCCTTGGCGACGGCGCAGCTCGGCGAGCCGTACCACGGCCTCGAAGCCCAAGCCCGGGCGGCTACGACTCAACGCCCCCATCGCCTCGTCGAACTCCACCTCGGCCGCGCCCCACGTACCCCGCGACACGAGGACGCCGGCGTAATGCGCCCGGCACACGGCGAACAGGTGCGGGATCCGCCAGCGCTTCGCGAACTCCAGCATCCGCTCACTCCACTGGAAAGCGCGATCGAAGTCCCGCACCCGCTCGCAGGCGGTGATCAGGTAGCAGCAGGTACGCCCCACTGCCCACAACTCGGAGATCTCACCCGACACGGCGGCGGCCGACGCCTCGTCGAGCAGCCGTATCCCTTCGGCCACCTCCCCTTCACTGGCGAGCGTCAGGCCTTCGAGCGCGAGCGCGGAGATCTCCACATCCGCCGCACCGACCGCCGAGCCGATCGCCCTCGCGCTGCTCGCCAGCCGATGCGCCGCGGCGACGTCGTTGTCCAGAAGGATCGCCATCTCGGCCTCGCGGATCTGCAACCAACCGTGCTCTGCCGCCGGCTCGACGCCGTCGAGCAACCGGCGCGCCCGCTGCAGCCAACCGTTCGCGACGGCCGGCTCGCCGCGGAACGCGAGGTAGTCCCACGTCAGCCATGTCGCCATTCGCGCCGCACCCAACGCGTCATCGTTGTCGCGGTACAGCCGGTACGCCTGCTCCCGCGCCTCGATCGTGACCGACGCGTCGTCGAGCCACCAGGCTGACATCGCCAGCGCCTCCATCGCCTCCGCGCTCTCGCCTCCGGACAGCGCCGCCTCGAAGCAAGCTCGGGCGGCCTCCCACTCACCCCGGCTGAGCGCCTCTCGGCCCGCGGCCAAGCGGTCCACCACCGCAGCCTCGTTACCCACGCCATCTGCCGACAAGCGCTGCCTCCCCGGACAGTCTTGCCGCCGCTGCGCCCGGACGCCGACACATCCCCCAGGAGGCATTCGTGAGCCCGAGTCCAGGTCTGCAGCGCAGAAGGGCGTCGCTGATTCCTGAGCTCGAGCATGATCAAGCGCCGCTGAGGGCGTCCCGCAGACAGATCACGCCGCAGGCAGCGGTCAGGGCGAGCGGCCAGCTGTGCTGTCGGGAGGTTCGCTGTTCCGGAGCGCAACAGAGTCCTCGGCGGACAGCTGGCGTCCTTGACCGAGGAGCACGGCGTAGCGGTCGTCGCCGAGCGCAGCTCGAGCCGGCGCGAGGGCCCGTTCCTGCATCGCCGTGACGGTCTGCCAGGGCGGCGCCTCGATGCGTTGATGTACTGCGTCGGAGGCGCCGGCGAGCCGTGCTGCGTCGTCCCATCGCCCCTGCAGCGCGTCGTGGGTGGAAAGGCCGGCCAGCGCCTCGCCGAGGTTGAACTGGTCGTCGACGTGGCGAGCCAGGCTCAAGCACTCCATGAAGGCGTCCGCCGCCTCGTCGTGGCGATTCCGGGCCAACAGCAGCCAGGCGTGGTCGATCAGCGGCTCGACGAGACGGCGGTCGTCGCCCTGACGGCGGCGCAGCTCGAGGGCCTCCGCGAGGTGTCGTTCGGAGGCGTCGAAGCGTCCGTGCACCATGTCGTACCAGCCCTGCTCGGCCAGCGCGGTCGCCGCGCCGTAGGGATCACCGGCCTCCCGGTAGAGCGCCCGGGCCTGGGCAGCGAGCACGCCAGCGCGTTCCCATTCCTCGGCGCGCTCGCACGCGCCGGCCTGCGCCAAGAGGGCGTCGGCAAGGAGGATCGGATCGCTGGTCTGGCTCGCCGCGGCGACGGCGGCGTCGCAGATGCTGGCGGCGTCTGGGGCGGCGACGAGGACGGCGCGGCGCCCGAGAGCGACCAAGGCGGCGGACTCGACGGCTGGCTGGCCGGCATCGCGGGCGGCTTGCAGGGCGACCGCGAGGCGCCACTCGGCGTCGGCGTAGCGACCCTGGGAGAGTGCCAACCGACCGTCCCAATACATCGCGCTGGCGCGTCGAGCGAGCGACACTGGCGTCTCGGCGGCGAGGGCCAGGGAGAGCAGACCCCGAACCTCGTAGGCGTGGGCGTCCCACGGCAACGCCCGGGCGAACGCAATCGCCAAGCGCAACGCCTCGTCGACCGCACCGGCACGCAGGAGCCGCTCGAACGCGACGCGGATGTTGCCGCGCTCCTGGGCCAGCCGGTCGAGCCAGTGGCGACGATCAGAGCGGGCCGCTTGCTCGGCGGCGTGCTCGCAGTAGTCGAGGAAGAAACGAGCGTGCCTGAGAGCAATGGCGTCGAGATCGTCGCCCTCGATGGCCCGCTCGTAGGCGAACTCGCGGACCGTGTCGAGCATCCGGAAGCGTGGATCGGCGTCTCGGCCGGAGTCGGAACGCAGCAGCGACGAGTTGTCGACGAGTGATCCGACGACCGCCTCGACGCCGCCGCCGGGCGCGGCGTCGAAGACCGCGGCCGCCGCTTCGAGCGAGGCGCCACCTTCGAACAGCGTGAGCCGGCCGAGGAGCCTCCGTTCGCGCGGCCCGAGCGACTCCCACGACCACTCCAGTGTCGCCCGCAGCGAGCGCTGGCGGGCCGGCAGGTCGCGTGGCCCACCGGTGAGCAACTCGAGTCGGTGTTCGAGCCGTTCGAGCAGCGCCCGCGGCGGTAGCAGCCGGGCGCGGTCGGCGGCCAGCTCGATCGCCAGCGGCAGGCCGTCGAGGCGAGCGCAGATCGCGTCGAGGATCGCGGTGTCCTCGTCGAGCTGCCAGTTCGCATGGGCCGCCCTCACCCGGGCGGAGAGCAAGGTCGCCGCATCGATCGCGGTCAGCGGATCCACCCGGTAGACGTGTTCCGCCGTGATCCGCAGCGGGGCCCTGCTCGTCACGAGCACGTTCAGGTTCGCCGCCTCGGCCAGGAGCGGGCTGACCTGCCCGGCGTCCTCGATGAAGCGCTCGAATCCGTCCAGCACCAGCAGCACCGCCGAGCCGCCGGTCGCCCGCGCCAGCTGTTCGCCGAACTCGGCGGGGCGGGTCGCCACGAATCCCAGCGCCGTCGCCGCTTCGGGCACGAGCACGTCCACCTCGTCGACGCCGTCCAGATCGACGCGCACCGCGCCACCGGGGAAGCGATCGGCCAGTGCTCGGGCGGCCTCCATGGCGAGGCGCGTCTTGCCGACGCCGCCGGGCCCGACGAGCGTCACCAGTCGCACGCCCGGACGGACGAGCAGCTCGCACACGTCCTTGAGCTCGTCGCTGCGCCCGATCGTCTCGGTCGCAGGGGTGGGGAGTCTGACGGAGAGCAAACTGCGAGGTCGTTCGGCGGACAAGTCGGGATCCTGGGTGAGGATCATGTGCTCGAGCTTGCGGAGCTCCGGGCCCGGCTCGAGCCCAAGCTCGCGCACCATGCGGTCGCGGCCGGTGCGCATCGTCTCGAGCGCTTCCGCCTGGCGTCCCGTCCGGTACAAGGCGACCATCAGGTGGGCGCGCAGCCGCTCGCGCAGTGGATGCTCGCCGACGAGGGTCTGCAGCTCTCCGACCAGGTCGGCATCCCGCCCCCGCGCCAAGTCGGCGGCCAGGCGTTCCTCGATCGCTTCGAGACGCAGCTCTTCGAGTCGGGCGATCTCCCGGTGGGCGAAGTTGTCGAACCGATGCTCCGCCAGCACGTCCCCGCGCCAGAGTGTCAACGCCTCGTTCAGATCGGCAGCTGCGCATTCGGGGTCGTGGCGACCGAGCGCCACCCGCGCTCGCTCGAGGAGACCCTCGAAGCGCCTTGCGTCGATCGCCAACGGGTCGATCTCCAGCGCATAGCCGGGCGCCCGATGATGCAGCGGGGATTCGTGCCCCAACCGCTGACGCAGGCGGGAGACGTGCTTTTGCAGGGCCTGCGGCCCGCCAACCGAGTACGCCTCGCCCCACAGGATCTCCGCCAATACGTCCGCCGAGACAGGCCTTGGCGCGCCCAGCACGAGCGCCACGAAGAGCCTCCGTTGCTTGAGTCCATCGAAGCGAACGCGCGCTCCGCCAACATCGACCTCTAACGGGCCGAGAAGCCTGACGTCAATGTTCCAGCTCAGCGGCTCCGCCCCCCGCAAGATACGTGGCACGACCGTCCGTGAACGACGCGACCAAGACTACTGGAGGCGGAGGCAACGGGTTCCACATGTCCGACTGCTGGCAGCTCGCCCTGACCGCTGCCTGCGGCGGGTGGTCAGCGATCTGTCTGCGGAACGTCAGCGGCCCGTGATCTGCTCGAGCTGAGAGACGCACCACACCCTGCTGCGCCGCAGACGGGCGGTAGCGATCGTCGGACGAGGGGGTGTGGAGGATGCGGTTGCGAGTCCGAGGCCTGGTGCCGGTCGTGGTGCTGGCGACCCTCGCCGGTGTGTTCGTGCCGGTTCGTGGCGCGGCGCAGCAGGTGGGTGTGTGTGATCAGGCGATCGCCGAGGCCGGTACGGGCCAGGGCACCTACGGCCGCTACACGGCTGGTCCAGGCGCCGGCCGTGGGCCGCTCGGGGTCGCAGGTCGTGGTCGGCACCGCCGGGCCTGACCGCCTCGTGGGCGGTTCGGGCAACGACGTGCTGTGCGGGCTCGGCGGCGACGACGTCCTAATGGGGGGTAGTGGCCACGACTATCTCGACGGCGGTGACGGGTCCGACGAGCTGCAGGGAGGCAGCGGGAACGACGTTCTCGACGGCGGTGCCGGGTTCGACCGGCACTTCGGTGGCAGCGGCCACGACACGTTGCGCAACGGCGAGGTCAACGACGGCGGCTCGGGCCGCAACGAGGTTGCGCCGGCGCCGGCGGTCGACATCTCCTCGACGATGCCGCGGGTGATGCGTGACGAGATCACCGGGGACTTTCTGGGCCGCGGCTACGAGCAGCGCATGCGCGCCGAGAACACCGACCTCCACATCTACGACTCGGCGTCACTCGGCGGCGCACTGCTCCAGTCAACGACGATGGATCTGAACATCGGCGGAAGCATCACCTTCGAGGCCCCTGACGTCCAGCTCACCACGTGGTCGAACTTCGTCAAGATGAGTGAGGAGGCCTGCGAGGGCTGCTTCGGGGACTATTGGCTCACCTTCCAGCTCAACACGATCCTCCTCGCCCAGAACAACACGAACATCTTCATGACCGGGGTCAAGGGGGACTCGGTCGGAACTGGCGGAAGCGAGTATCAGAACTTGCTGTACGTGCTCCCGAAGAACGGCTCGTGCGCCAGCCAGAGCTGCGCGATCAGCACCGTCAGCTTGCCGATCCTCTTCAACGCCTGCGACAACTGCAACGGCGAGGCGCGCTCCATTCAGGTGACGTCGCTTGCCGCTGGATACATCGGCCAGACCCCGTATCTCGCCGTCGGGCTGACCGACGGCGGCGTGCAGATCTACAACGTCAGCAACCCGTCATCGCCGCAGCTCACCGGCACCTTCGGGGGGATGGCGACGTCTGACGGGTCGCAGGCGCCGGCGACGGCGTTGGCGTGGGATCCGTCGGGGTCCGGTCTGCTGGCGGTTGGCGTACTCAGCTGGTCCAACGAGGGGTTCGTCGTGCGGGTCAATTCCGACGGCAGCCTGCCGGGGAGTTGGTTGACGTGGTCGCTGCAGGGCGGTACGTCGTTGGGCCCGGGCGTGCTGTCGGCGGCGTTCGGGCAGCGCCAGGACGGCACCCCGGTGGTGGCGTTCGGGATGAACGACGGCACGTTGCGGCTGATCGATCCGACCGCCAGCGGCACGACCGACACCCTGGTCCAGGGTCCACCGCCTCGAACGCGCGGTCATCGCGATCAATCCGATCCCCAGGTTTGACGGCTCGAGCGGTGGGTCGGACTTCGCGGTGTCCTATCAGACGACACCGGCGCCGAGCGGCTTTAGCGGGAATGGAGGACTGCTGCGCTGGGATGGGACGTCGGCCAACCTGACGGCGCTGCCCGTGAGCACTGGTTCGCCGAACACGTTGACGGCGGACTGGGATTCGTTCCGCCGGTGGTATCCGGGGATCAAGCAGGGACGGTTGCAGGTCAGCAACACGTCGGGGGAGCCGGTCACGGTGACGTTGCAGGCGGCGTCGGATTCGTCGTCGGGCTGTTGGTATGCGCCGAGTTGGGCCGACGCGCCGGCGTTCCCGACAGCAGGGGTCACGGTGGCGGCCGGGCAGACCTCGGCGATCTACACGATGGGCGCCTACACGGCCGGACCCGACGGGAGTTGCGCGGCGACCAACAACACCGACATCTGGCGGGGCTATCTGGTGGTCACCCCGGTTGATCATCCTGCTGACGCCCGCCTGGTGCGGCTGCGCCTCAACCCGGACATGACCGTCGACGTGGACAATCAGGCGGGCGGGGCGACGACGGTGTCGATCTCGCAGGCACCGCAGCATCTCGCGGCGTTCGGGTTGTGGACCGTGGCGGTGGATACGCCGGCGGCGCCGACGCCGCTGTCGCCGCCGACGGTGACCGGGTCCCGGGTGACCCCGGCGGAGACGCCGGTTGCGGCGGTGTACCGCTTCGACGTCACCGGCGCGACGTTCCAGCTGGCCGAACCCGTACGCCGACCAGATGGTGATCCCGCCGCTGACCGTGCAGGGCTCGGTCGATGGGACCACCTGGAGCGAGTTGGGCGCCCTCGTCCCGGCGACGGCGCCGTCGATCGTGGCGCAGGGCAGCCAGTTCGTGCTGCAGGTCGGCCCGGCGACGTTCTGGTGGGAGAACCCGACCGGCCAGCCCGCCTACCAGCAGCTCCGCGTCGGTGATCGGGATCGGTGCCGTCGCAGGTCGTGACGCTGGCGGACCTGGCGGCCCCGGCCACCGCCGACGAACGCCACGCGGTCCGCAGATCAAGGCCGCCGCCAGCAACGGGATTGCTGCGCCGGTTGACACCGGTATCGATCAGGCCCCGTTGTCGGTGCAGGTGCTCGACACCAACAGCCAGCAGTTGCCGTTCAGTGATCCGAGCTATCAGCGCATCTACTACCGCGCACGAGAACACGAACGCGTTGGTCACCAACCTGTTCCCGACCGGCGTCGGCACCGATTTGAGCACGTTCATCGGGGTCAGCCCGTACGCCGGGGCCTATCCCAACGACGGGTCCGCCGGTGCTGGCGGCCAGTCCACGACGTTCGACGGGTTCCACTACGTGGCGACGACCAGCGGGCCCAGCATCGACCAGAGCATCATCGGCTACCTGGCCATCAATGACAGCCCGCCGGCGTTCAGCCAAGACATCGAGGTCCACGCCTCGCAGATCGCCCCGGTGAACAACACCGCTTCGGCTGCCAGCGGGATCACGCTGGCCGGGTGCGCCGATTTCGCCCCGAGTACCTGCTTGCTGGCCCCGATCACCACCGCCACGACTGGTGCCCTCACCCCGGCGATGTACTTGGACACGAGCAACGGCGTCCAGATCGGGCTGCTGACCGCTCTTCAGGCGTCGACGGCAGTGTCCACCCTGCCGTTGCAGCACGCCAACGGGACCGCCGAGCATCTGTTGGGCTCGGCACCCCTCACCGTGACGACTGCGGCCGCGACCCTGACGGACACGTCAGCGTTCCAGCAAGGCGACCGGGTGGACACCACCTTGGTCACTCACGGCATGCTCGTTTCACTCACCGACATCCCCGTCACCTGAGCACGACGTGACCCACACCAGAACCCGCCCATCGCTTGTTGTTGTGGTGTTGGCCGCGTTGGTGGCGGCGATGCTGGTGTCACCGGTTGCGCTGCGGGGGGTTCCGCGGGCGGTTGCGGCGGGTCCGGTGTCGGGGGCGATCGGCCTTGGGGGTGGGTTGTCGGGGTCGGTGGATGAGCGGACCGGGTTGTTTTCGGTGTCGGTGCCGGTGGTGTCGGTGGCTGGGCCGGGGTCGGCGGGGGTGTCGTGGTCGTTGGTGTGGGATCAGGGGCGGGCGGTGGACACGGTGGATCGGTCGGGGTTCGGGGCGGGTTGGTCGCTGGGGGCGTCGTTCATCGATCCGGCGACCCCGGTGACGGTGTTTCCGGCCAACGGTGGCGCCTATACGGCGGGGGGCACGTATCCGTCGGGGTTGCAGAACTATCCGCAGCAGGACCTCGTGTTCCGCCGGGACTCGGGCGGGTTCGCCTACGAGCTGTTGTATGACGATGGCCGGGTCGACGGGTTCGACGAGAACGGCAACCTGGTGTCGCGCCGCGACCGGTTCGAGAACCGCACCGAGTTGACGTGGCAGCCGTTCGGTGAGGGGCAGTGGAGGCCGTCGTCGATCGTCGATGGTTACGGGTTGACGACGACGTTCACCTATCCCACCCCGTCGTCGGTGGTGGTGTCGGCCCCGGCGCGTTCGGATGGGGTGGTGGCGGAAACGACGATCGCACTGGATGACGAGTTGCGGGTGACGTCGGTGACTGATCCGTCGGGGGCGACGGCACGGTTCGTGTATTCGCCGGTGTCGGGGTCGACGGTGCCGTTGTTGACGTCGGTGGTGTCGGCGTCGCAGGCGACGACGTGGATCACCTACCAGTCCTTTGGTGAGCAGCAGGCGGAGTTGACGGCGGTCGAGTCGGTGGTCACGACGGATGCCGCGTTGACCGTGTTGGGTCCGGCCCACCTGTTTTCGATGAACCCACCCGAGAACGAGAACAGCCACAACTACACCGGGTTCCCGCGGTATCACGGGGGGACGACGGACGGGTTGTTCGAGTCGGGGGACGCCGACTACTTCTATACGACGGCGATCTCGAGTTGTGTGGTCACCGAGGTGCCGCCGCAGCCGACGTGTCCGGGTGCGCCGACGTCGACGGTGTCGACCTATGACTCGCAGCACCGCCTGGTGGCCCGCAGGGTGTTGGCCGGCGACGTCACGGTGCAGCAGCACACCTCGACGTACACCCCGGTGCGGGCTGTCGAGGTGGACCCCAACTATGCCCGGCCGATGTCGACGTCGGTGACCTACCAGGCGGCCTCCAGCGTCGATGGGATCGTCCCGTCTGCGGGGAGCCGCACGGTGACGACGTCGCGGGTCTATGACGATCATGGTCGGGTCACCTCATCGACCGATGAGACGGGCACGACGACGACGGTCACCTACGACGACGCCTACGGGTTGATCACCGGGGTGACGATCACCGGGGCCGATGGTGCGCGCAGCGAGACCACCCACACGCTGTCGGAGGACGGCAAGACGATCGTCGAGGCGGCGACGTCGTATGCCGCGCCGGGGCAGCCGTTGTCGGCTCGGTCGACGACCAGCTACGCCTACGACGAGGCCGGCCAGTTGACGCAGCGCACGATGACGTGGGCGCCGGGCGCCAAGCCGGATGGTGACAGCGGGGGCCCGGACACGGTGACCACGATGTTCGAGTCGGTGGTCGATCCGGCGGCGCGGAACCGCACGATCACCACGACGACGGCGGCGGGTACGGCGGCGGCGGCGGCCACGATCAACGTGTTGGATTTGGTGACCGGGCGCCCGGTGCAGCAACAGCGACCCGTTGGGGCGGGTCACCACCTACGGCTATGACGCGGCGGGCCGCCAGACGAGCCGGACCACCCCGGACGGGTTGACCACCACCTCCACCTATCAGGCGGCGACCGAGTCGACACCGGCGACGCGCACCGACACGACCCCCGACGGGCGGGTCGTGCTGACCACCTTCGACGCGTCTGGGCCGCAAGACCAGCGTCACCGACAACGTCGCAACCAGGCGTTCACCTCCTCGCCGACGGCCCGGCAGCTGTCGGCGTTCGAGTACAGCCTGGACGGGACGACGATCACCGCCACCGACCAGCACGGCCGCACGATCACCACCTTGGTGGACGTGTTGGGCCGCCAGGTGCAACAGGTCGGGGTGACCGGGCTGACCCATGCCACCAGCTATGACGACGCCGCCCACACGACCACCCAAAGCGTCGCCGGCGCCGACCAAGCGAACCCGGAGGCGACCCGCACCACCAGCTACGACGACGGCAACCGGCCGGTCACGGTGGAACGTGTCTACAGCGACGGGAGCGCCGACCCGACCCAGACGGCGGGCTACGACGGGTTGGGGCGGGTCACCTCGCAACAGTCCGACGATCTCCTGTTGGAGTACACCTATCTCGGTGCCGGCGGCGCCTCCACCGCCCAGACCGCCACCCCCCAAGACCCGGCGACGTTCCCGGGGGACCCCCTCGACTTGTCGAACGCGATCGCCCTCGGCGGCCAGCAGACCGCCAGCGCCCGCCAACACCCCGACGGGACCGTGTTCGAGGGGACCGGGCTGACCTACGACCCGGCGGGCCGGGTCGCCACCTCCACCGACCCCAACGGTCGCACCACCAGCTACACCTACCATGGCGACGGACGTGTGGCCACCCGCACCACCCCGTCGGGCACCGTGATCACCGACACCTACGACCCCGTCACGGGCCGGTTGACGAGCGTCACCGCCCAGGCGTCGGCGGGACCCACGGTGACTCACACCTACAGCTACGTGCCGGGCGGGGAGCCCGGCGCCGGCCGGGTCCACAGCATCAGCGACGGGACCGACACGGTGACGTTGGGCTATGACGCCGACGGTCACGTCGTGTCCCGCTCCTACAGCGACGGCACCGCCACGTCCGCCGCCTACACCGACGCCGGCCTGCTGGCCACGACGACTGATGTCACCGGGGCCGTCACCGCCTATGACTACGACACGCTGGGCCGCATGACGTCGGCGACGCAGACCCAGGGCAGCGCGGTGTTGGCCTCGGTGGTCTACAGCTACGACGCGATGTCCCGCATCGACACGACGACGCGGGGTAACGGGGTGACCACCACCAACAGCTGGACGCCACGCCACCAGCTGGCCGCCCAGCGCACCACCACGGCGTCGGGTGCGTTGATCGAAGAACACGTCTACAGCTACGACCGTCACGGCAACGTGGCCACCCGCACCGACACCGTCCCCGCCGTGTCCAGCCCGCCCACCACCGCCGGGACGTGGACCACCGTCTACCGTTACGACGCCTACAACCGGCTGATCGAGTCGGCCACCTACCCCGGCACCGACACCTCCGGGCCGGCGTCGACGTCGACCAGCTACACCCTCAACACCGCCGGCGACGTGATCGGCGTCGCCACCGGCTCGACCACCACGTCGAACACGATCGACCCGGCCGGCCAGTTGACCGCCCAAACCACCGGCGGCACCGTCGCCACCCAGACCTTCGACGCTGACGGGCGGGTCACCCAATCGTTGAACGGGTCGACGATCAGCTACGACGGCTTCGACCGGATGCTCACCGCCACCCGCAACGCAACGACGGCGAGCTACACGTATTGGCCCGATGGGACCCGCCGCGCCACCACCACCACCAGCCCGCGCACCGGCGGTGTGTGAGCAGGCGATCGCCGAGGCCGGCACCGGGCAGGGCACCTACGGCCGCTACCGGCTGATCCAAGCACCCGCCGTGGGCCGCTCCGGATCCCAGGTGGTGGTCGGCACCACCGGGGCGGACCGTCTCGTCGGCGGGTCCGGCAACGACGTGCTGTGCGGGCTCGGCGGCGACGACACCCTGGACGGCGGCAGCGGCCACGACCACCTCGACGGCGGTGACGGCGACGACACGCTGCACGCCGGCAGCGGCAACGACGTGCTCGACGGGGCCGCCGGATCCGACCAGTTGTTCGGGGGCAGCGGCAACGACACCTTGACCAACGGCGAGGTCAACGACGGCGGCTCCGGCCGCAACCAGATCGGGGCGCCGCCGCCGGTCGCCACCAGCACCCAAACGTTCCACTACGGCGCCGACGGCACGTTGGTCAACGACACCACCGCCGACGCCACCACCGGCGCACCGCGACGACCGCCTCCTACCTGCTCACCGCCGGCCGCGAAGCACGCACCCTGCAACCCGGCACCACCACCGTCGGCACCCTGCCCGCAGGGGCGCCGGCACCCGTCACCGTCGGCGCCGGCACCGGCTACCTGCTGCGCGACCGCCACTCCTCCGTCACCGCCCTCATCGACGCCAACGCCGCCGTGACCAACACCTACCACTACGGCGACTACGGGCCGCCCACCCAACCCGACGGGCAACCCCAACCCGCGCCAGCCCCCGCCCCGGGCGGGCGAACCAACCCATTCCAATACACCGGGGCCACACCGACCAGCTCGATGACCGACCCCACCACCGGCCTGCTGCTGCTACCGGCCCGCAGCTACGACCCAGCCCAAGGCCGCTTCACCAGCCGCGACACCGCCAACGTCTTCAACAAGTACCAAGGGTTCTCCACCAACCCGATCATCAACGTCGACCCCACCGGCCACTTCTCCCTCGAAGACCTCCTCATCGACATCGGCACCGCGATCGTGTTCGCCATCGCCGCCGTCGCCACCGGCGGAGCCGCACTCGCCGCCGCCCCAGCACTCATCGGAGCCGAAGCCGGAGCAGTCACCGCCACCGCCATCGTCACGACCGTCGCCACCGCCGTCACCGCCGTCGCCAGCGCGCACCGGAGCCGTCGCTTCCGCCGTCAAAGCCGCCGACGACATCGACGACGCCGTCACCGGCAACCACTTCCTCACCAACGACCAACGCTCCGCGCTCGGAACCGTGCAAATGGTCGCCGGCGCCGTCGCCGCCGTCTGCGGACATCGCCGCCGTCGGCGCCTCCGCCGCCGGAGCCATCGCCGAAGGCGCCGAAACCGCCACACAGGACGCCTCCGACTTCCTCGTCGACAGCGACGACGAGACCGACGCCGACGTGCCCAACAAGCGCAACGCCCTTGTCGAAGGAGAAAACATCGGCATCGCCAGCCCATATCTCCAACCTGGAGAGACGATCGGCCAGGATCCGGAGCTGAGCAACTTGGACGAGGGCGACATGGACGACTCCGCAGTCAGCGTGTCCTACGACGAAAACGACGCCGGGTCGAGCAGCGACAGCGTGGTGGAGGGCACCTCCGGCCGCGCCGCCCAACCGCCGGCGGTCACACCGTCCGTCAGCCGAGCGATCCCGATCCAGCAGACCGTCCTACGCACTGCGCTCGGCACTGACGACCTCACTTCCACCGACTCGTCGGTCATCAGCGAGGACGCCGGGCTGAGCTCCTCACTCCGGGCTGACGGCGCGTCCGAGTCTTACTCAGACTCGCTCACCGCCAACGCCGTTCGACCGACAGCTACCTCGCCGTTCCTGTCCGCGACGAACGGCAACTGGGCCACGGAGGCCGACACGTTCGGCGTCGGTGCCGATGTGAGCGATATCGACACCAGTCTCAACTCCGACATCCGCGGCCTTCCTTCGATGAGGCCGTTCGACCAGTACAGATTCTCGTTCTAGCGATTCGCCGCCCAGTTCGATCGCCAAGGCCGAGATCAACCGCCTTGGTGCAGTCCGCTTCTTCGAACGTCAGATGCTGATGAATCGGTCGGCGGTCTCGATGAGTCGAGCAACATCAGGTGGAGTAACCCACTGCCCACCGATCGCCGTCAGGTCCTCGTCGGTCGCCTCCCGGGCGACCGCACATCCCTTTCAAACGTAGATGGGCAGGTTGTGGTGTCGTGCTTTGGCGAGCAGGTCGCGCACGGGTGGCACGCCGACGCCCTCCAGGCTGTCGCGCACGTCGGTCTTGAGCAGTTCGGTTGCGTCGCCGGCAAGGATGACACCGACGTCGTGGCCGACTTCCAGAGACCCGTTGACGGCGAGATGAAGTGGAATCGAGGCACGGGTCGGGTCGGAGCTGCCCGACGTGGTCATGTACAGCGTCCGCATGAGCAGAGCGTAAGACGTGTGTGGCGCGCGAGTCGTGCAGTGAGCCCTGGAAGCGGTTGGCAGACGGCGCTGCGGCAGGAACCGCGGGCAACCGCGCCGCCCGCGTGGTGGTGCGGTCGACGGATGCGGGTGGCGGTCGGTACGGTCTTCGTACACGAGCGCTACCGTGCCGCTTCAGTGGCCCCTCGTGGGGCGACACGAGGAGCTCGAGCTGTTCTCGGAGACGTTGAGCGATCCGAGGGCTCATGGGTTCGTGATCCATGGCGCGGCTGGTGTGGGCAAGACCCGTTTGGCTGATCAGTGCCTCGCGTTGGCCGACGAGAGCGGTCGCAACGTGGCCCGGGCGACTGCCACCGAGGGGTCACGACAGATCCCGCTCGGCGCGCTCGCCCACCTGTTGCCGCCTGGCATCGGTGACGAGCGGTGCGACCTCGTGACGGTGATGTCGGAGGTGCGCCCGGTGCTGTTGGCCCAGGCGAGAAACGGCCCGTTGGTCCTGTTCGTCGACGATCTTCCCCTGCTCGATACCACGTCGGCCACCTTTGTCAGCCAGCTCGTGGATGCCGACTTGGTGTTCTTGGTGTCCACGGTTCGCAGCGAGGCGACGCTGGCGCCAGGCCTCGACGCGTTGTGGCATCGCGCCCGTGTCCGGCGCGTCGACCTCGAGGATCTCGATCGGGCTGCTGTTGACACGCTTCTGCACATGGTGTTGCGAGGGCCGGTCGAGGTGACGACCGTGACCGACATCTGGAGGGCCAGCCGCGGGAACGTCCTGTTCGTGCGGGAGCTCGTGCTCGGCGCAATCGACGCCGGTCATCTCGTCGATCAGCACGGGGTCTGGCGACTCAACGGAGCGCTGGTGACGACACCGCGTCTGGCCCAACTCGTCGCTGCCCGGCTCGGTGCGTTGCCACCCGCGGCGGCCGCCGCGCTCGATCGGCTGGCCCTGTGGGAGCCGATGGGTCTGTCGACATTGGAAGATCTCGTTGGCCACGCACAGCTCGAACTGCTCGACCACGCCGGACTCTTGACGATGCGGCTGGACGGTCGCCGCCAAATCGTGTCGCTCAGCCATCCGATGCATGGCGAGATCTTGCGAGCGCGCATGCCGGCGCTCACCCGTCGACGCCTTCTCCTCGAGCACGCCGACCATCTCGATACGCTCGGGGCCCGGCGACGCGAGGACGCCATCCGATCGGCGTCGGCCCGTCTCGAGGCGTCAGGCTGGGCCGACGCAGACCTGCTGGTCGGCTCGGCCCGCCTCGCTCGCTACGGACACGATTTCGCCACCGTCGAACGGCTGGCGCGGGCGGCATTGCGCGATGGCATGACGTCGGAACTCGGCTTGCTCCTCGGTGAAGCGCTGCACGAGATCGGGTCGAACGTCGAGGCGGAGGAGGTATTGGCCGCGGCTGCGGCAGTCGCGGCTGACGACGATCCGCTCCTCGCTCACATCATCGAGATCCGCTCCCGCAACCTGATGTGGGGGCTCTTCCGCTCCGACGAGGCGCTGGCGGTGAACGCGTACGCCTGTGCTCGCATCACCGACCCCGTCGGCAAGGAAGAGCTGATCCTCAACAAGGCGATGGTTCTCACGTACGCCGGACGGCCTCTCGACGCGCTCGCTGCGCTTGCGCCCATCGCTGCGCTGTCCACTCCACGGGCCCGCTCGTTGCGGGCCCACGCCGAGGTGCCGGCGCTCGTCGCCACCGGACTCTGCGCTACGGCGGTCGACGCAGCCGACATCGCCTTCGTCGAGCAGTCCGAACTCCCCAACCAGATCGCCATCGCCGATCCCGGCGTTCACGTCATCACGAAGATCTACGCGCTCACCGAGTGTGGGCGGCTCGAGGACGCCATGCGACTGGCCATGGCCGCCTACGAGCTGACTCCGACATCCGCACCGCCGGACGGTCTGGTGTGGCTCAGCCATCAGCTCGGGCGATGCGCGTTACTGCGCGGGCAGCTCGCCACGGCCAGGCGCTGGCTCGGAGAAGCACTCGCCAGGTGCGATGCTCATGACATCGTCGGTCCGAGCCGACTGGTGCTGTCCCTCCTCGGCACTGCCAACGTGTGCCTCGGCGACACTACGGCCGCGGCGGACGCGCGGGACGAGATGGATCGGCGCCCGGAGTTCCCGTTCACCCGGCCCGAGCAGGAACTCGGCCGGGCCTGGGCGCTGGCCGCTGCCGGAGATCTCCCTGGCGCGCGTCGTGTGCTGTGGGCGGCGGCGGACCTCGCCGCGACCACTGGGTACCGCATCGCAGAGGCCTGGCTCCTCCATGACGTGGCGCGGCTCGGCGATCCAGCGTCGGTGGTCGACCGTCTCGGCGACCTCGCGTCGGCATGCGAGGGTGACCTCGTCGGTGCCTACGCGAGCCATGCGGCGGCGGCCGCCGCGGGTCGGCCGGAATCGCTCGTGGAGTCGAGCGATCGCTTCGCTCGGCTCGGTGCCCGGCTGCTCGCGGGCGAGGCGGCGACCGAGGCTGCTCAGGCGTTTCAGCGGCACGGCGACGGTCGTGCCGCTGTCGCTCAGAGCGCCCGGGCGGCGGCGCTCGCGGCGACCTGCGAAGGTGCCCGGACGCCGGCCCTGGCCTCGGTCGTGAGGGTCGTACCGTTGACGGCCCGCGAGCGCGACATCGCCAACCTCGCCGCGCAGGGTGAGTCGAGCAAGGCGATCGCGGCGCGGCTGGTCCTCTCCGTCCGCACTGTGAACAACCACCTGCAGACCGTCTACTCGAAGCTCGGCGTCACCGGACGGCGTCAGCTTGCCGACGCGATGGAGCCCGCTGGCGTCAGCGCGGCGGCGCTCCCTTCATCGCGCCCGCCATCATCGTCTCCGCGGTGAGGTTGTAGGCGAGCATCCACGCGTCCTCGACGTCGGCGGTCCAGCCGGTCCCGAGCGCCGCGGCCAGTGACGCCATCAGAGCCGTACCCATCAGGCGGTAGTGGGCGGCCCGTGCGCCGTAGCCGCGATGGCGGACGCCAAGGGCCTCGGCGGATGAGCAGAACGTCTCGAGACCGTGGATCGACCCGAGCATCGTGGCGAGCTCGGTGGCGAACCGCGACCGTTGGAGCGCAGGGTCGGACGTGAACATGGTTGCCAGGTGCGGGCTCGTCTCGAACACCCGGCGGTAGAAGTCAGCGGCGAGGATGTCGAGGTCCAGCGAACCGAGGGTTTCGGTCACGAGCCGGATCTGGCGAGGTGTCATCAGACGATCGAACCAGGCGAAGGGTGTGCCGTCCTGAGCAATCGTTGCTCAGGGTGCCGATCGCCGGGCGGAGATGAGCAATCGCTGCTCAGGACACGTGGACGTGCGCGATTCATGATGCAGCTCATGTCCACGACCATCGAACACGACGAGGCGATGTGCGACGATCCAGCGCCGCTGGGTCCCGACGCGGGACGACTTCGGGGTTCGGTCGCGCTGGTCACCGGCGCCGGTCGGGGCGTCGGACGGCTCGTCGCCACGTCCTTCGCCGACGCCGGCGCGGCCGTCGCAATGATCGCCCGGTCCGGCGACGAGCTCGACCGCACCCTCGAGTCGATCTCGACGAGCGGCGGCATCGCGGCCGCCGCGGTCGCCGACGTCACAGATCCCGCCGGCCTCGCCGCGGCGGTGGCCGCCCTCCGCCAGCAGCTGGGTCCGGTCGATCTGCTCGTCAACAACGCCGGGATCCTCGGTCCCGCCGGACCGTTGTGGGAGGTGGATCTCGGCGAGTGGTGGACGACGATGAACGTCAACCTCCGTGGTCTCGTGCTGGCCACCCAGCTCGTCCTGCCTGACATGGTCGCCGCTGGTCGCGGTCGCATCATCAACATCACCAGCCAAGCCGGCGTGCACCGCTGGCCGCTCGCGTCCGCGTACTCGGTGTCCAAGGCAGCCGTCGTCAAGCTCACCGAGAACCTGGCGCTCGAGACGAGCCGTCACGGCATCGGTGTCTTCAGCGTCCATCCCGGCCTGCTCCCGATCGGGATCTCCGAGACGATCGCTGCCCAGATCCCGACGAACGCCCACGAAGTGCACATCACCAACTGGGCGTTGAACGCCCTCGCCGAAGGGCGGGGAGCCGACCCTGCACGAGCCGCCGGGCTGTTGCTGCGGATCGCCGCCGGCGACGCCGACCGGCTCACGGGCCGCCACCTCTCCGTTCACGACGATCTCGACCGCCTACTCCGCCGCCTTCCCGAAGTGCTGGAGCACGACCTGTATGTGCTTCGCCCCGACCGCCTCCGAAACCCTGACGCCTGACCCGCCCGTCCGATCAGCCCACCTCCAGGAGACATCCCATGCCCACCACACATCGCACCCGCCCCGCCGCCAGTCCCGCCTACTACCTGGGCCGTCCCGCCGAGGTGTGGCGGACCGCCCTTCGACGCAGACCACAACCGGCTGGGCCACCCGACCTGAGCCATCCGACCACCACCGACGGAGACCGCAAGGGCTCCAGTCACCCAGGAGCAACCCGATGAAGGTTCCCTTCAACATCCTCGACTTCCTCGACCGTGCCGAGCACGTCTACGGCGACCGCATCGGCGTGATCGACGAACCCGACCAGCCCGCCGACAGCTGGGGACGGCTGACATGGCGGCAGGTCGCCCAGCACGCCAGGGCGATGGCCGCCGGCCTCGACGCCCTCGGCGTCGGTCATGGCGAGCGGATCGCGATCGTCTCGCACAACAGTGCCCGCCTCCTGGTCTCCCTGTTCGCCGTCTCCGGCTACGGGCGCATCGCCGTGCCGATCAACTTCCGCCTCAACGCCGACGAAGTCCGCTACATCGTCGAGCAGTCCGGCGCATCCGTCCTCCTCGTCGATCCCGAGCTCGACGAAGCGCTCGCCGACGTCGACGCGCCCCACCGGTTTGTGCTCGGCCGCGAGTCAGACGCAGCACTGCTGCGTTTCGATCGGCAACCGAACCCGTGGGTCGATCCCAGCGAGGACGCCATCGCCTCGATCAACTACACCAGCGGCACAACAGCCAGACCAAAAGGCGTCGAGCTGACCCACCGCAACCTGTACCTCAACGCGCTCACGTTCGGCTGGCACGCCGGCGTCGACGACCGTGATGTCTACCTCTGGGCCGTGCCCATGTTCCACTGCAACGGTTGGGGCATGGTGTACGCGATCACGGCGATGGGCGGAGCCCACGTCATGCTGCGAAAGGTCGACGGACCCGAGATCCTGCGGCGCATTGACAGCGAAGGGGTCACGTTCATGGGCGGCGCACCTGCCGTCGTCAGCACCATCCTCACCGCCGCATCCGAACGCCCTGGGCCCACCCCGGGACGCGAACGCATGCGCATCGTTGTCGGAGGAGCGCCACCCCCCACCGCGGTCATCGAACGCGTCGAGACCGAGCTCGGCTGGGAGTTCATGCAGATCTACGGCCTCACCGAAACCTCCCCACTGATGACACTCAACCGCCGCCGGGCAGAATGGGACGAGCTCACGCCCGCCGGACGAGCACGGCAGCTCGGCCGGGCCGGCCCCCCAGCCATCGGCATCAAGGTGCGAACAGACGACGACGGCGAGGTCCTCGCTCGCGGCAACGCCGTCTTCCACGGCTACTGGAAGCAGCCCGCAGACACCGCCGAGGTCGTCCGCGACGGATGGTTCCACACCGGCGACGGCGGGCGGGTCGACAACCACGGTTACCTCACCATCTCCGACCGGAAGAAGGACGTCATCATCACCGGCGGCGAGAACGTCTCGTCGATCGAGGTCGAAGACGCTCTCGTCCAGCACCCCGCTGTCGCCGAGGCCGCTGTCATCGGTGTGCCCGACACCAAGTGGGGTGAGACAGTCAAAGCGCTCGTCGTGCTCCACCCCGGCGCGCACGCCACCGAACAGGAACTGCTCGAGCACTGCCGGACATGGCTGGCGCACTACAAGTGCCCGACGTCCATCGAGTTCGACAGCGCACTCGCCCGCACCGCAACCGGCAAGATCCAGAAGTTCAAGCTGCGCGCCCCGTACTGGACGGGCCGCGGCCGTCTCGTCAATTAGCGAGGGTGCCTGGACCAGCGTTCAACGCGTCGAGCCGCGAAACTCAGGAGTCGGCGGCGTTCGAGTCAGCCATCGCTTCGTCGCACGCGGTGGGGTTGGCGGCGAGCCAGGCCGCTACCTCATCGGCTGGACTGGTCGGCTGGCCCTGACGCCAAGCGTCGAGGTAACGGTACGGCCAGATGACACCGCGGCGGACCGCCCATTCCTTGCCAGGACACGGTGGCGATATGCCGAAGTGCGCATGGCACGCCGACGCTCGTCCAGTGTCGCCCATCGTGCCGAGGAGTTGGCCGGCGACGATGCGCACGCCCGGTGCCAGGGCCTCGACGATCGTGTCGAAGTGGGCGAGGTAGTAGCGCACACCGTCGTCACCGAGGATCGAGATCGAACGACCGCCCCGCGTGGCCGGGTTGTCGACCGTCGGGTCGTAGGCGTTCACGCGCCGCACCTCGAGCAGCTCTCCATTCACCGGCGAGACGATGTCGGCGCCACAGTCAACAAAGATGTCCGTAGCGGGATAGTTGGCGTGCGTCGTTCCCCAGCCGGCCGCGGCGACGTCGACGACCGGGACGACGTACGGGGTTGGCGGCGGCTCGGTCGGCGCGCCTGAGGTGGCGGTCAGGGTGCTCGCCGCGGTCACGGGGCGGTGCTCGCAGGACGGTTGGCGGCTGAAGCGTCGAGGGCGGACCCGTCGGAGCTGTCATTGTGCTGGCTACCGAGGGCCCAGTCGTCACTGTCCCCGGCGCGGGAACGGGCGCCGCCTGTTGGGCTGTGTCCGCGGTAAGCATCGACGGGGTGGCGCCGACCACCGTCGTCGCCACCGTGACGGCAGGCTCCTGGTCACTACACGCAACAACGATGAGCGCGACCAGCAGCAACGCCGGGCGGCAACTCAAGCGACGACCCCCGTGTCGCTCTTGGCGCTGCCATGCGCAGCCCGGTCATCCATTCACTCGGTACACGCCCACCACGTGCTGGTCGACCACGATGACCTCCAGCGCCATCCCGCTGTAGAGACCAGGCACCGGCGCACCGGTGAAGGCGTCGTAGACGCGCGCCCCAGTCGGATCATCCGGCCAGGGCAACTCACGCACAGCGGGATTCTCATTGCGCCAGCCTTCGCCCGGGGTGACTTCGGCTCGATCAAAGGTGAAGGAACGACCCCCGGCGTCCACCAGATAGCCGTAGTGGACGCCGTCCTCGATGACGCCGGCGGCCACTCTGGTTGCGTCAGCCGCGACCGGCGCCGGACCGGGCTGCGTCGGATACACAGCTGTCACCCGCTGGTTCTCGACGATGACCTCGACGGCCATGCCGTAATCGAGGCGTGCACCCGCCGTCGGCAGCTCACGCAGTCGAGGATTCTCGTTCGTCCAGTAGCCGTCCCCGACCTCGGCTCGGTCGAAGCTGAAGGTTCCAGGAGTTGGGAAGTTGACGACGAACCCGAAGTGACGACCGTCCTCGATGACCCCGGGTGCCACTGCGTTCGGGTCGTACGGCGGCGCAGCAACGGTCGTCGGCACAGGGCTTGGTGCCACCGTCGTCGTCGTTGTGGTCGTTGACAATGTCGTCGTCGATGCTGTCGTCGCCGCCACCGCCTCTGCGGTCTGCAGGGTCGACGCGCTGGCGGCGAGCTCCGCCTCCCGCACCGCCACTTCGCGTTCGCGCAGATCGAGTTCGCGTTCACGTGATCCAGCCTCGCCGTCGCTGGCCCGCGCACGCCCCGGCCACCAGCACGAAGAGGGCCGCCAAGACGGACGCTGCCACGGTGCCACGCCGACTGCTCACAAGAATTCCCTCTCCGCCCAAAACCGCCTCAGCGCATGGTAGTGATCGACGAACGGATTCGCGAGATCCCCGCCGCCGGCTGGCCGTGTGCCCGAGGGCTCGTGTTCACACGCGCTGCAGCGTGCCGAAGTCTGGGTCGGGGATGGTGATCGCTGACGCCAGCCCGTCGGGGCCGACCGTGAACGTGAGGGGCGTCCGGATGTCCGGAGTCGCTGGGGCCGCGATGAAGGTGAAGGTGTCGCCGTCCCAGTGCGTCAGCGGGGACGTCACCCGGGCCGGTCCCTGGACGAGGGCCATCCCGGTTCCGTCGGCGACGACCTCGAACGTCCCGTAGAAGTCGTTGGCGTACGAGCCGAGGTAGGCGTCGAGCGGCCGGGCCGGCGTTGGCGGGTTTGGCACGTCGGAGAGGGCTGGGTCCTCGACGGACAGGTGGCTGAAGGTGTCGGTCCAGTAGGCCGCCCAGTCTCTTGTCTCGTTGCCGGTCACGATCTGGTCGATGATCTGGTCGGCGAGCGTCTCGGGCACGCCGATCGGCATGCCGTTCGTCAGCACGACCACGCCCAGGCCCTCGATCGGCAGCAGCGTGATGTTCGTCGCGGCGCCCTGGGTGAAGGCGCCGGAGTGTGACCAGCGGAAGTAGCCGAGGTGGTCCTGGTCGAGGTTCCACCCGAGCCCGTAGGAGTGGGCCGGCCCGTCGTAGGTCGGGGCGGGCGGTTTCACGATCTGGGGTGTGTGCGTCGGAAGGAGGGCCTCCTCGCTGATGATCTGGTCGCCGTCGAGGGTGCCGCCGTTGAGCTGCAGGCGGACCCAGGTGGCGACGTCGTTCACCGAGGAGCTGATGCCCCCCGCCGGTGCTTGCGCATCAGGCTGGCGCACCGGTCCTGGGACCCACTCTCCGTCGATCCGCACGTGGAGGTTGGTGCGATCAGGTCGGGCCAGGAAGTCGGCGTAGCTGGCACTGCTCGAGGTCATGCCGGCCGGCTCGAAGAGCTGCTCGGCGACCATCTGCTCGAAGGGGACGCCGGCGGCCTTGGCTGCCGCGTCGCCGCCGGCCGTCATGCCGAAGTCGGTGTAGGCGTACGACGCCCGGAACGGGTTGAGCGGGACGAGGCGGAAGCGGGCGAGGATCTCCTCCCGGGTGAAGCCAAAGATCTCGAGCGGGTCACCGATGTCGCCCGGCAGCCCGCTGCGGTGCGAGTAGAGGTCGGCGAACGTGACGTGGTCGGTGACCCAGGGATCGCTGAAGATGAGGTCGGGCGCGTACGGGTGCACGGGCTCGTCCCAACTGATGGTGCCGTCGGACACCAGCCCAGCCAGCGTCCGAGGGGCCATGATCTCTCCGTTTCGTCGCGAAGACCGGCCAGGATGCACAAGCTCGCCGCACAGCACCCACCGCCGTTCGTGCAATCAGAGCATCCCGGGGTCACGGGCGCAACGGGGGCGGCAGTCACCGCTCACGATGACGCCTCTCGGCGGCGGTGACGAACGTGGAGCGTCGTCGAGGGGTCGACTCACTCGACAGGACCACCAGGGCCACGCCGGATGCCACCAGAGCACCCGCTGACGCCGCTAATGGCCAGAGAACCAGGCCCGTGTTTGCCAGGTCTCCAGTCGGGATCTGGGCCTCGCCGTCGCGAACGGCCTCCACGACCGCTCGGATCGAGTCCGTGACGAGCACTGGTTGGTCGAGCATGATGTTGTGCTCGCTGTCCTCGGCCACCTCGAACACTGCGCCCGGCACGAGCGCCGCGATCTCGTGCTGCGCTTGGTCCCAGATGTCCAGCAGCTCCGGGATCGGCCAGTCAGCTGGCCAGCCGATCGGGTTGGGGAACCGTTGCCGATCACGCGAGTGCTCCAGCACCACCATCGGCATCCGCCGCAGCGGCTTGGCCGCGTGGAGTTCGGCGATCGCCTCCTGGACCCGGAACTCGACGCCCGGAAGGTCACAGCAACTGGGACCGACAAGCTCCACGAAGCTTTCGTAGATGGTCGCGTTGGCGGCGTCGAGCGAGACGAACCCCACGACGTCAGCCGGGTACTGGCCGGCGAACAGCCGCGCCACGGCGCCGCCCATCGAGTGGGCGGCAAGCACGTACGGGCCAGGGACGTCGGCCGCCTCGAGCAGCTCCCGGAGCTCGATGATCATGTCGGCGAAGCTGCGTGGCAGCGGCACCGGATCACTCCGGCTCGCCGACCCGTCCGGCACCTGAACTGTGCCGGGCCGGTCATAGGCACAGACCCGAGTGAACTGAGACACCGCCGGGAAGACCGCAGTCAACGTCGAGCCTGGCGCCAGAACGCTCCACTGGCTCGCCGCCAGACCACCACCAGATTCGAGGATGACCGTCGGGCTGCCCTCGCCACGGCACTCCAGGTACACCTCGCGGCCCGACGGCAGCTCGACCAGTCCGGCGAACTCGTCGAGCGCACGGAATGCCGCAACAGCGCCCCGTTCGTGGGCGCTCCCCACGCCGGCGGCCGCCGACCCGCCCCCCAGCCCGACCGCGACGAGTCCGGCCACGATGACGTGCCGAACCCCACCAAACCGCACCACGCGAGCATCGCGTAGATCCCGGACGCATCCCCGAAAGCGGCGAGCCCGCGGCGACAGCGACTGCCTCGCCGCGACTCACCGGAGAGCTGTCAGACAGGGGGAGTGATGTGAGATGCGTCGATGCCGAACGAATGGACGACTCGACCGGCCAGCGCGGCGAGGTCGGAGCCCCGCATCGCTGGCGCGTCCAGCAGCAGCTTGGTGAGTGCGGAGATGGCTGTCACGGTGGGAACGTCCGTGAACCGGCCAGCGTCGTCTGACTTCGTACGCGGTGCGCTGATGCCGAGCTCGGCGACGACGTAAGCGCCCTGCCAGGTGAGCGTCTGCACCATCGCCTGCCGGACGTGTTGGCCCCCAGACGTGCCCGCACTGATCACACCCACGGGCTTGCGGTACAGGTTGCCGGAGCCGACCAGCCAGTCGAACGCGTTCTTGAGCGCACCCGCGACGCCACCGGCGTACTCGGGAGCGGCCACGAGCACGACGTCGGCGACATCGATGAAGCGCCGCCAGTCGTCGATGACTGCGATGTGCTCGTCGCTGCGGTCAGGGTTGAACGCTGGGACGTCGCCCAAGGCGTCGAAGTCGTCGACGGCCGCTCCGTGCGCTGAGGCGAGCGACGACGCAACATCGATCGCAGCGCGATTCGCCGAACGTGTCTGCAGGCTCCCACACACCGTGAGGAGGCGAACCGGTGGTGCCAGGTGCATCGACGAATGCAACCCGCCGCGCGGCGCGATTACTCCGACACCGAATCCCCGCCGCCCATTGGCGCAATCAACCCTCGTAGGCGGCAGCCACCTTCTTCGGCACGCACATGCGCCACGCGTCGACGAGTAGCTCTCGCAGCTCGTCTCCGTCGATGGCGTCGAGGCGGACGCAGACCCACCGGTACCGCATGTCGGAGGGGCGGGGCATGAGGAACTTGTCGGGCTCCGAGGCTACGAGTGCCTCCCGCTCTTCTCTCGGGAAGCCGAAGCCCATGATCGTGTCGTCGTCGTAGAAGGCGGCGTAGACCATGCGGCCGACCCGGAACCTCACGTCGTCGCGTACGAGCGCCTCGTACGAACGGGGGAGGGTGGCGGCAATCGCCCGGGCATCATCGATCGTCACCCCCATCGGCGGCGCAGCACCTCGGCGGTGCGATCGTCAGCCGGCAGAAACGCCTCGAGCTGCAACTCGGCGAGCGTCACGTCGGCAGCGGTCGCGAACGATGTGATCGTCGTGATGAGCCGGAGGTCGCCATCGGCAGAGGCCAGCTCCAGCGGGACGGCGAAGCCGAGCACATCGGCGTCCGCAGCCAATGGCGGCAGGTAGCCCTCGAGCTCGACGAGCAGGTCCTCCAACGACGGATCCGGGCTCCGCAGGAGCTGGGCCCGCAGGTGCTCGGTGATGTGCCGGCCCCACTCCGGAAGGTTGCGCACCCGGGGCGCAAGACCGTTGGGATGCAGGGCGTGGCGGAACATGTTGGCCGGCGGCGCCAGCAACGCGGGGTCGACACCTTCGTGGAACAGGTCGAACGCTTGGTTGGCGGTGACGAGGACTCCGTGGGGCCTGACGACCATCGCCGGGTACGGAAGGTGGCCGTCGAGGATCGTGTCGAGCGCCTGGCGGACCGGCCGGAGCGCCGCGTCCTCGAGCGGTGACTCCGGGAACGCCGGCGCGAAGCCGGCGGCGAGGAGCAGCTCGTTGCGCTGGCGCAGCGTGAGGTCCAGCGACTCCGCCAGCCGCACGACCACGTTGCGGCCGGGTCGGGAGCGGCCCTGTTCGATGAAGCTCACGTGCCGCTGGGTGGTGTCCGCCCGTATCGCCAACTCCAGCTGGCTCAACCGGCGGACCGTGCGCCAGCGCCGCAGCTCGGCCGGGAATCGAGACATCAGCGACGATCCTCGCCCACTGCGGGCCTCGACGCCATTCCCTCCAGGGAGTTGCAACGAACCCCGCCGTCCCGGACGATGCGGCCATGACCGACACAGCAGCAGTCATCGATCAGTACAACGCCGCCTTCCTCGAGCGGGCACCCGACAAGCTCGTCGATCTCATCGCCGCCGACTGCGTCATGGAGGGCACCGGCCCGGCGCCGGACGGCAACCGATGGAACGGCTACGACGAATGCCTCGCCGGCTGGCAGGGGCTGGCCTCCGACCGCGCCATCCAGTTCACGGTCGAACACGTCGACGTGGACGGTGACCGAGCCGTCATCCGCTGGCGGATCACCGGCGCCGAGAACTACCGGGGCGTGAACCTGATGCGCGTCCGGGACGGGAAGATCATCGAGGCCCTCGGGTACGGCAAGCGGCCCTGATCCGATGATCACCGTCGATCAGGTCATCGGTTGTGGAGCTCGATGGCTCCGCCGGTGAGCACCTGATAGGCGTCGGAGTCGAGCCACTGCTGGGCTGCGGGACGGAGCCGGACGACGGCGTCGAGGAAGGCGAGTCCGGCGGAGCCGATCCAGCGGCAATGGTCGGAGCGCACGGCGGTGTCACACTTGTCGATGTCCATCGTCTCGTGGACGGCGCGGCGGTCAGTGTCCCACGACAGGTACAGGTCGCTGGTGCTCTGGGCGGTGAGCCATGCCGAGGTGCGGCTCTCGGGGGGTTCGCCCGTCTCGTCGCCGATCCCGGTGATGAACATGAAGGGGCGATCGATGCCGGCGAAGCTGTGCAACGCCGAGCCCGTTCCGACCTCGGCGGGTTGGAACCCTGACTGGAACCCGGCGTACATCGGACCTTGCACGCCCGTGGCCAAGAAGGCGAGAGGTGCCTCGTCTCGTTCGTCGTACAGCGGTCCGCCGTCCACGAACTGCTGGCGGGCACCGGCGTTGGCCAACGCCACAGTCGAGCCCGCCGAGTGGCCGGCGACGACGATGCGTTGCTCATCGAGCAGCCCGGCGAGGGCCGGGTTGAGGGCGGCGACGTCGGTCAGGTGCTCGATCAGGAAGTGCGTGTTCTGGGGCCCGTAGAGCAGTTGGGCGACGAAGTGCGAGCACTGATCCGGATCGACGATGCCGTTGGCTTCGCACTCGGCACGCAGAGGCGTCGGGTCGGCGATCGGCAGCCGGGACGGATGGATGACCACGTAACCGGCCGCGGCCAACAGGTTGCCCCACTCCTCGCTGCGCGTCGCCCCTTGCCTCGACGGCGCCCCGCCGTGGTTCCAGATCACGACTGGGCGAGGCTCGACCGCCTCGAGCACCGGATAGCGGATCAGCAGCGGGACCTCGTAGCCGGACCGATCAGCGTCGACCAACGAGACATCCTCGACGACGCCGACGTCGAAACTCAGATCCGACGTGTACAGGCAGCTCTCGGGATCCGCCGGGTCACAGGTCGCGGGCAGCCGTGTTGGCGTCGCCGCCTCGCCGGAGAGCGGCCGCACTGGCCCTACCAGGACCAAGGCCCAAACCGCCGCCGTCGCGGCGAAGGAGAAGAGCATCGTGGAACGTCTCATCGCGTCGACGATGAACGGTCGGTGCTAGCGGACCGCTAGCGGCACGACCGTCAGTGGTGAGTGCGGGCGTAGTGGTCGCTGAGGACGTCCATGCCGAAGTCGTCATCGAGGTCCCGCCAGACGGTGTGAACGTGGTTGACGCCGCGCTGCGTGTTGTCGTACTCGGCGAGGAGCCGGCTGCCCTGGACGCGGTAGTAGTGGGGCTGGCCCGGTTCGAGTCCGCCTGCCCAGGCGAACGACAGCTCGTCGACGGCGGCGTCGGAGCCGTACTTGGCCGACTCGTGATCGGCCAGCTCGTCGGGGACGCGCCGGACGTAGACGTCGAGTAGCTGGCGCAGCAGATCTCGCTGCGCGCTGTGCAGGTCCGTGGCGCGCAGGCCCTTCGGAGTCCGAGTCAGCGCGAGGGCGTCGAGGTGCCGTGGACGCAGCCCGATCGTCTTCTCCTGCGCCGCCTGGTCGCGTGCCAACTGTTCCGGCAGCGGGCCGTCGAGTGCGCCGCGAAAGATCGCCCCCAGAGGGAGCGGACGATCGCCCTCCCGGGCCTGGGGACGATTGGCCGTGACGATGTCCGTCGGTGCGATGGGCGACAGCAGCGCCTGATCACGCTGGCTCTCGTCGAGCGATTGCACCAGTTCGCGCCCGAGGTCCTCCGCGCCGCCGAGCGGTCGCAGCAGGTGCGGCCCGAGGAGTGGCGCATGGGCCGGGTCGGCGCCGAGGAAGCACGGCGTCGACGACGCCAGCTCACCGTCGACAACGGTGTGGTTCACCGACACGTGGTGACCGCCGAACCGCCAGCCCCACGTCGCCGCCGAGCCGGGTTCGCCGAACACTCGCACGTAGTACATGCCGGGGTCGCGGCCGCGCCGGCGGCCGAACGTGGCACGCCACTGCTCGACGGCGTCCAGGACGTTCTCCAGGCCGATGATCGTCGTCGCCGTCACATAGGCGGCCTCGGACAGCCCGCTGCGCAGGAGACGCATCGCCGCCCGTTGCTGAGCAGCTTCCATCGCCTCGAGCGTCAGGCCGCCGTGGTCGGTCGGCGTGTAGAACCACAGCCGCCGCTCGTCGTCGGCCGGGAACGGCCACGCCGCGTGCTCCCGCTGACCCTCGTCGAGCCCATCGAGCCACGCCTGCGCAGCATCGGCCATCCGCGCCGCCACGTCGCGCCGGACCTCTCGAGTTCCCATGACACCACGATGGCACCGCCGACGGGCGCCGTCGGCGGTTCGGATGGCGAGACTCTCGGGATGAGCATCTCCGATCGGCAGCAACTCCTCACCGTGCTGACGACTGAGCACTTCACGTTGCAGGGTGCTCGCTCGCAGACGATGAGCGAGACCTCGGCGAGGGCGTCCGTGTACATGCTCTCGGTTTCGAGCGCACTCGTCGCGCTCGGGTTCGTGAGCCAAGCGTCCTCCAGCTCGAGCACGGTCTTCGTCGCGTTCGCGCTGACGGTCCTCCCGACTCTGTATCTCCTCGGTTGCGCCACCTACGTCCGGATCGTCGAGTGCAGTGCCGAGGACCTCCGGTACGCCGTGGCCATCAACCGCATCCGGACCTATTACCTCGAAGTAGCTGGCGACCGGTCGGACCTGTTCCTCCTTTCGGCCCATGACGACGCGGCCGGCGCCTTCGTGTCAAGGCGCTCAAGGTCCGAGAATTGGCGGTATAGCAGCCCAATTCGCTGACCTAGACCGGGCCTTGACGCAGTTCTCATCTCGTCAGAGAAAGCCCAGAACGCGCAGCGACTCATCGGGCCAGCCGTATGCGTGCTCCATGGTGACGTGACCGTCCTCCACGAACAGGATCGACACGAGCTCGAACTCAATCCGTCCGTTGGGGGTGTCGTGGGCGAAGCGATCCCGACGAACGACGCCGGTCTCGTTTGCCCACTGACCGAGTAGCTCACGCGTCACGCTGAGCCGATCCAGCGTGGGGATCAGTTGCTCGTAGAACGCGCGCACGGCGTCGTGGCCGTCAATGATGATGTTCTGCGGGAGCAGCTTCCAACCGGCGGTTGCCCCGAAGGTGGCCATGGTGGCGTCGTAATCCCGCCGGGCTTCGGCCTCCGTGTGGCGGTCCACGATCGCGATGACATCGTCGACGATCTTCTGGTCCATGGATTGGGACCGTACGCGCCTAGTCGTCCCACTCGGCTGCCGAGGCTCTGAAGATTCTCATGAAGGCGAAGAAGTCGTCCCAGTTGAGGACACTGACGTTCTCGGCTGTGTACTCGTCGAGACCGAACAGGTCGGCCGACCTGATCCAGTTGCCGTTCACCGCGCGCAGACTCGGCATGCTGCCGACCGATTGGGAGCGGCCGCGGTACTGGACGGAGGTGGCCTCGTCGGCCGCTTCTTGAGTGTTGATGGAGACGGTCACCTCGGGGTCGTCGTTGAAGACCGCCTCGTCGGTCGGAGTCAGGATGTCATCGCCGACCACATTGTTGAGCACGTTCTGCTCGATCGAGATCGGCTCACTGGCTGCCGGTTCCGGCGGCGGAGGTTCGGAGGCTTCATCGGAGAGCCCGCCGACGAAGTCCTCGTCGCTCGATTCGTCGTCGCTGTCGCCCGACTCGCTGGTATCGGAGGTGCTCGTGTCGTTCACGCCCACGTCGTTCGCATTCGTGCCACCAGCGCCCAGGTTGTTCGTCGGCGGATCCGGGTGGACCACGAAGTCGTCGTTCTCACCGAAAACGAGCGCGTTGCGGTTGGGGTTCGCATCGGTCGTGTCGGGGAAGAAGTCGGAAGCCTCCTGCACGCTGTCTTCGACGACGGCGCCCGCTGCCGCACCGGTGGACGCGACAGCGGCGATTCCGCTGACGGCGGCTATGGCGCCGGCGACCATTTGGACGGTGCCGAGCGCGGACCGCTGGTCGTTGGTGAGGAAGTGCTTACCGCTGACGGCGTCGTCGACGTCGTCGGCCACTTTGACGGCCGTAGCGACGGCTCCTGTGGCGCTCGCAACGGCGGTGACGGCGGTCGCCACGGCGGAGATGACGGTGCTGGCGGTGGCCTCCCCGACGGCGACTGCAGCGATGGCCTCCGGGGCGGCGGCGAGGGCGGCGCCTGCGGTGGCGACCGCGGCGATGGCGAACACGATCAAGGTGCCGATGTCGATGAGCAGGTCGGTGAGGGAGAAGTGTCCGGTGGGGTCGACGTTGATGATCGGGTTGGTGGAGAACGCTTGGTACTTGTTGAACACGTTGGCCGTGTCACGGGTCGTGAAGCGGCCCTGGCCCGGGTCGTAGCTGCGGGCCGGCAACAGCAACAGCCCGGTGGTCGGGTCGATCATCGAGCTGATCGTCGCCGCCCCCGCATATTGGAACGGGTTGGCCAGCCCACCCGTCGCCGGGGCGGGTACCGCCTGCAGGCGACCGTCGGGCAAGCGCCGGCGACCCGTAGTCGCCGTAGCTGTAGGTGTTCGTCACCGCCGCGTTGGCGTCGACGAGCGCGGTGACCGAGGAGTGGCGGTCGCGCAGCAGGTAGCCGGTGCCGGTACCGGTGGCGACGGGGTCCGGTGCCCCGTCGGGGACGGCACCGACGGTGGTGGTGCCGGGCTGCAGGGTGCGGGCTTCTCGACCGGCGGTGACCAGGTAGGAGGCGGTCGCTGCGGTGGTGGCGTCGGCGGTGGTGTCGTTGACGAGGTTGCCGTCGGTGCCGTAGTGGAACGTCTGGGTGCGTCGCCCCGGCGGCCCCACCTTCGGTGGTGGTGGAGCGGCGGGTGCCGTCGGGCCAGTACGTGTAGGCGGCCGACACCCCGTCACGGGTGGCGGTGACCATCCGATCGAAGGCGTCATAGCTGAACGCCCAGCCACTCAAGGATTGGGTGATCCGGCCTTCACCGTCGAAGGTCTGATTCACGACGGTCCCGTCAGTCGACTGAGACGTCAGCTGACCGGCGGCATCGATCGTGTTCGTCGACCCTCGACGTGGACGGCGACGTCAGCGGTGGCCGCGGCGTCTCGGCGGCCGCGGCGTGCTCGGCGGCCGGGGCGTGCTCGGCGGTCCGCGGGCGTGCTGGGTGGTCGCGGGGTGCTCGGGCCATTCGGGATCGTTCGGGCGTTCGGGGTGTTGCGGGGCGTTCGGGGTGTTCGGGGCGTTCGGGGCGTTGGGGGCGTTCGGGGTGCTTCGGGGTCTGTGGTGTTTGTGGTGTCTGTGTTTGGGTGGTGCGGGTGGTGGTGGTGATGGCGGTGACGTCGCCGGCGGTGTTGAGGGTGTAGTTCGTGGAGGTGGAGGCTGCTCCTGCGGCGGTGGTGCCGGGGAAGGTGGCCGAGCCGATCAGCCGCTGGTAGGCGTCGTAGCGGTAAGCGGTGGTCCACGTGCCGGCCGTGGCGGCCGTGGTGGAGACGGTGGGGATGGTGTCGGTGCGGCGTGGCGACGTTGCCGTGGCTGTCGTAGGTGTAGGCGTGTTCCTCGATCAGCGTCCCGGACGATGTGGTGGTGGTTTGGCTGGCCAGTTGGTTGCGTGGGGTCCAGGTGTTGGTGGTGGTGACGCCGTTGCCGCGGGTGGTGGTGTGGATCCGGGACATGGCGTCGTAGGTGTATCCGACCGACGGCCAGCACCGTGGTGGCGTCGCGGGTCTGGGTGGCCGACGTCATCCGCCCGAGGGTGTCGTACCCGTAGGACGTGATGGCGCCGGTCACGTCGGTCGTGGACGTCGAGCAACCCGGTGTCGGTGAACGACGCCGCCGTCGCCGTTCCGTCGGAATAGGTCCGGGACACCACGTGGCTGTCGGCGTCATAGGCCAACGTGACGGTGTCGGTGCCGTCGCTGATCGTGTGGACCAGGCCGGCGCCGGGCTGCCCGGCGGGGACGTAGGTGTAGGTCAGGGTCACCGACGGACCTGTGGGGGGTTGGGCGGTGACGTTCAACAACCGGCCGGTGGTGTCGTCGTAGGTGTCGGTGACGACGGTGCCCGATGGGGTGGTGCGGGTGGCGACGTTGCCGTCGTCGTAGTAGCTGTAGCTGGTGGTGCGTCCGTTCGGGTCGGTGGAGGTGGCGATCCGTCCGGCCGGGTCGTAGGTGAGCCGCGGTTCCGTCGGCGGTGGTGCCGGCTTGTTGCGCGTTGCGCTGCTGAGTTGCTGCCCGCCGAGGGCGATCGAGCGGTTCACATCCAACGGTTCACCGGGATAGGCGGGTTGTGGGGGGTCGCGGTCTGGGTCGTCGAGGCGCCGCCGGCACCGAGGTAGGAGTACTCCAACTCGAGATCGTCGGACGTGTGCGACACGACGCGGCCGAGCCCGTCGAAGGCGGTGGTTTGGGTCGGGTCGGCGGTGCCGTCGCTGTAGTCGCGTTCCACGTTGACAGCCCGGTTGGCGTTGTCGTAGGTGGCGGTACGCAACGCCTGCGGGTCCGTTGCACCGTCGGGGAGGACGGCTTTGGTGGTGGTGTGGGCGGCGTCGTCGTAGGTGGTGGTGTGGGTGATGCCGGTCGCCCCGATCTGGCTGATTTGGCGGCCCAGCACGTCCAAGGTGGTGTGGATCGTGCGGCCGTGCTGATCGGTGGCGGTGACGGTGGTCCCGTCGAGGTTGTAGTCGAACGCGGAGAGTTGCCGGCCCGTGGGCGAGTCGGTGAACGCCTGATCCTGCACGTTGTCGGTGACTCGCACCTTGCGGCCCAACACGTCAAAGGTGGTCAACACGACCCGACCATCTGGGGTCGAATCATCCGTGTCGCCGGCGACGTGGGGGTCGCCGCCGTGTACGTCGAGGTGGACGTGAGCCCGTCGGGCGTGGTGCGGGACGTCTGGCGGCCGGCGTGGTCGTAGGTGTAGGTGGTGACCCGCCCGAGCGGGTCGGTGTTGCGCACCGGCATGCCCGGTGACGAGATCGAACACGGTCTGCGAGGCGGCTTCGGCCGGGGTGCCCGCGGCGGTGGTGATCGTCATCGTGCGGGTCCGCGCCTCGGCGTCGACGGCACTGTCGAACGTGGTGGTGACCGTGGTCGGGCCGCCGGTGTCGGGTTCGGCGCCGGGCGCCCACGTCATCGTGCGCTGCAGCAACTGACCGGTCGTGTCGTAGGCGTAGGTGGTGGTCGAGCGGGCCGACAGGTCCTGGCCCGGCGCGGCGTACGACGTCGTCGCCCCGACGATCGTCTTGCGGTCATCGGAGAGGGTGTGGCTGGTCTCACTGCGTGACCCGTCGGCCCCGACGATCGACACTTGGTGATCAACCCGAACGCCTCGTCATAGGTGACGGTGGTGGTCGTGCCGGTCTCATCGGTCGACGAGGTGACCCGACCATGGTCGTCATAGACCCGGCCCGACTCGACCGTGCGGCTCGCCCGAGGCGGCCGCGATCCCGTCAGGGCTGGAGGTCGCCGAGTAGGTGACCGACGTCCCCAACGGCCGCGCATAGTTCGGGTCCAGATCCAACCGACGCACCGGCGTGTAGGTCGAGGTCTGGTGCTGCACCGTGACGTCGCCCGGCCATCACCGTGCGTTCGACGAGGCGATGCTGGGAGTCATAGGTCGACACCGTCGACAACGGCGACCCCGGACACGTCTCGCGGTGGCGGCAACTCGGTGACGACACAACTGGAGATCGCCGTCGTGTAGAAGTAGTCAGGGTCCCCGGACTCGAACAGGCCGATCCGTCGTCCCGCCGAGGTAGTTCGGGTTGCCGGTGTAGTTGTGATCGTCACGTTCTCCGGTCGGGTTCATCGAGAACAAGCGGGCCGGACCCATCACCGTCCCGGCCGCATCCGTCGTCACCACGGCCTGCACGGCGAACAGACCGGCTGGTCGTCGAAGTCCTGATAGAAGATCGCGGGTGTGCGCCTGGGAGGCGGAGATGATCGTCGTCAACAACTCGATGTCGTCGAGTCCTGCCACCGGGGCGTACTCGAACCGGGCCGTCGCGTTCGACGGGTCGGTCACCGACCGCACCCGCCGCTGGTCATCCAAGGTGATCGTCGTCGTCGCCTGCACCCCGTCGGAGCGGGCCGGGGCCTACACCTCCACCAATCGGTCACCGCTGGTGGGGTCCGTCGTGTAGGTGAACGTGGTTTCCAAGCCGTAGCCGTCGATGATCGACGTCGGCTGCCAGCCGCCCTCGATGCCGGGGGTTACTTCCCAGGAGAACTGGGTGCGGTTCCCGAACCGGTCCGTGCGGGCCACGAGGTTGCCGTTGACGTCGAAACTGTCGACCCGCCCGTCGTCATAGGACAACTCGTAGGCGGAGCCGCCCGAGTCACGGTGGAAGGCGAGGTCCTGCAACGGATAGTTCACCAACCCCGACGGATACGTGCCCCCGGCCGTGTAGGCGCCGCCGTTGGCCGGATACACCGTGGTCGGGGTGGCCGGATTGATGAATGACACCCCCAACGACCAGCCCGCCCCGAACCCTGACCGGTCCACACGATCCACGGCCCGGCCCTGATCCCACACCAACGACCACGTCACCCCCGCGGAGCCCGGACCAGCCACCGACACCACCGGCACCGACACCGAGAACAGTCCGGTGCGCTCATCCACCGACCCTGACAACCCGCCCCCCAGGCCGATCGCCCCCGACACCGGACCCGCCGCACCAACCAACGACACCGGCGACAACCCGGCGACCGGGAACACCAACAACCCCGCCACCAACGCAGCCGACACGACGAACGACAACGGACGCCGGAACGTGGTTCACGTCAGCACGGCTGGCCCTGGGAGAAGGGAATGTCGGAGATGGGAACGAGGATGCCGTGGGTCACCAAGTACGTGTCCAGACAGTCACCTGACACGAACGGAACCGTGCCAGTGAAGGTTGCTGATGTCCCTGACACGTCGAGGGCGGCGAACTGCAACAGGTGAGGGTCTGTCCCCGGAGCGTGCTGCAAGGGCAGGCTGCGCACAGCAGTCGTCGCCTGAACATTGGTCAGCAGCCCGATCTCGAGACCGTCAATGATGTCGAGGTACATCGCCGGGTTGAGCTGCTGGATGTTGGTGGTCGTGTTGGTGGTGATCGTCACGGGAGCCAGCGGGCAGGCGCCGGTGGAGAAGTCGGCGCACCCCGTCAGCACGAAACCACCGGCCGCCTGGGTGGTGTTGTTCAGCGGGGAGATCTCGATGGCGGACACCTCGACCGCGTCGCTGCCGGCTTGTGGCTGGCCGGTGTCGATCGCCAGGTAGGGGTAGATGTGCTGCTCGAGGTCGCTGGTCGTGGCGATGTAGTGGTTCCCGTTGAAGGTGGTGGATTGGTCGCCGCTCCCCGCCGCCGACCCGTTGTTCGGGTAGGCCCCCGGATACGGGCTGACCCCGATGAAGTTGCCCAGATCAGCGCCGTCGTCGGTGGGGAACAAGTTGGTGAGCAGCGCGTTCGAGCCTTCGGTGCGGTAGTAGAGCAACTGATAGCTCGGATCGGTGATCGGCAACGGGTTGCTGTTGTTGTCGAGCACCTGGACCGACACCTGGGCCTGATCGATCCCGGTGTCGACCGGCTTGAGGATCGCGCCGTTGAGGTCGGCTTGGGGGCCGGTGACGTTGGTCATCGCTGGCGGGGCCGCCACGTTCGCCAGGTCCACCCCATCGAGCGACGAGAACGGACCGCTCGAACCGAACCCCACCCGGATCTGCTGATAGGCGGGCTGACCGGCGGCGTTCTCCCACCAGAACGTCGCCGGCCCGACCTGCAACTGGCCCGAGTCCCCATGCGGCGGCACGATCGTCGGCGCCACCGCCGGCACCAACCGCCCCAGATCGGTCCACGACGTCCCATCGCCCGAGCAATTTGAGACGCACCCCTGCACCATCAACGGCGGGATCACGATCTGATCGGAATACGGCGGGACCACGATCTGACCGGACGGAGCGGGAACTCATAGGTGGCGCCGGAAACGTCGAAGCGATACACCGCCGGGTACTGCGCCCCGTCCGGGGTCAGCCGGGACGCCGCCACCGTCGGGGGCGTCGACGGTGTCGGTGCTGCCGGCGTGTCCACCGTGATGATCCACAACCCGAACGCCGCGAGATGCTGCGGTGCCTGGGCGATCGACACATTCATCGTCGCCACGGGCGGGTCGTCCGTCGTCATCCCACCGGTCTGATCCCCCACGTCCACCGTCATGTCCGGGTTCAAACGCAGCCGCACCAGACGGGTGTCCGCCGGATGATTCGTCGGGGTGATCACCAGATAGCCCCGCCACAGATCGTTCCCGGCGCTGTTGGCGGGCTGCGCACAAGTGCCGTCAGGCCCAGCCGTATAGGCACCCATCGTGTAGATCGACGAGATCTGACCGGCCTCCACCGGGACCGCCACAGTCGGGAACGCCGGCGCATCGGCCCAACTCGGCGCATACCAACACCCCGACGACGAACCCGGCTCCGCCTGCAACGTCACCGTGATCGGCTCCCCCGACGTGTTGTTGACCTGGAAACGCCCCTCCTTGATCCCCGGATACCACTGCCGGTACGCATCCCACGTCGGCGCCAGCGTCGGCGTCGAACCAGCAACGATCGGCAGAGCCGTCAAATCGGAGGTCGTCCCATCCCACCGCAACAACCCGCCCATCCCCCCAAACGTGGGCGCTGCCTGCGACTGGTAGGACACCGCGAAGTCCGACCCGCCCGACGAACCGTCGAACCTCGGGATCGAATTGATCGCGACGATGCCGTAAACGGGGCTCGACTTCGTCTGCGTGTCCGTCGTGCCGGTGACCGTCGGATCGATCACCCGCAACGTGCCGTCGTTCATCCCGAACGCCACCAGCGGGGCGCCGTCCTGGCGCTGCCCGAACGCCGCCGACAGCACACCCGTCGTCAACGACGGCACTGCCCTGCTGCGACCACGTCACCCAGCTCGCCGGGAGGCTCCCATCTGCATTGACGCGAACGACGAAGCCTTCGTTGGCCCAGCTGATGACGCCGACCGCCAGCAGGCCCGACCCCGACGGGTCCCACGCCAGCGCCGTCACCGGCGTCTGCGACCCGTCAGATGTCCCCATCCCCGTGAAGGTGCTGGTCAGCTGGAGCTGGCCGAGGGCTGTTGAAGCCATAGATCTGGACACCGCCGTCGCTCAGCCCGACCGCCACATACGCAGTACCAGCCGACGTACCCGGCGGCAAGCGATGTCACCTGGATCGCCCGCTGGGCACACCGCCGCAGGAACCAGCACAGGTTGAACGCGGTCGGCAGGCTGACCGGCGGGCCCAACGCGCAACTCTGGCTGCCGCACGACCCGTCATTCGGCAGCACATAGAGCAGGTTCTCGTACTGGGTCTCGCCCGACAACGGCGAGAACGCGTTGCCCTTCACGCCGGCCATGAAGATGACGTTGTCGTTCTGAGCGAGATAGATCGTGGCGAGATCGAAGACGCTCCAATAGGCCCCGAAGCAGCCGTCACAGGACTGCGTGCTCTCCTGGGAGTACTGCGCCCACGGGACGGCTTCGCACGGGAAGTTGAAGCCGCAGTCCACGCCCCCACCGGGGATTGTCAGGTCCATCGGCCTCGATTGGAGCAGCGCGCCGCCGAGTGATGCCGAGTCGTAGATGTTGAGACTCGTGTTCTCGGCGCGCATGCGCTGGTCGTAACCACGGCCCAAGAAGTCGCCGGTGATCTCGTCACGCATCGCCGGCGGCATCGTCGAGGAGATGTCGACCGGCGGCGGCTGCACGGTCTGGTTCCGGCCCGACCCGCCGTCGTTGACCTCACCGTTGGTCAACGTGTCTGCCGCCGCTGCCGCCAAAGAGCCGATCGAACCCGGCACCACCGTCGAGATAGTCGTTGCCACTGCTCCCGATGAGGACGTCATCACCGCCCAGTCCGCACAACACGTCGTTGCCCGACCCGCCGTCGAGCCGGTCAGGCCCGGCCGTGCCGACCACGACCTGCGACCCCGAGCGGCCCACGGCGGGCGCCTGGATCAGCTTGTACTTGCCGTAGGTGCCCTGGCCGGTGCCCGCCTCGGCCATCGCCTGATCGCACACACCCGCCACCTGCGCCGCACCACTCAGCGGCACGGACACAGCTGCGGTCATCACCAGCGCCGCGACCGGCACCACGCGTCGGACTCGGAACGTTCCCACCTTCATCACCGGTCCTTTTGAGCGGGGCGGTCGCTCTCGGGTGGCCCTGCGGGTCAACGTAGCGCAGTGGATCGACGGTCGAAGCAAGGCCGAGAAACCGCCACGCCGAGCGGTCGCCGGGACAGACGATGCTGGCCGAGCTCGACGCCAAGCAGCTCGACCTGCGTCAGACCCTGCTGCGCATCTCCGGCGCGATACAGGTGCTCCAGGAGCTGATCGCCGACGAACCCGCGCCCCGTCGGGCACTTACGCGAGAACCTCCGGGCGGGCAGGCGGCGGCGACGACGGGGCGGTGAGCCGAGCGAGCTTCGCGAAGCTGCGCTCCAGGTTCAGGACCTGCCCGGCGAAGAAGCGGCTGACAGAGCGCAGCATCCATCGCGGCAGCCGGTCTTCCAGCTTCATCAGCCAGCGGAAGTTCGTTCCCGCCGCGGACGGCGACAGCTCCCCCGAGATCAGGAAGCCATCGAGCTTTCCATCGGTTCGTTACAAGGCGCGGCGCCTCGAGCGCGGCGAACGCACCTGCAATTCACACGGTACGACGTCGTGGTGGTGCTGTCGAACGTCGCGCCAGCGCCACGACTCGACAGACCTGCTCAGGCCGCAACCGTTGATGGAATCGGGCGGTACCGTCGCCGCGATGAGTCAGTCGCAGCCGGCCGACGCGGTGATGTTCCCCGAGCTCGACGACGAGCAACTCGCCATCGTGATGGCGCTCGGTGAACGCCGCGAGGTCAGCGAGGGCGAGATCCTGTACTCCCCGGCCGACGACCACTACGACTGGATCGTGATCCTGAGTGGGCTCGTCGAGGTCCTCGGTCCGAACGGCCAGCTCATCACGGCCCATGGCTCCCGTCGGTTCGTGGGTGAGGTCAACCTGGTCACTCGGCAGCGCCCGTACCTCACGACCCGGGTTGTCGAAGCCGGCGAGGTCGTGGTCGTGCCAGCCGACGTGTTCCGCTCGCGGGTGCTGACCGACCCCCGGCTGAGCGATGTCGTCCTCGAGGCGCTCCTCGCACGACGGATGGCATTGATGTCGACTGCTGCGGACACGTTGCAGATCGTTGGATCCAAGTTCACGCCGGCGTCGATGGCGCTGCGCGAGTACGCCGCTCGCAACCGGCTGCCGCACCACTGGATCGACGCCGACAACGACGCCGACGTGGGGGCGCTCCTGGCCGGCGTCGGCGTGACTGCAGCCGACTTGCCGATCGCCATCACGCCGCGCGGTGTGCTCAAGCAGGCGACGCCGGGAGATCTCGCCTTCCAGCTCGGTCTGACGGCCGACTCGTTGCCAGAACGCTGCTACGACGTCGTCGTGGTCGGCGCCGGGCCGGCGGGGCTCGCCGCTGCGGTGTACGCCGCGTCCGAGGGTCTGCGCACGCTGACGGTCGACGCGGTCGCGCTCGGCGGCCAGGCCGCCACCAGCTCACGCATCGAGAACTACCTCGGATTCCCGACCGGCATCTCCGGCCAGGATCTGGCGACCCGTGCGTCGATCCAGGCTCAGAAGTTCGGTGCCGTGATCACCACGCCGTGCGCCGTCTCGTCGCTGACGGACGTCGCAGGGCACATCGTCGCCACGTTGTCGGACGGCACGCAGGTCGGTGGGAGAGCACTCGTCGCGGCGAGCGGCGCCCACTATCGCAAGCTGCCGGTGGACGAGCTCGAGCGATACGAGATGGCTGGCGTGTACTACGCGGCGACTGAGCTGGAGGCCCGGATGTGCGCGGGAGAGCACGTCGTCGTCGTGGGCGGTGGCAACTCGGCCGGGCAGGCGGCGATGTTCCTCGTCGAGAAGACCTCCTCGGTGTGCGTCGTCGTGCGCCGCCCGCTCGCGGCGACGATGTCGAGCTATCTCGTCGACCGGATCACCAACCACCCACGGGTGCGAGTCCACGAAGGGATGACGGTCTCCGCCCTCGCCGGCGCGACCACGCTGGAGCGGATCACCGTCAGCAGCGCTGATGCCGAGCTCGAGGTCGACTGCACGGCGCTGTTCTCGTTCATCGGCGCTGAGCCCAACAGCAGGTGGCTCGATGGGGTGGCGGTCGACGAGCACGGGTTCGTGCTCACCGATCGCGCGCTGGAACAGGACAGTCTCGGTGAGGCCTGGTCTGCGCTGGGACGCCGCCCATTGCCGTACGAGACGAGTTGGCCCGGGTTGTTCGCCGTCGGTGATCTGAGATCGGGCTCGACCAAGCGAGTCGCTGCGGCAGTCGGTGAAGGATCCGCCGCGATCCGCTCGGTGCACGAGCACCTCGCGCTCACCGTCGATGCCTGACGCCGGGATCACCTACCTCGAGTTGCAGGGATCGTCGAGGTCGAGCACGTCGGTTTCGTCGAGGAACACCTCGATGACGCCGGGCTTGGCATCGCGCACGACGATCCAGCCGTCGCGAGTCGATTGGATGCACAGTGCCGGCTCCGATGCCCAGTACGCCGACGCGTGAACTCGGATGACGACGTCGGCCTCGTCGAGCACACGTACCCTCAGCACTTCCGTTCCGACGTGGACCAGTTCGGCCGGGCCATCGACGAGGCCAGGGGAGTCGACGACCTCCCACACCCGCCAATGGGCGCTGCCGAACACCTGGCGGAGGAACGGCTGACCGTGCTCGAGCAATGCCGCTTCCGCCTCGGCGGAGTAGTCGAGCTGCGTGTCCGGCAACGCGACGTAGCGCACTCCGGCGTGGAGCAGCCAAGCCCGGTAGTCGTCGGCAGTCATCTGCGGCTCGTAGAACACCGGATTGAATCGCCGATCGAGTTGGCGTTCCCATCCACGCGCGAGCGGCAGGTCGACTGCGACGTAGGCGGCCTCCCAGTGGCGCATCGTGGGGACGACCTCGACCCGGTCCGTGTCGGCATCGACGGAGTGCAGGAACCGGCGCAGCGGCGCGTAGTAGCTCTCGGTCGTCGATGGGTCGGCGGCTGCCCGCGTCAGGGCATCGAACGCCGGTGACCACTGCCACCACAGCAGTGGAGGTACGAGCGCGATCAGGATCAATCGTCGGGCGGGTACGAGGGCGAGCAGAACCGGACCGGCGGCGTACATCCCGAGCCGGACGATGTTCGAGCCAAGTGGGTTCGGCACGACGAACGCGACGGCCGCCGCGACGGCGTACACGACGGCGCTCATCCGCACGAGCCGCTGCTGCGGCGGCACGAGCGCGGCGAATGCGACACAGACCGTCACGGTCCACAGCAACGGCGCCCACTCGAACCCGAACGTGCCGCCCTGGGGGTAGAGGACTCCGACGATCAGCACCGGGACGAGCGCCGCAGCCGCCAACCCGACGAAGGAGCGTCGCTGGCGTGGTTCGACGATCGCCCACGCAATGAAGATGATCGAGAGGAACGCGCTGGCGACCGGGCTCGCCGCAGCCGTGGCAATGGCAGCGGCGACAGCCGGCAGCGGCCGGTCGAGCCGTGCGAGGAGCAGGGCGAGCAGACCGACGGTCATCCCGAGCGCGAACGGCAGGCGACCGACCGCGACGTTCGTCAGTGTCCCCGCGGCGAACCACAGCGATGCCCACGCGTTGCGCCGGCCGGTGGCGAGGATGATCAGACGATCAACGAGGAAGGCCGAGAGCGCAGCACTGGCCACCGCCACCGTCCAGATCCCGACGAACGCACTGAGCACCGGGAACGCGAAGCCGTAGGCCGCCGTGTGGTGCCCGCCGTACCAGAAGTTGTTCCACACCTCGAACCCGTCGCGCTCGACGAGGTGCATCCGCAGCAGATGGGCAGGCAGGTCGGACCCACGCCAGCCAACCACGACGGCGAGCATCGCCAGTCCACCAGCGACGGCGGCGGGGACGAGCGACATCGGCAGGACGGCGGCGCCGACGTCCCGCTCGTGCCGGTCGTCGCCGGCCGCGGTGGAGTGTCGGCCACCGGCGGTCCCCAGCGCACCAGCCACGATGCTCCGATCCTTTCTCCTGCCCTTCGACCGTGTAGCCCGGATGAAGGACTCGCGATCCCGTTGCGACCAGGATGCGAATGCCGACGTCCCGATGGGAACGGCCCGGGGTCCCGAGCGGGGCCTGGGTCAGGTGCAGGACACACGGAGTGGGCAGGCATCAGCCCTCGGGTCGGGCCGATTGCCGCCGGGGGAGTAGCGTCCCAGGGCGCCGGTGGAACAGCGGGCGCGGCGAGGGGGGTGCAACTGTGTCGTTGCTGGGCGTGGACTGGCCGTCGGATTGGATACGTCCGCCGGAGCGCGTGCCCCTCGAAGCGATCGACCTCGGGGCGATGGAGGGGTTCTGGGATCAGCCCGACTCGTTCCGCGACGGCGCCTTCTTCACGCTGCGCCACGAGCGGCCGGTTCCGTTCTACTCGGAGCCTGAGCTCCCTGGGTTCCCGGCTGGTCCTGGCTTCTGGTCCGTCACGACCTTCGAGGACGTGTGGAAGGTCAACCGACAGCCGAAGACGTTCAGCTCAGTGCCAGCGATCGTCATTTCCGATCTGCAGCCAGAGGTGGCCGAGTTCTTCGGCTCGATGATCGTCCTCGACGATCCACGTCACGCCCGTTTGCGGCTGATCGTGCAGAAGGCGTTCACCCCGAGAATGGTGGCGATGGTCGAGGACGCGGTGCGGGAGCGGGCGCGGGCCATCGTCCGGCGGATGGTGGAACGCCACCCCGACGGGCGCTGCGACGTCGTCCGAGAGGTCGCTGCTCCGCTGCCTCTGCAAGTCATCTGTTCGATGATGGGCATCCCGGACGAGGACGAGGATCGGGTTTTCCGTTGGACCAATGTGATCCTCGGCGAGTTCGAGCGCGAGGAGGATTACACGATCTTCGAACAGGTCTCGCAGGAGATCGCCGTCTACGGCGTGGCGATGGCGATGGACCGCCGGAGCAACCCGCGTGACGATCTGTGTACGGCCCTCGTGCAGGCCGAGGTGGACGGCGAGCGGCTCACCGATGCCGAGATCGCGTCGTTCTTCATCCTGCTGGCGACGGCGGGGAACGAGACCACGCGCAACGCGATCAGCCACGGCGTGCTCGAGCTCACCCGCCACCCCGACGAGCGCGACCTGTGGTGGTCGGACTTCGACGGCCGCGCGAAGACAGCGGTCGAAGAGATCGTGCGGTGGGCATCGCCGGTCATCTACATGCGCCGCCGTGTCACCGAGGACACCGAGGTCGGCGGCCAGGCGTTGACCGCCGGCGACAAGCTGGCGATGTGGTACGCGTCGGCGAACCGTGACGAGGCCCAGTTCCCCGATCCCTACCGGTTCGACCTCACCCGTGACCCCAACCCGCAGGTCGGCTACGGCGCCGGCGGACCCCACTTCTGCCTCGGGGCGAACCTGGCCCGGCGGGAGATCACGATGGCCTTCCGGGAGCTCTTCGAACAAGTGCCCGACATCCACGTCGTGGACAACCCCGAGATGCTTCGGTCGGCGTTCATCCACGGCGTCAAGCGGCTCGACTGTGAGTTCACTGCCTCGCTGAGCGCCAACAGCGGAACGCAGACAGGCGACCTGTCGTGAGGGGGTTCTGCTAGATCTCTGGCGCATGGACAGGCGACCGTCGGCGGAATCGGACGGCTACGCGCTGGGTCGCAGCGAAGCGGAGACAGCACGTCTCATGCTCCAGCATCAGCTGTTCGGGGATCTCACGCGCCAGTTCTTGGCTGGGGCTGGAATCACCAAGGGCATGAAGGTGCTCGACCTCGGCAGCGGAGCCGGTGATGTCTCCTTGACCCTTGCAGAGCTCGTTGGCCCGCAGGGCTCTGGTGGTCGGAGTCGACATGAACGCCGACATCCTCGAGAGCGCGCGTCGCCGGGTCGAGATCGCGGGTTGGGTGAACGTCGAGTTCCGTCACGGCGACATCCACGAGGTCGATACCGGCGACTCGTTCGATGCCGTGGTAGGCCGCTGGGTGCTCATGTACGTGCCTGATCCAGCCCAGCTGTTGCGCGACGTCTCCAGTCGACTGCGCCCGGGCGGGATCGTCGCCTTCCAGGAGAGTGACCTGCAGGACCCACCCCGTCCGTATCCGCCCGTCCCGCTGCACGAGCAGGTGTTGAGATGGACGACACCACCTCCGGGCGCGCCTGGGCCCGATGTCGCGATGGGACTCAAGCTGTTCCAGACCTATCTCGCCGCCGGGCTCTCCGCCCCGCAGCTGCGCCTCGATGCACCGATTGGCGGCGGAAGCGACTGGCCCGGCTACGCCTACCTCGCCCGCACCGTCCGGAGCCTCCTGCCATTTCTGGAGAAGGTCGGTGCGGTGACGGCGGCGGAGATCGACATCGACACCCTCGAAGACCGACTACGGGACGAGGTCGTCGCCGTCAACGGCATCCAGATCCTGCCCTCTCTCATCGGCGCCTGGACCCGCACCTGAGTGCGGCGCGCCGCTCAGCTCTCACGGGCGGTGCCGCGGGCGGCGTTCAGGAGCAGCCCTTCTCCGGCGCTGGCTTCTGGTCCGTAGCGGCAGGCGACGATTCCTTTCTGGCCGCATGTCGGGCACGACAGCCCGAGCACGTTGGACATCTCAGCCGGATCGGATGCGCCCTCCACGCGTCGGGCGTGATGGATCGTGATCACCGATGGCGACGACGTGGAGCCACACGACGCACACGTGCAAGCTCCGGTCTCGTCGTCAACGTCGAACTGGGCATCGAACCCGCTCGACTCCAGGTCGGCGATCACCTCGGCGAGTGAGGTGCCGGCCGGGTAGGTCGCAGGTCGGTCGGAGCTCGGCTCATCGGAATCGGTCACGACCGGGTCGTCCCCCCGATGCGGAGGGCGCAAACCGCCAGAGCGATGCCAGGAACTCTCGTTCGGTCCGCGGGTGCTCACCGACGACCTCTTCGACGAGGGGTTGACCTTCAACGTGGGTTGAACCTTTAGCGTTGCCTTCTTCTCGTTCGTCCTGACGGTCGACCAACGAGGGAATCGCGTTGGAGGTCCATGCGCCGCCGGACGCCGCCGGCATCATCCACGAGCTGTTCGGGCACGCCGCGTGAACACCCGGCGCTGAGCTACTCAGGGCGCCGCACCGGCCTTGGCCCGTTTGGCGGCCCGGCCCCGGTCGGACTGGTCGAGGACGACCTTGCGCAGGCGCACCGATTTCGGCGTCACCTCGACGCACTCGTCGTCGGCAATGAACTCGAGCGCCTGCTCGAGTGACATCGCCCGAGGTGGGATCAGCTTTTCGAAGCTCTCCGCCGTCGACGAGCGGATGTTGGTGAGCTTCTTCTCCTTCGTCGGGTTGACGTCCATGTCGTCGGCCCGAGCGTTCTCGCCGACGATCATGCCCTCGTACACGTCGACACCGGGTCCGACGAACAGCTGGCCGCGCTCCTGCAACGAGAGCAGCGAGTAGCCGGTCGTCGGCCCCCGACGGTCGGCGACCAGCGAGCCTCGCGCGCGGGCACGGATCGCCCCGGCCCACGGCTCGAAGCGCTCGAACACATGGTGGAGCAGCGCGGTGCCCCGCGTCTCGGTCATCAGCTCGGTGCGGAACCCGATCAGTCCGCGGGCGGGCACGAGGTAGTCGAGGCGCACCCAACCCGTCCCGTGGTTCACGATCTGCTCCATCCGGCCCTTGCGAAGCGCCAGCAGCTGCGTCAGCACCCCCATGAACTCCTCGGGCACATCGACGGTGACGCGGTCGACCGGCTCGTGCACCGCACCGTCGATGTCACGTGTCAGCACCTGTGGCTTGCCGACCGTCAGCTCGAAGCCCTCTCGGCGCATCATCTCGACGAGCACGGCGAGCTGCAGCTCACCGCGACCCTGGACCTCCCACGTATCGGGGCGTTCTGTGGTCAGCACGCGGATGCTGACGTTGCCGACCACCTCGGCGTCGAGGCGGCTCTTCACCAGCCGTGCCGTCAGTGCCGAGCCGTCCTGTCCGGCCAACGGCGACGTGTTGATGCCGACGGTCATCGACAGGCTCGGGTCATCGATGTGGATGACCGGCAGCGGCCGGGGGTCGTCCGGGTCGGCGAGCGTCTCACCGATCGTGATGTCCGGGATGCCGGCGACCGCAACGATCTCGCCGGGACCGGCCTCGTCGGCGGCGACACGGTCGAGTGCGTCGGTCACATAGAGCTCGGCGATGCGGGCCCGCTCGATGGTCCCGTCGGTGCGGCACCACGCCACGTTGGCGCCACGGCGCAGCGTGCCCGATCGCACGCGGCACAGGGCGAGGCGTCCGACGTACGGCGATGCATCGAGGTTCGTGACGAGCGCCTGCAGCGGCCAGGACGGGTCGTACGTCGGTGCCGGGATGTGGGAGAGGAGCATGTCGAACAGGGGCTGGAGTGTCGAGCCCACCGGAAGGCCCGCGCCATCCGCAGGGCGCTCGGTCGACGCCCGGCCCTCACGGGAGACGCAGTACGCGATCGGGAAGTCGAGCTGGTCGACGTCGGCGTCGAGGTCGAGGAAGAGCTCCTCGACGTCGTGGACGACCTGTGCGATTCGGGCATCAGGTCGGTCGACCTTGTTGATGACGAGGATCACCGGCAGGCGGGCCTCGAGCGTCTTGCGCAGGACGAACCGCGTCTGGGGGAGTGGACCCTCCGACGCGTCGACGAGCAGCAGCACGCCGTCGACCATCGACAGCGCGCGTTCGACCTCACCGCCAAAATCGGCATGCCCTGGTGTGTCGACGATGTTGATCGTCACCGCGGCCTCGCCGCTGCCATGGCGCACGGCCGTGTTCTTGGCGAGGATGGTGATGCCCTTCTCCCGCTCGAGGTCCATCGAGTCCATCACCCGGTCGGCGACGCCCTGGTTCGCTCGAAACGCCCCGGACTGCCACAGCATCTGGTCGACGAGGGTCGTCTTGCCGTGATCGACGTGGGCCACGATGGCCACGTTGCGGAGGTCATCGCGGGTCTTCACGCCAGGTTCCTATCAAGACGAAGGCTCCGATGCGCGGCGAGGCCGATACTTCCCGGGCACGGCGTGGGAGGTGATCGCCAGGCGGTTCCACGTGTTGATGGCCGCGATGGCGTAGACGAGGGCGGCGTAGCTCTCACTGTCGAAGTTGCGACGCGCCTCGATTTCCACGTCCTCGGGCACGTGTGTGCCAGCGATCAGCGTCACAGCTTCGGTCAGGGCGAGGGCTGCACGTTCGGCTTCCGTGTAGACGGTCGCCTCCCGCCAGGCCGGCAACATGTAGAGCCGCTCCTCGGACTCGCCGGCCGCCCGTGCATCCTTGTGGTGCATGTCGACGCAGTAGGCGCAGCCGTTGAGCTGTGACGCCCGCAGCTTGACAAGCTCGTAGAGCGTGGGGTCGAGCGGTCCGCCACGGACGGCTCGCTCGAAGGCGAGCATCGCTCGGTACCCGTCGGGGAAATCCTCACCGATGTTGACGAAGGGGCGATGTCCGGTGCTCATGACGATGACGCTACGGCTGGGTGTCACCCTCGTTTGGTGTCCTCGATCGTGGTAGAGCAACGTGATGAGTACCGCTGTCGAGCGGTCGAGCCCTTCACAGCTCGTCACGGTGCCCGACGGCGTGATCAACTGCGACGTCGGTCTGCTCTCCAATCCTGACGCTTTGCGCGCGAGCGTCGGGCTCGCTCGCGTCGAGACGCTCGGGGCGCCGGCTGCGGCTCAGTAGACGACCATGGCCGAGCGTTTGCACATGCCGCCGCTCGACGGTGCGGCCGAGTGGCTCAACTCCGCGCCGGTCAGCCTCGCCGAGCTGCGTGGCCGTGTCGTGCTCGTCAACTTCTGGACGCTGACGTGCATCAACTGGTTGCGCCAGGAACCGTACGTCCGTGCCTGGTCACGTGCGTACCGCGACGACGGGTTGGTCGTCATCGGCGTCCACACGCCGGAGTTCTCGTTCGAGCACGACCTCGCCGGTGTGCGGCAGGCCACGGCCGTGCGAGAGATCGACTACCCAGTCGCCCTCGACAACGAGTACGCCATCTGGAGCGCGTTCGCCAACCACTACTGGCCGGCGCTCTACTTCATCGACACCGACGGGATCATCCGTGACGAGCACTTCGGTGAAGGCCGTTACGAGCAGTCCGAACGGGTGATCCAGCGGCTGCTCGGACTCGAACGCGACCTCGTCGGCGTCGAAGGGGTTGGGGTGGAGGCCGAGGCCGACTGGAACCACCTGCGGACGCCGGAGACGTATCTCGGCTACGGGCGCGGTGAGCACCTCGCGTCACCGGGTGGCGTCGCGTTCGACGAACGTCGCGACTACGGGTTCCCAGACACCCTGCCCGTCAACCAGTGGGCGCTCGCCGGCAACTGGACGATCGGGCAGGAAAACGTCGTGCTCGAACAGGCCGAGGGGACCATCGGGTACCGGTTCCACGCTCGCGATGCGCACCTCGTGCTGTCTCCGGGAGGTCGGGCGCCGATCCCGTTCCGCGTGCTCCTCGACGGCACGGCGCCCGGGCCGTCTCACGGCGTCGACATCGACGAGGACGGTAACGGTGTGCTCCAAGACGGCCGCCTCTACCAGCTCGTACGCCAGCACGACGCGATCGGCGACCGGACGCTCGAGATCACGTTCCTCGAGCCGGGCGCCGAGGCCTACGTGTTCACGTTCGGGTAGGTCGTCACCGGCGGCCAGCGAGCCGCACCAGCGCAACACGCGGGCGCCCGCATCCGCAGCGGTAGTAGACGACGTGACCCTGCGACGTGCGGTGGGACGAGATCAAGTGACTCGGATCGGTCACGGCCGGGGGTGCAGCGCGCCGCACACGCAATCGTCGAGCCGCTTCGTGTGCATCGACTCTGCTCTGGTGATCGGTACGTGCTCCATGGACCGAGGGTGAACGTGCGAGGACCGCACCGGTATCGATCGATCGACGGACGTGTCGGACGAGGCGAAGGTCCACCGATCGGTGGACGTCCGGGCGGCGCTCGTCGCCAGGGCAAGTGGGCATGACGTCGGAAGTAGTGTCCCGCGCTCGATGCGATTCCCGTCGTCCCCGGAGAACATCACGGCTGAGTGGCTCGGCCATGTGCTCGGCACCAATGTCGAGGCGTTCGAGCTCGAGCAGATCGGCATCGGTGTCGGGTTGCTCGGCCGGCTCTTTCGGATCACGCTGACCACCGACGGCGGTCCATCCAGCATCGTCGCCAAGCTGCCGACGCTGGACGACGGCGCGCGGATGCACGTCGCCGAGCCGCTCCGCTTCTACGAGAAAGAGGTCTGCTTCTATCGCGAGATGTCTGGCGACGTCCCGATCGCGACCCCGAAGGCCTTCTTCGCCGAACACGACCCAGCGACAGGCGACTTCATGCTGCTGCTGGAGGACTTGGGCGACAGGCGGATGGAGGACCAGATCATCGGATGCTCGAGCTCGGACGCGACGACCGCGGTGGATGCGCTGATCGACCTGCACTCGCACTGGTGGAACCGTGATGACTTTCCAGAGTGGCTGCCGTCGTACTCCGACCCGCCGTATCCACTGGTGATCGCCGGGATGTACCACCAGTCCTGGCCGCGAGCACTCGAGATCTTCGAAGGGCACTTCGCGCCGGCGTACCTGGAGTTCGGAGAACGCTTCGCGGATCTCGTCCCCTGGTTCCTCGACAGCCTGACCGGCGGGCCGTTGTCGTTCTGTCATGGAGACTTCCGCCTCGACAACCTGTTCTTCGGGGCGGGTGTCGACCACGATCCGGTGGCCGTGGTCGACTGGCAGATCTGCTTCCGCGGTCGGCCCGCCTACGACCTCGCGTACTTCGTCAGCCAGAGCATCGACACGGCGGAGCGCCGCACTTGCGAACAGGCGTTGCGCACTCGGTATCTCGACGGACTGGCGAAGCGTGATGCGTTCTACGACGAGGCGCAATTCCTCGAGGACTACCGGCGCACTGTCGCCTACTGCTTCATCTACGCAGTCGTGACCGCAGGACAGATCGAGATGGCCAACGAACGGCAACGAGAGCTCGTGCTCGGGATCGGTGACCGTGCCATCCAGGCGATGGAGGACAACGATGCGCTGGCGGTCCTGCCGAACTGACGGCAGAGCGCGTCAAAGCCGGCCGACGGCGAAGTAGGCGAGGGTGCCGATCGTGTTCATGGTGAGCACCCGCCACATGACCTTGGGGCCTCGCAGCTGACGGCCGGACCGCGTCGACAGGTCGCGCTGAGCGGCGGCGACGAGAACCGCCTGGAGCGCGATGACACCGAGGATCGACGCCTTCTGGCTCCCCGACATCTCGCTCCAACGCTGTTTCGAGCCACGTGGCAACGGTATCCACTCGGCACCGCTTCCTGCGCGGCCACACTGGGGGGTGTGGACGCTGTCCGCATGTCCACTGGAGGTGAGATGGCCATTGTGCTGATTGATCGGCGAACTCGGTGTCACGGTGTGCTGGGCGTGATCAGGACGGCGACGCCATGAAGGCCGGCCGCATCGTCGCTCTCGTCTTCAGCTGCATCTTCGGAGTGATCGGGCTCTTGCTGCTCATCGGCGGCATCGTCGCCGCCGTCGCCGTCGGCGTCGCTCGCGACGACGACGGGTTCTTCCGGACCGACGAGATCCACCTCGCCACCGATTCGGCGGCCATCACGTCCGAGAACCTGGATTTCGGGGGCACTCCCGGCGACGCCGCGTGGCTCACCGAGCGGGGTGACTTCGCCACGGTGTCGTTGGACGTCCAGTCGGTCGGCAGCGGCGGGGAGCTCTTCGCCGGGATCGGCCCGACCGCCGACGTGGAGACGTACCTTCGCTCTGTCGCCCGCGATCGCGTCGATGACTTCGACGACGACAGGTACGTGCCCGTGTTCGTCCGCGAGGAAGGCGAGGAGGAAGCAGCGCCGCCCGGTGACCAGACGTTTTGGGTAGCGCAGGTCTCGACGGCGGAGCCCGCCCAGCTGCAGTGGGACGTCGAGAGCGGCGACTGGACGATCGTCGTCATGAACGCTGACGGCAGCCGTGGCATCGATGCCGACGTGCGGGTGGGAATCAAGCTCGAGTGGCTGCTTCCGGTCGCCATCGGCTTCATCATCGTGGGCCTGCTGCTGACCGCCGGCGGGACGGTAGGCGCTGTCCTCGCCACTCGCACACCTCGCGCCCAGCCAATGCCTGGCGGCGGCGGCCCGTCCGCGCCGCCGCCGCCACCCATCGGTGCGTCCGCGCCCTCCGCGCCAGCGACGTCGCCGCCACCTGCTCCGGGGGCGCCGCCACCGCCCGGGCCCGACGCGACTCCGCCACCTGCTCCCGAGGCACCGCCGCCACCTGCTCCCGAGGCACCGCCGCCACCCGCCTCGGACCCACGTGAGCCGCCGCCTCCGAGCGCCGGCACCCAATAGAGTCCTGCCCGGCGACCGCCGCGCGTCGCTGGTCGCTTCAAGCCTCCGCTATGACTTGGGGGCGTGACGGTCCTCAAGGCAGACATCGACCCTGCGGAGGTCGGCTTCGATCGCGCCCGCCTCGACACGATGGATCGCCGGCTCGGCCGGTACGTGGAGGACGGCCGGCTGCCTGGCTGGGTGATCGCGGTCTCGCGGCACGGTCGCCTGGCCCACGTTCAGACGTGCGGGCAACGTGACATGGAGGCCGGCTCGCCGGTGGAGACGGACACCATCTGGCGCATCTACTCGATGACGAAGCCACTGACGGCCGTCGCCGCGCTGTCGGTGTGGGAAGAGGGCGGGTTCGAGCTCAACGATCCGGTCCGCTGGTACCTGCCGGCGTTCCGCGATGTCCGGGTGTGGCGTGGGGGATCGGCCGTGCGCCCCGTCACCGAGCCGGTCACCGAGGAGCTGCGCATCTGGCACCTCTTCACCCACACCAGCGGGCTGACGTACGGGTTCCTCCAGGCCCACCCGGTCGACGCGCTGTACCGGGCGGCCGGGTTCGAATGGGGCATGCCGGCCGGGCTCGACCTCGCCGGAGTGTGCGACGAGCTGACCCGACTTCCGCTGCTGTTCCAGCCGGGTACTGAATGGAACTACGGCATGAGCACCGATGTCCTGGGCATGGTGGTGCAAGCGGTCGTCGGCGAGCCATTCGCCGAGGTGTTGAGCAAACGCGTGCTCAACCCACTCGGGATGGATGAGACAACCTGGTGGGTGCCCGAGGAGAAGGCCGACCGGTTGGCCGCGCTGTACACCCCGGTACCGAAGTCCCGCCTGGCGGCGCGGAACGACGCGATGGGGGCTGGCGCGCTCCGTCGGCCGACGGCCACATCCGGTGGAGGCGGGTTGTGCAGCACCATGGGCGACTACGTGCGGTTTGCCGAGATGCTGCGTGGTCGGGGGGAGCTGGAAGGGACTCGCGTGCTCGCGCCGAGGACTGTCGACTACATGGCCAGCAACCACCTTCCAGGGAACGCCGCGCTGACCGAGTTCGGGCGTCCCCTGTTCGCCGAGACGACGTTCGAGGGCGTGGGCTTCGGCCTCGGTGTGAGCGTCACGCTGGACCCGGTGCGGGCCAAGGTTCCCGGCAACATCGGCGACTTCGGCTGGGGCGGCGCGGCGAGCACGACGTTCTGGGTCGACCCGGTGCTCGACATGAGCGTGGTGTTCATGACCCAGCTCCTGCCGAGCGACACCCATCCGCTACGCAGCCAGCTCAAGCAGCTCGTTCACGCCGCGCTCGTCGATCCGACGCGGTAGCGCTGTCGTCCCCCTCACATCGCATCGCGCGCCCCGACTAGCGTGAGCGGCGCGGGCGACGCTCCGCGCGCGTTGCTTGGGGGTGAGCAGCTGATGACGGATATGCCGAGTGGCGACCTCGGTCACGCCTTGGCGCAACCGTTCACGCCCGGGATGGGCAACGGGTTCGACTGGGAGGCCGTGCCGGACGAGGTCGCCGTCGCCGCGCCGACCGTTCAAGGGCGCGACGCCCGCCTGACCGAGTTCCTCGAGCAGTGGCGCAACGCCTCGTACAACTGCTTCTCGTCCGGACACAAGTTCTGCCGCGAGGTGTGCCCTGTGGTGCAGGTCAGCCGCAACGAGACCTGGAGCCCGACGGCGTTCCACGCCAACGTCGTGGCGATGGAGCGGGGCCAGCTCGACATCGAGGACATCGCCGCCGACTACGTGAACTGCACGCAGTGCGGGGCCTGCGAGCTGCGCTGCCCGAACACACTGTTCACCGGCGACTTCTACCGCTTCCGCACGCGCACCGTCGACGTCGTCAAGGCCGTCCGCGCGCTCGCCGTCGACAGCGGCGTCCACCAGCCCGAGTGGCAGCGCTGGAACGCGCTGACCGACGAGCGGTTCCACGAGCCGGTCCTCGGCGAGACACCCGTCAACCAGGCACACGTCCGCGACTGGGCCGACGGCCTCGGCATCCCGGTCGGCGGCGAGTCGATCCTGTTCGTCGACTGCGAGGCGGCGTTCTACCGCACGGCTGTCCCGCGGGCCGTGGCCCAGATCCTCCAGCTCGCCGGCTACGAGTTCGGCCTGATGGCGGAGCAGTGGTGCTGCGGCGGGCCGGCGTCCGAGATGGGCTACGTCGAGCAGGCCCGTCGGTTCGCCGAGCACAACCTCGCCGACTGGCGCGCCGTCGGCGCCAGACGGGTCCTCGTGCTCGATCCCCACGACTACATCAGCTTCACCGAGGACTATCCGAGGTACTTCGGCGACGAGTTCGACATCGAGGTCGTGCTCGTCGTCGAGCTGTTCGCCGAGATGATCCGGGATGGCCGGCTGGCGCCGAACGTGCCGATCGAGCGGGCGGTGACGTACCACGACCCGTGCCGGCTGAACAAGCGCAAGGGCGTCTGGGAGGAGCCCCGCCAGATCCTGCGGGCGATCCCCGGGCTGTCGTTCACCGACGTCGACCGTGTCACGCAGTGGTCCTACTGCTCAGGTGGGGGCGGCGGGCTGCCGATCGAGAAGCCGGACCTGACGGCGCAGATCAGCGCCCGGCGCCTGGAGCTGGCCGCCGGACTCGGCGTCGACACGCTCGTGAGCGCCTGCCCATGGTCGGAGCGGCCACTGAGCGAGGCCGGCGACGCACGCGACATCGACGTCGTCGACCTGCACGAGCTGCTGGCGGAGTCGCTCGGCATCGAGGTCGGCGGCTCGCGAGGGGTTCAGCCAGTGACGATCATGGCGTTCCCCGGCCACGCAGACGCAATTGCGTTCCCCGGCCACGCAGGCCGCGGCCAAGCGCTCCCTTGCTGGCGCTCGGTCGCTCGCAGCACAGGCACGCGCTGGCGCTCGCTCCCTCGCATCGTCGACACGGTTCAACCATGACGATCACGGGGGAGCGTCTCGACGAATTGCACGCCGCGCTGCACGGCGTCCTGCGTGCGGACCAGGTGCTGACGTCCAAGACCGATCGCTTCAACCGGGCTCGCGTGCCGGCGCCGTTCCCGGTCCACCGGTGGGCCGAGCGGGTGCCCGACGTCGTGACGCTGCCCGAGAGCACCGAGGACGTCGCCTCCATCGTCCGCATCGCCAACGAGCTACGAGTCCCGATCGTGCCGCGAGACGGCGGAACCGGGCTGACCGACGGTGCCGTGCCGTTGCACCACGGGATCCTCGTCGACGTCAAGCGGATGAACCAGATCCACGAGATCGATCTCGACAACCGCACGTGCACGGTCGGGACCGGGATCAACATGCTCAAGCTCAACGAAGTGCTGGGCGCTCACGGACTGATCTACCCGGACAATCCGGCGTCGTACCCGTGCTCGCTGGTCGGCGGACGGATCGGCACCAGTGGCTGGTCGCTCATCGGGTCGCGCTACGGCCACAGCCGTGACCTCGTGCTCAGCTTCGACCACGTCCTTCCAACCGGCGAGGTCATGCACGTCGGCGACGGCATCGGCCAAAAGATCTCCAAGAGCTCGAGCGGCTACCAGCTCAAGCACCTGTTCATGGGCCACCAGGGGACGCTCGGCATCGCGACGCGGGCGACGCTCAAGCTGTTCCCGAAGCCGGAGGCCGAGCTGTCGCCGTTCTTCGCGTTCGCCGACTACGACAGCGCCTACCGGTGCTGCGGCAGCGCTGGCGCGCGCTGGAGTCGCGACGTTCGCCGGCGCCGTGCTGTTCGACGAGTGGAAGGTCGCCTACCTGCGGCGGGACGACGAGGCCTACATCCCCCAGCCCGGGGACGTGAAGGCGCTCGTCTGCGCCGCGCTCTACGGGTGGGAGGACGAGGTGCGCGTCGGCGGTCGTCGATTGATGCGGATCGCCCGCGACCATGGCGCCCGGTACCTGGGCGACGAGATCTCCGAGGGTGACTGGGCAGCACGCCACGACCGCTACGCGACGCCACTCCACGGTCGCACGAAGGCCGGGCAGGTCGTGCCGATGAGCTGGCACTGCGAGGACGCCTCGATCAACTACACCAACCTGCCGGCGGTGACCCGTGAGTGGCACGCCATCGTCGCCGAGCTCCGCCGCAAGACGGACGTGTTCGACGACTGGGGCATGTTCGCCTACACCAACACCTCGACCGGCGTCGACTACCTCACCGAGATCGATGTCGGGATCTGGGAGCAGCAGCTCGGTGACGAGGCGTGGAGCCTGTTCGTGCAGGCCAAGCGAGACATCGCCGCCGTCGCCCTGAAGTACAACGGGTCGATCAGCGCCTGCCACGGCTCGTGTCGCGAGGGTGAGGTCGACCTCGTGCCTCAGGAGCTGGGCCGCGGATATGGCGTGATGCTCGACGTCAAGAGGGCGCTCGATCCGAACAACATCATGAACCCAGGCAAGTACGGGCTGGACCGGGCCTACGAGGGCATGGCGTGATGGCCGGCGACGGGCACGACGAGATCGGCTTCCGTTACAGCGAGCAGATGACGCCTCCGCCGGCCGAGCAGGCGAGCGACGTGGCGATCACCCGGTTCGAGCACGTCTACGAGGTCGATCCGAGGCTGATGGAGCGGTGGGTGCTCCAGCAGACGTTCCCGAACTGGGACACCTTGCGGATCATGAACAGCCGCCACGACCACCTGGCGTGGATGCACCGCCACTTCGCCCACCGGGTCGTATCCGGGTGCCGAGATCCTCGCCGAACTCGACGATCCATCCGCTCACCGAGAGGGAGACGAACCATGAAATACAGCTACGTCATGTTGCCCGACTACCCGCTCAGCGAGTCGCTGGCCGCAATCAAGCTCGCCGACCAGCTCGGGTTCTACGGGTGCTACGCGGCCGACGAGACGTGGCACAAGGACCTGTGGCTGCTGTTTGCCGCCGCTGCCGCCGAGACGAGCAACATCCGGTTCGGGCCGAGCCTCTCGTCGGTCGTGCTGCGCGAGCCGACCCTGATCGCCCAGTCCCTGGCGACGCTCGACGAGCTGACCGGCGGTCGCGCCGAGGCCGTGCTCTCCTGCGGAAACTTCGGCCTGCTCGCCCAGTACAACATCGACTGGACGACGACCAAGCCGCTGTCACGTGTGAAAGAGGCGCACCACGTCGTGCGCACGCTGCTCGACGACGGAGCGATCACGTTCGACGGCGAGTTCTTCAAGTACAGCGGCCTGTTCACGTTCGCCCGACCGGTGCAGGAGCACGTACCGGTGCTGATCGGCGCCATGCGTGGCCCGAAGTCGTTCCAGGCGGCGGGCGAGCTGTCCGACGGGTGCCACCACGCGCTCAGCTACACCCGGGAGGCCTACGACTTCGCCGTCGAGAACATCCGAATCGGTGCGGAGAAGGCCGGAAAGGACGCCGACTCGCTCGACATCGGAGCGTGGGTCGTGTTCGCCACCGGCCCGGACTCCGCGAAGGCCAAGGACGCGGCCAGGGCGATGGTCGGGATCTACGCCTCGTCCATGCCCGCCGAGCAACTGGAGCGCAACGGCGTCGATCCCGTGGAGCTCAAGCCGATCATCGACGCGATCGGCGCCGGCGACCTCGCCAAGGGCATCGAGCTGACGTCACCCGAGCTGGCCGACCGCTTGTCAGTTTCGGGCTCGCCGGCCGAGTGCGCGGCCAAGATCCGCGACGAGATCGCGCCCTCCGGCGTCAACCACATGGTCCTGGCGATCACCGACCGCAGCCTCGTCAAGGCGTTCACCGGCATGGACATCGAGGGCGTGGCCGACGTCAACACCCAGCTCCAGCTGATCCACGACGAGGTGATCCCAGCGGTCTGACCCGGTCCGTCGCGCTTCAGGCCGCCGGCTCGAGGTCGACCCACAGGCCCGCCAGTCCCGCGCAGGATCTGGCTGCGGAAGTAGCGGAAGTCGTTCTCCGGCGCCACCGTGATCGAGCGGAAGCGTCGCAGCAGCTCCTCGAACACGATCCGTGTCTGCAGCCGTGCCAGCGGCGCGCCAGGGCACAGGTGGATCCCGTGGCCGAAGGTCAAGATGGGTCGACCAGCGCGGCGGCCCTCACCGAAGCGATCGGCTTCGAACACGTCCGGCTCGTCGAAGGCAGCCTCATCGCGGTTCCCCGAACCCCACATGAGCTGGACGAACGACCCTTCGGGGACCGTCACGCCGCCGATCTGCGTCTCACGTGTCGCAACGCGGAAGATGCCCTTGACCGGTGACTCGAAGCGCAGCAGCTCCTCGATGAAGTCGGGAATGCGCTCGGGCCGCGCCCGCAGCTCGGCTTGCAGGTCGGGGTGCGCCGCCAGCACCCGCACACCGCTGGTGATCGCCTTGCCGGTCGTCTCCTGGCCGCCGCCGAGGAACAACAGGAGCAGGCCGAGCACCGCCTGATCGTCGAGCACGTCGCCGTCGCGGGTGCGGGCGGTCACGAGCGTCGTGATCATGTCGTCGCCGGGGTCGGCGCGGCGGGCTGCGATGAACGTCAGGAACAGCTGGCGGATGCGCTGGTAGCGCTCCGACGTCGCGCTCGTGAACTCGACCTCCGGGTTGCCGATCACCTCCTCCTTCCAGTCGAGGAACACGTCCCGGCGGTCCTCCGGGATGCCGATGATGTCGGCGACCACCGTGGCAGGCAGCGGTCCGGCGAGCGCGTCGAGGATCTCGACCCGGCCGCCGTCGGCGAACCGGTCGATCAGCGAGCCAGCGATGTCGCGGATCGCATCGGCGCGACGCTCGACGGCGTTCGGCGTGAACCAGCGGCTGACGATGCTCCGGTGGCGCGTGTGGAGCGGAGGGTCGACGTGCTGCAACTGGTCCTGGAGATCGGGCACGTACGCGTCGAGCAGCTCGTGGACGCGTCCCGGACGCTCGGCGTCCGGCGTTCCGGTCCGCCGGGCGATGTCACACAGGGCGGCCGGAACCGGGCCTCGGTCGGTGCCCTTCGGGCCGTAGGCGGCCAGGATCGACGAGAAGTCCTGCGGGCGTCGGGCGACGTCGACGATGTCGTCGTAGCGCGTCACCACCACGACGTTGAACCGCGGCTCGCGGAACACCGGACAGGTGTCGCGCAGCGCCCGCCACGTCGGATATGGATCGTCCATCAGGTCCTGGTCGACGGTCAGCACGCGTTCGACGTCCGCGCCAGGAGCCACGCCGTGGAGCGTAGAGGCGGTCGCCGCTCAGGTGCGCGGCTGCGTCAGCCGCCAATGGTTGCCGAAGGGATCGCGGAAGGCGGCGTCGATGCCGTAGAACCGCTCCTCCGGTTTCTCGATGAACTCCACACCCTTGGCCTCGAGCTCGCGATACGTCGCCCAGCAGTCGTCCGTCGCCAATGCGCCCGGGCCGAGGTAGCCGGTGGCGACCAGTGAACGAAGCTGCTCGGCGATCCCTTCCTCGACCGCAGGCGGCCCGGGCACGACCAACATGATCGGAACCTCCGGCTGCGCCGGCGCGTTGACCACGAGCCACCGGAACCCGTCCTGCACCATGTCCACGTTGACATCGAAGCCGAGGGTGCCGACGTAGAACTCGCGAGCCTCGTCGAGGTCGAGGACCCAGACGCACACGAGACCGACTCCCGTGATCATGATCGGCGTCCCTCCCGGAACTTGACAACGATCGGTGTCAGTGCTTCACCGGCGACGTTGTGGTCCTGCCCGACCAAGACCTCATGGTGCGCACCCGGTATGGCGGCCGCGACCTGGGCGGCCGCGGTGCGTAGGAACTCGGGGCTCTCCGATCCGGCCAACACCAGTGTGCGGACGTCGATCCGGCCGTACCGCTCCCGAGGGATCGACGAGTCGCCCAGTGCCGCGGCGTCGTATGCCAGCGTCGGGGCGAGGCGCTCACCGAGCTCCCAGTACGGGGATTGGCGCATCCCGCCGATCATGTCCTCCGGGAGTCCGACGAAGCGCATGAAGTGAGCCAGCGCGTCCCCTCGCCGGCCGTCGGCGAGCGCCGCATGCAGGTCATCGGCGTACTCCTTGAAGCGCTGCTTGCCGTCTGCGTCGACGCTGAACGGCGGCTCCCACATGACGAGGGCGTCGATCGGCAACCCGCGAAGCGCCGCCTCGGCAGCGAGTGCGGCGCCTGACGACAGCCCCAGCACGGTGGCGGAGCCTCCGGCTGCGGCGATGAGCACATCGAGGTCCTCCACCTCACGTTCGAGGGCGAACGGAAGCGTGTCGTCGCTGTCGCCGCGACCGCGCCGGTCATAGTTGAGCACCGTGAAGTGCGCGGCAAGCGCCGCGGCGAGCGGGGCGTCGATCGATCGGTCGACGGACGCGCCCGACACGAGGATGACCGGCGGTCCGGCGCCGAGTTGATCGAAGGCAATCGCCGTGCCGTCCGCGGAAGTGACCTTTTCCATGTCGAGGACCATAAGAAGGCCGGACCCAGTTGGCTTCTCGAAAACTGCCCAATTGATGCGGCCGGCGAAGGCGCTGGAGCGCCCGCCGTGCCGAACCGGGTCCTCGCCTCTGAACGACGCGGCCCAGGTACTTGATGCGGCCGGCGAAGGCGCTGGAGCGCCCGCCGTGCCGAACCGGGTACACTCCACCTCTGAACGACGCGGCCCAGGTACTTGATGCGGCCGGCGAAGGCGCTGGAGCGCCCGCCGTGCCGAACCGGGTACATCCACCTCTGAACGACGCGGCCCAGGTACTTGATGCGGCCGGCGAAGGCGCTGGAGCGCCCGCCGTGCCGAACCGGTACATCCACCTCTGAACGACGCGGCCCATCACGGGTTCACGCGCGAGGACGCGTCCACATCCGGACGTAGCAGCTCGGCAGCCGCGCCAACTCCTCGTGGCCGTCACGGTCCCGGTACCGGCTGGGCGTGTCACCGACGAGGCGCTTGAACTGCGTGCTGAACGAGCCGAGGCTGCTGAAGCCGACCGCGAAGCAGACATCCGTCACTGACAGGTCACCCTCCCGGAGCAGCGCTTTGGCCCGTTCCATCCGGCGGCTCATCAGGTACTGGTGCGGCGTCTCACCGAATGCCGCCTTGAAGCTGCGGCTGAAGTAGGCAGGCGACACGGCGGCGCTGCGGGCGAGCGCCGCGACGTCGAGCTGCTCGCTGTACGCGCGGTCGATCAGGTCGCGCACCCTGAGCAGGTGCCTCGCCAGCGGGACGGCCGGGCGGTTCACCGCTGCCGATCCTGACCCATCGGTGCCATCCTTGGCCAGGAGACTGACCAGCTGTGGCGAACGCGTACATCCTTCCGGACCAGAAGCTCACCGACTGTGGCCCGGCCGAGACGATCCTGTCGGCGGCGTTGCGCGCCGGCGTGCCGTTCGCCCACGCCTGCGGTGGGCACGCCTCGTGTTCGACGTGCCGCGTCGTCGTACTCGAGGGCTGGAACGCGTGCGGGGAACGGACGCCCAAGGAACTGGCGATCGCCGAGCGGCTCGGCTTCCCGCCGGAGTTCCGGTTGGCGTGCCAGACGAAGATCATCGGCGACGTCACACTGCGGCGCCTCGTCCTCGACGACGAGGACGTCGAGCACACCGACCTCCGCCCCCGTTTCCGGCGCAGGGCGCGAGGTCCGCTGCGATGGGCGCTGGGCGACCTCATCCCGCGACGTGGCCAGCCGCGGCCGATCGGCGTGGAAGTGGACGCCGCGGTGCTCTTCGCCGACATCCGCGGCTTCACGGGGTTCTCCGAGGCGCTCCTGCCCTATGACGTCATCCACGTCCTGCAACGCCACGCCCTCCAGGTCACCCAGGCCGTCGAGCGTCACGGCGGTGTGGTGACGAGCTACATGGGCGATGGGGTGATGGCGCTGTTCGTCCCAGGCCGGCATCGGGCGCCGGCGACGCTACGCGCCCTACGGGCCGGATTGCAGATGCTGGCGGCAACGGACAAGTCGCGGCCGGCGCTCGAGGAGCTCTACGGTCGATCGTTCGACATCAACGTCGGCGTGCACAGCGGCCCGGTGATCGTCGGCACGCTGTGGGGCGCTCAAGCGCCTCTGACGGCCTTGGGCGACAACGTCAATGTGGCCAGTCGGATCGAGCAGGCGAACAAGGAGTGCGGCACGCGCTTCCTGATCTCCGAACCGGCGCGTGCCGACCTCGGCGAGGCCGTCGTCACCGGGCGATCGTTCACGTGTTGCCTCCCCGGCAAAGCAGGCGAGCACACGTTGATCGAGGTCCTCGGCAGCGCCTAATCGGCGCGCTGTGACCACCGTCCCAGCGGTCCTGCGTCATCCGACACAGCGCTTCCGTTGTGCGTGACACACCGTGGGGGATCGCGGCATGACCGACGAGCGATCGCTCACATGGGCGGGAGGGATCGAGCACATGGCCAAGCACTTCTATGACGCCAGTGGACGGTCGAGCTCAGCGGAGTCAGCCCGCCTCGCGACGATGGCAGCAGCTGCTGACGTCGTGTCACTGACGGCACTCGACGGTCTCATTGACCGTGACGGCATCGTCGTCGTCGACGTCGGCGCAGGGGAGTCCACGTCGTTGGGAGCGGCGCTGGAGGCGCGGAACCCGTCGGCCACCTACCTGCCGGTCGACATTCGGCCGGCCGCCGTGAACGCGCACCGGACGCGGGGTTGCGATGGCCGGCTGGGGTCGGCCACTGACCTACCCCTCGACGACGCCAGTGTCGACGCGGTCCACGCCCGGTTCGTGTTCGCCTGGTTGGACCTCGCGGGCCGTCGCCGCGCCGTCGAAGAGATGTTGCGCGTGAGCCGTTGCGGATCCCGCCTGGTGGTCATCGACTACGACTGGGGCAGCGCCGCCGGCCCCGAGGTCGTCGAGAAGTGGAAGCAGCGGCTTCTGATGGTGCTGACCGCGTTCGGATTCGACCCTCACTACGGTCGGCGGCTGGCCATCGACGTGCGCCAGCACCTGACCGACGCCGGTCTTCACCCCGGCGACTACACCGTCGAGGAGTGCAGCACGACGAGGACCGAACCGCTACGCGAGGCCTTGGCGACGATCTCCCAAACGGTGGCACCCGTCGTGGAGCAGTTGGCGGCGCTCGATCTCACCGACGATGCCGACGAGCTCTCGACGCTCCACACCGAGGTCGTCCGCTACGCCGACGCTCACCCCCGTGCGCCGATCTCCTTCCCGACCATGGTGACCACGATGGTGGAGCTCGAGACGGCGGCGGCAGTTTCCGCGGCGACGGCCACGATCGGCCAGGGACGCGCCGCCCGTCGCCGCAGGGCCGCGACGACCCCGCTGCCGCCAGTGGGCCCGCCCGAGCTCGGGGTCTACCGGCTGGAATCCGCCGATCTGATCGACCAGGCGCGCCGGCTTCACGCTGCCGAGTACCACCAACACGGTCACGTCACCGACGACTCGATCGATGCTGACGGGTTTCTCATCGCGGACCTCGACCCACCCGACGTTGTCGCCCGGTCCACCTACCTCGGTGTCCTCGACGACGAGGGGCTCGTCTCGGCCTGCCTCCGGATGATCCGCCCCACTCGCGGCGACATGACAACGCTTCCAACCCTGCGCAAACTGCTCGCCCAGCGCAGCACCCTCCGAGTCATCGAGCCTCCGTTCCCGACCGGATCGGTGCTCTTCGAGGTCTCCGGCTTGGCCAAGTCGAGCGTCAACCGGGACCGCACGGCCATCCTTCGGCTGCTGCTCGCGACCGGCTGTGAAGCCAGTCGCTGTGGGGACGACTTCGCTGTCATGGGCGTCGTCGAGTCGACCGCCAAGTTGCTCATGACCGTCTTCGGCACCCAGGCCATTCGCCCCTTCGATCCGTCCAGCACGATCACCGTCGAAGGTGTCGGCGTCAGGCCCGGCGGAATCAGGCTCGTTCCCTGCTATGCGGAGACTGCGACGTTCGTGAACGACCTGCTCCGCCATTGTCAATCACGGCCCGGGCGCGAACTCAGCCGCCTCAACCAGCCGCTCATCGAGCTGACCGCCGCCGCCTGCGGCAGCGTCACACGCGTCGCCTGACGTCGGCGTCAGCGGTTCTGTGGAAGATTCGGTGCCACATCTGACCCCGAAGCTTCCTCAGAACCCATGTCTCGCTGGCACACCTCGACCCATCCCTTCCTGTACGAGATCAACACCTGGCCGTGGCTGCACGGGCTGAGCGCCACCGCTGGTCGTTCCATCGATCTCGCCAGCGTGCCCGACGAGCAGTGGGATGTCATCGCCGGCAGGGGCTTCGACGCGGTGTGGCTGATGGGTGTCTGGGCGCGCAGCCCGGCCGGTGTCCGCGTCGCGATGGCCAACTCCGACCTCGTCAGCAGCTTTCGAGAGGCGCTCGGCGATTTCGAGCCCGACGACGTGGTCGGCTCGCCGTACTGCATCCGCGAGTACGTGGTGGACCCTGCCCTCGGCGGCCCGGCTGGGCTTGCCGCGGCGCGAGCCGCGCTCGCCGAGCGGGGGTTGGGTCTGATCCTCGACTTCGTCCCGAACCACGTGGCGCCCGACCACCCGTGGGCGACCGACCATCCCGAGCGCTTCATCCAGGGCACGCCCGACGACCTGCGTGACGCCGCGTCGTACTTCGAAGTCGGGGGGCGGGTGATCGCCAACGGGCGGGATCCGTACTTCCCGGCGTGGCCGGATGTGGCGCAGCTCAATGCCTTCTCGCCTTCGCTGCGGACGGCGGTGATCGACACCCTGCAGCAGATCGCCGAGCAGTGCGATGGCGTGCGCTGCGACATGGCGATGCTGGTCATGAACGACACGTTCGCTACGGACCTGGGGAGACCGGGCGGGCGGAGTCCCCGCCGATGACTACTGGCCGACGGTGATCCCCGCAGTTCGCCGGACCCATCCCGCGTTCCGGTTCATCGCCGAGGCCTACTGGGACCTCGAGTGGGCGCTGCAGCAGCAGGGATTCGACTTCTGCTACGACAAGCGGCTCTACGACCGCCTGCTGCACGACGGCGCCGAGCAGGTGCGGCTCCATCTGCTGGCCGAGCTGGCGTACCAGGAGCAGCTGGTGCGATTCCTCGAGAACCATGACGAGCCACGCGCCGCGGACGTGCTGGCGCCGGCCCGTCGGCAGGTTGCCGCGGTGACGGCGCTCACACAAACGGGTGCGCGGCTGGTCCACGACGGCCAGCTCGAAGGTCGGACGGTGCACTTGCCGGTGTTCCTCCGTCGCTTCCCGGCGGAAGAGACCGACACCGAGCTCGCCGCCTTCTACGACGTCCTCCTGGCCGCACTGGGCGACACGACGTTCAGGACCGGAACCTGGCAGTTGTGCGACTGCGCGGGTTGGCCCGGCAATGACAGCTTCGAGAACCTCGTGGCGTGGTGCTGGCGTGGTGACTCGCGATGGCTCGTCGTCGTCAATCTCAGCGCGGCGAGCGCGACCGGGCACGTGCGGACGCCATGGGATGATCTTCGTGGCCATTCGGTCCGGCTCATCGACCCGACCCAGGATGTGGCGTTCGACCGAGCGGGCGACGACCTCTGCGACGGCTTGTTCGTCGAGCTGGGTCCGTGGCGGTGGCACCTGTTCCGACTCGAGCTCGTTGAATAGCGCCCGCGAGCCACGTTCCCCCATGCTCGCCGCCCGGGCGCGAGGATGGGGCCATGCCGATGCGTGGTGATGCGTGACGACCACAGAATCTGCCCCTGCTGCGACGCCCGATGAGGTCGTCACCGACACGGCCGAGCCCGAGCAGCGACGTCGTAACCGCGTCCTCGCAGCTGTCGGCGATCTGCTGCGGCGCTACTGGGGTACGGCGTTCCTGCTCGCCTGCGTCCTCATCGCGGGGGTCTCCACGGGAGCGCTGTGGCGAGAGGTCGCCGAGGGCAGCGCGCTGTACGACGACGTCGCCTACGGACTGCCGGCGCTGCAGGACGGGCGTTGGTGGACGTTCCTCACGGGCATGTTCTTCGCCCCAGCGCTCATCTTGTACGTGCCGATCCTGCTGCTGCTCGTGCTCGTCGCCACCACGTACGAACGCCGGGTCGGCCACGTGCGCACGATCGTGGTGGCGATCGGGGGGCAGTTCCTGGCCGGCCTCCTGACGGCGCTGTTCCTGTGGATCTTCCACGAAAGCGGCTGGACGTGGGCTCGCCAGCTCGGGGACGAGCTTGACCTCGGCATCTCAGCGGGCGGCTTCGCCCTCATGGGCGCGCTCAGCGCGGTGATGCAACCGATCTGGCGCAACCGCGTGCGGGTCGGCGTCGGCGCCTACCTCTTCGCCGTGATGCTCAACTCGGGCCTCCTGTGGGACATCGAGCACTGGATCGCCTTCGTCCTCGGTGTTGCCGCCGGGCCGCTCCTCGCCGGCCGTGCACCGGTCATGCCACAGGTGCGCTTCACTCGCCGGACCCAACGGGCCGTCGTCGCGCTGATCGTCGCCGTGTTCGCCATTGCCGCACTGGTGGAGGGCGTCTTCCCCGGCAACGGCGGGCCGTTCCAGGGACCTGCGACCATCGCCGAGGCAATCGACGGAGACCTCGTTGGCCTTGATCATCGGAGCGGTCGTGCAGCTGGCCGCCGCCGACGGGCTCCGGCGCGGTCGCCGGCTGGCGTGGACGCTCATCACCGTCGTGCTGGCGCTCTCCCTGATCACCCTGATCACCGATGACGCGAGCGCCGAGCGCACTGCCGACTTCGTGCTCAACGGCGGACTGCTGCTCCTCATGCTGATCACGTTCCGCGCCTTCACCGCCCGCTCGGGGCGCAAGTCCTTCCGCCATGCCGGACGGCGCTTGCTGTGGGTCGGTGGCGGCCTGTTCCTGTACACCGCGGTCGGCTTCTTCGTCCTCCAAGATGAGTTCGTGCCGACGGCCAGACCGATCGACATGGTGACCGAGTTCTTCAGCCGCCTGGTGTTCACCTCGAGCGGCAACATCGAGCCGGTCACGTCGACCGCAGAGTGGTTCGTCAACTCGATCGGTGTGGTGTGGCTGACCGCCATCCTGATCACTGTCGTCGGGTTGATCTATTCGAGCCGGCGCGCCCGACCGTTCCCCGAGGCCGATACGCACCTGCGTGAGCTGCTGCACCAGCACCACTCCTCGAACATCGGGTGGATGCTGACGTGGAAGGACATCACGGCCTGGTTCGCCGAGGACCGTGAGACGGCGATCGGGTACCAGGTCGTCGGCTCGGTCGCCCTGTGCCTGGCCGATCCGGTCGGGCCGCTCGACAAGCGCGAAGCGGCGATGCGCGAGTTCGACGCGTACTGCTTCCGGCGGGGGTGGATCCCATGCCTGTTCGCCGCCGGTCAGCAGACTGCCGACCTGGCATCAGGCATGAACTGGACGGCGGTGGAGGTAGCCGAGGACAGCGTGATGCAGCTCGCGCAGCTCGAGTTCAAGGGCAAAGCGTTCCAGGACGTCCGTACCGCCATCAACAAGGCCGGCAAGCAGAACGTCGAGCTCGTCGTCACGTCGTGGGCCGACTCCAAACCTGTCGTGACCGACCAGTTGCGGGCGATCAGCGGCGGGTGGGTCTCCGACAAGGCGTTGCCCGAGATGGGCTTCACGCTCGGCACGCTCCGCGAGGCCGAGGATCCGGAGGTTCGCGTGCACCTCGCCGTCGACGCCGATCAGACCGTCGAAGGCTTCACGTCATGGATGCCGGTGTACGAGGACGGGCAGGTCGTCGGATGGACGCTCGACCTGATGCGCCGCCGCGATCAAGGCTTCCGTCCCGTGATGGAGTTCATGATCGGCGCATCGGCGATGCAGCTGAAGGAGGAGGGCTACCGCTTCGTCAGCCTCTCCGCGGCTCCACTCGCGAAGGCGCCGGATCAGCCCGGTACGACGAGCGACCAGGAGGTCCTGCAGAAGCTCCTCGACTTCCTCGGCAAGACATTGGAGCCGTACTACGGCTTCCAGTCGCTGTTCGCCTTCAAGCAGAAGTTCCGGCCCGAGCACCATCCGATGTACCTCGTGTTCCCGGACACGACGGCATTGGCCGAGATCGGCCTCGCCGTCGCCCGTGCCTACATGCCCGACGCCGGGCTGTGGGACTGGACGAAGATGACGTGGGACATGCTCACCCCGCACCGCCCTCCGAAGCCGGAGCCGGAGCCGGAGCCCCAAGCCGCGCCTCCCGCCGCCACGCCGGCGCCGGCACCCGCCTGAGCGCAACGCCCGGTTGAGGTTCTGACGTTGATTCGTACCCGCTGACGGATGCGAAATCAGCACAGAATCTGGTGCCTCGATTCCGTGGTGATTTCATGTCCGTGGACGGACATGAAACTTCGTCAGAACCTACGCGAGCAGCGGTTCGATCGTCGAGTGCAGTGTGGCCAGCTGCCGGTCGGCGGGCCAGCTCGACGGGTCGAACAACGCCTGGACGGCGATGCCGTTGGCGACGGCGATCAGCTGCTCGGCGACGGTGATCGCCTGACTGTCGGTGGCGATGCCGCACTGCTGGGCCAGCCCGGCCACACGCCCCCTGAACTCGCGGTAGGCCTCGCGCTGGGCGGCGGACAGCTCCTCGTCGCCGGCGGCCTGGGCGCAGAAGGCGATCGTCACCATCCAGTGCCGGCGACCGTCCTCGTCGCGAGGGAGCGCGCCCTCGAGCGCTTGGAGCAGCGCCGACCGTGGGTCGAGCGTTCCGCGGGCGTTGCGATTGGCATGGCGCTGGGCGAGGGAAGATCGGAACGTGAACAACAGCAGTTCACGCTTGTCGGAGAAGTAGTGGGTCAGTGCGCCTGTCGTCCAGCCCGCCTCGGCCGCCACCTCACGCATCGTCGCCGCGCCGACGCCGGCGCGAGCGATCAGCTGGGCTGCCGCTGCCGCCAGCTCGGCGCGCCGTTCCTCGATGTCCACCACCTTGGGCATTGACGCATGGTATCACATCTGTTATATAACCAACGTTACATTTCTTGTTGAGGAGGACTCGTGGTTCACGTCCCGACTCGTGGTGATGTCCCTGTTCGCTTGGGTCCGGGGGTCCCCATCACGCCTGGCTACGGCCCGAGCTCGGTCAGTTCTCGGCCGTACCTGGATCCCATTCAGTTCGAGCTCGAACGCGAACGGGTGCTCAACACCACCTGGCTGCTCGCTGGGCGTTCCTCGGATGTCGCCGGCACCGGCGATTGGGTGAGCTTCGAGAGCCATGGCGAGACCGCCGTGATCACGCGCCAAGCCGATGGGTCACTTGCCGGCTTCCACAACGTCTGCCAGCACCGCGGGCCGACGTTCGTCACCGAGTGGAAGGGCTGTGGGGCGAAGCGGTTCACGTGTCCGTACCACGGGTGGATGTACGACACGACCGGCAAGGTCATCGGCGTGCCGGAGAAGGTCGACTTCGATCCCGACCAACTGCGTGACCTGCGCGCCCCGTCCATTGCCGTCGAGGAGTGGGGCTGGCTGGATCTGGGTCAACCTTGCGGGGCCTGAGGCGCGGTCGTCGCTGCAGGAGTGGATCGGCGCCGACATCATGGAGGACATCGGTCGGTACCGGATGGAGGACATGGTCCTGCACGAGGTGCTCGAGTGGGACGTCCCCGTCAGCTACAAGGCGATCGTCGACGGCTTCAACGAGATCTACCACGCCACGTCCCTGCACAACGTCGGCCCGGAGTGGACGAAGTCGGCGAAGGACGCCACGTTCCACATCGTCAACGACCACAACTACATGTGCTTCGTGCCCCGCAAGCAGTACCGCAACGAGTTGGCCGAGGACTGGGACCACCACCGGTACGCGATCTGCCACTACGTCGTGTTCCCCAACACGGTGTTCAACTGCAACCCCGAACACATCCAGGTGTTCCAGCCGATCCCGATCGACGTCGACCGCACGCGCTTCCTGTGCTGGGAGCTCGTCTATCCCGGTGACGATTCCGACCCGGAGTACGCCGACTACCGGCGGCGCATGCTCGACCACTGGGAGCACCTCAAAGTGGTCGTCGGCGAGGACATCGACGTCTACACGCTGCTCGCCCGGACCAAGCGCTCCAGCCAGTACAAGAAGAACATCCTGTCGTCTCGTGAGTTCAAGATCGCCCACTACCACGAGCTGATGGGGAAGATGATCCAGGACTGACGCTTCTGTCCGTAGGGATCGATCGTTGTGATGCGATTCCTACGGACAGTTCGTGATCAGGTCGGTTCGGCGGCCGGTTGATCGGGGACGGCCGCCGCAGCACGGCTGGCGGCGCGGGCCCTGCGGGCCTCGGAGCCGGCGCGCCGGACCTGGAATCCGGTCAGAGCAAGGGCGGCGATCAACACGACGCCGATGGCGAACTGCTGCACCCATTGTCCGACTTCGGCCAGCCCGAGTCCGGTCACCAACGTGCCGAGGAGCACGACGGCGATGATCGTGCCCCAGGCGTTGAAGCGTCCGTTCTTCAGCTGGGTCGCCCCGAGGAACACGCCGGCGATCGCTGGCAGCAGGTACTGGTTGCCCGCCGTCGATGAACCGGAGCCGATGTTGGAGGCCAACACGATGCCGGTGAAGCCGGCCAGGAACGCCGCGGCGATCAGTGACCCGAAGCGGATTCGTTCGGTGCGCACCGATGCCAGACGGGTGGCGTCGAGGTTGAAGCCGGTGGCGTAGATGCGCCGTCCGGTGGCGGTGTGCTCCAGCACGTACCACAGCACGATCGCCAGCACGAGGGCGTAGTACACGGGCAGCGTGAGGTCGAACAGCCACGACGTTTGGGCGATGTCCTGGAACCCGCCGGCCAGTTCGGGACCGCTGATGTTGCGGCTCCCGGTGCGCCACACGACCAGCGAGCCGATCAGGAAGCTTGTGGCCAGCGTGCCGATCAGCGATTCGATCTGCAACACCACGACGACGATGCCGTTGAGGATCCCGACGAGCAGGCTGACGCCAAGGGCGATGAGGATCCCGACGAAAACGGACTGGCCCGAGTTGACGATGGCGTAGGTCGACATCACGCCGGCCAGCGTCATGGTGCTCGGGATCGAGATGTCGAACACGCCCGCGGACAGCGGGATGACGAACGTCAGGGCGGCCATCGCGGTGATGGCGTTGGTGTTCAGGATCTGGCGGACGGTGTCGGCCTCGGGGAACGTGTCGGGCTCCCAGATCGAGAACACGATGATCATGATCACCAGGACGTAGACGCCACCGATCTTGGCTGGCGACAGGGCGCTGGCCACCCGCGTGCCCAGCGGCGGGTGCTCGTAGGCATCCGGAGCGGCCAACTGGTCCGGAGTGGTCGTGGTCATTGGTGAACCCTTTCGACGATGCGAGCGACCGAGCGCCAGCGAGCGAGCGGCCAACAACGGCCTGCGTGGCCGGGGAACGCCATGAGGGTCATGCGGCTTCCTCCTTCTCGACACCTTCCATGGCCTGCACCAGCTGGTGCTCGGTCAGTCCTTCGGCCAGCAGCTCACGGGCGACGACACCGTCGTGCAGCACGAGGATGCGGGTGCACAGGGCGAGCAGGTCGCCGACGTCCGACGAAGTGACGAGCACGCTGAGCCCCTGCTGGACCTGCTCGGCGACGAGGTCGTAGATGGCGTGGCGGGCGCCGATGTCGACGCCGGCGGTCGGCTCGCAGAGGATCAACACGTGCGGCTCGCGGGCCAGCGTCCGCCCGAAGAGCACCTTCTGCTGGTTGCCGCCGCTCAACGTCTGCACGGGGACGTCGATGCCGGACGTCTTCACGTCGAGCTTTTGGATCCAGCCGTGGCAGAAGCTTCGTTCGCGGCCGCGGTGGAGGCGCAGCCTCGTGGCCAGCTGCTGGAGTACCGATAGCGAGAGGTTCTCGCCCACCGACATCGGGCCGACGATGCCCTCCTTGCCCCGATCCGGCGGCAGCAATGCCACGTTCCTCGCCCTCCACGCCCCGATGTCCATCCACTCGGGTGACACCGACGTGAGGCGGATGGAGCCGGCGGTGGCGTGGCTGATCTGGTCCGTCAGGATTCGCGGTAGCTCGTCGCGGCCGGAGTCCGGGAGGCCGGCGATGCCGAGCACTTCGCCGCCGTGCAGCGTGAACGTCGCATCGCGGAGATACGTACCGGCCAACCCCCGCACCTCCAGCAGCGGCTGCGAGTGCACTTCCTCTGGGACCGGGGCACGGTAATCAGGTTCCATCTCGACCCCGAGCATCAAGTGCACGAGCTCGCCCTTGGTCAGGCCCGTCACATCCCGCGTGATCACTCGTTCGCCGTTGCGCAAGACGGTCACACGATCGGCCAGCTCGAAGATCTCGTCGAGACGGTGCGAGACGTAGAGGATGCCCGCACCTTGCGAGCGGAGGTTGCGCACGATCGTGAACAGTCGCTGCACCTCGCCGGGCGGCAGGACCGCCGTGGGCTCATCGAGCACGAGCACACCGCCGTCGCCGGCGTCCCAGCCCTGCAGGGCAGCCGCAATCGCAACGATCGTGCGCTCGACCGGTGTCGCCTTCGACAGCGGTTGTGTGATGTCGAAGTCGACGGCGAACGGAGCCAGGAGCCGGCGCGTCATCCGCACCTGCTCGCGCCAGCGCACCCGCCCATACGCGGTGCGGGTGAAGCCGCCGTGCAGCGCGAGGTTGTCGACCGCGTTCAGCTCCATCACCAGTCCGAGGTTCTGGTGGACGAAGCTCACTTGCGCCGCCTGCCCGTGCTCGCCGTGGGAGAGCGTCGAGAAGTTCACCGGTTCGCCGTTGAGCGAGACGGTCGCGCCGGCGTCGGGGGAGTGGTAGCCCGACAGCACCTTGATCAGCGTCGACTTCCCCGAGCCGTTGTGACCGAGGAGGGCGTGCACCTCGCCGGCGCGGATGTCGAGGTCGACGTTCACCAAGGCCTTTGTGCCAGGGAACGTCTTGGAGAGGTTCTCCAGTTTGAGGATCACGCCGTCTGGCGCGGCCTTGCCGGATGGCGGGCGTTCCGCCACGGATTGATCAGCCATCGAAGTCCTGTGCCCCCTACGTTCCCCTGGTCCTGTCAGTGGCGTGAGCCGTCGGCCCCTTGATACTTGACAGAGATTTCACGTATTTCGTTGACGGATTGTTTCCTGTTCTCGTATCATGCGGGCTGCGTCTCGGCGGCGGCGCCCGCGACTTACCATAGATCGACTCCAGCATCGGCTGGACGAAAGGGGGATACCACTGATGAACACCCACGCTCACCCGCGTCGCCGGTGGCGCGTCGTCGTGCCGGCACTCGTCATGGTCGGCGGCTTGCTCGCCGCCAGCTGCGGCGGTGACGACGACGACGCCACCGCGCCCGAGGGAACCGAGGCGACCGAGGGCACCGAAGCCACTGAGGGCACCGAGGCCACTGAGGGCACGGAGGCGACCGAAGGTACGGAGCCGACCGAGGCGACCGAGGCGACCGAGGACACGGAGGCAACCGAGGGTACGGAGGCGACCGAGGGCACCGAGGCCCCGGAGGGTGCCGGCGGCGACGCCGCGGCGATCGTCGAGGAGAACCTGCAGCGACCTGAGAGCATCGAGCTCGACACGCCCGTTGGTGCAGAGATCCCGACCGGACTCAGCCTGTACTTCATCAGCTGTGGTGCCGAGGCCTGCGAGGCCGAGGCGGACATCATCCAGGAGGCCGCCGACATCCTCGGGTGGCAGTTCACGCCGCTCAGCACGGACGGTAGCCCGCAGCAGATCCAGAACGCTTGGGAGCAGGTCGTGCGCGAAGCCCCCGACGGGGTGATCTACACGGCGACGCCGCGGGCGCAGATCGAGCAGTACATCACCGACGCCGCAGCGAACGGCACGGCGATCGCTGCGTGCTGCATCACGGACGAGCCAACCGACGGGATCCTGTGGACGACGTCCACACCCGACCAGCTCGGTGATCTCGCGCTGCCGATGGCGGCGTGGGTCGTCAACGACGCGGCCGAGGGCGGAAACGATACGCCGGGCGCCCTCTACATCGACCTGCCCGACTTCCCGATCCTGTCCTCCTTGCAAGTTGCGTTCGAGGAGAACATGGCCGAGCTGTGCCCGGATTGCACGGTTGAGACGCTTCCGGTCGGCCTCGCCGATCTCGCCAACGCTGATGCCAACATCGTGTCGGCACTGCGTGCCAACACGGACCTCAAGTACGTCATCACATCGACCGATAGCCCGTTCACGGGCTTGCCCGCCGCCCTGAGCGCGGCTGGTCTCGACGACGTGAAGATCTTCGGTGAGGGTCCGTCGACGGCCAACCTGGCCAACATCGCGAGCGGCGTCCAGGCCGGAACGATGGCCTTCGCCTTCTACGAGATCATGTTCGGTGCCGTCGACGCCATCGCCCGGGAGAAGGCGGGTGTCGAGGTGGTCCCCGGATTCTCCCCGCCGAACTGGATCCTCACTGCCGACAACCTGCCGAGCTCGACGGAGTTCTTCCCGCTCGTGCCCGACATCGTGGAGCACTTCACCGAGCTCTGGGGCAAGTAACACGCTTCTGTCCGTAGCGATCGACCGAATCCGGTCGATCGCTACGGACAAGTCGTGGAGAGTTGGCGATGGCAGTGATCAAGCCTTCTCCAGTGCGCATCCCGAAGGCGGCGGTGGTCATCGCCGCCTCGTTGCGGCGCAGGATCGTTCGCGGCGAGCTGCAGCCGAGCGACCCGCTGCCGAACGAGACCGAGCTGATGGAGCTGTACGACGTCTCCCGGCCCGTGGTCCGTGAGGCGCTGCGGATCCTCGAGAGCGAGACGTTGATCTCCGTCAAGCGCGGGGCGGGGGGCGGAGCCCGCGTGCGGCGGCCGGACGTCAGTGTCGCGGCGCGTCACGCCGCACTGCTGCTCCAGCTGGAGGGCACGACGCTGGCCGACCTGTTCGAGGCGCGAGCGACGCTCGAACCCGACGCCGTCCGGCGACTCGCCGAGCAGCGGCGACCCGAAGCAATCGCGATCCTCCGTCAACGCCACGAGGAGGAGCTGCAGCTCATCGACGATGTACCGGCGTACGCGGTCCACGCCGCTCGCTTCCACGAGCAGCTGATCGAGCTCGCCGGCAACAAGACGTTGGCCGTGCTCGGCCGCCTGCTGCTGGAGATCGTCGAGAGCCACAACCGGGCGACGATGGAGCGCACCGAGGACGCCATCGAAGTCGCCCGCGGGGCGAGTGAGTTCCATGGGCAGCTGATCGATCTCATCGAAGCGGGCGAGACCGATGCGGCGGTCGCCCACTGGCGTCGCCACCTCGACGAGGCGGCGGAGGTGGCGCTCGAGCGGCTCGGACCGGCGACGATCGTCGATCTGCTCGGCGGCGAGGCGTAGCGGCGGCTCAGCTGGCGAGCAGGCGTTGGGCGACGTTGATCAGCGCTTCGCGCACGCGGCGGTTGGCGTTTCCGGAAAGCGGACCGTCCTGGCCGCGCATCGGATGGATGAGCAGGCACAGGCTCATCAACGTACGCGCCGCCAACGTGTCCGCGGCGTGCCGGCTGATCGCTGATCGGCGCGTCGTCGGTGGGCGCTGCGGGATGTAGTCGAACGCCCGCCGCAGGTGGATCTCCTCGAACTCACGCTGCAGCGCGACGGCGCGTGTCGTCATGCCCGGCAAGTGGTGGTACAGCAACTCGCACGATTCGGGGTTCTCGTCGAGCCACTTCCACACCGCCGAGATCACGGCGGCGAGCGCTTCGGGACTTCCCGGATCCTCGTCGGAACGTGTCGTGATCACGACATTCGTGATCGATCCGGTCACGCGGCGCAGCGCCGCCTCGAACAGATCCGGCTTGCCGGAGAAGTGGTAGTAGACCGCAGTAGGGGCTACGCCAGCTTCCTTCGCGATATCGTGGATGCTGGCGTCACTGAACCCCTGACTGGAGAACACCTTGATCGCCGCGTCAACGATCACACCGCGACGCGATGGTCGATGTGACGCAGTGTGCAATGGGGGAATCGCTGAAGGCTAACCCACACGCTGAGGAAACCTGTTGAAGCGCCCGCCACACCGGCCTTCCAGACGATCGACGGTGATCGATGCGGCAATGGGATTGTTCGCGTTGCACCCACCCGAGCACGTGACCGTCGCTGACATCGCAGCCGCCGCGGACATGACGGCGGCGGCCGTCTACTACCACTTCCCGTCGAAGGAACATGTGCTGCTCGAGGGTCTGCAGATCTTCACCGAGCGCTACCTCAGCGCGATGCGCGAACTCGTCCGCGCCGATGGTGACAGCTCGTGGCCCACTCGCTTCACGACGGATCTGCTCGAGTGGCTCGAGGTCGAACGCACACCGGCAACGGTGTACTTCGCACATTCCGCAGGCGTCGACGCGGCGATCGAAGGCCCTGCGTCGGGAGACGCGCATCGCGCAGGTCATCGATGCTGAGTCGGGCCATCCGGATGCACGTCGGCGTCCCCCGATCGAACATCGAGCCGGAGGTGGCAGCGATCGGGATGGTCTCGTTGATCGAGAGCGCGGCGAGCTCCTGGCTCACCCAGGACGCCGTGTTCCTCGGACTGGGACGACGGCGGTTCGTCGACGAGGCCGGTCAGCTCGCACAGCGGTTGGTCGCATCGCGCCCGTCTGAATCACTCTGATCGCCCCAGCACGGCTGGTCGTCGATCACGGTCGGGCGAGGTGCTCCTCGAGCAGCGTGTGCCAGTGGCGGATCTTCGACTCCTCGTAGCGGGCGAACGTCACGTGCTCCAGTGGGCTGGCCTTGAGGCCGAGGTGCACGTTCGGCAGGTTGAACGAGTCCTGGTTGAACACGCGGGCCAGCGATCCGAGCTGCGGCGCCTTCGTCCAGTCGCTGTCCGCGTCGAGCCAGTGGATCGGCGCCGGCGGCGGGCGCTCGCCCTTCGGGAATGGCGACAGGAACATGCACTCCATGATCGCTTCGTCGACGTTCATGCCGTTGGGGCGGAACCGGTAGACGATCCGGTTGAAGGCACCCCACGGATGGAAGTTGGGGAACAGCGTGAAGTAGAAGCTGTCGTTCACCTCCGCGTCCGAGAGCTTCTCGGCCGTCGGCGCCGAGCACGGGGCGCAGCTGGTTCCGGCGGTTGTCGGCGGCGACCTCGCGAGCGGTGCGACCCTCGGGGACCGTGAGCACGGGGGGCTCGTCGAGGTTGCGGTCGTACATCGAGTCGAGCATCTCCTGCTCGGTCGGCTGCCACCTCAGGTGCGGGCTCGGCGTGCCGTTCGGGGTGATCGCCCTGCTGAAGTTGCCGAACACGTCGTACTGCGAGTTGGCGTCGCCGATGCTCGGCAGGATCTGCGGATGGGTGGCGACGACGTGCATCGCCTCCATGAACGCCTCCTGGGCGACCTTCCAGTTGCAGCGCAGGATCTTCGCCACGTGGACCTGGACGAAGCGGTCCTCGAGCGGCCACGCCGCGAAGTGGTCACCGAGCTCGCCGACGTACGACTCCAGCGATGGTGCGCTCGGGTCAGGGTTGATGAACACGAAGCCGCCCCACGTCGCCACCTGCACGCCGCGCAGGCTCCATTCGGCCGGGTCGTCGACCTGCGGGAAGTCCCAGGCGCACGGGATGTTCAGCAACGAGCCGTCGATCTTCCAGCCGAAGCCATGGAACGGGCAGCGGAACTCCGTGGCCCGGTAGCCACCCTCGGTGCGCAGCAGTCGACCGCGGTGCAGGCACACGTTGTGGAAGGCCTGGATCGTGCTCGGGCCGGTGCGCACCACGAGGTACGACCGTCCGGCGACGTCGTAGACGATGTAGTCGCCGACGTTGGGCAGGTGCTCCTCCCGGCACGCCATCTGCCACGTGCGATCCCACACCTTCGTCCGCTCGAGCTGGAAGAACTCCGGTGAGAGGTAGCGCTCGACGGGAACGAAGAGCGGGCCGTCGTCGAAGGGGCTCTCCCGCCGCAGGATCTCGGGAACCGTGTGGCTGTCGGTGTCGAGCAGCTGTTGGTAGGACACGCCCGGTGCCCGTGGACGTGCAGCGATGGTCATCGGTCGCTCCTCATCCGTCGAAGCCCGCCGGCACGGGCATGTCCTTCATGTTCGCTCCACCGGGAACCTGCGGTCCGGCCAGCCACAGGCACATCTGCGGATCGGCCGAGTACAGGTCGCCGGAGATGTATTGGCCGCGAGCGGTGAAGACACCCCGCCGGTCGTCCTTCTCGACGTAGACGTTGCCGTCAGAGCCGACCTCGTAGAGGGCTCCGCTCAAAGCGTGACGTCGCTTGGGCATCCCACCTCACTTCACCCGAAGCGCTTTCGGCCGTCAGTAACTTTACATCGTCTGACTATAGTGGCCCAGGTGGTCGAAGGCCGAGACGTACTCATCGTCGGTGCCGGGATGCACCCGTTCGGGCGCCACCCGGTGTCCGGGCTCGAACAGGGTGCGCAGGCGACACGGTTGGCGCTCGCTGACGCCGGGATCGAGTGGTCGCGCGTCGAATACGCGTTCGGCGGCTCGGCGGCAGCTGGTGACGCCGACACGCTGGTCTCCCGGCTGGGCCTGACTGGTGTGCCGTTCATCAACGTCGCCAACGGGTGCGCCACTGGTGGCAGCGCCCTGATCAGCGCGTACAACGCGATCCACGCCGGCGCGGCCGACGTCGTGGTGGCGGTCGGCTTCGACAAGCACCCGCGGGGTGCCTTCGATCCGGAACCGGCGCGGTACGGGATCGGGGACTGGTACGGCCAGACCGGGTTGATGCTGACCACGCAGTTCTTCGGGATGAAGATCCAGCGGTACATGCACGAGCACGGCATCTCCAGGGAGGTGCTGGCCAAGGTCGCGGCGAAGGCGTTCCGCAACGGCGCCAAGAACCCGAACGCCTGGCGACGCACGGCCCTGTCGGAGGATCAGATCCTCGAAGCGCCGATGATCGCCGACCCGCTGACGCAGTACATGTTCTGCTCGCCGGCCGAGGGTGCGGTCGCCCTCGTGCTCGCCTCGTCCGAGGTTGCCAGCGAGTTCACCGCCCGGCCGGTCTACCTGCGTGCGGCCGTGCTGACGTCTCGCCCGTACGGGTCCTTCGAGGTGTTCAGTCCGGCGTTGAGCGATGAGCGGGGCAACTCGCCGACGGTCGCTTCGGCGCGCAGGGCATTCGAGATGGCCGGCATCGGGCCCGACGAGATCGACGTCGTCCAGGTCCAGGACACCGAGGCCGGCGCCGAAGTGATGCACCTCGCCGAGTGCGGCTTCTGCGCCGACGGCGAGCAGGAGGACCTCATCCGAGCAGGCGTGACCGAGCTCGACGGGCGGATGCCGGTCAACACCGACGGCGGTTGCCTGGCCAACGGTGAGCCGATCGGCGCCTCGGGGCTGCGCCAGGTCTACGAGTCGGTGATCCAATTGCGCGGCACGGCGGGGGAGCGCCAGGTTCCCGACGATCCGGCTACCGCGTTCACCCACGTTTACGGTGCGCCCGGCATCTCGGCGTGCACCGTGCTCAGCCGGTAGCTGCGGCTGATCGTGGCCACGTTCCCGCTCTTCCAGCAGGCCTACGTGGTCAACGACCTCGAACATGCGGCCGGGGAATGGAGTCGTCTGCTCGGTGCCGGCCCGTTCGCCATCCGCCAGCACCACCGCGCCCCGCGCTTCGAGTACCGGGGCACCGCGCAGGAGGCCGACGTCTCCTACGCCTTCGGGTACCTCGGCGACATGATGATCCAGTTCATCGAGCAGCACGACGACACGCCGTCGATCTACCGCGACATGTACGGCCCCGGCGAGGAGGGCTTCCACCACGTCGCCACGCTCGTCCACGACTTCGCAGCGGCTCGGCAGTACTTCCTCGATCAGGGCTTCGAGCTGGCCTGCCAGCTGCGAACCGGTGAGGTCGACGCCGCCTACTTCGACACCCGCGCCGTGACGGGCGGGTTCACCGAGATCCACAGTGACCCGCCGATCATCATCGAGACGTTCGCCAAGTGGCGGGACGCGCACGCCGCCCACCGCCCCGGCGATCCCGCGGTGTCCGAGCGGCGCATGGGCAGCGTGTCGGCTCAACAGATCGGACTCGCATGAGCTTGCTTGATCGGTTCCGCCTGGATGGTCGGGTCGCCGTTGTCACGGGATCCGGCCAGGGGATCGGCCGGGCCATCGCCTGGGGGCTCGCCGACGCCGGCTGCGATGTCGTTGTCAACGCCCGTCGAAGGAGCGACCTCGAGGTGACTGCCGCCGGTGTCGTCGAGCGAGGGCGGCGCGCGCTGATCGCCGACGCAGACATCCGCGACTTCTCCGAGGAGTTGGCGGAGCGGACCGTGGCCGAGTTCGGTCGTCTCGACGTGTGGGTCAACAACGTCGGCGGCTCCGACGAGAAGACCGTCAGGGAGCTGATCGACACTCCCGACGACGTCTTCCGGTCGCAGCTCGAGCTGAACCTCACCACGGCGTTCCAGGGCGCCAAGGCGGCCGGTCACCGCATGACCGCGGGCGGCGTCATCATCAACATCTCGTCAGGTGCCGGCACCCGCGGCTCGCCGCGCACCGGCCCGTACGCCGCCGCCAAGGCGGGCATGAACAACCTCACCCAGACGCTGGCGCTCGAGCTGGCGCCGCGAGGCATTCGGGTCAACGCCGTGTCGCCCGGGCCCGTGGCCACCGAGGCCTTCCGCGAGGTGCTCGGCGTCTCGGACCGGCTCGAGGAGCTGCAGGCGACGATTCCGCTCGGCCGCCTCGGCACACCGGATGACATCGCGGCGGCCGTTCTCTACATGGCCTCGCCCGCAGCCGACTGGCTGACCGGGCAGCACCTCCTGGTCGCCGGTGGCAGGACCGAGCGGAGCTACCAGTACCAACCACGAGCTGAGTGAAGGAGTCCGCTATGGAGTTCGAAGGAAAGGTGCTGTTCGCCACCGGCGGCCGGATCGGGGATCGCCGCCGCGACAGCGCGGCGGTTCGCCTCGGGCGGAGGGCGTGTGGCCGTCGTCGACCTCGACGCCTCCCGGGCGAACGAGATCGCTGCCGACATCGACGGGGCGATCGGCCTCGGGTGTGACGTCGCCGACGAGGGCTCGGTTCGTTCCGCGGTGGAGACCACTCGCGACCAGTTCGGTGCCATCGATTGCGTCCTCAACGCCGCCGGACATGCTGTGTTCGGTCCGATCGAGGAATGGACCGTGGAGGATTGGGACCGGATGATGAAGGTCCACGCCGGTGGCACCTTCCTCGTCTGCAAGTACGTGCTGCCGATGATGCGCCAGCAGGGCGGCGGATCGATCGTCAACATCGCCTCGACCGCGGCGCTCACGGCCAACAACAACAACGCCCCGTACGGCGCGGCGAAGGCGGCGATCATCGGCTTCTCCCGGCAGATCGCCCGCGAGGGCGCACCCGAGGTCCGCGTCAACACGGTCGCGCCCGGGCGGGTGCGCACGGGGATGACGGAGCCGCTCTTCGCTGGTCGCGGCGCGAGCGCGGACGAAGGAGCCAAGCAGTTCGGGATGGCCAACATGCAGCAGCGGGTGGCCGACGCGGACGAACTGGCGGCGCCGATCTGCTTCTTGCTCTCCGACGCGGCGAGCTTCATCACCGGCACGGTTCTCGTCGTCGACGGCGGCGAGACGGCGATGTGAGGAGGTCCGATGGACGAGGAGTTTCTCGCCCGCTTCCGGGAGCGCTCTGCCTACGAAACCGGGCGCGACGGCCCGCCTGACGGGTTTCCCAAAGCTCCCCGACCTTCCGCTCGGCCGGTACACCGACCCTTGTTCCAGGCGCTCGAGGACGCCGAGCACCTGAGGAGACACATGGACGACAAATACCTAGCCCGCTTCCTCGAGCGATCTGCCTTCGAATCGGCCCGCGCCGGACCGCCTGAGGACTTCCCGAAACTGCGCGACCTCCCGCTCGGCCGCTATACCGACCCGCTTTTCCAGAACTCGAGGACGAGTACCTCTTCCAGCGGACTGGCTCTACGGCGTCCACGACAGCGAGCTGCCGAAGCCGGGCAGCTATCGGCTGTGCGAGCTCGCCGGCGCGCCGATCCTGCTCGCCCGGGACGACGACGGCCAGGTACGGGCGTTCCGCAACGCCTGCCGCCACCGCGGTGCGCCCGTCGTCCGCGGCGAGAGCGGTTCGGCACCGGCTGCTCGTGTGCCAGTTCCACTCGTGGAGCTACGACCTGCGGGGTCAGCTCGTGCGGGTGCCCGACGAGCGGGACTTCGTCGGACTGACAAGTCCGAACGATGCCTGCCAACCGTGCGCTGCGAGCGTTGGGGCGGCTGGCACTTCATCAACTTCGACCACGAGCGCCGATGCCGCTCGTGGAGTGGCTCGACCCCATCCCGCGCCTCCTGCCGGAGGTGGCGGCGGCACCGCTTCCGCGTGATCGACGACAAGAGGTTCACGCTCGGCTGCAACTGGAAGATCCTCGCCGAGGCCTTCCTCGAGGTGTACCACGCCCGCACGATCCATCCGAAGACGGTCGGCCCGACGCTCGACACCCGGGGCACGGTCATCTCGCTGTTCGAACACGGCCACCAGAACATGCTGTCGCCGGTCAATCGCGGCACCCGTGTTGATAAGCGTGAGCTGCTGCCGATGTTCGAGGGCGTCACGGAGACCTTCACGGAGTGACATCCAGCCGGCTTACGGGATCTTCCCCAACGTGATCACGCCACTCGACGCTCGGGGGTTCCCGATCCTGGGGTTCTGGCCGCTCGCGATCAACCGCACCCGCTTGACATCACGTGGTTCGCCGCCGACTGGGGAGAGGGCGAGATGCCGGCCGGACCTGGCCCAGATCTGGCAGCCCGGCTGGCCCGCTTCGACGCCGTGATGGACGAGGACTACGAGAACCTGGAGCCGATCCAACGGTCGATGGAGACCGCCGCCCACGGTGGGCAGGTGATCAACTACCAGGAGCGGCGGATCTGGCACGTCCAGGCCTGGATCGACAAGGTGATCGGTCCCGAACGCATTCCGGAAGATCTGCGTGTGCCGGACCTCTTGCAGGACTGGGTCGAGCAGCCTCTGAGGCTTCTTCTGTCCGTAGGAACCGTTCATTGTGAGGCGATCTCTGCGGACAGAACAGCTCTTCCGGTCAGATCCGCCCGACGACCCGTTCGGGCACGAGCCGCAGGATCGCTCGGCCGACATGCTCGAGTCCGCGGTCGATCTCCCCTTGCAGCGCCGCCGCATCGTCCGGCGGGAGTGACGCCTGAAGGCGCAGCGTGAGCTCGTGGAGGCGAGGGCCCTCCGTCACGGCCTCGGCCGTCCCGGCGACGGCGAGGTAGCGCCGGTCGTCGGCGATGGTCAGCACCACACGCGGATCCCTCGCTGCGTTGACGAACTTGGCGGTCGCTCGGCGGCACGACACGACGAAGTCGTTACCGTCGAAGTCATAGGCGACCATCGACACCTGCGGCGAGCCGTCGGCCCGGATCGTCGACAGCAGGGCCCACTGGTGCTTTCGCAGGTAGTCGTCATGGTCGCGGAGCACGAGCGGGTCAGTCGGTCGATCCGACATCACGCCAGCGCCGCGTGGAGACCCCGGCCGGAGGTGCGGTGATGTTCCGCGACGGCTTGACGGTGAGCGGGTCGTACGGCAGACCATGCAGTGCGGCCTCCAGGCGGTTGCCGTCATAGGTGATCCAGTCGACCGGCGCGAGCTCGATGATCACTCGAGTGGGCGTGTCCAGTCGACGAACGAACTCCGCCCTGGCCTGATCAGCACCTGACCCCCATCGTGCCGCTGACGCTCCGCCAGCGCTGGATAGAACCACGCCTTCGTCGACGCGTCCGTGTGCACGCTGGCCATCGTCTTGGCCGTGGTCGTGATGTCGCCGCCCAGCCACGTTCCCTCGCTCGACACGACCACTGCGCTCTGCGGGCGGGCCCGCAGGGCGACGACGCGCTTGCGTTCTGCCGTGCACGTGACCCAGAAGCGCCCTTCGTGCCACACGAAGCGCTGCATCACTCCGAGCGGCCAGCCCTCCCGGTTCGTCCACAGCACGCAGCACTCGGTCTGCGCGGCGTACAGGAGCTGACGCTTGTGCTCGTCGAGACCGACGTCGCTGACATCGGTGTAGTCGGTCTTGCGGTGCTCCATGGTCGATCGTCACCATCAGGAGACTGTCTATAGTTACTCGCTCTCATCAAGTCGGGGGACAGTGGCATGGCACGACACCGTCGACCATCGTTGATCAGCGTGCTGGCCTGCGCCGGACTGCTGGTTGCCGCGTGCGGAGACGACGATGGCGGTGGGACGGCCGAGCCCGCCGAGACGACGGCGGGAGGCGAAACCGAGACGACCGCCGGTCGGAGACCACCGCTGGTGCGGAGACCACCGCTGGTGCGGAGACCACCGCTGGTGAGGAGGAGCCGGAAGCGACTGACGCTGAAGCGACGACGGCGGAAGGGACGGGGGCCGAGCCTGGCGGTGGAGCGGCCGGCGGCGACGAGGGCGAGAGCGCACAAGGCGCCGAGGAGCTGCGCGCCGCGCTCGAGGCGACGGCGGACGAGCCACTGGCCGCCGACGACAGCCTCGAGCCGTTCGTCATCGGCGTGGTCAACCTCGAGGGTGATCCTGCGGGATCGTTCCCCGAGGTCACCGAGGGAGCGGAGGCAGCCGCGCAGTTGATCAACGAGCGACTCGGCGGGATCGGTGCCGACGTGGAGGCTGGGACGCCGGGGCGGCCCGTCGAGCTGGTCGTGTGCCGTCACGCCGCCGACCAGAACGAGGCTCAGGCCTGCGCCAACGAGCTCGCCGCCGCCAACCCGAACGTCATCGTCCCGGGGATCGACTTCTTCACGCCGTTGATGTACCCGATCTTCGCCGCCGTTCCCGGTCGTCGAGATGCAGCCGATCTTCATCGCCGACTTCGACCAGCCCGGGGTGTACACGCCGTTCGGAGGCTGCGCGTCCGCCTTCCCGTCGAGCGCGCAGATGATCGCCGAGATCAAGGGCCATGATCGCCTGGCCATCATCTGGGCCGAGAACGCGCCCGGCACGGAGTGCTGGCAGGACACGCAGGAGCGCTTCTACCAGTACTACGCCGAAACGCTCGGACGGGTTCGAGTTCATGGGGTTCCCGTACACGCCCGGCGAGCAGGCCGGTTACCCCGCCGTCATCCAGCAGGTCGTCCGACTACCTCGCAGGGATCCGAGAACCCCGCCATCTTCATGGGCATCGCGGCCCCGGACTGCGCCTCGTTCATCCAGGGCCTGCGGTCCGCCGGAGAGGAAGGCGCAGGTGTACACGTCGAACTCCTGTGACGACGAGTCAGTGCGGGGGCTGCCGGAGTCGGCCGGCACGGAGTTCGAGACGCCGGGCTTCATCGTCGAGCAACCCGAGCTGTACAGCGAGTTCACGCAGTTCATGCTGGCCGAGCGGGAAGCCGCCCTCGACGCCTACGGTCCGCAGTCGCCGCGTGGCTCGTTCATGCGGTCGATGTTCTCGGCGGTCCTCTTCGTGTACCAGGTGGCCGAACGCGGCATTGGAGGACGGCGTCGACATCGACGACCGGGAGGCGTTCCGCGAGGCGATCGCCACGGTCGAGGACTTCTACCTGCTCGGCTACCAGCCGGTGTCGTGCGCCGGGAACGTCAGCGAGTACGAGTCGATCTGCCAGCGCAAGACCAACTACTCGGTGTGGGACGGAGAGGTCGTACACGCCCGACACCGGACATCACAGACGGCTACATCGACGTGACGGACCTGCTCCTCGCCGTCGAGGAAGCATCGCCGCGGCAATGACCTCGTGAAGGGGACCACGTGAGCTCAACAGCATCAGGATCTACAAGCAACGTCGACGGGCGGCCTGCCTACGGGCCGCTTCCGCGCCGCGCCGAGGACGTCACGCCGGAATGGTTGACCACCGCCCTGCAGTCGCAGGGTCGGGACGTCGTCGTGAAGAGCGTGCAACGTCACCCGCTCGGCGAAGGCGTCGGGATGATGAGCGGGCTGGAGATGCTCGAGCTCGCCTACGAGCGTGGCGACGGACCCCGCTCGATGGTGTTCAAGTTCCCGGCGACGAACGATGCCAACCGGGCCGTGGCCCTGGCGTTCGACATCTACCGGCGCGAGGTGCTCTTCTACCGCGACGTGGCGGCGTTGACGCCGGCCGCCACGCCGGAGGTCTACTTCGCCGAGATCGAAGGCAAGGAGAACTTCGTCCTCCTCCTCGAGGACATGTCGCACTACCGGCTCGGCGACCAGATCGAGGGCTGCGCGGCGCCGATGCGGAGCTGTGCATGGTCGAGCTCGGTGAGTTGCACGCCAGCTTCTGGAACGACGTCGACCGGCCCGTGCTGGAGTTCATGCCGTACCTCTACCCGTCGAACCACGCCGACGCGCTGCAACAGGGTGCAGCGATCGGCTGGGACCCGATGGTGGCGGTGTTCGGAGCGGTGATTCCCGACCACGTACGGGCGATCAAGGACCGGTACCTCGCCGCCGTCCCCCGCATGCAGGAGTGGATGACGAGCCCGCCCCTGACGGTCGCCCACGGTGACTTCCGGATGGACAACCTGTTCTTCGGGACGGCACCGGGCGACGCTCCCGTCGCTGCTTTGGACTGGCAAGGTGTCCTCCGCGAGAAGGCGGTCGCCGACCTCGCCTACTTCCTGAGCGGCAGCCTCCCCATCGAGGAGCGTCGAGCCCACGAACGCGACCTCATCGCGAAGTGGCACGAGACGCTCGTGCACGGCGGGGTCGCCGGCTACTCGGCCGAGCAGGCATGGGAGGACTACCGGCGGGCGATCCTCTACGTGTGGACGATCGTCGTCGTGATCGCCGGCACGCTCGATCCCTCCAACGAACGTGGTCGGGAGTGGATGACGCACATGGTCGATCGGGCGGTCACCGCGATCGATGATCTGGACCTGTTCGCGCTGCTGTCCTGAGTTCGAGTAGTGGTGGGACGCCTCACCGACAAGGTCGTCATCATCACCGGTGCCGCTCGCGGCATGGGAGCAGCCGAGGCGCGACAGGCCGCCGCCGATGGTGCTCACGTCGTCGTCGCCGACGTCGCCGATGAGGCAGGCGCCACGGTGGCCGCCGAGGTAGGCGGCACGTACTGCCGCCTCGACGTCACGTCCCCACAGGAGTGGCGTGCGGTGCTGGAGAAGACCCGCACGGAGCACGGCCGGATCGACGGGCTCGTCAACAACGCCGGCGTGCACCGGGAGGGTGGCGTCCTCGAGGTCGACGAAGCGACGATCCGGCTGATCACGGAGATCAATCAGTACGGCGTCATCTTCGGCATGGCGGCCGTGGCCCCGATCATGCGGGACCAGGGTGCCGGCAGCATCGTCAACATCTCCTCGGTTTCGGGTATGCGCGGTCATGGCTCGATCGCCTACGTCGGCAGCAAGTGGGCGGTGCGCGGGATGACGAAGTCGGCTGCGCACGAGCTGGGTCGGTACGGGGTGCGCGTGAACTCGGTACACCCCGGCGCGATCGCCACCGACATGCTGCTGGGGCGGGGCGAGGACACCGTCGAACGGTGGACGACCGGTGTCCCGCTCGGCAGGCCTGGTCGCGCCGAGGAGGTCGCGGCGGCCGTGATGTTCCTGCTCAGCGACGAATCCAGCTACGTGAACGGTGCCGAGATCGTGGTCGACGGCGGGTTGATCGCACGCTGACGAGGAGGACGATGATGGACGAAGCACGTGACGTCGATGTGATCGTCGTCGGATCGGGCGTGGCTGGCTTGGCCGCCGCGCTGACGGCTCGGGAACGCGGCGCGGCGAGCGTCCTCGTCGCCGAGAGCGAAGGCGTCGTCGGTGGCTCCTCGCGGCTTTCGGGCGGCCTGATGATGGGCGCAGGGACGAGGTACCAGAAGGCGCTGGGGATCGACGACGACGTCGACGCGTTGTTCCACGACTACCTCCAGCTGAACCGCTGGAACGTCGACGCCGGCGTCGTGCGCCGGTTCTGCGAGCTGGCGGGTCCGACGGTCGAATGGGTGGGCGATCTGGGCGTCGAGTTCTACGACACGCATGGTCTTCGGCGGCGAGGAACGGGTGCCGCGAGTCCACGTCCCGATCGGACGCGGCCAGGCAGTCATCGACGTCCTGGCCCGGCACTGCCGAGAGGCCGAGGTCGACGTCGCGCTCGGCCAGCGCGTCGACCGGTTGCTCACGGAGTCCGGCGCGGTCGTCGGGGTCGCCGTCGGTGACGATTCGATCACCGCCGGTGCCGTCGTGATCGCCACGGGAGGGTTCGGCAACAGCCCGGAGAAGCTGAACGCGTACTTCCCATCGGCGGCGCACACCGGGTCGGCGTGGTACATCGGTGCGGAGGGCTCCCGCGGCGATGCGTTCGATCTGGCCGAGCAGGTCGGCGCGCAGGTGACCGGGCACGATCATGGCCTGCGGTTGCTGCATGCCGGCTTCGACCTCATCTACGAGGCGTACCTGCCGGGATGGATCGTGCTGGTCAACCGCGACGGCCAGCGCTTCGTCGACGAGTCGACCTCGTATGGCCTCCTCGACTCACAGGCGCGAGAGCAAGGAGACGTGGTCTACGCCATCTTCGATCGGGCCACGCTCGACGCGGCGACGGCCGCCGGCGTGGCGCGTTACAAGCACTCGATCCCGGGCTCGACGAAGCGCCAGAGCCCGCACTGGAACCTCGACATCGTCGAACAGATGGTGGCCGAGGGTCGGATGACGTCGGCGGCGACGATCTCCGAGTTGGCGACCGCGCTCGGTGTGCCGTCGACGAATCTCGAAGGGACCGTCGCGTGGTACAACGCCGGCGTCGAGCAGGGCACCGACCCCGACTACCTCAAGGACGCCAAGTTCCTGGAGCCGGTCACGACGGCGCCGTTCTACGGTGCCGAGCTGCGTCCGGCGACCGTGGCGTCGACGGCCTGCGGCCTGCGCATCGACCCCTCCGCCAACGTGCGCAGCAACGACGGTCGGGGCATCCCAGGTCTCTTCGCCGCCGGCGAGTGCACGGGCGGCGTGGTCGGCCAGCAGTACGTGGGCAGCGGCAACAACTACGCCAACTGCCTGGTCTTCGGCCGCGTCGCCGGAGCCTCGGCGGCGGCGTCGGTGGTCGGCTCATGACCGACACGACGGTCCGCGAGATTCCGTTGATGCCCGTGGGTCAGGCGTTCGACATGGGACGCAGCGCCGACGGGACCCCGCTGATCGACCCGGTCCTGTTCGACTCGGCGGAGTACAAGCGCAACCCGTACCCGTACTACCGCATCCTGCGCGACCACTACCCGGTGTTCCGCGACAAGCTGCACAACTGCTACTGGGTCACTCGGTACGAGGACATCGAGGCCTGCTACCTGGACGAGCCGGGGTTCAACACGATCCCCAAGGGCTCATCCAGCGGGGTGCTGGGCAACACCCAGCTCGAGCTGAGCGGCGTCGAGCACCGGCGCCGGCGCAACATCTATGGCCGCCACCTCGTCGGCGCCGCACTGACGAAGCGGCTGCCCGCTTTGCAGCGCTTGGCGGACGAGATGATCCAGTCGTGGTTCGAACCTGGCGGAGCCGCCGAGCTCGACCCGGCGACGGGTCGCTACACGATGGAGTTCGGCCGAGGCTTCGCCGACGAGTTCCCGATCCGCGTCGTGTGCCAGGTGCTCGGCTTCCCCGACGACGCGCGTGGCCAGTTCTTCTACTGGTACCACTCGATGATGAACGGTCTCGGTGGCACCGAAGGCCACGAGCGCGGGCTCGTCGCCCGGCGGGAGCTCGAGGAGTACGTCGTGGGACTGGTGGCCGCCCGACGAGAGCAGCCGAGCTATTTGTTCGACGCCGAGGGCAACCAGGTGGCGATGGACATCATCTCCGAGCTGTGCCACTCGGTGATCGACGGCGATGTGATGTCGACGGAGGAGATCACGTCGTTCATCGCGCTGATCGTCGGCGGTGGCGGCGAGACGACTCGCGGCGCGCTGCTCAACATGTGGTACCTGCTGCTGCAGCATCCCGATCAGCTGCAGGCGGTGATGGCAGACGAGGACCTGTGGGGTCCGGCGTTCCAGGAGGCGTTGCGCTGTGCGATGCCGATCGCCGGGATCCAGCCACGGCACAACTCCTTCGACGTCGAGCTGCACGGCGAGACGATCCCGGCCGGGTCACTGCTCAAGATGGTCGAGTACTCGGGCAACCACGACGAGCGTGTGTTCCACGACCCGGAGCGGTTCGACATCTTCCGAGACGACCTGTACACCGGGAAGATCCTGCGCAGTGGCCACCACAAGGAAGGCGTCCACAGCCACCTCGCGTTCGGCGTCGGCACGCATCTGTGCCCAGGAGCGTGGATCTCGACGCAGGAGTCCGTGCTCGGCTCGCAGATCGTCGGCCGCCATCTGAAGGACCCGGCCATCGCCGTCGACCGGATGCCGAAGGACATCGACGGCGTCAGTCTCGCCCCCATCGGCTTCGGGGCGATCAACGAGCTGTGGATCGAGTTCGACCGGGTCTGATCGGGTATGAGCGAGGAGCAATCCGGCCTCCGCAGCTACGAGGTCCACCAGCGCGAGCGGCCCGGTGAGGCGACGCCCCTGATCCGGCCGGGGGAGCTGCGCAGCGCCGAGTACCTGAACGATCCGTACCGGTTGCTCGGCATCCTCCGGGAGCACTACCCGTGCTACCGGGACTGGTCTGGCAACGCGTACTGGATCACCCGCTACGACGACGTCACGTCGGTGTTCCAGGACGACGCCAACTACGAGACCCGCTCGAAGCGATGGTGGTACGGCATCCCCGATCTCGGTCGGGATCTGGGCGAGTCGCTGCCCGTGCTCGTCGCCCATGCCACCGGGATCGACGCGCACGCGCCGGGGCTGGCCGAGGAGCTGATCGGCCGGATGACGGCGGGCGGCGACGCCGATCTGAGCGCGGACCTGGCGTTGCGGTTCCCGAACGAGCTGCTCGCTCGGACCCTCGATCTTCCTGCGAATGACATCCAGTGGTTCGCCGCTCGCTGTGAGGCGATGCAGCGGGGGACGCACGCCAATCCCGTCACCGAGGATGCCGGCCGCCGGGCGATCGGCGAACTGGTCGAGTACTTCCGCCCGCTCGTCGAGGCGCGTCGAGCCGATCCGGGGCCGGACCTGTTGTCGGCGATCGCCAGCATCGAAGTCGACGGCTCACCGGGCAGCGCGGAGGACGTCGTGGCGACGTTGCTCGAGACCGACCACGACACGCTGCCCGGCACGCTGGCCAACCTGTGGTTCCTGCTGCTGACCCACCCGGATCAGCTCGAGGAAGTGGTGGCTGAACGGCGGCTCGTCAAGTCGGCCTACCTCGAGGCGCTGCGTCACTCCACGCCCATCCTGTCGGCGCCGCGCTTCGCCCGCCACGAAGTCGAGCGGTTCGGGCGCCTGTTGCCGACCGGCGCGCTGATCATGTGCTCGGCGGCAGCCGCCAACCGCGATCCGCGGGCGTTCGCCGACCCTGACGAGTTCCTCGTGCAACGCAAGGACCTCTGCCAGCGGGAGCCACGCGGGCAGTACCGGGCGGACGGGTTGTGCTCCGGCATCGCCTTCGGGCTCGGCAAGCCGTCGGTGCACCCGGCGGTCCCCGAGGACCGCCCCGCTCGAGGTATGCGCTGACCCGTGACATCGTCGTCCTCGTGTCGACCATGCTGCTCGACGCCGCACCGAAGATCCGCCTGGCGAGCGGCGCGGAGCCGGTGCTGCGGTCACTGCAGCACGGCGACACGTACACGTGCTGGAACCTTCCGGTGTCGCTGCGATGAGCGGCCGTCCGCTCGTCCAGCGGCGAGCGATCATCACTGGAGCGGCGAGGGGCCTCGGTCGCGCGTTCGCCATCGGCCTCGCCGAAGCTGGTGCCGACGTGGCGGTGTGCGACGTCGATCCGGCGGTCGAGGAGCTCCGGCGCGAGCTGGAAGGCCATGGTGTCCGAGCGCTGGCGCAGGTCGCCGACGTCTCCAAGCCCGACGAGGTCGTGGCGTTCGTCGAGCGCGCCGCCGAGCGGTTCGGCGGGCTCGATCTCGTGGTCAACAATGCGGGCGTCATCCGACTCACGGCGCCAGTCACCGATTCCTGGGAGCAGGCGGTCGACGACTTCCACTTCATGGTGGACGTCAACCTGGGCGGAACGTACCTCGTGGGCCGGGCCGCCATCCCGCATCTCATCAAGAACGGCGGCGACATCGTGAACATCACGACGGACCACATCCACACGTGCGGATACCCGATCGACGTCGACCATGCCGATTCCGGGCGCGTGTGAGTGGGCGACGGTTCGTCGGCCGCCGATCGGTGGGCCGGGCTTCGACGTCTACGACGCCTCCAAGTGGGGCGTGAAGGGATTGACGCTCGTGTGGTCACGGGCGCTGTCATCGCACGGCATCCGCGTGAACTCGATTGGCGTCGGTCCGACGAACACGCCGATGTATCGGTCGCACCTCGGCGAGAAGCCTCCTCCGCCGACGATGATGGAGCCCGAGCAGATCGCCGCCGTGTCTGGTGGAGCTGGTCGCCGAGGGCCCGAGGGGCCGCACGGGGGACAGCGTCGAGCTGTGGGCGGGACATCCATGCGTGCTGCCGCCGGTCGGCCTCGACGGCAGCTCTGGCGCGGAACGTCAAGCCGGGCCGCTGACGCAGCGATTGCACCGGCGCCATGCTGTCCTGATGAGCGAGCGAAGTGCGAAAGATGTCGTTGAGGAGATGTTCCGACGGCAGCAGGAAGGCGACGACACCGTCCTCGACGATCTCGTCGCCGACGACATGGTGAACCACGCGGCAGGACCGCAGGGCCGCGACGGCCTCAGGCTCATCCTGAGCATCATCGACAACGACTTCGGGCCGGTCACCGTGGAGCAGCACCACCTCATCGGCGACGGCGATCTCGTCGCACAGCACCTCACGGTGCACGGCATCCACCGGGCATCCACGATGCCGTTGCTCGCCGACACGCCCGTGTCAGGACGTCCGGTGACGTGGACGTTCATTCACATCTGGCGAGTCGCCGACGGCAAGATCGTCGAGCACTGGGCCTGCCGAGACGACATGGCAGTGCTCGAGCAGCTGCGCAGCTGAAGGTCGAGCGGTCGGTGAACGTCAGGTTCGGCCGGCGGCCATGAACTGGCCGGTGACGGCTTGCTGGTTGGCGTGGCGCTGGTCCATCAGCTGGCCGACGGCGGCGATGTGCTCGGCGTTGCCGGAGTCGTAGGCCGCCTCGATGGCGCACGACAGCACCTCGGTGGCCCACGCGTAGTCCGCCTGGGCGTCCTTGGCGTAGAGGCTGTTCGTCGAGACCGTCGGTGTACGTCTGCAACGCCTCCTGGAGCGGCTTGGCGTCTGGCAGCGCGTCGAGCAGCTGACGGGCCGTCTCCTCGATGGCGTCGCGCTCCTCCTGCATCCACGCCAGCTCGTTGGCGCTGCGCACGGCCGTCGTCTTCAACACGGCGATCGCCATCTCGAGCTGGACCTGAACCGTCGGATCGGAGATCGCCGGGGCGACCTTGCTGTTCAGCTCGATGGCGATCGCATCGATCAGTTGCTGGGTGGTCGGTCGCGAGATCACTGGTGCTCACCTCCAGTTGCCGCCTGATGGCGTTTCAACGCTCGATAGAACACGTCGTGCATCCCTGAGACGGCAGGCGACATGTACGTCAGGGGGATGCCCGTGGCCTCGCCACGGTCCAGCACGGCGAGCTGCTCGATGACGCTGACGAAGACGGTCGCCGACGCGAGGAGGAGGAAGTAGTCCGTCGTGACCGGGTTGACCTGCTCCTCGCTGAGCCCGCTCAGCTCGCGGTAGCGGGAGTAGAAGGCTTCCTCGTCCGCCCCGACGACGTCGGGCGGCTGGGTGACGCTGGCCATCATGCACCAGCCGAGGTCTTCCCGCGGGTCGCCGATGTGCGCCAGCTCCCAGTCGATGAGGACGTCGGAGCCATCGGGGCCGAGCAGGACGTTGGCGACCTGGAAGTCGCCATGGACGAGCCCGAGGGGAACCGGTGGCGGGCGGTGCGTGCGCAGGTAGCTGGCGATCAACCGCATGAAGGGGTCACGATCGACGTGCGCCTTCTCGGCGTCGACCCAGTACTGGATGCGGGCATCGATGTAGTCGTCCCAGGAGGACGGCACCTCGAGGCAGGCGGGGGCCTCCTCCAGCGGGAACGCCGCCAGTACACCCCCGACTTCGGCCAGCCGCGGCGCAAGCTTGGGCAGGTCGCTCGGGTCGCACTTGCGGCCTGCGCTGATGAGGGCCTCACCCTCGAACATGTCGATCACAATCGCCGGGCTGCCGAGCTCCTCGCCCGTCGGGTCGAACCACAACGGCGCCGGCATCGGCACCTTGCCGGTCTTGTGCAAGGTGGACAGCACTTCCCACTCCGTGGCCCGGTCAGTGTCGATGATCGCCTGGCCCGGCGGCGGATCCTGACGGATGATGTAGCCGCGGCGCTGGCCGCCCTCCTCGATCCAGACGCGCGACATCTGGCGGCTGTAGCCGCCAGTGATGAGTTGGTAGTCCACCACCTGCACGCTGTCGGGATCGTTGCTGCGCTTCTTGAAGAAGGCCTCCAGACGCGGCCGCGGATCCGTCGTGTCGGTCATTCGCCCCCCTTGCTCGTCGGCCCCCAGGCCATGGGTAACTGGTGTGGCTCTACAGTACTGCGGCGCGTCATCTGGCGATCACCGCCGGGTTGCCGTCGGTCCACACCTCGATCAGCGTGCGGTACGTGATCCGCCATCCGTCCGGCGTGCGGGCCAGCCGGTCGTCGTAGATGCCGCCGATGAGGAAGTTGTCGCCGCCCGGCGTCCCCCGCTTGACGTGCTGGCTCTGGAGGTGGCAGCGGTGGGTGGCGGTGTCCCCGTCGACGCGCACCTGATGGTTCGACACGAGGTGCTGCGTGGCGTCGAGGCGGCCCACGCCGCCCGAGATGCGGGCGATGATGGCGTCCTGGTCGTCACAGTGCACGCCGCGGAGGTCGGCGGTGGCGTCCGGCGCGAAGACCGACCGCAGATCCTCGAACTGCTTCGTGTCGAGCGCCCACGTGTAGGCGACCGCGACGTCGATGATGGCCTGCTCATCACTGGACACTGTCTCAACTTAGTATCGCCCGGGAGGCAGATCATGAACGATGACACGCAGCGGGCGATCCAGGCCTCGCTGCCGCCAATCGGTTCTTCGACGGGCTTGCTTGCTGGGGACCTTGCGGCGCTGCAAGCCGCCTGCGCACCTGGCTCGATCCTGTGGATCAACCTCACCGAGCAGGAGCGCGCCTTGGAGGACTCGCTCCGTGGGTTCGCCGCGCTTCGCTCCAAGGTGCCGGACCTGCGGATGGAGAACGTCCGGCGACGGGGGATCCCCGGCGGGTTCCTCGAGCAGCACGTCTTGATGGGGACGCTGCCGGACGGCGAGCCGCTGCGCGTCGTCGGCTGCTTCATCGGGACCGTGGAGAACGGTCGGATCAGCCGGCTCGAGGAGTACGTCGACGGACGTCAGGCTGGTGCGCTCAGCGCGTTGCTGAAGAGCATGTTGACCCCTGATCGCTCATCAGCGTCCAGCCGCCGTCGACGACGAGGGTCTGGCCGGTGACGTAGAGACGCGGCAGACGACGACAGGAACAGCACGGCATGGGCGATCTCCTCGGGCTCGCCGCGGCGGCCGAGCGGGATGTTCGACGACCGCATCCGCGAAAGCGGTCCCATCAGCCCGGTCGGCACCGACGGTTCGTCCCAAAGGGCAGGGAGCTCCCGGCCTTCATGCGCCGGATGGTCTCCACCGGCACGCTGCCGGGCGCGACGCAGTTCACGCGGACGCCGCTCGGTGCCAGGTCCACCGCCAGGCTCCGGGTGAACTGGAACTGCGCGCCCTTGGCGGAGTCGTAGCCGGTGCCGAGGCACGGCAGGATCCCATCCACCGATGAGATGTTGACGATGGCGCCGCCTTCGCCACGCTCGACCATGTGCTCGGCCGCCGGCTTGCAGCACAGGAAGACGCCCTCGTAGTTGACGGCGATCGCCCGCCTCCACGACTCGTAGCTCTGGTCGACGATGCTGCCCGCCTCGTGGTACGAGCCGGCGTTGTTGACGAGCACGTCGAGCGCCCCGCCCGCCCGCACGGCCGCCTCGATGCCGTTGCGGGCGGAGAGCTCGTCGGTGACGTCGAGGTGCACGGGGTCGGCACGTCGACCCTGCTTGCGCAGCTCGGCGCGCCGCCGCGCTCGTGCCATCGTCGTCGACGTCCGCCAGCATCACGTGTGCGCCGGCGGCGGCGAGCACGGCGGCGATCGCCGCGCCGATCCCCGTCGCCGCGCCCGTCACCAGGGCAACCTTGCCGTCGAGTGAGAGCAGTCTGCCGATCGACTCGTCCACGCGCGGAGCGTACCGATCTATGGTCGCGAGCATGAGCGACGAGCGCATCGAGATCGCCAAGCGACTGTTCGCGGGGTGGAGCTCCGGCAACCCGGACGCGCCGAAGGACCTCATGACCCCGGATGCCGTCCTCCACGACATCGCCAGCGGAACGTTCAAGGGATGGCCGGCGATCCGGGAGTTCTTCGCCAGCGGGCTGTCGAGGTGGGACGACTTGCAGCTCGTGCCGGACGAGTTCTGGAGCAACGACGACGGCTTGGCCCTGCACTACGTCATGAGCGCCACCGTCAAGGATCCGTCGATCTACGGCGCCGAGCACGTCGGGAAGAAGTGGTCGGTCGAGGTGATGTCCTTCCTCCGATTCGAGGGCGACCGCATCTGCTTCGAGGCCGACTTCCACGACAAGGGCTCGCGCGCGAAGTCGCTCGGCATCGCGCTGAGCACGCTCTCATCTGGTTCGGGCGGCAGTCTCGAATTCGAGAACCTCCCCGCCCAGAGTCGTCGTGAACGTCGCACCCAGATCGGGGCGGCCGGTCAGAACGTGCGGCGGTGCTCCGGCAGGTCGTCCTGGGGGCCGGGCGTGAACTGCCAGCGTCGGGTGCACGCCCGGCGCCGGAAGCGCCACCCGTCCGGCGTGTCGGACGACGACATCGTCGTAGTCACCGCCGTACCAGCGCAGCGGGATCGTGCGTCTCGCGCGTGTAGGGCGCGAAGAACTTGCTCTTCACGCGCACCACCCCGTCGTCCTCGAACACGACGATGTTCGTGACGTGGTGCGCCGACGGGTGATTGGCCTCGCGGAAGTACTCGCGGATCTCCTCGATCCCCTCGAAGACACGTGGCGCCCGCACGCCCGTGAAGTCGAGCACGGCGTCATCGACGAACAGCTCCTCGAAGCGATCCCACGCCGCGGCGTCGACGATGTGTCCGTAGAGCCCGAGCAATTGGTGCACTTGGATGACGTCGCTGGCGTCCATGGTCCCCCGTCCAAGCAGTGGTCAGTGTCAAGTTACGCTCCGGCGCATGCAGGCGTACCGCATGGTTGCGTGGAAGACGGCCCCCGAATACCAGGAGGTCCCGCAGCCGGAACCGGGCCCCGGACAGGTGCTCGTCCGCGTCGGAGCGGCGGGCCTCTGCCACTCCGACCTTCACGTGATCCACGAGTTCGACGCCGGAGTGTTCAACGCGGAGCTGCCGTTCACGCTCGGCCATGAGTCGGCCGGATGGGTCGAAGCGCTCGGGCCCGGTGCGTCCGGGCTCGAGGTCGGAGAGGCGGTCGCCGTCTACGGCCCGCTGGGCTGCGGGAGCGTGCGCCCACTGCCAGACCGGCGACGAGAACCTCTGCGATCGCATCGCCGAGCTGCCGGGGGCCGGATGGGGCCTCGGCGTCGACGGCGGGATGGCGGCGTACATGGTCGTCGACAGCGTGCGCCAGCTGGCGCCGCTCGGCGACCTCGACCCGATCCTCGCCGCGCCGTTGACCGACGCCGCGGTCACGCCGTACCGAGCGATCCGGCGGTCGCTCGCCAGCCTCGGTCCTGGCTCGGTGGCCGTTGTCATCGGGATCGGCGGTCTGGGTCACCTGGCGGTGCAGATCCTGCGTGCGCTCACCCCAGCGACCGTCATCGCGGTGGATGGCAAGCCGGAGGCGCTCAAGTTCGCCGAGTCACTCGGGGCCCATCACACCGTCGAGGCAGGCGCCGACGCGGCATCGACGATCACTGAACTGACGAAGGGGCGCGGTGTGGACGCCTCGTTCGACCTCGTCGGCAACGAGGCCACGTTGGCGCTGGCGTTCGCCATCGCCCGCGCTGGCGGGCGGATCATGCTCGTCGGCGCCGCCGGCGGCGCGATCCCGTACTCGTTCTGGGCGACGAAGTTCGAGGTCGAGCTCTCGACGTCGAGCTGGGGGAGCATCAGCGACCTGCGCGACGTGATCGCCCTCGCCCGCACCGGACTGATCGAGCCGAAGGTGACCACGTACGGGTTCGACCAGATCCCGGAGGCGTTCAAGGAGCTCGAACAGGGAACGCTGGAGGGGCGTGCCGTCATCGTGCCCTGAGAAGTGCCCGAGGAGACCGACCATGAGCCAGACCCACGTCGACGAGATCGACTTCATGGATCCGGCCGTCCAGGAGGACTGGTTCCCGCACTACCGACGGCTCCGCGAGGAGGCACCCGTGTGGCGGGTGCCGTCGACGGGGGAGTACTTCCTGAGCCGCTACGACGACGTCATCTACGTGCTGCGCCACCCGGAGCTGTTCCCGCACACCTCGACGAGCAGCGAGTTCCGGCTGCTCGAGTCCGAGGCGGCGATGCGCTACTACGAGGAGCACGGGTGGCGGCGCAAGCAGACGCTGGGGATCGATCCGCCGGTCCACCGGGAGTACCGAGTGCTCGTCGACCCGTGGTTCAACGCCGCGGGCGCCGAGCAGCAGCGCGCGGTGATCGAGCGGCTCGCCACGTCGCTGATGGACGAGTGGATCGACGACGGCGAGGTGGAGATCGTGCGGCAGTTCGCCATGCCGCTGCCGGTCATGGTGATCACCACCGTGCTCGGCTTCCCGCTCAGTGACATCGAACAGCTCAAGCGATGGTCCGAGGCCTGGGTGATGCCGTTCTCACGGGGGCTCACGCCGGACCAGGAGATGTACGTCGCCGAACAGGGCGTGGAGTTCCAGCAGTACATCTACGCGCACCTCCAGGAGAAGCGCCGCAACCCCGGCGACGATGTGCTGTCCCACCTCGCCCACGTGACGTTCCACGACCTCGAGCAGGACGTCGATCGGCCGCTGACCGACCACGAGATCGTCAACCTCATCGACCACCTCTACATCGGCGGCAACGAGACGACGACGTTCGCCATCACCTCGGGCCTGTGGCTCCTGATCAGCCACCCGGACGTGGAGCGCCGCCTCCGTGCCGATCCAGCGCTGATCCCGACGTTCGTCGACGAGGTGCTGCGTCTGGAGTCGCCGACTCAGGGCCTGTGGCGTGGCGTCGCCCGCGACGTGGAGATCGGTGGCGTCACGATCCCGAAGGGGTCGACCGTGCACATCCGCTACGGCGCCGCCAACCGGGATCCGGAGCGGTTCGCCGAACCCGACGATCTCGACCTCGAACGCCGCAACGCCGGGCGCCACGTTGCCTTCGGGGCCGGCGAGCACCGATGTCCCGGGGGAGGGCCTGTCGAAGCTCGAGCAACGGATCGCCGTCGAGCTGTTCCTGCAGCGGATGAGCAACCTGCGCTTCACCCCGGACCGCAACGACTTCTGCCATCTGCGCGGGTACTGGCTGCGCGCGCTCAGGAGCTCCACGTCAGCTTCGATCCGATCAGCGTGAGGAGCACCGATGGCCGATGAGATCCCGATGCCCGAACGCCTCGAGCGGTTCCTCGCCGAGGTGGAACCGGACCTGAAGGCGACGGTCGTGTCTACCGGCCGATCAGCGGCGGTTACAGCCGGGTCACTGCGGTGGCCGACATTCGGGCGGCTGACGGCAGCGAGCAGAAGCTCATCGTGCGGTCCGATCCGCCCGGCGGTGAAGGGTGTTCCAGAGCGAGCGCGATCGGGAGTGGGAGCTGCTGCAGGCGCTGTGGAACGTCCACACGATCGAGATCCCGCGGCCACGCTGGTACGACGCCAGCGGCGAGCTGATGGGATCGAAGACGATCATCATGGACCATGTCACCGGTACGCCGCTGCAGCTCACGCTCGGTCCCGACGCCGACCTGGAGGCAGCGAGGAGGATCTTCCTCGAGGTGGCCGATGCGCTGCGCGCACACCGCTGGAGCGATGCCGCAGGTGATGGAGCGGCCGGCCGACTGGGACAGCTACATCGACAGTGCCATCGACATCTATGCCAAAGCCGAGACAGGAGCTGACGGACTCGAGCCCGATCATCCGCTACGTGTCGGCATGGCTGCGGGCCAACAAGCCGCCGCCGGTGCCGCTCTCCGTGGTGCACGGCGACTTCCAGCCGGGCAACATCCTCGTCGCCGATGATCACCCGCCGGTCGTCATCGACTGGGAGTTCACCCGGATCGGCGACCCCCGCGAGGACGTCGGCTACTACAGCGGCAGCCCACTCCCGAACAGCATGTACACGGCGGATCCCGAGGCATTCCTGGCCGAGTACCGGGAGCTGACCGGCTTCACCGAGGAGCAGGTCAACCCGCAGGTGATGGAGTACTTCTTCATCCTCGGCATGGCCGAGCTGTACGTGCAGATGATGAAGGGCGCGGACGGGCTCTCCCGCGGGCAGGGGAAGGGGATCATGACCACGTTCCTCATCAACAGCCTGTGCTACTTCCAGGAGCGGTATCTCGACATCTGCTCACGCTGAGGGAGAGCAGGAAGGGAAGACGGATGATCGCCAAGCCGACGACGGAGCAGATCCTCAACGACTGCAGCCGCGAGCTGATGGAGGTGGTGCTGCCGGCGGTGACGGACGAGACCGTTCAGGTGACGATCTACATGATGGACCTCGTGCTGCGCAACGCCGCGGTGCGGGCCGCGCACGAGATCGCGTGGATGACCGAGGAGACCGCCGAGCTCGAGGCCTTCGCCGATTCCGGCGCACCTCGACGCCCGCCGGTGCCAGCCTGCACCTCGACGACGTCGTCGAGCGCTACCGCGCCGCCAGCGAGGCGTTCTCCGCGGCGATGGAGCGAGGCGGTCGCCGCCGGTGATGGAGAGCGCACCAGGCAGGGGACGTCGTTGCTCGCCCGACGTGTCGGCAAGGAGCAGGAGATCATGTGCGGTTGGAGCCCGGTCGGGCGCTGACGCCATGAGTCCGCTCGACACCGTTCGCCTCTTCATGGCTTCGATCGAGGCCAGGGATCTCGACTACGCGCTCGCCTACGTCGACGACGATGTCGTCTACGACAACGTGCCCGATGAAGGCGGTCCACGGTCCGGACGCCGTGCGGGCGACGCTGGAACCGTTCCTCGACCGCTGCTCCCAGATCGAGTGGATCGTCCACCGCGAAGCCGCGACGGGCGGCGTCGTCTTCAACGAGCGACTCGACCGGTTCCTGATCGACGGGCGATGGATCGAGGTCGCCGTCACCGGCGTGTGGGAGGTTCACGACGGGGTGATCTCCCTGTGGCGCGACTACTTCGATCTGGCCGCGTTCCAGCGCCAGATGTCCTGACGAGGAGGAATGCAATGGCAACCCTGCTGGCCCACATCCGCGTGCGTCCGGGAATGGAGGCCCGGTTCGAGCAGCTCGCCACGGAGCTGTTCCAGGCGACGCATGCCAACGAGCGGGCGGTTCGTCGCTACGAGTACTTCCGCGGCACCGATCCCGGCACCTACTACGCCCTGCTGTCGTTCGACGACTACCACGGCTTCCTCGACCACCAGTCGAGCGACCACCACGAGGTGGCGGTCCCGGGACTCGGTGAGGTCACCGAGAGCACTCGCCTCGAGTGGATCGACCCGATCCAGCAGGCCTCCCCGCTGGTGCCGACGGACCACCAGCCCATACCGGACGACGCATCAGCGGTTGCCGCGCACTACCACGAGCGCTTCGGCGACATCACCGCCGACTGGTGGCGCAGCCTCCGCTGAGGGGTTGGGCAGCCTGCCAGTCGATGGCACCAGTGAGAGCACAGACGAAACGGAGGTCCGGACGTGAGTGACGAGAGCAGAATCGAGGAACTGGTGGCGTACGAGGAGATCCGCCGGCTCGTCGCCGACTACGCGCACGGTGTCGACAAGCGTGATCGTGACCGATTCGCATCGGTCTGGCACGAGGACGCGGAGTGGCAGCCGATGCCTGGGGGCGACTGGCTGAAGGGCCGAGATGCCATCGCCGATGCGCTCGGCCCGATCTGGGAAGGCAACAGAGAGACGCACCACTGGACGAGCAACCACTCGATCCAGGTCGACGGCGGCTCAGCGACCGGACTGGTGGATCTGGACTGCGTGCTGCAAACCGCCGACGGCCAGTGGTTCAGGGTCGCCGCCGCATGGCACGACGACTATGAACGCCGCAACGAGCGGTGGGCGATCGCCCGCAGGACCATCGAGATCTACCACCACGTTGCGATCGCAGAACCGTGACGCACGGGTGAGTCGAGCAGCTTGCCTGCGAGACGAACCCGATCGGCTCAGTCGAACGATCCGCCGGCCCACCACCGGTCGAACCTCGGGCGCACTGCCGTCGCGACGGGTTCGAGCAGGAACCCACCGGGTGAGCGGACGTAAGCCATCGGGCCGTAGCCATTTTCCGGCGACCGTCCCGCCGCCTCGAGCGTCCACCCCGCTGCGACGAGCCGCTCGATCTCGGCCGCCACGTCGTCGACCCACACGCCCTGATGGTGCACGCCCGGTGCATCGCCGCCATCCCACATCGATCCCGTTTCGCCCTGCAGCAGCTCGACGTGCTGCGGTCCTTCGCACGAGTACGTGAAGCGCAGCCGGACCGTGTGCTGGCCACGCTCCGGCGTCCACAGTGCTTGATCCCGCTCGACGACCTGCGCCCAGGTGAAGCCGAGACCGGCCGTGAGCTCTGCCATGGCGGCTTCGAGATCGGGCACCCGCACACCGACGTGGAACAGCGCTTGCTGGTAGTCGAATGACATGGGACCTCCTGCGGTCCGGGCGTTGCGGGCGGACGCTACAAGGCAGCTATCGGATTCTGCAACACGTGTTGTACTACAACGGTTCTAGATCCGCGCTACGGTGTCCGTCGATGCCACGACACGTCGATCATGCGGCTCGCCGCCGTCACGTTGCGGCGACAGCCGCCGAGCTGGTGGGCACGCATGGGCTGGACGCGCTGACGTTCCGCAACGTCGCCGACGCCGCCGGGTACAGCACGACGGTGGTCACGCACTACTTCGTCGACAAGCGTGACCTGCTGCTGTCGACGTTCCGCGAGGTCGCCGATCGACTCGGCGCACGCTTCGACGAGGCAGAGCGGCGCGGCGGTGGGCTGCGCGCCTGCTTGGAGGCACTGCTGCCCGCTGGACGCCGGACGTCGCACGGAGTGGCGGCTGCTGACGTGCTTCTGGGGGGTCGCGATCAGCGATCCGGAGTTCGCCGCCGAGGATGCCGGCCACGTCCGCTCGGCGCAGGACCGGATCAAGGCGTTGCTGCGGTCGCGAGCACCCGGACGTCGTCGAGGCCGAGCTCGACGTGGTCTCGCGACGCCTGGTGACGATCGTCCACGGGCTCGGTGCGCAGAGCGCGCTCGACCCGGAGCACTGGTCGTCGACGCACCAACGCCGCGTGCTGGCCCACGAGCTGGGCACGTTGCTGCCGGGCAGCGTCGGTGCCTTGACTTGATAGAACACTTGTTGTACAACGACTGTCGTGGAATCGCTGGCCGCCGACAACAGGCGAGGAGTCCGCGGATGGCCGATGATGACGCTCGAGCATGACGACGTTCGCCGCGTGATCGACCGGCAGGCGGTGAACGACCTGCTCGTCGGCTACGTGCTGGCCCTGGACCGCCGGGACTGGGAGACGGTCGCGAGGTGCTTCGCATCCGATGCGGTGTTCGTCCATCCGGGCGGCCGGGTCGAAGGTCCGGACGGCGATCGTCGGCCGGGCGCGGGCGGCGCTCGAACCCCTGGACGCCAGCCAGCACCTGCTGGGCAGCATCCTGGTGACGGTCGAAGGAGACGACGCCCGGGCGACGTCGTACTTCCACGCGCAGCACGTCCGCGCCGGCGCTCCGGGCGGGGACTTGTACGTGATCGCCGGCACGTACCGAGACCGCCTCCGGCGCGGCGCGGAGGGCTGGGAGATCTTGGAGCGGGTGCAGGAGTACAGCTGGCGGAGCGGCAATCCTGAAGTGATCGTGCGCTGAAGCGCGACTGGAGGCATCGATGACGTTTGACCGGCTGGAGGATCGCGCGGCGATCGCCGATCAGATGTTCCGCTACGCCCGGGCGACGGACTGGCTCGACACCGACGCAGCACCGCGAGGTGTTCGCCGACGACTGCGTGTTCGCCTCGCCTCACAGTGGTGACATCGTCGGGGCCGACGCCGTGGTCGAGTGGATGAACACTGCGCTGGCCCGGTTCGAGGCGACCCAGCATCTGATCGGCAACATCTGGATCGAGTTCACCGGACCGGACTCGGCCAACGGCGGTGAGCTACGTGCGGGCGTGGCACCGGCCGCGTGACCACGATCAGCCGGACATGGTGCTGTGGGGTGAGTACCACGATCAGTGGGTCAAGCTGGACGACCGTTGGCGGATCAAGGAACGCCGGGTGCTCGAGGCGGGGATCGAACCCCGCCGCGAGGGTGGCGTTCCCAACCCGAGGAGGGCGAAGGGATGAAGCTGGGCGTCGTCTACCCGCAGATCGAGCTGCGCGGCGATCCCCAGGCCGTGCACGACATCGGGGTCGGAGTCGAGGAGTTGGGGTTCGACTACCTGCTCGTCTACGACCACGTGGTGGGGGCCGAGCATGCCGACCGGGAGCCGCCACTGTGGGGTCCGTACACGGAGCGCGACCCGTTCCACGAGCCGCTGGTCATGTTCGGCTACCTCGCTGCGGTGACCTCGCGCATCGAGCTGGCGACCGGCGTGATGATCCTGCCCCAACGCCAGACCGTCATGGTCGCCCAGCAGGCGTCGGACGCCGACCTGTTCTCGCGCGAGCGACTCCGTCTCGGTGTCGGGACGGGATGGAACTACGTCGAGTACGACGCCCTGGGCCAGGAGTTCAAGACCCGCGGTCCCCGTCTCGACGAACAGATCGGGTTGCTGCGACGGCTGTGGGCCGAACCGCTGGTCACGTTCGACGGTCAGTTCGATCGCTTCGAGCGAGCCTGCATCAACCCCCGGCCGCGCCGGCAGATCCCCATCTGGATCGGCGGCTTCGCCGAGCCGGCGTACCGGCGGGGCGGTCGACTCGGCGACGGCTTCACGTTCGCCGGCGACGTCGATGGTGCGTTGGAAGGCATGGCACGAGTCCGCCACCACCTCTCCGAGGCAGGTCGTTCAGAGGACGGGTTCGGACTCGAGCTGATCGCGACGCGGGCCAGGAGTACCGGTGAGGTCGTGGAGACCGCGGAGCGCTGGCAAGCGGCCGGCGGCACCCATGTCTCGGTCCTGACCATCAAGCTCGGCCTGGACACCGCCGCTGCGCACCTCGACTACGCGAGCGCGGCGAAGGACGCCCTCGATACCCGGGTCGGAACACGGACGTGAGCGTGCCAGGAGACGACGTGCAGTGGGTGCTGTGGTCGGGGACGGTCGGGCTGGAGAGCCCGCTGCCGGACCGGTTCCCCGCGGCGTCCGCCGGCGGGTACGACTACCTGTCGCTGAGCCCGCTCGACGTGGCCCGGTCGGCCGAACAGGGACTGCCGGCATCGGAGATCAGGAGCCTGGCCGAGGAGCACGGGCTGGGCTTGATCATGGACCCGGTGATGAACTGGCATCCCGCGATCGAGCCCTCTCGATCCCGGTTCGCCCGGTTCAGCGTGGACGAGGCGCTGCAGATGTGCGAGGTGCTGGGGATCGTCTCGATGACCGCCATCGCCTCGTCGACGAGCGCGGTGAGCACCGACGAGCTCGGTCGAGCGCTTCGGCGCGCTGTGTGACCGGGCCGCCGACATCGGGGCGCTGGTCCACCTGGAGTTCATCCCGATGACCCCCATCACCGACGTCGCGACCGCGTGGAAGATCGTGCGCGACGCTGATCGGCCCAACGGCGGGATCCTGTTCGACACCTGGCACTTCTTCCGCGGGTCTGCCGACTTCGACGCGCTCGAGGCCGTGCCCGGAGAGCGGATCCTCGCCGTGCAGGTCGACGACGCCCACGCCGAGGTGACCGGCAGCCTGTGGGATGACACGCAGCAGCGTCTGCTGCCCGGCGATGGCTCGTTCGACCTGCCCCGGGTGCTGCGGACACTGGGCCGCATCGGCGGGCTCCGGTTCGTGGGACCGGAGGTCATCTCGCCGGTGACCGCCGCAATGCCAGCCGGCAGAAGTGGCCGGCTGCGCGAGTACGCGCGTTGGTCGCCGACGCCGAGCGACAGTGAATCGGATTGCGTCGTTAGGGCAGAGACCGGTTCGGCACGGCGGCGGCTCCAGCCGCTTCGCCGGCCGCATCGAGAAAGGACGCGTGATGACTGACGTCACTGCTGGAATGATCACGGGACAGGGCACGGTGGAGTTCCTCCGATTCGCCGAGGAACCGCCAGCGCCGGGCTGCGTCTCGGTCGACATCACCCTGTGTGGTGTCTGCGGAACCGAGATCGCGTCGTTTCGGAACGGTCACCTCCACAGCCCGGCGGTCTGTGGACACGAATGGGTCGGCACCATCGGCGCCGTGGGCCCGACGGTGGAGGGCCTCGAGGCCGGCGAGCGCGTCGTCGTCGCCGTCCCCCCACCGTGTGGAGACTGCCCGGAGTGCCTGAGTGGCCTCACCGAGCACTGCCGAACGGTTTCGGCCGTCGCAAGGGGTCGCGACCCGCATGCGCCGCCGCACGGTGCGTTCGCCCGCAGCGTGACCGTCGATGCTGGGCGCGTCCTCCACGCGCATCCGGACCTGACCGACGTCGAGGCGGCCCAGGTCGAACCTGCGACCGTCGCCTTCCACGGTGTGCGGCGGTCGCGGATCGTCGCCGGGTGACACCGTCGTGGTGCAAGGAGCGGGGCCGATCGGACTCTTCTCGATGCAGTTCGCACGTGCGGCCGGAGCCGGGCACGTGGTGATCGTCGAGCCGTCGGAGCTGCGTCGAGGCATCGGCATCGAACTCGGCGCGTCGACTGCGGTGGCTCCCGACGAGGCGACCGATGCCATCCAGACGTTGACCCGCGGCATCGGGGCCGACGTCGTCATCGAGTGCGCCGGCGTACCGAGCCTCCTGCAGACGGCCGTGCGACTTCGCCCGCCCGGGCGGGGTCGTGTCACTGATCAGCTTCCTCGCTCAGCCGGCGACCATCAACGCGGCGCGCTGGCTGGCCAAGGAGATCACCGTCGTCGCCTCGAACGCGTTCACCCACGACGACTTCCGCCGCAGCATGACGTTCCTCGCCGACGGTCGGGTCAAGGCAGGACCGCTGCACACGCGCACGGTCCCGCTCGACGACCTCGAAGCGGCGTTGCGCGACCTGTCCGCCGGGCCATCGGACGACATCAAGGTGCTCGTCGACCCGAGGTCTTGACGGCTGCTACCAGGCGGCAGTGCCACCGTCCACGTTGATCAACCCGCTCGTGATGCCGGCGCCCTCCGGACCGGCCAGCACGAGGGCGATGGCGGCGACCTCCTCGACGGTGTTGAGCCGCTTGATCATCGACTCCTGGGCGTAGTTGTCGAGGAACTGCTCGTAGCTGATGCCCATCGTCTTGGCGGCCTCGGGTCCGGCCTCCTTCATCAGGTCGGTCTCGATGGCGCCTGGGAGGATGGCGTTGCTGGTGATGCCCATCGGCCCGTACTCGAACGCGACTGCCTTGGTGAAGCCGTTGAGGGCGTGCTTGAACACGATGTAGGGGCTGACCGCGGCCTTGTTCGCCTGCTTGCCTTCGACGGAGGAGATGTTGATGATGCGGCCGCCGCGTCCGGCCGCGACCATGTACTGCAGCGCCTTGCGGGTCGCCCAGAACGTCGAGTTGAGGATCCAGTCCGCCGTGCCCAGCCACGCCTCGTCGGCGAGCTCGTGGACCATCCCGAAGCCGGTCGATCCACCGGCGTTGTTGACCAGGATGTCGATCTGACCGAAGCGGTCCACGGTCGCATCGACGGCACTCTCGACCTCTGACTGGACCATCACGTTGCCGGCCACGAAGGCGGCGCGGTCACCGCCGTTCATCTCCTCGAGCGCCTGTTCGCCCTTCTCGGCGCTGCGGCCGTTCATCATCACGCTGGCGCCGTTGGCGAGGAAGGCGTCGGCGATGCCACGACCGATCCCTCGCGTCCCTCCGGTGATCAGCGCCACCCTGCCGTCGAGTCCCATGGCGTGTGCCCCCTTCCAACGACCTCACTGCAGCGTGGCCGAACTCTCACAGAAGTAACTGACCGGGCGCAACCGGCCACCGTGGTCCTGACCGGTTCGCGCTTGGTACAAACTCTGCGCTCATGAAGTCGCTAGTGCTCGGTGGATCGGTCTTCGTCGGCAAGCACACCGTCGAGGCGTTGCTTGCCGATGGACACGAAGTTGCCGTCCTCAATCGAGGTCGTACTCCAACGGATCTACCCGATGAGGTGGAACGGTTGGTCGCCGACCGCACCGACCTCGACCAGATGCGGCAGGTGCTCGAGGGGCGGGACTGGGATGCCGTCTTCGACGTGTCGGGGTTCGTGATGGCGGCCGGGGGATCCGACATCGAAGGGTTGCTCGACCTCCTGGAGGGTCACGTCGGGCATTACGTCTACGTCAGCTCGATCATGGCCTACGACCAGTCCTTGGTGGGAGTGTTCCCGTGGACAGAGGATCTGCCGACCAACCAGGACGGTGCATCGAGCTACGGGGGGTTCAAGGCGTTGGCGGAAGCGGCGATGCTGGCTCGTCACGCCCAGAGTGGGTTCCCAGGGACGGTGGTGCGGCCGGCAGCGATCTACGGGCCCGACAACAACATCTTCGACATGGAGCTGCCGCTGTTCCTGCGGCTACTCGAGCATCGCCCGATCATCGTGCCGCACGGTGGTCTCATCGTCGGCTCGTTCGGCCACGTCGACGATCTGTGCGCAGCGATGGTCGGATTGGTCGGCAACCCGGCGGCGATGGGGGAGGTGTTCAACATCTCCGGTGATTCGGTGACGGTGAACCGCTACATCGAGGTGCTGGCCGAGATCGTCGGCGAGGAGCCCGACGTCGTGTACCTGCCTGATGCGATGCTCGGTGACCTGCCGGGCACCGTGTTCGGCCATCTGTTCGGCGTCCGTCACCATGCCATGTTGAGCATCGAGAAGGCGCAGCAGCTGTTGGGGTTCGCGTGTCGGTACGACCTGCGGTCGGGTCACGAGAACACGTACGAGTGGTTCCGCGGCAAGGGATATGCCGATGTCGAGGGACCGATGGTCGACCCGATGTGGCGAGCGTCGTGGGACTTCGACGCCGAAGCGGCGGTGGCCAAGCAGGTGCGCGGTGCGTGAGCCGGCCGACTCGGACATGTGGCGGTCGGTGGAGGCAACCGTGCGTGACGTGTTGCTGCCGTCGGTCGCCGACGACTGGGCTCGGGTGATCGCCGTGCAGCTCGTGGGGATGGCCCGGTACGCGGCGACGCGGCCGCCCGATCCGTTGCCGGGGCGGGTTGCCGAGCTCCGCGCCGCGTTGGACGAGCTGGCGGGCAACCCGATCGTTGACGGGCGTTGGCCGGCGGCGTCAGAGGATGCCGCCGATGTGCTGAGCGCGGTGAGTGCCGTGCTCGGTGATGCCGTGTCGCGAGATGACGCGGCGGGGGACGACGTGCGGGCGAGGGTGCGCCCGATCGTCAGCCGTCACCTCGATGAGGACCTGGCTGTGACCGGGATGCTGATGCCGTACTTCCGAGGGCAGTTGCCCGATGCGTGATCAGCTGGAGCGTTGGATCGGCGAGCAGCGGGGGGCGCCCGTGGCGATCGCCGAGTTGCAGCGGATCACGACGGGGCACTCGCGGGGCAACTGGTTGCTCGAGCTCGACGATGGATCGCGCTACGTGGTCCGGGTCGAGCAGGGTGGGGTGTTCGGCACAGCGGGGGCCGACGAGTTCGAGTTCATGCAGGCAGTCGGGCGGCTCGCGTTCCCGGTCGCCGCGGTGCGCTGGCTGGAGCCGACAGGCGAGGTCCTCGGCCAGCCGTTCTTCGTGATGGACTTCGTCGAGGGCGGGGTGTCCACGGATCGGGAGGATCGCACCTTGGCCCCCGAGCTGGCCGTCGACTTCGTGCGCCGCCTCGACGAGCTGCACAAGCTCGACTGGGAACGCGAGTTGCAGGGCCCCTCGCCGCAGGAGGCGACGCACGTGCAGATCGAGCGATGGGCCGACGTCTACCGCTCCAGCTCCGCGCTCCCGGTCCCGCTGCTCGAAGAAGGTGCGGCGTGGTTGCACCACCACGCGCCGCCGCTGGAGCGGGTCGGCGTCGTCCACGGCGACCCCGGCCCGGGCAACTTCGTCCACGACGGTCACCGGGTGCTGGCGTTCACGGACTGGGAGTTCACCCACCTCGGCGATCCCACCGAGGACTGGTCCTTCCTGCTCTCCATGCGTGGCTCGCGCACGATGCCGCAAGAGGACTGGTTGACGCTCATTCGCGACGAGGCCGGCGTCGAGGTCCAACCCGAGCACATGCACTACTGGCAGGCGTTCAACTTCTTCAAGGGCGCCTGCGCCAACCGCTCCTGTCTCCGCGCCTTCGCCACCGCCAACCCCGCCCCCAACATGGCGCTCATCGGCACCGTCCTCCAACAGAGCTTCATGCGCCAGATGGCCGACCTCATGGGCGGCTGACGACGCCACCAGAGACCACACCACCGACCCAACAGAGAACAGGGGTGAGCGACATGAGACTCGATGGCCAGACCGCCGTGGTGACCGGAGGAACCCGTGGCATCGGTCGTGGGATCGCCGAGATCTACCTCGAGCACGGCGCCAACGTTGTCGTCAACGGCCGCTCCCCGGAGAAGGGCGACGAAGCGATCAAGGAGATGGGCGGCGGCGAGAACGTTCACTTCATCCAGGGCGACGTGATGAAGAAGGACGATGTCGAGGCCATCGTCGACGGCGCACACGAGCGCTACGGCCGCGTCGACATCCTCGTCAACAACGCGGGCGGGATCACCGGTCACGGAATGATCGCCGACATGGACGACTGGGCGTGGCTCGGGACGATCGAGTGGAACCTCAACGCCGCGTTCTACGCGACCCGACGCGCGCTGAAGTACATGGTGCCGCAAGGATCCGGCCGGATCATCAACATCTCCTCCGTCGAGGGCAAGCAGGCGAACAAGCCTGCGGTGAGCAACTACATCACGACGAAGCACGCCCTGAACGGGCTGACCAAGGCGACGGCGTTCGAGTACGGCCCGATGGGTATCACGTGCAACGCGATCTGCCCTGGGGCGATCGAGACCGACATCATGCGGGAGTCCGGGCCTGACGCCGCGGCTGCCGCCGGCATCACCTACGAGCAGTTCCTCGAGAGCTACGCCAACGAGTCGATGATCAAGCGGCTGAACAAGGTCGAGGAAGTGGCCGGGATGGCGCTGCTGCTCGCCTCGGACGCCGGTGCCGGGATCACCGGCGCCCTGTTGAACGTCGACGGCGGCAGCGCATCGTGGTGACACGCACCGGCGGCTACCTCAGATCGTTGAGTGTGGGGGCCAGCTGCTCGAGGAGCCGGGGGTCGTACGGGCGGGGCAGCAGGACGCACACGAGCTGCACGCCGGCGTCGATGTAGGCGACGACCTGGTCGGTGACGGCCCGCGGGTCGTCGAGCGACGGCCGGACGTTGGCTGACAACGTCACGTCCTCGAGCCGTCGACCCTCGCTCTCGCACAGCTCGGCGAGCCGGTCGCGCAGGCGGATGAACTCCGTGACGTCGTCGCCGGAGTAGTTCCAGCGGTCGGCGTAGCGGGCGACGAGCGGCAGCAGCCGGCGCTCGCCCTTCCCGCCCAGCACGATCGGCGGGTGCGGCTGCTGGGTCGCCTTCGGCTCGCACCACGCGTCCTGGAGCCGGTAGTAGCGCCCCTCGAAGCTCGTCGTCGGCTGCGTCAGGAGCGAGCGGATGATCGTCAGCGCCTCCTCGAAGCGAGCGAAGCGCTCGGGGATCGGGCCCAGCTCGATGCCATAGGCGGTGCACTCCGGCTCGAACCATCCGGCACCGAGCCCGAGCTCGAGCCGCCCGCCGGACGCCACGTCGACGGTCACGGCCATCTTCGCCAGCACGGCCGGATGGCGGAACGGGATGCCGGTGACGAGCACGCCGCCGCGCAGGCGGCGCGTGCGTGCCAGCAGCATGGCGAGCGTGCTCCACCCCTCGAGCGTCGGCTCCTCTGGTCCGGTCCGCAACGGGTAGAAGTGGTCGTAGACCCAGCCGATCTCGAAGACGTCCAGTCCATCGCCGACGTCCCACAGCTCGGCCAGGTCGGCCCACGTGCAGTTCGACTGCGCGGCGGTGAAGGCGAACTGCGTCGATACGGGCGGCGTCATGTGTCCCCTCGAAGTAACTGAACACGGATGATAGTTTCTGTGCCATGCCCTCGGCGCAAGACCTGCAGTGGCCGGACCTCGTCTGGTCGCACTTCAGCCGGCCGCGGTTCGGGCAGTTCGACGAGCGCGTGGCCGCCGCGGCGGCCGCGGGGTTCGCCGGAATCGGCCTGTACGCGCTCGAGTACGAGCGGCTCCGCGACGAGGAGGGCCGCACGGCGAAGGACATCGGTCGTCAGCTGGAGGACCATGGCTTGGTGCTCGCCGAGGTCGAGACGGTGGACGGCTGGTCGTCGTCCGGACCGGCAGCCGTCGAGTGCCGGCGCCGCGAGGACCTCGCGTACGAGCTGGCCGACGAGATCGGCTGCCGCTACCTGCAAGCGATCGGCTCCTACGAGGGGTCGCTCGAGCATGCGCAGCAGACGTTTGGCGCGCTGTGCGAGCGGGCCGGTGCGCACGGGCTGCTCGTGGGCGTCGAGTGGCTGCCCTACACGAACATTGCGACGGCAGCCGACGCACAGGCCATCGTCGAGGGTGCCGGCCGGGCCAATGGTGGTTACTGCGCCGACATCTGGCACCACCGGCGTGGCGCCAACGACGACACGATGCTGCGGGCCCTGCCGGGCGACCGTGTGTATGCCGTGCAGATGGACGACGGTCCGATGCGTCCCCAGCTCGACGACTACAAGCAGGACTGTCTGGCCAACCGTGTCCCGCCCGGCGAGGGCGAGTTCGACTGTGTGCAGTTCGTGGCCCTGCTGCAGGAGATCGGCGTGCGCTCGCCGATCTCGCTCGAGGTGTGCTCGACGGAGTTGTGGGCAGCCCCGGCGGAGGAGGCGGCGAGGCTTGCTGCCGATGGGATGCGGGCGGTGCTGGCGGCCGCCGGAACGTGACGTCGGGATGTCAGCCGACGGCGTACGAGATGTCGTCGGGACTGCGGACGCCGTCTCGGAAGTGTCCCGGCGCATAGGCCGGCTCGACGTGTTCGACCTGGTTCCACTCGTGCACGACCGTCCGGTGAGCGATCCTCCACTCGCCGTCGCGGCGTTCGAAGCGGTCGACGTACCGGCCGCCGAACGTCATGAGCGTCGTGCCGTCCTCGTCGGTGCCGCGGTGGCGGGCGCACACGTGACTCTCGACGTGGGCGACATCGGGCGCACTGAACTCGATCCGTGGATTGCCGATCGTGTGCATCGTGGCCTCGTACCGCTCTGCCAGCCGGCGGACCACGTGCTGGGCGAAGTCGACCCCGAGGCCTTTGAACGAACCGTGGTCGTCGGTGCCGTCCGGGTGGTACACGGATGCCACGAGCGCGGCGTCGCCGCGATCAACGCCGCGGCAGTAGTCCACGAGGCATCGCTCGATCGCACGTTCGTCGAGCAGCCGTCGGAGTTCGGGGTCCATCTCGTCAGTCTCTCGGCGCGACGATGAGCGAGCAAGTGCCCTCGAGCCACCTCGACATCGAGGGCTGCTTCAACATCCGTGACGCGGGCGGCTGGCCGACGGAGGGCGGCCGGCAGATGCGCACGGGCGTGCTGTACCGCGCGGACGACCCGGTGCGCCTGACCGAGGAGGGTCGACGGCGCATCGCCGAGCTCGGCCTGCGGGCGGTCATCGATCTTCGTCAGCAGGCCCAGTTCGACCGCGGCTACGCGTTCGGCGACGCCGACATCACCCACCACATTCCGACGGTGGACCGCGTGATCGACGTCGAGAACCCGCCGCGCTTCGAGCAGGCGACGGACATCGTCGCGCTGTACGAGGACATGGTGGTGCGCGGCGGACCGCAGATCGTGCGCGCCGTCGACACCGTCGCCGAATTCATCGCCGACGGCCCTGTGCTCGTGCACTGCGTGGCGGGCAAGGATCGGACCGGTCTCGTCGTGGCGCTCATCCAGGCTGCGCTCGGCGTGCCTCGTGACTCGATCGTCGCCGAGTACGCGCTGTCCGACGAGCCGACGCAGCGCCGCCGCAAGGCGATGATCTCGTCGCCGCTGTCCGACGACCCGCCGGTGCACCGGTCACCTGCACTCCTGTGGACGGCGCCGGCGGAGGCGATGGCCGTGTTCGCCGACCGGGTGGTGGAGCTCCACGGCTCGCTCGCCGCGTGGCCGGCCGCGATCGGGCTGTCCGAGGCGACGGTCGACCAGCTCCGCGAGCGTCTGCTCGAGTAGGGCCCTCAAGCAAGGCTGCCGGCGTCGACCGCCAGCGTCGAGCCGGTCATGAACGCCGCCATGTCGCTGCAACAGAACAGCACGACGCGAGCGACGTCGTCGGGCACGCCCATCCGGCCGAGCGGGTTGGCGGCGACCCTCGCCTCGACGTCGACGCCGGATGCCGCCAATGGCGCCATCTGGTCGCGCACGCCGGGGGTGTCGATGATCGTCGGGGCGACGGCGAGCACTCGGATGTCGAGGGGCCCGAACTCGAGCGCCAAGGCCTTGGTGATGCCGACGACGGCGTGCTTCGAGGTGACGTACGCGCTGATCCCGGTGCTGGCCTTGAAGCCCGTCGTGGAGCCGAGGTTGACGATGACCCCGCCCTTGCTCATGCGGCGAGCAGCCTCGCGGGCGCCGGCGAAGGTGCCCCTGACGTTCACCTCGAGCATCCGGTCGAGGAAGGCGTCTTCGGCGTCGATGGCCGGACCGGTGGTCGGGAAGATGGCGGCGTTGTTCACCCAGATCTCCAGGCCACCGAGCTCGGACACGGCCCGATCCGCAGCAGCGGCCATCGAGGCCGTGTCGGCGACGTCCAGTCGGCAACCGACAACGTGGCCTCCGGTCGTGCTGACCTCCCGAGCCAGCTCGTCAGCGGCCGCGCCGTCGAGATCGCCGGCGATCACGCTCGCTCCGGCCTCGGCGAGTCGCCGCACGATCTGCGCTCCGAGTCCGCGGCCGCCGCCGGTCACGACGGCTCGCCGCCCGGCCAGCGAGAGCAGGTCGGTGAGTGGGCGATCGCTGACGTCCGGAACGGCCACGGGCGGAGACTACGACGGCCCAGCTACGCTCCGCCGCGCCATGAGCCAACGTGACGCCGACGCCATCACGCGGCTGCAGCACGCCTACGCCGACGCCGTGCTCGCCAGCGATGAGGCGTGGTGGGGTTCGCTGTGGACCGAGGACGCGAGGTGGGACCTCGGCCCGGATCGAGTTCTCGACGGGCGTGACGCCATCGTCGAGCACTGGCGCGGGTCGATCGCCAACTACCGCCGCGTCGTGCAGCTGTACCTCAGCAGCACGGCGACCATCGAGGGTGACGAAGCGTCAGGGCGGGCCTACTTCGTCGAGCTCAACGTGCCCGTCGAAGGCGACCGCCGAATGCTCGCTGCCTACTACGACGACACGTATCGACGCACAGCCGAGGGCTGGCGCTACGCCAGCCGCACGTTGGGCCGCCTGTACTCCGGCGCCCCGGATCTCTCCGGCACGTTCTTCCCGGAGCTCGACTGACCCATCCGAGTGTTCGGGCCGATCCGAGTGCTGGACCTCGATTTTCCCGCCCTCTGGCACTCGGATGGGCTCAAACACTCGGATGGGAATCAGTCGAACGTGAGGGCCAGTTCGTAGGCCTGGCGGGTCGCGAAGACCATGCGGCGGGGGGCGAAGGCGTCACCGAGCAGGTGAACCGCCGGATGCTTCGAGCGGATCGCGTGGTACAGGTCGTCGACCGGGATCGCCCCACAGGCCAGCACGACGGAGTCCACACCGTCGAGCGTCCACCGCCGACCGCTGTAGCAGTGGGCCAGCGTGAGCGTGCCGGGCTCGATCGCCACAAGGCGCGTCATAGGGACCATCGTCACCTCGCGCTCGTCGAGACGGGCCAGCACGGCGCCGATCGTGTACTTGCCGACGAGCGGCGATGGCGCGAGCGACTGGTACACCAGCGTCACCTGGCGGCCGTCTGCGGCGAGGTGATCGGCGATGGCGAGCGGCGCCAAGCGATCGTCCTCCGAGATCACGACGACTCGACGGCCGACGCGCCCGGAATCCGTCACGGCGTCCGTCGCCGCCACGACGAACGGCAGATCGACACCTTGCACCTCGGCGGCGCGTGACACGGCGCCGGTGGCGACGGCGACGACGTCCGCGCCTGAACCGAGTACGTCCTCGGCCGTCGCCTCACGACCCAGGTGGACGCTGACGTCGGCGCGAGCGAGGCGACCCTCCTGCCAACGGATCCACTTGCCGAAGTTGGCGTTCATCCGCAACTGCGCAGCGACCGCCAACTGGCCACCCAGCGCCTGCTCGCGTTCCCACAGCTGGACGCGATGGCCCCGCTCGGCCATCTGTCCGGCGAACTCGGTGCCCGCCGGACCACCACCGATGACCAGCACCGACCGCGGCTGCGGCGGTGCGCGGCGGCCGACCCTCGTCCTCGCGCCCGGCGTGCGGGTTGACGCCGCAGGCGAACGGCAGGCCCTCGACGACGCGGCGATCGATGCACTCCTGGACCCCGATGCACGGGCGGACCTCCGGTTCACGAGCCTCCAATGACTTCACGACCAGGTCCGGGTCGGCGATGGTCGCTCTGGCGAACCCCACGAGATCGGCGTGCCCGTCGGCGAGGATCCGCTCGGCGGTCTCGACGCTCGTCACCCGCCCGACGTAGACGACGGGAAGATCCGTGGCCGTCCGGGCCTGCCCGGCCATCGGTGCCCACTGGGCCTCGTCGTAGAAGCCCGGCTGGATGTAGCTGACGCGGCCCCAGTTGTCGCCCACGTCCAGGCTGAAGTAGTCGACCGTGCCGTCCGCCGTGAATGCGGACAGCACCGCTTGGCAGTCCTCGAGCGTCTGGCCGCCGTCGATCATCTCGTCGATGCACAGGCGCAACCCGATCGTGATCGGTCGCTGCACGTGCGCGCGCATCGACTCGACGACCTCACGCAGGAACCGCCGGCGGTTCTCGAAGCTGCCGCCGATAGCCGTCAGTCCGGTGGTTCGTCTTCCGCGACAAGAACCACTGCAGCACGTCGTCATGGTTGGCATGGAGCTCGAGTGCGTCGGCATCCCCTTCGGCGGCCAGCGCCGCCGATTCGCCGTACTCGCGCACCAGCCACCGCACCTGGTCGAGGTCCAGGGCGTGGGGGATCCGGTGGTCGGCGTAGCCCGACAGCGTGTTGGACGGTGCCGACGGCATGCCGCCCTGCTGGACGAACTGCACGCTTCCGAACCCGCCCGCCGTGTGCAGCCGGGCCATGAATCGCCCGAGCCGCTCGACGAAGTTGGGCTCGCGGAACAGCCCCGGACCGTTGGAACCGACGCCCGTCGGCTCGAACCCCGGGATGAGCGGGTTGCGGACGAACGTCGGCCCGCCACCCACCCAGCGCACGCCGCCCGAGATCCGCGACACCCAGTACGAGCAGTGTCGCTCGAACAGGGGGTCTGACCCCAGCAGTGAGCCGCCGCCGCCCGAGTGCGAGGACACGACAAGCCGGCGATCGAGCTCCATCGTGCCAACCGAGATCGGCGAGAACGACAGTGGGTACCTGGAATTCGCGTGCTCCGGCATCACGACGCGATTCTTGTCCCAACCGCAACCCTGACCGCACACAACGTCAAGTTTGTGTGAATCGGGGCGGGCTGAGGGAATAGCATGCTGGGACGCCGAGGGGAGGCTCTGACATGACCGCGATATCCCACGCCGAGGTTGCCCGGCGGCTGCTCGCCAACGTCGATGCAGGTACCAGCGACCAGACCGAGAGCCAGATGAAGCTTCCGATCACGGCGTACCGGGATCCGCAGCGCTGGGAGACCGAGATGGAGCAGGTCTTCCGACGTTCACCACTCGTCGTGGCGTTGTCCTGCGACCTGAGGCAGCCCGGCGACTACGACACGCTGGAGATCGCCGATCGTCCGATCCTCATCGTACGAGGCGACGACGGCGTGGCCCGAACGTTCCTCAACGTGTGCCGCCATCGCGGCGCGCAGGTCGCCGACGGCTGCGGGCACACCCGCCGCTTCACCTGTCCGTACCACTCGTGGGTCTATGACAACCGGGGCAAGCTGGTCGGTGTTCCTGGCAAGAACACGTTCGGCGACCTCGACGTGAGCGGCCTCGTCGAGCTGCCAACCCACGAGCTGGGCGGCGTCGTGCTGGCCGTCCTCACCCCGGATCTGGACTTCGATCCGCTCGAGTGGCTCGCCGGGATGGAGGATGCACTGGCGATGCTGCGCCTCGAAGAGCTCCATCGCTACCCGGTCGACACGGTGCTCGAAAGCCCGAACTGGAAGCTCACGGCGGATGGGTACGTCGACGGCTACCACATCGGCTACCTCCACAGCGCGACCATCGGCGAGAAGGCGATCACCAACCGCAACACGTACGACTTCTTCGGTCCCCATGTCCGCATCGGCTTCGCCAACAAGCCGATCACCGAGATCCGCGACCGTCCGGAGGAGCAGTGGCCGCCGATGTTCGAGGTCATGAGCATGGTGCACTACGTCTTCCCGAACATTTCGATCTCGGGCCAGCCGGCGCGGCCGCTGATGGTCAGTCGACTGCTCCCGGGACCTACTCCGAACCGCTCCCGGACGCAGCAGCGTCACTACTACCGCCAGCCGGTGGAGGGTGAGGAGGCGATGGCCCTTGCGGAGACCCGCCGCAAGCTCTATGCGCAGGTGACCGGTGACGAGGATTTCGCGACCGGCTTCAAGATCAATCGCGGGCTCGCCGCGATCCCTGATGGGCATTTCCGCTTCGGACGCAACGAAGGCGGAAACCAGAACCTCCACCGATGGATCGATCGCCTCGTGAACGACGGCCACCGCGCCGCCACGCCGTAGGCATCACGACTTTCTTGAGTCGGTGACTTGACAGCGTTCCACTTGGTGCACCAAACGCGCGTACACTTCCGGCACCGTCCCAAGGGGGGAGCGGATGACCGCCATGAGCGGCCGTTACGAAGGGGTTACTTGATGAGGCGACATCGCCGGATCGGGATAGTGAGTGTCGTGTGTTGTGCTGCGTTGATCGCTGCGTCGTGCGGCGACGACGACGACGGCGGCACCGGCGCAGGGACCGAGGCGACCGAAGCGGGGACCGAGGCGAAGCGAGGGAACCGAAGCGGGGACGGAGGCGACCGAGGCAGAGACCGAGGCCACTGAGGCGGAGACCGAGGCGACCGAGGCCGAGACTGAGTCGACCGAGGCACCCGATGAAACGGCCGGCGGCGGCAGTGGACCGCCCGTCGGCGATGACGGCGAAGGCGCGGAGGAGTGGGCCGCGGCCCTCGAGGCGGCCGAGTCGTCGCCGCTGGCCGCCGACGACAGCCTCGATCCGTTCGTCATCGGGCTCCCGAACCTCGAGGGCGACCCGGGCGGCACGTTCCCGGACGTCGGCGAGGGCGCGCAGGCGGCCGTGCAGTTCATCAACGAGAAGCTCGGCGGCATCGGCGCCGACCTGGAGGCCGGCACGCCTGGGCGGCCGGTCGAGCTCGTCTACTGCCCGCACGTCGTCGATCAGAACGAGGCACAGGCCTGTGCCAACGAGATCGCCAGTGCGAACCCCAACGTCGTCATGGTCGGCGTCGACTTCTTCACGCCGCTGATGTACCCACTCTTCGCCAACTTCCCGGTGATCGAGACGCTGCCGATCTTCATCGCCGACTTCGACCAGCCTGGCGTGGTGTCTCCGTTCGGTGGCTGCCCGACGGCCTTCCCGTCGAGCGCGCAGATGATCGCCGAGATCAAGGAGCACGACCGGCTGGCGGTGATCTGGGACCAGAACGCGCCCGGCGAAGAGTGCTGGCGTGACACCCAGGAGCGCTTCTACCAGCACTACGCGGACACGATGGAGGGCTTCGAGTTCCAGGGCTTCCCGACGACGCCTGGTGAGACCGCCGGCCAGCCTGCGGTCATCCAGCAGGTGTCCGACTACCTCGACGGCGCGGAGAACCCGGCCGTCTACTTCGGCATCTCGGCCGCTGAGTGCGCCCAATTCATCACGGGACTGGCCGGAGCCGGCGTCGATGCCCAGATCTACATCGCCGACTCCTGCACGAGCGATGCGGTCAAGGGTCTGTCGGAGAGCGACGGCGTGATCTTCGAGCTGCAGGGCTACCTGCTCGACCAGCCGGAGCTGAACAGCGACTTCGTCAACGCCGAGCTGGCCGCACGCGAGGCGGCGATCGACGAGTTCGGACCGCAGACGCCGCTGACCAGCTACACGCGCCAGGCGTTCTCCGGCGTCGTGTTCATCTACCAGGTGGCCCAACCAGATGGCGGCTGACGGTGGCGACATCGACGACCGCGAGGCGCTCCGCGACGCGTTCATGGGGGTCGACAACTACCACGTCGTCGGGTACCGCCCCATATCCTGCGTCGACAACCCGAGCGAGTACGAGTCGGTGTGCGCCCACACCGCCACCTTCGCCGCATGGGACGGAAGCACCTTCACGATCGACGAGGCCATCCCGGATGGGGTGATCGACGTCAGGGAGCTGATGGAGGCCGTCGAGCAGGAGTTCCCACGCGGCGGGTGAGGTGATCGCAGTGGGTTGGTCGTGTGGGCCGGACCCCCGCCCACACGACCAACCCGCTGCCCGAGTCGCGTAGCTTGTGAAGCAGGAGGCGTAGGGGGGTGCGATGAAAGAACTGCTCTTCGCGGCATTGCTCGGGCTCGGCGGGGGTGGCGTGTACGCCATGCTCGGCACGGGCATCGTCACGGCATACAAGGGCTCGGGCGTCATCAACTTCGCCCACGGCGCGTTCGCGATGTACGCCGCGTTCGTCTACGACGAGCTCATGACCACCGGCCGACTGGCCTTGCCGTGGGTGGACATCCTCCCAGGCGACGTCAACCTGCCGGTCTTCATCACCATCCAGGAGGGTGGGACGAGCGAACTGCTCGCCGTCGTGCTCGCCCTGCTGATGGCTGCGGCGATCGGGCTCCTGGCGCACCTACTGGTGTTCCGGCCGCTGCGCAACGCTCCCGCCCTCGGGAAGGTGATCGGCTCGGTCGGGCTGATGCTCTACCTGCAGGCTGTCGCCCTCCTCAACTACGGCCCGGCCGGCCGGTCGCCGGAGGGCTTCGTGCCCAAGGAGCCGATCTTCAACTTCCTCGGCCTCGGCGAGAACATGCCGCGTCTCAACCTCTACCTCGCAGGGTGTGCCGTCATCATGGGCGTGGCCGTGTGGGCGCTGCTGCGGTTCAGCCGCTTCGGACTCGCCACCCGCGCCGCCGACGAGAACGAGAAGGGCGCGGCGTTGCTCGGCTACTCGCCGCAGCGCCTGGCCGGCCTCAACTGGGTGCTCTCCGCCCTGCTTGCCGGCATCGTCGGGGTGCTGTTCGTCGGGAGCGGATCGCTCGACACGACCGGCTACACCCAGCTCATCATCCCGGCGCTCGGTGCGGCACTGCTCGGTGGCCTGACGTCGATCCCGCTGGCGACGATCGGTGGTCTCGCCCTCGGCATGTTCCAGGCCGGGATGGTCGAGCTGACCGAGCGCAGCTGGTGGCCCACCTGGCTGCCACCGGCGGGAGTCCGCGAGCTTGTGCCGCTCGTCGTGATCGTGGGGTACCTGTACCTCCGCGGCAACCGGCTCCCCGTTCGCGGCACCGTCGTGCAACGCCGGCTCCCGCGGGCGCCGGAGCCTCGCCATGTGCTGATCGGCGCCGCCATCCCTGCGGCGCTCGCCATCGTGCTGTCGCTCATCTTCACGAGCGACTGGGAGGTCGCCCTGACGACCAGCATCCTGGCGTCGCTCCTGATGCTGTCGTGGATCGTGATCACGGGCTACCTCGGGCAGATCTCACTGGTCCAAGTGAGCCTGGCCGGGCTCGCTGCGTTCGTCGCAGCGAAGCTGGCCGCCAACCTCGACAAGGTCAGCGAGTTCGACCTGCTCTCTGTGAGCGGGCCGAACCTGCCTGATCCTCTCGCCGCATTGTTCGGCGTGCTGGCCGCCGTCGGCCTCGGCTTGATCATCGGCCTGCCGGCGGTGCGCATCCGAGGGGTTCAGCTCGCTGTCGTCACCGCCGCCGCGGCGGGTCCGATCGGGCTGCTGCTGCTGAAGAACGAGTGGCTGTTCGGCGAGGCGGCGGTATCGAACTACCCGGTCCCGCGCCCGTTCTGGTTCGGAACGTTCGTGGGTGCCACGGACCCGGACACCGCCAGCACCGACTACTGGCGCTTCACGATCTTCGCCGTGATCGTCACCGTGATCGTCGCACTCGGCGTCGCCGGATTGCGGCGTGGAGCCACAGGACGCCGGTTCCTCGCCGTACGCGCCAACGAGCGCGCCGCGGCGGCCGCCGGAATCAACGTGGCCCGGACGAAGCTGCTCGGCTTCGCCATCGCCGCGGCCATCGCCGGTCTCGCCGGCGTGGTGCAGAGCTACCGCCTCGGATCGATCCAGCCGGAGAACTACGGGCTGTTCGCGTCGTTGGCCGCGTTTGCGTTTCGTCTACCTCGGCGGCATCACCAGCCTGTACGGCTCGGTGGTCGGCGGGTTGCTGGTTGCCGGCGGCATCGTCGCCCAGTTCATCGACCTGCATGCGGGCGGCGGGTTCGAACAGTACGTACCGATGATCGGGGCGATCGGTCTGATCCTCACCGCCATCCTCAACCCGGAGGGCATCGCGCTGGCCAACGCCGAGCTCGGCAAGGGCATCTGGCGCAAGATACGCGGCCAACGAGCCGCGCCAGTCGCCGAGCCGGTCCCTGCCGTCGGCCCCGCCGCTGCTGGAGGTGGTCACTGATGGCCCTGCTCGAGACCGCCGACCTGACCGTCACCTTCGGCGGCCTGCGGGCCAACGATTCTGTGCGCATCGTGGTCGAACCGGGCTCCTTCGTCGGGTTGATCGGACCCAACGGTGCCGGCAAGACGACGTTCATCGATGCGATCACGGGGTACGTGCCGTCCACGGGCGCCGTGCTGTTCGACGGAGAGGAGATCAGCCGACTCCCTGTGCACCAGCGCGCCTCGAAGGGGCTCGTGCGAACGTTCCAGTCCCTGGAGCTGTTCGAGGACCTGACGGTAGAGGACAACCTCCTCGTCCCGGCGCAACCGACGCGGTGGTACACGCCGCTCCTCGACGCGTTGCACCTGCACCGGACGACGGCCGAGACCCGAGACCGCATCGACTGGGCACTGGACACCGTGGGTCTGCCGCACTACCGCGACCGCCTGCCGACGGACCTGCCGCACGGCCAGCGCAAGTTGATCGGCGTGGCCCGTGCCCTCACGGCAAGGCCGAAGCTCGTCCTGCTGGACGAGCCAGCGGCCGGTCTCGACACGGCGGAGAGCCGGGTCCTCGGAGTTCACCTGCGCGGCCTCCTCGACGAGGGGATCAGCGTGTTCATGATCGACCACGACATGGGCCTCGTGCTCAGCGTGTGCGACTACATCTACGTGCTGGACTTCGGGCGCATCATCGCCGAGGGGACGCCGACGCAGATCCGCCAGGATCCCGAGGTGATCCTGGCGTACCTCGGTGAGTCGGCCGGCGAGGCCCAGGCGGTCGCCGCCGACGCAGCAGGGGTGGTTGAGCCATGATGGCGGACGCCCTCATCGAGCTCGACGGGATGTCCTCTGGCTACGGCGGTGTGCCGGTGGTGCGCGACCTCAACCTGCACGTCAATCCTGGCGAGGTCGTCGCGTTGCTGGGTCCCAACGGCGCCGGCAAGACGACGACGCTGCTCACGATCTCCGGAATCCTCAAGGTCCTCGACGGCTCCGCGAACGTGTTGGGGCAGCCGGCGGTCTTCGGCTCCCCTCACAAGATGGCCCGTCGCGGCATGGGCCACGTGCCGGAGGATCGCTCGCTGTTCTTCGGGCTGACGGTGGCGGAGAACCTCAAGCTCGGGCTGCGTGGAGGGCGTGACGAGCAGCGCGGCGGCATGGAGCGCGCGCTGACGTTGCTGCCTGCGCTGCGCCCGCTGATGGATCGGCCGGCCGGCTTGCTGTCCGGCGGCGAGCAGCAGATGCTGGCGGTCGCCAGGGCCATCGTCGCGGCGCCGAAGGTGTTGATGGTCGACGAGATGAGCCTCGGTCTGGCGCCGATCATCGTCGAGCGGTTGCTGCCGATCATGCGCGACGTCGCCGACGAGAGCGGGATCGGCGTGCTGCTCGTGGAGCAGCACATCCACATGGCGTTGACGGTGGCTGACCGGGCCTACGTGATGAACCACGGCGAGATCGTCCTCGAGGGCACGGGACAGGAGCTGGCCGGCCGGCGCGACCTGCTGGAGGCGAGCTACCTCGGCGACACCGTGCTGCCCGAAGAGGCCATCGAAACGACGTGAGAACCGAACTGTCCGTAGCAATCGAGCCGATCCGGCCGATTTCTACGGACAGAACGGGTCGCGAAATCTCAGATCTCGGTGCGGCTCGGTCCGGCGGGTGAGTCGCGGAACATCTCCTCGGCGTCGAAGCCGATGCGGCCATCCGGGATGATCTCGATCACGACACGGCCCGGGGTCGAGAGGTGGTCGACGAACGCCTGCTGGCGGTCCGCGCTCTCCGGGCGAACCCGCGCCGCGAGCGCTGGGTAGAACCACGCCTTGGTCTCGTCATCGTCATGGATGATCGCCTGGCCCTTGTACGTCACGGCCTGGCTGACGCCGATCTGCGTTCCGCGACTCGTGATGGCGAGGGCGACGCGCGGCCGGGCGGCCACCGCAGCGACACGTTTGCGGCGCGTCGTGCACGTGATCCAGAAGCGATCGTCCGTGGCGACGTAGTTCATGATCACACCCACGGGGTCACCGGCCTTCGTCGTCCACATGAAGCAGCACTCTGTCTGCGCGTCGAGGAGGGCTCGCTCACGATCGCCCGAGAGCGTGAACATCGAGACATCCTCGTAGCTATCGGCGTAATCGGGCATCGTCACGATGTTAGTAGAATGCGTGACCAGTAAGTCCGGGCCCGGAGGTACACCGATGCGCAGGATCCTCATTGTCGCCGACCGCCTGCTGGCGGGAGCGGAGCTGCGTGAGCGGCTGGCTCTGAAGAAGTCGACTGATCCGGACGTCGAGGTCTTCGTCCTGGTGCCAGAGCGCACCGACGGCTCAGGGGCCCAGCAGATCCTCGAGCTCGAACTCGGCGTCCTTCGCGATCTGCCGTACGACGTGGACGGTGCGGTCGGCGACGCCGACCCGATCACGGCCGTGCGGAACCTGCTCCAGACGCGGGCGTTCGACGAGATCATCCTCGCCACATTGCCGACGGGTGCGTCGCGGTGGCTCCGCATGGATCTCGGCCACCGGCTGCAACGCGTCACCAAGCTGCCGGTCGAGGAAGTCGTCGGCGAGGAGCCGGACGCCACTGAGGAAGCCCGCTTGGCGGAGCTGCAGTTCCCCGGTGTCCCCGCCGCCGGGAACGCGCCGGTCCGCGTGCTGCTCGTCGAGGACGACGAGAGCGACGCCGAGCTCACGAGCCTGGCGCTGTCGCGCTGCACGACCCCGAGCACGCTCGACACGGTCGGCGACGGTGCACAGGCGATCGAACGGCTCCGTGCGGCAGGCGGGCCGTCGGGCGTCGACCTCGTGCTGGTCGACTTGAAGATGCCCGTCGTGGATGGGTTCGAGCTGCTGGAGCGACTGCGCACCGAGCACGACCTCGAGAAGCTGGCCGTCGTCGTGCTGACCACGTCGAGCCGGTTGGAGGATCGTGAGCGGGCACACGCGCTCGGTGCCCACGCCTACGTGACGAAGGAGGCGTCCTTCCCGCTGTACCGCGACCTGCTGGATGGCCTGCTCTCGGACGTCGCCGGCGCCTAGCGGGAAGCGGGCGACCTCCCGAGGGCTAGGCCTTCGGCGGCCGCATCAATAACGGGGCGACCTCCCGAGGGCAGAGGCGATCACCCGGTTCGGCATGCCGGGCGCTCCGCGCCTTCGGCGACCTGACTAAGGGGCGACCTCCCGATGGGCAGAGGCGATCACCCGGTTCGGCACGCCGGGCGCTCCGCGCCTTCGGCGGCCGCATCAGTACCGGTGTCGTCCGGCCACGCCGGGCAGCGTGAACCAGAAGGTCGAACCCTCGCCGGGTGTCGAGTCCACACCGATCGAGCCGCCGTGGCGTTCGACGACCCGCTTGGCTGTCGCCAACCCGATGCCGGTGCCGCTCAGCTGGGTCCCCTGCTGTGCCCGAGTGAACACGTCGAACACCTTGGACATGTGCTCCGGCGCAATGCCAAGCCCGTTGTCGCGCACCGAGATCCGCCACCATGGGACGCCCTCGTCGTCGTCCTCGGCCAGCGCCTGCTGCTCGACCGAGACGACGATCTCGGCAGGCCGATCCGGATCCCGGTACTTCGCCGCGTTGTCGATGAGGTTCTGCAGCACCTGGTGAAGGAGCGCCGGATCGCCTTGCACCATCGGCAGCTCCCCGATGCGGACATCGACACCCTCGAGGCGGATCCGCAGCCCGTCGAGCACATCATGGGCGACCGCAGTGAGCGAAACCTCCTCGTCCACCATCGGCTTCCCGCCGGCGCGGGCGTAGTCGAGCAGCGCCACGATCAGGCGGTCGGCCCGCTCGACGGCGACACGGATCCGCTCGGCGTAATGGGTCGCCTCGTCGTCGAACTGGTCGGCGTGGAGATGGTCGAACAGCACGTCGATGTACGAGCTGAGCTGGCGCAGCGGCTGGCGGAGATCGTGCGCGACGGCGGCGGCGAAGCTGTCGAGATCACGGTTCGACTCGCGCAGCCGACGCGTGTAGGCGAGCAGGTGGTCGTGGTTGCGTGCCCGGGCCAGTGCGTGTCCGACGAGCTCGGAGATCATCTCGATCAGCTCCCGGCGCTCCGGCGTGAACTCGACCGGACTCCATCCATCGGTAGACGACGACGCCGAACAGCTCGGCGCCTTCGTGCATCGGCAGCACCGCCAGCGCCGCCCAGTCCACCCGCTCCAGCTGCTCGACGAAGCGGGGATAGTTCTCGCACAGCTCCTCCAGGCTGGCGACGAAGACCGGTTGGCCCGTGCGCACCGCCTCGGCAGCCGGCGTCGGATCGGAGAGGTCGACGACCCGCACCGCCGCGGTGCGTGCGGCAGGTCCGTGGTAGACGACGAGCTTGCAATGCGACTCGTCGAGCAGCAACGCCGTCGCGTTGGCGGCGCTCGACCAGCGGCCCGGCGACGTCGGCGAGCACGCGGATCACGTCTTCGATCGTCGCCGCCCGGGCCACTGCCCGACCGAGCTCGAGCAGCTTGGGCCGTGGGTCGGCGATCGTGGCGTCGAGGTCCACGGTGCCGCTCAGCGACGAGGCGTCCAGCGCAGCGGCAGACTGGTCAGCCCGCGCAGGACGAAGGACTCGTTGCGCTGCGGCTCGCCGGCGAGCTCGATGTCGTCCATCCGGGCGAGGATGCGCTCGAACGTGAGCCGAGTCTCGAGGCGGGCCAGCGGCGCCCCGATGCACAGGTGGATCCCCCAGCCGAAGGCGACGTGCCGTCCGAGCTCCTTGTAGTCCCGATCGAGGCGGAACTCGTCCGGGTCGCTGAACTGTGCTTCGTCACGATTGGCCGAGCCGAACAGCAGCTGGACCTTCGTGTGCGGTGGGAGCGTCTCGCCGGCCACCGTGGATTCGGAGGCATTCGTCCGGAACAGCCCCTGTACGGGGGAGTCGAACCGCAACGCCTCCTCGATGGCGTGCGGGAGCAGCGTGACGGATCGGCGCGCAGACCGAGCCATCAGCTCGGGTCGCTCGAGCAGCCGGTACAGCATGAGCCCCAACAGGCTGGTCGTCGTCTCGTGACCCGCCACGAGGAGCTGGTAGCCGAGGTGACGCACCTCGTCGCGAGAGAGCACGCCGTCGCGATGGGCGACGGCGAGCAGGCTGCTGACGTCGTCGGGCACGACGGTTCCCAGCGTGTCCGTGCCGGCTGGGGCGTCGGCGGCCGCGAGAAGCTCCTCCCGCTCGACAACCGCGGCCTCGATGCGGTCCTCGATCGCCCCTTTTGCTTCCTCGTATGCCGCGACGTCCCCACCGGTCAGCGCACCGACGGCGACCAAGCTCCAGCGCCCGAAATCGTCTCGATCCTCCGGTCGAACACCGAGCAGCTCGCCGATGGCAATGGCCGGGAACGGCAGGGCGAAGAGCTCGACGAAGTCGCCTTCGCCGCGCGGCACCATGTCGTCGAACAGCTCGTCGGCGATCGCCGCCACCTTTGGCTCCAGTCGAGCGATGGCGGACGGCAGGAACGCCGAGCGCAACGTGCGGCGGTGGCGTGCGTGGTCGGGGTCGTCGGTCGAGCCGAGCACCCCGGTCTCCTGATAGAAGACTCCGGGACCCTCGCGGTTGTTCCACAACGACGGCTGCTTGAGCAGGTCGACGATGTCCTTGAAACGGCTCAGGACGTAGAACGGCGGATCGTGATCCGTCTCAGCGTGCAGCGGACAGCGGGCACGGAGCTCGGCGTACCCGTCGAATGGCTCGAAGGCGTGAGCCGACTCGGGGTGCGAGTACTCGACCGTCATCCGTCCGGCCAATACGTGGCCGACGCCTGCCCGTCCGGATCGCGCACGGGCCCGGTCCGGTCGACGCTCATCTTGAGGTTGCCACCACCCCGGCGCGGCTGGCTGCGCAGCACCTCGCCAGTGGCCTTGAAGTTCGGGTGCTGGAAATGGGCGTCGAGGTCGGCGGCGGTGGCCCACTGCTCGTAGATGTGGATCCGCCCTGCGATCGACAGGATCGGCGGCGATGACGTAGCCGAGGCAGCCCGGTTCGTCGTCGCGTCGTCGACTTCTGCAGATCGGCGGTCGACGCGACCAGTTCGTCGCGGACTGCTGGGTCGACGTCGACCCAGCCGGCAATGACGATGATGTCGCTCATTCAGTACGGCATCGTCCCGCCGTCGACCGGGAAGAGGCACCCGGTGATGTTGCGGGCCGCATCGGAGGCCAGCAGCACGGCTGCTGCAGCGACCTCCTCCGCCGTGTTCGGGCGCTTGATCGCCGACTCCTCGGTGAACATCGCGATCATCTTCTCGTACGTGCCGGCGCCCATGGCGATCGCCGATTCGGGACCGGTCTCCATGACGATGTCGGTCTCGATGATGCCGGGGAGCAGGGCGTTGACGGTGATCCCGATCGTGCCCACCTCCCGCGCCGCGCACTTCACCAGACCGTTCACGGCGTGCTTGCACGCCACGTAGCCGGGAACGCCCGGCTTGCCGAGCTTGCCCTCCACTGACGAGGTGACGAGGATCCTTCCGGACTCCCTGGGGATCATGTGCTGGAGGGCCCGGCGCATCCCCCAGAAGACGTGGTTGAGGTTCCAGTCCACCTCGAACTGCCACTCGTCGTCGGGCATCTGGGCGATCGGGGCGGTCTGCTTCACCCCGCCCGAGTTGAGCACCATGATGTCGAGCTGGCCGTAGTGGTCGATCGTGAAGTCGACGAGACCCTCGACCGTCGCTTGCTTCGAGGCGTCGCCGCCGTAGAACGCCGCCCGGTCGCCGGCGTCCATCTCCTTGATGCACGCCTCGCCCTTGGCCTCATCGCGGCCGTTGACGACGACCGAGGCACCTTCCCGAACGAAGGCGTCGGCGATCCCTCGGCCGATGCTGCGCGTGCCGCCGGTGATGGCGGCGATCTTGCCGTCGAGCTTGCCCATTCTTGCCTCCTCAGTACGGCGCCGTGCCGCCGTCGATCGAGATCATCGACCCGGTGATGCCACCGCCGGCGTCCGAGGCCAGGAGCACCGCAACAGCGGCGACGTCCTCCACCTCGCAGAGGCGCTTGGTCGCCGCTTCGCGGGCAAACCAGTCGAGCAGGTCCTGATAGCTCATGCCCATCGACTCGGCCGCCTTGGCGCCCTCCTCGGCCATGATGTCGGTCTCGATCGCACCGGGGCACAGCGCATTGACGGTGATGCCGAGCGTGCCCACCTCGTGAGCGCATGCCTTCGTGAGCCCATTGATGGCGTGCTTGGCGGTGACGTAGATCGACACACCGGGCTTGCCGCACTTGCCCTCGACCGAGCTGATGTTGATGATGCGGCCCCACTGCTGGGGGATCATGTGCTTGAGCGAGCGCCGGGTGCACCAGAACGTCGACCACAGGTTCCAGCGCAGCGCGTCCTCCAGCGCCTCATCGGTCAGGTCGACGACGGCGGCGTTCTTGCTGGCGCCGCCGGCGTTGTTGACCATGATGTCGATGCGACCGAACTTCTCGACGGCCGTGTCGACGACGCGCTCGCAGTCCTCGCGGACCTTGGCGTCGCCTGCGACGAACACGGCGTTCTCGCCGGCGTCCATCTCTTTCAGGGCCTGCTGGCCCTTCTCCTCGTTGCGGCCGTTGACGACGACCTTGGCTCCCTCCCGCACGAACGCTTCGGCGATGGCCCGCCCGATGCCTCTGGTGCCGCCCGTGACGGCAGCGACCTTCCCCTCCAACTCCATCGACGGTGCCCCCTTCTCGAGATGCTGGAGCCGAATACTAGTTCAAGTAAGTCGGATGGCGATCAGGGCCTAGAGGCCACTCCGGCCCGCTTCTTGGACGATCTTCGATCCCATCTCGACGAAGCGCATGTTCTTGTCACCGATCACCTCGCCGGCGGCGTCCACGACGAGCACCGCGCCGCTCACGTAGCCGGCTTCGGCGGACGCGAGGAACAGCGCAGCATTCGCGATGTCCAGCGGGACGGCAGGGCGCCCGATGGTCGCGCCCCGACCGATGAGCTGATGGGCGTCCTCGAGGGCCGTGGCGTCGCCCGTGGCCACGTACGCCGTCAGGCTCGTGACGGTGCCACCCGGCGCGATCGCGTTCACGCGGATGCCGTGCCGACCGAGCTCTGGAGCGACTGACTGCGTGAGGCCGACCACGCCCTGCTTCGCCGCGGTGTACACGTGCGGTCCGAGACCGGCCCGGACGCCGGCCGTGCTGGCCACGTTGATGATCGAGCCGCCGTCGCCACGTTCGATCATCACACGCGCCGCGTGCTTCGTGCCGTAGAACACGCTGTCCAGCAGGACGGCCAGGGTGCGCTTCCAGGCGGCGCCGTCGATCTCGGCGATCGGCCCGACCGCGCCCAGGATGCCGGCATTGTTGACGACGCAGTCGAGCCGGCCGTAGCGCTCGACGGCGGTGTCGATCGCGCCGGCGACGTCCTCCTCGACGGAGACGTCTCCGTGGACGTACACGGCGCGGTCGTCCAGCTGGTCGGCCATGGCCTGACCGGCGTCGTCCTGGATGTCGACGATGACGCAGCGGGCGCCTTCCTCGACGAACCGCTGCGCGATCGCCGCGCCGATCCCGCTTGCTGCTCCCGTGACGACGGCGACCTGACCGTCGAGGCGTCCGCTCATTGCTTCTCCTTTGGTCCCGGACGACCACGCACTCGAAGTGGGCAAGGCCTTCCTCGTCGCCACAGCGCAGGCGCACGAAGCTCTCCGCCCAATCGTGGTCGAACTCGAACGTCTGCCCGGCCTCGTCGACGAGCTGGGTTGGATGGGTGACGTCCCACACCTCGCCCTCGACGTGGAAATCGCCGCGGTAGACGCCTTGGCCGAGCCGGTCGTTGAAGCCGCCGAAGTAGCCGCCGCCCTGGCAGTACACCCACCCGAGGTCCGTGAACGAGTACGCCCGCACCGTGCCCTCGGCGTCGGTCAGCTGGTACGAGCCGCTCTTGACGCGCCGCCCCCCGTCGTAGAACGCGAGCTCGTGCTCGACGCCGGTGACCGGAACCGCGCCGTCGGGGAACAGGATGGCGCCCTTGCCCGACGCGGCGCGCCCGCTCGGGTCGGAGAAGTAGAAGCCGCCATGGCTGTCGGCGCGGAACAGCACCCACTGGCGGACGCCTGGCACTCGCCGCGACGGGCGCGGCGCGCCGTAGCGAGGTCCGCCGCGGCCCGCTTGGTTGCCCCACGAGTGGTTGCGGAAGAAGGACGAGGTGCTCGGCGTCAGCTCGTAGCGCTGCCCGGTCACCTCGACCCAGCCCTCGCACACGCCGACGAGCTCGTAGGTGGCGCGCTCGCTGAGCAGCCGACCGTCGACGCGGGTGATCTCCACCGGATCCTCGTAGGGCAGCACCGTGCTGCGGCACAGCACGTCGCAGGCAATCCCGTAGTCGTTGTCCTCGAGGACGAAGCGCAGCGTGCGCATCGGCTCGACGAGCTCGATGCGCAGCGGCCCCACGCCGTAGACGTCCATGTCGGTCCGCAGCCGGCGGGACAGCCGGATGTTGTGCTGACGGCCCTCGTGGCGGATGCACACGAAGCCGTCGAGGACGTCGTTGTTCTGGTACAGCCGCACGTTGGAGGTCAGGCAGACGTTCCCGTCGAGGTCGCACAGGCAGACGTAGTGGCCGTCGTTCCACTGGGAGTCGCTCCCCGCGACGCCGGCGAAGGAGTTGGTGATCTGGTGGAGCGGATGTTCGTCGAGGCCGATGAGCACGGGGCGATCCTTTCGGCGTAAGAATCTAGCTGTAGACGCGATCAAGAAACGGGGGGTACCAGATGAGCGACCAGGACTTCGCCGGCAAGGTGGCCTTGGTGACCGGTGCGGCAGGCGGCATGGGTCGAGCGATCGCGATGGCGTTCGCCGCAGCCGGAGCAAGAGTCACCGTGGCCGACCTCGCCGAGGAGGGCGGCAACGAGACCGTGCGGATGATCGAAGATGCCGGGGGCGAGGCCCAATTCCTCGCCACCGACGTCGCCGACGCGCGCTCCGTCGAGGACCTCGTTCGGGGAACGGTCGAGGCGTTCGGGGGCCTGGACTGCGCCGTCAACGGAGCAGCCATCGAGCTGGAGCGGGAGCGGTTGGCGGACATCGAAGTGGAGATGTTCGACAAGATCATCGCCGTCAACCTGCGATCGATCTTCCTCTGCCTGAAGTACGAGCTGCGTCAGATGCTCGAGCAAGGACGCGGGGGAGCGATCGTCAACATCGCCTCGACGAACTCCTTCCGGCCGCAACCACACCAGTCGGCGTACACGGCGAGCAAGCACGGTGTGCTCGGCATGACGCGCAACGCGGCGATCGACTACGCGCCGGACGGGATTCGCATCAATGCGATCTGCCCGGGTGCGATCGACACCCCGATGCTGCGGGCGGCGATCGAGCGGCGCGGCCGCGACCCGCAGGACGTTGCCGATCGCCTCAGCGTGCTCGGTCGCTTCGGCGACCCGAGCGAGATCGCCAAGGCCGCGCTGTGGCTGTGTTCCGACGCGTCGTCGTTCACCGTCGGGCACGCCCTCGCCGTCGACGGCGGCTACCTCGCCCGTTAGAACACGGTTCTGTCCGTAGGAATCGCCTCACAACGCATCGATCGCTACGGACAGAACGGACCCGTCACCACTTGTTCCAGTGGATGACGTCCGAAGGATCGAGGCGCGGCGCAGGCTTGAAGTCCGTGCCGAGCGTGTAGGCGACGGGGAACAGCCCGATCTGGGTGTACTTGTCGTGTTGCACCCCCAGCAGCTCGGCCATCTCCTGCTCCTTGCGGCACGTCATCGTCGTCCAGACCGATCCCAGGCCACGGGCGCGCAGCGCGAGCATGAAGCTCCAGATGGCGGGCACCACGGAGCCCCAGAAGCCCGGGTGTGACCCCCAGGCCAGCTCCTCGATCCGCGGCTCCTGGTACACGACGAGCAGGACGGGCACCTCGTGGAGGTGGTCGCGCAGGTGGACCGACGACGACGTGACGGCATCTCGGCGCTCATAGCGAGTGTCACCCGGGGCGTATCCCGAACTGCGCGGCTGGTACGAGTCGAACACCTCCCGGTACAACTCGGCCATGCGCACCTTCGTGTCAGCATCGTCGACGGGTACCCACTGCCACGCCTGGCGGTTCGAGCCAGACGGTGCCTGCAGGCCGATCGTGATGCACTCCTCGATGATCTCTCGACTCACCGGGCGGGAGAGATCGAGGCGCTTGCGCACGGCCCGGGTCGTCGTGAGCAGCTCGTCAGGCGTGAGAGGCAGCAGGTCGGTCACAGCCGCCAAGTCTGTCACCATAACGCGTGTCAAGAAAGTGCCATCGGTGCAGATCGGCCCACGTAGAATGTCGGGATGAAGCGGGCCGAGGTGCGGCTGGACACCTTCATCGCCGATGCCACGAGATGGCTCGACGACCATGCCGAGCGGCTGGCGGACGAAGGCGCCGAGGAGTTCGTGTGGAACAAGGGCGACTTCAGCGTCGCCGTGTTCCACGCGCTGTCCGACGACGACGAGCGGGCGCTGCTCGACCGCGTCAAGGGATGGACGCAGCTCAAGGCCCAACGCGGGTATCACGCCATCTCGGCACCGCAGCAGTACGGAGGGCTCGACCTACCCGTCGACTACGCCCGAGCGTTCGCCGAGATCGAGTCCAACTACGTGCTCCCGTCCAGTCACGAGACCCACAGCGTGACGACCCGGCTGATCGCGCCGACGATCATGGAGTTCGGCGACGAAGCGCAGCGGGAGCGGTTCGTCGCTCGCTTCCTGGCGGCCGAGGAGCTGTGCTGCCAGCTCTTCTCCGAACCCGGAGCCGGCAGCGATCTGGGTGGCCTCGCCTGCCGGGCGACCCGCGACGGCGACGAATGGGTGATCAACGGGCAGAAGGTCTGGAGCTCGGGAGCACGTTTCTCCGAGTGGGGTGAGCTCATCGCCCGATCGGATCCCGATGTCGCCCAAGCACAAGGGGCTCACCGCGTTCATCATCCCGATGGATCTGCCCGGCATCGAGATCCGACCGATCCGCCAGATGAGCGGCGGCGCCTCGTTCAACGAGGTGTTCTTCAACGACGTCCGTGTCGCCGACTCGATGCGACTGGGAGGCATCGGCGAGGGATGGCGCGTCGCGCTGACGACGCTCGGATTCGAGCGCGACCGCTCCGGCGAGGCGCAGACCGGACGGGTCGGCGGCAGCTGGCCTCAGCTGCTCGCCACTGCCAGGGCGATGGGCGTCAGCGACGACCCGATCATCCGCCAACGACTGGCCGCGGCGTACACCCACGAGCGCATCGAGACCTACGTCAACCGGCGCCTGGCCGATGGCGTCCTGGCGGGCGCAACGCCCGGACCGGAGGGCTCCCTCGGCAAGTTGCTGTGGACCAACGGGATGACCCTCTACTCCGACGTCGTGTCGCAGATCCTCGGCGCCGCGCTCGTCGCCGACACGGGTGCCTGGGGCACCTACGGCTGGGGTGAGCACGTCCTCGGAGCGCCCGGCTACCGGATCGCCGGCGGCTCCGACGAGATCCAGCGCAACATCATCGGTGAGCACGTGCTCGGTCTCCCGCCCGAGCCGCGGGTCGACAAGGACGTCCCGTGGACGCAAATTCCGCGTTCAGGGCGGCACTCACTAACTTGAGAACGTGTCGAGTACCTTGTCCGTGATGGCGACCGATGGACCTGTCGCTCGACCGGTCGGCGAGGGCTTGTTCACCTGGCCCGACGAGGCACCACAGCTGATCGGGAGCCGGTGCCAGGCGTGCGGCGCGGTGAGCTTCCCGCAGCAGGACTCGTGCCCCCGATGTACGAGCACGGACGTCGTCCGGCACCTCCTCAGCCGCACCGGCACGTTGTGGACGTGGACGGTGCAGGGGTTCCGCCCCAAGTCGCCGCCGTACGAGGGTCCGGTCGAGTTCGAGCCGTATCCCGTGGGCTACGTCGACCTGCCCGGCGAGCTGAAGGTCGAGACGCTCCTCGTCGACGTCGCCCCAGAGGATCTGCGCATCGGCATGGACATGGAGTTGGCCATCGTCCCGTTCGCGTCGAGCGCGACGGAGGATCCCTTGGTGACGTTCGCCTTCCGCCCGATCGGTGCGCCGGATGGCGGTTGACACGGCCGTGGAGCGCCGGATCGACGCCTACCTGGTGTGCGCCGGCAAGTACCACGACTTCGACTTCGCCCGGCTCGAGCTGCTCAAGCTGCTTGCCGAGGATGACCACATCAGGGTCCAGGTGGCGGAGGACTTCGCCGACGTCGAGGCGATCGCCGGGTCGGACTTCCTCGTCACGTACACGTGCGATCTGCGTCCGTCGGTCGAGCAGCAGCAGGCCATCCGCGCGTGGGTCGAGCACGGTGGTCGCTGGTTGGCGTTGCACGGCACGAACTGCGCGCTCGACCCGCCGAGCGGAGACGGGGGCGGGCTCTACACCACGCCGCGGGTCTTCCCGGTGTGGGCCGAGACGCTGGGAAGCCAGTTCATCTCGCATCCGCCGCTGCAGGCCTACCCCGTGCACCGATCACCTGGTGCCGACGACGACCCGCTCGTCGCCGGCATCGAGCCGTTCGACACCGGCGACGACGAGGAGCTCTACCTGATGGAGCACCACGGCGACGTCGTCCCGCTGCTCGAGACGCGCTGGACCGGAACCACCCGCGGCTTCGCCGAAGCGGAGTGGCCCGACGACGACCCGCGGCTCGTGCTGTACCGGCGACCGCTCGGCAACGGTGAGGTCGTCTACTGCACGCTCGGCCACTGCCGCAGCCACTGGGACATGGTCCACCCGCCGCACAACGGCGCCCGCTGGCCGACGGTCGATCGCGGCTCGTGGGTCGTGCCGGAGTTCTACGAGATCCTGCGGCGGGGGATCGCGTGGGCCAAGGACGCCACCTCCGTGGCGGAGCGCCGTCCGTGATGCCTGCAGCGCGAGGTAAGTACACGCCGCCATCGCGGCTGCTGCTCGGCATGGAGTCGCTCGGCCTCGTGGAGCGGGGCATGTTCACGCTCACCGCCGAGCGCGTGGTGCCACGCTGCGCCAACGAGCGCAACCCGGTGCTGGTGCTGCCCGGCTTCACGGCTTCGGACCAGTCGACTCGGATGCTGCGCGGCGTGCTCCGGCGCAAGGGCTACAGCGTCCACGGCTGGGGCCTCGGCGCCAACGTCGGCCCGCATCCGCACGTGCTCGACGGGATGGAGCGGCGCCTCGCCGAGCTGTTCGAGCGGTACGGGGCGAAGGTCAGCCTGGTCGGCTGGAGCCTTGGTGGGATCTACGCCCGTGAGCTGGCGCACAGCCATCCGGAGCTCGTGCGATTCGTCGTCACGTTGGGCAGTCCGTACCACTTCCGGCTGGGTGATCGCGGGCACACGTCGGAGCTGTACGAGGCGGTGGCTCCGCAGAGCGAGCCGTATCCCGGCCGGCTCGTGCCCGAGGAGGAGCGGACACCGCTGAAGGTACCGGCGACGTCGATCTACTCGCCGACCGACGGGATCGTGCGATGGCAGGCCTGCATCGAACCCGTCGGTCCACTTCGCGAGAACATCGCCGTTCTCGGCACGCACAACGGGCTCGGTTGCAACGTCGGCGCCCTCTATGCGATCACCGATCGGCTCAACCAGCCGCTCGGGACCTGGACACCGTTCGTGGCGCCGATGTACCTGCGCCACATGTACCCGCGGGCCTCCCGCGGCGAGCAGTGACCGCTCGTCAGATCGAGAGCGGTCGGGGGTTGGCGGCAGCCCACTCACGGGCGCCGGGTGAGGCCACCCACGCCATCGCGTTCGTCACCAGCCGTCGATAGCTCTCGTTGGCGAACGTGGCGGCCGAGTCGCCCGGCTGCACGTACACGACCGGGCTGCGCTCGGCGACCGTCGCCCACGCGATGAGGTCGCTCGCCGGCGGATGATCGCGACTGTCCGGTGCCTCTGCCTCACCGACGAGGACATGTTCGTAGGACGAGGTGAAGAGCCGCCCGTCCATCTGGTGCGTCCGTGCGCAGCAGCGCAACGACCTCCTCCTCGAAGATCGGGCAGATGTAGAGCTCGTCCGTGAGCGGGAAGTCGGCGATGCCGGCGCAGACGGGGTGGTCGGGGGCGACGACGCGGGCGGTGTAGTCGGTGATCCGGGTGCCCGACGACGGCCAGTCACGCCCGCGGAGACGCCCCGGCGCGTAGTGGAACCGTCCACCGAGCGCATCCGCCCAGCCCTCCCACCCGGGCCATCCGGCGAGCGAGTGGTGCGTCACGACGAGCCCTTGGCCGCGTCGCAAGAGCTCGACGAGTGCTCGGCGGACCGCCGTCGATGGACCCTCGGGCGTCGGAGGCGTGCCGCGCCGCAGGCGCAACCCGGGGATGTCGTGCATCAGGATGGCGTCCCACCGTCCAGCCATCGACGGGTCCATCCAGCGCTGCGCGGACGGCTGCACGGCGTGCGCCCATCGCCATCCCTGCGGCTCGCAGATCGCCGCCGCCATCGCGAACAGCGCGTCGAAATCGACGCGGTGACCGCCGGTGACGACGAGGACGTCGAGCGCGTTCGCGCTCACCGAGGTGCGCCGCCACTTGCGGTCGCCAGGTGCTGCGAGACGAGATAGGCACTCGTCAACCCGCGGCTGAGCGCCATGCCGCTGTTGTATCCACTGCCGAACGTCGTGGTGGCGGCGCACGATCCGATCGCGTAGAGGCCCGGGATGACCTCCCCGCCTTCGGCGAGCACACGTCCATCGCCGTCGGCGAGCACGCCGCTCGATCCGATGGCCGTGCCGAGGAGCAGGAGCCGCATTCCATGGAAGGGCGGCTCGATGATCGGGCCGAGCACCGGGCTCGGCACGTGACTCGGATCACCCGAGAAGCGATTGACGAACTCCACCGTGCCGCGTCCGAAGTCGGGGTCATGCCCAGCTGCGGCTCGTTCGCTGAACGCGGCGGCTGTGGCCTCGAGCTGCTCCCCATCAATATCGAGCGCCACTCCGAGGGTGCGCAAGGTTGCGGCCGAGGTCACGAGCCCGGGCGGGTACGTGCCTCCGGGCGGCGTGGCGCCGAGGCCGTACTTGCGATGGTGCTGCTCATCCCAGATGAGGAAGAACGGGAGGTGCGGGTCGGCAGGATCCAGCGCCTTGGGGACGATGTCGACCCAGTAGGAGTCGTTGCAGAAGCGCCGACCGGCGACGTCGACGATCATCGCGTGCGGCATGGCGTACTCGGGTCCGTTGGCGAACCCATCGGCGACGCGCCACCCCGGAACCAGCGGTACGCACGTGGCGGGAATCCGTTGGGTCGCTGCGCCGACGCTCCGCGCCAGCTTGATGCCGTCGCCACGGATGCTGTCCGGGGCCATGCTCCCGAAGTCGTCCTCGTGCAGTCCGAGGAACTCGTACGCCAGCTCCGGATCCCAGTCGTAGGTGCTCGTGGCGAGGACCACTGGCCCGTGACGCTCGACGACGCCATCCGGTCCATCGGCGCGAACGCCCACCACGGCGCCCTCATCGTCGTGGAGCAGCTCTCGCACGGGCGTCGAGACAAGCATCTCGATGGATTCCTGTTCAACGGTGCGAGCCAGGAAGCCGGCCACCAGCCCGGTTCCCATCGTCAGCAGCTCGCCGTCGGTGGAGTCGGCCGACGCGCTGGCGAGCTGGCGGCGACCCTCGGCCATGATGTCGCCGTAGGTCGAGCCCATCCGGAAGTACGGGCTCACCCGCAGCCGGCTGCGCCAGCTGCCGAGCACGCTCGCCGGCACCGGCAGCGCGGTGAGATACCGACCGGAGCTGAGCGCGCCCTCGGCTTCCGCGTGGTAGTCCGCCAACCCCGTGATCAGCGTCCACGTCACCGCACCCACGGTCTCCCAGTGCCGCATGGCCACTGGCGCGGTGTGCAACCAGCGCTGCATCGCCCGCTCGTCCAGCAGTTCGGGGTGCGCACTGGCGATCGCCCGCACGTAGCGCTCCGTTCGCTCGACGTCGTCGGTCGATGCCTTCCCTCGCAGCCACGTGGTTGGCGCCGACCCACACCTGTCCGCCGGAGTACGCCGCCGCACCCCCGACGAGTTCCGCCGACTCGAAGACGGTGACCGGCCGGCCGCCGAGCGCACTCCCGAGGGCGGTGGCGAGGCCTGACAGCCCTGCCCCGACGACGATGACGCGTTCGTCCTCCAATCGGCCTCAGCCGCCGGTGCGGAAGCGCAGGTGCAGCGTGCGGGCGGCGAACCGCCACTCACCGTCGTCCAGTCGGAAGACGTCGTCGTACATGAACCAGATGAGGGGACCGCCACCCTCGTCCGATGCGCGGGTCGCCAGGCACCAGCTCACGCCGTGCACCTCACGGTCATCGACGGCGACGAGCAGCGCCGGCCCGGGCACATGCATCATCGGTCGGTCCGGGTTGAAGTGCGCCAGCACGGTGGCAGCGATGTTCGCCGGGCCGTTCGCCGATCCGTAACCCAACTCCTCGCCGTTCCACGAAGCATCACTCGTGAACAGTGATTCCAGCTCCTCGGCCCGGCCCGTGTCGGTCATCACCGCGTAGACCTGGACGAGGTTCTGCAGCTGGGCAACCACCTCCGGCGCAGGGGCCTCGCGCCAGCGGGCCGACGTCTCCATCGTCGTTGCGAACGGGTCCGTCGTGCTCATCGTGCCCTCCTCATATGACGGTCGCGGCGTGCCGGCCGGCCCGGTAGCCGAAGACGATCGCCGGTCCGATCGTTCCGCCGCCGCCGCCGTAGACCATCCCCGTCGGCGCGGCCATCGCGTTCCCGGCGGCGTAGAGGCCGGCGATCGGCCTGCCGTCGAAGTCGAGCACCTGGGCGTCCGGGTTCGTCCGTGCGCCACCCTTCGTCCCGAGCGTTCCGCTGTGGATCTCGACGGCGTGAAACGGGGGCTCTCGCAGTGGTCCGATCGTGGCCTGCGGCGAGCCGAGATAGCGCTGGTCGCCGGGCCATCCGTCGTAGGCGCTGTCTCCCCGACCGAAGTCGTCGTCGTGCCCCTTGTCGACGAGCTCGTTCCAGCGTTCGACCGTGGTGACGAGTCCAGCGGCGTCGATGCCGACCGTCTCGGCCAGTTCGTCGAGCGTCGGCGCCGCCGATACCCACGACGGTGCGGGAGCGCCTGGTGCGGTGTCGACGAAGCCGTACCGCCGGAGGTGCTCACTGTCGAAGATCAGCCAGCAGGGGAGGTTGGCGTAGTCGAAGCGCGCCGGATCGAGCTGGTGCAGCGCACCGCCGAAGGCGTTGTAGTTGGCTGCCTCATTGGCGAAGCGCCGGCCCTCGCGATTGACCATGATCGAGCCGGGCAGCGTGCGCTCGCGCAGGATCAGCCGGGCCCGCGGCCGGCCGTAGAGCTCCTCGCCAGGGATCTCGGCCGTCGGCACCCACCACGCCTCGCCCATCATGCCGAGGGCTGCCCCGGCACCGAGCGCCATGCGCAAGCCATCGCCGGTGTTGGTGGGGATCGTCGTCGGGCTCGTCATCGGGCCGCGCAGGAACGTCTTCACGAGCTCGGCGTCCCACTCGAACCCACCCGTCGCGAGGATCACGGCGCGGCTGGCGTGTACCTCGGGCAGCGGTGCGCCCGGTTCGAAACGGACGCCCGTGACGCGACCGTCGTCACGGATGAGCTGCGTGGCGCGAGCACCGGTGACCGGTTCGATGCCCCGCTCGAGACATGCTGCGAGCAGCGCACCGACGAGGGCGTGGCCGCGCCCGCGGGCGTCGTGGCGGTCGCGTTCTTCCAGCGCCGCTGGGTCGATCGTGCCGGAGCCGCCGCCGAGCGGGCTCTCGAGAAGGTTCAGGCGGGGAACGCGCGGTGTCCGCGCAACACGGTCCGCCCAGTCGCCGAGCTCGACGTAGTTGAAGAGGCCTGGATCGAGGGATCGTCCACCGGCCGGCTTCCCGCCCGGGCGCTCGGGGTGGTAGTCGGGGAAGCCCGTGACGACCTCGAACCGCAGGGGAGTCGTCGCCTCGAGCCACTGCAAGACGTCGGGGCCGGTGTCGACCAGCGTCCGTGCCATCTCGGGGTCGATCATCCCCAGCGACAGCGAGTCGAGGTACACGAGCGCATCCTCACGGCTGTCGGCCAGGCCGGCCGCTGCGGCGTGCGGGTTGTTCGGGATCCACACGATGCCGCCCGACAACGCGGTGGTGCCGCCGACGACGTCACCCTTCTCGAAGAGCGCGACCGAGGCGCCGTGCTCGTGGGCGGCGAGTGCGGCGACCAGCCCCGCCGCACCGGTCCCGAGGACGACCACGTCGTAGGTCGGCGCCGTCATGGCGTGACGACGCGCTGGGTGGCGGCGAGAACGGCCGCCGCCCGCTCGTTCGGATCCGGGTACGTCGTCATCAGGGCGGCCGAGCGCAGTTCGACGGACACCGGGACATCCGGGACCGCCGCAAGGACCTCGCCGAGCGGCAATGCGCCGTCGCCCGGCAGCAGCCGCCCGTGCAGCGCCTCGTCACGCAGCGAGTCCCGGTCGGTGGCCGGTGGCTCGGCGGGGGCATCAGCGAGCTGCAGGTAGGGGAGCAGCCGGGGCGCCACGGCCGCCAGGTCGGAGGGTGTGCCGCCCGAGCGCGACAGGTGCAGCGTGTCGACGAGCACGGCCGCCTGCGGGTGACCGACCTCCTCGACGATCGACACGGCACCGGCGAGTGTCCCGATCGTGAAGATCGGCAGGAACTCCAGCACCAGGGTCACGCCCGTGCCCTCGACCCGCCGGCACAGTTCGCCGAGGCGATCGACGACGGCCGGACGCTCGGCAGGTCCGCTGGCCACGAGCACATGCTGCACGCCGAGCTCGGCCGCCGTGTCGACGAGGGCGTCTCCTGGGTCCACGTCGCGCCCGAGGATGACGGGCTCCATGTCGAGCGGCGTGATGCCGCTGGCTTGCAGGCGCTGCGCAACAGCGGCGGTCGTCGATGGCGTCCATGTTTCCGGGTCGAACCAGATGCCGACCGCGTCGAAGCCACTGCGGGCGGCGACGTCGACGGTCCCGGGAGGGTCGACGTCGAGCACGGTGCCGGCGGCCAGCGAGAGAAGCCGTCTGGACATCGTCACCGCCGATCCGTGCCGGCGGTCTCCCAGTACGGCTTGCGCAACTCGCGCTTGTTCACCTTGCCCATCGCGGTGCGGCCGACCGTCTCGACGATGTCCACCGAGCGCGGGCACTTGTAACTCGCCAGTCGCTCCCGGCACCACGCGATCAGGTCCGCGCTCGATGGCGGCCGCGCCGGATCGGTGGGAACGACCAGTGCCTTGACCTCTTCGCCCATGTCACGATTGGGAACGCCGATCACGGCGATGTCGGCGACGTCCGGGTGCTCGGCCAGCACCTGCTCCGACTCGGCCGGATAGATGTTGACGCCGCCCGACACGATCATGTCCGTGAAGCGGTCGGTGATGTAGACGAAGCCATCGTCGGTGATGTAGCCGATCTCGCCGAGCGTGAAGACGCCGGGTCGGAGGTGCGCCTGCGCGCTCTTCTCGGGATCGCCCGGGTAGATGATCCCCCGCCCGGTGGCGTCCTCGAAGTAGAGGCGCCCTTCGGTTCCCGGCGGCACCTCGTTGTCATCGTCGTCGATCACGATGGCGCGGAAGGGCGGCACCGCCCGGCCGACCGAGCCAGGGTGCTCCAACCACTCACTGCTCGAGATCGTGCACGTCGTGCCGACCTCCGTCGCGCCGTAGGAGTCCTGCAGGACCGGCCCGAACCACTCGATCATCCGCCGCTTCACGTCGATCGGGCACGAAGCGCCGGTGTGGGCGACGAGTCGCAGCGAGCTGACGTCGTAGCGGGCCCGGACGTCCTCGGGCAGCGCGAGCAGTCGGATGAAGTGCGTCGGCACCATCACGGTCGACTCGGCGCGATGGGTGTCGATTGCCTGCAGCACACCTTCGGCGTCGAAGCGGCCGAGCACGACGACGGGAACACCGGCGGCCAGCAGCCGGACGCCCGACAGCGGACCGGTGTGGTACATCGGCCCGACGACGAGGTGCGTGCCGAAGGCAGCGAACGCGCTCTGCCCCAGTGCCGCGACGTGCTCGACCATCGTGCCGCCGCCGGCGAACATCGTCGGCGGGAGCTCGACGCCCTTTGGCCGGCCCGTCGTGCCGGACGTGTACATCAGGTTCGGACGCGGCTGCACGTCGGTCGGCGGCTCGTCGGTCGACGCCGCCTCCAGCCACGTCTCCCATGGCGTGACGCCCGGCTGATCCTTCGTCCGCCACCCGATCACGACTGGCACGCCGGCGCGTTGCGCCGCTTCGGTGCCGGTCGTCGCCGTCTCAGGACCGACGAACAGGACGCGGGCGCCCGAATCCTCGAGGATGTAGGTCACCTCGTCGGCGTTGAGGTGGAAGTTGACCGGCACCGTCGAGGCGCCGGCGAGCAAGCCTCCGAGGTGGGCGAGGACGGTCTCCACGCTGTTCTCGGCGAGCACCGCAACGCGCCGGTCCGGGCCCAGGTCGAGGTCGGCCAGGCCGTTGACGATGCGGTTCAGCGTGTCGTTGACCTGTCCCCACCCGAGCGTGACGGTGTCGTCGCGCAGCGCCACCTGGTCGGGCCGCTCCGTCTGCAGGTCGGACGCGACGAGCACCATCAGCTCGCCTCGTGCTCCCAGCGCAGCCCGAACGGCCCGTTCGTCGAGATGATCAGCAGCACGGTGCCATCGGGCCCGGCCCGCTCCGGGCCGTATGCCACGCCGGCTTGCACCCATCGCAGCTCACCCGGTCGGTACGAGCCCTCCCCGTCGACGATGAACTCTCCTGACTGGATCACGTACAGCGTGTCGCACGGGTGAGAGTGCAGACCGAGCGTGGCGTTGGGTGGGAACGTGACTTGCCGAACGGCGGGATCGGAGCTGATGCGACGGAGCGTGACGTACGGGTCGATGTGCTCGTCCTCGAAGTGGGCGTCTTCGAACTCCTCGATCGTCCACCGGCGGATCGCGTCATCGTCCATCCTGTGCCCCCTCGTTGGTTACTGCAACCGTAGTAGAGTAAGTTCCGTCGTCGAAACCGACGCTGGCAGCCTCCAGGGGGTCCCATGGCTACCGCATCACCGCGCCGATTCCGCTTCGCCGCCCAAGCCTTCGAGGCCACGTCGGCAAAGGAGTGGACGGAGATCGCCCGCCAAGCCGAGGCCCTCGGCTACAGCACGTTGTTCACCACGGATCACTACTTCGGGCCCGGCTCGATCTCCGACTCGTCGGGTCACCGTCCCGTCGATGTCGCGCCGATCGCCGCAATGGCGGCCGCCGCGGCGGTGACCACCGACCTGCGCGTCGGGTGCCGAGTGTTCAACGTCGACCTCCATCAGCCCGTGGTCCTGGCCAAGGAGATGGCCACCCTCGACCTCCTGACCGAGGGCCGTCTCGAGGTCGGGCTCGGGCGCCGGCTGGGTGGCCGCCGAGTACGAAGGCCTCGGCGTCCCGATGGATCGTGCCGGCGTGCGCATCGAGCGATTGGGTGAGGTCGTCGAACTGCTGAAGGCGCACTGGACGGGCGACGAACTGGCGATCGACGGCAAGTACGTGCATGTCCACGGCTTCGCTGGTCTGCCACTGCCGGTTCAGCAGCCGCATCCGCCGATCTTCATCGGGGGCGGTCGCGAGCGCATCCTGACGCTGGCCGGGCGGCTGGCGGACATCGTCAGCATCAACTTCGACAACTCCGCCGGCCGTTTGGGGTCGTCGAGCGTGGCCAGCTCCGGCGCGGGAGAGACCGAGCAGAAGCTGGCGTGGGTGCGTGCCGGCGCGGGCGACCGGTTCGACGATCTCGAGCTCGAGATCGGGGCGTATTTCGTCGCCGTGAACGATGAGCCCGGTCCCGTCATCGCGTCGATGGCGTCGCGGTTCGGCGTGAGCGAGGAGGACTTCGCGTCCCACCCGCACGCGCTGCTCGGCAGCGTCGACTCGATCTGCGAGACGCTGCAGGAGCGGAGAGAGCGGTTCGGCTTCTCGTACGTGACCATCGCCCAGCGCAACATGGAAGAGTTCGCGCCGGTCGTCGCTCGCCTCTCTGGCACATGAGCACATCGTCGTGTCGTGCCGCTGCTTGCTTGAACGCGTGCCAAGTTAGTCGTCCCTCGTTGGCAGATCGCTGATGCGCCTCGGCGCCGTGTTCCCGACGACCGAGATCGGCAGCGACCCCATCGGCATGCGCGACTACGCACAAGCGGCCGAGGCGCTCGGCTGCGTCCGGCTGACGACGTACGACCACGTGCTGGGCGTCGATCACGCCGACCGAGAACCTGCGCTGCGTGGTCCGTACACCCATCACGACCCGTTCCATGAGCCGTTCGTGTTGTTCGGCTTCCTCGCCGCGTACACAACCCGCATCGAGCTCGCCACCGGCGTCCTCGTCCTGCCGCAGCGACAGACGGCACTCGTCGCCAAGCAGGCGGCCGAGGTCGATGTGCTGTCGGGCGGGCGCATGGTGCTCGGCGTCGGGACCGGCTGGAACCACGTCGAGTACGCCTCCCTCGGAACGACGTTCCGCGACCGCGCCCGGCGCCTCGACGATCAGATCGCCGTGCTGCGAGCGTTGTGGGAACAGGACCTCGTCGAGCACGAGAGCGACTTCCACATGATCGATCGGGCGGGTGTGCTGCCGCGGCCGGCGCGATCGATTCCGATCTGGCTCGGCGGCTCGGCCGAGGCCTCGCTCCAGCGCGCCGCCCGACTCGGGGACGGCCACATCTTCGCCGGGAACACCGATCGCCATTTCGCCGCCGCGTCACGGCTGTTCGAGATCCTCGCCGAGGCTGGCCGCGACCGCGAGTCCTTCGGCACCGACATGTTCGTGGACTACGCCGAAGGCCCGGACGTGTGGCACGACAGGGCGCAGCGCTGGGAGGAGTTCGGGGGGTCGCTGCTCTCGATGCGCTCGATGACGACCGGCACGGCGTTCCTCGGCGTCCCGGCCGCTGAGCTGTCAGGGCCCGCCGAGCACATCGCCGCACTCGAGCGGTTCGTCAAGGAGATGGGCGACCATGCGACGTCGGCGCCGTAACTAGAGTGGTTGCGAAGTAACTGACGAGGAGGATTCGTGGCCGTTCCGATCAACATCCCGAAACTGGGCGTGTCGATGACCGAGGGCACGCTCGTCGAGTGGCTCGTCGCCGACGGTGACCAGGTCTCGGAGGGCCAGGCGCTGTACGTCATCGAGACCGACAAGGTCGAGAACGAGGTGGAAGCGACGGCCTCGGGCACGGTGCGGCTCAGCGGCGAGGAAGGCGAGACCTATCAGGTCGGCCAGTCGATCGGAGAGATCGAGGGCTGACCGCCCTGACGGTCGCCTGATGGAACAGCTCGCCGGCCGCGTCGCCGTGGTCACCGGAGCGGCCAGCGGCCTCGGCCGGGCGATGGCCGTGCGCTTCGCTGGCGAAGGGATGCGGCTGGCGCTGGCCGACATCGAAGCGGAGCCGCTCCGAGCCCTGGAGCAGGAGCTGGCGGACCGTGGTTGCGACGTCGTCGCCGATGTCGTCGATGTTTCGCGTGCCGAGGACATCGATCGCTTGGCAACGGTCGCCTTCGAGCGCTTCGGTGCCGTGCACGTGCTGTGCAACAACGCCGGCGTGGTCAAGCGGGCGCGGTCGTGGGCGCTGACACTGGATGACTGGCGGTGGGTGCTCGGCGTCGACCTGTGGAGCGTGATCCATGCTGTTCGGGCGTTCGTGCCTCGGATGCTGGAGGTCGGGGAGCCCGGCCACCTCGTGAACACGGCCTCGATGGCGGGGCTGCTGCCGATCCCCAACCTCGCTGCCTACAGCGTTGCCAAGTCGGGCGTCGTCGCGCTGTCGGAGGCGTTGCAGCTCGACCTCGATGCCGAGGGTGCAGAGATCGGGGTTTCCGTGCTGTGCCCTGGTTTCATCGCCACGCGGATCACCGACAGCGCACGCAACCGGCCGACAGACCTTGTCGACGCGGCGTCGGTGCCGCCGGTCGCGCGCACGACGGCCGGGGTGACGCCGACGATGGACGCCGAGGAGGTCGCCGGTCATGTCGTGGATGCGATCCGGGCC
>CAVZFS010000028.1:0-169384 GCA_963774635.1 uncultured Acidimicrobiia bacterium
TCATCCAGTTGACCTCGCCGGCCTGATCGAGTTCAACCAGACCGACCCCGTCGAGCTGGAGTTTTTGGCCAGGAGCTGTTCGAGCTAGCACAGGCGGCGCCATCGACGGACGATCCCGCCTACCTCGCCCAGCGTCAAGCGGCCACCGGTGCAGCTCGGAGGGCGATCGACGAGACCCTGGCCCGATACCACGTCGACGCGATCATGGCGCCGACGAACAGTCCCGCGTGGGTGACGACGCTGGGCCAGGGCGACGCGTTCCTCTTCGGGTCATCGAGCCCAGCCGCGGTGAGCGGCTACCCGAACGTCACCGTCCCCGCCGGCTACGTCGGCCCGCTCCCCGTGGGCATGTCGTTCTTCTCGACGGCATGGGCCGATGGCGACGTCCTGAACTTCGCCTACGCGTTCGAGCAGGCCACCAACGTCCGGGTGCCACCGCAGCTCCTCCCGACGATCGGGCCCTGAGCCCCGCGCTACCGGAGGTCCGCGAAGAAGTCGCGGATGTCGGCCAGCAGCAGGTCCGGCGCGTCCTTCGGGGCGAAGTGGCTGCCTCGGTCGTGGCGACGGAACTGCACGATGTTGGCGTGGTCCCGGTCCGCCAACTTGCGGATCGTCTGGAAGTCCTCGGCGAACACCGACACGCCGGTCGGGACCGTGGTCGGCTCGGTCGGATGGTCGGTCGCGTGGGCATCCTCGTAATACCGGCGGATCGACGATCCGATCGTGCCGGTCAGCCAGTACGCCGACGCATTCGCGAGGACGTAGTCGCGATCGGTCCAGTCCCGGAACAACTGGGCGACCCAGGCGACCCAGCCGGACGGGGAGTCCTGGAGGGCGTAGCTCAGGGTCTGGGGCTGGGCCGACTGGTACGCGTTGTAGGCGAGTCCACCACCGCCGGCGAACTCCTCCAGGAACTTGAGGGCGGCCGCGTCCTCCGGCGTCAGGTCGGCGAACTCAGAGGGATCACCGGATGGGAACGAGAACAGCTGCGTCACGTGCACCCCGACGACCTTGTCCGGGGCGATCCGACCGAGCTCCGGCGAGATCATCGACCCGCCGTCGTTGCCGTGGGCGCCGTAGCGGTCGTAGCCCAGACGGTCCATCAGCGTGGCCCACGCCTGGGCGATCCGTCGCGTGGTCCACCCCGGTTCGGTCGTCGGGCCGGAGAACGCCACACCGGGCACCGAGGGGACCACGACGTGAAACGCCTGCGACGGATCGCCACCGTGGTTGGCGGGATCGGTCAGCGGTGCGATGAGGTCGACGTACTCGAAGACCGACATCGGCCAGCCGTGCGTCACGATCAGGGGCAGGGCATCCGCCTCGGGTGAGCGCACGTGGAGGAAGTGGACGTTCTGCCCGTCGATGGTGGTCGTGAACTGCGGATGGTCGTTGAGCCGCGCCTCCTGGGCCCGCCAGTCGAAGCCCGCCCGCCAGTACTCGACGAGATCCTCGACGTGCTGCAGCGGGACGCCGTACGACCACTCGGCCCCCGCCAGCTCGTCCGGCCACCTGGTCCGGGCGAGGCGTGCGCCGAGATCGTCGAGATCTCTCTGGTCCGTCTCGACGCGGAACGGCATCACCTGGGTTTCATCACCAACACTCATGTTCTGCACCTCTCTTCTACGACGATCGCATGACAATTTTGGAACGAAGTGCTTCGCTTCGCAAGGTGGCGGGCAAGGATTCCGTCGTGACCGCCGATCAACCCCGCCTGAGTGGCCGTCAAGAGCAGGCCCGGCGCAACGACGCTGCCATCCTGGCCGCTGCCCGAACCGTGTTCGTCGCCGATCCGGACGCCCCGATCGCCGCGGTGGCGAAGCACGCCGGGGTGAACATCAGCTCCCTGTATCGGCGCTTCGACAGCAAGGAGGAGCTGATCCGTCGGCTGTGCAGCGACGGGCTGCAGACCTACATCGAGATTGCCCAGGCAGCAATCGACGAAGAGGAGGGCGAGCAATGGGGAGTGTTCAGCGCGTTCATGCGACGGATCATGGAGGCTGACAACCACGCCCTCACGGTGCGGCTGGCCGGACGCTTCACTCCCACCAGGCAGAACCAGCGCGACGCGGCGCGTGCGTTCACCCTCAACGAGCAGCTCGTGGCGCGGATGCAGGCCGCCGGTCTTCTTCGCGACGACGTCGACGCCAACGATCTGACCTACGTGTTCGAGCAGCTCTCGTGCCTGAACGCACCGACCGCGCAGCGCACCGCTGAGTTGCGGTCCCGCTATCTGGCGCTCCACCTCGATGCCTTGCGTGCTCCGGGGCGAACACGCCTGCCCGGACAGCCGCCGACGGCCACGGAGGTGGCGGACCGCTGGCGCGCAGCTCCCCGCGGCGTGAAGCGGCGCGTCTAGAGCAGGACGGTTGACCACAATTTGCGTCGGTCGCCAGTTGTCGAACGGCGGGAGGTGCCGTGTCAAAAGAAGCGGTTGCCGCCGTGCGCGTCGGCATCGAGGACGCTTTGAACGTCTTCGAGAGTCTGAGCGTGGAGGAGTGGGGCCGGCCCAGTGGCTGCACCGGCTGGCGCGTGCAGGACGTCGCAGCCCACATGGGCTCGAACTTCAAGGAGACGGCGGATCCCTCACCACCACCGCCCGAGCCGCTGCCGCCGATGCCCGCCGAGCGGCTGATGGATCTGCTCGTCGAGCCGCGACTCGACTGGACGCCCGAGCAAGTCCTCATCGAGCTGCGCACGTACGCCCCCGGTCTCATCGCGACGTTGGACGCGATGCAGGAGCCTCCGCTGGCCACGAGCCCGCTCACCGTCGCGGACCTCGGGACCTACGAGATGCAGCAGCTCGCCGACGCCTACGCCTTCGACCTGTACTGCCACCTGCGCGTTGACGTGCTGGCACCTCACGGGCCGATCGAGCGCGACATCCCTGCGGCCGACGAGCTGCGCATCCGCCCGGCCGTCGGCTGGATGCTGGCTGGCCTTCCTCAGATGCAGGGCGACGCCTTCGCGTTCGTCGATCGTTCGGTCGGGCTGCGGCTCGACGGGCCTGGCGGCGGTGAGTGGCTGATCAGTCCGGCGGAAGGTGATCGCATCGCCGTGGAGGCGTCGACCGCCGCGAACGACGTCGCAGCGGTCATCCGGTCGTCGGCTGAGGCCTTCGTGATGTGGGGAACCAAACGGTCCGACTGGCGTGAGAGCACCGAGCTGGACGGCGACCTGGATCTGGCGAGCCGCTTTCTGGACACGTTGAACATCGTGTAGGCGGCCTGCCGGGCTACAGGTCGTCCCACACCACCGGTGTGGTCGTGCCGGATTGCCAGTCGCGGCGCAGCATCGCGTATGCGACCGACGACTTCGGTGGCGCCCCGGCGACCGGCCAGGCGTCTCGATGCAATCCCTCCTTCACCCAGCCGGCGCCCTGGAACGTCGACCGCATCGCCAGGTTGTCCTCGCGGGTGTGACCCTCGAAGCGCGTCACGTCAGGCCACCGTGTGAACACCAGCTCGGTCAGCGCCCTCAGCACCGGCACGCCGAGCCCTCGGCCGCGTCGAGCCTCGGCGAGGCGCAGGTCGAACACCGGGCTGCCACCGTCGGTGACGTCCTCGAGGTCGTCGACCACGGCGACGCCGATCCGCTCGCCATCGGCTTCAACCCAGAAGCCGACACTGTCGTCCGACCAGAATCGTCCGCCGAGCACGACCTCGCGGGCTCGCTCCTCGGTCACCCGCGGCCGGCGGTGAAACGGAAAGGTGTTGGTCGCGAGGAACGAGACGAGCGGCTCGACATCGGCCACCGGGTCGAACTCGGCGAGTGTGATCGCAGGGATCGCCGCAAGCTAGGCGGCCACACGCTCGTCGGCACGCGGGAAGAAGGGGAGCTCGATGTGCACACGGTCGGCAGCGGCGGCACGCAACCACACCTCGTGTGTCACATCCTCGGCCTTGGCAACGGTGCCGAGGATCCGGTACGCCGCTCCGAACACTGCGGGGCGATGCGCATCCCAATCGGCCTGCGCCAACGTGCCGGTCAGCTCCACTTCTTCAGCGCGCTCCTGCCGCCAGCCACTCGTCGAACGTGGTGGGCGCAATCCGGGCGCCTTCGCTCGGCAGCAGCACGTTGCCCGCCATCTCCAGCCCGAACGTTCCGTTCCATGACGGCACGAGCTTCAGATCCTGACCTCGTGCGTGGTGGGTGCGCCGGGCCATGTCGACGAGGTCCTGCGGTTCGGGGCCGGCGACGTCGACGTACCGGCCGCGCGGCTCACCGGTGACGAGCTCGGCGAGGATCCTGGCGACGTCGGTGGGTGCGATCGGCTGCACGAGGAGTGGCGCGATGGTGGCGACGCCATCGTGTTCGCTCCAGCCGGCGACCATCGCGGCGAAGTCATGGAACTGTGTGGCGGGCACGATCGTCCATGGCACTGAACCCTCGGCGACGAGGCGCTCTTGCTCTCGTTTGCCGGCGTAGTGCGCGTTGCCGTCGACGTGGTCGATCCCGACGATCGAGAGCAGAACGTGGTGGCGCACGGCGGCGCGCTGTTCGGCAGCGAGCAAGTTGCGGGTCAGCGTGCCGAGGTACGCCACCGCCTCGTGGGTGTCGGTGGCGTTCGAGTTGGTCGTGTCGACGACCGCTTCGACACCGGCGAGCGCGTCGTCGAGCCGATCACCGGTGACGAGGTCCACACCGTGAGCACGGCTGATTCGCACGACGCTGTGCCCGGCCTCCTCGAGCGCTGTGACCGTGAGTGATCCGATGTGGCCGGTGGCGCCGGCGACGGCGATACGCATCATTTCAGTGTCCAGATCTGTCGGCGTTCGGCGGTGGGGCGAGTGGGGTCGCGGCGGCGAGCTGGCGGCGCAGGTAACGGAGCTTGTCCGGGTTCATGATCCAGTGGATCTCGCGAATCGTTCCGTCGCGGACGTCGACGGCGAGCACCGTGTACTGGCGCCCGAACCACAACGTGGCGCCCGTCTCGCCGTTGACGGGAAGTGTCAGCACGTCACGAATCGTGAGCTGGCGGCGCAACGTCGTGAGGAACTGGAAGACCTGTGGGGCACCGACGATCGGCCGGCGGGCGGCGCGGGCTTTGCCGCCGCCATCGCTGTAGGAGACGACGTCGGCGGCGAGAAGGTCCTGCACCTGGTCGAGGTCGCCGTTCTCGAGGGCGGTGAGGAACCGTTCGAGGGCCGCGTCGTGGACGGCGGGCTGAGAACGTGTGGTGCCGGCGTGGAGATGATTGCGTGCCCTGCGGAGGTGTTGTCGAGCGCCCTCCTCGGTGATGTCGAGGATGCCGGCGATCTCCGAATGGGTCAGGTCGAAGGCCTCGTGCAACACGAGGACGGCCCGCTCGGGCGGCGTCAAGGCCTCCATCATCCGCAGCGTGGCCAGCGACACCGCCTCGCGGCGTTCGACGGTGTCGAGCGGCCCTAGCGGAGACGGATCGGTCAGGATGGGCTCGGGCAGCCACTCGCCGATGTAGCTCTCGCGGGTCACGCGTGCGGATCGCAACTGGTCGAGCGCGAGCCGGGTGACCATGGTGGTCAGGAACGCCAGGGGCTCGTGGATCGTGTGCCTGTCGACGCGCATCCAGCGGACCATGGCGTCGGCGACGATGTCCTCCGCGTCCCAGGCGCTGCCGAGCAGCCGATAGGCGATGCTGAGCAGCCGCGGCCGGAACGCGGTGAACTCACTGGCCAGCTCGTCGGCCGTCATGCCGCTGGGTGCGTCATGCGCCACTCGGCGATGGCACGGGGCCACCCCTCCCAGGCGCTCGGGTATCGCGGGTGCCACCGGGTGACCTCCTTGAACTTCTGGTTCGAGACGCGCTGGGACCTCACCATGACCGAGAAGGGGCCGGGCTCTTCGAGGTTCACCGAGCGTGCCGTCGGTGTTGGAACGCCAAGTGACGTTGCGAGTGCGTCGACGTGTTCGGCCCGGGTGAGTGGCCGATCGTCGACCACGTTGTAGACGCCGCTCGGGGCGCTCAACGCCGCCACCACGGCAGAAGCCGCGTCGTCGGTCGTGATGAGGGACCGGTACGCCGACTCCGGGCCCAGCTCGACGGGCAGACCGGCTCGTGCGGCCTTGATCGCTTCGACGGTATGGCCGCTGTCATAGCCGTAGAACTGACCGAATCGCAACGCGACGCCGGTGCGGGCGAGCTTGGCGAAGCGGGCCGTTTCCGCCTCGGCGACCAGGCACGCACTCGTCAGTTCCGTTGGATGGACCGGCGCGGCCTCGTCGAGGAGCCGGTCGCCACCGTCGGCATAGAGGAAGGCGACCGACTCCTGCACGTAGCAGCGCGCGCCCGCCGTGATTGCGGCCTCGATCAGGTTCCGAGAGCCCTCCCGGCGGATGCGGTCGTTCGCCTCCCACGCCGCAGGGTGGTTCGCACTCTCACCGACCGGGATGGCCGTCGCCAGGTTGCACACCACGTCGTGACCGGTGACTGCCGCCATCACGTCCATGCGATCGAGGAGGTCCAGTTCCACCGCTTGCGCGCCGGCCTCGGCCAGCTCGGCTCGCTTCTGCGGGGTGCGGCCGGTGCCGGTCGTCTCGAACCCCGCGGCGACCAACCTGCCCACCACCCGGCGACCCAGCACGCCGGTCGCTCCCGCGACGAACACCTTCATCGTGTGCTCCTTTGCTCGTGGAACCTCGGGCCCGCCGCGCTCGGACGCCGACCTCGCCCTCTTGACGGACGGGGCGGCCCGAACGTGACAGTCCGATCGCTCGACGTGGGCGCGAAGCGGGCAAGCACTGACCCTCAGCACGAGGGTCTTCGCGGGCCGCAATGAGCCCGAACGCGCGGACTATCCCTCCTCGAGATGGGTAAGCCGACCCAGTGGACCGCTGAAGGGCGCCGATGGGAGACCTCAGCACAGGTCGTCGGTGGTTCTGCCGCCCGTGCGCGGCTGCGGTCCACGTGAAGGAGGTTGTCAATGTCCGTCACCCTCGTGCATCCCCAACCGGACCTCGGTTCCGCGTCGCTGGTGGCGCCGCCGCCGTATGGATACCTGCTGTTCGGGGCGACCATCGCCCCGCCGAAGGGGCCACCCATCGTCCGGCGCAACGCCACGCGACAGGCGGTGCTCACGCGCATCTCTCAGCAGCTCGAAGAGCTCGCCAAGCTCGAGTTCGTGGTGCGCGCGACTGGCTATCGCGCCGTGGTCATCCCGCCCGCCCGCCCGCCTCGCTTCCGCCCAGCCCTCGAGCCGCCACGATTCGACGTCACCGTGCTGATCGAAACCGATACGCCGGACTCGCTCTCGGAGCTCGGTGCCACGCCCGGCGTACATGCAATGCGCACGGTGCTCCATGGGTCGGCGTCGCACGTCAAGGAGCTGCAGGCGCGGTGCGTGAAGGCCATCGCCGACGTCGAGAAGCGAGCGAGCGGCACCTACCTGTTCAACTACTGGGCAGCGGAGGATCGGCAGACGGCGCTGGAGCTGTTCGACAAGCTTGCGCCATGGTTCGAGACCAATACCGGCCTGCAGAACTCGACCGTGCTGCAGTCGCTCGGCGACGATGACTTCGCCTTCGTCAACCACGCTCGGTGGGACTCCGGCGTGCTCTCCGTCGCCGCGCACCAGTTCCTACGGCCCAGCTTCCATCGCTTCGTCCGGCCGACGCTCGACGCCAACAACATCCAGGTGTACCCGGCCCTCTACCGGAAGCTCTGAGCGCGACCATCCGCGCCAGCACAGTTCGGAAACCCTTGGCGCAACTGCAGACGCAGCGACGGGGTGGGCCGCGCCGCACGTTGGTGCTCGGTTAGCGCGGCGTTGCGGCGACGACAACCTTTGGCGAGTCGGTCGATGGTGGGCGAGAAAGAGTGAGAGGCCTTGGGGCAGCGGCACCCTCGCGTCGTCGGGTTCGCTCGACGCGAGAGCAGACGTTTGTCGGGGAACCCCGCTACCCGATGTGGGGGCCGATTCGTACGTTGATCTTCCCCATACCGATATAGAGGAGAACACCGTGGCAGTCGTCACCAAGCCCATGATCGAGAACCTCGAGCTCACGATCCAGCGGGACACCGCGAACGCAATCATCACCGTCGACTACGACCTCAACTTCAGCAACTTCGATCAGCTGACCAACCTCGCGTACACCGAGCGTTGGGAACTGGTCGGGGTCGACCCGCTGAGCCAGTCCACGCTGTACGTCGGACCGTCGCTCGTCGGCGGGATCAGCGCCAACGGGAACGCCACCACGCACCGCACACACGTGGACACCATCGCCTTCGCCGACCTCGACGAGGACCCGCCGGGGACCGACGAGATCGCCGTCGTGGTCACGCTGACACCGTTGCTACCGACGCCCAAGAGCAGGCAGAGCGCCCAGGTGCTCGTCACCGCCCCGTAGAGGGGTGGCTCACGACGCGGCTCGTCGCCGATCCGTCCGAGCTCGTGCTCGGACGGATCGGGTGAGTCCCGGGTATCTCGGGGCGCCCGGACGCAGAGGTCAGCTACGGTCGACCCGTGACGGTGAGCACGCCCGTCGGGCGACCGCTCGTCGGCCGTGCCCGTGAACTGCGTCGCATCGAGACGCTGGTGCGCGATGTCGAGCACGGGCCGCGCTTCCTCGTGGTCCGCGGCGAGCCCGGGATCGGCAAGACGGCGCTGTGGCGCAGCGGCATCGAGCGACATCGCGCGGCCGGGCACCGTGTCCTCGTCGTGCGCCCGGCAGAGGAGGAGCTGGCGGGCGGGATGACCGGGCTGATTGATCTGTTCGAGGATGTTGAAACGGTGCCGGGCACGCTGGACGCCGATCGTGACCCGTTCGGACGCGGCCGCGGTGTGCTGGGCACGCTGCGCGACCTGACGCATGATTCGCCGGTCGTGGTGGCGATCGACGATGTGCAGTGGCTCGATCCCGTGTCGTCTCGGTCACTGAGGTACGCCATGCGACGCCTCGACACGGAGCCGGTCGCCGTGCTCGCCACCGAGCGCACTCACGGCGTGGAGCACGGACCCGGTGGTCGGTTCGAGGGCACACGGATGCTGCCACCAGAACGGCTGGACGAGATCGTCGTCGGGCCGCTGTCCTTCGACGGCATCCGCCAGGTCGTGCGGACCGTCGTGGAGACGATCTCTCGCCCGGTGCTGAGCCGGATCCACGAGCTGTCCGGTGGGAACCCGATGCTCGCCATCGAGCTGGCGCGTTCGGTCGAGCTGCTCGGCGATCCGCTTGGCGCGGCGATCCCGGCGACACTGCCGAGCGCGGTGTCGCAGCGTGTCGCGGAAGCGCCGGCAGAGGTGCGGTCGGTCTTGAGTGTCGCCGCGGCGCTCGGACCGAGCCCCGCGCCGGCGCTGGCTCGGGCGTGGGGTGGCGACAGCGTGGTGCCGATCCAGGCGGCGATCGCCGGCGGTTTCCTGGTCGTCGGCGACGACCTGGTGCTGCGGTGTTCCCACCCGTTGTTGGCGTCGGCGGCGCTGGCGCAGCTCGACCCGCTCGATCGGCAGGCGTTGCATGCTCGTCTCGTCGACGTGGTCGACGATCCCGATCAGCGGGCACGTCACCTTGCGCTGTCCTGTGCCGAGCCAGATGCCGCGGTGGCCGACGAGTTGGGTCAGGCCGCGATGCGAGCGTCCAGGCGGGGTGCATCGGCGCTGGCGGCTGAATTGGCGGGCCACTGCTTGCGGGTGACCCCGCCCGCCGACTTGGCGCTGCGTGCCCGCCGTTGGTTGGTGGCGATCCTCCATCGGGCCACGGCCGGAGAGAAGGCGCGAGCGCTCGCCGAGGTCGACGAGTTGATCGGCCTGCTGCCGTCGGGCCCGTTGCGCGCCGAGGCGATCGGGCTGCGGGTGGCGATCGACTTCGGTTCCGGCGATCGGTACCTCGAGCAGGCACTCGCGGAGACCGACGACGACGAACTTCTGCGGGGTCGGATCCTCGAGCTGTGCGGTTGGGTGGCGGTCATCTTCCGCGGCGAGCCGCGGCAGGGATTGGAGCTCGCTGAGCAGGCGCTGGCGATCGCCCGCAGCCGCGGCGACCCGGGGCTGGAGATGATCGCCGCCAGCTCCGTCGCCACGGCGGGCCTGCTCGTCGGAAGGCCACGACCCGACTTGATGGAACGAGCCCTCGAGCTCGCCGAGTCGCACACCGGTCCACGCCTGGGGAGATGGCCGCCGGCCGTCGAGGGTCGTCTGTGCCTGTGGGGCGGCCGGTTGGGGCAGGCGCGCCGGTACTTCGAGGACCTTCACGCAGTGTTCCTCCAGTCGGGGTTGGAGTTCCAGAGACCGTTCCGCCTGCTCGACCTCGCCGATCTCGAGGTCGCCTGCGGCCATCTCGCCCTCGCTGCCGAGCTCGCCGACGATGGCATCGAGGCAGCCGACGATGCCGGCAACGCGCAAGCCGCGGCGTGGCTCAGCTACCCGGCGGCAATCGCCAGCAGTCATCTCGGTGAGGTCGACCATGCGCGAGCTGCAGTGGCGCGGCTTGCGATCGTTGGGCGCTGACCGGGGCGGGGCCACCAGGCTGCTGATGGCTCGTCACGTCCTTGGCCTGCTGGCGCTCGTCGGGGATCAACCGGCTGTCGCGCTGGCCGAGCTCCTGCCGGCGGTGGAGGAGTTGCGGCGCAAGGGTGTTCGCCTTCCGACACCCATTCCGGTGCTGCCGGACGCCATCGAGGCTGCCGCAGCGTGTGGAGATGCGTCGATGTGCGGACAACTCTCGGCTGAGCTGGACAGCCAGGCGGCTGCAGTCCGACAACCGTGGGTCGACGCTGCCGCCCTTCGTGGTCAGGGGTTGGTGGCGCTGGCAGAAGGACGGCAGGCGGCCGGTGAGCTGCTCGGCGCCGCAGCCGGGGCCTTCTCGGGCTTCGGCTGCCGTCTGGAGGCTGCCCGCAGCCTGCTGCTTCAGGGCCGCGCGTTGCGCCGACTCGGCCGCCGCAACGCCTCGGCCGAGGTTCTGGAGCAGGCCCGGGAGCGTTTCGCGGCGATGGCAGCGGCACCGTGGGAATCGCATGCCGCGGCCGAGCTCGATCGGGTCGCACCCGGCCGTGACCGAGCCGTGCTGACGCCCACCGAGTCTCGCATCGCCGAGCTCATCGCCGCCGGTGATCGCAACCGGGAGATCGCCGGGAAGCTGTTCGTCAGCGTGGCCACGGTCGAGGCGCACCTGACCCGGATCTACCGGAAGCTGCACGTCCGCTCGCGCACCGAGCTCGCCCGCCACATCCAGTAGCGAGCGGTTGCGCCCGAGCACGCACGAGACTTGTCGGGAAAACCCGCTCCCGCCGCCGCCCACTCCGTGCCTCCATGGGGAGCAATGGATGACCTGCGTCACCACTTCATCGGCGTCGACGAGCTCGTTCCGACGCTGGATGGATCGATGGTCCGCTACGTCAACCTCGACAACGCGGCGACGACTCCCGCCATGCGCGCTGCGATGGACGCGGTGGAGTCCGTCCTCCCGTGCTACGCCAGCGTCCACCGCGGCAGCGGCCACAAGGCACGTGTGTGCACGGCAGCGTACGAACGGGCCCGATCGTCGATCGAGGCGTTCGTCGGCGCGGATCCTGAGCGCGACACGGTGATCTTCACCAAGAACACGACCGAGGCGATCAACAAGCTGGCCAGGTCAACGGCCGTCGATGACGACTCCGTCGTGCTGACCACCCTCCTCGAACACCATTCCAACGACTTGCCGTGGCGAGCCCGGGTCCGCACCGTCCACGTCGGCGTGCTGGCAGACGGGACGCTCGATCTGGAGGATCTCGACCGACTCCTCGCCCGCCACGCCGGCCACATCGCTGTGCTCGTCGTATCGGGAGCCTCGAACGTCACCGGCGTCATCCCGCCGATCCATGACCTGGCCGCCCGTGTACATGCCGTCGGCGGACGGATCCTCGTCGACGCGGCGCAACTCGCCGCGCACCGACCGATCGACATGCGACCTCATGACGACCCGGGGCATCTCGACTTCGTCGCCCTGTCCGCCCACAAGCTCTACGCACCATTCGGTAGCGGTGCTCTCATCGGTCGACGCGACGGCTTCGCTTCCACGCCCGAACACCGCGGTGGCGGCACCGTCAACGGGGTGACGCTCGATGAGATCGCCTGGGCTGACCTACCCGACCGGGAGGAGGGAGGCACTCCCAATCTGCTCGGCGCTGTCGCCTTCGAAGCCGCTACCTGCACGCTGCAGCAGATCGGTTGGTCACGCATCGTCGCCCACGAGAGCAGACTGCTCGCTCACGCCCTGGCCGAGCTGGCGGAGCTGCCCGGTGTGCACGTCCACGGCCCCACCGGCGTCGATGCGATCACGTCGAAGGTTGGCGTGATCCCCTTCACCGTCGAAGGTCTCGACCACGGCCTCGTCGCCGCGGTGCTCGGATACGAGCACGGCATCGGCGTCCGCAGCGGCTGCTTCTGCGCCCAGCCGTACGTCGCGCGCCTGCTCGGTGTCGAAGGGGCGGCGGCGGCCAGCTGGGTCGACCGGGCTCGCCGCGGGGACAAGCGCGGCGCCCCCGGCATGGTGCGCATCAGCCTCGGATTGCCCAACCGACTCGCTGACATCGACCGCGTGATCGGCGCCCTCCGAAGCATCGTCGCCGGCGACTTCACCGCCGACTACTGCAGCGACGAACACAACGAGCATCACCCGAGCCACCGATGACGATCGACGGAACCACACCAGCGTTCTCCACCTCGTCGAGGAAGGGAGCATCATGACCTCCACCGGACCGAGCTCCGATGACCGTCGGCCGGCCGTCGAGGCGCTGGAGGGCGTCACCCGGGACCAGTGGGTCGAACTCGCTGGCCGCACGCTGGCGGCAAGCGGCGAGGCGCGACCCTCGGAGGTCAACGGGCTGCTCGACGCCGCGGCGCTCGCTGAACCGCAGTCACCCGTGGCGCCGGCCTACCGGATCTGGGCGGCCGACAACCTGGCACGGGAAGGTCGCCACGCGCTCGCGCTGCGGGCGTTCGACGTGGCCATCGAGGCGGCGTCGGCGGCACCGCGGTTCACGGTGCACGTCGACCCAGTCCGCTGCTCGCTGCTGCACAAGGCTCAGGTGGCCCGGCTCGCCGGGGATCCGACGACGGCGATCAAGACGTACCGGGATCTCGCCGCTGCGACGTCGGATCCGTCCGAACCGCTGTACCAAGCCGGATGGGTCGCCGAGGCGAACGGCGACGACGAGGAGGCCGCCCGGCTGTACAGCGCCGCAGCCCATGACCGGAAGTCGACGCGCACCGACGACGCGGCCGAGCTCGCCCGCCGCTCGATGCGACGCCTCGAGGATGCCGCAACGAGCTACCGGCCGTCGGCGCGAGCGCTCGCCGACGTGCTCGGGCGGGCCCTCGAAGCCGGCGATGTCGCTGCCCTCGAGCGGCTCGTCAGCACAAGCCACTTCGCCGTCGGGCCGGCGGGCGGGCACACCATGTTCGAAGAGCCGGCGATGCTCGACGCGCTGTTCGCCGACCTGATCGACAGCAGGGTGCGGGTGCGACCGAAGCTCGCCGGATCGGGTGGTAAGCGCTACTTGACGACCAGCGGGTGGAAAGGCGAGTGGTACCGCGGCGTGGTCACGTTGCTGCTGACGCTGGCGCCGAAGGGCTGGCAGTGGACCGCCGTCGTCCTGTCGGAGCCCGACGAGGCGTGGGTCGAGCGCTGGCGACCGGCGACGCCGCAGACGAACCAGCCGCTGCCGTTCTCGCTGCTCGCTCCCTGGCCGTCCGGCCAGAGCTTCAAGGCCGGCGGGCTGATCGAGTACATCGGCCAGCAGGTTGCCATCGGCGCCGCCGGGTCGATCGGCGGGCCGCTCCTCGCCGTCGCCCTCGCCCACAACGCCTGCGGTTTCGGGCCGCGCGGGTTCTATTACAACCAGGGACCCACCCACGACGAGCAGGACGCCTTCGCCATCGACTTCACCCGCTACGAGCGCAACGTGCCCTACGACAACGAGTCCGGGGGAACGCCGGTCCTGGCCGCGATGGATGGCATCGTCGTCACAGCCGACGCCGGGACGTCATCGGGTGACTCCAACTCCTCCAACACCGTCGCGATCGAGCATGCCGATCCGGACGTGCCCTCTGATACCCACCGGTTCCGGTCCCGCTACATGCACCTCGCCGGCCCCTTCCAGCTCCGAGTCTCGGTGCTGATGCCCGTCGTCACCGGCCAGCGCCTGGGCGTCATGGATGACACCGGCAACTCGGCGCTCGACCACCTGCACTTCTCGATCCACGACCGGCGGCTGTCGTATCCGAACGTCCCCTACGGGCGCAGCGTCCGCCCCACCCCGCTCAGCGGCACCAGCCTCGGCGATGGGGATTCCGGTCGGTGCGTCATGTCGAACAACGTCGAGCGCTTCCCGGGGCTCAACTTCCAGCCAACGCTTGTGAACCTCGGCTCGGTGGCACCCGGCGCCAGCCGCACCATGACAGTCACCGCAAAGAACACCACAGGCGCGACGGTCACGATGTCGTTCCCAGCATCGTCACCGAACGCCATCTTCCGCTGGTCGTCGTTCCACGGCGTGATCACCAACGGCGCCGAGACCACCTTCCAGGTGTCCTTCCACCCGGTCAACAACGCCATCCAACGCTCGACGCTGCAGATCACCAGCACGGCACTCGGCAGCCCGCACTCGCTGGACCTGCTCGGCAAGGGCATCGGCGGCTTCCCAACCGAACCGGACGAGCCACCGCTTCCGACGGGCCTCGAGTTCAGCCCGGATCTCGTGAACTTCGGCTCCGTGACGGTCGGCAGCACCGCGACGCGGACCCTGACGATCGCCAACTCGACCGGCGCCTCAGTGTTCGTCTCGTACCCCGCCTCGCCTAGCGGGGTCTTTCAGTGGAGCGCATTCAGCGGCCCGATCGCCCACGGCAACGAGCATCGCGTCGAGATCACGTTTCACGCGGCAAGCGGAGCGATCGCCCGCGGCAACTTGACCGTGACCAGCGCGACCGTCTCCAGCCCGAACGTCATCGGCCTGCTCGGCAAAGGTCCAGGCGGCTTCGTGACACCGCCGACGGGCGCCTGAAGCTCCGGCTCGAGTCGACGCTGGAGCTCACTTGCTGCTGGCGCGGTGACGGGTGCACACTGATCACCGTGGCGGAACGTTGGTTCCTCAAGATCGATGGAGTCGCCGGCGAATCCACGGACGTCGCTCACAAGGGCGAGATCGACGTGCAGTCGTGGTCGTGGGGGCTGACGCAGAGTGGCTCGTCGGGCTCAGGTGGGGGCGGTGGTGCGGGCAAGTCGTCGTTTCAGGATTTCCACTTCGTCAGCCGCATCAGCAAGGCGTCTCCGGCGCTGTTCCTCGCCTGCGCCAGCGGGTCGCACATCAAGTCGGCGACGCTCAGCGGTGTCCGTGGCGCCGGAAAGGTCAAGGGTGCCGACTTCCTACAGATCAGGTTCACCGACTTGCTGGTGACGAGCCAGTTGCTGGGTGACTCGCCCGACGCTGAGCCCGTCGAGCAGATCTCGTTGAACTACGGCAAGTTGGAGTTGACGTACACCCCGCAGTCGCCGACCGGTTCGCCGGAACCCCCGCTGAAGGCGGGATGGGACGTCAAGGCGAACAAGAAGCTCTGACCGGCGCTCAGGCCAGCGCCGGTAGCAGGAAAGCCTGCTCGATGAGCCGTCGAACGATTGGTACGGCGGCGGCACGCACCTCGGCGAACTCGAGCTCTGCCTTGTCGGCCACCTCGGTCAGCACGTTCTCCAATGTGCGTCGGCCGTCGCAGCCGGTGACGATGGCCACGACGCCGGGATCGACGTCGCCGGAGTGACACAGCCCTGCGGTCTGCCGCAGCTGGCGCCCGATCGACGATCCAACCGTCGGCGCGGTGTCCGGTGCGCTCGTCGAGCACGACATCGGGTGCGACGGCGAGCACCGACGCGAGCAGCTGTTCATCGTCGGCATCGGCGAGGAAGTCGGCCAACTCGAACACGGCGCCGAGGTGGTCGCCGCAGGGCATGACGAAGTCCTGCGATGCCTCCTCGGCCCGGAACCAGGGAGTGCCGGCATCCCGCTTGCGCATCGTGATCACCCCGAACCCGATCGCCTCGATGCGATTCGCCTCGCTGTACGTCATCCATGCATCGAAGTCGTGCCACGTGCCTGCCTGCTCGGTCTGGCGCAGCCAACTGGCGGCGTGCGCAGCGGGGTCCAGCGCCTCCCGCTCCAGCACGTAGGCGTCGCATCCAGTGTCCACGAACCAGGTCTCGAGCCGCCGGCGCCAGTCCTCGCCGTCGACATGAGCCCACGAGGCCAGGAGCTGACAGTGCCCGCCGATGTTCAAGTGGTCGGGCGCCGCTTGCACGATCGAGCGACACAACTCGTCGATCGGCAGCCCGCTGTCGCGGAACAGGTATCGACGCAACGGCGAGATGACGTAGGGCGGGTTGCTGACGATGAGGTCGAAGCGCTCGCCGGACACCGGCTCGAAGCGGTCGCCGAGGCGGACCGCGACGTGATCGAGTTCGTTGAGCTCGACGGTCAGCGTCGCCAGCGCAACGGCGCGTCGATTGACGTCGGAGGCCACGACACGACTGCTGTGCAGCGCGGCATGCACGGCTTGGACACCGCATCCCGTTCCGAGGTCGAACGCGGCGTCGATCGGCCGGCGGATCGTCACCCCGGCCAGCGCCGCAGTGGAGGCACTCACCCCGAGAACATGATCCGTGGCGACGGCGCCCGAGCGACCAGGGCGGTCGTGAGCGACGAGGCGGTCCTGCGGGTCACCAAGCGGTCGAATCACGATCTGGCCGCGCATGCGGTCGCCGTCGATCGCCACCAGGCCGCCGGCGGCCCACTCGTTCGGCGACAGTGGCGCCAGCGCCGCGCCCGCCGCGTCGACCGACACCGGTTCGCCGATCAGGAACAGACGGGCGAGGACGTCCAGCCGGTCGCCTTCGCGCGTTGCATGCAGAAGCGGCTCGATTTCGCCGGCGGACAAATGCGCGAACACGTTCGCGCCGACCCGCTGCGTCACCGCGGCCAGCGTGTAGCCAGCGTTGTCGAACGCCTCGCGGGCACGCAGGACCTCGTCACGCCCGGCGAAGAATCGCACGGCGCCATCGTGCCATCGACCCTCGGATCCGAGTCGAGACACGTGAACATCCGTCCGATCACGCCACGGGCTCGAACTGCTCGCGCGCGAGGATCGATCGCAGCGCTCGCTCCAGCTCTACTGCGGGCTCGGCGGCGGCATGAGGGCTGCGCCAGCCCACGAAGCCGTCGGGCCGGACGAGCAGCGCCCCCTCGGATCCGATCCCGTGCGCGCCGACCGCGTCGCCACCGCTCAGCTCGATCCCGAACCGGTAGGTGTCGAGCGGCACGGCGAGTTTGCCGGCGACACGCTCAGCGGCCGCCGTCCACGCGTTTGCGTCGCTCCCGGCGAGCAGCACGAAGCGCTTCCCGTACAGGTCGATCGTAGAGATCTCCCTACTGCGGTGGACGACGGTGATGTGCGGTGCGCGTGTGCCCGGCTGCCCCGTGAGCTCGGAGGGCATCAGTGGCGTCACGTCGTCCCCGGCTCCGACCACGGCCGCCGAGCGATACTGGTAGCCGTACGCCACGGCGGTGAAGTCGACCAGTGGCTCGACCGTTTCGTTGTATCCCATGCGGGCACCAAACCTGGCGAGGGCTTGCCGCATCGTGAACACCCCGATTGGGTGGCGCTCCGTGTGATAGGTGTCGAGCAGCGACGGTCCCGCATCGCCGCGCAGCACGGCGGCGAGCTTCCACGCCAGGTTGTGTGTGTCCTGAATTCCGGTGTTCCCGCCGAGCCCTCCGGTCGGCGGCACCACATGCGCTGCGTCGCCGACGAGGAACACGCGCCCGGCGCGGTACTCGCGTGCGACCTGCGCTCCGATGGTGAACCCGAGCACCTTGCGATTCGTGCCGGGGATCTGCGGACGCAGCGTGATCTCAGCGTCGGGCAGGCCAGCCGCCGCACGGATCATGTCGGCGACCCTCTCGTCGCCGTAGTCGTCGATCGACTCGTGCTCGGGGGAGAACCGGGTCCCAAACGCCCAGCTCAACCCGACGCTGTCATGGGCGAGCAGGACGGTGAAGGGCTGCGGCTGCTGCAGGTACGCGATGGAGACATGACGGCCGCGCAACGCCGTCACGGAGGTCCGCCTCCACGACGGCTGTGACCTGGTGCGACAGTGCTCCTGGGCCGTCCACTTCTACGCCGAGCTGGTGGCGCACATGGCTCGCGTCTCCGTCGGCGGCGATCAGGTACGTTGCCTGGACCGCGTGCTGTGCGCCGCGTCGGCCGATCCTCGAGCACGGCATCGACACCGTCAGCGTCCTGTTCGAACAGCGTGAGCTCGGTCGCGAATCGCACCTCGGCGCCGAGCTCCCGAGCTCTGTCGAGCAGCAGGAGCTCGAGCTTGTCCTGGTCGATGGCGCCAAACGGAGATGGGCTGGCGCCCACGAGCGAGCCGCCCTCGGAGATCTCCTCGACCGCCGTGTAGTCCTCGCTGGCGAGGGTTTCGGCGCGCACTGGAGCCCACGCGGACCGTCCGCCATCCGAGAACGTGGCCGCCTGGATGGCCGGCTCCAGACCGACTTGGCGGAACAGCTCAACCGTGCGTGGCAACACGGCACGCAGGCGAGGGTGGATGAGAAGGTCAGGGTGGCGTTCGACGACGATGCATGGCACGCCGTGCCACGCCAGGAACACGGCGCTCGACAACCCCGTGAGTCCACCGCCGACAACCAGGACCGAAGTCCGCTCGTTCGGCATGACCTCTCCTTTCCGTCGGCACGGCACAACCGCGGCACTGCATCCGGCACGCTCCTCTTCGCCGGCCTTGCCATCATGACGGACGGGCGCGGAGCGTGATCGGCGCGGTCAGCGACCGCCGGCGACGCGCAGGGTGGTGCCAGTGATGAACGAGGCGGCATCGCTGAGCACCCAAGCGATGGCTTCGGCGATCTCGCCCGGCTCGGCGACGCGTCCCAGCGGGGTCGTCCTGGCGACTCGGTCGGGTCGGCCGGGGTCACCGGCATCGCCGTGGATGCGCGTCCGCACGGTGCCCGGTGCCACGCCGACCACGCGCACGCCGTCGGCGGCGACCTCTTCGGCCAGGCCGAGTGTGAGCGTGTCGACCCCGGCCTTCGCGGCGGCGTAGTGCACGTACTCGCCCGCCGCGCCACGTGTCGCTGCCGCCGAGCTGACGTTGACGAGCACGCCACCGTCGCCACCGTAGGAACGGCCAAGTGCTCGAATGGCGGCGCGGGCGACGAGCACGGCGCCGGTGAGGTTGACTTCGATGACTCGGATGATCACGTCGATCGGCGTCTGTGCGAGCGGTCCGATGTGGAGCGTCGTTCCGGCGTTGTTGACGACCGCCGTCAACCGGCCGGCCGTCGTCGCGGCGGCGAAGAGCGAGTCGACACCATCGGCGTCACTGACGTCGGCGCGCACAGTCATGCACGAGCCGCCGATCAACTCGATGACACGACGGGCGTCGCTCGCCGCTTCCTCGTCGCTGGCGTAGCCGAGCACGAGCTCATGGCCTTCGCCTGCGAGCCGTTGGGCCGTCGCGAGCCCAATGCCGCGCGTACCTCCGGTGATCAAGGTTCGTCGCCGTGTTGCGGTCACCGCCCAAGTCTGACCCTGCCCAGCCGCTCTTGTTGAGAGTCCCGGCGTGAGGAGTTGTCTCAGGTGGCTTGCCAAACCCAACGCGGACAGCGCAGATGGCACACAGCGTCGCTTCCCGGCTGTCATTGTCAACGAACCACCGCCGCGAGATTCGTGCGCCGCGGATCGACATGCCCCGGTGGCGTCACCGTGATCGCCGGTCGAGTAGGCCGGCGAGATCGACGTGTCGTGTCGGGATGTCGACACCGGCGGTGGCTGCATCAACCGTGATGTCGCCGAACCATCGAGCCAGCGCACCGTGATCGTGGTTCGGGTGCCGCCGAAGGCGTCCGCGGGCTCTGCTTGCGATGATCTCGACCAGTCGATCAGGCCCGTCATTGACGGTCAGGCGGCCCGACGAGTCCGGCCGCACAACATCGAGCGCCCGGCGCAGGGCCCCGTGCCGCCAGATCACCGGCTGCATCCGGACGAGCGCCCGGGCCCGCAGCGCTACATCCTCGTGCGGTAGACCCACTTGTACACGCGAATCGGTGGCGAACATTGATGGCGTGCGCTCGCAGTCCGGCAGATAGACGTGGACGTCAACGAGCTCGTCGAGGACGGACAGCACGGCGGCGGTGATCGCCGAGCCCTCGTCGGTCCCGGTGACGACAACGACCGTCTGCGGCCATCGGTGGATGACCCCGGGAGCCCGCCCGGCCGTATCCGGGATACGGTCGGCGAGACGGATCGTTTGGCCGTTGCGGGCGGCCGTGTCGCCGACACGCTCACTCCAGTCGGGCCCGTCGTGCCACGCCGCCGCCGCCGGCTCGTGGACGAGCACGGCACCGTTGTTGAACGCCCGAGCGGCGAAGTCCCAGTCTTCACCGCCGTACTCGCGCAGCGTGACGTCGAACCCACCGATGTCGTCGAACAGCTCCCGGCGACATGCCATCAGCGCCGAGATCACGAAGCGGTACGACCTGTCGTCGGCGTGCAGGAGGTCGGCGCTGTGTCGGTAGCCGTGCTCGAGCCACGACGGTCCGGGCAGCTCAACTGGCGGATCGCCGCCGCCGGCTGCCCAGTGTTGAACGGCGTCGTCATCGAGCGCAGCGAGGTCGGCGTGCCGTCGTCGGCCGACGACGAGGGCGTCGTCCAACACGGTGGGCCAGGCTGCAAGGGCGTCGAGGCAACCAGGGGTGGGGATGGTGTCGGCATCAAGGAAGAGGAGCACGTCGGCATTCGTCGCTCGCACGCCACGGTTGCGTGCCGATGCGGCACGGAAGCCGAGATCGGCCTGGCGCACCACTGTCACGCGGAGCGCGCCAGGGGCGGGCCGCGGGGGGTTGCGTGAACCGTCGTCGACGACGACCACCTCGGCGCTGATCCGTTGCGCGGCGAGGGCGGCGTAGAGCGCGGCGAGTTGGCGCTGCTGCTCGTAGTACGTGATGACGACGGCGTAACGAAGCGGACCAGTCCGTGCCTCGGCGACGTCGGCGGCGACCATGTCCCACCGGTTGTCTGGAACCACGAGGCCGTGCCTCCCACGCTCCGGTCGGATCGCCGACCCCCCGGTCGACGTCGGGATCACTCCGTCCCCCCGGCGACGCGGCCGTAGACCGATCTGGTCTGTGCGGCGACGCTGGCCGGAGCGAGGGCGGCGGGTCGCGTCGTTGCTCGCGTGGACGCCGGGTCGGCGAGTGCGAGACGGATCGCTGAGACGAGCTGGTCGGGCTCATCGCCGTCGTAAAGATGCACCGAGCCGGGCGCGAGCGAGGCGATCTCGCTCGTGAACGCGCTGTTCCGGGCGAGCGGTCGCCGCCACGCGCCGATCCACGTGAGCAACGATGCCGACGCCGAACCGTGGTGCACGGACGTGACGGGCACGTCCACTGCGGCGAGTGTGGCCGCGAGCTGCGGCTCGGACAGGAATCCGCTGACGTGGAATGGCACGTCGAGCCGAGCGGACAGCTCGAAGAGCGTGCGTGTGAGCTCGTCGTGGCCGTCGCTGACGGTGCCGATCGCCCACACGGCGACGCGTCGGCGCAGTGCTGCCGCGGCGTGGACGACGTCGACGTGGCCCTTGCCGGGGAAGATGAACCCGAGGATCCCGATCACCGGGGTCGTGTGGGGCGCAACTTGGCAAGCGGGCCAGCGACTCCCACGCCAGCGACACGACGTCGACGGGCCGGTCGACACCGATCCTCGCCAGGCGATCGCGTTCGCCGGCGCTGGCGACGACAACCCGATCGGCAAGTGCGGCGACTCGACCGGTAGGCGGCGATCCGGCGGGCGTCTCGAACATCGCCGTCGTCGCCGGGAACGTCGTGCAACGTGATCACGGTGGGCCGGGCGAGCGCACGGACGAGCTGCCCGGCGACCGGCGGGCCCTCCTCACACGACCGGCCGAACAGCTGGTCCGTGTAATGCATGTGGAGGACGTCGGTGGCCGCCTGGTCGATCACCCGGGGCGCGATGATCGCGGCGGCCGGCCCGGCCGGAAGAGCGATGAACCGGGCGCCGACGGCGCGCGCAGCTCGACGGGCATGGGCGACGACACCATGGCGAGCGGTCCCCGGTGCGACGACGACGACACGAGGGGCCACGGTCATGAACGGCACGGCGCATCGGCCAGCTCGAGGACATCGGACGAGGGGTCGAAGCGGATGATCCCGAGCCCGGCGAGCTCAGCCAGCCACCCTGCCATCGGCCAGCAACCCCATCGGCGACGGAAGCGCCGTGCATTGGAAACCAGTTCGGGCACCCGGGCCGGGTCGAAGCGGCTCGGCTCATGCCACTGGTGGAAGGCCGTACCGCCGGCGAACCAGGCAAGTCGCAGACCGAGCGTTCGGGCGCGCAGGGCGAAGTCCGTGTCCTCGGCGCCATAGCCGACGAAGCCTGCATCGAAGCCAGCCGTGCGGAGCCACGCTTCAGCGCTGACGCCGAACGACAAGGACCAGAACAGCTCGTGCCGGTCGTCCATCCACACCGTGCCGGCGGGCGGTACCGGCCGCGCGACCGGCGCCTCGCTGCGCTCGAACAGTCCGGCCATGTCGGGCTCCAGCGGGTGGGCCCAGCCCTGGCGGAGGTAGCGCACCGGTCCGCAGGCGATGGCGTCCGTGTGGTCGGCGAGCACGGCGGCGTAGCGGGAGACCAGCGTCGGCTCCGCGATGCAATCGGCGTCGAGGAACACGAGGGCATCCGTGGCGGCGGCGACCGCACCGGCGTTGCGCCCAGCGGCGAGGGGGAGACCTCCCGGCTGATCACTCGACAGCTCGACGACTTCCACACGTCGATCGATGTCGTCGGCGAGGCGGCGCAGCGGCGGGTCGGAACCGAGGTCGACGAGGATGGTGCGGTCGGCGCGTTGCAGCTGGAGGGTGAGCGCTGTGAGCGTACGGGCGACATGGGCGTGCCGGCCGGCGGCGATGACGACGACTCCCATGCTCATGCCGCGTGAACCTGCTCGATGAGCGCGGCGGCCCGGGCGGCACCGTGGCCGTCGTAGACGAGCCTCCATCGCTCCGGTCGAAGGCCGGCGACGGCTGCGGCGACTTGGTCCAGATCGCCCGGGCCGGGCCAGCACGGAAGCTGATGAGCGAGGCCGGCGGCGTGCAGCGCCTCTGCCCGCACGGTCTGCTCCTGGAATGGCCGCTCCTCGGCCACGACAGCCAGACGCGCCGAGCACGCAGCGGCGTCCGCAACGCTGCCCCACCCAGCGCTCGACACGACGAGGTCGGCCGACCGCAGCAACGGCGCGAGGTCGTCGATCCGACCGATGCTGCGGACCCGGCGCGAGGCCCAGCGATCGGGCAGCCCGGCGATCACGACCCGCCACCCCGGTGACGGTTCACGACGCGACCACGCGGACGACGTCGAAGGACGTTCCCCCGGCGCCGACCAGCACCACGGCGAGGCGGTGGTCGCTGCGCTGGGCGGGCGGCCCGGCGGTCTCGCCGTCGTACCGGCTGAACGCACCCGTGAAGTGCCAGCGCTCGTCGGTCGCGCCGACATGCGGTTCGAGCGAGTGGTGCTGCGGAACCCACACAGCGTCGGCGGTGGCAAAGGCCATGCGGTGCGCCGGATCGTCGCGCCGGCCGCTCTGGCGCACGGCGATCACGCGCAGGCCGAGCAGGCGAGCGAGGGAAATGACCTCCGCCGACACGTCGACGACGACGGTCGTGCACGGTACGCGGCGACGCAGTCCGTGAGCGCCAACGCACGCTGCCGCACCTCGGCGCACACCGGGGCGTGGTGCCACGGTCCGGTCGTCCGTAGATCACGTCCAGGGTCATCGCTCGGTAGCGGGACGACCGGGCACGTCAGCGCCGTGGCCGTTCCGGCCTGGCCGGGACCGACCGCGACGACGACCGGTGAGCGCAGATGGGGGAGCACGGCCCGGACCCGGCCCACGTGACCGGACCCGTGGTCGTGGACGTACCACAGGATCCGAGGCGTGCTGATCACGTCGATGCGCCGGAGGGGCTAGGCGCCAACAACGCCGTGGATCCCGGCGACACGGCTTCGTAGAGGCAGTGGTGGGCGTGGGCGATCTGTCGTCGTTGCGTGTGCCGCAGGGCGAGCGGGCGGGTCCGCCGGGGTGGCGGCGCGCACAGCGCACGCAGGCATGACTCGACGTCGTGGTACGGGATCGCCCCCTGGTCGGCGAATCCGCCGAAGGCCGGGGCGACGACGGGAATGCCGAGATCGCGCCCTGCCTCGGCCAACCCGGAGTGCGTCCCCCAGCGGTACGGCAGCAGCACGACCCTCGAGTGGTCAATGCGATCCCAGAGCTCGCGGTCCGAGAGCCGGGCGACCACCTCGACAGTGACGTTGTCGAGCGCGGCGAGGCGCACAACCCAGCTTCGGACCGCCGGTGTCGCAGACGCGAGCGAGCTTGCCCGCACGTGCACGCGCAGGCCGCCGAAGCAGCGGGCCTCGCCCGCAACCCGAGCGACGAGCTCGAGGTCGAGGTTCGGGCGCAGTGTCGCCGCATGCACGTAGACGCCCCGCCCGGCCGGCCAGGGCCGGGCTGCTCGTCTGGCGACCTCGTCGAGCGGCACGACGTGGGGATGCGGGATCACGACGGCCGCCGCACCCGTGCGTCGCTGTAGCTCGGCGGCCGCCCACGGCGTGAGCGCAACGATCGCAGAAGCTGCGCCGGCGACAACGTCGAGCGCTGCGTGGTGGGCGGACTGGTCCTCGAGGTGCGGGTTGTCGAGGTCGTGGGCGGTGTACACGAGCGCCACCCGCCGACGCCGAAGGCGCCCGACCCACGCCGCCAAGGTGTGGGCGTCAACGTGCTCGAAGCCGAAGTGCAGGTGCACGACGTCACCCGTGCAGAGCGCGTCCGGATCCGGCAGCCCCGTTCCCTCTGGATGACATTGCCATCCGCTCGGGATGAGCTGAATGTGAGCGATGTAGGGGTGGTGGCTGGCTGGATGGTGGACGACCGCCATGCCTGTTCACGCTGCCCGGCGGGCGACCACGGACTCGAACGTTCGCTCGTAGCGCTGCGCCATCTCACCCGCCGAGAACCTCCGCTCAGCCGCCCGCCGGCAGGCGTCCCGACTGAGCTCAGCGGCGCCCGTGATGGCTGCCGCGAGCCCGTCGACGTCGTCGGGGCGGGCGAGGCGTCCCGTTTCTTCATCGACGAGCTCACGAATAGCCCCACGGTCGAACGCCGCGACCGGTGTGCCGCACGCCAACGCTTCGGCGACGACCAACCCGAACGGCTCCTCCCACACCGGTGTCACGACGGCGACCGCCGCTCGGCCGACTGCGTCGGCCAGCGCGGCGACATCGGCATGACCGGCATACACGGCGTCTGCGCCGAGGCGGGGCGCGACCAGTTGCTCGAAGTACGCGGGGTCGAAGACCGGGCCGAGGAGGGTGATCGATCGCTCCGCAGCGGCGGGCCGCGTCGATCGCCAGGTGAGGCGCCTTTTCCGGCGCTATTCGTCCGCTCCACACGACGCCTTCACCACCCGGCCCCGAGACCCACCGTGTCAAGTCGACGCCGTTGTGAATCACTTCGTCGACGACGCCATCGTCCCACGCCGCGGCGTTGGCGGCAGACACAGAGACCAGGTAGGGACGACACCGGCCACGCTTGGCGAGCGCCATCGCCGACTCCAACCACGGTGTCGGCGGGCTATGCAACGTCCCGACCATCGGCGCCGACAGGAGCGCCCCACTCACGAACGGCAGGTAGTGAACGGCGTTGACGTGCACGACGTCATGCTCGGACTCCGCCAAGCGCAGCATCGCATCGAGGTAGGAGTGGTGCTCGGAGAGCATCGTCGCCGGAGGCGCCGACGACGTCGCGCCGGGCAATCGCAGATGCAGCAAAGTCCACCGGAAGCATCGCCTCAACCGTGAACGGCCCGGAACCGCCCGCCGCGTAAACCGTGACGGTGTGGCCACGGCCGGCGAGTTCGGCGGCGAGCACGTACGTATGCATCTCCAGCCCACCGGCAAGCGGCTCGGCGATCGGGAACCGGGCGGTGGCGACGATGGCCACGTCCAACGTTTCAACTCCTCAGGTATCAGTGCTCGACGGCGAACAATGCAATGGACCCGCAGTGCCGCACGCCCGACTTGTCCAGGTGCAGCGACGTCGCCGGACCGGGGCTGCGCCGTCAGCTCGCGTTCATGGCGTCGCGGAGGTTTCGCACGGCGGTCTCTCCTGCGCTGCGAGCCATGTCGATGGGCAGTGTGGCGGCCGTGGCGATGAGATTGGCGGGAGGCTCATCGGGTGCACGGGGATGGGGCTTGGTCGACGCCGTCTTCTTCGCCGTTGACAGGGACTCCCCGAGCTCGTCGAGCTGGCGCTTGCTGAACGACTTGCGGAGCTTGGGAAACATCTCGCCCTCCTCCTCTTGGACATGATGACGGACACTCTCGGCCAACACGGTGAACTTGGCCGTGAAGCGTTCGTCGTCAGGTGTCATGCGATCGAGCTCCGACAGCAGCCACTTGGCCACGTGGTGCTCCTCGAGCGCCTCGAGGACCGTGTCGGTCTCGTCCGGCAGCTGGGCACGAACGGCGGGGTAGAGGACCTGCTCTTCGATCGCGGCGTGTCGGGACAGGGCGGCGATCACCTTCTTGGCAATGTCCAGCCGCGTCTTGTGAGCTCGCGGGCCGAGCCCCTCGAACCGCTTGAACAGCTTCTCGACCTCGGCGTGGTCGGCCTTGAGCAACGCAATCGCATCCATGGACGCTGCGCTACCCGCGGTTGACGACGCTCATACGAGAGGTGCTGGTCTGACCTCGCCCGGTGGGGGGTAGTCATGGCCGCGATGATCGATGTCGCGCTGGACGAACACGGTGGCGGCGTCGTCATCACATTTCGAATACCAAAGACCGACCACGTTCCTGTGCATGTGGTTGGTGACTTCAACGGGTGGTCGCCGACTGCCCTGCCGATGGAGCCGGACGCCAACGGCGAGCTCGTGGCCAGGATCGCGCTGCCAAGAGGCCGTCGGTATCGGTTCCGTTACTTCCTCGCCGAGAGTCGTTGGGAGAACGACTGGGCCGCGGACGACTACGCGCCGAATGAGTTCGGCGGTGACGATTCGGTGATCGATCTCTCACCGGGCGGACCGCATTGGCCGCGGTCGACGAGGACAACGCCAGACCCCTGAAGGCATCGCCTTCAGTGTCCGTTGCGCCCGCTTCGGTCGCGATCCGCCCGTCAGAGCGCGCGAGTCGGTCCTCCAGGCCGATCCGCCGCGCGAACAGTGTGTTCGGTACCTGCGTCCGGCCATCGTCGGTGGTCGACCGTGACGGTCGCGGCCGGCTCATGCCACGGATCGGCCCAGCACGTCGTCCACGGCGACCCGTCCGTCGTTCGTCTGTGCCAGCGCTCGGCACTGTCGAATGCTCAGCTCGATCCGTTCCGATCCATAACGGTTGAGTCGACACTGGCCGTCGCTCGTTCGCGCAGCTCTCGACCTTGTTCGATCTGGGCCTCCAGCTTCAATGCTTCTTTCTCGGAACGTCGGGTGTCTCTGGGCGGCAGTTGGAGCGACTCCTCCGCCTCGATACCGGCTTGCAGCTGGCGCGACCGCTCGATCTCGGCGTCGACCTCGGCACCGAACAACAGGGCCATGTTCGTGAGCCAGAGCCACAGCAGGAGGATGATGACACCCGCCAGTGATCCGTAGGTCTTGTTGTACGAGCCGAAGTTGGCAACGTAGATCCCGAATCCGAGGGAGGCGAGGATCCAGACGACGATCGCCAGCCCGGCGCCCACGCTGACCCAGCGGAACTTGGGCTGCTTGATGTTCGGGCTCGCGTAGTACAGCAGAGCGACCAGGAAGACCACGACAAGGAGCATGATCGGCCACTTGACGATGTTCCACACGGTCACCGTTGTGTCCCCCAGACCCAGCGTCTCGCCGAGCTCGTCGGCGAACGGTCCTGTCAGCACAAGACCGAGGAGCACCATGGCGGCGAGCAAGACCGACACGACGGTGATCGCCAGGTTCAGCGGCCGGAGCTTCCAGAAGGGCCGGCCCTCGTCAACCTCGTAGACCTTGTTCATCGCCCGGCCGAATGCGCCCACATAGCCCGAGGCGCTCCACAAGGCACCGAGCACTCCGAACACCAAGGCGAACCCGGCAGCGTTGGTCTCCGTCATCTGCGTGATCGGCCCGCGAAGCTGATCGACGGCATCCCCCTGACCGATGCGTTCGACCAGCTCGAGCAAGGCGTCGGTGGTCGACTCGCCCTGACCGAACACGCCGAGCAGAGAGATCATCGCGAGGAGGGCGGGAAACAGTGAGAGAACGGCGTAGTAGGTGAGCGCAGCAGCCATATCTGGACAGTCGTCGCGGCGGAACTCAGCCCACGCTTGCTTGAAGGCGAACACCCAGGACCGTCCCGTGAGGTCGGTCGGCGAGTCCGGTTTCCGGTCATCATCGGCACCTGGCGCAGTGCGTCCCTTCTGAGACGCTGAACCCTGATCGGAGAGAGCACGCTCGCCAACGCCAGACATGCGCGGCCACTACCCCGCCGGCTGCCCGCTCAGACGGCCGACGGACCGGCCGCCTCAGCCGCTCCCTGAACCACCCCCAAGGGTGGATTCCGGCGGTTGCTCGATGGATACGAGACAGTCGCCGATACAGCGATCGGCCTTGACATGTGGGTCGATTTGGGCACGGCCTCGTCCGATCGGTGGAGCGGCGTAAGAGCAAACGTCAAAGAAGGAGCATGCGGACCATGACGACAATGTGGGACTACCAGGGAGATATCGGCCGAACAAGCCGTGATGTTGTCGGCTATGACGTCGAAGCAACCGATGGGAGCATCGGAAAGATCGACGAAGCGAGCAGTGAGGCTGGTGCGGCGTACCTCGTCGTCGACACCGGATTCTGGATCTTTGGCAAGAAGCGGATGATTCCCGCCGGCGTCGTCCAACGGGTTGATGAAAGCGATCGCAAAGTGTTCGTGGGAATGTCGAAGGCGGACATCAAGTCCGCCCCGGACTTCAACGACGAGGACCGCCACGTACGGGACCCGTACGACGCGTATTACGAGCCGTTCGGTCGCCGACGTTGAGCGAGCGAGGACAACGAGGTCCTCGTTGAAGTCGAGGCGCCGGAGCGGGCGGCCGGCGCCTCGGCGCGCGGGGAGCTCCGCCCAATCCTCGAGAGGTCGCAGCGCCTCGTCGATCGAGGGCTTGCACATGGGCGGCATTGGGTAACGGTGCGCCATGAGCTCGTCCCGTCGGTCAGGTGTGTGGTCGAGTATCTGGTTCATCCCGGTCATGTGCGTTTTGGCCGGGCTGCTGATCTCGATCGCTGACGCTCGCCATCGACCGCGCGACGGGGTTCGAGGCGATTCCACGTTGGCTCACCGGTGGGCCGGACGCGGCGATGGGCATTCTGACGACGATCGCCGTCTCGATGGTGTCCTTGGCGACGCTCGTGCTGACGATCACGATGGTCGTCGTCCAGTTGGCGATGGGTCAGTTCTCTCCGCGGATCGTTCAAACGTTCCTGCGAGACAAGCCGAGCCAGCTGGCGATTGGTCTGTTCGTCGCCACGTTCGTGCACGCCATGGTGGCGATGCGGGAAGTGCAGTTCGACGGTGACGGCCAGGTGCCGGGAGTCGCCGTCACCGTGTCGTACTTCCTCGTCCTGAGCAGCATCGCGATGTTGGTCATCTACGTCGATCACATCGGGCGATCCCTTCGGGTGTCGGCCTTGATCGAGCTGGTCGGCAACGACACTCGCCGGCTGCTGGACGAGCAGTACCCAAACTTCCTCGTTGACCATGAGGGAGAGAATCTCGACCTCGTCCTCGCCCCGAAGTCGGGTGTTCTCATCTCGATCGATCGTGCCCGCTTGGTGGAGTTGGCGACGGCTGCCAATTGTGTTGTGCACGTCGTACCGGCACTCGGCAGCTTCGTGCCGTCCGGGTCGCCGCTACTGCGGATCGAGGGTGACCTGACGCGCTTCGATCGTGAAGCGGGGATCGCTGCGCTGCGGTCGGCTCTGGAGCGGACGCTCGACGAAGACATCGCCTACGGGTTCAGGATGCTTGTCGACGTCGCCGAACGGTCCCTGTCGGATTCACCGTTCCTCGACCCGACCACCGCTGTGCAGGCCATCGACCGACTCCATGACGGGTTACGTCAGCTGGCGGTGCGTGAACTGCCCGATGGGCGCCATCGCGACACGACCGGTCAGCTGCGGCTGACCGTTGCGGAGATGAGCTGGAACGCGTACGTGCACCTGGCCTTCGATGAGATACGCATCGCGGGTGCACGCTCTCCGCAGGTGACCAGGCGGCTGATGGCGGCCTTGGAAGATCTGCACAACATTGCCCCGCCGGAACGCCGATGCGTCCTCGACCTCCAGCTGAAGCTGCTCTGCGACGGCGTCGCCGAGATCGACGAGGTCGAACTAGACCGTGCGTTCGCACTGGTGCCCGACGTTCAAGGGATCGGCCCCGCGGCCGGCGACGGCGATGCAACGCGGGCCGAGTCCGTCGTCGAGAATCTCCCCGGCGTCCTGCGCACGAGCTGACCGGACATCGATTCGCGAGCGGCGAGGCGACGTATCGACTACTGCCCGGTCGTGTGATGATCGACTCGGGCGAGCCGCAAGGCGTCGATCGAGGCATCGATGTCGTCACGCAGCCGGCCGATGTCGGGTCAACGGCGAGAGGGCCTCGCGCGAGACCTGACGGCGTTCGGGTTGAAGGTCGGAGTCTCCAAGTACAGGAGTGCAGTGTCCTAGCCGTCGAGTCGCTGCACCGCGACCACGCCAACGCCGCGTCGGTCGAGCGACGACGGAGCGTGCACCCGGCAATGCACGGAGGCAAGACGCCGTCACGGCCCGCCCCGCCAGTGGTCGATGCGGTGATGGTCGGGCCTGAAGCCGTGCGTGATGCCCCAGAGGATCGCGTGGGATCGGGTGGTGACGCCGATCTTGCGATACGCGGAGCGGATGTAGGACTTGATCGTGTTGATGCTGAGGTACATCACCGCGGCGACCTCAACATTGGTCTTGCCCTGAGTGATGAGCGCAAGAACCTCGGATTCGCGGTCGGTGAGGCCCTCGCTGCGACCCGGCCAATCCAGTCCAACCGGCGGGCGCGTGCGCGGTGGCGCCTCGCTCACGATGACTTCGCCGGCAGCGATCGTTTCGATCGACGTCACGAGATCGCGCGCGGGGAGCGTCTTCGACAGGTAACCGCTGGCACCTTTGGCCAGGGCGCTCTCGATGAGCGCGGCGTGAAAGTTCCACGTGTACACCACGACGTGGCGGGCCCGCGGGTTGGCGACGAGGACGTCGATGTCGTCGTGGTCGGCCTCGGGCTGGGCGAAGGAGTCGTAGAGGACGACGTCCACATCGTCGATGACGGGTTGGTTGGTGTCGAGCTCTGCGATGACGATGCGGTCTCGGTACGGGTCGAACAGGTGCGCCAGCCCGATCACCACGACGTCGTAGTCGTCGACCAGCGCCACGTGTAGTGGCCTGGCCGGGGCCTTCATCGCATCGGACGCTAATCATCCCCAGGGGTGTGCACAACCGCCCGAAGAGGTGGTTACGTGAACTCGATCGCCGCATTGCGATCGCCGACCCTTGGAGGCCTGCGTTGGCCACGCTGCTTCGGATCCTCGCTGTCATTCTCGTCATCCTCGTCATCGCCGGCATCCTCATGGCGATCCGCGGAAAGCTCGTGCTGGGGATCGTTGCTCGTGATCATCGGGCTCTTCGTCGGTCCCGGCGGAGCCAGCATCACATGACCCGCCGCACGCGGTCTCCGCGCAGAAGTCGGCACCGCTCGTCATGTCTGCGCGTATCCGAAGTCCTCGCGGTCATCGGCGAGTTGGACGTCGTCACCACCTCGAGACTGATGGAGCGACTGGCGAGCACTCCATCGATCCGCATCCTCGATCTGTCCGGCGTGCGCTTCATCGACCCCTCCGGACTCCGGATCCTGCTCGACATCGTTCGAGCTGATCCACAGCTCGTCATACGAGCACCTTCGGCCTGCGTTCGCCGGCTCTGCTCGCTCGCGGGCCTCGACCACATCGCCACCGGGTCGTGGAGCGGCCCGTGCTTGGCTGCCCGTGTCGGCCATCAACGTCACCGGCTGGCGATCGATGCGGCCATCAGCCGCTCTGGAAGGCGTCGTCCTGGACGTGCGAGCCCGCTTACGATCCCATCCGGAGCATGCCGCCATCGACGACCCAGGACGCGCCGGTGACGTAGCTGGCGCGACTGGTGAGGCGAGGAACGCAACCACGGCGGCGATCTCCCGGATGCCGCCCGGACGGCGTAGCGGGATGCCGCGCCACTCGACAATCGTGAGCTTCTGATCGATCAGTTTTTGGACGCCGGTGATGGCGTTAAAGCGACCGCCTCCTCTCGCATCGACCATAAGTCGGGCGGCGCAGGTGACGCCGAACGTCCTTGGTGGCATCGGGTGAACATCATCGAAGCGCCGTTCGCGCCGCAGCGCCCGACTCAAGGTTGATCGGCGCGCTCGGCTGGGACCAGGAGTGAGCGTGCCTACCCGGGCACACTTCAACGGGTTCGCCGGATCATGATGCTGTCACGTCCTAAACGGCCCCAAGGCGCCGAACGCCGCGGCGACCGCAGTCGCTACGGCTGACCAGGAATACTGCTCGACCACGAGCGCGCGACCTCGTCGTGCCAGCTCGGGATCCGTTGCGCGGTGAACCTCGATCGCTGCGGCGGCGAGCTCGTCGGACGTCGAACCGAAGAAGACATGGCAATCGGGCTCCACGTTGAGACCCTCGGCCCCCTTGGGGGTGCTGACGACGGGCACACCGACGGCGAGGGCCTCGAGCACCTTGAACCTAGTCCCGCTGCCGGCGCGCAGCGCGACCACCGTGGCCGTCGCTCGGTGCAGCCACGGCAGGGTGCTCGCGACCGACCCGGTGACCTCGACGTCGGACCGGAGCCGTCCGATTTCACGCATCCACGCCGGTGGATCGCGACCGACGAAGCTCAAGGTGGCCGGGCCGACTGCCGCGGAGAAGGGTGGAAGGATCTCATCGAGGGCGGTTCGCGCCGCGTCGACGTTCGGTGGATAGGCGAAGCTCGCGGTCAGCACCAGATGAGGAGCGGTCGGCGCGCTGTCGCGGAGAACGAGCGCGTCGGTGTCCACGGCGTTGGGCACTACCTGTCCGCGGAGACCCGGCACCAGCGCTATGAGTGCGTCGCGATCCGGAATGCTGCAGGCCCAGACCTGGTCCACGCGGGCCACCGTGGCGGCCTCCAGCATCGCGGTGCGATCGGCCATCTCGCACGCCATGTCGTCATCATTTCCTGCGTCGGCGATGGCGGCGTAGACGTCGCGCTCGACGTTGTGCGCATCGAGGATCGTCGCGACGCCAGCGTCGCTGGCGGACTCGAGCGCATGGTGCAGCCAGAGTTGCTCGACAACGACCACGTCGGGGCGCCAGTGGCGCAGGACTGCCCGCCATCGGTGCTCGGTGAGCTCGTCCCACCGTCCGTCACTCGGGTGACCGACCGGGCGCGTCCGCCACGAGTCGTGAGGGTCGTCGTGGGGCGGATGTCCGAGACCGATCGCCGCCGATTCGCCGAGGGGCGATGCGCAGTGTGACCCGAGTCGATCGCCGACGCCAACGATGGCAAGCGGGCCGAGTCGAGCCAACGCTGCGGCGTTGGCGGCGTTGCGGAGCGCGATGCCGCCCGTCGGCGGCCACGGGTGGGCTTCGGTAACCAGGATGCTGCGCACTGACCAGCGATACCCGAGATACCTACGGCAATACCGCCCCGTGGCTCGATCCCGATGCGGCGGCGGCACAGCGGAACGGGACGCGCGTCAGGGCGAGCTCGGATCACGACTCGCCCGAACAGAACCTGGAAGCGCGACCGCACCGAGCTCGGTTGATCGCGAGCAGCTCCACGTTGTCGAGATCAACCTGTTCGCCGATGCGCAGGATCGCACTCGCACGTCTGTCGGGGATCGTGGCGTCTGCCGGCCGTGCGACCCGCAGTGTGCATTCGAGGTCTGTTGGGTAGCGGGCCACCGTGTCCGTCGGCACCGACGCCCATCTCTCTCGGATCGCCGGCGCGAGACGGTGGGGGGGACTGTCGAGAACGTTCACTCCAGGCGCTTCGACCGTGCTCGTCGATGACGCCGCCCACGAAGCCGAACGGTGCGTCGAGGCCGTCCGGGCCGCCTTGGTGCGCGACGGCCTCGACGGCGCGGCGCGGCGCCGGGTCGTCGACGTCGCCGGTCAGACACCCCTTGACACGCTCGCCGCACTTCTGGCCAGGTCGAGCGTCGTCGTCTCCAACGACACGGGCGTCGACGGTGACTGGCCACCGGTCGAGGATGTCCTGACCGCCCTCGACACGATGCTCGTGCCGTGCTGACGGTGCTGACGTGGCACGTCCACGGCTCGTATCTGCAGTCGCTGGCCGCGGTGCCGGTTCGCTGGGTGCTGCCGTACGACGACGGTCGACCGGGCTATGGCGGGCGCTCAGCCGGCTTCCCCTGGCCCAGCAACGTGGTGGAGGTGCCCGTCGGCGAGCTCGCCTCGTGCACGTTCGACGCCGTCGTATATCAGCACCTCGACCACTACGAGCACGACCGTACCGAAGTGTTGACGACGCGCCAGCGGGCCGTGCCGGCCATCTACATCGAGCACGACCCGCCGCGCGGCTCTCCGACCGATTGCGTGCACCCGGTCGACGACGGGCGGACGACCGTCGTGCACGTCACCCACTACAACCGCCTGATGTGGGACACCCGAAACCCGTGCGTCGTCATCGAGCACGGCGTCCCGATGCCCGATCGCCAGGCCGGCCTGGAACGCCGGGCCGGCATCGTGGTCGTCAACCACCTGGCTCGGCGGGGTCGTCGGCTCGGCGCGCGACGTGTTCGAAGAGGCCCGCCGACGCCTGCCGCTCGATCTGATCGGCATGGGTGCCGAGGATCTCGGCGGCCTCGGCGAGGTGCCGCCCGGCGAGGTCGATCGCCACGGTCTCCGGCTATCGCTTCATGTTCTCGCCGATCCGTCACACGTCCCTCGGACTCGGCATCCTCGAGGCGATGGCGGCCGGCGTCCCGGTGGTCGGACTGGCGACAAGCGAGCTGGCGACCGTGGTGTCCAACGGAGTCAACGGGTTCGTCCACACCGACGTCGAACAGGTCTACGACGCAGCCATCGAGCTGCTCGACGACCGTCCGTTGGCGCTGTATCTGGGTGCCGCGGCCCGCCGCACGGTGGCCGACCGGTTCGGCCTGGACCGCTTCGTCGACGACTGGTGCCGGCTCCTCGAAACAGTCGTCGCGTGCGCGCTGATCAGCGCGCGATCGCTGTCGTGTATGGAGAAGCGCTTCTCGGGTACGGACGCGCCGTGCCCTTCCGGACCGTTCCGTCCACCACGACGTCCAGAAGCGCTTCTTTGTGACCGTGACGGCACGCTGATCGTCGACGTGCCGTACAACCACGACCCCGAGCGGGTCGAGGCGCTGCCCGGCGTCGCCGATGCCTTGCGACTTGCTCGGGCCGTAGGTCTGCGGGTGGGCGTGGTCTCCAACCAGAGCGGCGTGGCCCGCCAGCTGATCAGCCCCGAGCAGCTACGCCAGGTCAACGCCCGGGTCTGCGAACTGCTCGGACCGTTCGACGTGATCGTGTGCTGCCCGCACGGCGAGGAGGACGGCTGCACCTGCCGCAAGCCTCGCCCCGGGCTCGTGACGATGGCAGCCAACCTGCTCGGCGTCTCACCGTCAGCCTGCGTGATGATCGGCGACACGGGAGCCGACCTCGCTGCCGCCCACGGCGCCGGCGCCATCGGAATCCTCGTCCCGAACGACACGACCATGCCGCTCGAGCTGCGCGGTGTCGCCCACCTCCACGCCGACTTCGCCTCTGCCGTCGAGGCGGTGTTGGCCTGGCGCGCCGAGGCAGCATGACACGCACGCTCGTCGTCCGCCTCGACAGCGTCGGCGACGTGCTCCTCACCGGGCCCGCTGTGGCCGTTGCGGCTGCAGCGATGGTCCCGTCGACTGCGTCGCCAGTTCGATCGGCGCGCCGGCGGCTCGGCTGCTGCCCGGCGTCGACCGGGTCATCACATTCGACGCCCCGTGGATCCTCGATCCCGCGCCCGAGCCGACCGAAGCAGCAATCGCAGCGTTCGATCGACTCGATCGACGGCGACGTCTATGGCGGCGCCGCGATTCTCACCTCCTCCCACCAGAGCTGCCTGCCGACGGCGTTGCTCCTGCGACTGGCGGGTGTCGGACGCATCGCTGCCGTCTCGCACGACTACCCCGGCTCGCTCCTCGACCACCGGATCAAAGGCGATCCGGACCTGCACGAGGTGCAGCGTGCCCTCGCCGTGATGGCACAGCTCGGCTTCTCCGAGGGCGATCCGCATCCCCACCTGCGGATCGCCCTCGAAGTCGGTGAGCCGGTTGACGGCCGCGTGGTGGTCCACCCCGGTGCAGCGGTACCGGCGCGCACGTTGGAGCCGAGTCGCTGGACGGGCTGTGTCGAGTCGCTTGCCCGCCACGGCTATGACGTGGTGGTGACGGGCAGCGACGAGGAACACGACGTCTGTGCGGTGGTCGCCGATTTCTTGGACCGTCCGCCGATCATCCTCGCTCGATCCGACCTGCGCGGTTTGGCCCGGGTCCTGGGGAGCGCCGAGGTCGTCGTCGCCGGCAATACCGGTCCCGCCCACCTCGCAGCCGCTGTCGGCCGACCCGTGGTATCGGTGTTTCCGCCGACCGTTCCGCCGTCGCGGTGGGCTCCATGGGGAGTTCCGTCGATCCTGTTGGGCGACGCCTTGACCGAGTGCGCGGGCTGCCGAGCCCGGCGCTGCCCCAGCCGCGGCAGTGGTGTCTGGATGACGTGACGCCGGATGCGGTGGTGCTGGCGGTTGCGGAGCTCCGACGGATCGGCCAGCGACCGCGACACCTCGAGGCGGTGCCTTCATGACACTTCGTGTCGCCCTTGTGTCCGAGCACGCCAGCCCTCTGGCGGTCCACCTCGGAACTGCCGACGCAGGTGGGCAGAACGTCTACGTCGATGCTCTCGCGCGGCACCTCGCCCGCGCCGGCGCATTCGTCGACGTCTACACGCGGCGAGACAACCCGTTGACGCCGGCGGTCCGCGACCTCGCCGCCGGCGTCCGGGTCCACAACGTCTCGGCTGGGCCTCCGGAGCCGATCCCCAAGGACGATCTGTTCGAACTGATGCCCGAGTTCGGGCGACGTCTCAGCGACGCCTGGCGCTGGCAGCCACCCGACGTCGTGCATGCCCACTTCTGGATGTCGGGTTGGGCCAGTCAGCGTGCTCGTTGGCGTCACCGCGTTCCGCTCGTGCAGACGTTCCACGCGCTCGGCGTCGTCAAGCGTCGCCATCAAGGGGTCCGCAGACACCAGCCCTCCCGACCGCGATCATGTCGAACGCGGCCTGCTGCACTGCGTTGACGCGATGATCGCGACGTGCCGCGACGAGGTGTCGGAGCTCGTTGCGCTCGGCGGAGACGCCGCGAAGATCACGGTCATCCCGTGCGGCGTCGACAACCGCTTCCAGCCGCGCCCGACGCCACGGCACCCTCCCGGATCGCGAGTGTCGGGCGCATGGTGCCGCGCAAGGGCGTCGCCGATGTGATCGCCGCCATGGCCCTGCTGCGCGAGGACGCCGAGCTCGTGATCGCCGGGGGGGCCGCTGGCGAAACGGATGCCGAGATGGCGCGCTTGCAGGCGGTGGCTGCCGCTCTTGGCGTCGTGGATCGCTGCCGGTTCGTCGGCCAGCTCGGTCGCGATGCCGCCGCCGATCTGATGCGGGCCAGTGACGTTGTCGCGTGCATGCCCTGGTATGAGCCCTTCGGAATCGTGCCGATCGAGGCGATGGGGTGCGGAGTTCCGGTCGTCGGGACCGCCGTCGGCGGCCTCCTCGACACGATCGTCGACGGTGTGACCGGCCTGCTAGTGGAACCGCGGCGCCCGGACCTCCTCGCGGCGGCGCTCGACGAGCTGCTCGCCGACCCGGCACGACGTCGGCGGATGGGTGCCGCAGGTGCCGCTCGGGTCGATCGGCTGTATCGCTGGCCGCGGGTCGCAGGTGCTGTCCTCGATGTCTATCGCGCCGTCATCGCCGGCTCGGTCAGCTCCCGTCAGCGGGCGGCGCTGTGACCACCGCCGCCAGCAACGCCGCACTGACGCTGATCGACGCCGCCCACGACACGATCGGTGGCCTGCGCCCCGAGGCACTGCGGCTGGCGCGCTGGGCCGAGCTGATCGCCGGGCGTCTGCACCGCGGCGGCATGGTGCTCACCGCCGGCAACGGCGGGAGCGCAACGCATGCCGCCCACCTCGCCGGCGAGCTCGTGGGTCGTTTCCGTCACGAGCGGCGGTCGTTGCGCGCCGTGTGCTTGACCGCCGACGGCTCGACTCTCACCGCGCTCGGCAACGACTACGGGTTCGAGCGGATCTTCGCCCGCCAGGTCGAGGGCTTGGCGGGGCGGGACGACGTCGTGGTGCTGTTCTCCACCTCAGGCCGCAGTTCCAACGTCCTGGAGGCGGTGACGGCGGCGCGCCAATGCGGTGCGCTCACGCTGGCCTTCACCGGTCCGGCGCCCAACCCGTTGCAGCGAGTCGCCGATGACGCCGTTGCCGTCGACGGTGCCGACGCGGCGTCGATCCAGGACGCCCACCACGTCGGTCTGCACGCCGTCTGCGTGGCCCTCGACCACGTCTTGGGCCTTCCGCAACCAGTTGAGGCGATGACATGAGCGGCCCCGCATCCTCGTCGTCGGCGAGGCGCTCGTCGACGTCGACGTCACCGGTGACGTCGATCGGATCGGGCCGGAGGGCTGCGTCGTCCTCAACGCCCACCACGAGCGGCGCCGCCCCGGCGGCGCGGCCCTCGCCGCCACGTTCGCCGTCGACGACGGTGCCGACGTGACCCTGGTGACCGCCGTCGGAAACGACGAAGCGGGTCACTTCCTACGCCGGAGCATCGCCGAGTACGGCATCCGGCTCATGGATCTCGGAACGGTTGGACCGACGCCCCAGAAGTGGCGACTGCGCTCGGCGGACGGAACGCTGCTGCGGGTCGACCGGGACTGTGGTGACCCGCCGAGCATCCGCGTCGATGACGAAGCCGTGCACCGCACAGCGATGGATGCCGATGCGGTGTTGATCGCTGACTACGGTCGGGGGCTCGCCCGCCGGTTGTCGGCTGTCGCGGCGCGAGCCGCGTCGGATCGGCCGGTGATCTGGGACCCGCACCCTCGCGGCGCCCTGCCGCCGCGTCGGCTCGACCTATTGACACCCAACGACCGCGAGGCACATGCGCTCGGCCGCGCCGCCGTGCCACGCCTCGCGTGAGGTCCAGAGGATCCGGCTGAGCTGGCTGGGCGTCTCGCCCGCCATTTCGAGACCGCCGTTGCGGTGACCTGTGGGTCGGGCGGCGCCGTGCTGGTCGATGTCTCCGGCGCACAGTGCGATGTCCCGACGTCGGCGGCGCACGGCGACACATGTGGCGCCGGCGACCGCTTCGCCGCTCGCGTCACCGTGGAGCGGGCACGGGGTGCTACCCATCCGGAGGCCGTCTCTGCGGGAGTGGCCGCGGCGTCCCACTTCGTTGCCACGGGTGAGAGCTCAGCTCCCGGCACGAGCAGCGATGCCTTCGAGCTGGCCGCTGCAGTCTCCGGACGCGGGGGCGCGTTGTCGCCACGGGGGGATGCTTCGACCTGCTGCACGCCGGACACATCCAGCTGCTCGAGGCGGCCCGGGCGATGGGGGACTGCCTCATCGTCTGCCTCAACAGCGACGAATCGGTCCGGCGCTTGAAGGGTCCCGGACGACCCGTCGTGGGCGTCGACGATCGACAGCGCGTCGTCGAGGCTTTGGCCTGCGTCGACGCCGTGGCCGTCTTCCACGAGGACACGCCGATCCAGGTGCTCGAGCGCGTGCGACCGGCGGTGTTCGTGAAGGGAGCCGACTACACGGCCGAGGGGCTACCCGAGCGAGCCGTCCTGGCGCGCGGGGGCGGGCGAGTGGCGATTGTGCCGTTGTCCGACGGGCGATCGACCTCGCAGATCATCGAACGGGCGAGAGCGGAGGCGGTATGAACAAGTCAGCGCGGAACATCCTCGTGACGGGCGGGGCATCGGGTCTCGGGCGTGCCGTCGTCGAGCAACTGCTCGAACGCGGCGACGCCGTCGCAGTGCTCGATCGTGCGGCCGACGGCGTGGACGGTGCGATCCAGGTCCAAGTCGATCTCGCCGACACGGCGGCGGCAGAGGAGGCGGTCGCGGCGGTACGGGCTCGCATGGGCGCCCTCGATGCGGTCGTCACGGCCGCCGGGATCGACGAGTGCGGGGCGTTCGGGGACGTCACCCGTACCGCGTGGGAGCGAGTAATCGCCGTCAACCTTCTGGGGACGGCCGCCGTGCTACGAGCGGCCCTCCCCGATCTGGCGCACCCGGGCGGCCGCGTCGGTCCTGATTGCCTCGACGCTCGGGTGGCGGGCGCTGCCGGACGCCACGGCCTACTGCGCCAGCAAGTTCGGGGTCGTCGGCTTCGCCAGGGCGCTGGCCGCCGAGTCCCGGGGGCGGCCAGGCGTCACTTGCCTGCTGCCTGGAGGGATGGCGACGGCGTTCTTCGACGGCCGTCCCGAGCAGTACAAACCGGGCCCCGATGCAAAGTTGAACGACCCGACGGTGGTCGCCCGCACCGTGCTGTTCGCCCTCGACCAGCCAGTCGGATGCGAGGTGCGCGAGCTGCTCGTATGTCCGACCGAGGAGACCAGCTGGCCGTGAATATTCTCGGCATCAACGCCGTCTTTCATGACCCGGCCGCAGCGCTCGTCGTCGACGGCGTCACCGTCGCCGCCGCCGAGGAGGAGCGCTTCTCGCGGCGCAAGCACGGCAAGCCGGCCGTGCCGTTCTCGACGTGGGAGCTGCCCACGGCGGCGATGAAGTGGTGCCTCGATCAGGCCGGGCTCCAGCCCGCCGACCTCGACGCCGTGGCCTATTCCTACGACCCCGCCCTGGCGCCACGCACCGACGACCTGATCGCCGACGAATGGGAGGGGCTGCGCACGCTGTACGCCCGCAGGGCACCGCTGTTCCTGCAAAGCGCGCTGCCCGGGCTGCGCGCAGACTGCGTGCGCTTCGTCAAGCACCACCTTGCTCACGCCGCGTCGGCTGCCCTCGCCGCGCCCCTGGAAGACCCAGCGGTGCTCGTCCTCGACGGTCGCGGCGAGTGCCACTCGCATCTCGCCGGCGCGACGAGGGGCCAGGTGATCGAGCCGTTGTGCGCCCAGGCCCTCCCGCACTCACTCGGCCTGATGTACGAGGAGCTCACCGAGCATCTCGGCTTCCAGCGATCATCGGACGAGTACAAGGTCATGGCCCTTGCCTCCTACGCCGAGCCGGACTTCCTAGAGGACTTCCGTCGATTGATCACCCTCGACGGCGACGGCGGGTTCACGGTGGCTCCGATCGACTGGACGTCGTTCGCGCCCGCGGCCCGCAGCGGTGAGCTGGGCGACGCCCATGCCGCGCTCGCTGCGTCCGTACAGACTCGCCTCGAGGAGGTCGTCCTCGGCCTCGCCCACTGGCTCCACGATCGCACCGGCGCCCGCAGCCTCGCCATGGCCGGCGGCGTCGCCCTCAACTGCGTCGCCAACGGTCGTCTGGCCGCAGAGGGACCGTTCGACGACATTTGGGTCCAGCCAGCAGCCGGCGATGCCGGCACGGCTCTCGGATCGGCGCTCTTCGTGAGTCGCGAGGCTGGTCAGCGCACGACACCGATGGACACGGCGGCGCTCGGTCGAGGCTGGACCGAGGACGACCTCGCTCGCGCCCTGACGATCGCCGCTGTCGGCCACCATCGAGCCGACGACATCGCCGACGCGACGGCCGCAGTGCTCGCCGCAGACGGCGTCGTCGGGTGGTTCCAAGGACGCAGCGAATATGGACCCGCGGGCGCTCGGACACCGCAGCCTGCTAGCCAGCCCGGCCCATCCCGAGATGCTGACTCGCCTCAACGACATCAAGGGGCGTGAGCAGTTCCGCCCGATCGCCCCCCTCGTCTTGGCCGAGCGGGCCAGCGAGATCTTCGACGGCGTCATGCCGAGCCCGTACATGCTGTTCGTCCACCGTGTCCGCCCCGATTGGCGTGACCGCATCCCAGCAGTGGTGCATGTCGACGGTACGGCTCGCGTCCAGACCGTGGATCGCCGCGACGAGCCGCTGCTCACCCGCCTGCTCGATCGGTTCGAGGCCCGCACCGGCCTCCCGGTGCTCGTCAACACCAGCTTCAACACTGCGGGACGGCCCATGATCGACTCACCCCGCGACGCCCTCGAGTGCTTCGGTGCCTCACCGATCGACGCGTGGCGATGGGGCCGTTCCTCGTCGAAAGGGCAAGCAGTCGCCGCGCCGCATGATGCCACGATCGTTGTGCCGACAATCGGACGCAGCTCGCTCGACGTACTGCTCCAGTCGCTGGCCGCGCAACCGAAGCGACCGTGAGCTGTCGTCGTGGTGGACGATCGGCGCGTTCCGGCTCCGCCACTGAGCGTGCCGAGCGACCTGGCCGCGGACACAACGGTTCTCCAAAGCGGCGGTCGGGGACCGGCGGCGGCAAGGAACATGGGGTGGCAGGCGGCGACGACACAGTGGGTGGTCTTTCTCGACGACGACGTCGTCCCCCTGCCCTCGTGGTCCCAGCAGCTGGCCGCCGACCTGACTGCGCCGAATGACGTCGGCGCGACGCAGGCCGTGATCGTCGTGCCCCGGCCGCAAGATCGGCGACTGACCGACCAGGAGCGCAACGTGGCCGCGCTCGAGAACGCCGGATGGATCACTGCCGACCTGGCCGTGCGCCGCACCGCGCTGGTCGAGCTGCGTGGGTTCGATGAGCGTTTCCAGCGGGCCTATCGCGAGGACAGCGACTTCGCCCTCCGCGTAGCGGCCGCCGGGTGGCGCTTCGAGCACGGCTCACGAACCACCCACCACCCACTGCGCACTGGCCGGTGGTGGTCCAGCGTGTCATCCCAGAGAGGAAACCGTGACGACGCGCTGATGCGGGCCATCCACGGTCACCGCTGGACCACCCAACGAGGTCGCCGAAGGCGTCATCTCGCTATCACCGTCGCAGGTGCCGTCTCGCTGGCGGCAGCGTTGACGGGACACCGGCGAGCCGCCGCGGCATCCGGCCTGGCGTGGATCACCGGAACGGCGGAGCTGGCGGCGGCTCGCATTCTGGTCGGGCCAGCGGACGCGCCGAGAGGTTGCGGAGATGCTCGTGACCAGCGTCGCCATCCCCCCGGCGGCCACCTGGTGGTGGTGTACGGGCCTCGCTCGGTGGCGTCCCGGCAGGGTTCATGCATGGGGCGATGCGTAGGTTGCTACTGCCGGGTCTCAATGACCCCGCCGTCGTAGCCTCAAGGCCGGCCGTTCGGGCGCAGCGTGAAGCCCGCTGCAGCGACCCGTGGGTCGGTGGGCACACCGTTCAAGCCGTGCGGCATGACCTGCTGCAGCGTGACCCAGACGGGCGCGGACTCGTCGTACATCCTGCGTCCGTGCAGTAGGGCGGGTGTCCTCCTTTGCTCGCGATTCTCGATCTCGTAGCCGCGCATCGAATGAGACGATCCCTCACTTCAACATCCAGCTCGAGTCGATTCGGGACCGTGCCGACCCTTTCGTCACAGTCGTTCGGACGTGCCTCGTCGTGCCGCCGAAGAGTGACGCGGGTCATGTTGCGCGACCGGTACCCGCGGGTAGCAGTCGGTGCCGCATCGGCACCGATGCGTATGAGACGAAGGACGTCCCGTTGTATAAGGCCATTGCACTGCTGTCCCGTCTGATCGGGTCTCGCCACCGAGACGCGGGTCCGGATTGGTGGGAATACTTCGGTTCGTTTGGCGATGACTTCTTCGCCGACGAGGCCGGCGCCGACGGCTGTTGATGAGCGCTGCGTGAGGCAGGGCGGCGTCGGTGGCTCGTTGTGCGATGACGCCGTACCCCGTTCGAAGGGTTATCCCGTGCGAGCACCGGTCTGCGTCGACGCCGTTCGAGCTCGGGGATAACGGGAGCAGCGCGTCGTCGGCACCATCCGGCGCAAAGGGCGAGGAGGCGCGATGTCGTTTGATCCGTTGGAGCAGCGTGGATTCCGCTCGTGCTCAGCGTTGTCATCGATTCGTGCTGGCGTGCTGATCAACGAGCGCCGCCACGCGGGATGGCTCCGTCTCGGGTATCCAGTGACTCACCCCGTCGAGCACCTCGAACCGGTACGGCCCTTCGACGTGCTGGGCAGTCCGTTCAGCCGCCGCCCGGCCGAGAGCTGGGTCGTTCGTGCTCCACACGTACATCGTCGGGACGCGGACGGGAGGTAGCGAGAAGAGTGGCCGTGGCGTGTGGCCGGCCGCGCGATACCAATTCAAGGCGGCTCGGAGCGCGCCCGGTTGACGCATCTGGGTGGCGTACTGCTCGGCCAACGACCGATCCAGCCCGCTCGCCTCGAGCCCGGCACGCAGGATCCGGCCGTTGGCTGCCAGCATGACGATCTCGGGAACGATCGGCGGCTGCCAGGCGAGGGCGTACGCCGATCGCAGCGGCTGCCAGCTGCGCGTCAACGATTCCACCAACGCCCGCGGGTGGGGAGTCGACAGCACCGTCAGGCTATGCAGTCGCTGCGGATGATGGGCGGCCAGATGCCACGCGACGAGCCCGCCCCAATCGTGGCCCACGAGATGGAAGCGGTCGGCGCCGGCGGTCTCGGCGAGCGCGAGCACATCGCCCGTCAGCTCACGTACGCCGTAGGCGCGCACGGCAACGGGCCTCGCCCGTGGTGAGTAGCCCCGCTGGTCGACGGCGAGCGTACGAAACCTGCCACGCAGAGCGCTGATCACTCCGTCCCAGGCGCGCGCCGTCGACGGAAAGCCGTGAAGGAGCACCATGCAGTCGGCATCGCGCGAGCCGGCGTCGGTGACGTCGAAGATCAAGCCCTGATGATCGAACTCGCGCAGCCGTGCCGCCTGCTGCTGCCGCCGTCGACCGGTTGACATAGTTCGGGAGGCTGCCATCGCGTCTGCTTACCCAGGTGTGCGGGTATCGATTGCAGGTCCAGCCGTCCGTCCACCCTCAATGGGTGAGCGTGACGTGGCCAGTCGTTGAAGTCGCCGACCACCACGACGTTGGCTTCGCCGCCGGTAGTCGGGTGCCGAAGGGTGACCTCAGCCGAAGAGCCGTTCAGGCGCTTGTCGATCGGGATCGGATCCTCCTTCGTCGTAGCTGTGGGCATCCGGGCGTGGAGCAGCGACGGCCGCGCAGTCGCTGAGCGCGTCGAAGGTGAGATGTGCCGGTTCTCCGCGCCGTCCACGGACGGCCCTGGGCGGCGGTGTGATGAACACCAGTGGTCGTTCAACACGTCGGACATTCAGGACTCTGTGTCGTCGGAGCGGCTCGGTTCGGGCCCGAACTGTTGAAGGCGTTCGCACCGTCAGCATTGCGGGGTCACCGACACGTGGTCGGCGAGCCTTGCCCCCTGCGCGACAGGACCTTCCGAGCGCCTGAGGCGACGGATCGCCAGGCGGAGCGCTCGGGCCCACCACGGCCAGACATCTGCCTGTGGTAAGCACAGAACTTCCAAATGGACTTGACAGTTTGTGCTGTACATGTTTTAGAATTTACTGTCTACGCGTTGCGAGGAAAGGAGTTCATGAACATGTTGATGCGTACCGACCCGTTCCGTGAGCTCGATCGTGTGGCGCAGCAGGTGTTCGGCACCTCGGCCCGTCCGGCAAGCATGCCGATCGACGCCTACCGCAAGGGCGACGAGTTCGTGGTGTTGTTCGACCTGCCCGGCGTTGACGCCTCGTCGATCAACCTCACTGTCGAGCGCAACGTGCTCACCGTTCACGCCGAGCGGACTCGCGCCAGCGAGGAGCACGTTGAGCTGCTGATCGGGGAACGGCCCCAGGGCACGTTCAGTCGTCAGCTCTTCCTCGCCGAGACCCTGGACACCGACCGCCTGTCCGCGGACTACACCGACGGTGTGCTGCGCGTGCGGCTCCCGGTCAAGGAGCAGGCGAAGCCACGCCGTGTCGACATCGCCGTGGGGGGCCAGCAGCGCTCCTCGATCGAGGCCAACGCCAGCTCATCTGGCAAGCGTGAGCCAGTCGGCGCAGCCAGCTCGTGACAAGTACCGGCGGAGCGGCACCGTCGGCGACCAGCCGGGTTCGGCGCAATGCGCCCCGGCCCGATGACGCCGCTCCGCTCTACACCGTGAGCCAGGTAGCTGCTTTGCTCGACGTCCAAGCGGCGTTCGTGCGACGACTCGACTCCGAAGGCGTCGTCGTCCCCACTCGCACGAGTGGTCGCCAGCGTCGTTACAGCCGCGACGAGATCGACCACATCGCAGCCCTCATCGAATTGATCGACGAGGGCCTGACCCTCGCAGGCGCGCAGCGCATCATCGAACTCGAGAACGAGATCGCTGCACTTCGCCGGCAACTCGTCCGCCGTCAGAAGTCCTGACCAGTCGGCCTCCACGGAGGGCAACGCAATGAACCGTTCCGTTCCCGACGCCGTCGATCTCGAACGAGCGACCGACCAGCTCGTCGACGAGATTTGCCAGCGCCTCACCACACTTCACGCCTGCGTCAACACGTCGCTGGCCGAGGTAGGTCCGGCGATCGAAGACATCCGTCGCAACGCCCCAGCAGTGGTCGAGCGACTCAGCCACGCAGACGCACGAACCGCAATCGCCGTCGCCCGCACCCTGTGGCCACCCCAACCTGGAGCCCACGTCCCGAGATCGTGGTGGACAACACCGCTCGCCCGGCTCATCGCAACTGCGCTCGATGGGCACGCCGCAGCCACGGGCGCAGTGACTCGTCGTTAGCCGCAAGGGGCGTACGAACGCTCACGGGCTGGCGAGAAGCTGCCCGCCGCACGTCTCATCATGACTGAACCGACCCGGAGCGGTCGAAGCACGTCGGACGTGTCCGTGACGATCGCCGATCGGCACGGCCTGATCGAGATCCGGTTCGTCAGTTCTTGTGGAAGTCGGCGATCAGGGCGGCATGGTCCGATGGACGTTCCTCAGCACGGCCGACGTGATCGATCCAGGTGGTATCGAGCTGTGCGGCGAGCATCGGGTCGCTGGCGATGAGGTCGATACGCATGCCGAGGTTGCGCGAGTAGCCGATGCCGTGGTTCCACCAAGTGAAGCGACGGGCCCGAGGACCCCATCGGGCAACATCGACGTCGATCAGGCCGGCACCAAGCAGTCGGCTCAGGGCGGCGCGCTCGGGTGCAGTCACGTGTGTGGAGTCGACGAACGCATCGGGATGAAAGACGTCGCTGTCGGTGGCCGCGACATTGATGTCGCCGGCCAGCACCACGTGGCCGTCATGGTGGAGCCAATCGCGCAAGCGTGTCGTGAGCGCCTCGAAGAATGCCAATTTGTAGTGGTAGTGCCAATGATCCACGGTGCGCCCATGAGGGGCATAGACCGACACGACACGCAGCGGCTCCGGAACATCGACGAGGCAACTGGTGATCCGGGGCTCACGGTCGAGCGTCTCATCCTTGAACTGACCCGAGGACATGACCTCATGCGGTGGGCTGATCGTGGCAATGGCGACACCGTTATAGGTGCCGGAACCAACGTGGGACACGTGATAGCCGAACCGCTCGAAGACGGACGCGGCCTCGATGCTCAGCCCAGGTGCTTTGGTCTCCTGCAGACACAGCACGTCGGGTTCGGTGCGGTCGATGAATCGGGACACGGCGGGCAACCGCACCCGCAGCGAGTTCAGGTTCCACGTCGCAACGCGTAGTCGATCCGGCGCCGGAGCCGGCGGGGACATCGACGGGCGCGCGGACGTCGGTGCGGCGGCGGAGTTCCTTGTTCAGCCGTTCCTGCGGGTTGTTCGACCAGATCTGCTTCCAGTGCTCTTTGGGGAACCCGGTGAAGGCGAACACGTCGGGGGCGGCGTCGGCGAGCAGCTCGGCGGCGGCCGGGAAGCGTTCGGTGAGTTGCTCGACGACTCGGGCGTGCTGGGCCCACACCGAGGCGTGCGTCGGGCTGGGCGAAGATGGTGCGCACCAGGGTGGCGACCATCGTCTGGGCCGAGCTTGGGCACCCGGGTCAGCAGGTTGCGCATGAAATGGGTGCGGCACCGCTGCCAGGTCGCGCCGGTCAGCGTGGAGCGCACGGCGTCGACGAGACCGGGGTGGGCGTCGGAGATCACCAGGGTCGTGCCGGCCAGGCCGCGGGCGACGAGGCCGCGCAGGAACGCCAGCCAGCCGGCGCCGTCTTCGGTGGTGATGACGTCGAAGCCGAGCACTTCGCGGTGGCCTTCGGCGTTGACCCCGACAGCGATCACGACGGCGACGTTGACGATGCGGCCGCCCTCGCGCACCTTCTGGGTCAACGCGTCGAGCGACACGTAGGTGTAGGGCCCGGCGTCCAACGGCCGGTTGCGGAACGCGGTCACCTCGACGTCGAGCTCTTTGGCCATCCGGCGACACCTGGCTCTTCGGACAGCCGCTCGATCCCCAAGGTCTGCACCAGCCCCTCGACCCGGCGGGTGGACACGCCCCGCACGTAGCACTCGGCGACCACCGCCACCAGCGCCCGCTCCGCCCGCCGGCGCGGCTCGAGCAGCCAGCCCGGGTAGTAGCTGCCCTCCCGCAGCTTGGGGATCGACAGATCGATCGACCCGACCCTCGTGTCCAGCTGGCGGGGCCGGTAGCCGTTGCGGCTGTTGGTCCGCTCCGGGGTGATCTCGCCGTAGCCGGCGTTGCACAACACCTCGACCTCGGCGGCCATCAACCGCTCCGTCGATCTCGGCTCGCCGCCGAGCACGACGCGCTGCCTCACGTGCACGCGACACGTCGGACCCGCTCTCAGTCACGGCAGTGGTCTATCGCCGGCCACGCTCGGGCAACTCGACCTGCTGCTGCAGCACGGGTGTCGCTCCGCCCCGCATCTAGCAGGAGTTTGTGGTCGGGGAGGCGGGATTCGAACCCGCGACCTCCTGCTCCCAAATCTGGTCGGAGCCCGTCCGGTGGGTATTGGCCGGTGCTGGACAATGCCGCTGAACAGGCATGATGATGAACTGCTGGACGGTCATGGACCTCGCAACACGGTCCGGTGCACGCCGGATTGATACATCGCTGATACATGTTGCGGCCAGGCCGGGTGGGCCGAGAGCCGAGACCCGGCCCGCATCATGAACGACATGAGCGCGAAGCGGTTTGCCTCTGTCGAGGAGTGGGACCTCGACGCGCTGCGGCACGCCGTGAGACGAGGAGGTCCGGCGACGCCGGATGACGTCTCGATCACGATGGACGGGCGCCCGCTGGACTCCCGGGAAGCGGTCCTGACGTTCCTTACCAAGGTCGAGTCCGAGCGGCCGATCGAAGCGCGCATGACCGCCGCGGGGGCGACGCCGTTCGTTTCGACCCGGCCCGCATCGTGGAGCGACGACATCATCGCGTCGGAGGAAGTCGCCGCACGCGCGAAGGACTATGAGGCGTTGCCCGAACTGCGGGCCCTCGCCGAGCGGCGACGCGACGGCTCGCCCAGGCGCCGCACGTCTCACTCCTTACTTTTCGTAAAGGATCGATCGTGCTGAATTGTCCTGGGTTGTCCGTGATTGTCCGCCGTTGTCTCTGGTTGTCCGCGGTTGCCACCACGACGTCGAGGCGGCCCGGAGTGAGGGGTTGCGACACCGGGCTACATCGCTGTAAGTAGGCCTATGAGCATCGTCGAGATGGTGTTGGGGTCGCTCGATGAGTACCCGGTGTTGTTGACGGTCGAGGAAGCGGCCGCCGTGCTGCGGATCGGTCGGTCGTTGGCTTACGAGCTCGCCCGCCAGTACGGAGCATCGAATGGGCGGGCCGGGCTGCCGGTGCTGCGCGTCGGTTCGTGTCTGCGAGTGCCTCGTTGGGCGTTGGCCGAGCTGATCTCGACCGGTCGGGTCGTGCGCCTCGCCGATGGCCTCGAGAGTTGACTCCGTGATGGATTCCGCGCGAGCGGTCACGGTCGGCCCAGAAGCCGGCGAAATTCGCCGGCATGTCGGGCCGACGGCGTGGTGCGCGTTGGAGGTCCTGGCTGCGTCGTCGATTGAGGGACACGGTAGCGATGGACTGTGGGCGCAGGCCTCGGTGCGGAGCGTGGCAGCCGAGCTCGCCGTGAGCAAGAACGCCGCGCATCGAGCGCTCCATGTCCTTGGCTCGTCGGGACTCATCGTCGCCACGCAGCGCCGCAGCTCCGATGGTCGGTTCGAGATCGGCGCGTATCGCTTGGCAATCCCGGCGCAGATCATCGAACGAGCAGATTTCGCGAGTCCCAGCAGTCGATCGACTTCCGCTCGCTCGGCTCCTCCGTCGAGCCCGGCTCTGTCGCGTCCCCCCGCCCGAGTCGTGGTCGAGCAGCTCGTGCTGCTCCCGGCCCAGTAGGCGTCGCCCGTGTCCCAGCACAGTCCTGCAGCAGCACGTCGAAGTCAGTTCAGACAAGTGCCCGCGAGCGGGCGGGAGTGGCACTCGGGCCGATGCTGCGGGTGACGACTCTTCATGCGTCGTGCGCCGCGGCGACGGCGGCGTACTACGCGCGGTATTTGACGGCGGCGCCCGGTGAGGTGCCGGGTGTGTGGTCGGGCCGTCAGGCGGCCGGGCTGGGCCTGTCGGGTCGGGTCGAGGTTGAGGCGTTGGAGTTGTTGCTGTCGGGCCGTGACCCAACGAAGGGGACACCGTTGGGGCGGGAGTTGTTGGATCGGTACACGTCCGAGGGTCGGGTGGTGCGGGCGGTGTCGGGGTTCGATGCGACGTTCTCGGCGCCGAAGTCGTTGTCGGTGTGGTGGGCGCTGAGCGGCGATCGCCGGCTGCTCGAGGCCCACGACGTCGCCGTGACGGCGGCGCTGGCGCATCTCGAGCGGTTCGGGTCGACGACACGCATCCGGGCCAATGGCGGCCGGCTACATCCGGACACGAACGGGTTGACAGTTGCGACGTTCCGTCAGACCACCTCGCGAGCGGATGACCCGCAGATCCACACGCACGCCGTCATCTCCGCCAAGGTCCAAACGGCCGATGGCCGCTGGCTCGCGCTCGACGCCCGCTACTTGAAGCGGTACCAGCGGATGCTCGGCGGCCTGTATCAGTCGGTGTTGCGAGCCGAGCTCTCCCATCGCCTCGGCGTGGAGTGGCGACCGATCGTCAACGGTCAGGCCGAGATCGCCGGCATCCCCGACGAGCTGCTCGCGATGTTCTCCAAGCGCAGCGTCGACATCGACGCCGCGCTTGCCGTCAAGCTCGACGACTTTCGACAGCGTGAAGGACGCGAGCCGTCACGGTGGGAGCGCGCTGCGCTGACTCGTGAAGCATCCGCTGACACACGGTCCCGCAAGTCCGGTCACGGTGCCGCCGAATTGACGACACGGTGGCAAGCCGAGGCCGCCGCCGCCGGCTGGACCCTCGATCTGCTCGAGGCCAGCATCGACGAAGCCGTCGCGCAGGCCACCCAGCCCGCGGTGATCATCGTTCCGGACGTGATCGCTGCCGTGTCGCAGCAGCGGTCGTCGTGGACACGGGCCGACGTACTGCAGGCGATCTGCGACCTGCAGTGTCCCGTGTCGCAGATGTCGGGACGCCGCTGGGCGGCCGCGCTCGAACGTGCCACCGACCACGTGCTCGCCCAGCTCGTCGACCTCGACCCACCAGGCGACACGACTCGGCGGGTGTCGGATGGCCGATCGGTGTGGATCGAACCGACCGCACCCCGGTTCACCTCAGAGCCAGTGCTCGCCCAGGAGGAAGCGATCCTGACGTGGGCGATGGCCGCCCAAGCCGACCCGCCCGCACCCTCCACCACCGTGAATCGGGTCGGTCTCGATCCGTTGCAGGCCGATGCCGCAGCGGCCGTCGCCGGCGACGATCGGCTCGTCCTCGTCGTCGGGCCCGCCGGGGCCGGCAAGACCCGCATGCTCACCGCCGCCGCCAACGGACTTCACGCACAAGGTCGTGTCGTGTTCGCCGTCGCGCCGACCGCGAAGGCGGCCCGAACGGTCGAGCGCGACACCGGCATTCCCGCCGACACCGTCGCCAAGCTGCTTCACGAATGGCAGCGCACCGACCGGCCACCATTGCCCCAGTTCCAGCTTCCGGCCGGCGCGACACTCATCGTCGACGAAGCCGGCATGCTCACCACACCCGCCCTCCACCAGCTCGTCACCCTCGCCGACCGCAACGGCTGGCGGCTCGCCCTGGTCGGCGATCCCCGCCAACTCCAAGGCGTCGGCCGCAGCGGCCTCGTCGCCGAACTCTGCGCCAACGGCCGCGTCGAAACCCTGGAACGACTCCACCGCTTCACCCACCGCTGGGAAGCCGCCGCGTCCCTGCAGCTGCGATGCGGTGACCCACGAGCGTTGGACGCCTATGAGGCGCACGACCGCATCGTTCCCGGCACGCTCGAGCAGCACCTCGAGCGCATCGCCGCCACGTGGATCGACCACCATCAAGACGGCCGCACCATCGCCGTGGTGGCGTCGACCAACGACCAGGTAGACACCATCAACCACGCCGTCCAGGCGACCCGCCTCGCCGCCGGTCACCTCGACCCCGAGCTTGCGACACGGGTCGCGGCCGGCGAAACAGCCCACCTCGGCGATGTGATCGCCACCCGCCGCAACGACCGTCGCCTCACGACCACCACCGCTCAACCCGTGCGTAACCGCGACACCTGGACCGCGACCGCTATCAACGACGACGGGTCGATCACCGTGTCACACCGGGCGGGACACGGCGACGTCACCCTCCCAGCCGACTACGTCCGAGAACACGTCCGGCTGGGCTACGCGGCGACCGAGCACGGCTGGCAGTCCGACACCGTCGACACCGCCATCGCCCTCACCTCACCGGCCACCACCCGCCGCGGCCTGTACGTCGCCGCCACACGCGCCTCCGAACGCAACGTCATCTGTGTGATCACCGACAGCGACGACCTCACCGAAGCCCGCGACGTCCTCGAAGCCATCCTCGCTGCCGATCGCGCCGACATCCCCGCCACGACGCAACGCCGGACCCTCGCCCAGTGCACGCCGCGACACGCCACCCCAGCACCACCGACGCCACGCTGCGAGATCCCCGACTGGTTCCCAACTGTCCTTGCCAACGCACAACGTGCGCTGCTCGATGCGGAGACTCGCGAGGCGCATCGGTCGGCGCGGCGAACCCACGCAACCGCCGCCGCGGCCCACGCCGACGCCGTCCTCGCCGAGGTGGCAGCAGCAACCGCCGCCGACCGAGACGCCCTGCACCACGCCGAGAGCCGAGTGGTTGGAGCACGCCGGCGTCACGCCGCCGCACAACATCGACTCGATACCGCCCCTCGCCGGCAACGCCGCTCGATGCGCGCCAACGTCCACATCGCCCAGCAACAACTCGACCGTGCCGAGGACTACCTCGAGCGCACCCGCCAACGAACCGTCCCCGCCATCGAACGCCACGCCCAGGCGACCGCCGACCGGCGCAACGCACACGAACAGCTCCGCAACTACGACACCATCGACCTCCTCGACGCCATGCTCCCCTCGGCTGGCGAGCACCGTCGGCACGTCCAAGCACTCACCGCCTGGCAACACTGGGCCCAAGGCCACGACCTTCCCGACAACGCCGTCCACAGCGCGTTCGCCGTGCTCGCTCACCAACTGGGTGTCGAGCAACAGCTCGCCGCCGCCCTCCGCAACGACCTACACGGCACCCCGATCGACCGAGAGCTACGTGCCGCCGGCCACGTCGACCTCCCTGGAGTGCACGTCGCCCAGCACGACTTCGGCATCGAGCTGTAAAGCCCGGGCGGCCAGACCAGACCGGGCCTTGGAGGCGCCGACACGCTTGATCTGTGCGGGCCAGATCTGGCGAGCACAGGTGGGGTCAGTCCGGCTTGACCACACCGTCGATGAACGTCCGTGGCGATCCCGGGACCTGATATCGTTGGTTGTCGCTCCAGACCCCGGTGACGCGGCCCGTCGGCCATTCCCGGGAGAGATGATGAGCGACCAGCCCCACGACGAGCCATCTGGCGTGATCGTGCCCCCACCCGGCAACAGATTCACCGTGCGCGTTGAGCGACACCAGCTCGTCAACGCGTACGGTGAACTCGACGCCGCGACGCGGGTTCATTTCGCCGCGGCGCTCTCGCCGCTCGCTGCCGACGGCGGCGTCATCGGTGTCAAGGTGTCCGCCCTCGACTTCTGGGTGCCGCCGGGATCAACGTGCTATTCGGCGCCGTCCAGCGGCTCGGCACCCGAGGAGGGATCGTCATCTACGACCCGGCGCCATCGGTGAGCCAGTCATCGCCCTCACCGGAGTTGACGGCGTCGTCGAAGTCCTACGCAGCCGCTGCGGCGCCACACCGCCCACTCGGCCGGCTGACGCCCTCACCGAACATCGCTGACGCCGCCGCGACGCCACCCACCGGCCAGATCGAGTCACCCGACGTGGATCCCGAACCGTGTCCGCACCCTGGGCTCCGCCACCCATCGCTCGAGGAGGATCGGTGACGATTCATGCACGCCGATGAGGTGCGCGCCGGCGATGTCGTCGACTACCACGGCGAGTTGCATCACGTCACCCGGGTCGAACGAAATAGCGGATGGGCGTGGCCCATCGCCTGTGATGACGACACCGGATGGGCGATCGCGATCGGTCACGAACTCATCGTCGTGAGTCACACCAACAACTGACCGCGCCCGCCGTGGTGGACGTCGCGCCCGGGCACGACGCCTGGGTTCCCGGCGATGAGCCCGGTGTCCTGATTGAGGACGATTTCGAGGGCGACACTGTCGTCCGCCTCGACTCGCCAGCGAGCACCACCACTGATCCCGGCTGCCGATTGAGACCATTGGGCCCGTCCGCCTGCCATCAAGCCCACCAGCGAGCCTCATACCCAGAACCCACGGTTCTCGTTACGTCCTGCTCGCGCACCGATCACGGTGCGCCACAAGACGACCCGCCCGCACAGGACCCAGCTCAATCTGTTCACGGAGCCGTCCGGTACCAGCCACCGGTATCGCCGGGCCAGCGCGTCCAGGATCGCAGGAAGATCGCACGATGCGCTGAGCTGACAACGACATGCCAGTCATGCATCCGCGTAGCGAGCAGCGGTTGCGTCGTTCGGGCGCGCCGTTCGGTGCGTCTCCACCCGGTCACCGGGCCGAGCCGGTGTTCGTCGGTGTTGTCGGCGGTGTGCCTGCCCTTGGCGGGTCAAGGTCAGCGGTGGTTTGATTGACCGTGTGGCGACGGCTGTGTCGGCGATGTTGGCGGCGGAAGGTCGGCTTGGTGCTGTCCGGAGAGGGATCCGATGGCGGTCATCACATCGTCGGTGATGAGGCGTCGACGGCGGCGGCGGCTCCCGGCGTAGATCGTCGGGTCGATTGGGGTGCCGAAGCGAATCGTGACTGACCGGAAAGGGCGCGGGAGACGCGTGCCCGGCGGCTGAACATGGTCGGTGCCAACGATGCCCGTCGGCACGATCGGCACGCCCGTGGCCATCGACAGATAGGCGGCGCCCGTATGACCGGCGTGCAAGTCCCCGTCCCGGGAGCGAGTGCCTTCCGGGTAGATGGCGAACAGCTTGCCGGCCCGCAGGAGGCCGGTGGCCATCTTGAGCGCGACGAGAGCACGGCGGCCATCGCTGCGATCGACGGGGATCATGCCGAGCGCCGGAAGGACCCGCCGAGTCTTCCAGCTGTCGAGGTATTCGGCCTTGCCGACGAAGCTGAGCGTGCGCCGCATCGACATGATCAGCACGACGGAATCGAAGAACGAGACGTGGTTCGCGGCCACGATCGCTGGCCCGCGGAGCGGCAGTCGCTCACCACCTTCCACACGGACCCGCCACAGCACGCGGTAGAGCGGTGTCACGATGAGACGCGCCAACGCATACCCGAGCCCGAATCGCCCTGTCAGCTGCGGCGAGGTAGGACCACCGATCCTCGCCCGCCTCAACCCGCGGCGCACCAGGCGCCACCAACCCGCACCCAGCGCCGATGGCCACCAGTCCGACCGTGAGATCGCACCGTCGGTCACTCCATGCGGGGAGAAGTCATTCGGTGCAGTTCCCATGGCGTTCGATTCTGTGTCGTGCTCAGGAAACGGCGTCGTGCCTGTACGGGGCGACAGACCAACCGGTCGTCCTGCCCAAACCAGGCGTCACTCCCAAAGTCGGGAAACACCACCACCGTACCCGTGATCCTCCCATCGCGCGACGACGACACCGAACGCTGCCCCTCCCGGCGCCGGGCAGTGGCCGATCTCGCCCGAGGTGATCGAGGTGGGCCGCCCGACGGGCGGCACGACCTCTGCGTGTGATCCGCCGCGTGGACGGCGAATGTCGTACCCCTATGGTGTAGCCGCAACAAGAGGGGACTCGACGATGCCCGATCACGGATCACTGCGGCCGCTCGAGCGTTGTGTGCTGCGCCTTGTCCAGGACGGCGTCGATGACACCGAGATCGCCCGCCGGTTCCGGCGCAGACCCGAGTTCGTCAGGCGGGTAGTGGCTTACACGCGCCTACCACGCACGGGTGTCAACCGGGCGTCGGGCGAGCTGCGGCCGGTCGAGCGCCGGGTCCTGAAATGGCGAGCGGGCGGCGCCGATTACGCCGACATCGGCCGTCGCTTCCACCGTAGCGCCGACCACATCCAGCGAATCGAGCAACTGGTTGCCTACAAGCTCGCCAACTGATGCTCGAGCCCCGATCCGAGGAGTTCAGAATCCGCTCCGCCGCGGTGAGCGGTCCGCGTTCGACCTCTGCTCGCTGGGCGGGAGCCCGCACGGTCGAGGGTGCCGGCGCCTCGGTGTTCGTTGAGGCTCACCTTCACGCATGTCGCCGATTTCCACTGTGGCGACGCAGGTCAGTGAGACGAGCCGGGCCTCGGGAGGTGAGCGGACCTCGGATCACCCGGACTCTCGCCGTCGCTGCCGGCGCACCTTTGACTCGACCAGGACGTCGAGTACCTCGCCGATCGTGCGTTCCTGGATGATGGATTCTCCCAGCGGTCGATCAGGCTGGATCCGGTAGCGGTTGCGCCGGCCGTCCTTGTCCTTCTCCACGTAGCCGCCGTCGGTCAGGTCGGTGACGATGCTGTAGGCGCTGCGCTCGGTGATACCCAGCGTGGCGGCGATGTCGCGTAGGCGGACCCCGGGATCGTGAGCGATGCACACGAGCGCTCGAGCATGGTTGGTGAGGAAACTCCACGTCGCCATGGGCACACATGCTAGCTAGAAGTTTCTAGAAACAAATTACCAGTTTGGCGCCGACTCGCCATATGATGAAGCCGAACCCTGAGTCGCGCCGATCGCCGATCGTCGTCTGCTCGAGGGTGATCGAGAGGTTTGCCATGTTGATGCGATCTGAGCCGTTCCGGGAGTTCGACCGGATCACCGAAGCGATGCTCAGCGAACGCCGAGCACACCAAGTCCCTGTCGACGCGTACCGCCGGAACAATGAGTTCACGGTCCTTTTCGATCTCCCGGGGGTGGATGCCCGCTTCATCGAGCTGACCGTGGAGAAGGATCTGCTCAGCGTGCGGGCGACGCGCGGTTGGGTGCGGGCTGAGGGCGATCAGGTCCAGATCGCGGAACGGGCCCAGGGCGACTTCAGTCGCCAGTTGTTCCTCGGAGAGGGCCTCGACCGTGACCACATCACCGCAACCTACGAACACGGCGTGCTCACGCTGACCATCCCGGTCGCCGAGGAGGCAAAGCCCCGCAAGGTCGAGATCACCAACACCGCAGATGTGGTTGAGGCCGTGACGGCAGGCTCCGTCGCCGACTGAGCAAGCGGCTCCAATTCGACGGCACGGCTCATGTCGCGAGCCGTGCCGTTGCAGGTTCGCAGGACGCCGGCCGGGCGAGCACGACCAAGGCTCAGCTTGCTGATGGCGATGCGCCTTGATCACCACGCCCGCCAGGGTTAGAGGCGAGGTGGCACTGGTTACCGTCGGAGCATGTCACCCAAGTTCGAGACCACAGTGGTGCACGAGGTCGACGCCATCGTGATCTACGTGAGCGGTGAGATCGACATCGCCGCCTGCGAACGACTGCGCGACGCGATCGAACCCAACATGGGACCGCACCAGACCATCATCCTTGACCTGTCTGGCGTCGAGTTCATGGACTCATCGTCACTTCCCATCCTCGTGCAGGCACGAGGTGCCCTGACAGTGGACGGCGGTTCGCTCAAACTTCGCAACCCGTCGGCCGCCGCGCACCGACTCCTCTCCGTGTCCGGGGCCGAGGCCCTCCTCGACGACGACGCAGAGCAACAGCGGTCGGGCTGACGAGTAGTCGCTGGTAGCGCTCACGGCGCCTGGGTTGTGCTCCGGCGATGATGTGGCGGCGACCGCGCCACGGTTCCGGTCGTGGTGTTGGGACTGTTTGAGAAGCTGGGATGCCGCCTTCGCGCTCGGCTTCCTCGTCGCCGCGGCGTTACCCCGTCGCGGGCCGAAGAGCAGCTCGCCGAGCAGGGGATGGACAGGGCCGAGCCCGTCAAGCAGCAGCTGATGGAGTCGGCCAAGAGGTTGCCGAGCACCTGAAGGAGTCGGCGACGGAGGCCGTCGGGCAGGTGAAGCAGACGGCGACGGAGGGTGCCGCGACGCTCCGCACGACGCCCAGGGCCGCCTGGAAGATCCACGCGAGCAGGCCGAGGACCACGGCGAACACGCCGTACGTGAGGCCCGCATCCTTGACGACGTTCGCCACGTACGCCGTCCCGAACAGTTGCAACATCTGCCAGATGACGGCGGCCGTGATGGCGCCGGGCGCGACGTCGCGCACGCTCAGCTTGGTGGCCGTGGCGACAGCAGTGGCATCGATGGGCTGGTGGACCATCAACTCGGAGCCGAGGGCCTCGAGCAGCTTGACGGTCGCCTGGGATCTGGCGGTCCGCCGGCGCGCTGGTGATGGCCGCCCCGCCGGTTCAACATCGCCGTCGGGGGGCGCCGTACCCACACCGCGTAGCGGTACACGACCCCGAACACGCCGAAGATCAACCCGAACGGGTAGCCCACGAGCGCAGCGTCGACCGACACGAACCCGTCACTGCCGACGAACGCGCCAGCGTGCCGCCACGACGACCAACCCCCAGGCGAGCGCACGCCGATCGAGCGACGGCCGTGACGTCGTCCCCAACGCGTTCACCGTAGTGCCCGTCGACTCGACGACGGGCGCCTCGGACTGCAACTGGCGCGACGCCCGCGGCCCGAGCGGCCGCCGAGCTCACGTGGCAGCGCCTTCGCTATCCGCGTGCCTGGTTGCCCTCTCACCGCCTCCACAATCGGTCCGGCTAACAGCTCATCCTCCGCCGTGTCGTACAGCTCCAGCCGACGTTGGCAGCGCTCGTTGCCACGGTGTGCCTGCTGCGTTCGTCGCCCGCTGACCGAGCAACTGCCATGCCCGCCGCGGCGCTGACGAGTCAGACTGCATGAAGGTTGAGGTCGTGCAGCTCGGCAGCGGCGGGGCGGCCCATCAGACGGGCGACGGCTTCGTGCGGGGTTGTGCTGCCGGCCAGCACGGCCGCCACCGTTTCGCAGATCGGCAACTCGATGTCGTGCCGTGCGGCCAGTACCAAGATGGTGTCGACCGAGTTGACGCCTTCCGCGCACGTCGCCGTCGATGATTCGAGTTCGGCGAGGACCCATCCGTGGGCGATGTCTTCGCCGACTTGCCGGTTGCGGCTGAGCGGGCTGGCGCAGGTCGCCATCAAATCACCGGCGCCGGCGAGGCCGAGGAAGGTGAGCGGGTCGCCGCCCAGGGCGGTGCCGAGGCGGGCCAGTTCGGCCAGCCCTCGCACGACGAGCGCCGCCTTGGTGTTCATCCCGAAGTGCAGTCCGTCGGCCATGCCGGCAGCGATGGCGATGACGTTCTTGACCGCACCGCTGATCTCGCAACCGACGACGTCCGTGCTCGTGTAGACACGGAACCGGTCGCCGGCCAATCGTTGCTGGACTTCGGTCGCGTACCGCAGGTCACCGAACGCCACGCAGGTCGCCGAGGGGTGTCCGGCCATCACCTCGCGGGCGAGGTTGGGTCCGGCAAGTAACCCGATCATGGCGGGGTCGTGGTCGCCGAGGGTGTCGGTGATGACCTCGGTCATCCGCCTCCCAGTCCCAGCTTCGATGCCTTTGGTGACACTGACGACCAGAGCGTGCGGGGCGATCCATCCACGAGCATCCGCGAGCACGGCGCGGACGTGCGGTGACGGGACCGCGACGACAACGAAGTCGGCACCGGCGACCGCATCAGGGAGATCGGGAGTCACCGAGAGCTGCCCTGGCAGCGGGAACCCTGGCAGGAACAGAGTGTTCTCGCGGCGGTCGTGGATGGCGTTGACGACGGCGGGTTCGCGGGCCCACAGCGTTGTCGGGAGATGCTCACTGGCGAGCGCGGCGAGGGTGGTCCCCCACGCTCCGGCACCGATGACGGTGAGCTTCATCGTGGCCTCGCCGCGTGAATCCACGGACAGGTGGTGTTGCTGCATGGCGCGATGGGTGGACGCTCGGGCGTCATCGAGTTCTCCTGATCACGTATCGACTCGTTGCATCATCCCGCCCGGTCGGCCCGCTCGGGTAGAGCCAAACGTCCCGTCCTGCCCGCCTCGAGGATAGGACGAGTCGATCCGCTCTCCGTGTCGGGTCGTCTCGGTCGTCGTCGGCACGATGGTTACGCTCCGCCGCATGGAGGACCGGGCGACGGTGCCGGCGCTTCGCGGCCTGTTGCACGCGGTGCTGGCGATCGGCTCAGATCTCGATCTCGAAGCGATGCTGCACCGCATCGTCGAGTCGGCAGTCGAGCTGGTCGGCGCCCGGTACGGCGCCCTCGGCATCCTCGACGAGGCCGGCGTCGGCCTGGCCCAGTTCCTCACCGTCGGCGTCGATGATGACACCCATCACGCCATCGGGCATCTCCCGGAGGGTCACGGCATCTTGGGGGTGTTGATCGCCGATCCCCGACCGCTGCGACTCCCCGATCTGCGTGCCCACCCTGACAGTTTCGGGTTTCCGCCTCACCATCCGCCGATGCGTTCCTTTCTCGGTGTCCCGATCAAAATCCGCGACCAGGTGTTCGGCAACCTGTATCTGACCGACAAGGTCGACGCCGCCGAGTTCAGTGAGCTCGACGAGGAACTCGTCGTCGGGTTGGCCGGCGCAGCAGCGGTGGCCGTCGACAACGCCCGGCTGCACGTGACGGTGCAGTCCCTCGCGTTGGTCCACGACCGTGAGCGCATCGCCCGGGATCTCCATGACACCGTCATCCAACGGCTGTTCGCGACCGGGCTGTCGCTGCAAGGCACGGTCCGGCTGGTTGGCGACAACGCCGAGGTGATCGATCGGGTCGAACAGGCAGTTGACGATCTGGACGTCACGATCAAGCACATCCGCTCGGCCATCTTCGGGCTGTCGACGACCGCCGACAGCGGTGACGGCGTTCGCGACCGGGTGCGATCGCTGCTGGAGGAAACGGCGCACGGTGCTGGGCTTCGAGCCACGGGTCGTCTTCGACGGTCCCGTTGACACGATGGTGCCGGAAGCCATCACGGCGGACCTGCTGGCGACCATCGGGGAGGCGTTGACGAACGTGGCCCGCCACGCCAACGCCACCCGGGTCGACGTGTCGCTCACCGTCGAGGACGAGGTGGTGTTGACGGTGGCCGACGACGGCGTTGGCCCACCGGGACCGGGCACGCCCAGCGGTCGGGGGTTGGCCAACATGGCCGTTCGTGCCGAGCGTCACGGCGGCACACTTCAAGTCGGCGCCGGCCGGACCGGCGGCACCATCCTCATCTGGCGGGCGCCGACACAAGCGACCGGGCCCGGTTCAGGAGCCCGGAAGGTCGGCGGGGACGACGAGCACTGGTCGCGGTGATCGCTGCACGAGCCGTCGCGTCGTCGAGTACCAATGAGAGGGGCCGCCCGCCCACCGGGCGCTCGTCGTCACGAACACCGCATCATCGACCTCGGCGACCAACTCGAGCAGGTCTCACGGGGTCACCGCCGTGGAGCACTCTGGCGGCGTCGATGCCGTGTCGGCGAGCACGGCGGCACAAGCGTCGACCTGCTCACGTTCGACTTCCTCTTCGATCGTGTCGGCGGGCCAGGCCGACGTCGCGATGACCTCCACCACCCAGGGTCGGCCGCCGCCGAAGGTTCCCGCCACGAGTCGATCACCCGCAGCGCAGCCCCACTGTCTTGGGAACGGTCGATGCAAGCAACCAGCGTGGTCGACGACAGAGGCACGGGTCGGGTACGGCCGGGCCGATGAGCAATACCGGCTGACGCGTTCGCTGAGGACATGGGCACTGACACTTCCGCGCCGCTGCGAGACGAGACCTGTGGCGCTGGTGGTCATCACCAGCAGCGCACCGTCACGATCCCGTAGCTGGTCGACGATCGCCGCGGCGATGTCGTCGCCATGGACGACGACGCAAGGCGTCACCGACCCCGTCCGCCATTGCGTAGCGTCGCCGCGCATCGTCGACCGGGCGCTGGGCTCCGAGACAACAGTCAACACCTCCACGGGTAGCCGTCCCCGGTGGGCCAATGCGGTTCCGACAGGGATCGCCCGGTCCGAGCCGGCATCGATGTCGGTGGCGATGACCACCGAATTGAACACGTACCCTCCTGTCCGACTGCCTGCTCACCCATCATCGGCACGGATCGCGAGCCCGAGTCGTGGGACCAACGTCGCAGATGTGCGTGACCCAGGTCCTTTCCCCTGCCGGCGACTCGCCTCGTGAAGGAGGGTAACGGTCACCGGGACGACTACCCATACGAGTTGATGCAAGCATCTGGTGTTGAACCGTACCGAGCAGGCCGCACCGGGGGCGGCTACGAACCCGTTCCTACAACGTCACTCGGCCGTCTGCGACGTGCTCGCGACGCAGCTCGGCTCGATCGACCTGTCCGGCTGACTTTCCGGCCGTCACAGCCGGCGAGGCGCCGCTGTCTATGGTGCCGGACATGGCGGTCGCGTCCGACCCTGACGCCGTGCTGGAGCACATCGGGGCGGGCGCCGACTTGATCGTCCCGTTGGCCAACGGCGAACCGGTCGCCCTGCTGGATGCCATCGAAGCGCACGGCGACGCACTGGAGGGCGTGCGGGTGCATCAGATGCACGCCCTCCATGACCGTCGGTACCTGCACGGCGCCTTCGGTGACCGGCTGCGTCACGTCTCCTACTTCCTGTCGCACGTGACCCGCCCATGCTTCCGTGCCGGCACCATCGATCTGGTACCGAACAACTTCAGTGAGATGCGGGCGATCCTCGCCGAACGCACCGTCGACCCGCTCGTCATCGCCGCCTCGTCGCCGCTCGACCGGCACGGCTACTTCAGTCTCGGTCTCAACGCCGACTACGTCTCGTCGTTCATCGGCCGAGCCCGGTTCTTCCTCGAGGCCAACGTGCAGATGCCACGCACGTTCGGACGGAACCAGATCCACGTCAGCCAGGTCCTCGGTTGGGTTGACGTCGACCGGCCCCTGGTCGAGGTCCCGCCACCATCTCGCAGCGCCATCGACGATCGCATCGCCGCGTTCGTCGCCGAGCGCATCCCGAACGGGGCGACGATCCAAACCGGGATCGGGTCGATCCCCAACGCCATCCTCGCCGCCCTATCTGACCATCGTGACCTGGGCGTGCACACCGAACTGCTGTCCGACGGCCTGATCGATCTCGTCGATGCCGGCGTCGTCAACGGGGTCGCCAAGCAGCTCAACCGCACCAAGGCGGTCGGCACCTTCGCGCTCGGCACCCGCCGCCTGTACGACTTCCTCGACGCCAACGCGGCGTTCGAGCTGCTACCGGTTCGCTACGTCAACGACCCTCGCGTCATCGCCCAAGAGGACGGGTTCGTGTCGATCAACTCGACGATCGCCGTCGACCTGCTCGGTCAGTGCGCCAGCGAAACGGTCGGCGGCGCCTACTACTCCTCGAGTGGCGGCCAGGCCGACTTCGCCCGCGGCGCGATGTACTCCAAAGGTGGCCAAGGGTTCGTCGTGCTCGACTCCACCGCGAAGCAGGACACCATCTCCAAGATCGTGGCCCAGCTCGCCCCCGGCGATGTCGTCACGACACTGAAGAACACCGTCGACAAAGTGGTGACCGAATGGGGCGTCGCCGAGCTACGCGGCCGCTCGTTGCGTCAACGCGCCGAGGCGCTGATCGCGATCGCCCATCCGGCTCATCGCGACCGGCTGCGTGCCGAGGCGGTCGCCATCGGCCATCTGTGACCGGATGTGCCATACACCAACACCCCCTGGTGATGTGACGTCAGCGCTGGTCGACGGGACCTTCGACCCTGGCAACCCGCCGCCAGCGCCCGGCACTCTTGGACGTGGAGGAGCACCATGACCACGATGGACACGACCGGTGGCCTGGATCACGCCGAGATGCTGCGGTTGCTGCGCGCCAGTCCGATCGCTCGGATCGCCTTCACCGTCGACGACCAGCCCTACGCGCTGCCCGTGAACTGTGCCTGCGACGAGCACGGACGGGTGGTGTTCCGGACCGGCGATCACAGTCTGCTGAGTGGACTGGCCGGCCAACAGGTCGGCGTCGAGGTCGACGGCTACGACGTCACGGCGCGGGCGGGCTGGTGTGTGCTGGTGCTCGGCCGAGCGAGTGAGATGACCGCCGGCGGTGACCGGCCATGCAGCGGCTGCGCCGACTGGACGTCGTGCCATGGGCACCGGGCCCTCGGGACCGCTGGTTCGTGGTCGAGCCACAATCGATGTCGGGGCGACGGGTCGCCGACCCCGGCGGGGCCGTGGCGGGCTGGTTCGCCGGCATCCCGTCCTCATGACCGCGCCCGTCGGGCGCGACTGAGACAATGAGCCCGGTGCGCGACCACATCACCGTGTTCCTTCTCGACGACCACGAGATCGTCCGACGTGGCGTGGCCGATCTGCTCGACGCCGAAGACGACATCCGGGTGATCGGCGAAGCCGCCACCCAGGAGGAGGCCGTTGGCCGGGTGCATGCCCTCGATCCTGACGTCGCCGTGTTGGATGTGCGCCTCGAGCACGGCAACGGCATCGAGGCGTGCCGGGAGATCCGATCGCTGCATCCCCGCACGGCGTGTCTCATCCTGACGGCGTTCGCCGACGACGAGGCGCTGTTCCTCGCCATCATGGCCGGCGCCGCCGGTTACGTGCTGAAGCAGATCCGATCGTCGGATCTGGTCGACGCGGTGCGGCGGGTCGCCGCCGGGCAGAGCCTGCTCGACCCTGCGGTGACCGCCCGGGTCCTCGAACGGGTCCGTAGCGGGCCGCGCCAGGACGAACGGATCGCCCGGCTGAGCCATCAGGAACGTCAGGTTCTCGAGTTGCTCGCCGAAGGATTGACCAACCGGCAGATCGCCGAGCGGTTGTATTTGGCCGAGAAGACGATCAAGAACTACGTGACCTCGGTGCTGTCGAAACTCGGGATGGCTCGACGGACCGAAGCCGCCGTCTACGCCGCCCGGCACCTGCGGCCCGAGTCGACCGACTGAGCCGCGCCCGGCAGGGACCTTCGGCCCTGTCACGACACGCCGCCCTGTCCGATGATGGACGTATGCGAGTCGACGGTGCCGGGCTGAGGGTGCTCACCCGCGAGGAGTGCCTGGCCATGCTGGCCACTGCTGAGGTCGGCCGCATCGGCGTTTCGACGCGGGCGTTGCCGCTCATCTTTCCGGTCTGCTTCGCCATGGATGGCGACCAGATCGTGATCTCCACCCAGCACGGCACCACCCTCGACGCCTCGACTCGTGACACCGTGGTCGCCTTCGAAGCCGACGGGCCCTCCAGCCACTCGAGCGTCGGATGGAGCGTGCAGAGCACCGGCATCGCCCGTCACGTCACCGACCCCACCGAGCTCGACCGCTTGGCGGCACTGGCGCTGCCGTCCTGGTCACTCAAGTCGCCGGCGCGGTTCGTGACGATCACGACGGATCAACTGTCCGGCCGGCTCGCCGCCGACACCGACGTGCCGTTCCAGCACACCCACCATCAGGCTCTCGGGCAACGCCATCGAAGCATGACCCAACTGCTCGTCGCCGCGCTCGGTGACGGTGCAGAGCGGCCTGGCGGATAGAGCGAGCATGCGTGAGCTGTATGCAACGCCGACCGTCAGGCCGACGCAACACGCCCTCCGCAACGTAGGACGTTCGACTCTGGTCGCGCGGACGCCACCCGCTCAAGATGAAACCCATGATGACAGACGCCGACGGGATCACGACCCTCGACACCCACACGTGTCTCGGTCTGCTGCGAACCGGCGAGGTCGGCCGCCTCGCCGTGTCGATCACCGAACATCCCGACATCTTCCCGATCAACTACGTCGTCGATCGCGGCACCGTCGTGTTCCGGTCGGCGGAAGGCACCAAGCTCGCCGCCGCGTTGTTGGGTCGTGGCGTGGCGTTCGAGGTCGATGGCTACAACGCCGAGGCCGGCGAGGCGTGGAGCGTGGTCATCAAGGGCTTCGCCGTCGAGATCGAACAGATGCACGAATACTTCGATGCGCTCGAACTCCCGTTGTTTCCCTGGCACGCCGCACCCAAGCACCGGTTCGTGCGGATCGAACCGGTCGAGATCAGCGGACGCCGATTCAGCGTCGTCGGCGCCGAGGCATGGGGCGGCGACCGCTCAAACGTGCCTCGGGCCGCCGTGGAATGATCGGCCATTGATCGGGACGTTCGGCCCTGATGCCGGGCGGGCGGTCTCTTTAGGGTGAACAGTGAGCTCGACGACCGTGCGAGCGCACAACCGAAGGGATCATGTGATGCCGCCCACGCTGCTGGCACCCCCCAACGATGTCGGCACCGTCGACGAACCTGTCGTGGACGCCACCTCGACGTCAACGCCGACGTCGAGGTCGACGTCCCGCGACCCGGCCGTGATCGGCCCGATCCGGCGTCGCACCATCGATTCCGTGCTTGTCGCCGCCGGCGCTGTTCTCGCCCTTGTTCTCGTCGCCGCCGGCGGGTTGTTGACGTGGGGCAGCAACTTCGCTGACGACTACGTCGGCGACGAACTGGCCGCCCAGAACATCTTCTTCCCCGACCAAGCCGCCCTCGAAGAAGACGGCCGTGCCGACTTGGTGCAGTACGCCGACGAGCAGGTCACCACCGGCAGCGAAGCCGAGGCGTACGCCAGCTTCATCGATGGTCACCTCGCCGGGATCGCCGACGGCGCCACCTACTCCGACCTCGGAGCCGTCGAGCGGGCCGCCAACGCGGCGGTCGAAGAAGCCGAAGCCTCCGGGGTCGACGAAGCCACCGTCAGCGATCTCCAAGCCGAGGCCGACGCCGTGGCCGGACAGCGCAACAGCCTGTTCAAGGGTGAGACGCTGCGTGGACTGTTGCTGTCCACCTTCGCCTGGTCGACGATCGGCCACATCGCCGGCATCGCCGCCCTCGTCGCCTTCGTCGCCGCCGGAGCGATGATCGTGCTCGTCGGCCTCGGAATCATCCACCGCCGCAAGCTCACCACCAGCTGACAGCCCTCACACCCGCCCCCCACACTGGCCCGGTCGGCAACACGCCGACCGGGTCGACGCGCCCGTCCCGGCGTCGCCGAAACCGCCCGCAACCAAAGGGTCCGTCGATTGGGGCTCCCTCACGGTGGTCCGCTGTCGGCGTTTGGCGGCGATCCGACCGGATGTCCCCGCAGACCGCGCACCGGCCCGACAGCGGACAAGGCAGCCGCCACACCGATCCGGGCGTCGGCGGCGGCGCAGCCCGTCTTGCGTGACCAGCACCGGGTTCAAGTCGAGCCGCTGGATCTCGGTGACGGTTGCGGCGAGCATCCCGATCCGGTGGATGAGATCGACCACCGGGTCGACTGGGAGCTCGGCCCGGCCACGGAAGCCATGGAACAACGGTGCCAGTCGGAGGCTCTCGACGGCACGCCGGGCTGCGGACCTCGAGACCGGTGCAATGAGCACGACCCGGTCGTCGCGCAACTCCGCTTCGACGCCGCCAGCGCCGACGACCACGAGCGGACCGAACGCGGGATCGCGCGTGACGCCGACCAGCAGCTCGAGGGCAGCCACCTGCTGGGCCTGGACCACGACCCCGCGCAGTCCGTCGCCGAAGCGACGCTCGAAATCCCGGTACGTCTCGGCCGCCGCCGTCGGGTCACCGCTGCCGAGCCGGACAGCACCGGCGTCCGATTCGTGGAGCACCTCGGCGGCGTCGGCCTTGACGACACACGGAAATCCGATGCCATCGGCGGCTCGGGCGCACTCGTCCGGTGAGCGGGCGTACGCCCATGTCACGATCGGGAGCCCCGCCGCTTCCAGCAACTCGAACGATGCGACGGCATCCAGCCACGTGGTCTCCGCCGCCCCGCCGGCGTGCATCCTGGCGAGCCGGCGGGCCCCGACGAACGACGACGCATCCAGGCCGGTCATGCCGTCGGACGCGTCACCGGCGATCGACGCCAGCCATTCGGCCCGCCCGGCGGCCAGCGCCACGGCCACGGCCGCCCGCTCCGGCGTCGGGAACACCGGCAACGACCCCGACCCGCTGACATCGGCACCGATCAGCGTCAACGCCACCGGGACACCGTCGAGCGCGACACCAGCAACCAACGACTCGACGCCATCGAGGCGATGGAGCCCCTCCACGTCGACACACACGACGACGCAAGCGTCAACCTCCCCGGACGCACCGACAGCCTGCACCACAGCAGCCAACCGGTCGGCCGTGACGGCGGAGCCGAGGTCGACGGGGTTTTCAGTCGACGCCACCGTCGGCACCAGGCCCACGATCTCGTCCTGGAGCGGCGGCGACAGCAGAGGTACGTCGAGACCGCCGGCGTCGGCGGCGTCGGCGCCCAAGACCAGCGGCCCTCCGGCGTTGCCGATCAACGCGACCCGGCGCCCGGCCGGAGCGGCCTGCCGGTCGAGCAGCAGCCCGACGTCGATCAGTTCCTCCAGGCCGCCCGCCCGAAGCACGCCGGTGTGGGCAAGCAACGCGTCAACGACGACCTGATCAGCGGCGACCGCAGCCGTGTGCGACACCGCGCCACGCCGACCGGCCGCCGTCCGGCCGCTCTTGAGGGCGACGACCGGTTTGCGCTGTGACACGGCGCGGGCCACCCGAGCAAACCGGACGGGATCACCGAACGACTCGAGGTACAGCAGGACGACGTTCGTCTGCTCGTCGTCGGCCCACAAGCGGAGCAGGTCGTTGCCGCTGACGTCGACCTTGTTGCCCATCGACACGAACGACGAGATGCCGGCATGGCGACGCTGGGCCTCAGCGGCAATGGCGATCCCCACCCCACCCGACTGCGAGGCGATGGCAATGCCGCCGGGCACGAACTGCTGGCCGGTGAACGTGGCATTCAGCCCGCAGGCGGTGGACACCACACCGAGGCAGTTCGGCCCGACGATGCGCATGCCGTAGCGGCGGGCGGCGACGAGCACCTGGTCCTGCATGCGGGCGCCCTCGGCTCCGAGCTCGGCGAACCCCGCCGAGATGACCACCGCGCTTGGCACGCCGACCGTGCCGCACTGGGCGACCACGCCGGCCACCAACGGTGCGGGAACTGCGATGACCGCCAGGTCTGGTACCTCGTCCAGCTCGTCGAACGTTGCGACGGCGTTGATCCCCCCGACGACGCCGGCCGTGGCATGCACGACGCTGACCCGCCCGCTGAACGAATCGCGCAGATGGGCCAGGATGCGCCGGCCCGGAGAGCTCTCGTCGCGATCGGCGCCGATCACGACGACGTGCGACGGAGCGACGATCGAGCGCAGCGACCGCACGGCGGCGCGCCAGTCGCGCAGGTCGGCGTGGTCCTGCAGAAGGTCGTCGGCGGTCAGATCGAGCTGGACGCAGACGACGCCGTCCTCGAACCAGTGCCGATGCACCAGCCCAACCGTCCGGAACACGCCCAGCATCGCCATGTTCCCGGGAAGGGTGTCGGCCGCCAGGCGACGGAACCCGGCGGCTCGAGCGACGAGCGCCAGATCCTCCAGCAACACCGTCGCCACGCCCTCGTGGTGGTGCGCGTCGGCGACGGCGAAGGCGACCTCGGCCTCGACCCCGCCTGGCCGGGCGTGGTACTCACCGACGCCGATGATCGAACCGTCGGACTCGGCGATCAGCGTGACCTGCTGGTCGACGTCTTGGAGCGTGGCTCGCTCCAGCTCGTCATCGGGGATGAAGGGCCGAAGTCCGAAGAACCGAGAGTACGTGGACGTGTCGTCGAGCTGCTGGTAGAAGGACCTCAGCCGCTCGACATCACGGGGACTGGCGGGGCGCACACGAACCGCCCGGCCGGTCGCCAGCAGGACGTCGCGCTCGAACGGCGCGAGCAGCGACGCCGTGGTCGCCGGCGTTTCGTCCGCTGGCACTCGGCCGGCCGAGCTCGACATCGTCACCCTCCGTCTCACCGATACTGCCAGCCCGCCCCTTCTCTCATCGCGGCGGGCGCTGCTTAGGGTCGGTTCCGCGCTGGATCCCGACGTGCAGCCAGCGCGGTCACCTGCTGAGGTGCTCGAAGAGATCGACGTACTGGTCGAGGTGCCGGTCACCGAGGAACTGGTCATGGACGCGGGCACGCCCGGCGGCGCCGAGTCGGTCGGCGAGCTCGCGGTCGTCGAGGAGGCGGGCCATCGCCGCGGCGAGGGCATCGAGGTCGTAGGGATCGTCGAGCAACAGGCCGTCGCGCTCGTGGACGATCTGGTCCTGGATCCCGCCGACGCGGCTGGCGATCATCGGCCGCGCCTTCCACATCGCTTCGGTGACGGTCAGTCCGAATCCCTCGACGAGGCTCTTCTGCACGACCAGGTAAGCGTGGCGCTGCAAGGCGTTGATGATGATGGCGTTCTCGTCGACGTCATCCATCGGGATGGAGGCGAGGTGGACGCGCCCGCGGATGGACTCGGGCACGGTCCGCCAGCGAGCCCGACACTCGGCGAGCACGTCGGCGCCCTCGGGGTCGTCGGTCACGCCGGACACGTCCGGCCCGGCGAGCATGAGGTGGGCGTCGTCGGGACCGTCGGCGGCCATCGTGACGAAACCGGTGAGCACGCCGGCCATGTCCTTGAGCCGGTCCCACCGGCTCACCTGGAGGATGAGCCGCGCATCGTGGGGCGGCGGCGGACCGTTGGCGATGAGCTCGCTGTGGCGCCGGACGGTGCCCTCCGAGCCGTCACGGCGTTCGAAGTGGACGGGCCCGTCCGCATCCGCTCCGGCGATCACCCCGACGGTGGCGAGGACCGCGCTGACGGTTCGCGGATCCAGTTCGCGGTTCTTGGCAGAGAAGGGGTCGATCGACGGCGGGATGATGACGAGCCGTTCCCGGTCCACGCCGTCCGGCACGTATTCCTCCCGTGAGAACACGAACGCGTCGGCCCGCTCGACGTAGGGCCGGAGGAAGGCCCACGCCTTGTCGGTCTCGTCGTTGGGCGTGTCGCGCCCGACGTGACAACGCCACACGACCCGGACGCCGGTCGCCCGGAGACCGTCGATCATGCCCGCGGTCTGGGGATCGTGCAGCAGCACGATGTCGCGGCTGTCGATCAGGGCGAGCATCTCGGCGACGTTGGTGCCGACGACCCGTTCGTAGCAGGCACGCTCGTTCTCGCCGAGTGGACCGCCGTCGCCCGGTACGCCATGCAACAGGTTGTGCAGGCGCTTCGTGATGGCGAAGAACTCCGGCTCGCCGTCGAGCACGAGCCACCGGTTCTCGATCTGCGCCCCACGCCCGTACGCGAGCAGCGTCTGGAGCATCTCAGCGACGCCACCACCATGCGCCGTCGCGTTGACATGCCAGATCGTGCGGTCCCCGAAGGCCACCTGAGCTCGCACCGCCGCCTGCGACAAGCGTCGGGCCCGTTCGGGCGTCAGGATGCTCGCCAACAGCCCAGCGGCAGCGCCTTGACCTCGACTTCCTGCATCCGGCCATCCTTGCCCGCGTCGCCGGGGCTCCGGACAAGCCTCCTCCGCCGGTGCGGCACGCCTCCCGACGCGCGTCGGCGAGCGACCGGAGCCGTTCAGAGGTGACCTTCGGCCCTGTTCCGGTGAGCGTGGGAATGAGACGCTCGCGACAGAGGCTGCGAGGCGCGTGGGACGTCCGATCGGCTGAGCGACCCGGGGCAACTACCCCGGGCCTGATCCAACCGATCGAAACGGAGCACCGATGGACCACATGAGCCCGCTCGACAGCATGTTCCTCCACGTGGAGGACGGCATCACCCACATGCACATCGGGTCGTGCTCGGTCTTCGAAGGTCCGGCGCCCGGCTACGACGAGATCGTCTCGCTCATCGCGAGCAAACTGCCGGTGATCCCCCGCTACCGGCAGAAGGTGCGTTTCGTGCCGGGCGGGCTGGGCCGCCCGGTGTGGGTCGACGACCCGCATTTCAACCTCGAGTACCACCTCCGCCATTCCGCGCTGCCACCGCCGGGGTCGGAATCGGATCTCAACACCTTGATGGGGCGGCTGATGTCGCAGGAGCTCGACCGGCATCGGCCGCTGTGGGAGGCGTGGATGATCGAAGGCCTCGCTGCTGGCCAGTGGGCGCTCATCTCGAAGGTGCACCATTGCATGGTCGACGGGGTGTCCGGCGCCGATCTGATCGCCAGCCTCCTCGATCCCAGCCGCGACGCCCCACCACCCGCACCTGACGCATGGGCGCCGGCGCCCGAACCGAGCGACGCCATGCTCGTCGCCGAGTCGCTGGGTCAGCTGGTCGCCAACCCGGCCGAGCAGGTCCGGGCCGTGCGTTCGCTCGCGCGCACGCCGCGACGAGCCGCCGCCCAGCTGCGCGACACGCTCGATGGGCTGCGGTCTGTCGGTCACCAGCTGATGCCTCGCCCGGCGCTGTCGATCGAGGGCGCCATCGGCCCCCATCGACGCTGGGCGCCGGCGCACGCCGAGCTGGCCGACATCAAAGCGATCAAGCGGACGTTCGGCGGGACGGTCAACGATGTCGTCACTGGCCGTGATCGCCGGCGCGTTCCGCGACCTGCTGTCGGCCCGATCCGAGGATCCCGATCACGCCGTGGTGCGTTCGCTCGTGCCGGTGTCGGTCCGAGGAACCGGAGATCGGGCGCCCAGCAACCAGGTGTCGGCGATGATCGCCGAGCTGCCGATCGGGATCGCTGACCCGGTCGAACGGCTCGCGTCGATGCGCCAGCAGATGGAGCAGCTCAAGCAGTCCGACCAGGCCGAGACGACGGAGCAGCTCACGGCGCTCGCCGGTCTCGCCGCACCGTCGCTGCTGGCGCTCGGGCTCCGAACAGCCGGCGCGATGGCCCGCGAGTTCCCCCAGCGCGCCATCACCACCGTCACCACGAACGTGCCCGGGCCGCAGTACCCGCTGTACGCCGCTGGCCGCCAGATGGTTGCCTACCTCCCCTTCGTACCCCTGGCCCAGGGCGTCCGCATCGGCGTGGCGATCATGTCCTACAACGGCGGGGTGAGCTTCGGCGCCACCGGCGACTACGACACCGTCCCCGACCTGGACCGCTTCTGCCGCTCGATCGAGACCGGCATCAACGATCTCCGCGACCGTGCCCGTCGGGCCGCCCGCCGGAAGTCAACAAGTCGGTCCGCCGATCAGCACGCAAATCGACCCGCGAACACGCCGCGCCGAATGCGCACCAGCGAGAGGCGCACTCGGCTACCTGGCGAACCATCGAAGCCACGCAACCCGCTCAGGTGACCCGTGCGCAGTTCAGGACCTCGCGCAACCGCTCCCGAGCGGACGTCAATGCCTCGACGACGGTCACGGCTGAAGCCAGCCCGAGCGACGGGCCCGCGGTGCGTGCGGCGGGCGAGGTCACTACGGCGAGCGATCATCCGCTGCGCGGCCGTGTCCCGGCGGGACTGACGGACCTGCGGCACCTCAGGACCGGGACAGTACGACCTTCAACGCGCCGGTCTCGCCGGCACGGGCGAAGACGTCGTACGCCTCCTCGAACTGGTCGAGCGAGAAGTGGTGGGTGACGAACCGGCCGGCGTCGAGCTGCTTGTTGATCAAGAGACGGAGCAGGGTGGGGGTCGTGTACGTGTCGACGAGCCCCGTCGTGATGGTGACGTCGCGGATCCAGAGCTCTTCGAGATGCAACGTCACCGACTCGCCGTGAACGCCGATGTTGGCGATGTGACCGCCGGGCCGGGCCAGCTGGACGGCCTGCTCAAACGTCGCCGGCACGCCGACGGCCTCGATCGACACGTCGGCCCCCAAGCCGCCCGTCAGCTCGGCGATGATCGCGGCGGCGTCCTCTCGCGAGTTGTTCACGACGACGTCGGCACCGAACTGCTTGGCGGCATCCAGCCGGCTGTCGGCCAGATCGATGGCCACGATGTGACTCGGGCTGAACAACCGGGCGCCCATGATCGCGGCAAGCCCGATCGGACCGGCGCCGACGACCGCTACGACATCGCCCGGCTGCACGGTGCCGTTGAGGACGCCCACCTCGTAGCCGGTCGGCAGGATGTCGGCCAGCATCAGGATCTGCTCGTCGGCCACGCCGGCCGGCACCTGGTAGGTGGACGTGTCGGCGAACGGGACACGCACGTACTCGGCCTGGGTGCCGTCGATCTTGTGGCCAAGGATCCACCCACCCCCACCGAGACATTGGCCGTAGCGGCGCTCCCGACAGAAGCGGCACACACCGCACGAGGTGATGCATGAGACAAGGACCCGGTCTCCGACCTTCACCGTGTTGAGGCCGGCGCCGACCGCCTCGACCGTGCCGACCGCCTCGTGACCGAGGATCCGTCCATCGGTCACCGCTGGAACGTCACCCTTGAGGATGTGCAGATCGGTGCCGCAGATGGTGACGGCGTCGACACGGACGATCGCGTCGGTATCGCTCAAGATCGTGGGCTTGGATGCATCTTCCCAAGCCTTCTGACCGGGTCCGTGGAAGACGAGCGCTTTCATGGCAGACCTCCTGGTCGTCGTCGCGTCGACAATGATCTCGACCACAGCGACGTGGTAGAGGCGAAGGTCACATTGAGAGGTGATGTCCGGACGCCGGGGGGCGGTGATCGGGACGTTCGGCCCTGATGCCGTGCCGGCGGTCTCTTTAGGGTGAACAGTGAGCTCGACGACCGTGCGAGCGCATAACCGAAGGGATCATGTGATGCCGCCCACACTGCTGGCACCCCCCAACGATGTCGGCACCGTCGACGAACCTGTCGTGGACGCCACCTCGACGTCAACGCCGACGTCGAGGTCGACGTCCCGCGACCCGGCCGTGATCGGCCCGATCCGGCGTCGCACCATCGATTCCGTGCTTGTCGCCGCCGGCGCCGTTCTCGCCCTTGTTCTCGTCGCCGCCGGCGGGTTGTTGACGTGGGGCAGCAACTTCGCTGACGACTACGTCGGCGACGAACTGGCCGCCCAGAACATCTTCTTCCCCGACCAAGCCGCCCTCGAAGAAGACGGCCGCGCCGACTTGGTGCAGTACGCCGACGAGCAGGTCACCACCGGCAGCGAAGCCGAGGCGTACGCCAGCTTCATCGATGGTCACCTCGCCGGGATCGCCGACGGCGCCACCTACTCCGACCTCGGAGCCGTCGAGCGGGCCGCCAACGCGGCGGTCGAAGAAGCCGAAGCCTCCGGGGTCGACGAAGCCACCGTCAGCGATCTCCAAGCCGAGGCTGACGCCGTGGCCGGACAGCGCAACAGCCTGTTCAAGGGTGAGACGCTGCGTGGACTGTTGCTGTCCACCTTCGCCTGGTCGACGATCGGCCACATCGCCGGCATCGCCGCCCTCGTCTCCTTCGTCGCCGCCGGAGCGATGATCATCCTCGTCGGCCTCGGAATCATCCACCGCCGCAAGCTCACCACCAACTGACAACCCTCACACCCGCCCCCCACACGGCCCGGTCGGCAACACGCCGACCGGGCGCAGGCGGCACGACGGGTCGACACAAGGGTCCGCTTCGAACCCTGGTGGCGCTCTATATCGACGTTCTCGACGGGCAGGAGCCTTCATGGCAGCGACCACGATCTCAATGCTTGAACCGCCGGACCTGGCGTGGCAAATGCATCCCTCCAAGCTGTCGGTCGTCAAGGCCGTCGGGCGGCGGATGGTGCCATATCTCGTCGAGGCGACGCTGATCCCGACCGCGTTGTTCTACGTGTTCCTCGTCATCGCCGACCTCAAGTGGGCGATCGTCGCCGCCCTGGGCTGGACGTACGCCGCGATGGGTCGTCGGATCCTCACCGGCCGCCCGATCCCGGGCCTGCTGATGCTCGCCACATTGGGGATCTCCATACGCACACTGATCTTCCTGCTCAACGAGAACCAGTTCGTCTACTTCTTCCAGCCGATCCTGCGCACCGTCGCCACCGCGGCGTTCTTCGCGCTGTCGGTGCTGGTCGGCCGGCCGCTGATCGCCCGCTTCGCCGCCGACTTCTGCCCAATCAGCCCTGACGTCCAAAGCCGCCCAGCGATCGTGCAGTTGTTCCGCCGGCTCACGTACCTGTGGGCCGTGGTCAATGCCGTGCTCGCCATGGTGAGCCTGGCGCTCCTGCTCACCCTTCCCGTTGCCGTCTTCGTCGGCACGGAAATCGTCGCGATTTGGGTCATCACATGCAGCGGGGTCGTCCTGACTGTGTCGGACGCGGTTCGCACGGCCCACACCGAAGGACTCCACACCGCGGTCGCCGCCAACGGGACGCTGCACGCCTACGTCGACCGTGCCGGCTGACCCGAACGGGCTACGGCGCGATCACGATCGGCGATCCTTTCGACTGGAGGCCGACGTACGCAGGGGTCTTCCGGTGTGCGTCGGAACAGTCGCCACCAGCACCCTCGGGTGTCGATGGGCCATCGTCGTCAACCAGAACGCGCGAGCCCGATAAGCCGTAGGCGCTGCCCGGTCGTTCCGCAAGGCTCGACAGGGCGCCTTCTCCCAGTCGCAGTAGGACGCAGTCGGCGATCACGCGAGCGGCCCATCGGACGCTCTAACCGAGGCTCCACGTGCTTGTCACCGTCATCGTGTGGCCTCGTCCGATCGGACCTCGACCGGCTCAGCATGATCACCAGCGAGATGCTGGCGAACGCCGGTGACGCCGGGCCGGCCGCCGACAAGCCTCGCTAGCGCCGCGTAGTCCGGACTCGCCGGATCACCATCGATCACGGCCTCGCCGTCGACAACCTCCAGCAATCGGGCGTCGTGGATCTGTCGCCCCGTTGCGTCCCTGACGAGGAACGCGCGGAGTCGAAGTTCCGACGCCACATCGCGGTGTTCTCCACGCCTCATCCGCCCCGGAGCAGACATGGCGAGCAATCGAAAACTGGCCAGCCGGTGTCGATTGCGCCACGCCCATCCCGCCGCCGCCACCCAACCGATCGTGGCAATGGGATGGCGGGCGACCGGACGCAGCCTCGAGGCCATGACAGGCAACATACCCGGAGCCATCACCGGCGATCCCAAGGTGCCTGCCCGCGCGTCGTGCACGCATGGGCTGCGCCGCTCAATGTCCCGGCAGCCGGCCGCCAATGGTCCGCCTGGCGGCTCGCCTGGTCGTCCGACTGTTCGACAGGAATCGACGGGTACCGTCGGGTCGATGGACGAACTACGAGTGCTCGTCGGGGTCGACTCGTCGGCGGAATCGCTCGCCGCCCTCGACTGGGCGCTCCGGCTCGCGAGTGCGATGGGTGGTCGAGTGGTCGTGGTACATGCGGTCGGGCTCTTGGAGGAGGGCGGTTACCGGCCGGGTCCCGATGTCGGTGCGATCGTCGCTGAGGTTCGTCAGCGGCAGGCGAAAGGGAGCGACGTCCTGGTCGACGTGATCAACGAGGATGGTGCCGCGGCCGATGTCATCGGCCGGGTGGCCACACGTGAGAACGCCGACCTGATCGTGGTCGGAAGTCGCGGGCTCGGTGAGGCTCCGAGGGTGCTCGGCTCGGCGAGCGAGGCCGTGCTCGCCCATGCCCATGTGCCGGTGCTCGTCGTGCCGGGATCCTGACGGTGCATTATCTGAGTGCTGGTGGCGAGAGAGGGGACTCGTGGCCGTGGCCGTCGCCCGGTCACGATTGCCGGTTCCGCCCGGAACGCTGCCGAACCCCTCCCGCAGGCGGTCTAGCGGCTCGAGAAGCGCCCGGCGGCCCTGCAGCTGAGAACCTTGTCGACCCTGGCCGAGAAGGCCGTGGTGATGAACTCGCCGAGCGTGTTTCCGCTGTCATTCGAGATCATGGAGTGTTCGACGGCCATGGCCCGCCACCTCGAAACGGGTGCCGCGGTCCACGAAGCCCCAAGTGTCCAAGATCTCATCCAAGTTCTCGGCGGCAGAGGGCACTATCCAGGAACACGAGGCGGACGAACCGACAGAAGGAACCGCAGTCACGGCACAGATCGAGGCCAACCGGATTCGAGACTCTGGACTCATAAACCCACGCAAGGCGTGAACGTCAGCTCGTCAGCGTGAGCGCTCGGCGATGCCGCGTACCACAACGGACGTGCTCGCCGGCATTGCGTGCGCGTACGTCTTCATCAGCATGTCCGGGCTGTGACCCAGGATGTCAGCGATCGCTCGGAGCTGGCCAATGTCTGTTGCGCCCGCGACCATGTGCGTCGCAGCCGTATGGCGAAGGCCGTGTGATGTGATGCGAGGAACGTCGGCCTTGTCGATCGCCAGCGCCAGGGCGCGGTCGTAGGACCTCGGCAGCACGAGCCCACCAAGGCGGGTGGCAATGATGAGGTCGTGGTCCTCCCACGAGCTGCCGCCGAGGAGGCGCTCCGTGGCTTGCTCGGACCGACGGCGCTTCAAGGCGCGCAGCGTCTCGTCATCGAGCGGGATTCGCCGCCGTGACCTCTCGTTCTTGGCGTCGCTCCATGCCGCACCGGTGCTGACCGCGACGACGCTCTGATCGATCCGCAATGTCTGCTTCTCGACTTCTAGGTCGTCCCAGTGGAGCGCGAGAACCTCACTGCGGCGCAGTCCGTAGAGCGCCCCGAGGCGGAACCCGACGGCCCAGCGATGCTCGCGGGTCGCCTCGAGGAAGCGGGTCACCTCCGCAGCGTCCCACGCCTCGATGTCTTTGACTTTGGCCGGCTTGGCAACGGTGCGGGGGAGGGCGACCCTCGCGGCAGGGCTTCGCGGAATGATCCCCTCATCGACCGCCTCGGCGAGGGCGGCGCGCAAGACGGTGCGACAGATCTGCACACTTCGTCGCGAAAGATCGCCCGCCGACGCCAACCCTTCGATCCACTGGGCGACGTCCTCGCGGTCGAGTCGAGCGACTGGGATGGCGCCGAGGCCGGCCTCGATGTGCGGAATGGCCCACTCGTAGCTCTCTCGCGACTTGAGCGTGATGTCGGTGCGCCCGGCGACGTAGCGGCGTACAAGCCAGCTGACGGTCCCGCGTTCCGTGCTGCGCCGGTCCGCCTGTCCCGCGCGGGCAGCCGCAAGCGCAGCGCGCCGCGACGGGTACGTGCCGAGCTGGCGTGGCCGGTGCTTGCCGGTGGCGGTGTCGATGCCGTCGACGCGCACGACCCACTTGTCTCGTTGCTTGCGGACCGTGGGTGCTCCGGTCGCCTTCCACCCCATGCCGTCGGACCTCCGGTGTGCATCAGCAGCCATACGATCCTCTGATACATCGCTGATACATCGGCGATCTGGCTACTGGTGGCGACTCTATCACACCAGCTAGATGAGTCGGGGAGGGGGGATTTGAACCCCCGACCTCCTGCTCCCAAAGCAGGAGCGCTACCAGGCTGCGCTACTCCCCGTCGGCGCGCAGTCTACGTCCGGGCCGGCGTCGGATTCTCTGGAGGATTCACCCTCGAAATCGAGCTTGACCGGGATTCAAAACGCGTTCTTCCGGGTTCAGCCCGCTCGGGCGGCGCGCTTGGCGGCCTTCGCCAGGCGGCGGGCGGCGCGGCCGATCGGTTCGAGGTTTCGTTGGTCGAGGTCGCCGAGCTCGACAGCGGTGTCACGGCCGTCGACCTCGAAGCGGACCCGGTAGCGCTGCCAGTTGAAGCCGTTGGCGAGGATCACCTTGCCCTCGGTCCCCTCCGGGACGCCGGGCAGGTCAACAGTCGTGCGGACCTTGTCACCGATGCTCAGGTCGAGCTGATCCTCGTGCGGCTTGGCCAGCGAATGCGGCTTCCAGGTCTGCATCGCCGCCATTCTGCCTCCTGCCGGGCCCGACGGCCGCTACTCCGTCACCTGCCCGATGAGCACCGGTACGGAAGTCACCACCGTGTTCGGCCGGTACAGCAGTCGGGCCTTGAGCGCGAACGCCGACTGGTTGTGCAGCCACTGCGTCTTCCACTGGGTGACGAACTCCGGGATGACGACCGTGATGATGTCGTCCGGGCTCTCGGCGTCGAGCTCGTCGAGGTAGTCGAGCACGGGCCCGGTCAGGTCGCGATAGGGCGAGGCGATCGTGTGCAGCTCGATCGGCATGTCGTTGTCCGCCCACGCCTTGGCCAGCTGCTCCTGCTCCTCGGCGTCGGTGACCACCGAGACGGCGATCAGCCGTTCGGGCGCCAGCGACCGGGCGTACTGCACGGCCTGGATCACGCCCTTGTTGACCGTGCCGACGAGCACGATCACGAGGTGGGTTCGGCGTGCCGGCTTGTAGGCGTCCTTGATCTGCACCGCCGCCCGCACCCGGACGTAGTGGCGGTGGATCAACCGGAACGCCATGACCATCGCAGGGATCAGCACGGCCGGGATCCACGCGCCCTCGGTGAACTTCGAGACGACGACGACGATCGCGACCGTCGCCGTGGCGACGCACCCGGTGGCGTTGATGGCCAGCGATGCCTTCCATCGCCCCTCGCGGTGGCGTCGGTGGTGGATCACCATGCCGGCCTGGCTCAGCGTGAAGCCGGTGAACACCCCGAACGCGTAGAGCGGGATGAGGGCCGAGATGTTGCCGTCGAAGACGACGATCAAGATGCCGGCGGCAACGGCGAGGAAGATGATGCCGTTGGAGAACACGAGCTTGTCCCCGCGGTTGGCGAGTTGGCGGGGCAGATACCCGTCGCGGGCGATGATCGACGACAGGCCGGGGAAGCCGTTGTAGGCGGTGTTGGCGGCGAGGATCAGGATGGCGAACGTCGCGAACTGCGTGATCCAGAACAAGAACGTCTTGCCGCCGTACACGTACTCGGCCATCAACGCGATGCCGGTCGCATCGTTCTCACCACGCAGCGGCTCGAGGTGGGCGGCGAGCGTGGAGATCCCGACGAAGGTGACGCCGAGGATCCCGGCCATCATCGCCAGGGTCCTGGCCGCGTTCCGGGACGACGGCTTGGCGAACGACGGCACGCCGTTGGAGACCGCCTCCACGCCGGACAAGGCGACGGCGCCTGACGAGAAGGCGCGCAGCAGCATCAGAAAGGCGAGATCCTTGGAGCCCTCAGCGAGCTCCTGTGCCTCCGCGGAGAGATCGTCGAGCGGGATCGGCGGAAGGTCCTGGAACCACACTCGATAGAGGCCGACGACGATCAGGATGATCAGCACGACGATGTAGAGGTACGTCGGAGGTGCGAAGAGGGACCCCGACTCGCGCAGCCCGCGCAGGTTGGCGACGGTCATGACGGCGATCAGCAGGAGGCACACCGGCACCCGCCACTGCGAGTCGAACCCGAAGGCAGACTGGATCGCCAGTACGCCGCCGGCCACCGACACCGCAACGGTCAGGATGTAGTCGGTCATCAGTGAGGCGCCGGCCACCAGTGACGGCGTCTCGCCGAGGTTCTCTCGGGAGACGACGTAGGCCCCGCCGCCCGACGGGTAGGCGTAGATCGTCTGGCGGTAGGACGCCACGACGATCACGAGGAGCGCGGCGACGACGAACGAGATCGGCACCAGGTAACCGAAGGCCGCCGTCCCGATGCCCGCCTGGGCGACGAGCACGAGGATGATCTCGTCGGTCGCATACGCCGTCGAGGAGATGGCGTCAGAGGCGAAGATCGGCAGGGCGACGCGCTTCTTCAGCCGTTGGTGCCCTTCCTCGGACGTCGCGATCGGCTTGCCGAGAAGGATCCGCTTGGCCAGCGAAACCATTCGGTGGCGCAATCTAGGTCTGCGCTCGCCGTGGTGAGTGGGAGCAGTGCGCCGACACCGTCCAGCGCCGTGACGTCGGAGTGCTCGCCAAGGCTCGCCCTCTATGCTCCCCGCGTGCACGTCGTCATCGTCGGGTGCGGCCGGGTCGGCGCCGCGCTCGGTCATGCCCTCATCGACGGCGGGCACACGGTCGCCATCGTCGATCGCCGTCCCGAAGCGTTCGCGAGGCTCGGCCCGGACTTCTCCGGCCAGACCATCGAAGGCATCGGCTTCGACCGCGATCGGCTCATCGAGGCCGGCATCGAGCAGGCGGTGGCGTTGGCCGCCGTCACCAACGGCGACAACTCCAACATCCTCGTGGCGCGGGTGGCCCGCGAGACGTTCGGCATCGAGCACGTGGTGGCCAGGATCTACGACCCGCGCCGGGCGGCGATCTACCAGCGCCTCGGCATGACCACCGTCGCCACGGTGGCCTGGACGACGGATCAGGTCCTGCGCCGCCTGCTCCCGACCGAGACCCCGGCCGAGTGGACGGATCCGTCAGCCAGCGTGTCGCTCGTCGAGCGGGCCGTGCCGCAGGAGTGGGCGGGCCAGCCGCTCGGAGAGCTCGAGGAGCACATCGGCGGCAAGGTCGTCGCCGTCGGGCGGCTCGGCAAGGCGATCGTGCCGACGCCCGCGACGGTGGCGCAGCAGGGGGATCTGCTCTACGTGGCGGTCACCACGGACAACCTTGCCGGGTTGGACAAGGCGCTGGCCAAGTCGCCAGCCGGACGCCATTGAGGTAGATGACATGCGCGTGGTGATCGCCGGTGGCGGCAGCGTTGGACGGTTCATCGCCGAGCAGCTGCACGCCGCCAAGCACGACGTGCTGATCGTCGACAACGACCCGAAGGTCGTGAAGCACCACGTCCGGTCGAACGACCCGGTCGGCGTGGCGTGGCTGGAGGCGGACGCGTGTGAGGTCGGAGCGCTCGACGGTGCCGGAGTGAACGAGGCCGACGTGGTCGCCGCGGTCACGGGAGACGATGAGGACAACCTCGTCATCTCCCTGCTGGCCAAGCAGGAGTTCGGCGTGCCGCGCGTCGTCGCTCGCGTGAACAACCCGAAGAACGAGTGGATGTTCAGCGATCAGTGGGGTGTGGACGTCAGCGTCTCGACCCCCCACCTCATCACCGGGTTGGTCGAGGAGGCGGTGAGCGTCGGCACGTTCATCCGGCTGCTGTCCTTCGAGGGCGGCAAGGCGAAGCTGGCCGAGGTGACGTTGGCCCCGGGCTCGCCGGCCGACGGACGCTCGATCGTCGAGCTCGGGTTCCCGCGTGACGCGACCGTGGTCGCCGTCCTGCGGGCCGAGCGGTTGATCGTGCCGCGTGGCGACACGGTGTTGCGGGTTGCCGACGAGGTGCTCGTGTTGGTGACCGAGGAGTCAGAAGAGGACGTGCGCGCCGTGCTGATCGGCAATTCCGATTCTTCGGAGAGTTAGTTGCGCTGAGCGCAACCAAGTGTCGTCAGAACCGGGAGTTCAGGCGACGAGCGTGTAGGCGGGGTTGTAGACGATCGTGCGGTCGCGCTCGCGCATCGCGACGCCCTCGAAGATCGTCGCCCGCCCGTGCTCCAGCCCGGCGATGCGCCGCCGGCCGGTGAAGACGGCGGTGATCTTGCCGGTCCCGTCGGAGATCATGACCTCGAGGTTGGGCACCCCCGCCCGCGGCGTCAGCACGACTCGCGTGACCTCACCGGCCACCCGCACGGGGACCCGCAGCGGCAGCTCCCCGAGGGGCGTCAGGCCGAGGCCGCGGAAGCGGTCCTGCAGCCGCGTCTGCTCGAGCTCGGCGACCGAGGCGTTCAATCGGGCCCGCAGCTTGCGCTCCACCGAGTTGACGCTATCCACCGCGCCAAAGACCCGCCGGGCCGATCGCCCGGCACCTATAGCCTGAACGTCCTGTGAAGAGTTCGTTGGAGCCCCTGGAGGGCAACAAGGTCAAACTCTCCGTCAACATCGGCGAGGACGAGTTCGACCGCGACATCGACCAGGCGTTCCGCAAGATCGCCCGGGAGGTGCGGCTGCCCGGGTTCCGTGCCGGCAAGGCGCCACGGCGGGTCCTCGAGGCCCGCATCGGCATCGCCCCTGCCCGGGAGCAGGCCCTGCGCGACTCCATCCCGACCTACCTCGCCCGCGCCGTCCGGGAGCACGACGTCGACCTGATCGCCACGCCGGAGGTCGAGATCACCGCAGGCGCAGAGTCGGGACCCGTCGACTTCGACGCCACCTGCGAGGTCCGCCCCGAGGTGACCGTGCCCGGCTACGGCGGCTTGCGCGTCGAGCTGCCGAATCCTGACCCCTCCGACGAGGAGGTCGAGGAGGCGCTGGATGCACAGCTGCGACGCCACGGCACGCTCGTCGACGTCGAGCGCCCACTGGCTCGCGGCGACTACGTGACGCTCGACCTGGTGACCACGCGCGACGGCGAGGAGGTGCCGGCGCTCAACACGGAGGACTGGTCCTACGAGGTCGGGCAGGGCTGGATCGCCGATGAGTTCGACGACCAACTGATCGGCGCGACGGCAGGCGACACGCTGACGTTCACCGCCACGCCGAAGGGCACCGAGGAGCCCGCCGACTTCCACGTCTCCGTGACCAAGGCGCAGGAGCTCGTGCTGCCCGAGCCCACCGACGAGTGGGTCGAGGAGAACATCGCCGAGTTCGACAGCGTCGAGGCATGGCGATCGGCGACCCGCGAGCGCCTGCAGGCGATGAAGCTCAACGACGTCCGCCAGCAACTGGTGGGCAAGGTCACCGAGGCGCTGACCGGGCTGACCGAGATCGAGCCCCCCGAGCCGCTCGTGCAGAGCGACCTCCGGCGGCGCGTCGAGGCGACCGTGCGGCAGCTGCAGTCGCAGGGCATCAGCATGGACCAGTGGCTGTCGGTCACCGGCCAAGACGAGGCCAGCTTCATCACCGCGATCAAGGGCGCCTCCGAGCAGGCCGTCAAAGTAGATCTCGCGCTGCGCGCCGTGGCGGCCGCGGAGACGCTCGACGCCGACGACGGCGATCTGGGTGCCGAGTACGACCGGCTGGCGATGCAGTCCGGGCAGAAGTCCAACCAGATCCGCAAGGCCTACGAGCGCAACGACCTGGTGCCCGAGCTGGCTGCCCAGATCCGCAAGCAGAAGGCGCTCGACTGGCTGCTCCACCACGTCGAGCTCGTCGACGCCGACCGGCCAGGAGCTCGATCGCGAGCTCGTCCTCGGGCATTCCCACGACGGCGACGACCACGACGAAGACGAACACGACGAAGACGAACACGCCGAAGACGAACCGATCACCGACCCCTCCGAGACAGAAACAGTGTCCACGTGAACCCGCAGAACTACCTCGTCCCCAACGTCGTCGAGCAGACCAGCCGCGGCGAGCGCGCCTACGACCTCTACAGCCGGCTGCTGAAAGAGAACATCATCTTCCTGCAGACGCCGATCGACGACCAGATCGCCAGCCTGATCTGCGCGCAGCTGATCCACCTCGAGTCGGAGAACCCCGACAAGGACATCAACATCTACATCAACAGTCCCGGTGGAGACATCACGTCGCTGTTCGCGATCTACGACACGATGCAGTTCATCCGCAACGACATCGCCACGATCTGCCTCGGGCAGGCGGCGTCGGCGGCGGCGGTGCTGCTGGCGGCCGGGACCAAGGGCAAGCGGCTGGCCCTGCCTCACTCGCGGATTCTCCTCCACCAGCCGTACGGGCAGGTCGGCTACGGCCAGGTCACCGATCTCGAGATCGCGGCCAGGGAGATCCTGCGCATGCGTGACCTCCTCGAGGAACTGTTGGCCAAGCACACCGGCCAGCCGCTCGAGCGGGTGCACTCCGACACCGACCGGGACTTCGTGATGGAAGCGAACGAGGCCCTCGCGTATGGCATCATCGACGCCGTGATCGAGTCCCGGGAGTTGGCGGACCGCACGGGCGCGATCCGCTGATCGACAAGACTGACGAGATGTCCGACCGGCAGGGGGCGACGAGTGGCCAAATTCGGTGACACCGGCGAGTTGCTCAAGTGCTCGTTCTGCGGCAAGTCCCAGAAGCAGGTGCGCAAGCTGATCGCCGGACCCGGCGTCTACATCTGCGACGAGTGCATCGACCTCTGCAACGAGATCATCGAGGAAGAGCTCACCGAGACGACCGAGCTCAGCTTCGACCACCTCCCCAACCCTCGGGAGATCCGGGCCTTCCTCGACGACTACGTCGTCGGCCAGGAGAGCGCCAAGAAGATCCTGTCGGTCGCCGTCTACAACCACTACCGGCGGATCCAGTACCAGCAGTCGATGGGCGTCGGCCGGCGCGACGAGGTGGAGCTGGCGAAGTCCAACATCCTCCTGCTGGGGCCGACGGGATGCGGCAAGACCCACCTCGCCCAGACGCTGGCTCGGCTGCTCAACGTGCCGTTCGCCGTCGCCGATGCCACGGCGCTGACGGAGGCCGGCTACGTCGGGGAAGACGTCGAGAACATCCTCCTCAAGCTGATCCAGGCCGCCGACTTCGACGTCAAGCGGGCCGAGACGGGGATCATCTACATCGACGAGATCGACAAGATCGCCCGCAAGAGCGAGAACCCGTCGATCACGCGTGACGTCTCCGGGGAGGGTGTGCAGCAGGCGCTGTTGAAGATCCTCGAAGGCACGTCGGCGTCGGTGCCGCCGCAGGGCGGGCGCAAGCACCCCCACCAGGAGTTCATCCAGATCGACACGACGAACGTGTTGTTCATCCTGGGTGGCGCGTTCGCCGGGCTCGAGCAGATCATCGAGAGCCGGATCGGCCACAAGGGCGTCGGGTTCCACGGCACCGTGAAGTCGAAGACGGAGCGGGATCCCGGCGAGCTGTTCGTCAAGGTGCTGCCGGAGGACCTCGTGAAGTACGGGATGATCCCCGAGTTCATCGGTCGCCTGCCGACGATGGGCGCGGTGCGGTCGCTCGATCGGGACGCCCTGGTGCGCATCCTCACGGAGCCGAAGAACGCCCTGGTGCGGCAGTACCAGAAGGTGTTCGAGTTCGAGGACGTCGAGCTGGAGTTCACCGAGGACGGGCTCGAGGCGGTCGCCGACCAGGCGCTGTTGCGGGGGACCGGCGCCCGCGGTCTGCGGGCGATCCTCGAAGAGGTGCTGCTGAACACGATGTACGACCTGCCGGGCCGCACCGACGTCGGCAAGGTCCTCATCGACACGGAGACCGTGCTGGAGAAGGTCAACCCGACGCTGGTGCCGAGGGAGACCGGGCGCACGTCGCGGCCCCGCCGGGCAGCGAGCTGAACCCCGCTCGTTCGCCTCGTTAGCCTCCGGGCGTGCAGTACTCGGAGGCGCTCGCCTATCTCGACGACCACGCCTCGTACGAGAAGACGGGGCGGGTCACGTCGCCGACGCTGGAGCCGATCACGCGGCTCGTCGAGGCGATGGGGGAGCCGCAGCGGGCGTATCCGGTGATCCACATCACCGGGACCAATGGCAAGGGATCGACGGCCCAGATGATCACCCGCCTGCTCGGCGCCCAGGGGCTGACCGTCGGGACGTACACGTCGCCGCACCTCGAGCGCGTCAATGAGCGCCTGGCCCGCAATGCGGAGCCGATCAGCGACGAGGAGTTCGCCGAGCAGATCGCCGCGATCGCGGATCTGGAGGGGCTGACCGGCGTCCGGCCGTCGTACTTCGAGGCCTGCACGGCCGCCGCCTTCCGCTGGTTCGCCGACGTGGCCGTCGACGTTGCCGTGATCGAGGTCGGGCTGCTGGGCCGGTGGGACGCCACGAACGTCGTCGACGCGCAGGTGGCGGTGATCACGAACATCGGCATGGATCACAACGAGTTCGCCGGGCCGACGCTGGAGGACATCGCGCGGGAGAAGGCGGGGATCATCAAGCCGGACTCGGCGGCGGTGATCGGTGAGACGGAGCCGGACCTCGTTGCCGTCCTGTCGGCGGAGCCGGCTGCGGCGCGGTTGGTGCGCGGGATCGACTTCGAGACCGCCGGCAACCAGCTCGCCGTGGGCGGGCGGTTCGTCGACATCCGCACGCCGACAACGATCTACCCCGAGGTGTTCGTGCCGTTGCACGGCGCCCATCAGGGCGACAACGCATCGATCGCGCTCACCGCGGCGGAGGCGTTCTTCGCCGCGCCGCTGGCGCTGGACGTTGTCACGGAAGGGTTCGCGGCCGTGGTGATGCCGGGCCGGTTCGAGGTGCTCGGGCACCAGCCGCTGGTCATCGTCGACGGCGCCCACAACCCCGCGGGGGCGGATTCCTGTGCCCAGGTGTTCTTCGACGACTTCGCCCCCGAAGGACGGCGGATCCTCGTCGTCGGCACGCTGCGGGAGCCGACGGCGATGCTGGAGGCCTTGCGGGCCGACGACTTCGACGTCGTCGTGGCCTGTACGGCACCGTCGCCGCGAGGCGTGCCGGGGACAGACGTCGGCAAGGCCGCGGTCTCGCTTGGGTGCGACGAGGTGTACGTGACCGACAGCGTCGAGGAGGCCTGCGCCAAGGCGCTCTCCCTGACCGACGCCGACGACGCCGTCCTCGCCGCCGGCTCCCTCTACGTCGCCGGCGCCGCCCGCGCGGAACTCGCCCGCCTCTCGCCGTAGCGCCCAGATTCCCTGACGGTAGGGTGGCCGGCCGTGTCTGATCGGACGTTGGTGCTGCTCAAGCCGGATGCCGTCGAGCGCGGCCTCGTCGGGGCAATCGTGTCCAGGTTCGAGCTGAAGGGCTTGACGATCGTGGCGATGGAGCACCGCACGCTGGGCAAGGAGTTGCTCGACATCCACTACGAGGAGCACCTCGGCAAGGCGTTCTACGACGACCTCGTGACGTTCATGAGCCGCGGGCCGGTCGTCGCCATGGTCGTCGAGGGCCCAGAGGACACCTGGCAGGTCGTGCGTGACCTGATGGGTGCGACCAACCCGCGCAACGCCGCGCCTGGCACGATCCGGGGCGATCTCGGCATCGAGCTCACGGAGAACCTCGTCCACGGCAGCGACTCCGCCGAGTCGGCCGCCCGCGAGATCTCCATCTTCTTCCCAGCTCGGTAGCATTTGCGGATCACGAGCAGCCCGGGGGCGTGTCCCGCACGGCCCCCGAAGGAGCGCCGGAATGGCTCGCAACAATCCGCTCAGGTTCGGTCGGGATCTCGCGATCGACCTCGGCACGGCCAACACGCTCATCTACGTGCGCGGCCAGGGGATCGTTCTCGACGAGCCCTCGGTGGTCGCCATCAACGTCAACGACGGCAAGCCGGTCGCTGTCGGCCTCGAGGCCAAGCGGATGATGGGCCGCACCCCGAACCACATCAAGGCCATCCGCCCCCTGAAGGACGGCGTCATCGCCGACTTCGAGGTCTGCGAGAAGATGCTGCGCTACTTCATCCAGCGCGTCCACGCCAGCCGCTGGAGCAAGCCGCGCATGGTGATCTGCGTGCCGTCGGGCATCACCGGCGTCGAGCAGCGGGCCGTCCAGGATGCCGCCGAGTACGCCGGCGCCCGCAAGCCGGTGCACATCATCGAGGAGCCGATGGCGGCGGCGATCGGTGCCGACCTCCCCGTCCACGAACCTTCTGGCAACATGATCGTCGACATCGGCGGCGGCACGACGGAAGTCGCGGTCATCTCCCTCGGGGGAATCGTGACAGCACAGTCCGTCCGTGTTGCCGGCGACGAGCTCGACGACGCCGTCATGCAATACGTGAAGAAGGAGTACTCCCTGGCCATCGGCGACCGCACGGCTGAGGAGATCAAGATCCAGATGGGCTCGGCGTGGCCGATGGAGGAAGAACTGACGGCCGACATCCGCGGCCGCGACCTGATCAGCGGCCTGCCGCGCACGATCCAGCTGACCACCGAGCACGTTCGCGAGGCGCTCGCCGAGCCCGTTGCCGCCATCGTCGACGCGGTCAAGACAACGCTCGACAAGACGCCGCCGGAGTTGGCCGCCGACATCATGGAGGACGGCATCACGATCACCGGCGGTGGCGCGCTGCTCGGCGGGATCGACGAGCGGCTGGCCCACGAGACCGGCATGCCGATCCGTCTCAGCCCCGAGCCGCTGTACGCCGTCGTCATCGGCTCCGGCCGAGCCCTCGAGAACATCGACGCCATGCGTGGCCTGATGTCGCTCGGCGGGGACGACTGAAATGTTCGGGTTCAGCTCGCAGCCAAGCTGCTCGCCTCACCTCCGAGCTCGCCGCCGCCGCTGCGCAGCAGCGCTCGCCCATCTCACGCGCTGACCAATGCCCCTGTACACGCCGGGACGGCGCCGGGCGATCATCCTGTTGCTCCTGACGTCGGCACTCCTGCTGACGCTGGACCTCCGCGGTTCATCCATCTTCGAAACGGCCCGATCCGGCTTCCGTCGCGCCCTCGAACCGTTCGAGACGGCAGCGGACGTCGTGACCAAGCCGATCCGCAATGCCTGGCACGGCGTCATGGACTACGACGACCTGGCTCAGGAGAACCAGGACCTGCGCGAGCAGATCGACGCCCAGATCTCCGACCAGATCGCCGGTCGTGCCTTCATCCAGGCCTACCAGGACCTCCTCGCGCTCAACGAGCTTCCGGCGCTCAGCGACTACGCCACCGTGACGGCGGCCGTCGAGGGGCAGAGTCCCGGCAACCTCGACCAGGTCATCGAGATCAACAAGGGTCGCAACGACAACATCGAGGTCGGGATGGCCGTCATCAGCTCGGCCGGGCTGATCGGCAAGATCACCGCGCCCGTGCTCCCTGACCGCGCCTACGTCATGCTGCTCACCGACCCGCAGTACGTGGTGCAGGTCAAGATCGTCGCCCCGCCGCCGCCGCCCGAGCCGCCGACGACCCCTGCTCCGGCTCCGCCTCCTCCCACGACGTTGCTGCCGGAGGATCCGGCCGCCACGACGCTGCCGCCGGAGGACCCAACCGCCACCACGCTGCCCCCGACGACGACGGTCCCAGCGCCGACGACGTCCATCGATCCCCAGCGCGACACCGGGCGCCTCACGGGCCAAGGCGGTGACGCCTTGCCACAGGTCGACTTCCTGCAGGACACGCCCGTGTTCGGTCGGATCGTCGAGGGTGACATCGTGCTCACGGCCGGCGGGAGCACCGGGCTGGCACCGGCCGACATCCCTGTCGGCCTCGTGCAGAACGTGATCCAGCGTTCGACGGCCGAGGGTCCGCTGCTCGAGATCGCCCCGCTCGCCGACCTCGACGAGCTGCGCTTCGTCAAGGTCGTGCTGTACAAGCCGAGCTCCGAGTTCGAGGAGCCGTCGCCCGACACGCAGGCCGGCGGCTGATGCTGGCCTCGCTCGTCCAGGGACCGCTGCTGCGGCTCGCCGCCGTCGGCTTCGTCGTGCTGGGGCTCCAGCGAACGCTGTTCGCCGACCTGCGACCCGGCGGCGTCGCCCTGCAGGTCATGCTCGCTCTCGCCGCGGCCGCCGGCGCCGCCGGAGGCCCGCAGAAGGGTGCCCTCGCCGGTTTCGTCCTCGGCCTGATGTACGACCTCGGGTCCGGCACGCCGCTTGGCTCGTCGTCGCTGACGATGGGGCTCGGCGGGTACGTCGCCGGGTACGCCCAGTCGATCACCATCGAGCCGCACTGGTGGCTGGCCGCCCTGTTCACGGGGCTCGGTGCCGCCGTCGGCGAAGCCGCCGTACCCATCGTCCGGGTCTTCATCGGCCAGGAGCAGAACATCGGTCCCCACTTCGGCATCGTCGTGGCCGTCGTCGCCGTCGGAGCGATGGTGCTCAGCCCCCTGCTCGTGCCGGTCGGACGCTGGTGCATGCGGATCAAGCGCCCGGAGTGGCGGGCGCCGAAGGAACCTGTCTGATGGCTTTCGGAACGACTCCACAAGCCACGCCTGAAGAGCCAGACTGGGCCGATGGCTGCTGACAAGCGCGCCGCGCGCCTCGGCATCCTGGCCCTCGTCGCCGTCTTGTTGTTCGGCGCTGTCGGCACCCGCCTCTGGTTCCTCCAGACCGTGCAGGCCGACTCGCTGCAGGAGACGGTCGACCAGAACAAGATCCGCACCATCCCGCTCGTGCCGGAGCGCGGCCGCATCCTCGACGTGTACGGCCGGATCCTCGCCGACAACGACCGGCTGCTACGGGTCAGCGTCGACTGGGACGTCATCCGCGAGGACACCGATCGAGCCGAGCTCTTCACCCGGCTGTCGGGCTGGCTGCAGATGCCGGTCGAGGAGATGGAGGAGCGCTACGACAGCCGGCTCTACAGCCGCTACCGGCCGATGCCGCTCAAGGAAGGTGTCGACGAGAACGTCGCCATCGCCATCGAGGAGCGCCGCGAGGACTTCCCCGGTGTGGCGATCGAGCAGACGTGGAGGCGCGTCTATCCCTACGCCCCGCTGGCGAGCCACGTCGTCGGCTACATGGGCTCGATCACCGGCGACGATGCCGAGCACTACGAGGAGCTCGGCTACGACACGAGCAAGGGCGGCGAGTCCGTCGGCCGCAGCGGCATCGAACTGAGCATGGAGTCGACGCTCCATGGCGAGTGGGGTGAGCGCGTCGTCGAGGTCGACAGTCGCAACCGCGTCGTGCGCGAGATCCGCCGGACCGAGCCGGTCAACGGGATGGATGTGCAGCTGTCGATCGACCTGGACCTGCAGCAGTACGCCGAACGGTTGCTGCAGACGCAGCTCCGCCAGCGCCGTCAGTTCGCCGCCACCAACCCGATGGTCACGCGGGTCAACGCCGACGGCACGGAGGAGACCGTGCCGCTCGACCCGCGTCGCGGGGCCGGCGAGGCGGTGCCGTACAAGGCACCCGCCGGGTCGGTGACGGTGATGAACTACCAGACCGGGCAGATCCTGGCGATGGCCAGCTACCCGACGTTCGACAACCGGTGGTTCAACTCGGGGGTCGACAGCGCCAAGTTCGACGAGCTGTTCCCCCGGCAGGTCGAGGGCGGGCCCTTCGTCGACCCTGACCTGTCCAGCCTCACCAACCGCGCCATCCAGGGCCAGTACAACATGGGCTCGGCGTTCAAGGTCTTCGTGGCGTACGCAGGGCTGGCGACGGGACTGCTCAGCCCCGAGAGCACGTACTACGACGAGGGCACCTACACGATGCGCTCGATCGAGCCGGAGCTCTGTGCGCAGGGCGTGCGCTGCGTGTACCGCAACTCGACATGCCCGCACAACAACCAGCCATGTCAATACGGCTCGATCGACGTGGCGACCTCGTTGGCGGTGTCGAGCGACGCCTTCTATTACAAGCTCGGCGAGGACTTCTACCTGACGCCCGGCACGCCGCTGCAGGACTACGTGCGCCAGTTCGGATTCGGCGCCGACACCCGCATCGACCTGCCGTTCGAGTTCGACGGTCGGGTGCCGAGCAACGAGCTCAAGGCGAAGCTCGTCGCGGATGGCGTGCTCGATCCGTCGGAGATCCCCACGCTGACGCCGGGCGACCTGTTGCAGATGGCCATCGGTCAGGGCCTGATGGCGGCCTCACCGCTGCAGATGGCGGTGGGCTACAGCGCCATCGCCAACGGCGGCACGGTCCTCGTGCCGAAGGTCGTGCAGGCCATCCTCGAGCCCGAAGTGCCCGACGGCGATCCAGGGTTCGCCGACCTCAGCCAAGCGACCGTGGTGACGGCGATGACGCCCGACGGCCGACAGATCCCGATGCCCGCCGCCGCCCGCGATCCGATCCTGGAGGGCATCCGGCGCAACGTCACGGGGCCCGGCGCCAACGGCCGGTCGACGACGGCCGAAGAGCTGTTCGAGGTGAACTACCCGCCGGAGGCGATCCCGGTCGGCGGGAAGACCGGCACCGCGCAGGGCCAGGGCAACTTCCCGTGGAACGACTCATCGGCGTTCGCCGCCGTCAGCGTCGATCCGGCGCAGCCGTACACGGTCGTGTCGTACCTCGAGAAGGCCGGCTTCGGCTCGACCGGTGCGGCACCTGTCGTCAAGTGCACGTTCCTCGCCATGAGCGGCATGATCCCGCTCGACCCGGTCGCCATCTCCGAACCGCTCGACATCACGAGCGACGAGGTGGCCGCACCACTGCCGCCCGTCGACACGGCGTGCATGGCGAGCAGCGACACCGGCACGTTCATCCCCTCGGGCGGTGACTGATGGCGCTGTCGATGCTCCAGCGCAAGCCCGACTCCGGCCTCGGCAACGTCCGCTCGAGCCCGGCTGCGCCGACTCGCAACATCGACTGGGTCCTGCTGCTCGGACAGGGCGTGCTGACGGTGATCGGTTGCTTCGTCGTCTTCTCGGCGACGCGTGGCCGGACAACGGACCCGTACGAGTTCGTGACGCGCCAGGTCATCTTCGCCATCGCAGCTGCCTTGGCCATGGTGATCGTGATGGCGATCGACTACGAGTGGCTCAAGCACCGGGCCCGAGCCCTGTACATCCTGACGGTCATCGTGCTGGCCGGCCTGGCCGTCGTCAACCAGGTCGGCGGCGGGCAAACGGTGCTCGCCATCGAGCTCGGGCCGATCCAGCTGCAGCCCGCCGAGTTCGCCAAGTTCGCCATCCTGCTGGCGGTCTGCGCGTTCCTCAGCGAGGAGCGCACGGACACCGTCAGCTACCCCCGCTTCCTCGGCTCGTTGATCATCGTCGGCATCCCCGCCGTCCTCGTGATCGCCCAGCCAGACCTCGGGACGGCGTCGGTCATCATCGCCATGGCGATGGGCGTGCTGCTCGTCGCCGGCGCCAAGGTGCGCTACATCCTGATCGTGAGCCTGCTCTCGCTGGCCACGGTGGGCGCGGCGTTCGTCAGCAACCTCGTCAACGAGTACCAGCTGCGCCGGGTACAGGTGTTCTTCGACGAAGACAATCCGGCGCTGTCCGATCTGACGTTCCAGGTCAACAACGCCCTGCGGGCAGTCGGCACGGGCGGGATGTTCGGCAAGGGATGGCTGGAGGGTCCGCTGACCAACGGCAGTGACATCCCGGTGCTCTGGTCCGACTTCCCGTTTGCCGCGGTGGGGGAGCAGTTCGGGTTGGTCGGCTGCGGGGTGCTGCTGTTCCTGTTCGCCATCGTCCTGATGCGGATCTGGCGGATCGCCCACCTCTCGCGCGACCTGCTCGGCACATACCTGTGTGCTGGTGTCTTCACGATGCTGCTGTGGCAGGTGTTCCAGAACATCGCCATGACGCTGAAGATCATGCCGGTCACCGGACTGCCGATGCCGTTCATCTCCTACGGGGGCTCGGGCCTGATCACATGGTTCGCGCTGTTCGGCCTCGTGCAGAGCGTGCACATGCGCCGGATGCGGTGAGAACCGGGTCCGCCCGAGCCGACCGGGTACGCCGCTAAACTGCGCGACGCCATGACCGCTCGCTGGGCGCGGATCGAACCGCACGTCCTCCAGCGGCAGCGATGGGCTCGAACCCCTCGGTGCCAGCCGTTCCCCGACGGCCGGCCGGTTCGACAAATGATCGAGAACGACGTCGATCGGCAGATGATGTTGGCAACGCCGGTCGCCGTTCCCGTGCCCCGCAGTGGGCACGCGAGAAGGGACAACCATGGACGACAACGACGTGGGAGCGGAGACCCCGCTCAATGCGGCTCCGGCCGCCAGTCGCAAGCGGCGCCGCGGTTCACGCGGCGGACAAGGGCGACGCAAACCGCAGGAGATGCCCGGAGCCGACGCCGACGGGAATCCTGATCCGACCGAGCTCCCCGAACCGCTGCGCGAGGGACGAGCGTCTGTCGAGGCGGCCGAGCGGGCCCTTGTCCGCAAGCCGCAGATCGGCGATACGCGCCCGGCACCGAAGTCGGTCGAGCCGGTGCGACGTGGGGGTGGGGGCGGAGGCCGGGGAGGCGCGGAACGGCGAGGCGACACCGCCGACGCGAAGAAGCGACGGACCACCCGCGGTCGTCAGGCTCGCACGGCTGACACCACGACGGCAGAGGCCGAGCTGCGCCGAGGCCGCGAGCGCAACGGTCGGCCGGTCGGGCGCTACCTCATGTGCGTCCAGGTTCGCGAGAACATGGCGCAGGTGGCGGTGCTCGAGGGCCGCAACCTGATCGAGCACTACGTCAGCCGGCCAGCCGACGACATCAGCCAGATCCACGGCAACATCTATGTCGGGCGCGTGCAGAACGTGCTGCCCGGCATGGAAGCGGCGTTCGTCGACATCGCCACCCCGAAGAACGCAGTGCTCTATCGCGGCGACGTGCAGTACGACGCCGAGGACATCGAGGAGCGCTCGGACGGGGCACGCATCGAGGACATCCTGCGGGCTCGCCAGCTGATCGTCTGCCAGGTCACGAAGAACCCGATCGGAGCGAAGGGCGCGCGGCTCACCCAGGAGGTGTCGCTGCCCGGCCGGTTCGTCGTGTTGATCCCCAACTCGAAGACGTACGGCATCTCCAAGCGCCTGCCGGACGACGTGCGCAAGCGGCTGCGGGCGATCCTCGACCGTGTCAAGCCGGCTCAGCACGGCCTGATCGTGCGCACCGCCGCCGAGCACGCCACCGAGGAGGAGCTGCGAGCCGACATGACGCTGCTCCTCAACCAGTGGGAGCAGATCGCAGCGAAGGCCGCCGGCACCAAACAGCCGACGCTGCTGTACCGCGAACCGGAGCTCGCGGTGCGGGTCATCCGCGAGGAGTTCAACGCCGACTACCGCGGCGTCGTCCTCGACGACGGCCGGCTCTTCGACGAGCTGCGCGACTACATCGGCGCCTTCAATCCTGAGCTGGCCGATCGCGTCGAGTACTACGACGCCGAAGCAGAGGGGCTCAGCCTGTTCGAGCAGTACCACGTGCACGAGCAGGTCCACAAGGCGCTCGACCGCAAGGTGTGGCTGCCATCGGGCGGATCGCTGATCATCGAGCACACCGAGGCCCTGACCGTCATCGACGTCAACACCGGCAAGAACGTCGGCTCGTCGAGCCTCGAGGAGACCGTCTTCCACAACAACATGGAGGCGGCCGACGAGATCGCCAAGCAGCTGCGGCTGCGGGACATCGGCGGCATCATCGTCATCGACTTCATCGACATGGAGCAGCGGGACAACCGAGCCAAGGTCGTGGAGGCGTTCCGCAACGCGCTCTCGCGTGACAAGACGCGGTCGCAGGTGTTCGACATCTCCGACCTCGGGCTCGTCGAGATGACGCGCAAGCGCATCGGCGAAGGGCTGCTCACGGAGTTCTCGGAGATCTGCCCCAACTGCGAAGGCCGCGGCGTGATCGTTGACCACGCCCTGCTTGATTGACTCGCCATGCTCGCTGCGGTCGGGGGCCGAAGCGAGCCACCGCGCCGGTATCGTGTTCCACCGCTATGTATGCAGTGATTCGAGCCGGCGCGACCCAACAGCGGGTCGCGCAGGGCGAGCAGGTGGAGGTCGATCTCCTCGACGCCGCGGAGGGTGACGAGGTCGAGCTGACCCCGAAGCTGCTCGTCGACGGCGACACCATTTTGGCCACGCCGGACGAGCTGGCGGGCGTCACCGTCACCGGCCGGGTCGTCGGCACGGCCAAGGGTCCGAAGATCAACGGGTTCACGTACAAGCGGCGGACCAACCAGCGTCGCCGGTTCGGGCACCGCCAGCGCTACACCGTCGTCGAGATCACCAAGATCAGCAAGTAGGAGCTGCCATGTCGAAGACCAAGGGTGGTGGATCCACCCGCAACGGCCGTGACTCGACCGCCCAGCGCCTCGGCGTCAAGGTCTACGACGGCACGAAGATCCACGCCGGCACGATCATCGTCCGCCAGCGAGGGACGAAGTTCCACCCCGGCAAGAACGTCGGCATCGGCGGCGACGACACGCTGTTCTCGCTCGTCGACGGCAGCGTCAAGTTCGGCGAGCGCAGGGGGCGCAAGGTCGTCGACGTCATCGCGCTGCCAGCTGAGTAGATCCGACGCGTCCCCCACACCCCCGGCGTGATCCGAGTGCGGGTCGTCGTGTCCGGGCATGTCCAGGGCGTGTGGTTCCGCGAGTCGTGCCGCCGGGAGGCCGACGAGCGCGGCGTTGCCGGATGGGCGCGCAACCGTGCCGACGGCACGGTCGAGGCCGTGTTCGAGGGTCACGAGTCTGCGGTCGCGCAGGTCGTGGCGTGGTGCCGGCTCGGCCCACCACGCGCCGTGGTGACCGGCGTCGACGTCGTCGAGGAGGCGCCTGAGGGCGTGACAGGCTTCCGCGTCAGGTGACCCCCGCAGGCAGCTTGGCCGGGTCCCACCCGAGCAAGGCGACAGCCTGGCGACAGGCGAAGCGATCGGTCATCCCGGCGACGTAGGCGACGGCCGCCCGCACGGCCTCCTGACTCCCGCCCGCCGCCCGTGGCGGGTCCGGCAGAAGGCTCGGTCGATCGCCGTAGTGCTCGACGAGCGCCCGGAGCAGATCGATCACGGCCGACGCCTGGGCCCTGCTGGCCGGACGCAGGTAGACGTGGTCGTAGTTGAAGCGGCGGAACTCGGCCAGCGCCTCGGCGGCCGGGTCGGTCATGCCGATCCGGCCGGTTGCTGCCGCCGCCTCGACCATCGCCCGGATGAACGTGCCGAGCTGTTCGGAGCGAGTCGGGCCGCAGCGATCGGCGACGACAGCCGGCAGCATGTCGCCGGCCACGATGCCCGCCGCGACCGCATCCTCGAAGTCGTGGCACACGTAGGCGATGCGGTCCGCCCACGACACCACCTCGCCTTCCGGCGTCGCCGGAGCGGGCCTGCTCCACGAGTGGTTGCGAATGCCGTCGAGCGTCTGGGTGCACAGGTTGAGCGGGGTCAGCGTGACGTCGGCGCCCCACTCGGCGTGGTCGAACCCGCCGTCGACGTAGGGCGTGAGTGCGTCTTCGCTGGCGTGACCTCCCGGGCCGTGGCCGCAGTCGTGGCCGAGGGCGATCGCCTCCGTCAACGCCATGTTGAGGCCGAGTGCTCTGGCCACGGACGTGGCCACCTGGGCCACCTCGAGGGCATGGGTGAGGCGCGTGCGCTGGTGGTCGTCCGGGAACACGAAGACCTGCGTCTTGCCGGCCAACCGGCGGAATGCGGGGGCGTGGAGGATGCGGTCGCGGTCACGCTCGAAGCACGTGCGCCACTCGTCGGGCTCCTCGGGCCGAGCCCGGTCGCCGGCGCCGACTGCCCGCGTGGCGGTCGTCGCCAGCGCCTCGTGCTCACGCTCCTGACGGGCGAGCCGATCGCGCCGGGGGAGGTCGACGCGGGCCCACGAGTCGGAGTGCGCCAGCCGCACCCCTCCAGCGTTCGCGCCATCCATCGTCGAGGCCCAGCGCTCGGCCCGGTCCTGCATCGACGCGTCGGTCATGGCCCCGAGGTTACGGAAGGGGTGTGACACCGGGTGGGTAGCGTGTCCGGGTGTCGCAGTTCGTCGACGAGTCCCAGCTCAACGTGCGTGGAGGCGATGGGGGAGCAGGCTGCGTGGCGTTCCGGCGCGAAGGGCCCGAGGCCTTCGGCGGGCCGAACGGCGGTGACGGCGGCAAGGGCGGCGACGTCTGGCTCGTCGCCGACCACAACGTCGCCTCGCTGCTCGCCTTCCGCGACCACCCACATCGACGAGCCCGTAACGGCGTCCACGGCAAGGGCAAGGACCTCCACGGTCGGCGTGGCGAGGACCTGGAGGTCGCCGTGCCGGAGGGCACGGTCGTCAAGGACCTCTACACCGGGGAGTTGCTGGCCGAGCTGCTGCGCGACGGCAATCGGTGGCTGGCCGCCGCGGGCGGCCGCGGTGGGCGCGGCAACGCCAGGTTCCTGACCAACCAGCGGCGGGCGCCGACCTTCGCCGAGCAGGGCGAGCACGGTGAACAGCGCTGGCTCAAGCTCGAGCTGCAATTGATGGCCGACGTTGCCCTCGTCGGGTTCCCGAACGTCGGCAAGAGCACGTTGATCAGCGTGATCTCGGCGGCCAAGCCGAAGATCGCCGACTACCCGTTCACCACGTTGGAGCCGAACCTTGGCGTCGTCCGGCTCGGGAACGACACGGAGTTCGTGGTGGCGGACATCCCGGGCCTGATCGAGGGCGCCAGCGAAGGTCGGGGCCTCGGTCACCAGTTCCTGCGCCACGTGGAGCGGGCGAGGGTGCTCTGCCTGCTCGTCGACCTCGCCGCCCTCGACGGCGTCACGCCGGCCGACCAGGAGCGCGTGCTCCTCGCCGAGCTGGGCGACTATCGCCCCGAGCTCCTCGCACGGCCACGGCTGGTGGTTGGGACGAAGGCCGACCTGACCGCCACCACGGATCCAACCGACCTCGGGTTCACGCCGGACGGGGAGCAGCGCTTCGTCATCTCGGCGGTGACAGGCGATGGCGTGCGTGCGGTGGTCGGCGCGATGGCTCGACTCGTGGATGAGGCCAGGGCGGCGACGCCTCGCCAGGATGGTGTCGTGCTGCTGCGTCCGGCGGCCACGGGCGCACGCGTCGAGCGCATCGGGTCGAATGAGTTCAGGGTCACCGGCCGCGATGTCGAACGGGTCGTCGCGCTCAACGACGTCACGACCCCGGACGCGGCGTCCTTCATCAGCCTCCGCCTGGAGCGCCTCGGGGTCTCCAAGCTGTTGGCGAGGGCCGGAGCGACCGACGGCGACGTCGTCTGGATCGGCGACTTCTCGTTCGACTACCAGGAGTGACCGTGCGTGCGGTCGTCAAGGTGGGGAGCTCGTCGGTCACCGATGAGGCAGGTGCAGTCGACGACGGCGCGATCGCCAAGCTCGCCGCCGAGATCGCGGCCGTGCGGGAGGACGGGCACCAGGTCATCGTCGTGTCCTCAGGTGCAGTCGCCGCCGGGGTCGCCGCGCTCGGGCTGCCAAGCCGGCCCAATGACATCTCGACGTTGCAGGCGATCGCCGCCGCCGGCCAGCCACGGCTGATGCGCAGCTGGGACGTGGCGCTTGGCGCTCACGGGCTGGTGCCGGCGCAGGCGCTCCTGGTGCCGCACGACTTCGTCGACCGCCGGCAGTACCTGCACGCCCGCCGGACGCTGACGCGCCTGCTGGAGCTGGGGGCGGTGCCGATCATCAACGAGAACGACGCCATCGCCCACGACGAGGCGCGCTACGGGGACAACGACCGCATCGCCGCACTCGTGTCGCACAACGTCAGCGCGGCCGTGATGGTGCTGCTGACGGACCTCGAAGGGCTCTTCACGGCCGATCCCCGCACCAACTCGACGGCCGAGCTCGTCGAGCGGGTGTCGGCCGACGATCCGCTGCTGGCGATCCGAGCCGGTGCGGGTGGCAGCGGGCGGGGGAGTGGTGGGATGGCGGGCAAGCTCGAGGCCGCCCGGATCGCGTCGTGGTCGGGCGTGCGCACCGTCATCGCCGACGCGTCCCGACCAGGCGTCATATCCGGAGCACTCGCCGACGATCCCGTCGGCACGTCGTTCGAGGCGCATCGTCGCAGGCTCAGTGCCCGCAAGCTGTGGATCGCGTTTGCCTCACGCGTGGCCGGCACGGTGAAGGTGGATGACGGCGCACGTCGTGCGGTGCTGGAGCGCCAGACGAGCTTGCTGCCGGCCGGTGTGATCGACGTCAGTGGACGCTTCGACGAGGGTGACACGGTGGACGTCGTCGGCACCGATGGCGTCACCTTTGCCCGCGGGATGGTCTTCGTCGAGGCCGGCCAGCTGCGCAAGGTGGCCGGGCGTCACACCAGCGACCTGCCGCCCGGCATGGTCCACGAGGTCATCCACCGCGACGACCTCGTGCTGCTCCCGGACACGTAGTTGATCCATCCGAGTGTTTGAGCCCGTCGGAGTGCCGGACCTCGATTTTCCCGGGGGCCAGTACTCCGATGGCGTTCAACACTCGGACGAGGTCAGCCTGGGGGCGGTGAGGCGGTCTGCTCCTCGGCGGCCGGTGCGGCCGGTGCGGCCGGTGCGGCCGGGGTGCCTTGTCCGACGGCCGTGGCGGCTTGGGGGGAGCTCAACCCCAGCTCGGCGCGCAGCTCGCTGAGGCGGCTCTGGGCCTCGACGTTGGCGGAGGCCTGCTCGATCTCGAGCACTCGTGACTCCACCGACGTCTCGGAGAGCTCGGCGGAGGCCTTCGCCTTGGCGTAGCGGGCCTGGATCTTCTCCTGCACCTCGGCCAGGCTCGGCACGTCGGCGCCCACGCTCTCGGTGAGCTGGGCCATCGCCGAGTTCATCTCCTCCTGCATCTTCGCCTGGTCGAGCTGCGACAGCAGCTTGGAGCGCTCGGAGATCTTCTCCTGCAACAGGCGGCTGTTCTGTTGCACTGCGGCCTTGGCCTGGTCGGACGCCTGGGTCGACTCGATGACCATCGTCTTCAGGCTCTCGACGTCGCGCTCGACCTGGATCAGCTGATTGGCGATGGTCTCGGCGGCCGACGTGTACTGCTGGGTCTTCGTCGCGTCGCCGCTCTTCTCGGCGTCGCTGGCCATGATCAGCGCCTGGCGGGCGTTGGCGTTGAGCTTCTCCAGCTCCGTCATCTTCTGGTTGAGCCGCAGCTCGCTCTGCTTCTGGTTGGCGATGACGTTGGCGGCCTGCTCCTTCAGCCGGCGATGCTGGTTCTTCGCCTCGCTGATCGCCTGCTCGAGCTGGATTTTCGGATCAGCCCGTTCTTCGAGGGAGCCGGAGAGCTTCGCGCCGAGGTACTTCCACCATTTCTTGATGGCCTTGAACATGCGGCGCAGCCTAACGAGGCGGCCGGCGAAGGCGCTGGAGCGCCCGCCGTGCCGAACCGGGTCTTCACCTCTGAACGACGCGACCGGCCCTACGGCGCCGCGGGCGAGGCGCCGATCGGCGGTCGCCGGCGGAAGCGCCCACGCAGCACGTCGAGCTCCGGGGCTCGCAACGCCAGCAACACGACGACGTACACCACGACACCGGCGATCGATCCCACGATCACCCGGACCAGCGCCGCCGTACCGACGTCGCCACCCACGAGCTGCCCCGCCAGGTAGGCGACCTCACCGGCCAGCGCGCCGGCCACGATCATCCGCCAGAAGCTGGCGAAGACCTCGCCGACCGGGAAGCCCGGAATCTTGTACGAGAGGACCTGGATCGCCCACACCGACGAGATCAGGTACGCCAGCGCGAACGCGAGGCCCAGACCGAGCACGCCCCAGCGGCCCACCAGCGCCACGGCCAGCACCACGTTCAGCACGTTCTCGACGACGTTGATCACGAACGGCGTGCGGGTGTCCTGGTGGGCATAGAAGCCGCGCAGCGCGAACACGTACACCGAGAGCCCGACGAGACCCAGGGCGAAGCCGCCGAGGGCGTTGGCTGTGGCGAGCGCGTCGGAGGGCTCGTACTGACCGTGTTGCAGGAAGGCACCGATGATCGGGCGCCGCAGGACGAGCAGCAGTACGCCGGCCGGCAGAGTCAGGAGGGCCGTCATGCGCAGGCCGAGCGACGACTGGCGCATGAACGAGGGCTTGTCGCGACGGACCACGGATCGAGCCAGATCCGGCACGAACGTCGTCGCGATCGAGACGCCAAGCAGCCCGTACGGGAAGATGAAGAACGTGAAGGCGTCGAAGTAAGCGGTGGCGTCGCCGGAGCCCGGGTCGGCAAGGTTGCGGACGACGATCACCGAGATCTGGTTCGCGGCGACGTAGCCGAGCGTCCAACCGGACAGCACGAGGACCCGGCGCACGGCAGGGTGACGGAGGTCGAGTCGCCAGCGCACCCGGATGCCGGCGTGGCGGATCGCGGGCACCAGCACCATCGCCATCGTCACGATTCCGAGCGTGGCGCCGAGGCCGAGCGTCCAGCGCAGCCGATCGTTCGTCAGCACGTCCTCGAGCCCGTACTCCCGATCGCCGGCCTGCGGGATCGACAGCAGGCTGATGATGATCACGATGTTGGCGACGATCGGGCTCCAGGCCGCGGCGAAGAACCGCTTGCGTGACTGCAGCAGTGCGTTGGCGACACCGGTGGCGCCGTAGAAGAAGATCTGGATCAGGAAGATGCGCGTCGAGCGCGACGCCGACCTCGCGGAACAGCTCCTCGTCGACGGCTTCGTTCGGGTTGAGCGTGTAGACGCCGAAGATCAACGGCGCCGCGAAGAAGGCGATCACCGTCGCCACCAGGAGCCCCACCATGGCCAACGTCACGACGACGTTCGTCGCCTCCTCGTCGTCGCGTTCCTTGAAGTCGGTGAACAGCGGCACGAAGGTGGCCGACACGACGCCGCCGAGCAGCACCTCGTACACGATGTTCGGCGTCTCGTTGCCGATGCGATAGGCGTCGGCCAGGGCGGTCTGCCCGATCACGTAGCCGAAGGCGGCGACGCGAGCAAGCCCGGTGATGCGTGACAGCGCCGTGCCGGTCGCGACGACGATGTTCGAGCGCAGCAGTGACGAGCCCTCGCGGGGAGTCGTCGTGGTCTCGGGCGCTTCGGTCGCGGTGTCGCTCACGTGGTCGCGATCACTGCAACTCTTGCATCGCCTGGCGCAACCCTTCGAGCTCCAGCACGAGGTCGTCCACGTCCTCGGCGAAGTGCTCGGTGTCGCTCGAACCGACCCCGACCTCGGCGGCCCGGGCGACGATCTCGTCGAGCTTGGCCTGGCTCGAGCGCAACCGATCCGCCGTGCTGGCCGACAGCTGCTTGAGGCGGTCGGCCGTGGCGAGCTGGGTCTCGACGGACGCCAGCGCCTCACTGAGGCCGGCAGTCGGTTCCGTCGAGACCTGAGCGGCGAGCACGTCCCGGCGGGAGCGCAGCCGCACCGGGTCGAGCCGCGTCACAGCGGCGTCGATCTCGTCACCACGCTTGGCGATCTGCCAGCCCTGGACGAGGCCGCTGTCGAGACGATCAGCAATGCTCTGCAGGCGGTCCCGCAGCGGTCCGCTCGGCGTGTTGCGGACGGTCGCGACGAGCTGCTGGCGCGAGCGCTGCGCGTCCTTGACGAAGTGCCGCCACGGCTCGCTGACCGTGAACGGATCGATCGCCGGCAACTTGGGAGACCGCGGCATGGCCAGCGCAACCGACGCCAGGTACACCCCGACGCCGACCGCGATCGACGCGAGGATGGGCACCCCGAGCAACGCGGCGGCAACCCCTCCGGCGGCGCCGAGCAGGATGCGCCACGAGAGGATGGCCCGCCCCGTCTTCGCCGAAAAGAAGCGGTCTCGGAACGCCACCGGCCTGAGGGTAACCGTGCCGCGGTGAGTCGTTCTGTCCGTAGGAATCGATCGTTGTGATGCGGTTCCTACGGACAGAACGTCAGGACACGATGGTCGCCGGGTCGCAGTTCGCGCCGCACACCACCACGGCGACCCGCTCGCCCTGCTCTGGTCGGTAGGCCCCGGTACGCAGTGCCGCCAACGCCGCAGCCCCACCTGGTTCGGCGATGAGGCGCAGGCCGTCCCAGATGGCCCGCTGCGCGGCGCGGATCTCCTCGTCCTCTACGACGACCGCATCCTGGACGTAGCGGTGCACGACGTCCCACGGTGCCGCCCCGAGTTGTGCCGCGCCGAGCGAGTCGGCGGCGATCCCGCTGACGTCGACGGGCGTGGGCGTCTCCGCCTCGAGCGCGGCGCGCAGGCACTGGCTGGTCGCCGGCTCGACGCTGACGACGCGCACCCGCCCGGCGAACCAGGCTGCCTGGCCGGCGATGAACCCGCCACCGCCGGTGGCGACGAGCAGGGTGTCGATGGCGTCGACTTGGCGCTCCAGCTCACGGGCCATCGTGCCCTGGCCGGCGACGACGACCGGCGAGTCGTAAGGGTGGACCTTGAACGCGCCCGTCTCCAGCGCCCGAGCGTCTGCTGCCACCTGGGCGTCGTCGTAGAGACCCTCGATGACCCGGACGTCAGCGCCGAGGGCGGCGATGCGGTCGCGCTTCATCGGCGGGCTCGTCGACGGCACGAAGATCTCGGCGTGCAGTCCGAGTCGTTGCGCCACATAGGCGACGGCGGCGCCATGGTTGCCGCCCGACGCGGCGATCAAGCCGGTGGCCGGAACATCGGCGGTGAGAACGGAATTGCACGCGCCACGCGGCTTGAACGATCCCGTGTGCTGCAGCAGCTCCAGCTTCAGCACGGTGGGTGCCGGCACACCGAGCTCGCCAGGCTCGAGCGAGACGACAGGAGTGACGCGCACGTGGTCGCGGATGCGTTCCCACGCCCGTTCGATGTCGTCGGGCGTCGGGATCATGGCGCGACGATGTCCGCCGCAGTCAGCGTGGTCAACTGCTCGTCGGTCGGCGCCTCGATCGAGCCCAACCGCTCGGCCTGACGGCCGACCGCAGCCTCGAACACGTTGCGCACGAACCTGGCATTGCCGAACCCGCGCCCCGCGGCTCGGCGTGGATGACGGCTGCCAGCTGCAGAGCGCCGGCTTCGTCGAGGTGGTACTCGTGCTGCTCGCTCATCGTCTCGAAGATCGCAACGAGCTCCTCGGTGGTGTAGTCCGGGAAGTGGATCGTGCGGGCGAAGCGGCTCTCGAGGCCAGGGTTGGCCTCGATCAAGCGCTGCATCTCCTCCGGGTAGCCCGCCGCGATCACGGCGAGATCCTCGCGGTGGTCCTCCATGAACTTGACGATCGTGTCGATCGCCTCCCGCCCGAAGTCCTGCTCCCCGCCGCGCGCCAGCGCGTACGCCTCGTCGACGAGCAGCGTCCCGCCGAGCGCCGACTCCATCACGGTGCGCGTGCGTGCCGCCGTCTGGCCGACGAACCCAGCGACGAGGTGCGAGCGGTCGGTCTCGACCAGATGTCCTTTGGAGACGATCCCGAGGGCACGCAAGATCTGGCTCAGCAACCGGGCGACGGTGGTCTTGCCCGTACCGGGATTGCCGGTGAACACGAGGTGGTGGCTCGTCTCGAGCGTCGGCAGCCCGCGCTCGGCACGGAGGCGTTGGATGCGCAGGAGGCTGGTCAGGCGACGTACGTCGGCCTTGACCTCGACGAGTCCGACGAGTCCGTCGAGCTCGGCGAGCAGCTCCTCCAACGGTCGGGCAGGCAGCGGCTCGGGCGTCGCGGTCACCGCCTCTGGGCCTGCGGTGCCCGTTGCCGGCTGCCGCCCCGCGCTGTCCTCCGGCGTCCCCGGCCGTGCGACGCCGGCATCGTCGAAGGCGCCGAGGAGGAGGTTGCGGTAGCGGTCGATGGCCGCGATCTCATCGGGCGAAGGGACGAGGTCGACGGCCGCGGCGGCGTGCGCCAGGCGGATCCCGGCCTCGTAGTAGCGCACCGCCCGCCGACCGCCCCTGCTGGCGTCGGCGCGCACCAGCAGGTCGAACAGCGTGCTCGGGCGGTCGAGCCAGCGCCGCTTGCCCTCGAGCATCCCTCCTTCCCGCAGACGTGTCGAGGACACGAGCACGGGTGGATCCAGGCGAGGGCCCACGTCGTCGAGCCACGCCTCCAGCTCATCCGCCGTGAGACGGTCGTCGCTGTCGATCACGGCGGCGACCAGTTCGCCCGCCTCGATCGTCACCTCAGCCCGATGGTCACGCCCCGACAGCTCGTGGAGATCCGCACTCACACCGTCGACGAACTCGTCGACGTACTTGGCGAGGACCCCGGCCACACGAGGACGGTAGGCGATGCACAGTCGCGTCGTTCAGAGCCGAGGACCCGGTTCGGCACGGCGGCGCTCCAGCGCTTCGCCGGCCGCATCGTTCGTGTTTCCGGTCGACCCGCCGGTCAAGCGCGCCAGTAGCGTGGGCTGCCGTGACGACCCCCACGACCGACGTTCACCGCTTCGACAGCGTTGGCGCGGTGCGCGACGGCTTGCGTGATGTCGCCTACCTCGCCGACGAAGGCATCGCCGGCGTCGTGTTCCTCGCCGACCGCCTCGGCAAGCCGGTGCTGATCGAAGGCCCTGCCGGCACCGGCAAGACCCAGCTCGCCAAGTCGGTCGCCGAGATGACCGGCAGCCGACTGATCCGCCTGCAGTGCTACGAGGGCCTCGACGAGTCCAAAGCGCTGTACGAATGGAACTACAAGAAGCAGCTGCTGCGGATTCAGGCCGACCGCCACTCGGACACGTGGAGCGAGGTCCACGATGACATCTTCACCAACGAGTTCCTGCTCACGCGGCCGCTACTGGAGGCCATCCGCGCACCCGAACCCGTCGTGTTGCTGATCGACGAGGTCGACCGCGTCGAGGTCGAGACCGAGGCGCTGCTGCTGGAGATCCTGTCCGACTACCAGGTCTCGATCCCCGAGCTCGGCACGATCGAAGCGATACAGATCCCGCTCGTGTTCCTCACGTCGAACAACACGCGGGAGCTCTCGGAGGCGCTGAAGCGGCGCTGCCTCTACCTGCACGTCGACTACCCGACGCTGGCCCGCGAGAAGGAGATCGTGCTGGCCAAGGTGCCGGAGATCACCGAGAACCTGGCCGATCAGATCGCCAGGGTGGTCCGCTCGATCCGCCAGCTCGACCTGAAGAAGGCCCCCAGCGTCTCGGAGACGCTGGACTGGGCGCGCACCCTGCTGCTGCTCAATCTCGACTCGATCGACGAGCAGACGGCCAAGGAGACGCTGCACATCCTGCTCAAGTACCAGACCGACATCACCAAAGCTGCGAAGGAACTGTCGGTCGAGACCGCCTGATCTCACGCCGGCGTGATCTGACTCCCGACGATCAGTCGCCGTCAGAGACGGTCGAACGTGATGTGCAGCTCCTCCGGCGACGGGAAGCTCACACCGGCCGTGCGCTTGATCTCGGCCGCTGGCTTCAGCCTCGGGTTGGTGATGCGGGCCAGCAGCTCGTTGAACGCCATCGAGAGCTGGATGCGGGCGAAATGGAGGCCGAGGCAGCGATGGATTCCAACTCCGAACGCGATGTGTGCGTTCGATTCGCGATCGAAGACGAGGTCGTCGGCACGGTCGAAATGCTCGGGATCGCGGTTGGCCATGGCGAAGTGGATGGCCACCTTGTCGCCCGCCTTGAGCGCGTTGCCGTTGAGCACGGTGTCCTGTGTGACCAGTCGCCCCATCACGCTCACCGTCGACTCGAAGCGCAGGAACTCGTCGAGATCGGTCTGCACCCACAGCGGGTCACGCAGCCTCGATTCGATCGCTGCGTCGGCCGCCATGTGGTAGCCGATGTTGGCGATCATGCCGCGGGTGGTGTCCAAGCCACCGAGGAACAGCACGGTCACGGCACCGAGTCGTTCCTCGGCGGTGAGCGGGCGGCCGTCGATCGTGCGGGTCACCAGCGCGTTCAGCACGTCGTCGCGATCCTTGCCCTGTGTTTCGCGGTCCGCCATGAACTCGGCGGCGAGCATCGCCACCTCTTGGTACGTCTCCGGTGTTCCCTCGATGGCGACGCGCGTCACGGCGGCGACTGCCCGGGCGACTCGCTCCTCGTTGTCCTCGTCGAGCACCACTCGCGCCAGCGACCCAGCGGTGAAGGGGATGGCGAACTCACTGACGAACTCGCATTCGCCGCGATCAATCCAGCGGTCGATGATCTCGTGGAGCAGGTCACGCATGTCGACCTCGTACCGCCTGAGGTACGCCGGAGCGAAGTACCTGTTGAGGATCTGGCGGTAGTCCTTGTGAAGGGGCGGGTCCTCGTCGAGCGGAGGGAGTCGAACAGGCACATGTCTCACTCCGGGCTGGGTGGAGCTGTAGATGTCCGGGTTCTCGCAGATCGTGCGGATGTCGTCGAAGCGGGTGACGTTGTAGTAGCCGTCGTCGGCGTCGGTGTGCGCGACGGGGCACGACTGCTGCGAGAGACGCAGCAACTCGTAGCGCTGAGGCGCCTGGGATTCGTCGAAGAGGTCGAAGTGGGAGAGTTGCTCCAGGCGCGGGTCCACGATGCTCCTCTCAGAACCGGATCAGCCCACGCAGGTTCTTGCCGTCGAGCAGATCGGCATACCCCTGGTTGATCTCGGACAGCTTGTAGTCGGCGGTCACCATCTCGTCGAGCTTCAGCACCCCTTGGCGGTACAGATTGAGCAGCTTGGGGATCTCCACGAACGGGTTGCCGCCGCCGAACACGTTGCCCATCAGGTGCTTCTGGAAGAACACGAACTCGACGAGCGACAGGTCGACCTGCTGCACGTTCGGGTTGGCGGTCGACGTGATCACGGCGCGACCGCCCTTGCGAATCAGCGACAGCAGCTGTCGCACATGCTCGCCCGCCACGAGGCTGCCGGTGAAAACGGCTGCGTCGGCCATCACACCCCTCGTCAGGTCACTGACGAGCGGCATCGCCTCCTCCATCGAGGCAACGGTGTGGGTGGCACCGAACTGCAACGCCGACTCGCGCTTGAACTCCACCGGGTCGACTGCCACGATCGTGCCCGCTCCGGAGATGTGGGCACCCTGGATGGCGCTGATCCCCAGCCCACCTGCACCTGCTACCACCACCGTTTCGCCCGGCAGCACTGCGGCCAAGTTGACGGCGGATCCCCATCCGGTCGTGACGCCGCAGCCGACGAGCGCAGCGATGTCAAGAGGCAGGTCGTCGTCGATCTTGATGGCCGAGGTTTCGTGACACACCACGTAGGGGCTGAACGTGCCCAGCAGTGACATCGTGCGCAAACCTTGGCCGCGGGCATGAGCGCGGAACTCGCCGTCAGCGGGCACGCCCTCCATCAGCAGCGCGCCGAGGTCGCAGAGGTTCTGATGCCCGCTCGAACACCACCGGCAGTACCCGCAGGCGGGGATGAACGCCAGCACCACATGATCGCCTTCCTTCAGGCGAGTCACACCGGGGCCGACCTCTTCCACGATCCCTGCACCTTCGTGCCCGCCGATGATCGGCATGCCGACAATCAGGTCGCCTTTCACGCAGTGATCATCCGAGTGGCAAAGGCCCGACGCGGCCAGGCGCACCTGAATCTCGCCGTAGTGGGGCGCGTCGAGCTCGATCTCTTCCACGCTCCACGGCTCGTGCAGTCCCCACAGGATCGCAGCTTCCGTCTTCACGGCAACTCCTCCTTCGTTACGGTGATGGCTCGTTCCGGGCAGTTCAGCGCAGCCTGTTGAGCGCGATCTCGAAGGTCCGCTGGCACCTCGGGATGGATCACGACACCGGCGCCCATCTCGTCCAGCTCGAACACTTCTGGACAGATGACCGTGCACCGCCCGTGGCCTTGGCAGCGATCAGCGTCAATCTCGGCACGCAACGACCACCCCCGTGATCTCTGACTGCCGGCACCCAAGTGGTCCGGATGCCTAAACCTAACAACATTTGGAATACGTATCAATGGCTCCCCGTTCGCGCCGCGGCGTGACTGGGCACGAATGCCTCGTCCACGTAGCTGACACCGATGTACGCCTCCAGTACGGCCGGGTGCGACCGCACCTCGGACGGTGACGCCTCCGTGATCAGCTCCACGCCGGCATCCATCACGGTGACCACGTCACAGGCGGAGAGCACGAGATCGAGGTTGTGCTCAATGAGCAGGACGCCGATCCCCCAGTCGTCGGCGAGCGACTTGATGAGCTCGCGCAGCTCCTTGACCTCATGATCATCGAGGCCCGACGCCGGCTCGTCGAGCAGCAGCACCGAGGGTTCTCGTGCCACCGAGCGGGCGATCGCTACCGCGCGACGCTGTCCGAAGGAGAGCGAGCTCGGCAGTTCGTCGAACAGCGGCTGGAGCTCAAACTCGTCGACAGCCGCTTGCGCGGCGCGGGCCAGTGCGATGCGCCTCGGGGCGACAAGGTCGAGGGCATACCGGGTCGAGCTCCCGTCGTCGCATGACACGGCCAGGTTCTCGCGGACGGTCAGGTCACCGAAAAGCTCACCGGACTGGAACGAGCGGGCGAGTCCCGCCTGTGCACGCCGCCGCGGGCTCCATGATCGCAACTCCACGCCGTCGAGGCGTATCGAGCCGGCGTGCGGTGTCACGAACCCGGTGACGGCGTCGACGAAGGTCGTCTTGCCGGCGCCGTTGGGTCCGATCAAGCCGTGGACCTGGCCGGGCCGCACCCTGAGGCTCATCTCGCTCACTGCGGTCACGCCACCGAACCGCACGGTCAACCCGCTGACGTCCAGGGTCATCGGCGTCACCCGCTGTCGTTCCCTCCGTTCCCTTCGTCCAGCCGACACCATCGACGTGACCACGGGGGTGCGAGACCGTTCCCGTCGCAGTGCCCCGACGAGCCTGGCGAACATCCTCCGATTCATCGCGAACAGGCCGTCCTGATCGAACCGCAGTATGACGATCACCAGGACCCCGCCGATGAGACTGAGCCACAGGCCGAGGTTGCTGATCGAGTCCAGCAGACGAGACGTCAGTCCGCCGGCGATCAAGGTGGAGCCGAGCACGGCGCCGCCGATGAAGCCAAGGCCGCCCACCACGGTTGCCGTCACAACGCTGATCGAGGTGAACAGGTCGAACCGTCCGAACACCACGTTGGGGTTCAGGAACGCCAGGATGCAGCCACCGACCCCGGCGATGGCCGACGCCAGCATGAACGCGTAGAGCTTGACCCCGTAGACGTTCACACCCACCGCTGCGGCCGACCGCTCGTTCGATCGCACGGCCAGCAGGCGTCGGCCGCCGCACCCCGGCGCAGGTTGGCGACGCCGAGCGAGGCGACGAGCAGCAGGCAGAGCGCGACGACTCCGTAGCGCTGCGGGTGGTCCTCAGGATTGATGTTCCAGCCGAGCAGGCTCGGCGGGCGTACTTGCAGGCCGGTGACTCCACCTGTGATCTCCGAGTTGTTCAGCACCAGGGCGTACAGCGCCACACCCAGTCCCAGCGTGGCGATCGCCAGGTTGATGCGCGCTGTCGCAGGGCCGGAGCACCGACCGCAAGACCGAGTAGCGCGGCGGCGACAACCGAAGCGACGCAAGCCGGCACGAAGGCGACGCCGTGCATGGCCATCAGTCGGGCGCCGACGAAGGCCCCCGACGGTGCCGATGAGGAACTGTGCGAGCGACAGCTGACCGGCATAGCCCGTGACGACCACCACCGACAGGCACATCAGGGTGAAGGCCACCGTCACCGTGAAAGCCACCGCCCACTCGTTGGCGAGGACGCCCATCAGTACGCACGTGGCGACGAACAGGCCAGCAACAGGCAGGGCACGAACCCGGCCGCTGCCTACGGCGGGGAGGCGATCGAAGAGGTAGCTGCGAAGCGGAATGCCCTTGCCGCGCACCACCAACACAGCGACGATGACAGCGAACGGCACCGCTTGCGACCAGCCGGCGTTCCACCCTTGGCGTGTGACCAGCAACGTCATCACCGATTCGGTGACACCGATCGTCGCCGCGGCCACGAACGCCAGCGGGAAGGACTTGAAACCTCCAAGCAGTGCAGCCGCTAGTGCCGGAACGATGAGCTGCACGAGCTGGTTCGGTTCCAAGAACGTGACGGGACCGATCAGCACGCCGGCAAAGGCGCCGAGCGCGGCGCCGATCATCCAATTCGATGCAGCGATCGTGTGCGGCGAGTGGCCCATGCTCGCCGGGTCTGTTCCCCTTGGGCGACAGCAGCGGTGATGCGTCCAAACGACGAGAACCGGTATGCACACCACAGTGCAGCTGTCAGCACGGCACCGATGACGAAGATGAGGAGCCGGTCCATCCCGAGTCGGGCACCGAACACGTCAACTGAGTGCGTCGGCAGGATTGGCGTGACCTGCTTGAGGTCGTGCTGGTAGCGGAGGATCGCCCCTGACTGCACCACGACGAGCACGCCGAGCGTCGCTACCACGCGGGCGATCGGCGACGAGGCGTGCATTGGCCGCATGATCAGCACGTGCACCAGCAGCCCGGCGAGCGCGCCGACGACGATGGCGCCCGTTACCGCGATCGGCGCCGAGAAGCCCGTGTACCTCACGCAGTTCGTAGAACGCGTATCCGCCGAGCAGGACGAAGCCGCTCTGGCGCGAAGTTGACCACGCCCGAAGCGCGGTAGACAAGCACGAGGCCCTGTGCGCACAGTGCGTACAAGGCCCCGGTGCCCAGTCCGAGCAAGGCGAAGCGAAACCATTCCATGTCGTCCCGATCGGCCCACAGATGCTCTCAGCCGCCGGCGAGCTGGTCCGCCGGGTCCTGGAAGTCGCCGTTCGCCACGAGCACTCCGTCCTTGACCTCGCCCTCGATGTAGGAGAGCGCGAACAGTCGCGGCGTGTCCGGCGACACCGCCGTACCGGTGCCCTGGAACGGGCCGAACAGGCCACCGCTGATCGGCGAGTCCACCCAGATCGAACGCGGCGATCGTGGCGGCGGCGTCGTATGCAGCGGCGTCTTGCATCACCTCGGCGAACAGGTAGACCGACGACCAGCCATACTCGGCCAGCTCGTCCTGTGCTGCGGAGCTGTCCGTCGCCTCCATCTCAGCGATGAACTGGGCGACGGTGGGAATCGCTGGTATCCGAGATTGGTCTCGCGATGAGGGAGACCTTCACGCCCTCTCCGCTGTCGCCCAGCGACTCGATCGCATCGCCGCCGATCCCAGAGCCGAAGCTGACGATGAGGCCGGTGTACCCCGCCTGGCGCATGGCCAGCGTGAACTTCGTCAACACCTCCGCCGGCCCGTTCATCAGCACGGCATCGGGGTCATCAGCGATTGCGGCAGCCGCCTCGGCGGTGTAGTCGGCCTTCCCGATCGCGGCGACAACCGACTGGTTCAGCGTGAGGCCGGCGGCCTCGGGCCGCCGCGGCGGCGATGCTCTCCGAATACTGCGACGACGCGGTGTCACCGGTGACGATCGTGACGCTCTCGGCGCCGGCGGCGACGGCGATGGCGACCTGACCCTGGAACCAGCCCTGCACGCCGGAGAAGGGATAGGAGATCGGGTTGCTCAGCTGATCCGGCGTGATGCCCTGGGCGCCGATGAACGGGATGCCCGCTTCCTCGAGTGACGTGAGCGGCGTGAAGAAGATGCTGGAGCTCACAATCGCCGAGACCTGCTCGGCGATGGCCTGATCGATGCAGGCTTTCTCCTGATTCGGGTCGAGGTTGGAGTCGCATTCGATCAACTCGATCGGATGACCGTTGATACCGCCATCGGCATTGATGGCCTCGACGCGCGCCTGGGCCCCGGCGAATGTCTGCGGTTGTGAGAACGCCGGGTTGTTCTTCACGTAGATCGACATCAGCCTGATCGGCTCCCCGTCAGCAGCCGGCGCCGCCGACACGTCCGCACTCGACCCGTCGCTCGACCCGTCGCTCGAAGTGGGCGATGCAGCGGTGGTTGCGGCCGCGCTGGTCGCTGCGGGCGCAGCTGTTGTTGTTTCGGCGTCCGAGCTTCCATCGTCATCGGATCCGCAGCCCGCTGCGATCACCGCAACGATGGGCAGCAGCCATAAACGTCGAACTCGTCTCCCCATGTGATGTCCCCTTGTTCGGTGCGACTAGTCGCTGATTACTGAGCCCCAGCCAGGTAGGCGGCCTCCAGGGCATCGATGCCGCTCGACGCATCCCCGGATGCGATCACGGCACCCTGACGGAGCAGGTGCCACCTATCGGCGATGCGCATGGCGCGGCGTGCCTGTTGCTCCACTACGAGCACCGCCATACCGAGTTGGTCGGCCGTGGCGCGCAGCGTGTCGAGTAAGTGTTCGACGACCACCGGGGCAAGGCCCAACGACAGCTCGTCGACCAGAAGCGCAGCCGGGCGCGATGCCAGGGCGCGACCCAACGTCAACATCTGCTGCTCGCCGCCCGACAGCAGGCCCGCTGGCCGATTCAGCAGCGGTTCGAGCTGCGGGAAGAGACTCAACGCATCCTCGACCGTACCGAGGCCGAGCCGCAGGTTGTCCAGTGTCGACAGACTCGACACGACGGAGCGTTCTTCGGGCACGAAGCCCATGCCGTCACGGACTCGGCGGTGCAGCGGCCTGGTCGTGCGTTGACCACGCCACAGCACGTCGCCCTTGAGCGGCGGCAGCGCACCAGCGAGCGTCAACAATGTCGTCGTCTTGCCGGCTCCGTTGGGGCCGAAGATGGCGATGATCTCACCGGTGTGCAGGGCGAGGTCGAGATCCCGCACAGCGGCCAGATCGCCGTAACCCGCCGAGAGTCGTCGGGCCTCGAGCACAACGCTCGCCGCCGAAGATCCGCCCGCCATCCGATCGTTGCGCATTGGCCCCCTGCTCCTGCGTGATGCGCTTCGATATGAAACCTATCAGCATTTGGATAAGTGTCAAGAGGCACAACTAACAGTGCTAGATTTCGCAATCGCAGAGAGAAGGAGACGCGATGCCAAGCATGACGATCGACGGCGATCCAGTTTCCGCCCCGGCGACATTCGAGGTCATCGACCCGAGCACCGGCGAGGTGTGCGCGGTCGCACCTGACTGCACGCTCGACCTGCTCGACCGGGCGATGGCGAGCGCGGCCGCGGCACTACCAGCGTGGCAGGCCGATGGCGACCGGCGCAGCGAGCTGATGCGGAAGGTGGGAGCCGCCATTGTGGCGGCCGCCGACGAACTCGCCGCGTTACTGTCGCAGGAGACGGGCAAGCCGCTTCCGGTTGCCGCTGCCGAGCCGGCGATCTGCGACATGTGGCTGCAGTACTACGCGGGCCTCGCAGTGCCGCGCGAGGTTCTGCAGGACGACGAGACCGCGATGATCGAGCTGACTCATCGCCCTCTCGGTGTGGTGGCCGCCATCACCCCGTGGAACTTCCCGCTCGGGTTGGCCATGTGGAAACTGGCGCCTGCGCTGCGGGCCGGGCAACACCGTGGTCCTGAAGCCATCGCCGTACACGCCACTGGCAACCCTCCGGCTCGGCGAGATCATCAACGAGCTGCTTCCACCGGGCGTGGTGAACGTGGTCACGGGTGGCGATGATCTGGGCGCCGCGATGACCGCGCATCCGATTCCCCGAAAAGTGACCTTCACCGGTTCTGTGCGTGGCGGCAAGCAGGTGGCGATCGCTGCTGCCGCCGATCTGAAGAGGGTGACGCTCGAGCTCGGTGGAAACGACGCCGCGATCGTGCTCGACGACGTCGACGTGGAAGACGTTGCAGCCAAGCTTGTGGGACTCGCCTTCTTCAACACCGGGCAGGCGTGCGCACTACCCAAGAGGATCTACATCGACGACAGCATCTACGACGACATGGTTGATGCGTGCGCGGTTGTCGCCGCAGCCAGCAAGGTGGGCCCGCCGAGTGATGCCACCAGCCAGCTGGGCCCGCTGTCGACGAGACCTCAGTTTGAGCTGGTCAGCGATCTCGTCGCCGATGCGCTGGCGCAGGGCCTGCACGCGGTGACAGGCGGCTCGCCCGTCGACGGGCCGGGGTTCTTCTTCCAGCCGACGATCCTGGCCGAAGCCCGCGACGGCGTTCGCGTGGTCGACGAGGAGCAGTTCGGGCCCGCACTTCCCCTCCTCCGCTATACCGACGTCGACGACGCCGTGAGCCGGGCCAACGCATCCACCTTTGGATTGTGTGGTTCGGCGTGGTCCGCCGACGACGACCGCGCCGCCGCAGTCGCCGAGCGATTGGAATGCGGCACGACGTTCGTGAATACGCACGCGGCACTGCAGTTCGACGTGCCGTTCGGCGGTGCCAAGTGGAGCGGTCTAGGAGTCGAGAACGGGGTGGCCGGACTGCTCAGCTTCACCGAACCTCAGGTCGTCCACCGCGCCCGGCGATGAGGATCAGATCGCGCCCTCCCGGCGGCTGTGGTTGAGGTTGGCGGCGGTGGCGATGATGGGGACGGTGCGCACTTCGGTGTGCCGGAGCAAACCCTTGACAACAACCGGCCCCAGTTCAAAGGAACTGGTGAGCGCACGGCCGAGGTGGCTCAGCTTCCGGGCAGGGCGCCCGGGCACTCGCTGAACTTGCTGAGCAGCTCGCTCGTGAACGCCTCGTCCGCCTGGAGGGCGTCCTCGCCCTGGGTCAGCACGATGACGAACGCGCGACGCAGGAAATCGTCGTCAAACTGCTCGTCGAGGCACGCCTGGTCCTCTTCCGAGAGCTCGCCACCCTCCCCGATGGCGCCGATGAATTGCTCACGCAGGTCGACGCCGCACTCCACCATCGCGTCATACAGGGCGCCGCCGTCCTCCTCGGTGAGATCCAGCGCGGTGAACGCGTCGTCGCTGGCGGTCAGGTTCTCGGGGGTGATGCCGGCCTCTTCGAGCCGAGCTGGATCGAAGACCTCGATCCAGCGTGGTGCCACGCACTCGGCTTGGCCCTCCTCGAATTGCAGGTCGCCCGGCTCTGCATTTGCCGCACTGGCGATCAACGCGTCCACATAGGGCTGGGCCTCGTCCGAGACGTCATCGTCATCGCCGCCGCACCCGGTCAACAGCACGACCACAGCGCTGGCCACGGCGATGATCTTGCGGGTCACCACCGCAAGGTACCCGCCGCGACACGATCCGGTACGCGAGCAGCGCGACAAGGAGTCAGGCTGACCGGTCGACCGTCGGATCGAGCACCGCGGCGGCGCGTCGCCGGAACTCCTCGTCGCAGAGGCCGAGGTCGAGCAGGGCTCGGGCCGTCGCATCGACCAACTCACGGGCCTCGGTCCGATGTCCAGCGCGGATCAGCGCGCCGATCGAGGTCAAGCACACGTTGTCGTCGTCGGGCGCAACGCGAGCCACGCGGTGGGCCAGAGCGCACGCTCATCGAGATCGAGGCGAGCCGGCGGATCGGCCAGCAGCGCAACGGCAAGGCGGAGCAACGAACGCCGCAGCTCGATCCGGCGGTACTCGGTCACCGTGTCGTCGTAGGCGAACTGCACCGACGAGGACGTCCGACGACGGTCGATCGATCGCGATCCAACTCGTCCGCCACGAACCACACGACTGGACCGCGTGTCGCTTCGGCGACCTGCATCGCCAGGCAGGTCTTCCCATGTCCGGCGGGCGCCGCCAACGCGATGAAGGACCTGGAAGCGGCGCGTTCCAGCAGCGTGGTCGGTCGACGCAGCGGGGCAGCCGCGGCGGCGTGACCTTGTACCGGAGCATCCGGCGGGAGCTTAGGAATCGCCTTCGAGCAACGATCCGAAATTCGCGACCGTTACCGTGAGCCCGTGACCGACACCGCGCCGGCCCGGCCGTCCCCAGGGATGCTCGAGCTCCTCAACGGGTTCGTCGTCGAGCTCCGCAACGCCGGCCTGCCCGTCAGCCTCACGGAGAACCTGGACGCCATGGAGGCGGTCCAGCACATCCCGATCGACGATCGTGAGGCCTTCAAGTACGCGCTCGGCGCCACCCTGATCAAGAACAACGCCCACTGGCGGGCGTTCGAGACGGTGTTCGAGGTGTACTTCAGCCTGCGCGGGCCCGAGTACCGCATCGGCGACGGCGAGGACTCGGCGTTCGACGAGATGTGGCGCCAGATGCAGGAGCAGCAGGGCGAAGGGCGAGGCGCGGCCGGTGGCGGCCTGGAGTCGTTGACGCCCGAGGAGATCGCCCAACTGCTGATGCAGGCGTTGTTGAACGGCGACCAGGCGATGATGCGGGCGATGGCCCGCCAATCCGTCCAGCGCTTCGCCGGCATGGAGCCCGGGCGGCCGGTTGGCGGGACGTACTACCTGTACCGGACGCTGCGCAACCTCGACCTCGACAAGATGCTCGAGCAGCTGATGGAGGCGACCCGCCAGCAGGTCGGTGGCGAGCTGACGTCGCTCGAGGAGCGCCTCGAGCGCGAGGAGTACGAGCACCGCATCGAGGAGTTCAAGCGGGAGATCGAGGCCGAGATCCGGCGGCGCCTCGTGGCGGACCGGGGTGCCGAGGCGATGGCCAAGACGCTGCGCAAGCCGCTGCCCGAGGACGTCGAGTTCATGCACGCCTCGCGCGATGAGATGCAGTCGCTGCGCAAGGCGCTGTACCCGCTGACCCGCAAGTTGGCGGCCCGCCTCACCCGCAAGCGCCGCCATGGCCGCAAGGGTCCCCTCGACTTCCGCAACACCGTCCGTCACTCACTGTCGTACGGGGGCGTGCCGGCCGAACCGAAGTTCAAGTATCCCCGACCGGCCAAGCCGGAGTTGATGGTGGTCGCCGACATCTCGGGATCGGTCGCCGCGTTCGCCCGCTTCACGCTGATGCTGGTGTACGCCATCCAGAACCAGTTCTCGAAGGTGCGGTCGTTCGTCTTCATCGACGGCATCGACGAAGTCACCGACTACTTCAAGGCGACCGAGGACATCGGTGAGGCGATCCACCGCGTCAACACCGAGGCCGACGTCGTGTGGGTCGATGGGCACTCCGACTACGGGCACGCGTTCGAGGTGTTCTGGGAGCGCTGGGGCAAGGACGTCGGGCCGAAGACGACGGTGCTCCTGCTCGGCGACGCCCGCAACAACTACCACGCCAGCCAGGCGTGGGTCGTCAAGGAGATGCGCCACAAGGCCCGTCACGTGTACTGGCTGAACCCCGAGCCGCGCTCGTACTGGAACACCGGCGATTCGATCGTCGGCGACTACGCGACCCACACCGACGGCGTGTTCGAGTGTCGCAACCTCCGCCAGCTGGAGGCCTTCGTGGAGAAGCTCGCGTAGCGACTCGAGCGGAAAGGCGAGAGCCTTTCCGCTCGGTTGGCGGTACGCCGTCGCCATTCGTGTTGCGATGCCATTACGGTGCGCCGTGATGACGAGCAGCACCGTGCACGAGCGGCGGGCTGACAGCGACGCTCTCACCCAGGGTGAGAAGGCGATGCTGTACGACCACGCCCGGCGCTGGTTCCCGGAGCTCGTCGACGGCGCCTCTGGCTTCGATGCGCTCCCGTTCCTCGACCATGAGGCCGCTCGACCCTGGTTCGGACGACACGTCGACGAGGCCCGGTACTTCTCGTCGAGCGGGACATCTGGTGAGCCGAAGCGCATCCCGTGGCTGGAGTCCGAAGACGCGTGGTACGTCGGCGAGAAGCAGGAGCTGTTCGGCCCGTGGCTGGAGGGCTGCGCTCGCGGCTTCATCTCGCTGGCCGTCGGTCACAACGCCGGGTCAGCCCATCTCGTCTTCGAGCATCTTGGACTCGACGTCCACGACGCCGGTTTGTCGGAGCTCGTCGAGCAGTGCGAGGCGGTGCTGTCGTTCGAGCCGGACGTGCTGTACTGCTCGCCGTCGATCCTGGCCGGCATCGTCGACGCGATGGAACGCGCCGGCCAGCATCCGAGCTCGGTGCGACGGGTCATCACGAACGGCGAGGTGCTCTATCCGGCGATCCGCGCCCGGGTTCAGCGATTCTTCGGGCTCGCGCCGGACGCCGTCATGGACACGTACGGCTCGACCGAGGTCGGCACCCTCGCGTTCAGCTGTCCGCAATGCGGCGACTACCACTTCCTGGACGGGCTCTACCCCGAAGCCGTTCCTGCTCGGCGGCTGCCGCCCGAGGTCCGCCAGCCAGGTGCCGACCATGACGTCCTCGCCATCAGCTCGCTGAAGCGGACCAGCGTGCCGATCGTCCGCTTCCTCACCTACGACGTCCTCGCCGGCCTGCGGCGCACCGAGTGTGGCGGGACGCCGCGCTTCAGCTTCCAGCGCATCGTCGGGCGCTGCGACGACGTCGTCAACTACGGCGAGCTGTTCTCGGTCTACGAGCTCGCCGATCTGATCGGCGGTGCGCTCCCAGGTGCTCGCTGGTACGTGTTCAACCCCTGCAACGACCTCAGCGTGGTCATCGAGGGCGTCGAGCCGACCGGTTTCCGGGACGAGTTGGCGCAGCGCTACCCACTGCACGCCAAGCTCGCCGAGCTCGGTCTCGTGCCGCCACCGGTGTTGCACTTCGTCGAGCGCTTCGACGAGTTCATGGAGCGCGCCGGGCTCGTCGTTGGCGCCCGTCGCAAGGACGTCCGCCGCATCCTCAACCGCCGCCTCGACGAGCGTTGGCTGGCCGGGCTCACCTCCGACGCCTGAGTCCGCGTTGGTGCGCATCGACCAGCTTCCGGCCCGGGGCGTGCACGCCGTGGGCGTGGCCGGCCTCGAGACCGCGACGATGGTGCGCTACCTCGTCGAGCACGGCACTGCCGACATCGTGCTCCACGACGTCGCCGAGGACGTCGAACAGGCCTTCGCCTCCGCGCACCGCTTCCAGCCGGTCGACCATGTGGAGCGCTCGCGGCGGGCCATGCGGCGATGCCTCGACCTGCGCAGCGGGTCGCGCTATCTCGAAGGGATCGAGGAGGCATCGGCCGTCGTTGCTCCGGTGTCATGGTTCCTGCACGCCCACCGAGACCGGCTGGCACCGTTGCGCGAACGGTTCGTGCTCTACCCGGATGCGTGCTTCGACCTGTTCGCGGGCCGGATCATCGCCATCACGGGCACGTACGGAAAGACGACCACCAGCCGATTCGCGGCCACGCTCGTCGACGGGCACCTCTGCGGCAACGACCGCGAGTTCACGTTCGATCTCGACCAGCTCGCTGGCGCATCGGCTGACGAGTGCCTGGTCTTCGAGACCTCGAACCGTCATCTCGCCAACGGCTTCCGTCGCGTCGTCGACGTCGGCGTGGTGACGGGCATCTCACTGAACCACGAGCCGGACCACGGCTCGTTCGAGCAGTACCGGGCGACGAAGTACTCGATGGCCGAGCGGTGCGTGGACCTGCTCTACCACGCCTCGATCCCGGAGCGCTTCGCCGATGCCGGTTCGCTGGTCGTCAAGGGCTCGTCGTACGGTCCCGGCGGTGCGTGGTCGATGACGGGGACAACCGTCTCCGGCCCGGGCGGCACCGGTTGCGACCTACCGGGCACGACGCGGCTCGATCCGCTCAACCGTGAGAACGCGCTGGCGGCGGCTGCGGCGGCGTTGCTGAGCGGCGCATCCACGGACGACGTCGAGCGGCGTTCGGCCGACCTGGCTGCCACGCGACCGCGCTATCGGCAAGCCCGGGAACAGCGCGACGGCCGGACCGTCATCAACGATGCCGCGGCCTGCGTGCCCGCCGGTACCGCGGCGCTGGTCGCTTCGCTCTCCGAACCGTTCGTCCTCATCTGCGGAGGCGATCGTCAGCGGTATCGGCCCGGCGAGTTCGACCTCCTGGCCCAAGCGCTGGCGGCGAACCGGTCCACCGCCGGCGTGATCACCACGGGGCCGATGGCCGCGCCGATCGAGGCGGCGCTGGTCACCGCCGGGTGGAACGAGTTCCGCCGAGCCGAGAGCGTCCCCCACGCCGTCGAGCTGGCGATGGCCGTGCCGAACGTCGCCGTCGTGTTCTCGCCCGGTTGCGGCACCGGGAACCTGTTCGTCGACAAGTACGCCCGTGGAGAGGAGTTCGATGACGCCGTCGACCGGCTGGTACCTGCCGGCCAAGCGGTTCCTTGACACGGGCGTCACGGTCGCGCTCCTGCCGCTCGTTGCCCCCGTCCTCGCCGTTGCCTGCGCTGCCTCGTTCCTCATCGATGGGCCACCGGTGCTGTTTCGGCAGCGCCGGGTGGGGTGGTTCGGCCAGCAGTTCACGCTGATCAAGCTGCGCACGATGCGCGGGACCGCCGGCGCCGGACGGGCGTACGCCGAGCGAGAACGCATCACAACACTCGGGTCGGTCCTGCGCCGGCTCCACATCGACGAGCTGCCACAGCTCGTCCACGTGCTGACCGGTGACATGGCGCTCGTCGGGCCGCGACCGCTCTCGCCAGGACACGTCGCCGAGATCCAGCCCGGGCGGAGGGCGACAGTCCGGCCCGGCTTCACGTGCTTCGCCCAGCTCGAGCTGTTGGAACACGGGTACCTCGACAAGCACCGGCAGGTCGCGCTCGACGAGGAGTACGTGCAGCGCATCGGCTTGGGAACCGACGCGGCGATCCTCGCCCGCACCGTCGCCGCGCTCGTCACCGGTCGCCCGGGACGCCGGCCGCTCGCCTGGTTCGATCCGCACGGGGCGGGCTGGCCGCCGGACAAACCTCGACCCCGAACCCGATCGGGCGTGATCGGGCCGTCGCGCACCCGCTGAGTACGCTTCCGCTGCATGATGGAACGCATCCGCCGTGGGTGGGAGCTGACGAAGAAGTCGTGGGCCGTCATCCGTTCGAACCCCAAGCTGGTGCACCTTCCGATCATCGGCGGGCTCCTGGCGCTGCTCTTCGGATTGATCTTCGGCGCGCCGGGCGCGTTCCTGTTGTCCCGCCAGGATCCGACGACGGTGGAACTCGTCGGGGGCGTCGTGCTGCTCGCCATTGCTGTGTACCTCGCCTCGTTCTTCATCATCTACTTCAACGTCGCGCTGGCCGCCGCAGCCGACCAGGCGCTGCGCGGGGCCGAGCCGGACACGCGGGCGGCGAGGGCGGTGGCCCGCGGCCGGATCACTCAGATCGCAGGGTGGGCCCTCGTGTCAGTGGTCGTCTCCGTGCTCCTGGCGGTCATCCGTGACCGCGCCGGTGCGGCGGGCGGTCTGATCGCCGGCATCGGCGGTGCCATCTGGGGCCTGGTGACGTTCATGGTGGTACCGGTGCTGGCCTTCGAGGGAATCGGTCCGATCTCCGCCATCAAGCGGTCCGCGCATCTCTTCCGGCAGCGCTGGGGCCAGCAGGTGACGGGCAATGTGGCGATCGGCGGGATCGCCGGGCTCGTGCTGCTGGTGGCGTTCCTCATCGGCGTCGGTGGCGTCGCCCTCTTGGCCGCTGGCGGTGCCGCCGCCGACGTCTTCGGCGTCGTGCTGCTCGTCATCGCCCTGGTCGTCGGTATCGCGGCCGCGGTGTTCGGCGGTGCGACGAAAGGCGTCTTCGGTGTGGCGCTGTACCGCTACGTCGCCGAGGACCATGCGATCGGGCCGTTCACGACCGCCGATCTCGACAGCGCGGCGAAGACACGCTGACTTCCCCGGAATTATAAAACAGCGTTCGCTGTTTCTATGGCTACACTCGAGCGCAACGAGAGGAGCCGCCGTGGAACACAGCCACCGCACCGCCATCGTCACGGGAGGGTCGCGAGGCCTCGGACGAGCTCTCGTTCGGGCACTTGCCGATCAGGGGTGGCGCGTCGTCACCGACGGCCGCGACGCCGAGGCGTTGGAGCGGGCCGTCGGCGATCTCGACCGGGTCGTTGCCGTCCCGGGCGACGTCACTGACCCCCAGCATCGTCGCCGACTCGTGGACACCGCCGCTGAAGTCGGTGCTGGCATCGATCTGCTCGTCAACAACGCCGGCGGCCTCGGTCCGTCACCGCTCCCCGGGCTCGGCGACTACCCGCTCGACGAGCTGGTCGAGTTGTTCACGGTGAACGTCGTTGCGCCGCTCGGCCTGATCCAGGCGGCGTTGCCGAGCCTGGTCGACAGGACTGGTCTGATCGTCAACATCACGTCGGACGCGGCCGTCGAGGCCTACGAGGGCTGGGGTGGATACGGCGCCACGAAGGCCGCGCTCGATCACATCGGGCGGGTGCTCGCCGTCGAACACCCCGAGCTGCGCGTGCTCACCATCGATCCGGGTGACATGAGGACCCAGATGCACCAGGACGCCTTCCCGGGAGAGGACATCTCGGATCGACCGCTGCCGGAGGGAGCGGTCCCCGGCCTCCTGGCGCTGATCGAAGGCGACGAGCGCGGCGGTCGCCATCGCGTCGTGCCGGTCGAGGTAGCACCGTGAGCGCGCTCCTCGAACGCTTCGAGCTACCCCCCGAGCTCGAGGCCGCGGAGCCGCCCGAGGTCCGCCTCGGCCGGCGCGACGCGGTGCGCATGCTGGTCTCGATCGGACAGCAGGCGCCACGCCACACGACCGCCCGGGACCTCGCGACGTGGTTGCGCCCAGGCGATCTCGTCGTCGTCAACACGTCGGCGACGGTGCCGGCCGCCCTCGACGCGACGACCGACGACGGGCAGGCCGTCGTGGTCCACGTGTCCACGGAGCTGCCAACTGGCCTGCACCTCGTCGAGGTCCGGCATCCGGGGCACGACGGCACGACGTGGCCCGACCCGCAGGACTTCACGGGAAGCTCGCTGGCGCTGGCCGGTGGCGGCCGCATCCGACTCCTCGGGCGGATGCCCGGCTCGGTCCGCCTGTGGGTCGCCACCCTCGATCTGGCCGTGCCGCTGCTCGAGCACCTCAACCGCTACGGCCGGCCGATCCGCTACCGATACGTGCCCGAGTCATGGCCGATCGACGCCTACACCAACTCGTTCTCCCTCGAACCAGGCTCGGCCGAGATGCCGTCCGCTGGGCGTGCGCTGACGGCCGAGGTCGTCACCGATCTCGTGGCGCACGGGATCGTTGTGGCGCCGATCGTCCTGCACACCGGCGTCGCCTCGCTCGAGGCGCACGAGACGCCGTACCCGGAGCGCTATCACGTCCCAGCCGTGACGGCCCGCCTGGTCAACGTGACGCACGCCGCCGGTGGGATCGTCGTTGCCGTCGGCACGACGGTCGTGCGGGCGCTCGAGACCGTGGTCGACGACTCCGGGACCGTGCATCCGGGGTCCGGCTGGACGGAGCTCGTCATCACGCCCGAACGAGGCGTGCGAGTCGTCGACGGGCTGCTCACCGGCTGGCACGAGCCGGAGGCAAGCCACCTGCGCCTGCTCGAGGCGGTGGCCGGTCGGGAGGCATTGCGCACCGCTTACGCCGAGGCGCTCGGCGGCGGCTATCACTGGCACGAGTTCGGCGATGTCCACCTGATCCTTCCCGAACGATGAGCACACCCAACGATGAGCACTGACGTCCCCGCAGTCCGCGTGCCGCCACCCGTATCGGCCGCGCAGCGCAGCGTGCTGTATGCGGTCCGCCGTCGCGGTCAGGCGACAGTCGCCGACGTGGCAAGCCGGCTCGACATGACCATCAGCGGCGCCCGCCAGCACCTCAACGGCTTGGTCGAGGCCGAACTGCTCGAGGTCGGCGATGCAGCCCGGACGGTGGGACAGCAGGGACGGAGCGAGCGGGTGTACTGCATCGCGCCGGCGGCCGAGGCGCTGTTCCCGCGGGCCTACGGGGAGTTGACCAACGAGCTGCTCGGTTACCTGCCATCGGACGCGGTCGTCGCCGCGTTCCAGCGACGGCGGGACCATCGGATCGCCAACGCGCGAGCCCGGCTGGAATCGCTCCAGGACTTCGACGCCAAGGTCGATGAGCTGACGCGCATCCTCGACGAGGACGGCTACATGGCGTCGGTCGAGCGGGACGCCGAAGGTGTCGCCCGGATCATCGAGCGCAACTGCGCCATCTTCGCCGTCGCCCGCGAGCACCCGACGTCATGCTCGACCGAGCTCGAGTTCCTGCGGGCCGCACTCCCGGAAGCACAGATCGAGCGCGTCACCCACATGATGGCCGGTGCGTCGTCGTGCAGCTACGAGGTCCGACCGCGGGGGGTTCGGGGGGCGGAGGCTCCTGCCGGAGCCCCCTGACCGCCGATCGATCCGGCTTCGCCGGTCGATCGGCTGCATCTGGGTGCCGGCCGAAGGCCGGCGCTTCGAGCGACGACTCAGCCCCGCTGGTAGTTGGGCGCCTCGTTCGTGATGTGCACGTCGTGCGGATGGCTCTCCTCGCGGCCGGCTGCCGTCACCCGCATGAAGCGGGAGCCCGTGCGCAGCGACTCGAGCGTCGCCGCGCCGGCGTAGCCCATCCCGCTGCGCAGGCCACCGACGAGCTGGTAGACGACTTCCCCGAGGGCGCCGGCGAAGGGGACCCGTCCCTCGATGCCTTCCGGCACGAGCTTGCGCGACCCGCTGTCGCCGCCGGGCGATTGCGCGCTGGCGTAGCGGTCTCCGCCGACGCCCTGCATCGCTCCGAGCGAGCCCATCCCGCGGTAGCTCTTGTAACGGCGACCCTCGAACAGCTCGAGCTCGCCCGGGCTCTCCTCCGTGCCGGCCAGCAGTGAGCCGAGCATGACGGTCTCGGCGCCGGCGGCGATGGCCTTGACGAGGTCGCCGGAGTAGGTCACGCCGCCATCGGCGATCACGGGAACGCCCAGGCGGCGGGCCCGCCGCGTCGTGTGCCAGATCGCCGACAGCTGCGGCATGCCCGCACCGCTGATCACCCTGGTGGTGCAGATCGACCCGGCACCGACACCGACCTTGATCGCGTCGGCACCGGCCGCGGTCGAGCGCGTCGACGCCCTCCTCGGTGACGACGTTGCCGGCCACGACCGGCAGGTCAGGCCAGCCGCCCTTGATCCGCTCGATCGCCTTGATGACGCCGGCCGAGTGGCCGTGCGCGGTGTCGATGGCGACGGCGTCGACACCCATCTCGACGAGCGCGTCGACACGCTGCTCCAGGTCGTCGCCCACCCCGACGGCGGCGGCGCAGCGGAGGCGGCCGGCACCGTCTCGCGAAGCGTTCGGGTACTCCTGGCGCTTCTGGATGTCCTTGACCGTGATCAGCCCCGACAAGCGCCCGGTGCCGTCGACGAGCGGCAGCTTCTCGATGCGGTGACGCTGGAGGATCGCCTTGGCCTCGTCGAGCGTCGTGCCGACGTCGGCGGTCACGAGGCCCTCCGCCGTCATGAACTCGCCGACCGGGCGATCGAAGTCAGCACCCTCGCAGAAGCGGATGTCGCGGTTGGTGAGGATGCCGACGAGGCGTCCGTCGTCGTCGGTGATCGGCACGCCGGAGAACTTGAACCGGTGCATCAGCGCCTCGGCCTCGTGCAGCGACGCGCTCGGCCGCAACGTGACCGGATCGGTGATCATCCCGCTCTGGCTGCGCTTCACCCGCTGCACTTCGGCGGCTTGCCGGGCGATCTCGAGGTTGCGGTGGATCACGCCGATCCCGCCGTGGCGGGCCATCGCGATCGCCATCGGCGACTCGGTCACCTTGTCCATCGCCGCGGAGACGAGCGGGATGGCGAGCGTGATGCCGGCGGCGAACGTCGCTGTGGTGTCCACGGCGTCGGGCAGCGTCTCGGAGTAGCCGGGCACGATGACGACGTCGTCGAACGTCAGCGCCTCGAAGCGGTCGAAGAGAGCATCGCTGTTGCTCATCGGAAAGCCTCCTGTCGGCACAGGCCGGACAACGTGGTGACGAGCAACTCGTGCTCGGTGCAATGGACGCGGGCGGTGAGGGAGTCGAGCGTGTCGTCGGGGAGGATCGGCACCACGGTGCTGGCGAGCACAGGGCCGTCGTCGACGGACTCGGAGGGGACGAGGTGGACCATCACGCCGGTCTGCGTTCGCTCGCCGGCGAGGGCCTCGTGCCAGGCCCGCTCGATGGCGCGGGTGCCGGGCAGCTCTCCGGGCAGTGCCGGGTGGAGGTTGACCACGCGATCGGGGAACCAGCCGACGAAGCTCATCGACAGGATGCGCATCCAGCCGGCGAGCACGACGAAGTCGGGCCCGAACCCGGCGACCACGTCCGCGAGGCGGGAGTCATACGCCGGCGCGAGGTTCGTCGGGCTGGCGCCCGACGTGGACGGCGGGCACACCGGCCCGGCCGGCCCGCGCCAGGGCGCCGGAGCCGGCGCAGTCGGACACGACCGCCGCGACTTCCGCCGGCAGGCGCCCATCGGCGCAGGCGTCGAGGATGGCTTGCAGGTTCGTACCGGTCCCCGAGGCCATGACGACGAGGCGGGACGGCATTGCGTCCGACCGTAGACGCACCGTCGGGGAACGGGACGGACGCTTGACAAAATGTCCGCGGGGCTGCCTCGTCGGTAGGTTCGTCGTCATGGCCGTGTACCTGTGCCACGAGTTCCCGGACCTCTACGAGCACGAGGCGACCGTCCTCGATGCCGCACCCGGGCGGGTCGTGCTCGACCGCTCGGCGTTCCACCCGGGTGGAGGTGGGCAGGTCAGCGACACCGGCTGGCTCGACCATGCAGGTGGCACGGTCGACGTGACGGGCGTCGATCACGTCGACGGCGTCGTGTGGCACGTCCTCGCCGACGATGCGCTCGAGCTGTCCGGCGCCGTGGTGGTTCGCGTCGACCACGAGCGGCGCTCCCGCGTGGCGCAGCTGCACACCGACTCCCACATCCTGAACGCGCTCGTCTACGAGTCCTTCCCCGGCACCCTCGTGACGGGCGCCCAGATCAACGACGACGGCACGGGACGCATGGACTTCGACTTGTCTGCGGTCGACAACGACGTGCTGCGCGGGCTCGACGCCGGCGTCAACACCGTGATCAGCAGCGGACTCGAGGTGCGCAGCGTCTATGTCGGCGCCGACGACGCGGCGACGGTCGCCGGTCTCGTGCGGAGCCTGTCGGTGGCGCCGCCGCCGACACCGGATGGGACGCTGCGGGTGATCGACATCGCCGGCGTCGACCGTCAGGCCTGCGGCGGCACCCACCTCTCGAACACCGCGCAGTCGCGGCCGTTCCGCATCACCAAGGTTGAGAACAAGGGCAAGCGCAACCGCCGCATCCGCTTCATGCTCGACTGAGCTGGACCGTCGACCGGCTGCCGCTCCGGGCCGCGACGAGCTCGCCGATCACCCAGGTCGGCTCGCCGATCGCTCCCTGCACCGCCTCGACATCGCCGGCGGCGCAGACGACGACCATGCCGATGCCCATGTTCAACGTCCGGTACAGCTCCGCATCGTCGAGGCGCGGCGTCAGCTCGCGCACGAGCTCGAACAGCGGCGGCACGGGCCATGAGTCGAGCTCGATCCTGGCATCGACGCCGTCGGGCAGCACGCGAGGGACGTTCTCCAGGAGACCGCCGCCCGTGATGTGGGCCAGTGCCTTGGCGCGGCCGCTCGCCACGACGTCGCCGAGCACGCCGAGGTAGTTCCGATGCGGCTGAAGCAGGGCCGCACCGAGCGGCCGATCGAAGCCGGCGGGGATGACGTCCATCGCCGCCCACGCGAAGACGCGCCGCAGCAGCGAGTAGCCGTTGGTGTGCGGGCCACTCGACGCCACACCGACGAGGACGTCGCCCACCGCTACGTTCGCGCGGGGGAGCAGAGAGGCTCGTTCGGCGACGCCGACCATCGTGCCGGCGACGTCGAAAGCCCCGGGCGCATAGACGCCCGGCATCTCCGCCGTCTCCCCGCCGAGGAGGGCGCATCCGGCTGTCTCGCAGGCCTCCGCCATCCCGGTCACCACGTCCGCGACGAGGTCCGCCTCCAACGTGCTCGACGCCACGTAGTCGAGGAAGAACAGCGGCCGAGCACCCTGCACCAGGACGTCTCCGATGCAGTGGTTGACGATGTCGTGGCCGACCGAGCGCACCTGACCCAGCCGCGCCGCCAGCTCGACCTTCGTGCCGACACCGTCGGTCGACGCCACGAGGACGGGATCATCCATGGCGGCGATCGCCTTGGCCGAGAACACGCCACCGAAGCTGCCGACACCGCGGAGCACCTCGGCGCCGTGCGTCCGCTCGACGGCCGACCGCATCCGCTCGACGGCCCGGTTGCCCTCGGCGATGTCGACGCCGGTCGACGCGTACGACGTCAGAGCGGTGCCGGGCGCACGCCAACCGATGTCGCGACGCACCTGCATCCCGTCGAACTTCACGTGTGACATCGCCTCGTACGCAGCGGCCCGGGCGGCGGCCAGGTCGTCACCGAGCCCGGTGATCGACAGCACGCGGCCACCGGTCACGACTCCGTCTGCCATCCCTGCCGGGAACACGAGTGCTCGCGATTCTTCGGAGAGTTGGTTGCGCTCAGCGCAACCAACTGTCGTCAGAATCTGACCGCCGAGGACCGGAGCCGTCGGGTAGCCGGGGGCGGCGGCGACGACGGTGCAGGCGGCGCCGGGCTCGATGTCCAGCGGGGCCGATGCCAGGTCGCCGCGCGTGCAGGCCAGGGCGAGCTCGGCGAGGTCGGAGCGCAGGAGCGGCAGGACCGCCTGGGTCTCCGGATCGCCGAAGCGGACGTTGTACTCGACCAGGCGCGGGCCGTCGGCGGTCAGCATCAGCCCGGCGTAGAGCACTCCCACGTACGGCGTGCCCGCCGCGGCGAGGTGATCGAGCACCGGTTGGACGAACATCGCGACGAGCTCGTCGGCCGGGTAGGGAACTGGCGCCGGCGCGTAGGCGCCCATCCCGCCGGTGTTCGGCCCGGTGTCGCCTTCGCCGATGCGCTTGTGGTCCTGCGCCAGTGGCAGGGCCTTCGCGATGCGCCCGTCGCAGAGCGCCAGCAATGAGCACTCCGGCCCGCTCATGCGCTCCTCGAGCACGAACGACTCGGTGGTGATGCCGATCGCGGCGTAGGTCTCGGCGTCCGAGGCCGGGATCGTGACGCCTTTGCCGCCGGCCAGACCGTCCAGCTTGACCACCACAGGTCTGCCCAGCTGGTCGAACCATTTCGCGGCAGCCTCGTGGGCACGGGCCTCGAAACGAGCGAACGCCGGCCCGGGGATGTTGAGCGATGCGGCCAGCTCGCGGGCGTACCCCTTCGACGACTCGAGCCGGGCGAGCTCGGCGCTCGGCCCGAAGCACGGCACGCCGAGCTTGGCGCACGTGTCGGCGACACCTTCGACGAGCAGGCCCTCAGGTCCGGGAATGACCAGCGACACGCCGTCGAGATCGACCTGGTCCAGCGAGCCGACGAGCACGACCGAGTGCCCGTGGCGCCGGCAAGCCCAGGCGATCGCCTGTTCGCGCCCGCCGCGCCGAGCACGCGACGTTCACGATGCGGCCGCCGAAGCGCCTGGAGGCGCCGGCGTGCCGAACCGGGTCTCTCCCTCTGAACGACGCGGCCTGGCTGCTGGTCTCACGCAAGCACGCCCTCGAACGACAGCTTGGCCTGCGCATCGCCGACTTCAATCGGGTAGCGCCCCGTGAAGCAGGCGTTGCAGTAGCCCTCGCCTGACCCGTCGGCGTGACCGACGGCCCGCATCATCCCCTCCAGCGAGAGGAACGAGAGGCTGTCTGCCCCGGCCCGCTCCCGGATCTCCTCGACGGTCAACCGCGCCGCCATCAGATCGCCGTCGTGGCCCATGTCGACGCCGAAGTGGCACGGGTGGACGATCGGAGGGCACGTGATGCGCACGTGCACCTCGGTCGCCCCGGCGTCGCGGACGAGCTTGACCAGCGGCCCAGCCGTCGTCCCGCGCACCAGCGAGTCGTCGATCATGATCACTCGTTGTCCGGCGAGGTTCTCCGAGAGCGCGTTGTACTTCAGCGCCACGCCGCGGTCGCGGATCTCCTGCGTCGGCTCGATGAACGTGCGGCCGATGTAGCGGTTCTTGATCAAGCCGTCGTTGAACGGCACGCCGCTCGCCCGCGCGTACCCGACGGCGGCGGGGATCGACGAGTCCGGCACCGGGATGACCAGATCGGCGGCCACGGGCGACTCGGCCGCCAGCTCGGCCCCGAGCCGCTCCCGCACCTGGTGCACGTTGCGGCCGTCCCACACCGAGTCCGGCCGTGAGAAGTACACGAACTCGAACGTGCAGCGAGCCGGCGACAGCGCTGGTGCCAGCGCCCGGCGGCGCTGCATCTCGGCGCCTCGCAGCGTCACGATCTCTCCCGGCTCGACCTCGCTGACGTCGACGCACCCGAGCGTCGACAGCGCGCATGTCTCGCTGGCCACGGCGAACCCGCCGTGCGGCAGCCGGCCCACCGACAGTGGCCGGAACCCCCACGGATCGCGCACCGCCACGACCCGGTCGGCTGCAAGGAGCACGAGCGAGTACGCGCCCTTCCACGCCGGCAACGTGCGCTCGATCCGCTCCTCCCACGTCCTGCCGCCGGCCGCCGCCAGCATCAGCGTCATGACCTCCGAGTCGCTCGTCGCCGTCAACCCGAAGCCCTTCGACAGCAGCTCGTCGCGCAACTCCGACGTGTTGACGACGTTGCCGTTGTGAGCGAGAGCCAGCGGGCCGTGCATCGTCTCGACGAGGAACGGCTGGATGTTGCGTTCGTTGTTCGAGCCCGTCGTGGAGTAACGGGTGTGGCCGATGGCGTGGTAGCCCGACAGTGCCTTCAGGGCCTCGTTGGTGAAGACGTTGGAGACGAGTCCGGCCTGCTTGTGGACGCGCGCCCGGTGACCGTCGCTGACGGCGATGCCGGCCGCCTCCTGGCCGCGGTGCTGCAACGCGAACAGCCCGAAGAACGTGAGCTGCGCCACTCCTTCGCCGTGAGGGGTTGAGATGCCGATCACGCCGCACTCCTCTCGTAACGGTTGCTCGAACGTGCTCGGCGCGTCAGCCATCGTGTTCCTTCCTGACCTCATCGAGGACGGCATTGATGCGCTCCTCGACGGGATAGTCACCGGGCTCGAACGCCTGCCCGGTCAGTCGTTCGTACGCGTCGATGTAGCGCGCCGTCGTGGCCGACCACACGTCCTGCGCGAGCTCGGGGATCTCACCATCTCCGCTGAACCCGGCCGCCGCGAGTGCCTGCCGGACCAGCTCCTTGTCGAGGCTCTCCGGCTCCGCGCCGGTGGACATCCGATCCTCGTAGCTGGCGGCAACCCAGAAGCGCGACGAGTCGGGCGTGTGCAGCTCGTCGATCAGCAGCACCTCGTCGTCTGCCGTCACGCCGAACTCGTACTTCGTGTCGACGAGGATCAGTCCTGCGTCCGATGCCACGTCCTGTCCGCGTCGGAACAGCTCGAGGGCGACGGTGGAGACGTGGTCCCAGCGTCCGGCCTCGACGAGCCCGCGTTCCACGACCGCCGCCATCGACAGCGGTTCGTCGTGGACGGTCGAGCCGGTCGGCGGCTTCGTCGTCGGCGTGACGATCGGGTGGGGGAGCGGCGTGTTCTTGCGCAGGCCGTCCGGGAAGCGGTAGCCGTACAGCTCCCGCCCACCGGCGGCATACGGCTTCCAGAGCGAGGTCGACGTGACACCGGTGATGTAGCCGCGCACGACCACCTCGACCGGCAGCGTCCGTGCCGCCCGAGCAACGAGCAGGTTCGGATCCGGCACGTCGACGACGTGGTTGGCGACGAGGTCGGCGGTCCGCGTGAACCACCACGCCGACAGCTGGTTGAGCACCTGGCCCTTGTACGGCACGCCGGCGATGATCCGGTCGAAGGCGGACAGGCGGTCGGTCGTGACGATCAACCGACTGGCGGCTCCCATTGCATAGGACGTGCGGACCTTGCCGTCGCGGCGGTCAGGCAGCGGTAGGTCAACGCTCGTGAACGGAGCGAGGGTCTGACTACTTGGCATGGCGCACCGCCGCCTCGAACAGGCGCAGGCCGAGGAACCGTGTCGTGCCGTGGTCACGATGGTGTCGCGGATGTTGGCGCGGGATCACGTGGTTCTCCGGGTGCGGCATCAGGCCGAGCACGACGCCGCTCACGTCGCACACACCCGCGATCGCGGCGACCGAGCCGTTGGGGTTCGTGCCGTCGTAGCGCAGCGCGACCTGCCCGGCGGCAGCGAGTCCGTCAGGGTCGGGGTGGACGTAGCGGCCCTCCCCGTGGGCGATCGGGCAGTGGATCGGATCGTCGACACCGGACGTCCAGATGCACCGGCTCCCTACGGCGGCGGTGAGGGTGACCCACCGGCAGTCGAAGCGGCCGTGGTCGTTGTGTCCGAGCGCGCCGGGCAGCAGCCCGGCCCGCGTCAGCACCTGAAAGCCGTTGCAGATCCCGAGCACCGGCCGGCCACTGTCCACGAACGCCCGCAGCTGCTCGCCGAGGCGCCCGCCGTCGCCGGCCGTGAGGTCGAGGGCCAGCATCCGACCGGCACCGAGTGCATCGCCGTAGCTGAACCCGCCGGCGATGACGAGGATCCTCGCGGTGTCCAGCAGGCCGGGAGTTGCGATCAACTCGGCCGCCAAGACGACGGCTGGCTCCGCACCGGCCAGGTCGAGCGCGAGCACGGCATCGGTGTCACGGTTCGTTCCTGGGCCGGCGACGACGATGGCCTGCGGACGGCTCACCGATCGGCTCCTGTGAACGCGGCAACGAGGTCGTCGACAGGCAGGGGAGCGAGGCCGGGCAGCCGCAGCGCGGGTTCCTCCGTCACCGTGCCCAGGCGATGGACCGAGCCGACCGCCGCCACGAAGGCCATCAGATCCTTCGCGCGGATCTCGACCACATGACGGCCGGTCGACTCGGCGAACAGGGACGTGACCACGTCGTCCTCGGGCAGCTGGTCGACGGCGATGCCGAGGCGGCCAGCGATGCACAGCTCGGCGAGCGCAACGGCGAGCCCGCCCTCGCTCACGTCGTGACACGACTGCACGAGGTCCGCTCGCATCGCGCCGTGAAGGCGCCGATAGCGGGCCGGCGCATCCACGTCGGGTTGGGGAACGAGACCGTCGATCGAAGAACCGTGCAGCAGGTCGAGGTGGCTCCCGGCGAACTCTGGGTCCGTCCGTCCGAGCAGCAGGATGACGTTGCCCGGCTCGCACAGCTCCGCCCTCAACGTGCGCCCGACGTCCGGGACGTGGGCGACCGCTGTGATGACGAGCGTCGGCGGCACGGCGTGGCGGGCACCATCGGCGCCGGTGTACTCGTTGTTCAAGGAGTCCTTGCCGGAGACGAACGGTGCACCGTGGGCGATCGCGGCGTCGTGGCAACCCTCGACGGCCGCGACGAGCTGACCCATCGCGGACGGGCGGCGCGGGTCGCCCCACGAGAAGTTGTCGAGCAGAGCGACCCGCGTGGGGTCGGCGCCGACGGCGACGACGTTGCGGATCGCCTCGTCGACCACGGCGTGGGCCATCGCCTCCGGGTCGTGCTGGCCGTACCACGGATTGACACCGACACCGACGGCGAAGCCGTGCGTGTCGCGAGGATCGGCCACGACCACGCCATCGCCCGGCGCGTCGCCGTGGCGTCCGACGAGCGGCCGCACCACCGTGCCCCCGCCGATCTCGTGGTCGTAACGGTGGATCGTGGCCGCCTTCGAGGCGATGTTCGGGTGAGCCAGCAGGGCCAGCAGCGTCGCCGCCGGATCGCCCACGCTGCGCTCGACGGGCTGGCGAGCTGGCTGTGGCAGCTCGGCAACGAGCTCGCGCTGAGGTCTGCCGTCGTGGAGGAACGCGGTCTCGAGGTCGAGCACGACGGCGCCGCCGTGGCGCACGACCAGGCGCCCGTCTCCGGTGAAGGCGCCGAGGTCGGCCAGCTGGACTCCGTGCCGACGGCAGCGAGCCTGCAGCGCCGGCAGGTTGTCCGGAGGGACGGCGACGACCATCCGCTCCTGTGCCTCCGAGAGCCAGATCTCCCATGGTTGGAGGCCCGGGTACTTGAGCGGGACCACCGCCAGGTCCACGTCGGCGCCCACGCCTTCGGCCATCTCGCCGACGGCGGACGACAGCCCGCCGGCTCCGCAGTCGGTGATCGCCGTCCACAGGTCGTGAGCGTCCTCGGCGCCGGCGAGCACGTCGATCAGCCGCTTCTCCGTGACCGGGTCTCCGATCTGGACGCTGGCGCCGGCGACGTGGCCGGTCGTGGCGTCCATCGTCAGGCTGGAGAACGTGGCCCCGCGGATGCCGTCGCGGCCGGTGCGGCCACCCAGCACGACGACCCGGTCGCCGGGGTGCGGGCCGGTCGACGGCACGTCCTCGGGCGCGATGCCGATGCATCCACAGAAGACGAGCGGGTTCGTCGTGAACCCACCGTCGTAGAGGACGGCGCCGGCGATCGTCGGCAGGCCGATCTTGTTGCCGTAGTCGGCGATCCCATCGATCACTCCGTCCCTGATCCGGCGGGGGTGCAACGCACCGTCGGGGAGATCTTCGACCGCCAGGTCGGGAGGGCCGAAGCACAGCACGTCGGTGACGGCAACCGGTCGGTGTGCTGCGCCGAGGACGTCGCGGATGACGCCGCCGACGCCGGTGTTGGCGCCGCCGAACGGCTCCACCGCGGACGGATGGTTGTGGGTCTCGGCCTTGAGGGCGAGCGTCGTGCCGGGAACGAACGACACGATGCCGGCGTTGCCGACGAACGCCGAGCGGACGAACGGTGCGTCGACGGTGTCGGTCGCGGCGCGAAGGCGGTCGAGCAGTGCCGGTCGGGCCTGGCCGTCGCTGGTGGTGATGGCGGCGCGGAAGGACTTGTGGGCGCAATGCTCACTCCACGTCTGGGCCAGCGTCTCCAGCTCGACATCCGTCGGGTCGCGGCCCTGTCGGCGGAAGTGCGTCTGGACGGCGGCCAGCTCGGCGGGATCGAGGGCGAGGGCACGCTGCGTGCTGAGCTCCACCAGGCGGTCGGGCTCGAGGTCGCGCAGCGGGATCGTCTCGACACAGGGCGGGTCGCGCGTGCCCGGATGGAGCTCGGGCTCGGCGATGCCCGACGTCCACTCCTCGATGACGGGGTTGGCGACGAGCCGACGCAGCAGCCGCTCGGTGGTCTCGGCGTCGGTGTCCGCGGGGAGCTCGAGGCGCCGTCCGGTGGCGGCCGCGACCACTGGAACGCCGAGCTGGTGCGCAGCTTGGACGACGGCGTCGGCCGTGGTGTCGGTGACGCCGGGATGGAGTGTGATCTCGATGCCAGGTCGGTCCGGTCGGTCCCACGTCCCGGTCTGCAGCAGTGGGTCGGCGAGGATCCCTTCGAGCCGCCGCAGGTCGCCGTCGGACAGCTCGCCGTCGACGAACACGACGTCGGCGACGCCGACAGGTCCGTCGAGCGTCAGCCCGAGCGTCGCTGCACCGGCGGCGACGGCGCTGGCCCGAGGGTCGGTGTCGAGGGAGCGCACGGTGAACCGGTGCATCGGACCGGGCCCGGACCCCGCTGCCCTCACTGACCCGACCCTAGGCACGGTGGTCCGGCGGCACGAAGCTTCTGAACGAAATGTAAGGGCGACGACGGCGCTCAGCCGACGGTGACGCCCCTCACGGCCCAAGCCTCGGCCGAAACCGTGAAGGGAGGCGGACCCAGCAGCTCCCTGCAACCGTCGCGCAGCGCGTCTCGACCCCGCTCATCTCGCGAAGCCAGGTACTCACCGACGGGACCGACACCGAACGTGAACGGCTCCCACCACGTGTCGAAGTCGTCGTAGTCCAGCGCCGCTGACAGCACCGCGTCCTGGAGGTCGTCGAGCCCCGCAGCATTGAACAGCGTCGCGAGGTGGCCTTCCCGCGCGCCGTTGAAGTCGGACTCGTCGTGCACCGCTGGATCGAGGGTGCGGGCGACGTGCCAGAACCCGGCGACCGGCGAGCGTCCGCCGCCGTGGTCCCAGACGCAGGCGGCGACGACGCCACCCGGACGGACGACCCTCGCCATCTCGCGCAGCCCGGCCACCGGGTCGGACATGAAGTGGACGACGAGTTGGGCCAGGGCGACGTCGAAGCGTTCGCTGTCGAACGGAAGCTCCTCGGCGCTGCCCTGGTGCACCTCGACTCCGGGGTTGCGCTGCCGGTTGGCGGCCACGAACGGTGCGGAGGGATCGACGGCGACCACGTGGTCGGCGCCGAGCGCGCCGACGAGGCCGGTGGTCAATGCACCTGGGCCGCTGCCGACGTCGAGCGCCGCCTGGCCGGCACGCACTCCGGCGAGCTCGAGCATCTGTGGCACGAGCTGCACCGAGTAGCGACCCATCAGGCGGTCATACGAGTCGGCCGGGACGTTGAAGGCCACGCGGCGACTGTACGCCTCGAGATTTCGGCTACCTGCCGGTGTCCGGCAACGCGTACGCCCTGAGCAGGCCATTGGGCGCCACGGCCGTGGTGAGGCCCTCTGACCGGGCGGTTCCCACCGCGTCGGTGACCGTCAGGTACAGCCCGATCGCCGTGAGCAGCCAGGTTGCCGCGGTGGTGGCTCCGACGAACGTTGTCGTCGAGACCGTCCACAGGAGCGCCAGGCTGACGGTGCCCAACGCCGCGTTGACGCACGCCCACTGATACGTGAGTCGTCGGAACAGTCGCGTGATCGCTGGCCGACAGAGGACCTCGGGATCGAGCGGGCAGAAGTCCTGCGCGAACCGAGCAATGATCGGGCGGCCGATCCGGGCCGACAACGCGAAGGCTCCGGCAGTGAGCAGTGTGCGGAGCACGGGCTGCGCGAAGTACACGAACGCGTTCTGGCTCCAGATGTAGATGCCTGTGCGGATGCTGATCCCGATACACGCGAGCACGAGGAGGCCGGGGACCGCTCGCCCGGCGACGAGGCGTCGACCGACGCATCCGAACGTCCAGGCGGCGGCCGCGAGGAACGCCCACATGAGGCCGGCGTTGGCGACGACGACATAGAAGATGATCGTCGGGATGAGCGTGGCTTCGATCAGTGACGGTATGAGGCGCCGCACCACCGCCACCACGACGGAGAGCTTGGTCGGGTGCAGCCGCCAACCGAGGTCGTCCACTGTCCCGAGCGTGCTCGTTGCCATCCGTCTCCTGGTCGCGATCTTCGATGAAGCGCTACCAGGGTCTTGAGCGACGCTCCCGGACCGCGTCTGGCACGGTCCGGCACGGAGGACATCCGTACGCCTGCACCGTACCGCTCAACGTCGATGCTCCGGCGTCGTGCCACGCGGAACCTTGCCGATCTGGGTAGTCTGGGGTGATCACGCGGAGCGACACCGACGTGATGGCATCGGCTCCGGACCCTGGTCGGGTGTGCCTGATCTCGCCGAGATCAGGCAACAGCGTCGCAGGGAGCCCACATGTCAGTCGATGCGCTCGTTGCCTCGCCGCTCGTCGATGCAGACCGCTCAGGCGGCGTCGGCGGGGGTGTTTCCGATACGGAGGGGATGACGTCTCGCTCCGAGCAGTGGATCACCGCGTTCATCGTCGGGACGCCGTTCCTGGTCCTCGTGTTCGGCGTGATCTGGTTCTGGGGTGAGGGAATCCACCTCCACGACGTCGTGATCGCCACGGTGTTGTACCTGTTGATCGGCCACGGGATCACGATCGGCTACCACCGGTTGCTGGCCCACAGGTCGTTCCACGCGTCGCGACCTCTCAAGCTGCTGCTCGTCGGCGCTGGTTCCATGGCGTTCGAGGGCGGCCCGATCGGGTGGGTCGCCGATCATCGGCGTCATCACGTGTTCTCGGATCAACCCGATGATCCACACTCACCGCATGGATTCGGCTCAGGGCCCGCAGCGATGATGCGCGGCTTGTGGCACGCCCACATCGGGTGGCTGCTGAAGCACGCTCGCACTTCGTGGACGCGCCACGCATCTGACCTCCTCGCGGACCGGGATCTCGTGGTCATGAACGCCCTCTTCCCGTTGTGGTGCGTCTTGTCGCTCGCCATCCCGTTCGGTCTCGGGTGGGTCGTCGGAGGAGGTGTGAGCGGGGCGCTGACGGCGTTGCTCTGGGCCGGGGCTGTGCGCATCCTCGTGCTGCACCACGTCACGTGGAGCATCAACTCGCTCTGTCACACGTTCGGGCGACGACCATTCAAGACGAAGGACCGCAGCACGAACCTCGCGCCGCTGGCCATCGTGTCGATGGGTGAGTCGTGGCACAACGGCCATCACGCGTTCCCTCGGTCGGCACGCCACGGTCTGCAGCCAGGACAGTGGGACACTTCGGCGCGCGTCATCTCGTGGTTCGAGCGCCTGGGATGGGCGCGAGACGTGCATCGGCCCGGCCCGGAGGCGATCGCCCGCCGCGAGGTCGCCGGTTCTGATCAACCGGTCTCGCGACGCGCTCCGTGAGCACCGACCGGCTCGCGGTGCTCGTGCGCCTGCTGGCGTCGAACGGCATCCTGCGTCGCCCGATGCCGGCGGCGATGCGAGACACCAGCGTGACCCTGTTCGGTACCCCTCATTGCGGGGTCATCGTCATGGACACCAACGGCAACCCGGCAGCCATGATGTCCTCGACCGCCATGATGGCGAGGATCGAGGAGCTCGAGCTGACGCTCGGAGTGGGTCCGTGTGTGACGGCTTGCCAGGAAGGGGTGCCGATCGCGGAGCCGGACTACACGAAGTCGGACCCTGCCCGATGGCTCGGGTTCGGCGCCGCCGCGCTCGACGCAGGCGCTCGCGGTGGCTTCGCCTTCCCGCTCGTGGCCGACGGCACGATCGGGTCGCTCAACGTCGCCAGGGTGGATCCGGGTCCGCTCACCGCCCTTCAGCACAGCGACGGCATCGGGCTCGCCCACCTGATGGTCCAGCTCGTGAAGATGCAACTGGATGGCGGCGGATTGGAAACGGTGATGGACGAACTCATGGAGTACCAAGCGGTCGTGCACCAGGCCACGGGAATGGTCGGTGCCCAGCTCGACGTGCCGATGCTCGTCGGCCTCGCGATGTTGCGGGCGAGGGCGTTCGCCGAGAACCGTCCATTGACCGAGGTCGCCGGGGACGTTGTCCAGCGCCGTCTGCGCTTCGACTCGTCCACGTAGTCCCCCGTTCGGGGGCGGCTCGCACAACCGGCTCGGGCACCCTAGAGTCGCAGTTGCGTCGGCGTCTCCGGCTGGCGCGCCAGAGGCTCGGAGGCATCGTGGATCGTGAGGAGCTCCTCATCCACACGTTTGTCGAACTGGCCGACAACCTCGTCGACGAGTTCGACGTCGTCGACGTGTTGACGACGCTCGCCGCGCGGAGCGTCGCCCTGCTGGAAATCGACGCCGCTGGCATCCTGCTCGCGGACGAGGGCGGCGGGCTTCGGGTCGTCGCGGCGTCGAGTGAGGACAGCGCAGTGCTCGAACTGTTCGAGCTGCAATCTGCGCAGGGCCCGGCTCGCAGCTGCTTCGAATCCGGCGTCGCCCAATCGATCGATCAGCTCGCCGGGAGCGCGTGGGTCGATCTCGCCCAAGCCGCCGAGGTGTTCGGTCTCCAGTCGGCCGAAGCACTGCCGATGCGGCTGCGCCGCGTCGTCATCGGCGTGCTGAGCCTGATGGGCAAACGCACGCCCGGCCTGGATGCGTCCGACGTCGCGGTTGCGCAAGCGTTGGCCGACGCGGCGACGATCAGCATCCTCCAGTACAGATCACTGCAGGACGAACGACTCCTGTCGGCACAGCTCCGTCAGGCTCTCACGAGCCGGATCCTGATCGAGCAGGCGAAGGGGGTGTTGTGCGAGCGATGGCACACGGACATGGACGAGGCCTTCGCCCGGTTGCGGCGCTACGCGCGAGCGACCAACCAACGACTGAGCGATGTCGCCGACGACATCACGACCGGGCGACTGCGTCCGGACGCGCTCTCAACCGCAGACTGAACCTCGGTCGCCGAGGTCGGGGCGGTGCGTGAGTCGAGGGTCGCGTGTGGATCCCCGGTTCCTCTGGAGCGACTCAGCGGCGTGACTGCTCGAGCAGCTCGGCCAGCTGGTGCAGGTCGTCGAGCACCACGTCGCCGGAGAGGCCCTTCAGCGCGGCGACCATCGCCCCTGCGGCTCGACCGGCGGCCACGCCGGGCTCGCTGTCCTCGACGACCAGGCAGCGCGATGGCTGAACGCCGAGCTTTGCGCAGGCCTCGAGGAAGCCCTGCGGGTCGGGCTTGCCCGCAGTCACATCCTCGGACGTCACGACGATCGGTGCGTGGAGACCGGCGGCGTTCAACCGTGCCGTCGCCAGGCGCACGTCGGCACTCGTGACGACGGCCCACTTGAGTTCGAGGCGTTCCATGGTGGTCACGAGCTCGTGCGCGCCGGCCAAGGCGCCGACGTCGGCGAGGTCGTCGTACTGCAACGCCAGTTGACGGGCTGCCGACGTCTCGACCGCGGCGTCGTCGAGATCGGGGAGCAGCCGGCGCACGGTCGACGCCGCCGGGCTGCCGTGGGCGATGGCGAGTGCCTCAGCTGGGTCGACCCCGTGCTCGCCGGCCCAGACCATCCACGCGCGCTCCACCGCGGCGTCCGAGTCGACGAGGGTGCCGTCCATGTCCAGCAGCACCGCCTGGACGTCACGCAGGTCCACCGATCCAGGATGCCTGGCCACCGACCGGCTGAGGCAGGTCGATACCGTTGGTGGCGATGGCGGAGGACGTACGAACCGAGGTGCCGACGCGACTGGCGTTGGTACGCCATGGCGAATCCCGTGTCAGCGTGGCTCGTTCGATCGGCGGCGCACGGACCTGCACGGGGATGTCGGACCTCGGGCGCCGGCAGTGCGAGCGACTGGCGGCCCGATTGGCCGAGACGGGTGAGCTCGCCGGAGCTGCCCTGTACGCCAGCCACTACCAGCGCGCGATCGAGACAGCCGAGGCCATCGCTCCTGCGCTCGGCGGCGCGCAGGTCCACGTCGAGGACCGCTTCGGCGAACACGACCCGGGCCCCGACTGCGACGGTCTGACGTTCGCCGAGTTCATCGAGCGCCACGGCATGCCGGACTGGGAGGCCGACCCGTACGCCGTCACCTTCCCGGGCGGCGAGACGATCGCGGAGCTCCACCACCGCGTCGCACTCGGCGTGCGCGACGTCTTGGCACGCCATGCCGGGGGAACCGTGGTCGTGTGCTGCCACGGCGGGGTCATCAACGCCGTGCTGCGCTTGGCGCTCAAGTCCCCGGCCGTCGGCGACTTCGAGCTGTACACGACGAACGCCTCGCTCACCGAGCTGATGCTGGTGCGCCCGGGCCGCTGGCGCCTCCTGCGCTACAACGACGCTGCCCACCTCGCCGGCCTGCCGAAGGAGTCGCCTCGCGATGAGGTGTGACGCCAGCGCGGCGATGTGACCTCGGAGCGGTCACACTTCGCACGTGCGTTGGGTGGTCGTCGGAGCAGGCAGCGCCGGGTGCGTCGTCGCCGCCCGCCTGGCCGAGGCCGGTGAGGATGTCGTCGTCGTCGAGGCCGGTGCGGGCACGACGCACGAGGCCAGCCGCAGTTCCAGCTTCTTCGACGCTGCCGCCACCCCCGGCCTGACGTTCGCCGAGCCGTTCGTACGCGGGCGCGGCGTCGGGGGCTCGAGCGCCGTGAACGGCATGATCGCCACGGCGGGCGACGACGCGCAGTACCGCTCGTGGGGCTGGTCCGACACCGCTGCCGCGTTCGCCCGCATCCGCGTGCCGATGGAGCCGACCTCCGACACCGAGCTCGGGCCGATCGACCGGGCCCTCCTGGCGACGGCGTCCGACGCCCACCGGGCGATGCTGACTCGCCACGGCGGCCGTCGCATCAGCGCCTTCGACGCCTACCTCGACGGCCGACAGGATGTTGCGCTCCGTGCCGGGCCCGAGGCCGTCCGTGTCCTCATGGACGGTCGGCGTGCCACCGGCGTCGAGCTCCGCACCGGGGAGGCGATCGAGGGCGACGCCGTCGTCGTCTCGGCAGGAGCGATCGGCTCACCGCTGGTCCTGCTCGCGTCCGGCGTCGGCGGCGCTGGCGTCGGACGCCACCTCCGCAACCACGCCGCCCAACCGGTCGACCTTCGGCTGCGTGGCCACGTGCCGTGGGACCCGCACGGTCTCGTCGCCGCGACGCTCCTGCGCCGCGACGACCTGCAGCTGCTGTCGGTCAACCACCTCGGCCCGGACATTCCGCACGGCGCCGGTTTCCTCGTCGCCGTGATGTCGGCGACGGGTGAAGGGTCAGTTGAGCCGGGCCCGGTCGTGCGCACCGTGCTCAGCGATCATGACCACGCTCGCCTCGCCGCCGGGGTCGAGCTCGTGAAGCAGCTGCTCGGCGCACCCGCGTTCGCCGCCATCGTCGAGGACGTCTCGGTCGGCGAGGCACCGGCGGGCGTGTACCACCCGACCTCGACGTGCCGGATGGGTGAGGTGGTCGACGGCGATGGCGCCGTCGCGGGAACGGATCACCTCTTCGTCGTTGACGCGTCCGTGTTCCCCGAACTGCCGACGACCAACACGTATCTCCCGACGCTGATGGTGGCCGAGCGCCTGGTGCCTCGGATCCTCAGACGGCGGCGAGCAGCTCGTCCATCGAGTCCTGGAGCAGCTCGGTGAGCCGCCACACGTCGGGGACGAGCTCCCGGCAGGCGACGAAGCCGAAGTCGAGATTGCCGTTGTAGCTCTGCACCGTCATGTTCAGTCCCTGGCCATCGGCCACCGCCGAGATGGGATAGAAGTGCTCGAGCCGGGCGCCTGCGGAGTAGAGCGGCATCGCCGGGCCGGGCACGTTGGAGATGATCAGGTTGAACGGCGGCGCCGTGCGGTCGGCGATGCGCAGCCGGCTGTACATCCGCATCGCCCGCGCTGCGATCGCGGGCGGGGCGAACTGCGTGAAGTCCATCAGCGATTCGGCAGGGATCGCTGCGAACTGGGACTTGGCCGTGGTCATGCTCTGGCGGATCCGTTGCAGCCGTGCCGCCGGATCGGCTTCGTTCGTCGCCAGGTCGGCCAGCAACATCGACACGCGGTTCTGGTACATGTCGTCTTCGGACCCCGAGCGGACGCTGACCGGGACGGCTGCGATCAGGCTCTCCGGCGGCAGGCAGTCGTGCTCGATGAGGTAGTGGCGAAGCGCACCCGAGCACAACGCCATCACGACGTCGTTGAACGTGCAGCCGACGGCGCGACGGATCTTCTTGGCGTCCTCCAGCGGGATCGTCGTGTAGGCGAAGCGGCGGTGGGGCGTGACCGTCGCGTTCCAGGGCGTGCGCGGCGCTGGCGTCGGCGGCAGGGCGGGCGGATCGTCGACCTCGTTCGGGGAGCCCCGGAGGCGTCGGCGCATCACGTTGCCGAGTGGCCCGGGCAACGGTTGGGCAATGACATCGGCCAGCGCCCGCAGACCCGGCCGACCGGTCTTGCTGCTGAGGTCGCGCAACGTCTTCACCGACAGCCGGATGAACTTCTCGGGGCTGCGCGCGTACTGCACCGCCGTGCGCTGGAGCAGTTCGATGTCGGACGGGACACGGTCGGGTGTCCAGGCCGCGGCCTCGCCCTGGGGGCGAGCGCCTGGCTCGGTGTCGAGGATGGCCGCCAGCATCAGCGCGCCGGACGCGCCGTCGATCGTGGCGTGGTGGACCTTGGTCACCTGCGCGATGCGTGTGCCGCCATCCACGCCCTCGATCACGTAGAGCTCCCACAGCGGCCGGTTCCGATCGAGTGGCCTGGCGTGGATCCGGCTGACCACCTCTGCCAACTGCTTGGCCGATCCTGGAGCGGGCACGGCGTGGTGGCGGACGTGGTAGTCGATGTCGAAGTCCGGGTCCTCGATCCAGTAGGGCAGGTCGAGCCCGAGTGGCACCTGCACGAGCCGGCGACGGAACGGCGCCAGCTGGTCCATGCGCTCGACGATGACCTCCTTGGTCGCCTCGACTCCAGCTCCACCCGGCGCACCCTCGGGGTCATAGATGGTCATCGAAGCGACGTGACCGTAGACCGCCGGCGTTTCCATGTTCAGGAAGCTGACGTCGACTCCGGAGAGTTGCTTCATCGGGCGATCGTATGCCCGCCCAGAGGAACCCGTGGTAGGCATGGATGGCATGTCGATGGCACAACCGCACGGCACAGTGCACCGAGCCGGCGACGGCTGCCTCGCCTACGTGCAGCGCGACGGCTCGTGGGGATGGAGCAATGCCGGCCTGGTCGTCGGCGACGGCGTTTCGCTGCTCGTCGACACGCTGTTCGACCTGCACCTCACGGCAGCGATGCTGGCCGCATTCGCACCCGACACCAGGGCCGCCCCGATCTCAACCGTCGTCAACACTCACGCCAACGGAGATCACTGCTACGGCAACCAGCTCGTGGCCAACGCCGAGATCGTCGCGTCGACGGCGGCCGCCGCCGAGATGGAGGAGGTTCCGGCGGCACTGCTGGCCGGGCTGACCGCAGCGCCGGGTGAGATCGGCGAGCTGTTTCGCAGCTTCTTCGGGGCCTTCGACTTCGAGGGCATCGAGACGACGCCTCCGACACGCACGTTCGACGGCCGCCTGACACTCGACGTCGGCGGGCGCGAGGTCGAGCTGATCGAGGTCGGGCCAGCTCACACGCGAGGTGACGTGATCGTTGTCGTGCCCGACAGCCGCACCGTGTTCACGGGCGACATCCTCTTCATCGGCGGCCAGCCGATCGTGTGGGCCGGGCCGCTGACGAACTGGATCGCCGCCTGCGACCTCATGCTCGGGATGGATGTCGAGGTCGTCGTGCCCGGGCACGGACCGGTGACGGACAAGTCAGGCGTCGTGGCCGTGCGCGACTACCTCGAGCTCGTCGAGCGGGAGGCAGCTGATCGCCAGGCCGCCGGCATCGACGCCTGGGAGGCGGCGCGGGAGATCGCCGCGCTGCTCGGTGCCGATCGGCAGTTCGCACCGTGGACCGAGGCGGGCCGCATCGCCGTCAACGTCGAGACCGTCTATCGCAGCCACGACCCGCAGCACCGGTCTCCGGACATCGTCGAGCAGTTCCGCCGGATGGCCACGCTCGAGCAAGGGGCGTGACGGGACCCGACGTCGATGTCGCCGTCATTGGCGACGGACCGGCGGGTTTGGCGTTGGCGGACGCCTGCGCGTCGCGAGGACTCGGCGTGGTCGTGGTCGGTGAGGACCGGCCATGGACGGCGACGTACGGCATGTGGGTCGACGAGATACCGGACCTGCTTTCCGGATGCTTCGGGCACGTCTCGCCGACGGTCGTCGTCCACGGCCGCAGGCGCCACGTCGTCGAGCGGGCGTACGGGGTGGTGGACACGGCGACACTGTGGGAGCGCCTCGACGCCGCCGTCGAACGTGCTGCGGGCCGGGCGACTGGCGTCCAGCACTTCACGTGGGGGAGCCGCGTGCTGATCGGCGCCGCTCACGTCGATGCTCGTCTCATCGCGCGCGCCAGTGGTTCGGCCGGTCGACCAACGGCGTGGCAGACCGCCTACGGGATCGTCGTCGACGAGCCTCCGCCGCGGTTCGATCAGGACGTCGTCACGTTGATGGACCTCCGGTCGGTCGGCGGCGGCGGCGCTCAGCCGACCTTCTGCTACGTCGTGCCCGTCGCCGACGGCTGGCTCGTCGAGGAGACGGTGATGGCAGCCCGGCCGGCGGTCGATCCGGCCTCCCTGCGCGATCGACTCGCCGCGCGCGTGGGCGCACCGGTGGTGGAATCGGCCCGGCGCGTGGAGATGGTCGTGATCCCACTGGGCGGACCCCTGCCGAACCGGCGTGATCCGGTCGTCGCCTTCGGCGCGGCCGCTGGGTATACGCACCCGGCGACCGGCTACTCGGTGGCGATGTCGCTGCGCGCCGCGCCGCGAGTGGCCGGGGCGATCGCGGAGGTCGTGAGCAATGGTGGACTGGACACCCGCGGCGTCTGGGACGCGGTATGGCCGCGAGCCGCCCGGCGCACACGCCTCTTGCACGACCACGGGCTGGAGGTCCTGCTCCGGCTCTCCCCGAACGAGCTCAGCGCGTTCTTCGATGCGTTCTTCGAGTTGCCGGAGCCGCTGTGGTCCGCATACCTGCGCGTCGACGCCTCGGCGGCTGACGTCAGCCGGGCGATGACGGCGGTGCTGCGCCGACTCCCGCGGCCGGTTCGCCGGCGGGTGCTGGCGACGACGCCTTGGGCGTCGATGCGCCGGCGCGGCGCGCCTTGACCGAGTGGCGCACGGCGAGCACCCACCCGACCACCACAGCAGCAGCGAACAGGAACCACTGTCCGGCGTACGACAGGTGCGGCCCTTCGGACAGCTCGGGCTGCTCGAGAGGGATCGGGAACGGACTGGCTTCGGCCGGCTGCGACGAGACGAGCTCGATGTAAGCGGGAACGACGGGACCGGGCAGCTGCGGAGCGAGACGCTCGATGTCGACGCGTTGGGCCTCGGTGAGGTCTCCGGTCTCCGCGTCGCTGAGCTGGCCGCGGCGACGCACCTCGGGTGGGCGCAGCCGGCCGACGACGTCGACCGTCCCCGTGGGTGCTGCAGCGACCTCAGCGGGTTCAACGCCGAGCGGCACGAAGCCACGCTCGACGAGGAGGATGCGTCCGTCGGTCAGCTGCAGCGGGGTGACGACGATGTCGCCGGCGGAGCCCTGTTGCGAGCGGTTGACGACCACGAGCTGCTCGTCCGGGAGGTACTCGCCCGTCGCCGCGATGGATCGCCATTCCAGCTCCTCGATCTCGCCCTCGGTCACGTCGTCGATCGGCATCGCCGGCTCGTCGATGCGGCTCTCCACCCGCGCGTTGAAATCCCGTCGCTCCTCGAGCCGGCGGAGCTGCCAGAACCCCAGATTGATCATCGCCACGACCGCACCGATGCACAGGAGGTGGAAGAGGATCCAGCGAGGGCGGAAGAGGAAGCGGTACATCGCCGCCGCCGACGGTACCGGTGCGCCCGGGCGATACCGTCGAACGTCGTGGAGCTGCCCGACTTCCACCTCCCACACAGCGAGAAGATCGAGTGGATGGTGGAGACGGAGGGGTTCGCGGTCGAGCCGGTCGCGCCCGACCCGTCGACCGACCCACCGCTGCCCGGGTACACCTACACCATCGGGTTCCCCGACCACGCCGGCTTCCCCGACGTCGTCGTGTTCGGGCTGACGCCGGTTGCCGCCCGCGGATTGCTCGGGCTCGTCGCCGACCTTCGTCGCAACGGGGCGGAGATCCCGGTCGACGCCGAGCTGATCGGCGTGCTCGACAACGAGCTGCGCTGCCGCTTCGCCCCCGTCGACCTCGAGGTGTGGGGTGAGTGGTTCGCCACCGCGCAGGCGTGGTACCGGGGCCAGCCGTTCGACGTCGTCCAGCTCATCTATCCCGACCGCAACGGCTTCCTGCCCTACGAGCCAGGGTTCGAACACCGCCTCCGCTTCGCCCAGCCGGTCATCGGCACCATCTCCTGACCCGAGGTTTTCATGGCACCCGAGGGCTTGCGTACCGGACGTAGGGACGGAAACCCTCGGGCTCGAGCGCGCGCGTGGCACGAGACTGGTGGCCGATGAGCGCCAGCACTGGAGCCTGGATGCCGGGAGATCCGCCCGGGCACCGCCAGTTCTTCCAGTTCGCCCCGGGTCGGCTGCTCGCCCTCGACGGCGGTAGCGCGCTCTCCGACGTGACGGTCGCCTACGAAACGTGGGGGACACTCGACGAGCGGGGGACCAACGCCGTGCTCGTCTGCCACGCGTGGACCGGCGACAGCCATGTCACCGGCCCGGCCGGACGTGGTCACGCCACGCCCGGTTGGTGGGAGGCAATGGTCGGGCCGGGGCGGCCGATCGACACCGATCGATGGTTCGTCGTGTGCGCCAACGTGCTGGGTGGATGCCAAGGGTCGACGGGTCCGGCGTCGCCGCACCCCGTCGACGGCCGGCCGTACGGCTCGCGCTTCCCGATCATCACCGTCCGCGACATGGTGCGGGCACAGGCTCGACTCGCCGACGCGCTCGGCATCCGTGTCTGGCACGCCATCGTGGGCGGCTCGATGGGCGGGATGCAGGTCCTCGAGTGGGCGATCATGTACCCGCACCGAGTCCGCTCGATCCTGCCCGTCGCCACGTGCATGCAGGCGACGGCGCAGCAGATCGCGTGGGGCAGCATCGGACGCCGAGCCATCATGCTCGACCCGCGGTGGCGCGGCGGCGACTACTACGACGCCGACGAGGGTCCCACCGACGGCTTGGCCATTGCCCGGATGGTCGCCCAGGTCACGTTTCGTAGCGACAACGTGTTCACCGACCGCTTCGGCCGTGATCTCATCGACTGGACCGGAGACGGCGACAAGTTCGGGCTGTGGCAGCAGTTCGAGGTCGAGACGTACCTCGACCACCATGGCGGCAAGCTCGTTCGGCGCTTCGACGCCAACAGCTACCTCATGATCGGCAAGGCGATGGACCTCCACGACGTGGCACGCGGCCGGAGCAGCCTGGCCGAGGCGATGGGCCGTATCACTGCGGCGTGCCTGACCATCGGCATCTCGTCGGACCTGCTCTACCCGAACTACCAGCAGCGCCAGCTCGACGAGATCCTGCGCTCCGAAGGAGTGTCGAGCCGGTACGTCGAGATCGATTCACCGCACGGCCACGACTCGTTCTTGATCAATGTCGATCAGCTCGCCGACCCCATCGCCGAGTTCCTGGATGAGGTGTCGGAACGCTGACCACGCGGGTCGTTGGGATCGATGTCGGGCGTGACGGCGTCGAGGGTCGGCACGATCCTGGACGAGGCGGGGACGCGCAACGCCAGGAGCTCGCCGTCGGGGTCCGGCGGGATCTCCCTCAGGAGATAGACCTGGCGACCCTTCGGCGGATTCGGTGACTTGGCCTGGATCCGCCAGACCCCGCTGGTCGACTTGATGATCGAGCGTCGCGACACCAGCAGGCCACCGTCGGGGAGCAGGGCCACCCGCACCTCGCGTCTGCGGCCGATCGTTTCTCCGACGCGGTCGATGAGCTGCGACGTGGTGATGAAGCGCGTGCCGTCTTTGGCGACCCAGTGCGGCTCCATGCGGGAGGCGATGAAGAACAAGCCGCCGCACACGACGATCGCCCCCAGCGCCCACAGCAGATCGGTCATCCCGATCGCCAGTGTGCCCCATCGAAGGGACGTCGGGAGTGTCGGCCACTGCGGCAACGGCGGCGATGGCGGACCTGCGATGATCAGCGGCCGTGCTGGGCGTCATTGGGCTACTGCGAGCAACCCTGGTCGCGTCCACCGGCACGACCGTGGCAGTGCTCGTGGCGTTGTTGGTGGCGCTGGGCGCCGTGATGGTCGCCGTCGCCGTGTGGCTCGTGCGGTCGACGCGAGGGGATCACCCGGCGCTGGCACCGCTCGAGACGATGGGGGATCGCAGCTTCCGGCGGGCGTCGACGGACCGACGTGCCACGCGCCTCTCCGAGGCACGCCCACCAGGGGCACCGCCGCCGGCGCCGATCGTCCCGCTCGACGACGAGCCGGAGGATGTCGGTGACCCGGAGGAGCCGGAGGAGTCGGCGGAGTCGGAGGAGCTGGCGGGTCGGAGGAGCTGGCGGAGCCGTCAGCCGCCGATCAGCCTGCCGGTGAGAAGTGTGAGCCCAGCCAGCAGGACTCCGCCCCCACAGCTCACACTTCGGCGACGGAGCAGCAGCCCGAGGCTCCGTGAGCCGAGGGTGGATACTGTCGAGCCATGGCCTCGCTCGATGTCGACGAGATGCTCGGCCGCTTCCGTGACCGGGCGGCCGCCGTGAAGCGCCGCCCGCTGCCGCCGGTCGCCGGCGAGGAGCGCCAGCAGTTCATCACCCAGGCACAGCTCGACTTCCAGGACTTCGCCATCATCGGCGACGCCAAAGGGACGATCGAGGAGGGCGTCCTGGTGCTGCGCATCGACCTGCGCCCGCCCGCCGAACGGACCTGAGGCTGTCCGCGGCGGACACGTCACTTGCTAGCCTGACACCTCGTCTGCGGACGTGGCTCAGTTGGTAGAGCATCACCTTGCCAAGGTGAGGGTCGCGGGTTCGAGTCCCGTCGTCCGCTCCAGTCATTTGCCCTGGTCAGAGCACATTTTTGGTTGTCAGCCAGACGCTGTTTCTCGCCGGGCCATTGAACTATGTGATCACACTCTGCGAGTTGCCTCTTGATTCGGGTCGTGTCGCGCCGATCGGAGTTCTCTTAGACGCTGGGGCAAGAGCGGCTGCACGGCGGTGTGAGGTGGCGCTAGGCGCCGGCGTCGAGCTTCCCGGTGAAACAGCATCCAGCCGGGAGATAGACCGGAGACGGCCCGGCGTCGTCACAAATTGGTCCGTGGTCCGCATCGCTGGGAGCGTGTCGTGCAGCACCTTGGTTGACGGGTGCGTAAGCGAGTTGGTCTCAGCGCGGTCGTCGCGGGTTGTGGACTGTTGGTGGGCTGGCTTCTAACAACCGGCGAGGGGCGTCGTGGCGGGCGATCGGGTGAGGCGCCCGGAAGCTTTCTGGATTTCTTTGGGACGCTCAGCGGGGTTGGCGGGTCTATCTCCAGTCGTGAGAGAGGTCCGTGACACATCGGCTCCGTCGGCACGTCAACGGCTGCGCGAGGTGCATGACCGCCAGGCGGCCGCCCTGGCAGCCGTCGCGGCACTCGAGGCGCGAGCGGTGAAAGCGCATCGTGCGTTAGCAGAGTTGGAGGCGGAGCAGACCGGCGCTCTGGGAGGGCGAGCTGGCCGCCGAGCTGACCGGCTTCACCACCGGCAAGGCGCGTGAGGCGCTGACTGCACGGCGCCGCCAGGGCGCGCGATACGGCGGCGGCTGATGGTGCGGCGCGTGCACGGTGAGCGCTTGGCACGACTTGCATGGGTCGGGCCACCGGCCCGCGGGGAGGTAAGCCCGTGGCCATCGCCGGCGGGGAAGCTGCCGGTCACTACCGAGCTCGGGGCCTCCTTAGATCTTGACCTCAGCTCGAAGACGGTGTGCGGGGTATGGCCGGTCCCGAACTGCTCCGGGTTAGCGGGTGCGGTCACGCCGGTCGTCTCCGCTTGCTGGTGGACCGTCGGCGCCGGCGCAGCCGTTCGGTGATCTGGGCGGGGGTGTCGTCGTCGGTGACGCCGATGGTGTGGCCGATGCGGTGGAGGGTGAGGCGGCCGAGGCCGTGGGCGAGCAGCCCGCGCCCGCGCCCGACGAGCGCGTCGACTGCGGTGTCGTCGGCCCCTCGTGGGATCCGGGCGAAGGCGTCGAGTACCGATTCGGCCACCGAGTCGGCCGCTGCGCGGAATGTGTCGAGGAGGCGCAGGACCGTGCCGGGGTCGATCCCGGCGTCCAGGGCGTCGATGGTGAGCTGAAGTAGTGAGGGGCTGGGGACGCAGTAGCGGTCGGGCCCGCACGTTTCGACCACCCCGATGGCGATCAGTTGGTCGAAGTGTTTCGGCACAAGCGCCGGGAGCAGCTCGGAGAGCTGGGCGAGGGTCGCGGGGGCGCCGGGTTCGTCGACGTGAACGAGCTGGTCGGGCTCGAGGCCGAGCACGTCGGTGAGTGCTGCTCCGTCGCGCCACGCCGACAGGAGGTCGCGGATGCCGGCGAGCGAGTAGCCACGGTGTTGGAGGCGATCGATGAGCTGCAGGCGCCGGAGGTGGCTGGTGTCGTAGTACCCGACGCGGCCAAGCCGTCGCGGCGGATGGAGCAGGGCCATGGTCTGGTACTCGCGGATCGTGCGGACCGGCACCCTGTTCTGACGGGCGAGCTCGTCGACGGTCCACCCAGTCGCGGGTGGCGTGCTGGATAGCGGCGACGGGAGGCATCACCTGGACAATACCAGTAATTACCGTTACGGTAAATACCGTGACAGTAGATACTGATCGGATTCCCTCCTTATTGCGCGGCGCCTGGCCCGACGTTGAGGTCGGCTCGGCGGTGCCGTTGTCTGGTGGGTTTTGGGCGGCGATGTTCCGGGTGCCGGTGCGTCACCAGCCCGCAGGCGTTGCCGATGAGGTGGTGGTGCGCTTGGCACCTCACCGGGCGATGGGTGCCAAGGAGGCCGAGGTGCAGCGGGCAGTGGCCGCCCAGGGGTTCCCGACTCCACCGGTGTGGTTGTCGTGCCCCGACGAGACGAGTGGCGGGTGGTGGTCGGTGATGGACTACTGCCCCGGCGCGCCGCTGCTGACCGGGCTCGACGGGATCGCCGTCCTCCGGCGCGCCCCGCTACTGCTGCGGACGTTGCCCACGCAGCTCGCCGCGACGATGGCGTCCCTGCATCGCCTCGACCCGGAACCGGTGACCGCGGCGGTGCGCGCCGCGGCCGGTGACGTGGCGTGGTCGGCCAGCGAAGTGCTCGATCACCTCCGGTCGGGTGCCGCCGCGGCCGGCCGCCCCGACGTCGCTGCCGCACTGGACCGGCTGGTCGCGGACGCGCCGACGTCGGAGCAGGCGGTGGTGTGTCATGGCGACCTGCACCCGTTCAACATCCTCGACCATGGCGGAGCGCTCGTCGTGGTCGACTGGACCGGGGCGGTCGTCGCCGACCCCTGCTTCGACCTCGCGTTCACCGAGCTGCTGCTGGCCAACCCCCCACTGGCCCTCCCCAGGCAGCTTGCCCCCGTCGGTGCCGCGGTCGGACGGCTTCTGGCCCGGCGCTTCATCACCGCCTACACCCGCGCCAACCCCACCGTCGCCTTGGACCCCTTGGAATGGTTCCGGGCCTTGCACAGCGCCCGGGTCCTGATCGAAGTGACCAACCTGCGGACGACTCACGGCCGAGGAGCCGGCGGCCACCCGTTCGCCACCGTCGCGCCCGGCGCGGCGAGGAACCTGGCGGCGGCCACCGGCGTCAGCGTCGGCCCGTAGCGATCGCGCTGTTGGTCACGCCGCGTTCCGTCTGTCGGCGAGGTGTTCGACTAGGTGGTCGGTGAGCTCGCTGGCGTCGGCGCCGCCATCACACGACATCGCTGGTGGTTGGGCACAAGCCCACCGCCCACCCGGCACGGCGATCAATCATTTTGACGGCAGTAGCGCCGCCAGCCTTGGTAGCCGTGTTCGAGGTCGGTCGCCTTGTGTAGACCGAGGCTGCGCAGTGCGGCGGCGGCGAGACTCGAGCTGTAGCCCTCGTTGCAGACCACGATGATGCGCCGGTCGTAGTTCGTCTGCGGGATGCAGTGGGGGCTGGCCGGGTCGAGCCGCCACTCCAGCACGTTGCGGTCGATCACGAGCGCTCCCGGAATCGGGCCGTCGCGTTGGCGTTGCTCGACCGGGCGGATGTCGACGACGAGCGCCCCGGCCGCCTGCTCGGCGTCGAGCCGGTCCGGCGGAACCCGGTCGAGATCGGTGCGGGCCTGGGCGAGCAGCTCGGCGATGGTTCGTCGGTGCGGCTGAGGGGCGTCAGGCCGCTCGGGCGTGTCTGGTCCTTGGCTCGCTGCCGGCCTCGGAAGCGTGTCGTCGGACATGACCTCAGCTCGCCTCGGCGACGCCTTGGTACAGGTAGCTCGGTGTCTTCGGGCCGGGCAGGTACGTGTTCTCCAAGCGTGACGACGCGGAACCCGGCGTCGGTGATCAGCTGCGCGATCGGGCGGTCGAAGTGGCAGCCGCCGCAGACCCGTCGCTGGATCGGGGTGAGCCGGTGCTGCCAGGCGGCGACCTTCGGATCGGGAGAGAGTCCGTGCTCGAGGAAGTGCAGTCGGCCACCAGGCCGCAGCACTCGGCCGAGCTCGCTCAGGGCGCGGGTGACGTCGGGGATGGTGCAGAGCGTGAACGTGCTGACGGCGGCGTCGGCGGAGTCATCGTCGAGCGGCAGGTCTTGACCGTCGAGGCCGATGAACTCGACGGTCATGCCGCTTGCCGCGGCACGCGGCTCGGCGAGGCGTCGAGCGACCGCCGACGGTTCGACGGCGAGGACCCGGTCGACCTCGGACGGGTAGTAGGCGAGGTTGTGGCCGGATCCGAACCCGATCTCGACGACGTCGCCCGACAACCCGGACAGCGTGCGGCGGCGTGGCTCGGCGAAGTCACGCCGTGCGCACGCCTTGTCGACGATGCGTGGCAGCACGTGGTCGCGCCAGACCGCCATCACTGATCGTCCCCTCTGGTGGCGACGAGGAGCGAACGGCGCAGGAGACCGTCTCGCACCGCCTGCAGCTGGATGCGCCGTTCGGTCTGGCGCCGGTCGAACTCGTCGGCGCCGCGCACCTCGGCGAGGGCGTCCCGCTGGTCCTCGCAGTGGTCGACCCAGGCCTGGGCCACGGTCGCGAACTCAGCGGTGCAGTCGGTCTCCTCGACGTCGACGAAACCGGCCCGCTCGAGGAGCTCCCGACCCGAGAGATGGGAGGCGACGGCGACCGGGCCGTCGCGATGAGCGCGTCGGCGAAGGCGCGGGCTGAGTCCGGGTGTCGGGTGGATGGTGAAGAACGCCGTGCGCCCGCCGGGTCGGAGAAGGCGTCGGGATGCTCTCAGCACGGAGAGCTTGGCTCGCAGTCAACACAGCACATCGGTGTGCACCACCGCATCGAACGTGCCCGCCCGGAACGGCAAGGCACGGGCGCTCGAAGCAACAGCGGCCACCCGGCCGTTCGCCCGTTCGTCAGCGGCACGGGCGAGCGCGAGGCGCAACCCTTCGAACGGGACGTCGCTGAGCACGACGTCACAACCGCTGCGAACCGCCAGGTACAGCCCGGGCCACCCCCGACCGGCACCGAGATCGAGCAGCCGTACCCCCGGCTCAAGGCCGAGCACGGTTCCGAGCAGGTCGGCCTGGGCCATCGTCGTGTACCCGTTGGCGCCCCAGTCGCCGCCGATCACCGCCCGCTCGATCTGGAGCACGACCTCGGTGACGATCCTCGCCGTAGCGGTCACGGAACCGTTGGCGCGTGTCGCGCTCCTCACGCGTAACCAAGAGAGCTCCGTCCGGTCCGCAAGGAGAGACTGAAAGCATGACTGAGCAGTTGCATCCGAACGTCGACATCGTCATCGACTGCGCCGACCCCGAGGCGCTGGCCGCGTTCTGGGCGGAGGCGCTCGGCTACCGCATCGTCGGGTTCGGCGAGCCGTACTGCCTGCTGTTGCCGGCCGAACGGGCGTACCCGCCGGTCATCCTGCAGCGGGTCCCGGAACCCAAGCAGGGCAAGGTGCGCATCCACTTCGACCTGCGGGTCTCCGACGTCTCCGCCGAGGTCGAGCGGCTCGAGAAGCTGGGTGCTCGGCGGGTCGACGTCGGCCAAGGCCCCGACGTCGCCTGGGTTCCGATGGCCGATCCTGAGGGCAACGAGTTCTGCGTCTGCCCCGGCGTCCCCCTCGACGTCTAAGCCGACAGCCACAACCGGCGCCCCGTCCACGGGGTCACGGTGGGCGACGCCCACCACGCGTTGTCCCCACAGCTCATCGACACCGCGCGCGTCGCCCACGTCGACGAACACGCCGCACAGCACCTCCGCGACCGCCCGATCGCGCATCACGACTCCTCGTCCGGAGAACCGCTCGGCAACCTACGTCATCCTTCGCCGCTGTTCAAGTGTTGGCTTGAGAAGCGGGCCGGCGCTCGGGTTCGTGGTCATTGTTTGTGGGCGAGGAAGGCGTAGCCGTAGACCTCGAAGGTGCGGGCGTTGGCTTCTCCTGCGGCGCCGCCGAAGGTGTCGACTGGTGGGCCGATCTCGATGTCGACGAAGCCGACTTCGGTGAGCATCTGGTGCCAGCCCTCACGGGGCAGCCCGCCGGCGATTCAACCGGTCCACAAGTCGACGTCGCGCATCACCTCGGGTGGCACGGTTCGGCCGTTGGCGATGTCGGCGAACTGCAGCACGCCGCCGGGGCGCAGCACGCGGTGGATCTCGTCGAACACGGCGCGTTTGTCGGCGCACAGGTTGATCACCCCGTTGGAGATCACCGTGTCGGCCCATCCGTCTTCGACCGGCAGCGCTTCGGCGAGGCCGTGGCGGAACTCGACGTGGGACACGCCGAGCAGCTCGCTCGTCGCGCGGGACTTGGTGAGCATTTCGTCGGTCATGTCGACACCCACCACGAAGCCGTCGGGGCCGACGTGGTGGGCGGCGACGAAGCTGTCGAACCCGGCGCCGGAGCCGACGTCGACGACGCGCTCGCCCTCCTGCAGCGTCGCGCAGCGAGAACGGGTTGCCGACACCGGCGAACGACTCGACCGCTCGATCGGGCAGCTGGTCGACGATCGCCGGGTCGTAGCCGAGCCGGACGGCGAGCGCGCCGACCAGTGTGAAAGTGGAAGGTGGCATCGGGATCGACGGCGACGGCCCGGTACTTCTCGCGGACCTCGTTGCGTAGCGTGTCGACGTCCACGATCGTTGTTTCGGAGATGTCGGACATCTCGCTCACCTCCTGGCGGGAACGGGTGGGTGGGTCTCGTACATGCGCACGATGACGACGACGCCGGAGAGTGCGGTGAGGGCGGCGACGGCGTAGATGGCGGCCTCGATCGAGATGAGGTCGGCGAGGATCCCGGCGACGAGCGCGCCGACGGCGAAGCCGGCGTCACGCCACAGGCGGTAGATGCCGACCGAGCGGGCCCGCCACAGCGGATGGGCAACGTCGCCGATCGCGGCCAGCAGCGTCGGGTAGACCATCGCCGTGCCGGCGCCGAGGAGCGCGGCGCCGAGCGCCCAGGGGACGAAACCGGTGGTGGCGGCGATCATCGCGATGGCGACGGCCTGGAGGAGCATCCCGCCGGCGATCAAAGGCTTGCGGCCGATCCGGTCGGACAGCGCGCCGGTGACGAGTTGGCCGAGCCCCCACACCGCCGGGTAGACGGCGGCGAGCACGCCGATCCGGGCTACCGATAGACCGGCGTCGGCGAAGAAGATCGGGAACAGGCCCCAGGCGAGGCCGTCGTTGAGGTTGTTGACGAGCCCCGCCTGCGAGCACGACGACAGTGCCTTCTCGCGGAACGAGGTCAGGGTGAAGATCTGGCGGGTGGTGAGTTGGGCGTGGAGGGCGTCGTTGGTGGTGACGTGGGTGGCGGCCTCGTGGCGGGCGTGATCGCGGGTCTCGCGCACGAACAATGCGGAGATGCCGAGGCCGAGGCCGGCGTAGGCGAGGCCGAGGAAGAACGGTGCCGGGCGCAGCCCGTGCTGTTGAGCGATGTAGCCGGTGGCGAGGGCGGTGACGGCGACGGCGCCGTAGCCGGCGGCCTCGTTGAGCCCCATCGCCAAGCCGCGCTTGGCGGGGCCGACGAGATCGATCTTCATGATCACCGTCGTCGACCAGGTGAGGCCTTGGTTGACGCCGAGGAGGACGTTGGCGAACACCACCCAGCCCCATGTGGGTGCCCACATCAGCAGCAGGGGGACGGGGAGGCCGACGATCCAGCCGGCGACGAGGACGGGTTTGCGGCCGTAACGGTCCGACAGGGTGCCGGCGAAGAAGTTGGTGCCGGCCTTGACGATCCCGAAGGCGGCGATGAACGTGAGCGCGGCGGTGAACTTGGTGAGCCCGAACTCGTCCTCGGCGAGCAAGGGGAGGACGGTGCGTTCCTGGCCGATCATGCCGCCGACGAGGGCGTTGACGCCGACCAGCAGCGAGAACTGGGCGAGGTTCTCGCGCAACCCCAGGCGAAGCGGTGTGGGGGGCGTCATCGTGGGTGCGCTCATCCGCCGACCGCCAGGGGTAGGCCGCTCCACTCGGCCCATGTCTCGGGCCCACCGTCGAGCACGGCGACGTCGCGGTGGCCGCGAGCCATGAGGATGCTGGCACCGGTCATGGCCCTCTCACCGTGCCCGCACATCACCGTCACCGGCCCATCCGGAACCGGAGTGTGGGCGAGGCTGCCGAGCTCGATGTTGATCGCGCCGGGGACGTGACCGGTCTCGTACTCGCTGTGCTGGCGGACATCGATCACGTTCGAGACGATCTCGGACGGGTCGACGAGCGGGATCCCGGCGATCACGCGGCCCGCAGCTCGCCACGCGGCGAGGCCGCCGTCGACCTCGCCGACGATGTTCTCGTGGCCGATGTCGAGGGACTGGCGGACGATCTCGTCACGATCCTGCTCGGCGCCGGCCACGACAAGGATCGGCCGGTCGAGGTCGGTGATCCAGCCGAGCCAGCTGGCGAACACCGGTCGCAGGGCGTTGGAGATCGAACCCGGTACGTGGCCGCGCCGAGAACTCGGCGATCGGGCGGGCATCGACGATCAGGGCCCCGGCGGAGACGTGCCGATCGACGGTGTCGACGTCGAGCCGGTCGAGTCGAGGGAGCGCCGGGTAGTGGCGTGGGCCGCGCCGGTTGAGCTCGGGGAGCCGCGCGAAGTAGGTGGGGAAGGAGCCGAACCCGGCCAGCAGTTGCTCGACGAAGGTGTCCTCGTCGTCGATGCGGAACAGCGTGTTGGTCGCTCGTTCGCGTCCGAGCGTGGTCGTGCGGTCGGCGCCTCCGGGCGCGGAGCAGAACGAACCGGCACCGTGGGTGGGGTAGACGGCGACGTCGTCGGGGAGGCCGTCGAGACGGCGCAGCGAGTGGAACATGTCGTGGGCGAGCGGTTCGGCCAGATCGGGTCCGCACAGGTCGGTGCGCCCGACGGCACCGACCATCAGCGAACCGCCGGTGAACACGGCGGCCGGTGAACCGTCCCGTTCAAGCACGAACACGTGATGGTCGGGCGTGTGGCCCGGCGTCGCGATCGCCCGCAGCGCAACTCCGGCAGCCACGTCGATCCGCTGCTCGTCAGTGACGGCCAGGTGCGGGGTCTCCAGGCGCGAGGCGGCCGGGGCGACGAACGTCATCCCTTCGTCTGTCGCCAGGGAAGGGCTGCCGGTGACGTAGTCGGCGTGCGAGTGGGTGTCGATGGTCCACCGCGGCTCGAGCGACCGCGCCCGCGCGGCGCGGACGTGGTCGGCGGGGAAGCGGGGAGGATCGACGATCGCTGCCGTGCCGTCCCCAAGATCGACGAGGTACGACGAGTGACCCAGTCCTTCGTCCACGAACAGCTGGACTCCGGGCACCATCTCTCCTCCTCAAGTAATGACTTGAATATATGTCAGCCCTGGGGTAGATTGTCAAGTAATTCTTTGAGGAGGTTTGTGGAATGGGTGAGCGACAGGCGAAAGACGCCATGTTCGACGCGTTCGCCGACGTCGCCAAAGCGCTCGGCAACGGTCGCCGCGCCGAGCTGGTCGACGTGCTCGCCCAAGGAGAGCGTCACGTGGAGGAGCTGGCCGCCGAGATCGGCCAGAGCGTCGCCAACACCTCGTTCCACCTGCGGTCACTTGCGGCGGCAGGGCTCGTCACCACCAGGCGCGATGGCACGCGGATCTACTACCGGCTGTCCTCCTCGCGGGTCAGCGAGCTGTGGGCGGCGTTACGTGACGTCGCCGCCGCCCACCATGAGCAACTCGACGAACTGGCCAGCAACTACCTCGGCGATCGCAGCGCACTGGAGCAGGTCGGCCGGGAGGAGCTGGCCGAGCGCATCGCGGCGGGGGACGTCGTCGTGGTCGACGTACGCCCCGCCGCCGAGTACTCCGCCGGTCACATCGCCAGCGCCCGATCGATCCCGATCGACCGCCTCGCCGCCAGCATCAGCCGACTGCCTGCCGACGTCGAGGTCGTCGCCTACTGCCGGGGCCCGTACTGCGTGTTCGCCGACGACGCCGTACGACTCCTGCGCCGCCGCGGACGCCGAGCCCGACGGCTCGAGGACGGCTACCCCGAATGGCAACGGGCGTCATTGCCTGTCGAGGCAACTGCTGCCCCGTGAGTCAGCCGACGACGCATCGCTGACCTGTCAGTAGTCCAACGGGACCAGCTCGCCCCCGCGTCGATGAGTATGACCGGCAGGCCTCAACGTCCGCCGATGAACGATCATTACGCACGGAAGCCAGGTGGCACGCCTCGCGTCGCTACGGGCTGAGGAGGGCGGCGTACCTGGTGAGGTACAGCGGCCAGCCGCCGTCGCTGTCGACGCCGTGGTAGACGGATTCCCAGCCGGGGCCGTGGCGGTCGATGTGGCGGTGCTCGAGTTCGACCCTGGTGCGTTCGGGGCCTTCGGCGACGAATCGCACTTCGACTTCGCTGCTGTTGGCAGGATCGGGTTCGAGCTGCCAGGTGGGGCCGATGTCCCAGCTGAACTTGACCCGGGTTGGAGGTTCGTAGGCGAGGATGCGGGCCCAGCGACACTCGCTGCCGTCCTCAGCCCGGTCGTAGATGTGACCGCCGACGCGGGGCTCAAAGGTCGTCTCGGCGATCGGCGCGCCGAGCAGGTTGTGCTCACGCGGCTTGAAGTCACCGAAGCGATCGGTGAACACGCTGAAGGCGCGCTCGATCGGTGCTTCAACCACGATCTCCTTGCGGACCACCGTGTCTGTTGCCTGGGTCATGTCTCGTCCTCCGTGGAGTCGTCGTCGATTGCGGCTGCGTAGCTGGCGATGGCGCGGTTCCAGAACGTGTCGAGCTGGTCCCGTAGCGCCTGCACGCCGGCGGGGTTGAGCCGGTAGATGCGCCGGGTTCCGACCGTGTCGTCGTCGACGAGGCCGGTCGCCTTGAGCACCTTGAGGTGCTGGGAAACGGCTGGGCGGCTGACCGGAAGCTGCTCGGCGAGTTCGCCCACCGCAAAGGGTCGCTCGGCCAAGCGCTCGAGGATGGCCCGCCTGGTGCGATCACCCATGGCGTCCCAGAGACCATCCTCCGCTCTGTAAGTCGCCACGAACGGTAAGCTAACACTTACCGTCAATGGTGTCAACCGGCGGCCGTCCTGTTCCGGTCCGGCGTCCGAGACTTCGTCCTCCCATCACGTCACGCGACGGCACACCGGCCGACGTCTGGTGGGGACGGGCAAGAATCGAGGTGATGCGATCGCGCCTTCGCCTCGCCGATCTCCTCGCGGGGTTGTCGGTGGTGGTGGATCTTGGGTACGGGCTGCCGGTTGAGACGGCGATGCGGTCGTGTGCGGTCGGTACGGGCCTGGCCCGGCGTATGGGGTTGTCCGAGCAGCAGGCGGCTGACGTCTTCTACGTCAGCTTGCTGCTGCATGTGGGGTGTCTGGCCTACTCACACGAGACCACTGTCTGGTTCGGGGACGACGCTGCAGTTCACCGGGCCGTGGTGCGGACGAATACCGCTTGGGAGGTCGTCTCGGTGTTGCTCCCCGAGGCGACACGTGGATTGCCAGCGGGCGCGCGGGCCAAGAGTCTGGCGTTGCTGGCGGCGAGAGGCCCGGCATTCTCCAAGCGGCACGACATGGCCAGCTGTGAAGCGGCTCGGGCGGTGGCTCACCGGATCGGGCTGCCGGAGTCGGTGAGCGCGGCGCTGTACGACGTGCATGAGTGGTGGAATGGTCGGGGCGCCCGAGGGCTCAAGGGCGACAAGATCGCATCGGCGGCGCGGATCGCCCGGGTGGCGGCCGATGCGGTGTTCCTCGCCGCGCTCGGCGACGCCGACAACGTTCCGACGACGCTCGGGAGGTTCGCCGGCAAGCGGCTCGATCCCGAGGTGGTCGCGGTGTTCGCGGCCCACGCCGCCGGGCTGCTGGCTGAGGCCGATTCAGGGGACCCGCGAACCGTGCTGCTCGAGGTCGAACCGTCACCACCGGTGGAGATCCACCAAGCCGATGTGCCGGTGGTGGCGTCGGCGTTCGGTGACCTGGTGGACGTCAAGACCCCGTTCACCCACGGTCATTCATCGGGGGTCGCCCGGCTTGCGGTGGCGGCGGCGACACGGTTGGGCATCGACCGAGAGACGATCGCTCGACTCCATGTGGCCGCTCTCCTGCACGACGTCGGCCGGGCTGGGGTTTCGAACGCGGTGTGGGAGAAACCGGGCCCGCTGACCGGCGCCGAATGGGAGCAGGTTCGTCTGCATCCCTACTACACCGAGCGGATCCTGGCGACCTCCAGCTCGCTCACCCCGATCGCTGCAGTTGCTGGCCTGCACCACGAACGTCTCGACGGCTCCGGATACCACCGCGGCTGCGGCGCCAGCTCCCTTGGCCCCGCCGCCCGGGTGCTGGCGGCGGCGGACTCGTTTCAGGCGATGACCCAACGCCGACCGCATCGACCAGCGCTCGATGCCGACCAGGCCGGCGAGGAGCTACTGGGCGACGCCCGCCGCGGTCGTCTCGACCCCGATGCGGTCGCCGCAGTGCTCGACGCCGCCGGCCAGCCCTACCGTCCGGCCCGAGGCGGATCGCAGCCCGGTGGACTGAGCTCGCGGGAGGTCGAGGTTCTGCGCCTCGTCGCCGAGGGCTGCTCCAACCCTGAGATCGGTCGACGTCTGGGCGTCTCCCGGCGCACCGCCGAGCACCACGTCCAGCACATCTACACCAAGCTCGGTGTGTCAACCCGGGCCGCCGCCGCCCTGTTCGCCCTCGAGCACGACCTGCTGGTGCCACGCGATCGGTTCTGACCGTCGATCAGCCCGCCATGGGCAGATCTACCGATGCGAGCCAGTTGGTGATCGTGCACCCTCGAATCGTCCACGCGATCGAACCCGACGAGCACGACCTCTCGGGAGTCAGGAGGAGCGTCACCCATGGCTGCCAGCGACAAGGTCACCACCGAACAGCAACGGCACTGGTCCGCCGACGCCACCGAGCTCTATCTGCGAGACCCCGACCGGATCGAAGCGATCAACGGTCCCTTCGGTGACGCGATGCTCGACGCCGCCGGGTTGCGGCCAGGTGAACGTGTGCTCGACGTGGGCTGCGGGTGCGGCGCCACCACCCTCGAAGCAGCCCGGCGGGTGACTCCTGAAGGGTCGGCGCTCGGCGTCGACATCGCCGCCCCCCTTCTCGAGGTCGCCCGTCAACGTGCCGTGGCGGCAGGCATCGACAACATCGAGTTCGTGCACGACGACGCTCAGCTGCATCCGTTCCCCGACGCTGTCTTCGACGTCGTCATCAGCCGGTTCGGGGTGATGTTCTTCGACGACGCCGAGGCAGCGTTCACGAACTTGGGTCGAGCCGTGCGGTCCGGTGGTCGACTCGTCGTCGTCTGCCCCAGCGACCCGCTCCAAAGCGAATGGGTCACCATTGCCTTCAACGCCGCCGCCCCTCACGTCGGGATCCCAGACCTCGGCCCTCCCGGCGCACCGGGACCATTCGCCTTCGCCGACGATGACCGCCTCAAGCGGACCATTCGAGCCGGTGGTTTCCGTGACGTCGCCGTCGAAGCAATCAGCCGGCCGATCCGCATCGGGCGTGACGTCGACGAAGTCGCCGCCTTCATCACCTCGCTCCCCGAAGGCCGACAGCTCCTCGCCGACCAACCCGACCACACGGTCGCCGCCGTCGTCGACGCCCTCAAGGCAGGATTCACCCCCCACGCCGGACCCGACGGCGTGATCGTCAACGACACCGCCTGGATCGCGTCCGCCCACCGCTGACCACGCCACCACCGATCAAGGACTTCACACGCCGGCCGCTTCTCAAGCAAGGGGAGCGATCCCTAGCAATACCAGCGAACGCGGCGCCCGGCGAGCGCAGGCAGCGCGAACAGCACCGACGTGCAGGCTGTCAGGTCTTCACGGCATGAGCCGGTAGAAGCGCCAGAAGTCGTGCTCGATGGGGAGGAGATCGACTCGGCGGAAGCCGGCTTCGGCGGCGTAAGTGCGGACTGTGTCGGGGCGGATCACGGTGCCGGTTCCGGCGGAGTCGTGGTCGAGTAGGCCGACGGCCTTACGGCACCTGGCAACGTTCTCACGACGGGCGGTCGGCGTCCGGACGCCTGTTGTCAAGATTCAGGACCGTGGCCACCTTGGCCATGAAGCGCACACCGCAGAACACGAGTGAGCCACTCGACGGCGTCGTTGCTATTCGTGGTCGCCGTTTCGCGATCAGCAGCAGCGCGGCGTGACCACAGCGACTCATCCGTGTTGTCGGCGATGTCCTCGATTTCGGGCAACGTCGAGTCGTCCGTCAGCAACACGGTCTCGCTCTCCGCCGTCAGCGGCCGGACTCCCGCTCTCCATTGCGAACCCATCTCCTCGCCTTTCCACGAACAAGGGGACAGCGTTGTCCCGGGGTTCACATCGAACCTCAAGCCATCGAGGCGGCCATGAGTAGTGGCTACTCATTCGCGCTGGTCGGGTAGTGATCCGGGGCGTCCCTGGATTCCCCTTGACGGCGAGAACATCATCGCCACGGTGGAAGCGGCTCAAGACAATCCCGTGTTGTCCGAGCCTGCTCTCGAACATGACCGCAGCACAGGCGGCGGCCCACTGGTTCCGGTCGGGGGCTCGCCATTTGATCCGCCTGGGCTTGGCGTGGTCCGCCAACGGGGTGCCGAGGCGCATCCGTGCCAGTACGGAGCCCCAAGGAGCGGCGCCATGAGGAGGTGCCGGGTCGGCCCCTCGATCATGCGGCGGCCATGTTGCGGTCGAGGTGCGCTCGGAGGTGGATGGTCAGATCGATGGTGTCGGCGCCGATCCCGTCGAGGAAGCTGGACTTGCGGCGCCTGAGGAGCGGAAGGCCGACCGCGTACAGCCCCGGCGCCGCCATGACTCCACCTTCGTGGATGATCTGTCCGCGGCGGTCGAGTAGGGCATTGTCGAGCCACGGGTAGGTCGGCCGGTACCCGGTCGAGCGGCCGGGCGCACGGAGTGCACGAGCGCATGGGACGTACGGACGGTTCCGATCACCTCTGCCAAGGTGAGGGTCGCGGGTTCGAGTCCCGTCGTCCGCTTCAGCCGAAAGTCCTGCAGGTGGAGGCGATCGAACCCAGGCGCCACCGCCGTGCTCGGGTCGGGGTGGAGGCGCGGGCGGGGTGCCGTCGGGTGCGGTCGAAGCGCCATCCGCCAACGTCGCGTGCCTCATCACGACTACGCGCGCGCTCACTAGAAGTCGTTGATGCTGAGTTGCGTGTCGGCGAGGTGCCACGCGTTGCTGAACTGTTCGCGGGCCGCCAGCACGCCGGCTTCGTCGCCCATCGCGTCGAGGCTGGCGGTGAGCCCGAACCACGAGCGTCCGTTGCCTGGGTTGCGTTCCAGGTCTTCCTCGAAGACCTCGGCGGCCTCCTCAGGTTGGCCGGCCAGCAGCAGCGTGGCGCCCAGGTTCTCCCGGAACGAAAACGGGAGGATCGGGTAGCCGATGTCGTACTTCAAGGTGTCCTCGATGCGGACTGCATCGCGGAGTAGCTCGATGCTCGTGTCGTAGTCCTCCTCAGCCCGTGCGATGCGGGCATCCGCAACAAGCTGCGCGATCTCCAGCATCTCGTCGAGAGAGTTCGACCCGAGCGTGAGGTCCGCCGGCATCTGTTGCCGCAGTTGCTGCAGCGCGTCGCGCTCCAGCGTCGCCTCGTCCAGTCGCCCGGTGGCCGCAAACGCCATCGCGCGTCCGAAGTGGTAGAAACCGGTCGGTGCCGGCCGGTCCGGCCCTCCTCCCGGCACGGGGAGGTCGAGGAGCTCGTCCCACATGGCGAAGTGGATGCGGGTGAGGATCGGCACGGCCGCGTTGTCGGCCAGCCACGGAGCCTCGTCCAGGTAGGGCTCCACCCACTCGACGAGCTCGTCGGCCTTCCTGACGGCCTCTGCACGACGCCCCGAGTCGTCGAGTGTCTCGACGACGAACCGCCGCTCGTGCGAACCCTCGACAACGTAGAAGAAGTCAGCCTCCCCGATGCGTTCGCGGTAGGCCTCGAGCTGCGGGAACACGTCCTCGTTGATGTTCATGATCGACGCGTGGTCGCCGGTGTGCACGTAGATGTGCGAGGCCATGTGCACGAGATGCGGGGCATTGGGCGCCAGCTGCTTGAGGCGCTGGGCACTCTCCAACGCCCTCGAGGGGTTCGGCGATTGCTCCATCACGTGGATGTAGAGGTGGATCGCGCCGACGTGGTCTGGATCTCTGTCGAGCACCGACTCGAGCGTCTCGATCACCTCGACGGTGTCCTGGGGGTCCTCCATCTGGGCTTGAGGGAACGGGTGCGGGAACTGCTGCCCCCAGTTCGTCCACATCACGGCGGCTGCATACAGCGTGGCGACATCGACGTCCTCGGGGTACGTGTCGGCGACCTCGGTCATCGCTGCGGCATACGCCTCGTTCAGCGCACCAAAGTCCGGATGCGGCTCGTTGCTGTGGCGAGTGGCCAGCGCCGCGATGAGGTCTTGTTCCTTCGGGGTCGCGTCGGCGGCGAGCGATCGGGCTCTCTGAATGGCGTCGTAGGCCAGCTGGTTCCGGTTCACCTCGATTCCGTAGTTGACATCGGGGCCGAGCGCGAGCGCCATGCCCCAATACGCCATGGCGAGCGTGGGATCAAGCTCCGACGCCTTGCGGAACGATCGATAGGCGTCGGCGGACTGGAACCCGTAGACCTGAGCGACCCCCTGGTCGATGTACCGCTGGGCCTCCTCGCTGTCGGTGGACACCTCGAAGCGGTGCGTCCCGAGCCCGTCGTGGAGCTCGGTGGGCCCACTGTTGGCGAACAGGAACGTGTTGTCGGCATTGAGATCGCCGCTCGGGCCATCCCTGGTGCTCGTGTCACTGCTACATCCAGCTGCACCGAGCGCGCACAAGGAGATCACCGCGACAAGTGACGAAAGTCTGCTCCCATCCATGATCAAAAACACCGCCAAGCCACTCCCAGAATTTCACGAAGGCGGAGACGCGTCCGCGATGTGCTTTCCATCGCTTGATCTCCCTGAGGATTGTCGTTCCACCGACGAGCGCTTGCGCCCAGAATTCGGAGAGTGGTGATCGTCCCAATTGTTGGATCGAGAAGCGCAGCGCCACCACGGT
>CAVZFS010000029.1:0-77307 GCA_963774635.1 uncultured Acidimicrobiia bacterium
TCGACGGTCAGGTCGAGCACCGTGTTCGCACCGGCTGGACCGGACAGGGCGACACGCAGATCGCGCCGCCCGACTGCCAGGACCACCGGCGTCATGCCGCGGCCGTACAACACGCCCGGGATGTTCTCGGCCTTTCGCAGCCGGCGAGCGGAGGCGCTGCCGGTCGGGCGGCCGATGTTGGCGAGGAGCACGGTGGAAGCCATGGTGTGACCTTCTGGAGGCGATTCAGGACGGTCGAGCAGCCTACCGGCCACGGCGCCAGCCCATCCGGGTGCCGAGCTCCAAGGCCGCGTCGTTCAGGAGGGGAGACCCGGCTCGGCACGGCGGGCGCTCCAGCGCCTTCGCCGGCCGCATCAACGACGGATCACCAGGTCGTCAGCGAGTCCGGGTACAGCAGCTTGACCACTTCGCCCCACAGCGCCTGCGCCGGCACCGCGATCTGTCGGCGGCGTTGCCCATGACGACGACGGCCGCCTGCTCGCTCGGCAGGTAGAACACCATGTCGCTGTAGCCGAACATCGACCCGTCGTGACCGATCCAGTCGCCGAGCTGGGTGAGGCCCAGGCCGTATTGGACCCGGACGCCGGTGGTGGTGCAGGGGGTCCAGGTCTGCCGCGTTTCGAACGTCTCTGGCGTCAGCCCTGCGCCGGTGCCCATCTCGATGCGTATTGGGTCATGTCCGGGACGGTCGAGATGATGGCTCCCGCGGCACCGGCGACCGCCGGGTTCTGGACCGTGACGTCGCGGTACGGGGGCGGCGTCGTGCCGTCGCTGTAGTAACCGGTGACGTACGGCTCGGGCAGCGTGTCGCCGGTCGGGTACGACGTGTTCGTCAGCCCGAGCTCGCCGATCAGTTGGGTGAGATGGTCTTCCACGGTCTGGCCGGTCACGCGCTCGATCACCTCACCGAGGAGGACGAAGTTGGCGTTGTTGTACTCCGTCGTCGTGTTCGGCGCTGTGGCGTCGGCGGCGTGAGCCCGGACGAGTGCCAGCGAGTCCTCCGTCGTCCAGGGCAGCGCCGGGTCGGCGGTGTATTGGGCGTAGAAGTCCGGGTCGGATGCGTAGTCGAACAGGCCGCTGCGCATGGCCAGCAGATCCTGGATGGTGATCACGTCGCCGTTGGGGATGTCGTCGACGTACATCGCGATCGGGTCGCTGAGCGCCACCAGTCCTTGATCGACCAGGCGCAACACAGCATCGGCGGTGAATGTCTTGGTCACGCTCCCGATCCGGTAGTGCATGTCGGGGAGCATGGGGGTGCCCGCCTCGTCGGCCGTCCCGTAGGCCTTGAGGAACGTGCCTCGTTCGGGGTCGACGATGCTGACGATGGTGCCGGTGGTGCCGTTCGTCAGGCTCGCCATCGCCGCCGCGTCGATCTGCGCGATCTCGTCGGCGGTGAACTCCCCAGCGGCCGCCGACGAGGACGGAGCCGCTTCCGTCGTCTCGCTCGTGGTGTCCGGGGCGGCCTCCGTGGTGGTGGCCTCCGCTTCCGTGGTCGTGGCGTCGACCTCCGTGGCCTCACTGGTGGTGGCCGGGGCGGCCGAGCCCACGCCGGTGGTCGCGCCACCGCTGTCACTGTCGTCGTCTCCGCCGCACGAGGCGGCGACGAGACCGACCACGGCCACCATCGCGATCGTTGCAGTCCTTGCAGTGCGCACATGTCCTCCCAGGTCCGGTGCTGTCATCACTGTGCGCATCGACCGTGCGTTCGCACAACCGACCTGAGTCGGTGTGTGTGTCGCCGGCCGCGTCGTTCAGAGGTGAGGACCCGGTTCGGCACGGCGGGCGCTCCAGCGCCTTCGCCGGCCGCATCCATGACGTCAGCGCGCGAGGTAGCGCACGACGGCGAGCACCCGCCGGTGGTCGTCGTCGCTGTCAGGCAGCCCGAGGTGGTCGTAGACCAGGGACGTGTGCTGCACCACCGTCTTCTCGGCGATCCCCAGCTGGCGGGCGATCGCCGCGTTGCTCCGACCCTCGGCGACGAGCGCCAGCACGTCCCGCTGCCGCGGTGTCAGCGACTCCACCGCGCCGTCGGTCCGGCGCGCCCGCTCGACCATCACCGCGACGACCTCCCGGTCGAGCACGGTGCCGCCGTCGACAACCCGCTTCAGGTCGCCGAGGAAGTCGTCGATGTCGGTGATCCGCTGCTTCAGCAAGTAGCCGATGCCAACGGACCCACCCTCGAGCAGCTCGAGGGCGTACTGCCGCTGGACGTGCTGGGACAGCACGACGATCGGCAGGTCGGGTCGCGCGGCACGCAGCTCGAGTGCCGCTTGCAGGCCGTCGTCGGCGTTCCCCGGTGGCATCCGGATGTCGGTGATCACGAGATCCGGCTGGTGCTCGGTCACCTCCCGCACGAGCGTCACGGCGTCGCCGGCGATCGCCGCCACCTCGATCCCGCCCTGCGCCAGCACGAGCGACAGACCCTCGCGGAGGAGGGCTTCGTCCTCGCCGATCACGACCCGCATGGCACCTCGACCAACATCCGCGTCCCTCCACCCGGAGGGCTGTCGACGCGCAGGCGACCGCCGAGCACGTCGACACGGTCTTCGATGCCACGCAGCCCGCTGCCGGTGGCGGCGCTCGCTCCGCCGATGCCGTCGTCACTCACCTCGATCAGCAGATCATCGCCGACCATGTCGAGGCGTACGGCCATCCTTTCCGCACCGGAATGCTTGAGCGCGTTCGCCAAGCCCTCGGCGACGACGAAGAACGCGGTGCTCTCCACCGTGGCCGGCAGCGGTCGGAGCTGCTCGGCTGCCGCGACGAGCTCCGTCGGGATCGGCATGCGGTCGACCAGCTCCTCGGTTGCCGCCTGCAGCCCGCGCTCGATCAACAGCGCCGGCATCACACCGTGGACCAGGTTGCGGAGCTCGTCGATGGCGACCTCCAGCCCGGAGCGCAGGGACTCCGCTTCGGTGTGCTCCTCGCCGTCGGGAAGTCGGTCGGCCAGGCGCCGCGCCCGGATCCCGAGCAGGATCATCCGGCCCTGCAGTCCATCGTGGAGGTCGCGGGCGATCCGTCGCCGTTCGACGTCGGTCGCTTCGACGATGCGTGATCTCGACTCGCGTAGGGCGTCGTGGCTGGCCCGCAGCTCAGCGTCGAGACGCTGACGGTCGATGGCGATCGCCAGCACACGCCCGGCCGTGCGCACCAGCCCGGCATCGGGGATCAAGGTGGCGTCGTAACCGATGACCCCGACATGGCGGCCAGCCAGGTCGATGTCGGCGTAGCCGCGACGTTGATCGACCGTCCGCGCGAACGGGTGGCCGGCAGCGTCGACGTAGCGGCGCCGATCCGGCAGCCAGAAGCCGACGTCGACACTGGGGTCGCCGAGGGTGTCGGCCAACGCCACCGCCAGCTCCGGCCGGTCGGCATCGGCTCCGAGCCACACGCCGAGCTCGACCAGCTCACCCGTCCGGGCGAACCCGCCGCTCAGCAGACCGATGGCGAACGCGAACGGCAGGACCGCCAGCACAGCGAGTTGGATCGTCGCCAGTGTGATCGGGTCCATCCCGGTGAGCGGCTGGATCACGTTCGCCGACACGGGCACCATGACTGCGGTGAAGATGCCGTACCCGAGGACCGGGCCGAGCACGCGGCGTGCCGCTGGTGTCGCCGCCCGCAGCCGGCGGAAGGCGACGACGGACATGGCCACGAGGATCACCGAGCCGATGCTGCGCTGCGTCCACTCGGCAAGGCGTTCGAGCGAGGGGTCGTCGGAGATCAATGCCGGCGAATCCGGGTCGAACAGCCAAAGCGGGACCTCCAGGACGGTCGTCGTGAAATACGCCGCGGCGACGATCCACCGCGACGTGACGTCAGGCAGCCGGCCGGATGGGAACGCCAGCACGAGGTGCACGACCACGGCGACGCCGAGTGTCGATGAGAACTGGCCGACGACCACGAGTAACTCGGTTGTCGACGTTGGGAGGCCGGCCAGCAGCCAGGCCCAGGCGCCGAGCACGAGTATCGGACCGACGCGATTGCTCGGCCGCCGCCGCCACGCCTCGATGCCGGCCGCGCCGTAGGTGCAGCCCATCAGGGGAAAGGCAAGGATCAGCCACGTCGGCTCCACCGAGCCGTCGACGAGGAGGACGACCTCGAGCGCGACGAGCAGCACCAACCCGATCGCGACGTGAACCAGAGCCACGGACCGCGGGCGTGCAGGCGTCGACGGGCGGATCGGACGCATTTGCGCCGCATTGTTGCAGGCGCATCAACCCGGTTGGGGCTAGGCCAGGTTCTCCCCGCCGAAGATCTCGCTGACGCTGGTGTCGTCGAAGACCGCCGAGAGTGCCTCGGCGAGCAGCGGGGCGATCGACAGCACCTCGATCGACGGCAGCTGCTTCTCGGGTGGCAGCGGCAGGGTGTCGGTCAGGACGACGCGCTGGATCGCACTGTTCTTCAAGCGCTCGATGGCGTCTCCCGACAAGACGCCGTGCGTCGCCATGGCCCACACTTCGGTGGCGCCTCTTGACATGAGCAGCTCGGCCGCCGACGTGATCGTTCCCGCAGTGTCGATCATGTCGTCGGTGAGGACGCACAGCCGCCCTCGGACCTCGCCGATCACCTCGGTCGCCTTGGCCACGTTGGCCGTCCCCTTCGGACGGCGCTTGTAGCAGAACGCGAGGTCGGCGCCGCAGTCGTCGAGGTGCTGAGCCATGCGCTCGGCGACCTTGATCCGACCAGCGTCGGGCGAGACGATGACCGGCTCCGTGCCGTGCTCGCGCAGGTAACCCTCGAGCACTGGCATCGCGGTGAGGTGGTCGACCGGGCCATCGAAGAAGCCCTGGATCTGGCCGGCGTGCAAATCGATGGAGATCATCCGCTTGGCACCCGCAACCTTGAACATGTCGGCCACCAGGCGGGCAGTGATGGGTTCACGCCCGTCGGCCTTCCGATCCTGGCGGGCGTAGCCGTAGAAGGGGCAGACGGCGGTGATCCGCTTGGCCGAGGCTCGGTAGGCGGCGTCGATCATGATCAGCTGCTCCATGATCGAGTCGTTCACGGAGTGCCCGTCCATGCCGTAATGGCTCTGCATGATGAAGACGTCGGCGCCGCGCACGCTCTCGGCGAACCGCGTCTTGACCTCGCCGCTGGCGAACTCGACGATGTTCGGGTGGCCGAGCTCCTGCCCCAGGTGGCCAGCCACCGCGGTGGCCAGCTCGGGGTGGGTGCGGCCCGAGTACAACGCCAGCTTCTTGGTGGTCACCTTCTCCATGGGACCTCCCGTGGCCTCCTGTCAGTCCGCGGCCGCAGTGTAGAAGGCACCCGTGATCTCACCAGGTGCGACGCTCGATCCTGCCGGCAGGTGGGCGTAGGGACCGACGCGGGCACGATTGCCGATCTCGGCATCGGCGCCGACGGTGTTCTGCACGACGCAATCCTTCCCCACCACGCAGCCGTCCAAGCGGGTCTCCGGCCCGATGTCGCAACCATCGCCGATGACGGTGTTGCCGCCGAGCATCGTGCCCGGGTACAGGGTGACGTCCCGCCCCAGCTTGACCGTGACGTCGACGAACGTCTGGCGCGGGTCGAGCATGGTGACACCGTTGAGCAGCCAGCGCCGGTTGGTGCGCGCTCTGAGCTCGCGCTCGGCGAGAGCGAGCTGCCAGCGGTCGTTGACCCCCTGGGTCTCCTCCGCCGACGCTTGCACGCACCCGATGCGGTGACCCATGCCGCTCAGCACGGCCACGACGTCCGTCAGGTAGAACTCGCCCTGCGTGTTGTCCGGTGAGAGGTGCCGGAGCGCCGGTCCGAGCACTTCACGACGGAAGGCGTAGATGCTCGTGCCGATCTCGTGGACCGCCAGCTCGTCCTCATTGGCGTCGCCCTGCTCGACGATTCGCAGCACGCGTCCGTCCGGCGCGCGGATCACTCGTCCGTAGCCGGTCGGGTCGTCGAGCACGCTGGAGAGCAGGGTCGCCGCGTTGCTGGTCGCGACGTGCGCGGCGACGAGGGCATCGACGGTCTCAGAGCGCAGCAACGGCGTGTCGGCGGGAAGCACCACGACCGTCGAGTCGTCGTCGAGGTCGTCCCCGGGGAAGGCGGTCATGCCGTGCGCGGCCGCATCGCCGGTCCCCCGCTGAGCCGGCTGCTCGACGAAGACGACGTTGGCCCACCCTGGCGCCTGGTCCTGGACCTTCTTCGTGACCTGCTCGGCACCGTGACCGACGACCAGCGCTGTGCGCTGGGGATGCACGAGTTCGAGCGCATGGATGACATGGAGCACCATCGCCCGCCCGCAGATCATGTGCAGCGCCTTGGGGCGGTTGGAGCGCATGCGGGTCCCCTCCCCCGCTGCCAGCACGATGGCCGAGACGCTCATGCGCTACCCAGTCAACCGCCTGTTGGGGCCGGCAGGCGCGGATAGGTGAGCGCTTCCGGATCTCGGCCGTGCGTGCAGGTGGGTGAGACGCCGAAGCGCAGCGGAGGCGGCGAGCTCGGAAGGCGAGGCGAGCAACTTGTTTGCGAGCCGAACCCGAACGTTGATCAGGCGAGGTCGAAGCGATCGAGGTTCATCACCTTGTTCCACACCGCCACGAAGTCGCGCACGAACTTCTCCTTCGCGTCGTCAGATGCGTAGAACTCGGCGAGGCCGCGGAGCTGGGAGTTCGAACCGAAGACCAGGTCGACGGCGGTGGCGGTCCACTTGACCTCGCCAGTGCCACGATCGCGGCCCTCGTACACGTTCTCGGCCGACGCGGACGTCTTCCACTCCGTGCCCATGTCGAGGAGGTTCACGAAGAAGTCGTTGGTCAGCGTCTCGGGCCGGTCGGTCAGAACGCCGTGGGCGGTCTGCCCGTGGTTGGCGTTCAAGGCCCGCATGCCGCCGACCAAAACCGTCATCTCGGGCGCCGTCAGCGTCAGCATGTAGGCCCGGTCCACCAGCTTGGTCTCCGGCGGCAGCTTCTCGCCGGCTCGCAGGTAGTTGCGGAAACCATCGGCATCCAGTTCGAGCACGGCGAACGACTCCACGTCGGTCTGCTCCTGCGAGGCGTCCGTGCGACCTGGCGCGAACGGCACGGTCACGTCGTACCCGGCGTTCTTCGCCGCTTGCTCGACGCCAGCGCATCCCGCGAGCACGATCAGGTCGGCGAGCGAGATCTTCCCGCCGGACTGCGAGCCGTTGAAGTCCTGCTGGATCTCCTCGAGGCGCTGCAGCACGGTGGCCAGCGCGGTCGGGTCGTTGGCCTCCCAGTCCTTCTGTGGTGCGAGGCGGATCCGTGCACCGTTCGCCCCTCCTCGCTTGTCAGTGCCGCGGAAGCTGGCCGCCGCCGCCCACGCCGTGGAGACCAGCTGGGAGACGGACAGTCCCGAGGCGAGGATCTTCTCCTTGAGCCCCGCGACGGCGTCCTCCCCAATCGGGTCGTACTCGGCGGCAGGGACGGGGTCCTGCCACAGCTGCGCCTCCGGCACCCACGGGCCGAGGATAGCGCGAGATGGGTCCCATGTCGCGGTGCAACAGCTTGTACCACGCCTTCGCGAAGGCGTCGGCGAGCTGGTCGGGGTTCTCATGGAAGCGCTTGGAGATCGGCCCGTAGATCGGGTCCACCTTCAGTGCGAGGTCCGACGTCAGCATCATCGGGGCGTGCCGCTTGGACGGATCGTGGGCGTCGGGGACGGTGTCCTGGGCCTCGGCGTTCGAGGGAGTCCACTGCTGAGCGCCGGCGGGGCTCCTCGTCAGCTCGTAGTCGTACTTGTACAGGTTGTCCAGGTACCCGTTGTCCCACTTCGTCGGCTCGTTGGTCCACGCGCCCTCGAGACCGCTGGTGAGCGCGTTGACCCCGACGCCGGTGTCGAAGCTGTTGTGCCAGCCGAGGCCTTGCGCCTCGACGGGGCAGCCCTCGGGCTCGGGTCCGAGATACTCGGGATCGACCGCACCATGGCACTTGCCGACGGTGTGGCCGCCGACGATGAGGGCAACGGTCTCCTCGTCGTCCATCGCCATCCGGCCGAACGTCTCGCGGATGTCCCTGGCGCTCGCCAGCGGATCGGGGTTGCCGTTGGGCCCTTCCGGGTTCACGTAGATCAACCCCATCTGGACGGCGCCGAACGGGCCGGCGAGCTCACGGTCGCCGCTGTAGCGCTCATCACCGAGCCACGTGTCCTCCGGCCCCCAGAAGATCTCCTCGGGCTCCCAGGTGTCCTCGCGCCCGAAGGCGAAGCCAAACGTCTTGAACCCCATCGATTCGTACGCACAGTTCCCGGCGAAGATGATCAGGTCGGCCCAGGAGACCTTCCGCCCGTACTTCTGCTTGACCGGCCAGAGCAACCGGCGCGCCTTGTCCAGGCTGACGTTGTCAGGCCAGCTGTTGAGCGGGGCGAAGCGCTGCGCGCCCTCGCCACCACCGCCCCGGCCGTCGGCGATGCGGTACGTGCCCGCGGCGTGCCACGACATCCGGATGAACAGCGGGCCGTAGTGGCCGTAGTCCGCCGGCCACCAGTCCTGCGACGTCGTCATCACGTCGAAGATGTCCTGCTTCAGCGCCTCGACGTCGAGCGTCTTGACCTCTTCGGCGTAGTCGAAGTCCTCGTCCAGCGGGTTCGCCCCCGGCGAGTGCTTGTGGAGGACCGACAGGTCCAGCTGGTTCGGCCACCAGTCCCGGTTCGAGAATGGCCGATGGGCCTCGGGGGTTGGGGCGGGGATGACTGGGTTCTCGCTCTCGGACACGGCTGTCCTGCTCCTCTCTGTTCCTGCTAATCGCTCGTTGCGGCGACGCACTCGGGGCATCGGCCCCAGTAGATGACCTCGGCTTCATCGACCTCGTAGCCCGAGTCATCGGCCGCCGTCAAGCACGGGGTATCGCCGACCGCGCAGTCGACGTCGACCATCCGGCCGCACGCTCGGCAGATCACATGATGGTGGTTGTCCCCGACCCGGGTCTCGTAGCGGGCCGGCGACCCGGCCGGCTGGATGCGCCGGAGGAGACCCCTGTCGGTGAGGACCGTCAGCGCGTCGTACACGGCCTGACGCGAGATGGCACCGATCTCGGCTCGCACCACATCACCGATGTCGTCGGCGGTGCTGTGCGGATGTTCGGACACGGCCCTCAGGACGGCGAGACGCTGGGCCGTGACCTGTAGCCCATGCCGGCGCAACAGCGCCTCGTTGTCGATGGTGTCACTCGACACGCGGCGGAGCATAGACCCCATGTTGGAGTGAGTCCAGATCCGGCTCGAGACCAGTTGTCGACTCGATCGACCACCCAATCCGGCGGGCCTCGGCGCTCCGGGGAGAGGAATCGAACCCCTATTCACTGAACCAAAATCAGGCGTCCTACCGATTGAACGACCCCGGACGGCGTGCCCTGCGCAAGTTACCCCCGCTAGCGTGACCGGCCTCATGGGTTCGCTGATCAAGAAGCGCCGCAAGCGCATGCGCAAGAAGAAGCACAAGAAGATGTTGCGGCGGACCCGCCACCAACGCCGTAAATAGGAACGTCGGCCGCCGAAGGCGCCTGGAGGCGCCGGCGTGCCGAACTGGGTCTTCGCCCCTGAACGACGCGGCCGCCGAAGCGCCTGCCGGCGAGGGAAGCGCCAGCGACGAGCCGGAGCCGAGCGACGAGCGAGGCCAACATCAGGCGCCGGCGTGCCGACCGGGGCCTCGCCCCTGAACGACGCGGCCGCCGAAGCGCCTGGAGGCGCCGGCGTGCCGAACCGGGGCCTCGCCCCTGAACGACGCGGCCTCACCGTTACTGGCGGTCCACGGCGCGGGCCAGCCGCACGAACGCGCCGTCGTCGCGCAGCCCCTCGAGCACGTCCGTACGGTCGCCGAGGACGAACCACGCCGACCCACTGCCCGCCATCACGGGGGCCGCGCCGGTCGCCTCCCCGATCCGTTCCCGCCAGGCCCGCAGCTCCGGTTCGACCGTCAGCGCCGCTCCTTCGAGGTCGTTCGAACCCTCGCCGCGTGGTCCGCCGAGCTCGTCCCACGCTCGGTACACGGCCGGTGTGCTGACGACGACGGGTGGCACGACCAGCGTCACGACCAGCGGCTCGAAGGGCAGCGGGTCGATGACCTCACCGATGCCGCGCATCCTCACCCGCCCACCGACCAGGCAGCACGGCACGTCGGCGCCGAGCGACGCGGCGAGCCCGAGGTCGGACACCCCAGCCCAGCGCAGCACCGCGGCGGCGTCGGCCGATCCGCCACCCAACCCCGCGCCGTGCGGGATCTGCTTGTCCAGCTGCACGGCGGCCTGGCGACCGACAGCCGCCAGCGCTCGAACGACCAGGTTGGCGTCGTCGACAGGCACGCCTGCCGCGAACGGCCCCGTCACCGTCACGCCAGTGCCGGCGGTCATGATCCGCAGCTCGTCGGCCAGATCGAGCGCCACGACCTCGGCATCGAGCAGGTGGTAGCCGTCGTCGCGCACGCCGACCACGCGCAGCGAGCGCGTCAACTTGGCCGGCGCATGGACCGACGTCATGCAGCCACGGCGGCGGTCAGCCGCACCCACTCCTCCAGCCCCAGGTCTTCGGGTCGCGCCGTCGGCGCGACCCCGGCCGCGGCGAACTGCTCGGCTGTGACCCGCCCAGACAGCGAACGCCGGAGCATCTTGCGGCGCTGACCGAACGCGGCGCGCACGAGCTCGAACAACGGCGACGGTTCGATCGCCGGCGGCGGATGTCGCACGAGCTCGACGAGCGCCGACTCGACGTTCGGCCGGGGGACGAACACAGACGCCGGAACATCACCCACGATGTGAGCCTCCGCCCAGAAGGCGACCTTCACGCTGACCGCGCCGTAGGCGTGGGTGCCGGGTCGGGCCGCCAGACGCTCGGCGACTTCGCGCTGCACGAGGACGAGCATCCGCTCGATCGCCGGCACCTGATCGAGCAGGTCGGCGATCAGCGGGGTGGCGACGTTGTACGGCAGGTTGGCGACGAGCACCCACCCGCCAACGCCCCCGAGCAGCGCCTCCCAATCGAGCCGCATCGCATCGGCGTGGACGACGCGCACGTTCGGCACGTCCGCCACGACCTCGCGCAGCGCGTCCGCAAGTCCGGCGTCGACCTCGACGGCCAGCACGTCGGCGCCCCGCTCGGCGAGCGCCAGGGTCAGGGAGCCGAGTCCGGCACCGACTTCGACGACCGGATCGCCTGGGCCGACGCGGGCCAGGTGGGCGATGCGGCGCACCGTGTTGGGGTCGGCGACGAAGTTCTGCCCGAGCTCACGGCGCGGTGCGAGCCCGCGGCGAGTGAGCAGCTCGCGCACGCCTGGGCGGGAATGTGTCATCTACTGCCGTCGCGAGGTGCGAGCGACCGAGCGCCAGCGAGGGAGCGGCCACCTGCGGCCTGCGTGGCCGGGGAACGCAATCACTGCCGGAGTTCGACCGGGACGGGCGCGTCCGTGAGGTCGGCGAGTTGCATGTACGCCTCTTGCGACAGGACCAGCTCGTCCGGCGGCACGCCCTCGTCGTCACGGGGACGAGACCGGCATTCCACCGAACGACCGTTGTCGACGTTGACGACCTGCACGACGACGTTCGACGGGATGCCGTTGAACAGGCAGAACCCCGGGCCGACGTCGCGGCGGTACGTCGCCTGCCCCGTCCCGACCACCACGTAGTCGGCACTCCCGGCGGCAACGGCCGGCTCAGCAGGCGGTTGCGCCGCTTCCGGCGTCGCGGCCAGGAACTGCGGCTCGACCCTCCCCAGTGGATCGATGGCCGCAGCACCCGGAGCGCCTGGCGCCGTCGTGCTCGCATCACCAGCGGGCAGCCCGACCGCCGCGACGTTGGGCGACCGCACGCCGTCCTGCTCGCGGTTGGCGAGCAGGATCGCCGGAAGAGCGACGACCGTCAGCGCGCTGGCGAAAGCCAGCCGCCGCCGGTCTGCTCGTTCGAATCGCAGGGTCTGCTCCCGATCTGGGGGCCGAGACGGCAGTCCGGCCCAGGTAGAGGGCAAAACGCTACGAATCCTGCACCGGGAACGCAAGCCGGTGCAGGTCGAAGGCCGAACCCGCGTTCGACGTGGATGCGTCACGGACCTCGTCGGGCGCAACGCCGCGCAGCTCCGCCACGGCCGCTCCGACCAGTGGCACCCACGCCGGGCGGTTGCGGCGGCCGCGGTTCGGCACGGGCGCAAGGTACGGGCTGTCGGTCTCCACGAGCAGGCGATCAAGCGGTACGACGTTCGCTGCCGCACGTACGTCGGTGGCGCGCGGGAACGTGACGATCCCCGAAAAGCTGATGTAGGCACCGCGATCGAGGCACGCGCGAGCCTCATCGGGCCCACCGGTGAAGCAATGGAAGATCGTGCGCTCCGGCGTCGTCTCCGCATCCAGCAGATCGAAGGTCTCCGTCCAGGCCTCGCGTGTGTGGATCACGAGTGGCAGCCGCAGCTCGTGCGCCATCGCGATCTGGGCGGCGAAGGCCGCGCGTTGAGCATCCCGAGGTGAGTGGTCGTAGTGGTAGTCGAGGCCGCACTCGCCGACGGCAACCGGCCGTACCGGGCCGTCGAAGAGATCGGAGATCGTGTCGACGCCGTGCCGCGCTTCGTGCGGGTGCAGCCCCACGGTGGCGTGGACGTTGGCGAAGCGCTTGGCCAGGTCCAGTGCCTCCACGGAGGTGGCCCGATCACAACCAACCGTGACCAGGGCACCGACACCGGCCTCGGCTGCGTCAGCGACGATCTGTCCCGCTTCGTCTGCGCCAACGTGGCAATGGGAGTCGATCCACGCACTCACGCCTTGATCCGCGGGAACAGCGGCGCACCCTTCACGACGGGCAAGCCACCCGGATAGCCGCCCCATTGGACGTCGCCAGGCACCCGCTGCTCCGTGATCGCGCCTGGCAGCCCGAGGCGCTGCCAGATCTCCTGCGCCGTGGCAGGGAGCGCTGGAGAGGCCAGGATCGTCACGATGCGCAGCGCTTCGAGGGCGTCACCGAGCACCGCCTCGACGGCCGGACCAGGGTCCGCCTTCCACGGCTCGTTCGCTTCGAGGTGAGCGTTGGTGGAGCGGATCAGCTGCCACGTGGCTTCCAGCGCTCGGTTGGGCGCGACGATGTCCCAAGCCGCTGCGGCACCCGCCACCGCCTCCGTGGCCACCGCGGCCAGCGGGCTGTCCGCGGACGGCGCCGGACCGGTGCCGCCGCACTTGGAGTGCACGACGGTGGCCACGCGGGCGACGAGGTTGCCGAGGTTGTTGGCGAGATCCGCGTTGTATCGCCCGACGAGACCCTCGTAGGTGAAGTCGCCGTCCTGGCCGTACGGCGTGTCGGCGAGGATGTAGTAGCGGAAGCCATCGACGCCGACGGTGTCGACGAGCTCGAGCGGTCTCACCACGTTGCCCGTCGTCTTGCTCATCTTCTCGCCGCCGACGAGCAGCCAGCCGCCGACCGCCCATCCCTTGGGCGGTTCGATGCCGCCTGACATCAGCATCGCCGGCCAGTACACGCAGTGGTGCCGGATGATGTCCTTGCCGATGAGGTGGTAGTCGACGGGCCACCACTGGTCGAACCGCTGCTCGTCGGTGCCGAACCCGACGGCCGACAAGTAGTTGGTCAACGCGTCGAACCACACGTAGGCGACGTGCGACGGGTCCCACGGCAGCGGGATGCCCCACTTGAGGCTGGAGCGGCTGACCGAGAAGTCGCGCAGTCCCGAGCGGATGAGCCCCATCGCCTCGTTGCCACGGAACTCCGGGACGATCGCACCTGGGTGGGCGGCGTACCAGTCGAGGAGTCGCTGCTGGAACCGCGAGAGCCGGAAGAAGTAGTTCTCCTCCTCGACCTCCTCGACCGGCAACTTGTGGATCGGGCACAGATCGCCGGGCAACAACTCGTCGTCGGCGTAGTACTCCTCGCAGCGCACGCAGTACTTGCCGCGGTAGAAATCGAGCTCGATGTCCCCGGCGTCATAGCAGCGCTGCAGGAGTTCCAGCACCCCGGCGCGGTGGCGCGGCTCGGTGGTGCGGATGAAGTCGTCGTTGGCGATCTCGAGGTGCTTCCACGCCTCCGCGAACTTCGGGGCGATGCCGTCGGCGAACGTCTGTGGGTCGAGTCCGGCGGCGTCAGCGGCCTGCTGGATCTTCAAGCCGTGCTCGTCGGTCCCGGTGAGGAACAGGACGTCTTCACCGAGCAGGCGGTGCCAGCGCGTGAGGGCGTCGCCGACGATCGTCGTGTAGGCGTGTCCGAGGTGCGGTTCGGCGTTGACGTAATAGATCGGCGTCGTGACGTAGAACCGGCTCACCACAAGCACGTTATGGCGTGCTGATGCGGCCGGCGAAGGCGCTGGGCTAGGCCCTCCGGCCGTACCTCGTGCCGGCAGCGAAGGAGAACCCGGCGATCGCCGTCGCACCTGCCGCCGTCGCGGAACGGCGGATCACCGACTTCGTGCGCTGACTGAAGTGGACGATCGGCCAGGCGTGGTCGCGGGCGTGCCGCGCCAGCCGCCCGTCCGGATTGACGGCGACGGGATGGCCGACGGCCTCGAGCATCGGCAGATCGCTCGCCGAGTCGCTGTAGGCGTAGCACTGGCCGAGATCGAGCCCATCCCAGCGGGCGATCTCCTGCATCGCCGCGACCTTGCCGGCGCCGTACACGAGCGGACCGGTGAGCTCACCGCTGTAGACGCCATCGACGATGGCGCTGTGTGTGCCGATACCGGCAGTCATACCGAGCGACTGCGCCAGTGGCTCGACGATCTCGACCGGCGCCGCCGACACGATGTACGTGTTGCGGCCGGCGTGGCGGTGCAGGTCGAGGAGGCGGCGCGCCTCGGGCCGGATCTTGGCCAGCAGCTTGGGCAGGACCCGGGCATTCAGCGCCACGAGGTCATCCACGCGCATGCCTTTCACCGCGGCGAGGATGCGGTCTCGGACATCGTCGGTCGTGCGGTCGGTCGATCCCCGGAGCTTGAACCGCAACGCGGCGCCGGCGTCGCGCACGAACTGGCGGGTCGGCACCAGCCCCGCCGAACGCGCGGCCGTGGCGAGGATGTAGGCCGAAGAGCCCGAGATCAGGGTGCGGTCGAGGTCGAAGAAGGCCCCGCTCGGGCCGGCGCCGACCATTCGCCGATAGTCGCTGACGAGCGCCGGCGACGACGGGCCTGGAGCGTCGGCAGAGGGGGGAGGTTCGTCGACGATGCTCACCAGCAGCTCGTTTCGAGCGTCGGGATGACGCCGCCAAACGGTACTTGCTTCACAGCTCGATGCTCGGGCTCGGCGCGGTCTCGGCAAGTGCGAGCTCGTAGGCACGGCGCTTGGCAACGCCGAGGCGCTGAGCCACCGTGGTCGCGGCGTCGCGGGTCGAGGCGCCATTGCGCCGCTCCTCGCGAATGGCGGCGCGGATCACATCGTCGTCCAGCGGAACGGACTGCTCGCCGGCTCCGGCGATCACGAGGACGTACTCGCCTCGCGGCTCGCCGAGCTCGACCTCACCGAGGGGGGCCCGGACGATCGTCTCGTGAAGCTTCGTCAGCTCACGAGACACGCTGATGTGGCGGTCAGCGCCGAACGCAGCGGTGAGATCGGCCAGCGTCCGGGCCACGCGATGTGGCGATTCGTAGACGACGATCGTGCGGCGCTCGGTGGCCAACTCGGCCAGCCGGTCCCGGCGGGGCTTCCCGGTGCGGGGCAGGAACCCCTCGAAACGAACCGGCTGGTCGGCAACCCGCTCGTCACGAGCGCGGCGACCAGCGCCGTGGGTCCCGGCACGGTCGACACCTCGAAGCCGGCGTCGAGAACAGCCCGGACGAGGCGCTCGCCCGGATCGCTGATGCCCGGGGTGCCGGCGTCGCTGACGACGGCGACGTCGCCGCCGGCGGTCAACACATCGACCACCTCGCGAACGCGCGCCGCCTCCGTGTGCTCGTTGCAGACGGCCAGGCGATAGCCGGTCACCCCGGCGTGCTGCAGCAGTCGCCCCGTGCGCCGCGTGTCCTCGCAACAGATCAACGTCGCTTCTGCCAGGACCTGCGCGGCGCGCGGCGGGAGATCGCCGAGGTTCCCGATCGGCGTCGCCACCAGGACGAGCCGGCTCACGGTCCAGGGTGATCTTCGTCGCGCAGCTCGACGACGTCACCGACGCGCAGGTTCCAACGGGCGAACGCGCCGGCCTCCGCCTCGATCACCCAGCGCCCGCCGCGCACGGGCCAGCCGACTCGATGCCGGGCCATGCGCACCGTCTTCACGACGTTGTTGTCCTCATCGAGGAACGCGACGTCGAGCGGGAAGCGCATGCCGATCGTGTGCACCCAGCGGCACGGATCGATGACGAAAGCACCCTCGACTCCGTCCCGCCCGAGGAGTCCGCGGCGTCTTCCGGCTCCATCGCCCGCCACCTCTGCAGAGGCCAGGACGCGGGCGTCGCTCACCAACCAGGGCACCGGCGAAGCATTGCACGCACCGGTTATGGTCCCAAGCCAGTGGTCGGCAGCATCCTCGGCAACCGTGTCGTCCGCAAGGAGGACCCGAGGTTCCTCACGACGGGCGGGATCTATCTGGACGATCTCCAGGACCCACACCTCGTTGGCGCGGCCTATGTCGCCTACGTGCGATCGCCCGTCGCCCACGGCACGATCACGTCGATCGACGCTGCCGAGGCCGCCGCGCTGCCCGGCGTGGTGGCCGTGCTCACCGGTGCGGATCTGGAGTTGCAACCGGTCGCCTCTGCGTACAACCCGACCGTGGCGCGGCCACTGCTGGCGATGGAGCGGGTGCGCTACGTCGGCGAGCCGATCGCGGCCGTCGTCGCCGAGACCCGCGAGGTTGCCGCCGACGCCGCCGAGGCGGTGATCGTCGACATCGAGCCGCTCGACGCATACGTCGACGTCGAGTCGGCGATGGGCGGGCAGACGCTGCTCTTCGACGCCGCACCGGGCAACGTCGTGTTCGATTCGACCGCCGTGGGCCTGCCGGACGTCACGGGCGACGAGTTCTTCGCCGAGTGCGAGGTCGTCACGAGCGGTCGCCTCGTCAACCAGCGTGTCGCGCCGTGCCCCCTCGAAGTGCGCGGGTCGGCGGTGGCCTGGGTCGACGGCCGGCTGCACCAGTGGATCTCGACCCAGCATGCCCACGGCGTGAAGGAGCGGTTCGTCGCGGTCAATGGGCTGACCGGAGACGACGTGCGGGTCATCACGCCGGACGTCGGCGGTGGCTTCGGCGCCAAGATCACGTGTTACCCCGAGGAGATGCTGCTCGGACCGATCGCCAAGCATGTGGGCCGTCCCGTGCGGTGGCAGGAGACGCGGAGCGAGTCGATGGTCGCGCTCGGGCACGGCCGGGCGCAGGTGCAGTACGTCGCGATCGGAGGCCGCCGCGATGGCACGGTCACCCACTACCAGTTGAGGGTCATCCAGGACTCCGGTGCGTTCTGCGACATGGCCGCCGTCCTCGCTCCCTTCATGACCCGGCCGATGGCATCCGGCGTCTACGACATCGCGCACATCGAGTGCCGCACGACCTCGGTCGTCACGAACACGACACCGACCGTCGCCTACCGAGGGGCCGGCCGTCCCGAAGCGACGGCAGCGATCGAGCGGGCGATGGACCTGTTCGCCGCCGAGATCGGCATGGACCCGGCCGACGTCCGGCGCAAGAACCTGATCGCGCCGTTCCAAGATCCGCACACCACCGCCATCGACCAGACCTACGACTGCGGCGACTACGCCGGCGCCCTCGAGCGCGCCCTCGAGGCAGCCGGCTACGCGGACCTGCGCGCCGAGCAGGCGCGGCGCCGCCAGTCGGGTGATGCAGTCCAGCTCGGCATCGGCGTCAGCACGTACGTGGAGATCACCGGGAACGTTCCGCCGATGGGTGAGGTGGCCAACATCGAGGTCCTCGACGACGGGCGAGCGATCGTCCACACCGGGACATCGCCCCACGGGCAGGGACACGAGACAGCTTGGGCGATGATCGCCAGTGCACGGACCGGCATCCCGATCGAGCACATCGAGGTGCTGTGGGGCGACACCGATCGCATCTCGGCCGGGGGCGGGACGATGGGCTCGCGCTCTCTGCAGGTCGGCGGGGTGGCCGTCGACAAGGCGGCCGCCGAGCTCGTCGAGCTGGCCCGGTCGATGGCCGCCGTGCAGCTGGAGGCGGCCGAGGCCGACATCGTGTTCGACCTCGAGCGCGGGATGTTCCACGTCGCCGGCACACCGGCGGTGACGAGGTCCTGGGGTGAGCTCGCTCTCGCCGCCGGCCAGTACGGCAATCCCCTCGTCGTCGAGTCGCGGTTCGACGCGGGCCTGCCGACGTTCCCCTTCGGGGCGCACGTCGCCGTCGTGGAGGTCGACACGGAGACAGGGCAGGTGCGCCTCGTGCGCCACATCGCCGTGGACGACGCCGGCCGGGTCATCAACCCACTCATCCTCGAGGGGCAGATCCATGGCGGGGTCGCCCAGGGCGCCGCCCAAGCACTGCTCGAAGAGGTTCGCTACGACACCGACGGCAACCCGATCACGTCGAACCTCGCCGACTACGCCATGATCTCGGCGACCGAGCTGCCGAGCTTCGAGGTCGTTCACATGGAGACGCCGACGCCGGTCAACCCGCTCGGCGCCAAAGGCATCGGCGAGTCGGGCACGATCGGGTCGACGCCGGCCGTGCAGTCGGCGGTCGTCGACGCCGTTTCGCACCTGGGCATCCGCCACATCGACATGCCGGCGACACCCGAGCGCGTGTGGCTGGCGATCCGGGACGCGCCCTGACCGTCCGGCGCCACGTGCTCGTCGACCTCGACGGCACGATCAGCGACTCCGAGCCGGGCATCAGCTCGTCCCTGCGCCGGGCACTCGCGCTGGAGGGCCTGCAGGTGCCGCCCGACGACGTGTTGCGCCAGGCCATCGGACCGCCGTTCGAGCTGGGCCTGCCCTTGATCGGCGTCCCTGGTGATCGCCTGTGGGCGGTGATCGAGCGCTACCGGGAGCGGTACGAGGACGGCGGGCTGTTCGAGACGTCGCTCTACGACGGTGTCGTCGAGATGCTCGACACGCTGCGGGCGCACGGGCTGGTGCTCGCCGTGGCGACCGCCAAGCCGGAGGTGACGGCGCGCCGCGTCGTCGAGCATCTTGGGCTGGCCGACCGCTTCGACGTGCTGGCCGGGGCGACGTTCGAGCCCGGGCGGCGCACGAAAGCGGAGGTGATCGCCCACGCCTTGCACGAGCTCGACATCGATGCCGGTCCCCACGTCGTGATGGTCGGAGACCGTGAACACGACGTCCACGGTGCGCAGGTCCATGGCATCGACTCGATCGGAGTCCTGTGGGGGTACGGCAGCGAGGCCGAGCTGACGCTGGCCGGCGCAACGGCTCTGGCCACCTCCCCGGCAGACGTCGTCGAACTGCTCACCGGCCGAGTGACCGACGGGCGGTCGCGGGCTCTAGCGTGACGTCCCGCATGACGTCGTCGACGAGCACGTCACCGGTTGCCGCCGGCGCACCATCGCGTTCGGGACCGGATCGGCTGATGCGCCGCGTGCTGCGGCTGCCGGCGGATGCGCCCCAAGGGTCGGCCGAGGCCGCTCGCAAGGCGTTCCAGACGTCGCTGCTCGTGGCCAGCGTCCGCTGCCTGCTGATGTACATCGTGTTCCCGTTCGTGCTGCCGGCCGTGGGGCTGGCGCGCGGCGTGGGGCCGGCGATCGGGCTCGTCATCAACACGGCGGCGATGGTGTGCATCGTGCTGAGCATGCGCCGCTTCTGGCGGGCGGATCATCCCAAGCGGTGGTGGTACTTCGCGCTCGGGGGAACGGTCTTCGTGTTCCTGATCGTCCTGGCGGTCAAGGACGTGACCAGCCTCGTCACCTGACCCGCTCATCGGATTCTGACGACAGTTGGTTGCGCTGAGCGCAACCAACTCTCCTCAGAATCGGAAAAGGGTTGCAGCACCCGCTCTGTTAGGTGTACCTTACGCGGATGGCGGTGGCGTGCCTATGTCATGCGGTGAGCGAGCGCAGGGTCCGGCGCGAGATCGATCACGGCGCCGACACCGTCGAGCAGGTCGCCGCACGCTGCGGTGCCGGCAGCTGCTGCCTCGGGTGCCATCCGACGATCGAGCGCCTGCTTGACGAGCACCATGAGCAGGTCGTTGCCACCGGCCAACCGCGCCGCCGGCGAATCCTTGTTGCCTGACTGAACTCGCCTACGTTGTAAGGCATGCGCGGCGACGGCGACATCATCGAGCTGCTCAACGAGGTGCTCACGGCCGAGCTGACAGCGATCAACCAGTACTTCATCCACGCCAAGATGTGCGACAACTGGGGGTACGACCGCCTCGCCTCGCACGGACGCGACGAGTCGATCGACGAGATGAAGCACGCCGAGCAGCTGATCGAGCGGATCCTGTACTTCGACGGCGTCCCGAACCTGCAGCGCCTGTACTCGGTGCGCGTGGGTGAGGACGTGCCCGAGCAGTTCCAACTCGACCTGGAGCTGGAGTACGCCGCGGTCGAACGCCTGAATCGCGGGATCGCGCTGGCCGTCGAGCGCGGCGACAACGGCACGCGTGACCTGTTGGCGGGCATCCTCACGTCGGAAGAGGACCACGTCGACTGGCTGGAGACCCAGCAGGAGACGATCCGCCAGATCGGCCTCGAGCAGTACCTCGCCCAGCAACTCCACGAGTAATCGGGCCGGCGCCGAGGCGCCGGCCGTGTCGGCCTGGCCCTGGCGGGCCAACGGCCGACCTGACCAGTCACGCTCGCTGCGTCACGAACGCTCGGGACTCGCATGGGTGTCGTCCGCAGCAAACGTGCCAAGATTCCCCCGGGGGACGGTCATCAAAGGGGGGCAATTCGTGGAGATCAGCGTCACCGTCAACGGCTCGGTGCACACCCACGACGTCGAGCCGCGGACACTGCTCGTGTACTACATCCGGGAGCAGGTGGGGCTGACCGGCACGAACATCGGGTGCGACACGTCGTCGTGCGGTGCCTGCACGATCCACATCGACGGCGAGTCAGTGAAGAGCTGCACGGTTCTTGCCGTGCAGGCCGACGGCGCCGACATCACGACCATCGAGGGACTGGCCACCGACGGCCAGCTGCACCCGATGCAGCAGGCGTTCATGGAGAACCACGGACTGCAGTGCGGCTACTGCACGCCGGGGATGGTGATGGCGGCGACCAGCCTGCTCCGGGAGAACCCGAGCCCCAGCGAGCAGGACGTCCGCGCCGGGCTGGAGGGCAATCTCTGCCGCTGTACCGGCTACCACAACATCGTCAAGGCCGTGCTCGCGGCGGCTGGCAGCTGAGGGGGCCGACGATGACAACGACCGAAGCCGCCCCGACGACCGTCATCGGCGAGCGCCGGCTGCGCCGCGAGGACCCGCCACTGCTGACCGGTGAAGCGAAGTTCACGAGTGACCTCGCCGTACCCGGAGCACTCAGCTTGGCGCTCGTCCGTAGCCCCTACGCACACGCCCGCATCATCAACATCGACACGTCCGCCGCCGCGGAGGCGCCCGGCGTCGTTGCCGTCTACACCGGCAACGACCTCGCCGAGCACTGGGCCGCACCCATGCCCTGCGCGTGGCCGGTGACCGAGGACATGAAGAACCCGGCGCACTACCCGCTGGCGAAGGAGAACACGTGCTACGTCGGCGACGCCGTCGCCGCCGTCCTTGCGGTCACCGAGGTGGCGGCTCTGGACGCCGCCGAGCTCGTCCAGGTCGAGTACGAGCCGCTCGAGGCGGTCATCGATCTCGAGGACGCGCTGTCGGACCGCGTCGTGATCCACGAGGACCTCGGCACGAACAAGAGCTACACCTGGGCCTTGAAGGTCGAGGCCGAGGAGGGCGCCATCGACGCCGCCTTCGAGCGCGCCGCCTTCACGGTGAGCGAGCGCTACGTGCAGCAACGGCTGATCCCGATGGCGATCGAGACCCGGGCGGTCGTCGCCGTGCCCCAGCCGTTCGGGGGCGACATCACGATCTACTCCGCCACCCAGATCCCGCACATCCTCAAGCTGATGATGGCGGTCACGCTCGGCATCCCCGAGCACCAGGTGCGCGTGGTCGCCCCATCGGTCGGCGGCGGCTTCGGCTCGAAGCTCAACGTCTACGCCGAGGAGCTGCTGTGCGTCGCCCTCGCCCGCAAGCACGGTGTGCCGGTGCGCTGGACCGAGACGCGCTCCGAGAACACCCAAGCGACGATCCAGGGGCGCGGGCAGATCCAGCACATCGAGCTCGCCGCCGACGCCGACGGCAAGCTCACCGCGCTGCGGGTTCGACTGCTGTGCGACATGGGCGCCTACCTGCAGCTCGTCACCCCGGGCATTCCGATCCTCGGCGCCTTCCTCTACGCCGGCGTCTACGACCTTCCCCAGGCCTATGACCTCGAGTGCACCGCGGTGTTCACGACGATGACGCCGACGGACGCCTATCGCGGCGCTGGGCGGCCGGAAGCGACGTACGCCATCGAGCGGTCCATGGACGCGCTGGCGGCGAAGATCGGCATCGACCCGCTCGAGCTGCGCCGGCGCAACTTCATCCCCGAGGCGGCCTATCCGTACACGGCGTGGAGCGGTCTCGTCTATGACTCCGGCGACCACGGTACGGCGGCGACGGAGGCGGCACGGCTGATCGGCTATGACGACGTCCGCGCCCGCCAGAAGACACAGAACGTCGACGGATCGACCAAGCGCCTCGGCATCGGTGTGTCGTCGTACTTCGAGATGTGCGGTCTCGCACCGTCACGCGTCCTCGCGTCGTTGAGCTACGCGGCGGGAGGATGGGAGGCGGCGACCGTGCGCATTCTGCCGACGGCCAGGGTGCAAGTGGTCACCGGAACCTCCCCCCACGGTCAAGGCCACGAGACGGCGTGGTCGATGATCGTCGCCGAGAAGCTCGGCGTCGACCCTGACGACGTCGACGTCCTGCACAGCGATACGGCCATCGCGCCGCATGGCATGAACACGTATGGATCTCGCTCGCTCCCGGTGGGAGGCGTGGCGATCGCCATGGCCTGCGACAAGGTGATCGACAAGGCGCGCCACATCGCCGCCCACCACCTGGAGGCCAGCGTCGACGACGTCGACTATGCCGATGCAGCGTTCAGCGTCAGGGGCTCACCTGATCGGTCGATCCCGCTGGCCACCATCGCCTGGGAGGCGTTCTCCGCGCACAACCTGCCCGACGGTCACGAGCCCAACCTCGAGGCCGCCGTTCACTACGACCCGCCCAACTTCTCCTGGCCGTTCGGCACCCACATGTGCATGGTGGAGGTCGACACGGAGACGGGCGGTGTCGATGTCCTCAAGTACGTCGCCGTCGACGACTGCGGCGTCCAGATCAATCCGCTGATCGTCGACGGGCAGGTCCACGGCGGAGTCGTGCAGGGCCTCGCCCAGGCGCTGTTCGAGGAGGCCGTGTACGACTCGGACGGCAACCTCAAGACCAGCACGCTGGCCGAGTACCTGGTGCCGGCGGCCAGCGACGTGCCGTCGATCACGGTCGGCCACACCGTGACGCCGTCGCCGACCAACCAGCTCGGCGTCAAGGGCGTCGGCGAGGCCGGAACAATCGGTGCCGCTCCGGCGGTGATCAACGCGATCGTCGACGCGCTGTCCGGGCTCGGGGTGCGTGACGTCCCGATGCCGGCCAGCCCACTGAACGTATGGCGGGCGATCAACGACGCGGCCGCCGAAGCGCCTGGAGGCGCCGGCGTGCCGAACCGGGGCTCTACCTCTGCATCCGGGGCACCCGACCGCGCCGACACAGCCGGCACCGACGTCGGCGACCATCGCGGCGCCACCGCGAGAACCACCACCGGAGGGGAAGGGGAAGCGTCATGATCCCCGCCAAGTTCGACTACGTCCGGGCCGGCTCCGCCGAGGAGGCGATCCAACTCATCGGGCAACACGGGGACGAGGCCAAGTTCCTCGCCGGCGGGCACAGCCTGCTGCCGCTGATGCGGCTGCGGCTGGCCCAGCCATCCGTGCTGGTCGACATCGGCCGGCTGCGCGACCTGTCCTACATCCGTGACGCCGGCGACCACATCGCCATCGGTGCGCTGACACGGCACATGGATCTCGAGCGCTCCGACGTGCTGACCGAGCACGTTCCGCTGCTCGCCCACACCGCCGGTGAGGTCGGTGACCCCCAGGTGCGCCATCGCGGCACGATCGGCGGGTCGATCGCCCACGCCGATCCGGCGTCCGACCTGCCAGCCACGACGCTCGCCCTGGGCGCGACGTACGTCGCCCAGGGCCCGAACGGGACTCGCGAGATCGCCGCCGCCGACTTCTACGAGAGCTTCCTCACCTCGACACTCGGCCCGGAGGAGCTCCTGACGGAGATCCGGGTCCCGAAGATGCAGGGCGCCGGGTGGAGCTTCCAGAAGTTCAACCGGCGGGCCCAGGACTGGGCGATCGTCGGGGTGGCAGCGTGGCGGCGCAACGGCGACGCCGGCGTTGGCCTCGTCAACATGGGGGCCACGCCGATCCTCGCCACAAGCGTGAGCTCGGCGCTGGCCGGCGGTGCGTCCGTCGAGGAGGCCGCCGAGCAGGCCGCCGCCGAAGCCGACCCGCAGGCCGACCTCAATGCCAGCGTCGAGTACCGCGTCCACCTCGCCAAGGTGCTGACCCGCCGCGCCCTCGAAGCAGCAACGAACGTCTGATTTCGGACTCGGCTCGCAAGCGAGTTGCTCGCCTCGCCTGCCGAGCTCGCCGCCTCCGCTCCGCTGCGGCGTCTCACCCACCTGCGTCTGCGCGGGCGTCTGGCCTACAAGAGCGCCTGGTAGGTCCCGCCGTCGACGTGGATCTGCGCGCCGGTCAGGAACTTGGCCTGCTGGCCGCAGACGAAGGCGACGATCGCCCCGAAGTCATCCGCCGAGCCCATCGTCATCTCGTCGGCGGCGGCACCGTAGAGCGCCGTCACCCGGTTGGTCCGGTGGAGGCCTGGCTGGAGGGAGTTGACCGTCACGCCGTCGCCGGCAACCTCCTTGGCAAGGGTCTTGAGGAAGCCCGTGGCCCCGGCCCGGGCCGTGTTGGAGAGGATCAACTCGGCGATCGGCTGGCGCACCGCCAGTGACGTGATGGCGACCACGCGACCCCACCCGACGGCGCGCATCGCCGGTACGGCCGCCTTGCACATGGCGACGACCGACATCAGGTTGAGGTCGAGGGCGGTCGGATAGGCGTCGAGGTCGGTCGTCGTGAAGTTGCCCGGCGGCGGCCCGCCGGCGTTCGTGACCAAGATGTCCACGCCACCGAGTGCCTCGGTGGCCTCGTCGATGAACGCTGTCGCGCCGCTGGCGCCGGCGACGTCGCAGACAAGGGCGATGCAGCCATGCCCGACAGCCGCCGCCGCCTCGTCGATGCGTGCCCGATCGCGCCCGCAGATGGCGACCTCCACACCTTCGGCGGCGAGCGCCTTGGCCGACGCCAGCCCGAGCCCGCTCGACGCCGCCGCAACTGCCGCCCTGCGCCCCTGGATGCCCAAGTCCATACGCGGCACGGTAGATGACGCCACCTACACTCCCGGCCCGTGCGCCGCCACCTGGTCATGTTCGCTGCTGCTTCGGCCCTGCTGGTGTCGTGCGGCGGCGACGACGATGGCGGCGGCGAGGCGGCGGATTACTGCGACGCGCTCGCTGCCGTGAAGGCGGCATCCGACGAGTCCGCACCCACGATGGAGAGCGGCGACGCCACTCCCGCGGAGATCGAGGAGGCGTTCACCTTGCTGCAGGGAACGTTCGAGGACTGGCAGGCGGCCGCGCCGGAAGAGATCTCAGCGGACGTCGAGCTCATCGTGGACACGACCGACGAATTCGTCGACGCGCTGGCCGCGGTGGACTTCGAGTTGTTGGAGTTGGACGAAGCGACGATCGCGCTGCTCACCGACCCTGACACCACCGAGGCACAGGAGCGCGTCAACGCCTACGGAGAGCGGGAGTGCGGCATCACGATCAACGACGAAGGCTGATCGCCGAACGCCCGCAGACGGCGAACTCCTACACTTTCGGCCGTTGCGCCGCCACCTGGTCCTGCTCGCTGCCGCCTCGGCGCTGGTCGTGTCGTGTAGCGGCGACGATGACGACGACCAAGCCGCCGCAGGAACGGAAGCGCCAGCGCGTACCGACGCCGGCGGCGGCGAGGCGGCCGGCGACTATTCCGCGGCCCTGGCCGACTTCAAGGCGGCGACGGAGTCAGCCAACGCCACGGACGACACCGCCACTCCCGAGCAACTGGAGGCATCGTTCACAGGCGTGGAACAGCAGCTCGACCCGCTGATCGCGGCGGCGCCAGAGGAGATCAAGGCCGATCTCGAACTCCTCGCCAGCGGCACTCGCGAACTGATCGACGCATTGGCCGCCTCTGACTACGACGTCGAGGCGTTCGCGCTCGACGAAGGCAACCAAGAGCTTGTCGCCAACCTCGACAGCGAGGAGTACACCGCCGCCGGCGAGAGGATCGATGCCTACGGAGAGCGGGAGTGCGGCATCACGATCGACGACGAAGGCTGATCGCCGCACCGTGATGGTGCCCGACGACTTCGATCGGCGGCACCTCGACGCGATCGCCGATGCCGACCTGTTCCCCTACTGGTTCGACGACGTCGACCAGCCGCAGTCCAATCCGACCCTCGTGCGCAACGAGAGCTGCGACCTCTGCGTGGTCGGCGGCGGCTACACCGGGCTGTGGACGGCGATCGTCGCCAAGGAGCGTGATCCGTCGCGTGACGTCGTACTGATCGACGCCGCCGAGGTCGGCTCGGCGGCGAGCGGTCGCAACGGCGGCTTCATGGAGTCGAGCCTGACGCACGGCATCGCCAACGGGCAGGAACGCTTCCCCGACGAGATCGAGCTGCTCGAGCAGCTCGGGCTCGAGAACCTGGACGCCATCGAGAACGCCATCCATCGCTACGCCATCGACTGCGATTTCGAGCGCACCGGCGTCATCGACGTGGCGACGACGGCGCACCCTCCCAGCTACGTCGACGAGCTGCGCGACGACGCCATCCAGCTACGACGGCTCGGCCAGGACGCACGCTGGCTGGACCGGGAGTCCATGCGTGCGGAGGTCGAATCCCCGACCTACGTCGGTGGGCTGTGGCGCATCGGCAGGGCGGCGTTGGTCGACCCGGCGCGGCTCGCGTGGGGCCTGAAGACGGCGGCCGAGCAGCTCGGCGTCCGGATCTATGAGGACACGAAGGCCACCGACCTCGAACGTGACGGCGTCGGCGTGCTCGTGCGCACCCCACTGGCAGACGTCAGAGCGGCCCGCGTGGCGCTCGGGACGAATGCCTTCAAGCCGCTGCTGCGCCGGGTCCGCAACTACATCGCCCCGGTCTACGACTACTGCATGTCCACCGAGCCATTGACCGACGCGCAGCTGTCCAGCGTCGGTTGGCGCAACCGCCAAGGTCTCTCGGACATCCCCAACCAGTTCCACTACTACCGCTTGACCGAGGACAACCGGATCGTGTGGGGTGGCTACGACGCCGTCTACTACTGGCGGGGTCGAGTGTCGGCCGAGCTGGAGAGCCGGCCCGAGACGTGGGCGACGCTGAGCCGGCACTTCTTCGAGACCTTCCCCCAACTCGAGGACGTCCGCTTCAGCCACATCTGGGGCGGGGCGATCGACACGTGCAGCCGCTTCTGTGTCTTCTGGGGCACGGCCATGTCCGGCAGGGTGGCGTACGCCCTCGGCTACACCGGACTCGGTGTCGCCTCGACACGCTTCGGGGCGGCCGTCATGCTCGATCTGCTCGACGATCGCCGCAGCGTCGCCACGTCGACCAGCTTCGTGAAGGACAAGCCGCTGCCGTTTCCACCTGAGCCGTTCCGATACCTCGGCATCCAGGCGACCCGCTGGTCGCTCGGCCGCGAGGACCGCTCCGGAAAGCGCAACCTGTGGCTGCGCACGCTCGACCGGCTCGGCCTCGGCTTCGACAGCTAATGCTCGGGCTCGGCTCGCAAGCAAGTTGCTCGCCTCGCCTCCCGAGCTCGCCGCCGCTGCCACGGGCGGTTCGGGACGCCTCAATCGTCACCTCGAAGCGACGGCTCGCCGAAACCTCAGTTTCGGGCGAGCACTTCGACGTGGGCGACGACGAACACGGCATCGTCGGTCGCGGCCCACTCGCGCCACGCTGCGGCGAGGTCCTCCAGCTCCTCCGGCGTGCTCAGGCCGTACTCGAGCGCCTGGCTGGCGAAGGCCGACAGGCGCACCCGGTCGGCCCACAGTCCACCCCACCACGCCCGCTCCTCGGCTTCGGCGAAGGACCACGACGAACTGGAGACGACGAGGTCCTCGAATCCGGCCTGGCGAACCCACGACGGCAGGCGGCGCCCCGCGTCGGCCTCCGCGCCGTTGCGCGCCGTGACGAGGTGGTACAGCTCCAACCACCGCTCCAACGCGGCACTCGCGGGCGCCCAGAAGAACCCGCCGTAGTCGGACTCACGGACGGCGAGCAGACCGCCGGCACGCAACACGCGCCGCAGCTCTGCGAGGGCGCGGACGGGATCGGTCAGGTGCTGGAGGACCTGGTGGACGTGCACGACGTCGAAGGATTCGTCCTCCAGATCCAGGTCGTAGGCGTCGCCGACGGCGAACTCGGCGCCACCATCGGCCGCGGCCTGGGCGACGACCTCGGCTGAGGAGTCGATCCCGAGCACGCGCCCGGGCGCCACGATCCGGGCGAGGTCACGGGTGATCGTGCCAGGACCGCAGCCGACGTCCAAGAGGTCCTGTCCGGACCGGAGGTGCGCCAGGACGTACGCGGCCGAGTTCTCCGCCGTTCGCCACACGTGGCTCCGCAACACGGACTCATGGTGGCCGTGGGTGTACCGCTCGCCCATCCGACCAGCCTGCCAGCCTGCCAGCCTCGTCACGCGTGCTCGAGCAGTGCGGCGGTGAGGGCATCGGCGATCCACCGTCCGTAGCGCTTCGGCGACCAGCCGAGTTGGACGACGAGGAGCTCGAACAGCTCGGCCGAGTTGTACGTCCAGAGCACGTCTCGTGCCTCAGTCGTGGAGATGCCGGGCCGGAGATGGCCGCGGTCGTGGAGGGCGCGGGCGAACATCGACATGCCGCGCAGGCGCTCGGCCTGGAGCTCATCCCACACGGAGCGAGCGTCGGGGTCGCTGCCGGCTGCGTCACGGATCACGAGCTGGACCGGGACGTGGCGCGGGGCGACGTCGGCGAGGAACTCGCCGTATCGCCGGAACATCACGCGAGGATCGGGCTCGTCACGCACGCTCGCCAGGGCCGGGCGCTCGAGCATCGTCTCCGGTTCGTCATCGCCGGCCATCGACACGTCGAACACCGCCTTGGCCAGTCGAGCCTTGGTCCCGAACACCTTGTACACGGTCTGGACCGACACGGCTGCCTCGGCCGCAACCGCCGGCACCGTCGTGGCAGCGAAGCCGCGCTCGAGGAACAGCCGCCGGGCAGCTTCGACCACCACCAACCGCGTGACGCGAGCCTGCTCGCGACGGCGGGTCGAGTCGTAGCGACGTCGGGGGTTGACAGGCGACGACATTAGGTAGATGCTCCTCTATCGGTTAGAGATAACTCTACCGAACTAATCGAGCGAGAGCGAGGATCAAATGCCGTACGCCTTCTTCTACGACGTGCCCGCCAGCGAGGACATGTATCGCGCCGTGAAGGCGCTCATCGGGGACGCTCCGCCTATGGGACTCGTCGCCCAGCTCGTCGTCCACAGCGACAGCGGCTTGCGCCACATCGGCGTCTGGAACTCCCCCGACGACTGGCAGCGGTTCCATGATGAACGCGTCGAGCCGGCCGTGCACACCGTGCTGCGAGAAGCCGGCTTCGTGCACATGCCGCCCGAACCACCGCTTCAGAAGCTGGATCTCGTCGACGTGTGGCTCGGCGCTTGACCTCGCCGCCGGCTTCGGTCCGTCAGCCCCGCCGCTCGAGCACCACGGTGCTGCGGGCCATGACGAGGTACGACGTCCCGCCAGGGGGAGCGAACGACGGGTCGACGATGTCATCCGGAGGCGCCAGCGACGTGTCGACCACGCGGTGCCACGGCCCCGGCTCCTCGAGCACGATGTCCACCGGCTCCCACCATGCGTTGGCGAGCACGTAGAGATCGCCGACCTGCCAGGTCAGCGCCCGCCCCTCGGCGTCTGGCTCCGTGAAATGCACGGCGTCGCCCCAGAACGCCGGCTGGGCGAGCACCGGGTGCCGGGCGCGCAAGGCGAGCAGCGCACCAACGAAGCGCTCCAGGTCGGCGAACTCGGTGGCCCGTTCCCAGTCGACCCACGACGTCTCGTTGTCCTGGTTGTACGCGTTGTTGTTGCCTCGTTGGGTGCGGCCGAACTCGTCGCCCATCCCGGCCATCGGCACGCCGTGGGACAGCGCCAGGAGGCACCATGCGTTGCGCAGCTGGCGCCGCCGCAGCGCCAGCACTTCGCCCGGCACTCCGTCGTCGCCTTCCCAGCCGCAGTTCCACGAGCGGTTCTCGTTGGCTCCGTCGGCGCCGCCCCACCCGTTGGCCTCGTTGTGCTTGTGGTCATAGGCGACGAGGTCGTAGAGCGTGAAGCCGTCGTGGCAGGTGGCGAAGTTGACGCTCTCCATCGGCGCATCGAAGAGGTCCGGGCTGCCCTGCACACGTTGACGCAGCGCCGGCACCATCCCGGGCTCGCCCCGGAGGAACGCGCGCGCGTCGTCCCGGAATCGGTCGTTCCACTGCAACCACCCGTGTCCGGGCCACGACCTGCCGAGCCGATAGAGCCCGGTGGCGTCCCACGGCTCGGCAACGAGGGTCAGCCCGCGCTGCCGCGCCAGCTGTTCGCTCCGCTCGACCAGGGAATCGCTCCGCGCGAGCACGGCGGCCAGATCGAACCGGAACCCGTCGACGCCGAGGTCGGCCAGTCGCTCGAGCGACCACAGCACCAGGTCCTGCGCCGCCGGTGACTCGGCGTCGACGTCGTTGCCGCACCCCGTCGTCTCGATGTACGAGCCGTCGTCACGCAGGCGGTAGTAGCTCCCGTCGGACAGCCCGCGGAAGTGGTAGATCGGGCCAGCGGCGTCGACCTCGGTCGTGTGGTTGAAGACGACGTCGAGCCACACCTCGATGTCGTGGTCGTGCGCGGCTGCCACGAACGCGGCCAGTTCGGCGGCGGCGTTTTCGGTCGCCGCGTACTCACGCTGGACGGCGGCGAACGCCAGCGGCATGTAGCCCCAGTAGCTGCCCTCAGCGGGATCGTTCTGGTGGACGGGCAGGAGCTCGATCACCGTGATGCCGAGGGCGGCCAGCCGCGGCAGCTGCTCGCCCAGCGCCTCGAACGTGCCTGGACACGGCCCTCCGGCCTGCTTCGTCAGACCGCGCACGTGCAGCTCGTAGACGACGGGCGGGCGCGACGACCGGCGAGACGAACGAGCCGTCGAGGGATGACGGGCAACGGCCATCGGTCCGCGCCCGGCGTTCGACGCGCCGCGCTCGGCGGCCAACCCGCGGTCGTGACCGGATGGGAACCACACCTCGAGCGCCCGCGGGTCGAGGAGCACCTTGGACGGATCGAACCTCGGTCCGTCACCATCGGCGACGAGCCCATACACCGTTCCCTCGGGCACGGAGCCGATCCACGCGTCACCGTTGCGACCGAGCAGCACGCCGGGCTCGGACGACCGTCCCGGTGGCACGGTCGAGCTCGACGAGGTGGACCGAGCGCGCGTCTGGCGCGGCAATCCTGACCTCGACGCGCGCCGGCGTGTCAGACATCTGCGGTGGCGAAGCCGCGCACCATCGCTGCGCTCCCGAGGGGTGCGACGACGTCCCAGTCGAACTGCTCGACGTCCTCGGTGCGGGCGGCGAGGCTGACGAGTCCGTGCTGGCACGCCCACAGCGCCATCGCCACGTGGAACGGGTCGCGACGGGCGATCGCCCCACCCTCCATCGCTCGTTCGACGCGTGAGGCGAGATGGCCGAGCGTGGCGTGGGCGATCTCCTTGGCCGGCGCCGACGGTTCGTAGTCGGGCACCACGCGGTCGAACATCAGTGAGTAGTACGTCGGGTTGTCACGGGCGAAGTCGCGGTACGCCGCGCCGCAGGTTCCGAGATCGCCGATGGAGTCACCGGTCGACGGCGTCGCCTCCATCCGCTCACCGAGGCGGCGGAACCCTTCGGCGAAGAGCTCGTCGAGGACGCCGTCCTTGCCGCCGAAGCGCGAGTAGACGTTCATCGTGCTCACGCCCGCGGCGGCGGCGATCCGCCGCACCGTGAGCGCCGTCGGACCCTCGTTCGCCAGCAGGTCGTGGGCGGCAGTCAACAGGGCCCGTCCGGTCTGATCGATCGAGCGCAGTGTCGTTGTGCCGACTGTCATGTCGCCAAGCCTACCATGGCGTGATAACAGTGTCATCACAGTGTTCTAGCACCGCCGGAGGAGCCATGACCGACGTCGCCACGATCGCGCCACGACCTGGCGCCCAGAGCAGGAGCCGCTGGGTGGTCCTCGCCGTGCTGTGCGCCTCCGTCTTCGTCGTCGTCCTCGACGGCACGATCATCAATGTCACCCTCCCGACGCTGGCCCGGGAGCTCGACGCCTCGACGAGCGAGCTGCAGTGGATCGTCGACTCCTACGTCCTCGTGTTCGCCGGACTGCTGATGGCCGCCGGGAGCATCGGCGATCGCTTCGGTCGCAAGGGCGTCATGCAGATCGGCCTCGTCGTGTTCGCCGTCTTCTCCGGCCTCGCCGCGTGGTCCAGCAGCGCCGGCGAGCTGATCGCGTGGCGCGCGTTGATGGGCGTCGGCGCAGCGCTCATGTTCCCGGCGACGCTGGCCATTCTCGTCAACGTCTTCAAGGCGCCGAAGGAGCGGGCGATCGCCATCGCCATCTGGGCCGCCACGTCGGGCGTCGCCGTCGCCCTCGGTCCGGTGACGGGAGGCTGGCTCCTCGAGCACTTCTGGTGGGGCTCGGTGCTGATGATCAACGTGCCGGTGATCGCCGTGGCCCTCATCGCCATCGCCAGAGTCGTGCCGACCTCGCGCGACACCACGATCGCCCGCTTCGATCCGGTCGGCACGCTCGCTTCGATCGCCGGGATCACGCTGCTCGTCTGGGCCGTCATCGAAGGGCCGGTCCACGGCTGGCTGTCGCCGACGAGCCTGTTCGCCTTCGGCCTCGCCGCCGTCCTGCTCGCTGGCTTCGTGGCGTGGGAGCGCCGCATCGACCACCCGATGCTCGACGTCTCGGTGTTCACCAACCTGCGCTTCACAGCAGGCAGCGTCGCCGTCACGTTCGCCTTCTTCGCCCTGTTCGGCTTCGTCTTCGTCGTGACGCAGTACTTCCAGTTCGTGCGCGGGTACAGCGCGCTGGAAGCGGGCATCCGCACCGTCCCGTTCGCCGTGTTCACGGCGTCGACGGCGCCGGTCGCCGCCAAGCTGGCCGACCGCATCGGCACGAAGGCTGTCGTGACAGCGGGGCTCGTGTCGATGGCCGGCGGCTTCGCCATCGCCGCCACGACGGCGGCGGTGGACACCCCGTACTCCGTCATCGTCGTGACGATGCTGTTCCTGGGTGGCGGTCTCGGCCTCGTCCAGGCGCCGGCGACGGAGGCCATCATGGGCGCCCTCCCGCCGGCCAAGGCCGGCGTCGGCTCGGCTGTCAACGACACGGCGCGCGAGCTCGGAGGCACGCTCGGCGTGGCCATCGTGGGCAGCGTGTTCTCCACGGTGTACGCCTCCCGGCTGGGCGACGCCCTGTTCGGGTCACCGGTTCCCGCCGACGCGGTGGGACTGGCCCAGGAGTCGGTCGGCGCCGCCAGTGAGGTGGCACGGCAGGCCGGTGCGACGGCCGGCCCACAGGCCGAGGCGTTCGTCGGCGGTGCCGTCGACAGTGCGTTCATCGAGGGCTGGCAGGCCGGGTCGTGGGTGTCGTTCGTCGTCGTGCTGCTCGGTGCGCTCGTCGCCTGGCGCTTCCTGCCGGCACGCGCCCGCGACGGTGGCTCAGCGGTGGAAACCCGGTTCGGCACGGCGGGCGCTCCAGCGCCTTCGCCGGCCGCATCAGGGCAGGCCGACCGCGTCGTTCAGAGGTGCAGACCCGGTTCGGCACGGCGGGCGCTCCAGCGCCTTCGCCGGCCGCATCAGAAGGTGCTCTCTCAGTAGCCTCGACCAGGTGACGGTGCCGAGGCTGACCTTGCCACGCGATGCCGGCGAGGTCGCTGCGGCGCTGACGGCGCACGGCTACCTGCCGGACGAGGGGTTGGCGACCGCCGTGTTCCTCACGCTCTCGCTGCAGCGTCCACTCCTCCTCGAGGGCGAGGCCGGCGTCGGCAAGACCGAGGTCGCCAAGGTGCTCTCCTTCTGGACCGGCGGCGAGCTGATCCGCCTGCAGTGCTACGAGGGCATCGACGCCGCCCAGGCCGTCTACGACTGGGACTACGGCCGCCAGCTCCTGCACCTGCGCGCCGCCGAGGCGAGCGGTGAATCGGCGGGGCGTTCGACCGACGCCTTGGAGGCCGAGCTGTACCAGGAGCGCTTCCTGGTCAAGCGCGCGCTGCTGCGGGCGATCGAGCCACGAGAAGGCCCGCCGCCCGTGCTGCTCGTCGACGAGATCGACCGCGCCGACGACGAGTTCGAGGCGTACCTGCTGGAGGTGCTGTCCGAGTGGCAGATCACCGTGCCGGAGCTCGGTGTCTTCAGCGCCGACGAACCGCCGATCGTCGTGCTGACCAGCAACCGGACACGCGACGTCCACGATGCGCTCAAGCGGCGCTGCCTCTACCACTGGGTGGAGCACCCCGAGTTCGATCGGGAGGTAGCGATCGTCCGCCTTCGTGCGCCAGAGGTCGGTGAGCCGTTGGCGCGCCAGGTGGCAGCCGCCGTGGAGGCGCTGCGCAGCTTGACGCTGTACAAGCCGCCCGGTGTCGCCGAGACCATCGACTGGGCCAGCGCACTCGGCCGCCTCGGTGTCGAACGACTCGACGAGCAGGCCGTCCAAGCCACGCTCGGCACCGTGCTCAAGTACCGCGAGGATCACCAGCGCGTCGACCAGCACGGCGTCGCCGCCATCGTCAAGCACGCCTTCGAGCGCAGCACAACCACGCGCTGACGGCAGGACGCTGGTGGTGACCACGGTGAACATGGAGGCACCGGCCCGGGGCGAAGCGATCGCGGTGGCGTTCGCCCGGGTGCTGCGCGGCACCGGCCTCGTCGTCCCGACGAGCACGGTGATCGCGTTCACGGAGGCGCTCGGGGCGGTGGGGCTGACCGAGCGCGACGACGTCTATTGGGCCGGTCGCGCCACCCTCGTGCGGCGCCCCGAGGACACCGGGGTGTTCGACCGCGCCTTCGCCGTGTTCTGGGACCACGCCCAGCCGGCGTTCGACCCCCTCGAGGAGCCCGAGCCGCTGACCGTGACGCTCGCCGTCGATGACGATGAGGATCGGGAGGACGAACCGCCGAGCGCTGAGGCCAGCGACGACCCGGTCGTCGAGCTGCGCTTCGAGCGCGACGGAGGTGTTGCGGCACAAGGACTTCGCCGACTACGACGACGTCGAGCTGGCGGAGGCGCATCAGCTGATGAGCCGGCTCCGGCTGACCGGTTCGCCGCGCCGGTCGCTGCGCCTCGAGCCGGCGTCTCGGCGCACGTCCCGCCCCGACCTGCGTCGAACGGTGCGGGCGGCGCTGCGCACGGAGGGCGAACCGATCCGCCGCCATTTCCGCACGCCCGCCACCCGCCACCGACGGCTCGTGCTGCTGCTCGACGTGAGCGGCTCGATGGAGCCGTACGCGCGGGCGCTGCTGCGCTTCGTGCAGGCCGCCGTGGCCGGTCGCCGACGCGTCGAGGCGTTCGCGCTCGGCACGCGACTGACGCGGATCACCCGTGAGCTGAGCACGCGTGACCCCGACCGCGCCGTTCGGCAGGCGTCCGGGCAGGTGCTCGACTGGTCAGGTGGCACCCGCCTCGGCGACGGTCTGCGCCGCTTCAATGATGAGTGGGGCGTGCGGGGCATGGCCCGCGGGGCTGTCGTCGTGATCCTCTCGGACGGGTGGGATCGCGGCGATCCGCGACAGCTCGCCGAGGAGATGCAACGCCTCGGGCGCGTCGCCTACCGCATCGTGTGGGTCAACCCGTTGAAGGTGTCGCCGGGGTATGCGCCGCTGGCGCGTGGGATGGCGGCCGCGCTGCCGTACGTTGATCGCTTCGTGGAGGGCCATTCGCTCGCCTCGCTCGAGCGGCTGGCCGACGTGCTCGACGAGCCGTAGAACGGAGGTTGACGATGCGGGAGATCCTCGACGACCTGGACCGGTGGCGCAGCGACGGGTCACGGATCGCACTCGCCCGCGTCGTCGACGTCGAGGGTTCGGGACCGCGGAGTCCCGGCGCCGCGATGGCGGTCAACGAGAAAGGTGAGGTCGCCGGCAGCGTGAGCGGCGGCTGCGTCGAGGGTGCCGTCGTGACCGAGGCGCTGGCGATCCTGGCCGGTGAGGCCGAGTCGCGCATCGTCACGTTCGGGTACAGCGACGACGAGGCGTTTGCGGTCGGGCTGACGTGTGGCGGCACGATCCGCTTGTTCATCGAGCCGCTCGACTGGTGACGTGATCTTCGACCAGCTACGCGACCATCTACGCGCCGAACGACCGGTCGCGCTGGCGACGGTCATCGACGGCCGGAATCGGGGCGCGAAGCTGCTCGTCGCGCCGGATGACGCGCCGGTCGGGACGCTGGGCGACCCGGATCTCGACCGTGTCGTTGCTCGTGATGCGCTGGCCGAGCTGGAGGCTGCCCGGTCCGGCGTCCGTCACTACGGTCCACAGGGCCAGACGACACCGGAGGATCTCGAGGACTCGCCGATCGTCAGTGTGTTCGTCGAGTCGTACGCGCCGCCACCTCAGATGTGGATCTTCGGCGCGGTGGACTTCACGGCGGCACTGGCCAAGGTGGCCAAGGTGCTGGGCTACCGCGTGACCGTGTGCGACGCCCGCGAGGTGTTCGCCACGAGACGGCGCTTCCCGATGGCCGACGAAGTCGTCGTGTCGTGGCCGATGGCGCTGTTCGAGCGGCGTGGCGCATCACTGGGACCTCGCGACGCGGTGTGCATCCTCACCCACGACCCCAAGTTCGACGTGCCGGCGGTGCAGGGTGCCGTGGCCACCGACGTCGGCTACATCGGGGTGATGGGGAGCCGCACGACGCACGAGAAGCGCTTGGAGCGGCTCGTCGAGGCCGGCGTACGGCCGGAGGAGCTCGCTCGGCTGATGTCGCCCATCGGCCTCGACCTCGGGGCCCGCACACCGGAGGAGACGGCGATCTCGATCTGCGCGGAGATCATCGCCCGGCGCACAGGCCGTCGCGCTCCCTCGCTGAGGGACTCGGACGGGCCGATCCACACAACTTCTGTCCGTAGCAACCGTTCGTTGTGATGCGATTCCTACGGACAGAACGGCTCAGCCGGTCGGGTCGCCGAACCTGACGTCTCGCCGCAGCGTGTCGAGCGCCACGTCCTTCTCCTGGTTGGCGGCGTGGACGATGGCGTCGCCGACGCCGAGGTACATCATCACGTGCCCGGGGTACTGGGCGATGTCCCCGGCGAACGCCTCGGACTGATCGATCGAGCGGGCGGCGTTGATCTGGGCGCTGCTCTGGCGGCTGAGCTGCACGCCGGCCCGACCCCACGCGTACGCGGTCAGGCCCGAGCAGTCGAAGCCGACAGCCGGGTCCGAGGTGTTCTTGACGTACTGCGCGTCGATCTGCGTGAGCGCTGCCAGCACAGCCTTTTGATGCGGCAGGTCGGCCCGGGCCCATGCGTCCCGCAACGCAACCGGGTCGAGCCCGAGCTCGAAGGCGACGACATCGGCCGTCGCGTTGCGCGCGCCGAGGTAGGCCACGAACGCATCGGGCGTCCCCGTGTAGCTGAAGACGTCGTGGGCGGTCAGCGCCACATTGGCCTGCTCGATGACGACGGGCGAGTGCGGATCGCCGGCGATCGCCGCAGGTGCCGGCGCCGCGGAAACGGTCGTGCCGACGCCCGCGGCGACACCTCCGGCGATGGCGAGCGAAGCAACGAGGCGGCGCACGGAGGCGCGCGAGATCAAGAACGTGGACATTGGGGCCGGGACCCTATCGTCATCGAATTGCAATAAACAACGGTTCCGACATCAGTCCGTTGCTATTCCGTCACCTCAACGTCATGTGTGGCACGGGCAAGCTGGGTGCGTGACGACCGTGTCGAGGACCGTTGCGGTGCTGTTGGCGGCCGGTGCCGGCACTCGCTTCCGCGGGCCCGGCCACAAGCTCGACGCGCCGGTCGACGGGCGCAGCATCCTCGATCGCGCCGTCGGGACCGCCCTCGCCGCGGCGGTCGGGCCGGTCGTCGTGGTGACGGCCGGACAGGTCCGCACCACGTTGCATCCGTCCGTCGTGCACGTCGTCAACGACCGATGGGCCGAGGGCCAGGCGACCTCACTGCGCGCCGGAATCGCCGCCGCCCAAGAGCTCGGCGCCGGCGCAGTCGTGGTCGGGCTCGGCGATCAGCCCTTCGTGACCGTCGAAGCCTGGCGGGCGGTGGCCGCCGCCGACGGCCCGATCGTCATGGCGTCGTACGGCGAGCGCAGGGGCCACCCGGTCCGGCTGCGCCAGGACGTCTGGGACCTGCTGCCGACCGACGGTGACGAAGGCGCGCGCACGCTGGTGCGCCTTCGACCCGATCTGGTCACTGCAGTACCGTGCGATGGTTCACCGATCGACATTGACACCGTGGAGGATCTCCGGCGATGGCAGAACAACTCGTCAACGAGTTCACCGTGAATCGCCCCATCGAGGAGGCCTGGGCGGTGATCACCGACGTCGAGCGCATCGCTCCGTGCCTGCCGGGCGCGCAGCTGCAGGAGATCGAAGGTGAGATCTACCGCGGCGTCGTCAAGATCAAGCTCGGGTCGATCACGCCGCAGTTCAAGGGTCAGGCGAACTTCCTGCAACGCGACGACGCCGCCCATCGCGCCGTTCTCAAGGCGGAGGGCCGCGACACGGGCGGGCGTGGCAATGCTTCGGCCGAGATCGCCGCGCAGGCCGAGAGCCTGTCGCCGACGAGCACCCGCGTGGTGGTGACGACCGATCTCCACATCACGGGCAAGGTCGCCCAGTTCGGGCGCGGCATCATCGGCGACGTCTCGAAGAAGATGATGGCGCAGTTCGCCGGGAACCTCAACACGATGCTGGACGAGCCCGAACCATCCGCTGAGCCCGCCGCCGAGACGGAGCCGGCACCGCCGATGCCGGCGGAGACCGCCGGCTCTCCCAATGGCGACGCCGGCGAGCGCGCTGGTGATGGGGATACGCCCCGCGCGGCCGACCAGGGTCCAGCCGCGGCGCCGGTCGCCGAGCCATCGCGGGTCCGCAAGGTCGACAGTCCCGCCAGCGAGCCGGTCGATCTTGCCGGTGTCGCGGGACCGGCCATCCTCAAGCGACTGATCCCGATCGTCGTCGTCCTGCTCGTCGCGCTCCTCGTGGTGCGTCGCCGTCGCTGAACATCCGCAAGGTTCACCGATACTTGGGACGATGGTCGGCGACGAGGTCGATCGAGCGGCGGTCCGAGAGCTGCTGGGCCGCGAGCCTGCCGGCGCGTTCGAGGTCGTGGTCCGGGACGAAGCAGGTGCGCCGGTCGTCATCCGCAACGCACCACGCCTCGATGACGGCACGCCCATGCCGACGCGGTACTGGCTGGTCGGGCGCCGCGAGGTGCAGGCCGTGAGCCGTCTGGAGGCCGCCGGCGGAGTGCGGCGGGCCGAGGCAGAAGTGGATCCCGTGGCCCTGGCCGACGCCCACCGGCGGTACGCCGCCGAGCGTGACGAGCACGTCGGACCGGGCGGCCCGCCGCCAGCGGGTGGGGTCGGCGGGACACGCCAGGGCGTCAAGTGCCTGCACGCCCACTACGCCTGGCATCTCGCCGGCGGTGACGATCCCGTCGGTCGCTGGGTCGCCGATCAGTTGGGGCGAGGTTCCGCCGTCGAGGGAGCGGTCGCCATCGACGCGTCGGACCTGGAGGTCGTCATGGAACCGGCCACCACGACGTTCCACCACGCCGGCAACGACACGACCGTCGCCGTCGGGCCGGCGACGTTGGTCGCCACCGAGCTCGCCGGCATGGACCCGCCGGCGCCCGCCCAGCTGACGAACGCGCTCGGGATCGTCGCCGACCACCTCGACGACCTGCTGCGCGCCGATCCCGAGGTGCTCAGCGCAGAGACCGTTCGCGTGAGCGGCGACGACCCCTGGCATCTCGTGGTCGTGGAGCGAGGCGGTGCGGTCGAGGCGTCACCGGCGACACTCGAACGGGATGCCGCGGAGGACGTCTTCCGCCTGCTCGCGACGGAGACCCGAGCTCAGCGATTGGCCAACCCGGGCCTCGATCCGGCACGGGTCGACACCGTCGTGGCAACGTGCTGCGTCGTGCTGACGGTGATGCGCCGGCTGCGCCTGGAGCGTGTCACCGTCGCCGGATCCTCGGTGCGGGTGGGTTGACGTGCGGCACCCGTCTGCGAGCGCGCAACTACCTGTGCCGCTGCGGCTCTACGGCCGGCGCCTGATGTTGCGACCGCTCGCCGTGCAGGACTTCCCGGAGTGGAGCGAGGTCCGCCGCCGCAACGAGCAGTGGCTCACACAGTGGGAGCCACGGCGCCCCCCGGCGCAACTCGATCCGACGGTCAATCGCGACGCCTTCGCGGCCCGGTGCGCGGCTCGTGATCGCGATGCCTCAGCGGGGCTGGCGTACGGCTTCGGCGTGTTCGTCGATCAGCACCTCGCCGGGGAGGTCAACCTCAACCACGTGCTGCGCGGCGCGATGCAGTCAGGCACGATCGGCTACTGGATCGACCAAGCGCGCGCCGGCCGAGGACTGATCGCCGAGAGCGTCGTCGTGCTCGCCGGCTTCGCCTTCGAGCACCTGGAGCTGCACCGGCTCGAGATCTGCATCGTCCCACGCAACACCAACAGCAGGCGCGTCATGGAGAAGCTCGGGTTGCGCGAGGAAGGGCTCGCCGAGCGCTACCTCGAGATCGACGGTGTGTGGGAAGACCACGTCCGCTACGGGTTCACCCTCGAGGAGTGGAACGAACGCCGCGCCGAACTGACGCGAGCGTGGTTGTAGGGCGTGCGAGCCGAGCCCGGATCTACGGTTCGCCGGCGAGGCGGAACGCCTCGGCCCGCGCCTGACGGCGGGCGCTGCGGCGCTTCCACATCTTCATCTTCCAGTGGCGTAGCGGCCGCTTGCGCTTCGCGTCGAGCTCTCGGGCAACGTCGGCGTCACGGCGGTGACCGGGCTTCCATCGCGCCCCGGCTCCTGCACGTCGACCGGATCCAGTCCGGCGCTGACCTGGTTGGCAACGTCCTGCAACTCGGTGTGGATGCGATGCCGCTCGCCGTGGGCTTGAGCCCGCAGCTCCTCCTTCGGCGGCAACGTCCCATCTGCCGGGCGGTGGCGTTGGCTCATTCGGCAACCTCCTCGTTGCGCCCGTAGGCGCTCCGGTGGTGTGAGCTGCTCCCCGTGCGTTGAACGATAGCTGACGACCGCCGCGGCCGACTCGGACAATCGTCACGCGCCGGCCGCGGTGAGCGGTGAGCGGTGAGAGATCGGGGCGGTATGCGCCCTCACCTCTCACCTCGAGACGAAGCGCGCCCAGTTCGGCGGTGACCGCTGTGCGGCGGCGTCAAGATGGTCGGCGTGGTTGCCGCCTACCAGCGCGACCCGGACATGGCGCCGGACGAGCTGTTCGAGCCCGGGCGCCTCGACCACCTCGTCGCCGGCAACTCGTGCCGGCTGCTCGACGCCAGGCGGACGCCGCTGCGCGTGCTCGCCGTCCGTCCCGACATCGGGTTCTTCGACGTCGAGGTCCTCGCCTTCGAGGACCGAGGAGTCACGTGGGAGCTGCCGCTCGAATGGGTGGAACGGCTGCAGTTCCCACTCGACGGCGCGACCGCCCCGCCGTCAGACGTCGCGCGTCTGGACGAGGCGCGGCAGCGGTTCGACCACCGCCTCGACCTCGACGTCGACCTTGTGGCGCGGCAGGAGACGATGGAGCGCCTCGTCGACGAGCGGGCGCAGACAGCCGCATGGTTCGACAGCGCGGCGTCGCCGTGGGGCTCGAGCTCGCGGCACCTCGACCCCGATGCAGCGAGTGGTGATCCGCTGCTGATCGCCGACCTCGACGCCTACCTCGAACGTCGCGGGCTGGCCGACCTCGAACGCCGCTTCGCCACTGGCTACGTGTCGAACCCGAGCTCCGGTGACCTCGTCAAGGCCCATGCCATCGTCGCCGCCGAGCTCGGCCTGGCGCCCTACCACGGGCCGATCCTGCGCGATCCCGACGCACTGCGCGAAGCGTTCGCTGACTGATCGGCGGGCGGCTCACCTCCTCGCCAGGCTCGGCTACGTGTCCACGGCGTTCCGGGCAGCCGGACATGGCCACGTCGTCGTGCACCGCGGGATGTCGTTCGAGCACGGTGTGGACTGGCGACCGACGGGCACGTTCGTGTCGACGACGTTCTCGCTCGACATCGCCACGTCACAGTCCGCGCTCGGACCAAACCGCACGGCCGGCGTGCTGATGCACCAGCGGGTCTCGGTGGACCGTCTCCTGATGACCCACCACGAGACCGGCCCGATGAACGACCGCTTCCATGAAGCAGAGGCGGTGCTGCTCGCCGACCCGACAGCGCTGTTCTGAATCGCAGAGGCGCTACTTCTTCGAGATGCGCGCCTGGACCGCAGCCAGCCGCTCGGCGAACCAGGGCTGGCGGGTGCTCCAGATCTGGGGATCCAACTCCCTCGCCACGGCCGCAGGATGGTCGATCACGTCGGCCATGTCCTTGATCGTCGCCTTGGCGACGAGCGCCAGCTCCGCGGTGCCGACGCCGCCTTGGCGGCCATCTCCTGCGCGCGATCCAGCAGCTCCTCGTCGTCGACGCACCGATAGACGAGGCCGACCCGCTCCGCTTCGGCGCCATCGAGCACCTCGCCGAACACCACCGCCGCCATCGTCACCTGCGGTCCGGCGATGCGCCGGAACATCCAGGTGTGCCCTCCCCCGGGATGCAGCCCGAGCTGCAGGAAGCGGGTGTCGAAGCGGGCCCGCCGAGCGGCGAGGCGGACGTCGCAGCCGAGGGCGAGGTTCATCCCCGCTCCGACGGCGGCGCCGTTGACGGCGGCGAGCGTGGGCAGGGGGCTGCGGGCGATCCGCAGGAACCCCTCGTAGACGTTGCCGAGGCTCGACCCGTCGGCGGTCGCCAGGTTGCCGAGGTTGGCGCCGGCGCAGAACGCCGGCGGGGTACCCGTCACGACGAGCGCCCCGACCCCCTCGTCGGCTTCGAGCTCGTCCATCGCGGCGATGATCTCGGTCACCATCTCCGCGGTGAGCGTGTTGCGTTCCTCGGGATTGTTCAGCGTCAGGGTCGCAACCCCTTCGCGGACGTCGGTGAGCACCAGGGGCATGGCGCCGTTCTAATCGGGTCGGGGCCTGCACAGCTAGCCTCACCAGCAAATGCTCGACCACGTGTTCACCGATGCGATCAGCGCGCTGCGCGACGCCTTCGAGGCGGCGTTCCTGGAACGCCAGGCCTTCGAAGAGCACTTCCAGGTGGACGTCCTGCTCGGCGACATCACGTGGGAGACCAGCTACGGGCTGCCCGGCGAGGGTCAGCCGCCGCGCGTCGTCGCCCATGTCACCTTCGACTGGCCGTCGTGGAGCCAGACCGCGTATCGCCGCTGGTACGTCGACGAGGAGCTGGACAGCCCGCCGGCGATCGAGATGGAGATCGTCCTGCGGATCCAACGCCTGGCCGAGCAACCGACCGCCGCCAAGATGTACGCCACGGTCCCCGACTCCAGCCCGCTGATCGGCGATGGCCGGCTCGAGCGGGCCGGGCTGACCGTCGAGATCTCCCACCCGGACCCGGCCGAGGACCTGCCCGCCGACGAGGACGGGAGCGAGCTCGAGTACGCCGTCGAGATCACCTACGAGGGCTTGTACGAGCTGGCGGAGGAGACCCTCGCCGACGGTACGAGCTCGACGCTCGACGAGCACTTCGGTGCGCTCGGCGGGTGGGTCGCGGCAACCCTCGTCCGTCTCGGCGACCTCCATTTCGCGTTCCTCCCCGCCCAGGAGGGCGAAGCCGACTGATCGTGCCCCCGCCCAGCGGGGCAGAATGACCCGATGCCGTCTGACGAGCCGGTCCTCCTCGACGTCACGGACCGCGCGGCGACGGTCACGCTGAACCGGCCGGAGGTGCGCAACGCGCTGTCCAGCGACCTGCTGCGCCTGCTCTGGCAGGTCCTCCAGCGAGCCGATGCCGACCCGTCCGTCGACGTGGTCATCCTCACCGGCGCCGACCCCGCGTTCTGCGCTGGACTCGATCTCAAGGAGCTCGGCTCGACGGGAGCCGGCCTGACCGGGACCGCCATCCGTGAAGACCGCCACAACACCCACGGCTCGCGAGGTCCACTGCCACGGGTGACCAAGCCGGTCATCGGCGCCATCAACGGAGTCGCCATCACCGGCGGGTTCGAGATCGCCCTCAACTGCGACTTCCTCGTCGCCTCCGAGCGGGCCAAGTTCGGCGACACGCACACCCGCGTCGGTGTGATGCCGGGGTGGGGTCTGACGGTCCTCCTGCCGCAGGCGATCGGTGTGCGTCGCGCCCGGGAGATGTCCTTCACGGGCAACTTCATGGACGCCGAGGAGGCCTTGCGCCTCGGTCTCGTCAACCACGTCGTCCCGCACGAGGAGCTGTTGCCGTTCACCCGTTCGCTCGCCGCGGACATCTCGAGCAACGACCCAGATGGCGTCCGCCAGATCCGCTCGACCTACGCCGCGAACGCCCATGACGATGACGCGTGGGAGCAGGAAGCCCGCGACGCCACGGGCGTGGCAACGCACGATGTTCAGCACCGACAAGGTCGCCGAGCGCCGACTGGCCATCCAGCAGCGCGGCCGCAGTCAGTGAGTCAGACGGCCGCGATCGCCGCGCGTCCAGGCACTGCGCCGTCGTTCGAGGAACGTCCGAGACGCCGCCGCAGGCGGCTGGCCAGCGGGGTGGCTCTCGGCATCGTGGTTGCCGTGGGTGCCGGGCTCGCCATCGCCCTGCACCGCAACGGCCACACCCAAGGCGACGACTTCGCGCTCTATCTGCGCCAGGCCCAGAGCATCTTCGACGGCAACCTCGGAGAGGTCGTCGCCGACAACCGCTTCACGGTGATCAACTCCGGCGGGCGCTTCAGCCCGTACGCCTACCCGTGGGGCTGGCCGCTGCTGCTCTCGCCGTTCGTCCACCTGTGGGGCCTCGACTACGACAACCTGAAGCTCGTCGAGGTGGCCTGCTTCTGTGCCTGGCTCGTGTTCGTCCACGGCATCGTCCGCCGCCGGGCCGGTCGCCTGCTGGCGCTCGGGGTCACGGCTGTCCTGGCCACCTCGCCGGTTCTGCTCAGCCACACCGACCAATTGCTGTCCGAATATCCCCACGCCCTTGCCCTCGCCGTCTTCGTGTGGTGGTTCGATCGCGTTTCCGCTCGCGGCGGGATGCTCAGGGCGCCGATGCGACAGCTCGTGGTGCTCGGCGTCCTCGCCGCCGTCGCCTTCAACGTGCGCCGGGAGAGCATCGTGCTCGTCGGCGTGTTCGTGGTCATGCAGCTCGTCGAGCTCGTCCAACTGCGCCGCGATGAACCTGGCTCGCTGCCGTGGCGGGCGATCGGCGCGCCGTACCTCTCGTTCGTCGTGGCCGTCGCCGGGTTCCAGCTGCTGATGCCGACGATGCTGTTCCCGGACAACGGCGGCGGCGTCGAGTACGTCGGCGCCCGCATCGGCGACTACGCGGGTGCTCTCACGGTTCAGCTCGGGCTGGGCCGGCACCCGGCGCTCGGCACGGTGATCATCCTGCTCGCCATCGCGGGGATGGTCGTCGGGTGCATCCGCCGCCCGCGCCTCGATGTGCCGCTGGCGGCCGTCACGGTCCTCAGCGCGATCGCCGTCAGCACGCACTTCCGGATGGTCGAGCGGTACTACTTCCAGATCGCGCCGTGGGTGCTCTACTTCGCCGCCGTGACGATCGCCGCCGTCGTCGCCGCCGCCCGCAACGCTCGTCTCCGCTCGCTCGCCGCCGCCATCGCCGTGGTACCGCTGTTCTACGTCGTCGCGGTCCACGCCGTCGCGCTGCCCGATGACGTCGGCGCGTCACAACGCTTCGATCGCGGCGGCCGCCAGCAGGTCGGACCGACCGACCCGACGTTCACGCCCGTGTTCGCCGCCGTCCAGGAGCACACGCCTCCCGACTCCGTCGTCGTGTTCTTCCGGGCCCGCACGATGACGCTGTACACCAATCGCAGGACGCTCCAGCTCACCGACGTCGAGCGCATGCTGCAGCGCGCCGACTACTACGCCCAGCTGCGAAACTCCGACTACTCCCAGCCGGCGGTCACCCCGGAGCAGGCCACCGCACTCGGGATGGAAGAGGTCTGGTCCGACGCCAAGTGGATCCTCTGGAAGCTGCCGCCGCCGAATTAGCGCCCGCAACCACGGATAGCGTCGCGGCGGTGGAGGACGAGCTCGACGTCAGCGTGGTGCTGCCCGTCTACAACGAGCGCGGCCACCTGCGGGACGAGATCGAGCGCATCCAGCAGGCGCTGCGTGATTCGCCCTACTCCTACGAGATCATCGTCGTCGACGACGGCTCCGACGACGGCTCCGAGGCCGAGCTCCCGACGATCGAGGGCATCCGGCTGATCCGCCACTCGCGCAACCGCGGCACCGGAGCGGCCCGGCGCACCGGTACGACGGCAGCCCGCGGACGCGTGGTCGTGTGGACCGACGTCGACATGACGTATCCGAACGACGAGATCCCGATGCTCGTCAAGGAGCTCGACGGCTTCGACCACGTCGTGGGCGCCCGCCGCACCGAGGCAGGGACGCACCGCTTCCTGCGCGTGCCGGCGAAGTGGTTCATCCGCAAGCTGGCCAGCTATCTCGTCGAGACCGACATCCCGGACCTCAACTCGGGGTTGCGGGCGTTCCGGCGGGACGTCGCGATGCAGTACGTCCACCAGCTGCCGAATGGCTTCTCCTGCGTGACGACGCTGACGATGTCGTTCCTCGCCAACGGCTACCAGGTCAAGTACGTGCCGATCGACTACTTCCCGCGGGCCGGCCGGTCGAAGTTCCACTGGTGGCGGGACACCAAGCGCTACCTGCTGCAGGTCGTGCGGATGACGTTGTCGTACAACCCGCTCAAGGTGTTCCTGCCGATCGGTGCGGTGCTGTTCCTGATCGGCTTGGGCAAGCTCGTGTACGACCTCGTCGACAAGGACTTCCGCGTCGCCATCAACACGCTGCTGATCCTGCTGGCGTCGTTGCAGGCCATCACCGTCGGCCTGCTCGCCGACCTCGTGGTGCGGGCGACAAGACCGCCCACCCAAATCCCGCCGGCATGACGATCGTCAGGCAAGGATGTACCGCTTCGGCCGGTGGAGTTCGAGCGTGCAACGCCAGGCGCGCGAGGGAAGCGCCAGCGACGAGTCGCACGCCGAGCGAGGGTTCAGAGCGAGCGAGGCCATTGCCAACCGGCAATACTTACGACAAGTACGCGTCGACGCATCCCATCGAGCAGCGCATGATGCGCGGGTTCATGGCCGCCCTCGACGGCATGCTCGACGGGTTGGCGCCGCAGCGCATCCTCGAGATCGGCGTCGGTGAAGGGCAGGTGATGCGCCGGGTGCACGAGCGGTTCCCCGGTGTGCCGATGGCGGGCCTCGACCTGCCCGACGAAGCCCTGAGCGACGAGTGGGAGGCACTCGGGCTGCCGTGCCTGTTCGGCGACGCCACGGCGCTCCCGTTCCCCGATGGTGGGTTCGACCTCGTGCTGGCGATCGAGGTGCTCGAGCACGTGCCACGACCGGAGCGGGCGCTGGCGGAGTTGGCTCGCGTCTGCCGCGGCACGCTCATCGCCTCGGTCCCTTTCGAGCCGATCTGGCGGGCCGGCAACATGGCGCGGCGGCGCTACGTGAAGGCTTGGGGCAACACACCGGGCCACGTCAACCACTGGACCCGCTGGGGCTTCCACCGGTTCGTCGCCGAACGCTTCGACGTGACCACCGTCCGCAGCCCCCTGCCGTGGACGATGGTGCGGGCCGGCTCCCGCTAGAGGACGGCGCCTCGCGCCACGAGTGCAGCCCGGACCTGCTCGGCGACGGCCCAGGCCAGGATCTCGCTGCCGGTCTCGTTGGGGTGGAACCCGTCGGCCATCCGGACTGACTTGCCGAGCCCGTCGCGGGGGTCGATGACGTATTCCGCCCACCCGCCATCACGACCAGCCAACAGCTCCCACGTGTCGACGAACACGATGCCGGGACGCTCCGCCGCCGCCGCCTTCGCGGCGCGGTCCTGCAGGGCCAACCCATCTGACTTCGCCGGATCGGGGTGGTTGGCCGTGCCGACCCAGATCACGGTCCGGCCGTCCTGGCCCAGCAGGTCCATCATCTGTCCGGCGCGCCGCTGGTACTCCGCCACCCACTCCTCCTCGTTGGTCACGGGATCACCGACGACCAGCGAGCCGTCGTCGTCCTGCAACCCGACGAAGTCGTTGCCGCCGAACGACGAGATCACGATGTCGGGATCGGCCTCCGGCAGCTGCTCCTCCAACCTGGCGAACCAGTCGAGCTTCGCCGGCCGTGCCAGGCCGGTGCTCATCTGGTAGTCGATGTCGGTCTCCACCATTTCCGTCTCGTCGAGCATCTCCGACAGCGGCGGACCCCAGAGCCCGGCGAAGCTGTCACCGACGACGAGGACGCGGGCGGGGTTGTCCGCACTCGGCGGACCGGGCGGTGCGGTCGTCGGCGGGACAGTCGTCGGAGGGGTCGTCGTCGGCGCAGCCGTCGTCGGCGCGACCGTCGTCGGCGCCACCGTCGGCTCGGTCTGCGGTGTCACCGCCTCGGTCGTCTCGCTGACGGTCGTCTCGCTGACTGTGGTGGGCGGTGCTGCGACGGTCGTCTCCGGAGACGCCGACTCGGCGTCGCCACCACCCAGTGCACCTGCCACACGAACCGCGCCGAACCCGGCGAGCACGACGAGGCCCAGCACGGTCGCCCGCCGGACCAGGTAGCGGCGACGGCTGACCCGTCGACGGGTCACGACGGATCCGTCACAGGGTACGAGCGAGCGAGCGCCAGCAAGCGAGCGGCAGGCCGCGGCCTGCGTGGCCGGGGAACGCAATCACGGGTCTCGGGCCTCATTGGTCGGCGCCATGCTACGGGCCGCGCCCGTCACCAGGGGGGACAGGCCACGGTCACGGCCGCTCGCCCTGGGCCGGGCGGACCACGCGCCGCTCGGTGACGATCGCCGTCACGAGATCGGCGGGCGTCACGTCGAACGCCGGGTTCAGCGCTCGTGTACCCGGCGGCGCCGTGCGGGTGCCGCCGAAGTGCAGCACTTCGTCCTCGTCGCGCTCCTCGATCTCGATGTCGGCGCCAGTGGCCGTCGCAAGATCGAGCGTCGACTCAGGCGCCGCGACGATGAACGGAAGCCTCGCCCGCGCCGCCGCCAGCGCCAGGGGGTACGTGCCGATCTTGTTCGCCACGTCACCGTTGGCGGCGATCCGATCGGCGCCAACCAGCACGGCGTCGGCGAGCCCACGGGCGATCACGCTCGGCCCTGCTCCGTCGACGACGATGCGGTGCTCGATCCCGAGGTCGGCGAGCTCGAAGGCGGTCAGACGGGAGCCTTGGAGCAGCGGCCGCGTCTCATCGGCGGTGACCGACACCAGATGCCCGCGCGCGTGCAGCTCGCGCACAATTCCGAGGGCCGTCCCCCACTCCACGGTGGCGAGCCCCCCGGTGTTGCAGTGCGTGTGGAGACGTGCCGGCACCACGCCGAGCTCCTCGAGCAGGTCGGCGCCGCGGGCGGCCAAACGGCGGTTCGTCGCGACGTCTTCGTCCGCCATCGCCTCCGCCTCAGCGACGACGGCGGCAGTGCCTTCGCCGAGGCGGGCGAGCACGCGCCGCACGGCCCAGGCCAGGTTGACGGCGGTCGGACGGGCGGCCGTGACACGTACCGCCTCCCGCCGCACGTGCTCGGCACCCAGGCCGTCACGTTCGGCCTGCTGCGCCGCGATCGCCACGCCGAACGCGCCCGCCACTCCGATCGCCGGAGCACCTCGCACCACGAGGCGGCGGATGGCGTCGATCATCGCGTCGACGTCACGCACCTCGACCATGACGACGTCCGACGGGAGGCGCGTCTGATCGATCAGGACGGCGTGGTCGCCGCGCCACTCGATCGTGCGCATCAGCCGGGATCGTAGGATCCCGAGCCTGTGAACGACCCGTTCGCCCTCGCTGCCGAAGCGGCCGCCGAGCTCAATCGCCGCACCGGCGTCGAGCGTCACGACGTCGCCGTCGTGCTCGGCTCCGGCTGGCGGCGCAGCGTCGACGTCAGCGGGCTGGTCGGCACCGACGTCGCGCTGGCCGACCTCCCCGGCTTCCCGCCACCTTCGGCGATCGGCCACGGCCGCACCCTGCGCTCGGTCGACGTCGACGGCCGCAAGGTGATCCTGTACCTCGGTCGCGTCCACCTGTACGAGGGTCACGACCCCAACGTCGTCGCCCACGCCGTTCGCACCGCATCGGCGGCCGGCTGCCACACCGTGGTCCTGACGAACGGGGCCGGGTCGCTGCGCACCGAGTGGCCGATCGGCCAGCCGGTGCTGATCAGCGATCACATCAACCTGAGCGGACGATCCCCGATGTCCGGACTCGATCCACAGCCCCCGCTCGGTCCCCGCTTCGTCGACCTGACCGACCTCTACTCGGCGCGGTTGCGGGAGCTCGCCCGAGACGTCGACCCCAGCCTTCCCGAGGGCGTGTACGTCGGCTTCCACGGCCCGCAGTTCGAGACACCGGCCGAGGTGCGGATGGCGGGGACGCTCGGGGGTGACCTCGTCGGCATGTCGACGGTGACGGAGGCCATCGCCGCCCGCCACGTCGGTCTCGAGATCCTCGGTCTGTCGCTGGCCACCAACCTCGCCGCGGGCCTCAGCTCGGTCCCGCTCGACGGCGACGACGTCACGGCCGCCGGCGACGCCGCGGCCGAGCGCATCGGTCCACTGCTGCGGGCGATCCTGCAGCGCCTGTGACTGTCGTGACGTGACGGCCGATCTCGTTGTCACCAACGCGACGGTCGTGACGATGGACGCGGCGCGCACCGTGCATCCACGCGGCGATGTCGTCATCAACGGTGACACCATCGCGTCGGTCGGGCCTACCGACACCGATCCACCGCCGGCGAGCATCGTGATCGACGCCGCCGGTGGGCTCGCCCTGCCCGGCCTCGTCAACGCCCACACCCACCTCGCGATGACGATGTTCCGCGGGCTCGCCGACGATCTCGATCTGGACGGCTTCCTCGGCCGACTGATGCCCGCCGAAGGCGCCGTCCTGTCGGAGCAGTCGGTCGCCGCCGGCACCGCGCTGGCGGTCGCCGAGTGCCTGCGCGCCGGGATCACGACCGCCCTTGACATGTACTTCTTCCCGGAGGTGGCCTCTGCCGTCGCTGCGTCGACCGGCTTCCACCTGCTGTCCGGTCCGGTGTTCGTCGAGTTCCCCGGCGCCGACCGGCGCCCGTTCGACGTGCGGATGCGCTGGGCCCGCGAGCTGCTCGGCGACACCGCGCCCGGTGATCGCTTCGTGTGCCCGCACAGCGCGTACCTGCTGTCCGAAGACCAGTTGCGCGCCGTCGGCGCGCTGGCTGCCGAAGTCGGAGCTGGCGTCCACGTCCACGCCTGCGAGACGAACGCCGAGTTGGCGCAGGTCGCGACGCGACACGACGGCCGCACTCCGATCGAGGTGCTGCGCGACACCGGGCTGCTCGGCCCGCGCACCGTGCTGGCCCATGGCGTCCACGTGACCGACGCCGACATCGACTTGATCGCCGAGGCCGGCGCGGCGATCGCCCATTGCCCTGCCTCGAACCTCAAGCTGGCCAGTGGGTTTGCCCGCATCACCGATCTCCACACCGCCGGCGTCACCGTCTCGCTCGGCACCGACGGTGCGGCCTCCGCGAACGACCTCGACCCGTTCCTGGCGATGCGCCTCGCTGCCTATCCCCAGTCGGCGCTGCACGGTGCAGGAGCCCTGACCGCCGACCAAGTGGTGGCGATGGCGACGATCAACGGCGCCGCCGCGCTCGGCATCGCCGATCGAACCGGATCACTCGAGCCAGGCAAACGGGCCGACGTCGTCGTCCTCGACGCCGCATCGCCGGCACTGACACCGAGCTACGACCCGGTCTCGACGCTGGCCTATGCGGCGTCGCGCGCCGACGTCCGATGGGTCGTGGCCGGCGGGCGCGTCGCGGTGGACGATCGGGTGCTGCGGACGGTGGACGTCGACGCCGCTGTCCAAGCCGTGAGGGATCTCGCCCCGTACGTGCTGGCGGCAGCCGGGCCGCACCCGTGACCGACCTCGCCGGCGTCCGCTCCGCCGTCCATGAGACGTGCCTCCGGATGGTCGCCGACGGCTTGGTGATCGGCTCGGCGGGCAACATCAGCGTCCGCCTCGATGCCGACCGGTTCGTCGTGACGGCGGCCGGCATCCCGTATCACGCATTGACCGCAGAGGACCATCCGGTCGTGCGGACCGAGGACGGGTCGTGGGAGGGCCGCTGTCCGCCCACCAGCGAGCTCGCCCTGCACCTCGGCGTGATGCGGGCGATGCCGGAGGTCGGCGCGATCGTGCACACCCACTCCCGTTACGCCGCGGCGTTCGCCGTCGCCCGCCTCGGCTTACCGTTCATCTGCAACGAGAACATCGCCACCAGGTCCGAGCGCGTGCTCGTCACGGCCTACGCGCCGCCCGGATCGGTCGATCTCGCCGACCAGACGATCGCCGCACTGCGGCGCCAACCCGGCAGCCGCGCGGTGCTGCTGGCCAACCACGGCGTCGTCGCGGTCGCGCCGACGCTGGAGGAGGCGTACGTGGTGGCGCAGTCCGTGGAGTGGACGGCAGAGATCTGTCACCTCGCCCGCACCCTGCTCGCCGCCGGGACCGGTGAGCACGTGCTCGATCGGGCAGTCCAGGACGCGATCGGCCGCAACTACGGCGTCGTGATCGGCAAACCGCCACGCAGGCCCTGATGCGTCCCGGCGTCACGCGCCGCCTAGGATCCCTCGGACCATCCCATGACAGAAAACTGAGGGGGAGCATGAAAGCGACCAAGTTCGTCGCTGTCCTCGCTGTGGCTGGCCTCGCACTCGCGGCCTGCGGTGGCGACGATGACGACGGGGGTGCCGCGACCACGGCCGCCGGCGAAGCCACCGAAACCACGGCCGGCGGCGCCGAGACCACCACCGGCGGGGCCGAGACCACGGCCGCCGGCGGCGAGACCACGGAAGCGCCCGACGAGGGCGCTCCGGAGAGCACAGAGCCGGCGGACGGCACGGCGCCCGAGGGTTCGGCGGCACCGGCTGTCGAGAGCCCGAGCGTCGGATTGCTGTTCGACATCACGGGTCGCGGCGACCGCTCCTTCAACGACGCCGCAGCTGCGGGCCTCGATCAAGCAGTCGAGGAGCTGGGTGCAACCGGCAGCGAGTCGACGCCCTCCAGCGACGGTGACCGCGCCGAGCGCCTCGCCGGCCTCGTCGCCGACGGCAACGATCTCGTGATCGGCGTCGGGTTCCTCTGGGGGCCGGCCCTTCAGGCGGCGGCCGTCGAGGACCCCGACCAGCTCTTCGCCATCGTCGACCACCTCGCCGTCAACGACCAGGGCACGCCGGACGACTTTCACCGACGACGTCCCGCTGGAGAACGTGGCCTCGATCCTCTTCGCCGAGGAGCAGGGCTCGTTCCTCGTCGGCGCGGCGGCGGCCCTGAAGACTCAGACCGACACCGTCGGGTTTCTCGGCGGCGTCGAGACCGACCTCATCAAGAAGTTCGAAGCCGGGTTCATCGCCGGTGTCGAGGCCGTGAACCCCGACATCGAGGTGCTCTCGCAGTACATCACGCAGCCACCGGACTTCAACGGCTTCAACGATCCGGCCCGTGGCAAGGAGATCGCCGCGTCGATGTACAGCGAAGGCGCCGACGTGATCTATGCGGCGGCCGGTGGGTCAGGACTCGGTGTGTACCAGGCGGCCAGCGAAGCCGGCGAGCCCGGCTCGGTCTGGGCCATCGGCGTCGACAGCGACGCGTACAACCTGGTCGACGCCGCACTGCAGCCGTACATCCTCACTTCGATGCTGAAGAAGGTCGACGTCGCCGTCTTCGACACCATCGAGGCGTTGACCCTCGGTGAGTTCCGCGGCGGACCGCAGACCTTCGACCTCGCCTCCGGCGGTATCGACTATGCCACCTCGGGCGGCTTCGTCGACGACATCGCCGACCAGCTCGACGAGTTCAAGCAGCAGATCATCGACGGCGAGATCGAGGTGCCGACGGCACCTTGATGCCGGTGCTCCACATGCTCGGGCGGGACGCTTCGCCGTTCCGCTCGGGCAGTGGGTGCTAGAAAAGCAGCCCAATGACAGCGGGCACCGTGGGGGCGGAAGCGCAGGCCGTTCCTGCCATCGAGCTGCGCGACATCGTCAAGCGCTTCCCGGGCGTCGTCGCCAACGACGGCGTCAACCTCACGGTCCAGCCGTACACGATCCACGCCATCGTCGGTGAGAACGGAGCCGGCAAGTCGACGCTGATGAAGACGCTGTACGGCGCCCATCGGCCCGACGAGGGCACGGTCATCGTCGAAGGGCGAGAACGCCACTTCCGCTCCCCTGCCGACGCCATCGACGCCGGCATCGGCATGGTCTTCCAGCACTTCATGCTGGCCGACAACTTCACGGTGTGGGAGAACATCGTCCTCGGTCAGCGAGCCCGGCAACGCCCTGCGGCTCGACATCCGCGACGCCCGCCGACGCATCCGGGCGCTGTCCAACCGGTACGGCCTCGACGTCGATCCCGACGCGATGGTCTACGAGCTCGGCGTCGGCGACAAGCAGCGCGTCGAGATCCTCAAGGTGCTGTACCGGGGCGCCGGCATCCTCATCCTCGACGAGCCGACGGCGGTCCTCGTTCCCCACGAGGTCAACGAGCTGTTCGGCTCGCTGCGCAACCTGACGCAGCACGGCTCGACCGTCGTGTTCATCTCGCACAAGCTCGACGAAGTGCTCGAACACGCCGATGCGATCACCGTGATCCGCGCCGGGCGGACCGTCGGCGAGGTGCCCGACCCGAGCACCGTCACGTCACGGCAGCTGGCCGAGATGATGGTCGGCAGCGAGCTGCCGTCACCGGAGACGCGTGAGAGCACCGTGCAGCAGAAGGTGTTGTTGGAGGTCGTCGGGCTGACCATCGAGAGCGGCGCCCTGGCGCCACTCGAAGGGCCGGCGGCGGCATTCAGCGTGTCGGAGGTGGCGTTGGAGACCGACGAGGCGCCACCGGAGCGCGACGTCGTCTCCCACCGCCCGCTCGACGACGTCTCGTTCGCCGTGCACGCCGGCGAGATCGTGGGCGTCGCCGGCGTCGAGGGCAACGGCCAGACGGAGCTGGTCGAGGCGATCATGGGACTGCGGTCGGCGACCGGAGATCGTGCTCCTCGAGGATCAGCCACTCGGCAGCGTGAGCACGCTCGAGCGGCGCCGGCTCGGCCTCGGTTATATCCCGGAGGACCGCCAGCGCGATGGCATGGTCCTGTCGTTCCCGCTGTGGGAGAACGTGCTGCTCGGGCACCAAGCTGGGCCGCCGTTCGTCAACGCCGGCTTCGTCGACCGCAAGCAGGTCCGTCGGCGCACGAGCGACATCGTCGCGGGGTTCGACGTGCGCACCCCAGGGATCGAGGTCGCCGCGTTCACGTTGTCCGGCGGCAACCAGCAGAAGCTGATCGTCGGCCGCGAGATGATGAGCGACCCGCTGGTGCTCATCGCCTCCCACCCGACGCGCGGCGTCGACGTCGGCGCGCAGGCCGTGATCTGGGACATCCTGCGCGACGCCCGGGCGAAGGGGCTCGGCACGCTGCTCATCTCCGCCGACCTCGAGGAGCTGATCGGCCTGTCCGACCGCTTGCTCGTCATGCTGCGCGGGCGCGTCGTCGCCGAACTGGATCCGGCGCAGGTCACTCCGGCCGACCTCGGGTCGTACATGACTGGCGCCGCGACCGAAGAGCGACGCCGAGCGGGGGTGCACCGTGAACCGCCGCATCGTCGGCGGCATCCTTGCGCCGCTCATCGCCGCCGCCGTCGCCATCATCGTGTCGTCGATCGCGTTGTTGATCGCCAACGAGAACCCGATCACGGCGTTCCAGGAGATGTGGTCGTCGATCGACTCGATCGACGCGCTCGTCAGCATCATCAACCGGGCCGTGCCGTACTACGTCGCAGGTGTGGCAGTGGCCGTCGGGTTCAAGATGAACCTGTTCAACATCGGCGCCGCCGGGCAGTACCAGCTGGCTGCGCTGCTGGCAGCTGGTGCCGCAGCCGCCGTGACCCTGCCGGCGCCGATCCACGTCGCGTTCGTGTTCCTCGTGGCCATCGTCGTCGGTGGCGCGTACGCCGCGATCGCCGGCGTGCTCAAGGTGTGGCGCGGTGTCAACGAGGTGATCTCGACGATCATGCTCAACTACATCGCCATCGGGATCAGCGCGTTCCTGCTGGCGGAGCCGCTGCGCAACGAGTCGAGCGGGAACCTCGCCCAGACACGGGCGCTGCCGGAGTCGGCCCGGCTGCCCAATCTCAACGCGCTGTTCGACGCCATCGGCCTGGACCTGCCGGAGGGCGTCGTCCTGCGCGGCTTCCTCCCGTTCGCCATCCTCCTCGGCATCGGTTACTGGCTGATGCTCAACCGCAGTCGCTTCGGCTTCAACCTGCGGGTCTCCGGCGCCAACGCCGCCGCCGCCAGGACGTCCGGCGTCAACCCGAAGCGGATGGTGCTGATCACGATCATCCTCTCCGGTGCGATCGCCGGGATGATCGGCCTCGGTCCGCTGATGACCGAGGAGTTCAGCTACGGCGACCAGTTCCCGAAGACGCTCGGGTTCACAGGCCTCGCGCTGGCGCTGCTCGGCCGCAACCACCCAGTGGGAATCGGCGCCGCAGCACTCGTGTGGGCGACCATCGAGCGGGCGACGCAACGGCTGTCCACGATCGGCATCCCGCAGGAGATCGGTGTGATCCTGCAGGGGTCGTTCCTCCTTGCGGCCGTCATCGCCTACGAGGTCGTCAAGCGGTGGACGGAGGCAGGGGAGGCCAGGGCCACCGCCGAGCGCATCCAGGACGTCCCGACGCCGCCAGCGGCCGTGGTCACGACATGAGGGCGCGGTGACTGTTCCGCTCACCGTCTCGGCGCCGACGGCTCCGTCCGGTCGCCGGCTGTCGAGGCAGCAGTGGATGGTCTTCGCCGTGCTCGCTGGCGCGATGGTCATCTCGTCGGCGCGGGTCATCAGCGACAACAACGACCTGACGTCGCCCGGCACGTTCGGCGTGATGTTGCGCACCGCCGCACCGATCGCGATGGCCGGGCTCGCCGGCCTCTGGGCCGAGCGCAGCGGGACCGTGAACATCGGCCTCGAGGGCATGATGATCATGGGGACGATCTTCGCCGGCTGGTGGGGCTGGCAGATGGGTCCATGGATGGCGATCGTCGGCGGCGCCATCGGCGGGATCCTCGGCGGCCTCTTGCTCGCGCTGGCCACCGGCACGTTCGGCGTCAACCACATCGTGGCCGGCTTCGCCATCAACATCATCGCCCCGGGCGTGGCGCGGTTCATGGCCGGGCTGCTGTTCGTCGACGAGGCTGGCACCGGCATCGAGGGCGGCTCGATCAGCAACTCGCCAGGGATGTCGAGCCCGATCGGAGAGTTCACGCTCCCGTTCCTGTCGGGCGGTGATCTCTTCGGCTGGACGACGCCCGACCCCCTCGGCTGGCTCGCCGATCAGGAGTGGTTCCTCGTGTCCGACGTCGCCGGCTTGGTGAAGGGGTTGACGACCGACATCAGCCTCGACGTGCTGCTGGCCGTCGCGCTCTTCGTGCTCACCGCGTACGTGCTCTGGCGGATGCCGTTCGGCCTACGGCTGCGCTCCGCTGGCGAGCGCCCGAGTGCCGCTGATTCACTCGGTGTGCCGGTCATCCGCTACCGGTACTACGGAATGATCGCCTCGGGGGCACTGGCGGGCTTCGGTGGCGCCATCCTCGTGCTCTTCGCCAACCGATACCAGGAGAACCAGGTCGCCGGGCGCGGGTTCCTCGGCCTGGCCACGCTCGTCGTCGGCAACTGGCGACCGGCTGGCGTCGCCGCAGGGGCCGGGTTGTTCGGCTACTTCCAGGGCATCACGCTGCGCACGAACCCGGAGCAACTCGTCCTGGCCCTCGTGCTCGTCGGAGCCCTGGCGTTGGCGGTGGCCGCCGCCGTGGCCGCGTACCGCACGTCGTGGGTGCCGTTCGCCGTCCTCGTGGGTCTCGCCGTGGCCGCCGCGTGGCTGTACCTGGCGACCGACGATCCGAACAACCAGTTCGTGTACATCTCGCCATTCCTCGTCACGCTGATCGTCGTGTCGGTGCGGGGGCAGGCGCTGCAGCCGCCGGCGCAGGCCGGCATCCCGTGGCGCAAGGGGATGCAGGTCTGACGTCGTTCATCGCCGCGCCGAAGGCGCTGCTGCACGACCACCTCGACGGCGGACTGCGACCCTCGACGGTCATCGAGCTGGCCGACGAGATCGGCTGGCGGCTGCCGTCGGACGACGCGACAGAGCTCCAGGCGTGGTTCACGAGGGGCGCGGAGACCGGCGACCTCATGCAGTATCTGGCGACGTTCGAGCACACCGTCGGTGTCCTCCAAAGGGCCTCCTCGTTGGAGCGGGTGGCGGCTGAGGCCGTCGTCGATCTCGCCATCGACGGCGTGGTGTACGCCGAGCTGCGCTTCGCACCCGAGCTCCATGCTGCGTTGTCACCGGAGGCGGCAGTCGAGGCGGTGACGGCGGGGCTGCGGCGCGGGGAGGCGGAGGCAGCGACGTCCGGGCGACAGATCGTCGCCTTCGTGATCCTCTGCGCGATGCGGACGGCCGACCGCTCGGTGGAGATCGCCGAGCTCGTCGACCGGCAGCGTGATCGAGACGACAAGGTCGTCGGCTTCGACCTGGCCGGCGCCGAGACGGGATTCCCTCCCTCGCTGCATGCGTCCGGCGCTGGCCCTCGCCCGTGAGCGCCACCTCAACATCACCATCCACGCCAGCGAGCCGCCCGACCTCGAGCTGATCGACGATGCACTCGTGCACGGCGCCCACCGCATCGGGCACGGCGTGCGCCTCAACCGCGACACAGCTCCCGATCCGGACGCGTCGGGCGGGCTCCGCCTCGGGCCGCTGGCGCGTTACGTGCTCGATCGCCAGATCCATCTCGAGCTGGCGCCGACGTGCAACGTCCAGATCGGCGCGGTGAACAGCGTGGCCGAGCACCCGATCGGGCCGTTCCTGCGAGCGGGGTTCTCGGTCGGCGTCAACACCGACAATCGCCTCATGAGCGGCGTGCTGCCATCGTCGGAGCTGGCCGCCGTCGCCGGCGCGTTCGAGCTGAGCTGGCCGGAGATGGAGCGGCTTGCCGTCAACGCCATCGACGCGGGTTTCGCTCCACTCGAGGTTCGGCGGCAGGTGCGCGACGAGGTCGTGCGCCCGTGGTACGCCGGCGTGGTGACCTGACCGCGCCCACCTACGCTCGTCGCGTGCTCTCGATCGACCAGCTGGCGGCGTATCACCGCGACGGGTTCGTCGTCGTGGAGGAGTTCGTCCCGCCTGCGGTGTGCGAGCAGTTGCAGGCCCGGGCGGAGGAGATCGTCGAGGCGTTCGAGCCGACCGAACAGCACACGGTGTTCACGACCGACGAGCAGGAGCGGGCCAGCAACCGCGAGTTCCTGGACAGCGGCGCGGGAATCTGGTGCTTCTTCGAGGCGGAAGCCATCGGCCCGGACGGGCGGCTCGTCACCGACAAGGCGCGCAGCATCAACAAGATCGGCCACGCCATGCACGACCTCGACCCCGTGTTCGAGGCGTTCAGCTACACACGAGAACTGGCCGAGATCGCTGCCGACCTGGGTCTGACCGACCCGCTCGCGCTGCAGAGCATGTACATCTTCAAGCAGCCGCACATCGGTGGCGAGGTCGGGTGCCACCAGGACGCGCCGTTCCTCTACACCGATCCGATCACGGTGACGGGCTTCTGGTTCGCCATCGAGGACGCGACGCTCGACAACGGCTGCCTGTGGGCGCAGCCAGGTGGGCATCTGGGTCCGCTGCGCCGGGTGTTCCAGCGCAGGGGTGACGGCGGGGAGGGCGGCGGCGATCTGACGGAGTTCGTCGAGCTCGACGACACGCCGATGCCACGGGCGCCGCAGGACCTCGTGCCACTGGTCGTGCCGGCCGGCACGATGGTCGTGCTGCACGGCCTGCTGCCGCACTGGAGCGACGTCAACCGGTCAGCGAAGAGCCGCCACGCCTACAGCCTGCACTGCATCTCCGCGTCGGCGGAGTACCCGGCGTGGAACTGGCTGCAGCGGCCACGCGACCTGCCGCTGCGGCGCCTCGACGAGGTTGCCCGCCGGCGCGTCAGCGCGTGATCTCGGCGGTCGCCTCGACGACGATCCCGCCGCGAGGGCGTTGCCGCAGCGTGACCGTCACACGGTGCGGCTGGGCGGTCGTCATGACCTCGCCGGCGATCTCGGCCGCCAGGGCCTCGGCGAACACGGGGCGCTGGCGAAAACCCCACAGGTAGAGCTTGAGGCTCTTCGTCTCCACGCACCAGCGGTCCGGGACGTAGGTGATCTCAACCGTGGACAGATCCGGCTGCACCGTCACGGGGCAGAGCGAGCTGACCTCCTCGGTCGTCAGGCGGACCTCGGTGACGTGCTCGGGCGTGCTGAACACCTCGACGTGCTCGATCGGGGCGCGGATCGTGCCGCCCAACACGGTGAGCTCCGCCATTGCGTTCCCCGGCCACGCAGGGCGCGTTCCCCCCGCTGGCGCGGGTGCCGGCATCGGTGCTCGCTGGCGCTCGCTCACTCGCACGTCGCGATCGGGTCCGTGCTCGTTGGTGGCCACGAGCCCAGGCTACGGCCGGGGTCTATCCTGCCGGCGATGACCGGCCACCTCACGCCCGAGCTGCTGGCCCGTGCGCCGAAGGCCCTGCTGCACGATCACCTCGATGGCGGGGTGCGGCCGGCGACCGTCATCGAACTGGCGCAGGAGTACGGCTACACCAACTTGCCGACCACCGATGTCGGCGATCTGGCGCACTGGTTCAACCGCGGCGCCAAGCGCAACGACCTGGTGCTGTACCTGGAAACGTTCGCCCACACGGTCGGGGTGATGCAGCACCGCGATGCGATCGAGCGCGTGGCCTTCGAGTGCGCGCAGGACCTCGCCAACGACGGCCTCGTGTACGCCGAGGTGCGCATGGCGCCCGAGCTGTGCACCGAGGCCGGGATGACGCTCGACGAGGTGATGCAGGCGATCCTCGATGGCTTCGCCAAGGGCTCGGCGGGGACCGACCTGACGATCTACGCCATCGCCACGGCGATGCGCACGGCGGCGCGCAGCCAGGAGATCGCCGAGCTGGCAGTGCGGTGGCGGGATGCCGGGGTCGTCGGGTTCGACATCGCGGGTGCCGAGGCGGGGTACCCGCCGACGCGCCACCTCGACGCGTTCCAGTACGTGATGCGAGCCAACTTCCACACGACGATCCACGCCGGGGAGGCGTTCGGGCTGCCGTCGATCTGGGAGGCGGTGCAGTGGTGCGGCGCTGAGCGGCTCGGTCACGGGGTGCGCATCGTCGACGACATCACCGGGCCGATCGGCAACGAGCAGCTGGGGCGGCTGGCCGCGTACATCAGGGACACGCGGATCCCGCTCGAGCTGTGCCCGACGTCGAACGTCAACACCGGCGTCGTGGGCTCGATCGCCGAGCACCCGATCGAGATGCTGCGCCGGCTGCGGTTCCGCGTCACGGTCAACACCGACAACCGGCTGATGAGCGACACGTCGATGACCAACGAGATGGTGCAGCTGCAACATGCCTTCGGGTGGACGATCGACGACTTCGAGTGGGTGACCATCAACACGGTGAAGAGCGCGTTCGCGGCGTTCCCGGAGCGGCTGCGCATCATCAACGGGATCATCAAGCCGCGCTACGCGCTGCTCAAGGCGGAGGTCGCGTTCGGGAGTGACTGACGCCGTACAGGTCACCGTTGTCGAGCACCCGCTGGTCGCCGACGCGCTCGCCCAGATCCGTGATCGCACGACGCCGAACGCCCTGTTCCGGCAGAACCTGGAGCGCATCGGCACACTGCTGATGGCGCGGGCGACGGAGGATCTGCCGACGTTCGACACGACCGTCGAGACGCCGCTGACGTCAGCGCCGGTGAGGCGGCTGGCGGTGCAGCCGGTGGTCGTGCCGATCCTGCGGGCCGGGCTGGGGTTCGTGCACGCCGCCCAGGAGCTGCTGCCCGCCGCCGACGTCGGGTTCATCGGGATCAGCCGCGACGAGGAGACCTTCGCCCCGCGGCCGTACGTCAACAAGCTGCCGGAGTCGCTGGCCGGCCGGCCGGTGATCGTGGTCGACCCGATGCTGGCGACCGGGGGGTCACTGGTCCACACGGTCGAGCTGCTGCTCGAGCGTGATGCCCCGACGCCGATCACCGCGGTGTGCGCGCTGTGCGCCCCGGAGGGGATCGATCGCCTACGCGACGCCGGCCTGAACGTCCACATCGTCACCGCGGCGATCGACGAGCATCTCAACGCGTCCGCCTTCATCGTCCCCGGCCTCGGCGACGCCGGCGACCGCCAGTTCGGCCCCCCGGCCTGACCACACGCGAAACCGGTTCTGACGAAGATCGGGTCCGCCGGCGCCGAAATCCACACAGAACCGCGATTTCCGATTTGGGCGGTATCGACGACACCCATGTGGGCGTGATAAATCGTCCTGACGTCCTCCACCCTGCAGCTTCCGGCACTGAGTCGCTCAGCGTCGACCAGCTGCACGACCCGGCGTCTCGCCCAGACGCCATCCAGCGAGCCCGGTCGGCACGCTGACGAACGGTCGCTCACCGGGCATACTCCGGCTGTGGCCGGGATCGACGCCGAGGCTGATCGTCGGGCCAGTCGCGATCGCAGTGCATCGTCGGCGCCACGACCTCAACGTGAGCGGGTGTTAGCGCCGGCGTGCTTCACGGTCATCCGCAGATGCCGAAGCACCCCGTCGAGGATCATCGAGTTCGAGACAGCGCTGTCAGGTGACGATGCCGCATGGGGTCGGCTCGTCTTCACGAGCTGGATCGACCCGCAGCGTGACGTCCGGACGCGCCCGGATGGCGTCCGGGTGGCGTCGCCGCTGCGCATGCTGTTCCGGCTCGCCGGGTTCTTCAACCAGCATCGCTTCGAGCGGGCGGCCGAGGACTGCTGGCACCTCGGCCTCGTCACGCCGTCAGGCGCCGAGGACTACTTGGCGCGAGATCCGCCGCAGCGGACGAGGCGGAGTCATCCGGTTCGAGGACTGGCTCGTCGAAGGTCTCGCATCGACCTCGTCCGAGCCAGAGCGCGCTGGAGCTCGACGTCACCGATGCCATCCGCCGAGCCGGCCTTCCCGACCCCGAGCGGCAGTATCCGCTGAGGTTGCGCAGCGGCGAGGTGATCCACATTGACGTCGCTTGGCCCGCCGGGTCCGACTCGGCGTCGAGCCAGGCCACAGCTGGTGGCACGGCGGCGATCTCCGCCAACGCGCCGATCCAGGCACGGTGATCGGGCCTGCGACGAGATCGGCTGGCGGATCGTCCGGTGCGACGAGTCTGTCGACGTGGCGAGCTGGCCGGCGTTCGGGCTGCAGACTGCAGGATCATCTACGACGAGCGCATGGCGCTACGCCTGACCCGCCGGCGTGAACACTGTTCTGTGGGAGTTTCGGTGTCCGTCGACGACACCGAAACCGCGTCAGAACCGGGAGGCCAACGCGTCCAGGTACGGGGCCGGGTCGGCGTCGACGGCTTCGCCGTAGAGCTTGACCTTGGGTTCGGTGCCGCTCGGGCGGACCTGGACGCGGACTCCACCTTCGAGCACGAGGCGCAGCAGATCGGCCTCGGGGAACGCCGCAACCTTGCTGACCGCAGCGCCGGCGAGCTGATCGGGTGGGTCGTCGACCAACGACCGCACACGCTCGGCGGCGAGCGCGGGATCCATCTGGACGGCCCGCTCCGCCACGACGTGCCGCCCGTACCGGGCAGCGAGGTCATCGAGCCGCCCCTGCAGCGTGGTCCCCTCATCAGCGGCCACGGAGGCGATCTCGGCCAGCATCACGGCGGCCGAGATGCCGTCCTTGTCGAGCGGCCGCGGCGCCACGAGGTACCCCAACGCCTGCTCGTAGGCGAACACACAACGCAGTTCAGGGTGCTCGAGGATCGTGCGACCCATCCACTTGAACCCGGTGAACGTCTCGGCGAACTGCACGCCGTAGTCGGCGGCCATCTTCGCCAGCAGCGACGACGACACGAGCGTCGTCACGACCAGCCGATCGTCACCAGCCGTGTGCTTCAGGATGTGGTCGGCCAGCAGCCAACCGATCTCGTCACCCCCGAGCCGCCGCCACGACCCATCGGGCTGCGGGATTGCGGCACCGAGCCGGTCGCCGTCGGGATCGTTGGCCAGCGCCAGCGCGGCCCCGGCGTCACGAGCCAGCGCGATGACGAGATCCATCGCGCCCGGCTCCTCGGGGTTCGGGAACGCCACCGTCGGAAACGCCGGATCCGGCCGGAACTGCGTCTCGACGGCGACGGGCGCCGGCAGCGCCGCTGCCTCGAACGCCCGCAGCAGCGTCTCCCCCGCGACGCCGTGCATCGGGGTGTACGCCACCAACACGCCCGGGACTTCTCCCCGCAACCGCACGTCGCCCATCGACGCCACGTACCGATCGACCACCGTGTGGTCCAGCCGGTCGATCAGCGGATCGTCCGACTCGGCAAGTTCGACGGACGGAGGATCGAACTCGGCGATCCGGCCGGCGATCTCGACGTCTCTCGGCGACACGATCTGCGGGCCATCACCGAGGTACACCTTGTACCCGTTGTCCTGTGGCGGGTTGTGCGAAGCGGTCACCATGACACCGGCGGCGGCGTCGAGGTCGAGCAACGCCCACGCCAGCACCGGCGTCGGCAGCGGCGTCGGCAGCAGCCGGGCGGCAAGCCCGGACGCAGCTACAACGCGCGCCGTGTCGAGCGCGATGAGGTCGCTCTTGCGCCGCAGGTCGTAGCCGATGACGATGCCCCGCTCCGTCGCCCGGTCGTCCGTCGCCGCGACGTACGCCGCCAACCCCGCCGCCGCCTGACGGCCGACGAGCCGGTTCATCCGCAAGGGCCCTGCGCCGACGGCCGCCCGCAGGCCAGCTGTGCCGAACGTCAGGTGTCCGGAGAAGCGCTCGACCAGTTCGTCGGCCGGCCCCTCGAGCAGCGCCTGCAGCTCGGCCCGCATGTCGTCGTCGGGCTCTGCCGCCAGCCACGCCGACGCCGTCGCCCGAACAGCCTCGAGATCCATGCCGGCGCCTGCCGTCACGGCAGCAGCGTGCGCAGCTCGACGAGCGGACGAGGCCCGACGTGGCTGATCACCTCACTGGCGGCGACCGAGCCCACCTGCGCGCACTCGTCGAGCGGCCACCCGCGCGTGTAGCCGAAGAGGAACCCTGCGGCGTACATGTCACCCGCCCCGGTCGTGTCCAACACGTGCGGCACCGGCTCCGCGGGGACATGCACGACGTCGTACTTCGTGACGACATACGACCCGTCCTTGCCCGCCGTGATCGCCGCGACCTGACAGTGCCGTCGCACCGCGTCGATCGCCGCACCGAGCGAGTCGACCTCGTACAGGGACTGCAACTCCTCGGAGTTGCCGAACAGCACGTCGACCTCGTCGCGCACGAGGGCGGCGAAGTCGCGCCGGTGCCGGTCGACGCAGAAGGAATCCGACAGCGTCAACGACACCTCGCGCCCGTTGGCGTGCGCAATTCCGGCGGCACGGCGAAACGCCTTCTTGGCATCGTCGCGATCGAAGAGGTAGCCCTCCATGTACAGCACGGCGCCTGCGGCGATCGCCTCTTCGTCGAGGTCGTCGGCGCACAGGAACTCGGCCACGCCGAGGTACGTGCTCATCGTGCGCTGAGCGTCTGGCGTCACGACGATGACGCATCGTCCCGTCGGCGTGTCGTCGAGTGGGGCACCAGGCCGGAATGCGACCCCGACCGCATTGAGATCGTGGCCGAAGACCTCGCCCAAGCTGTCGTCGGAGACCTTGCCCAGGTAGGCCGCCCGCCCACCGAAGCTGGCCAACCCGCACATCGTGTTGGCCGCCGAGCCACCGCTCATCTCGGCCGCCGAGCCCAGCGCCCGATAGAGGTGGAGCGCACGCTCGATGTCGATCAACTCCATCGACCCCTTGACCAGCCCGTGGTCGGCGAGGAACACCTCATCGGCGTGGGCGATCACGTCGACCAACGCGTTGCCGATGCCGACGACGTCGTAGCGAGCGTCGGTCGGAGAGCGCTCGGGCACGGCCGACCAGGCTACTGCCCGCCGCCCGACCGACCGCCGGTACCGTGGCTCCCGTGACCGTCTACGCACCGGGGCTGCGCCCATGACCGCGACCGAAGTGCCCGCACTCGATCCCTACCGCCTGCCACGGGCTGCGGTACCGACCCGCTACGACATCGAGCTGGCCCCGGATCTCGCGGCGGCGACGTTCGACGGTCGGGTCCGCATCGTCGTCGACATCGTCGAGCCCGTCCAGGAGCTCGTGCTGAACGCAATCGAGCTGGAGGTCGGCGAGGTCCGCGTCGACGGGAGCGACGTGTCGTGGTCGCTCGTCCCCGAGACGGAGCGCCTCGTGATCCGCCCCGTGGGCGGCCTCGAGCCGGGCACGGTCGAGGTCGTCATCTCGTTCCAGGGCGTGCTCAACGACAAGCTGCGCGGCTTCTACCGCAGCACGTACCGCGACGACGACGGCACCGAGCACGTCATCGCCACAACGCAGATGCAGGCCACCGATTGCCGCCGGGCCTTCCCGTGCTGGGACGAGCCGGACTTCAAGGCCGTCTTCGGCATCACCCTCGTCGTCGATCCCGACCTGCTGGCGGTGTCGAACGGGCCGGAGATCGAGCGCGCCCCCGGCCGGACGGCAAGCTCGCGATCAGGTTCGCCGACACGATGGTGATGAGCACCTATCTCGTCGCCTTCGTCGTCGGCCCGCTCGTCGCCACCGAGCCGACGGACGTCGACGGCGTCCCGCTGCGCATCGTGCACGTACCGGGCAAGGAGCACCTCACCGGGGTCGGCCTCGACGTCGGCGCCTTCGCCCTGCGCTGGTTCCAGGAGTACTACGGCATCCCCTACCCCAGCGACAAGGTCGATCTGCTGGCCCTTCCGGACTTCGCCGCCGGCGCGATGGAGAACCTCGGCTGCATCACCTTCCGCGAGAACCTCCTCCTCATCGACCCCGCGACCGCGACGATGAGTGAGCAGCAGGTCGTCGCCGACGTCGTCGCCCATGAGCTGGCCCACATGTGGTTCGGCGATCTCGTGACGATGCGCTGGTGGAACGGCATCTGGTTGAACGAGGCCTTCGCCACGTTCATGGAGTTGGCCGCCTGCGATGCCTACCGCCCGGACTGGGAGCGCTGGACCCTGTTCGGCCTCGAGCGGTCCGCGGCGTTCGAGACGGACTCCCTGCGGAGCACCCGTCCCGTCGAGTACGAGGTGCGCTCGCCGCAGGACTGCGAGGGGATGTTCGACGTCCTCACATACCAGAAGGGCGGCGCGCTCCTGCGCATGCTCGAGCAGTACCTGGGCGTCGAACGCTTCCGCGCCGGCGTCAGCAGCTACCTCCGGCGCCACGCCTACGCGAACACGGAGACCAACGACCTGTGGGACGCCATCGAGGAGACCAGCGGCGAGCCCGTCCGTCGGATGATGGACTCCTGGATCTGGCAGCCGGGCTATCCCCTGGTCAGTGCCTCGGTGGACGGTGACGAGCTGGTGCTGCGCCAGCAACGCTTCGCGTACGACGAAGACACGCTCGAGCACGACGAGGCGCCGACGACGTGGCTCGTCCCGGTCCAGCTGCGCTCGGGAGACGAGCGCTGGTCGATCTTGCTCGAGGGCGTCGAAGCACGGGCGCCGCTGCGCGATCCGGCGGCGCCGCTCGTCGTCAACGCCGGCGGCCACGGCTTCTACCGTGTCGCCCACAGCGACGAGCTGCGCGGCCGGATGTCGGGCGAGGTGCTCGGCTCCCTCGACACGCTCGAGCGCTACAACCTCGTCGACGATGCCTGGAACGAGGTCGTCGCCGGTCGCCTTGCGGCCGTCGACTTCCTGGCCTTCGTCGAGGGCTTCGGCGGTGAACGCGAGCTCGCCGTGTGGCAGTCGATCGTCGTCGGACTCCGCGGGCTCGGTCGCCTGCTCGCCGACGACGACCTGCCGGCCTTCCAGCGGCGCGTCCGTGAGCTCCTGGGGCCCGTCGTCGCCGATCTCGGCGAGCCGGTCGAGGGCGAGGACGACCTCCGCGGCAAGCTGCCGCGGGCTGCTGACCGCTGCCCTCGCCATCCAGGGCGCCGACGAATCGACCCGGGCCAGGGCGGCCGAGCTCCTCGACCGCCAGGAGGCCCAGTCGGGCTCCGTCGATCCAGAGCTCGTCGCGGCGGCCACCGCCATCGTCGCCTCCACCGGCGATGAGACGACCTTCGAGCGGATGCTGGCGCGCTATCGCGACGCGCTCACGCCGCAAGATCAGCTGCGCTACCTCTACGCCTTGTCCGAGTTCGACACCGAGGCGCTGATCCTGCGCACCTGCCAGCTGGCGATGAGCTCCGAGGTGAAGACGCAGAACGCTCCGTTCCTGCTGCGCCAGTGCATCGCCAACCGCCGCCACGGCTCGGCGGCGTGGAGGTTCGTGCGCCAGCACTGGGACGAGGCCAACGAGCGGTTCCCCAGCAACACCATCGTGCGCATGATCGACTCGGTGAAGCTGCTCAACGATCCGGCCGTGGCGGCGGACGTGCAGGGCTTCTTCGCCGAGCATCCCATCGAGCAGGCGGCCAAGACGCTGGACCAGGTCCTCGAGCGCCAGCGCGTCAACACCGCCCTACGTGCTCGTGAGCAGGAGCGCTTCGCCGCCGCGCTCTAGAACTCGAGCGGAAAGGCGGAGCCTTTCCGCTCGGCTCGATGCGTCGGCCGTCGCCGTCGGACGCATGAGTTCGGGCGAGCCGTCGCTTCAGGGTGACGTCAGTCGAGCCCCGAGACGCCCATGACAGCGACGGCGAGCTCGGCAGGCGAGGCGAGCAGCTTGCCTGCGAGCCGAGCCCGAACGTGAACAGTGGAGCTGAGGGGAATCGAACCCCTGGCCTCAACAGTGCGATTGTTGCGCTCTACCAACTGAGCTACAGCCCCAGCGGGCGCGAGTGTAACGGTGAGGTGGCGCTGGCGCAGCGAAGGATCGCGGGATCAGACGGCGTGCGAGTAGCGACGGGGATGGCGGTCCATCGTCGGAACGCTGGTGCGCCGGTGCCGCGCCGGCGGCGGGGCATGGCGCTGCCGCCGCTCGTCGAGGGCGCGTCGGGTGCGTCGGGCGAGCGCGAGGCACAACGGTCTGCACGACCGGCTCGGCGGCCAGCTCGCGCTGGCGACGCTGTCCGAGCACGTAGACGTAGCAGCACATGACTCCGAACGTCGCCCCGAACACGTAGTACAACGCGTCGGTCTTCGTCGTCGCGGCGAGGAACAGCGCGCACGCCGAGACCAAGCCCAACACGAACAGCACGTTGGCCCGGCGCCGGCGAAGGGCGTCCCGTGTCGCGATCGCCTTACGGGCCGGCGCCCGCCGCCTCTCGCTCTCCGGACGGCCGGCGTGCGAGCGTCGCCGCGGGGAAAGGTCCGGCTGGTGAGGCGGCTCCTGATGGCGTGGCGCGGGCTGCCCGGCGGAGCGCACAGTCTTGCCATCGTGCGTCTTCACACCCGAGCGCAAGACGGGGCGACCCGAGGCGGCCGGCCGGCTGAGCGGGGAGGGCGCCAGCGGTCGGGCCATGGTGCGCATCGTCACGCCCCGCGACGGCACGGTCTTCTGCAGGCTCGACAGTTGGTTCCGGAAATCCGAGACCGACGAGTTGGGACGATTCTCGATCCGCGACCGCAGCAGGGGCGGGACCAGGACTGCTGCCCATGCGGCTGCTACGACGAGCAGGACCAGTTGACCCATCGGATACGTTCAGCCTTCAGTCGGGGATATGGCGCGCCCAACGGAACTGAACTCCAGTCCGCAGGCGTTCATTACGATTGTACGACATTCCCGGAGGGTGAGGCAATGACAGGGGTGCCACCCGTCACATCGCTCTCCTCCCGCCGGTACGGACCGGTGCGGCCACCCGTCTTCTCCCACAGCGCCAGCTCGCCGATCACCATGCCTCGGTCGACCGATTTGCACATGTCGTAGACGACCAACGCCGCCGTGGCGCAGGCGTGCAACGCCTCCATCTCGACACCCGTGCGGTCGACCGTGTCGACGTGGGCCTCGACGGCCACGAAGTCGTCGCCGAGCTCGAAGTTCACCGACACCGCGCCCACGAGCAGCGGGTGACACAGCGGGATCATGTCGGCCGTGCGCTTGGCGGCCTGGATGCCGGCGACCCGCGCGACGTTGAGGACGTCGCCCTTCTTGACCTCCCGGTTGGCGATCGCCGCGGTCGTCGCCGGCTGCATCCACACCTTGCAACGCGCCAGCGCTCGCCGGTGCGTCGGTTCCTTCGGCGTCACGTCGACCATACGAGCGCGGCCCAGAGGGTCGAGGTGCGTGAAGGACAGGTCGCTCATGGACGTAAGTCTCGCGCGAGCAGCGCAGGTCACCCCACCGACCGTGCCGCCCGCGCCGTTCAGCTCGTACGATGGCCGCCGTGGGTGCGTTTGACGTGGTGGATCTCGTCGATCCGTTCGGGCGCGTCATCCGCGACCTGCGGGTGTCGGTCACAGATCGCTGCAACTTCCGCTGCACGTACTGCATGCCGGAGGAGGGCATGACGTGGCTGCCGCGCAGCGAGGTCCTCACGTTCGAGGAGATCGAGCGCATCGGCAGGCTGATGGTCGACCGCTACGGCGTCGACTCCATCCGGCTGACCGGCGGCGAACCAACCGTGCGGGCCAACATCGTCGGGCTCGTCGAGCGTCTCGCCACGCTGCACACCGCTGATGGAAGGCCCGTCGACCTGGCGATGACGACCAACGGCGCCACGCTCCGACTGCTCGCCGGGTCGCTGCGGTCGGCCGGTCTGGATCGGCTCAACGTGAGCCTCGATTCCCTCGATCGCCAGCGCTTCCACGAGATGACCAGGCGTGACGAGCTCGACCGCGTGCTCGACGGCATCGACGCGGCCAAGGAGGCCGGGTTCCACCCCGTCAAGATCAACACCGTCGTGCAGCGCGATGTCAACGACAACGAGATCCTCGACCTGGCGACGTACGGGCGCGAGCGGGGCGTCGAGGTGCGTTTCATCGAGTTCATGCCACTCGACGCATCTGGAGGCTGGACGGACAGTTCGGTCGTCGGTCAGGACGAGATCGTCGCCAGGATCGACGCCGTCTACCCGCTCGAGCAGGTGCCGGCCCGCGGCGCCGCGCCGGCGGATCGTTGGCGCTACCTCGACGGCGGCGGAACCGTTGGCGTGATCCCGAGCGTGACGAAGCCGTTCTGCGGCGACTGTGACCGCGTCCGCCTGACCGCCGACGGGCAGTTCAGGACCTGCCTGTTCGCCACGGACGAGTTCGACCTGCGCCGGGCGATGCGCGCCGGCGAGAGCGACGACGAGCTGGCCGCCCGCATCGAGCGGGCCGTCGGCACGAAATGGGCTGGCCACCGGATCAACCAGGTCAACTTCATCCGGCCGTCGCGCTCGATGTCGCAGATCGGCGGCTAGATCTTCGAGCCACGGGCTATCCGGTCAGCATGAGGACGGCAACCTCGGCGCCTGCCGGGATCCCCTCACCGTCGGGCACCACCGCAAGGGCGTCGGCCAGCGCGGTGGCCGCCAGCTGGTGACTGCCCTGGGCGCCGACCGGCGACACGTGGTACCTGCCGTCGTCGGCGAAGCCGCCGTTGACGCGCATGAAGTGGACCTTTCCATCGGGTTGACGCCTCAGATCGACGTCGGTGATCCCGACGAGGCTCGGGCGGGCGACGTGCCCGTGACCCATCATCCGCCGCAGGGCGGGGCGGGCCAGTAGCTCGAAGCTGACCAGCGAGCTGACGGGATTGCCGGGAAGTCCGAACAGCGGTGTGCCGTCGAGGATCCCGAAGGCGAACGGTTTGGCTGGCTTGATGGCGATCTGCATCCAGTGCATGTCGGCGATCTTCGCCAGCACCGCCTTCACGACGTCGTAGTCGCCCATGCTCACGCCGCCGCTCGTCACGACGGCATCGCACGTGGCAGCGGCATCGCGCAGGACGGATTCGAGCGCCGCCTCGTCGTCCGGGACGACGCCGAGGTTGTCGACGACGCAGCCGGCCTCTGCGAGCAACGGGGCCAGCATCGTGGCGTTGCTCTCGCGGATCTGACCTGGCCCCAGGGGCGATCCGTCGGTCACCAGCTCGTCGCCGGTCGACAGCACGGCCACACGGGCGGCAGGCACGACGCGGATCTGGCGAGCGTTGATGCTGGCGAGCACGCCCAGCACGGCCGGCCGGACAACCGCACCCGCACTGAACACGAGGTCCCCGGCCCGAACGTCCTCCCCGACGTCTCGGACGGCGGCGCCGGCGGGGAGCGCGCGAGCCAGCCGGACGAGCCCGCCGTCTACTTCCTCGCTGTCTTCGACCATGGCGACCGCATCGACACCAGGAGGCAACGGTGCGCCCGTCATCACCCGCACGGCTTCCCCGCGTCGGACCGTCCGGTCGAACGGGGGCGCCCCCGCCGCCGTCTCACCGACGACCCGCAGCTCCGCCGGCGGATCCGCGAGATCGGCGGAGAGCACGGCATAACCGTCGACCGCCGAGTTCGGGAACGGCGGCACGTCCTCACCGGCCACGACGTCTTCCGCCAGCACCAGGCCAAGCGCGTCCGTGGCAGGAGTCGTCACCGCGGCCAGCGGCGGACAGGCCTCGAGCACCGTGCGCTGGGCGTCCTCGAGGTCGATCACGCGCGCAACAGACCCTCGAGGAACGCCTGGAGGTCCTTGCCGGTCGCGTCGTCGCGCAGGCCGAGCTCGATGGCGGCGGTCAGGAAGCCGAACGGCGTGCCAGTGTCGAAGCGGTCGACGTTGCTGACGATGCCGTGGAACGGCGCCCGTTGGGCCTGCGCCCGCAGCGCATCCGTGAGCTGGATCTCACCGAGCGCGCCGATCCGGCCGGCGGCGATCTCCTCGAAGACGTCCGGCGTCAGCACGTAGCGGCCGATGATGATGAGGTCGCTCGGAGCCTCATCGACGGGTGGCTTCTCCACCAGGTCGGCGACCGGCACCACACCGTCGGCATCGATGGGCCCACTCGGCGCGATCACGCCGTATCGGCTCACCTCGTCATGAGGCACTTCTTTCAGGGCGACCACGCTGCCACCGGTTTTGGCGCAGACGCCGTTCATGTGCGCCAGCAGCGATGAGCTCCCCATCAGCTCGTCGGGCAACAGCACGGCAAATGGCTCGTCGCCGATCGCCTCCCGCGCGCACCCGACGGCGTGACCCAGCCCTCGCGGCTCGTCCTGATAGACGATCGTCGCCCGCCAGTCCGCGCCGATCGCCCGCACCCGCGCCGCCAGCTCCGCCTTGCCGCTCGCCTCCAAGGCGTCGACGATCTCCGGCGTCGGCTCGAAGTAGGCCTCGATTGCCGGCTTGTTACGACTGCTCACGATGACGACATGCTCGATGCCGGCGCCGAGCGCTTCATCGATCACGAGCTGCAGCGTCGGGGTGTCGCCGATCGGAAGGAGCTCCTTCGGGACCGCCTTCGAGGCGGGTAGGAACCGGGTGCCCATGCCGGCGGCGGGGATCACGGCGCTGCGGACCTGCATGAGGCGCGACCCTACCGATAGCCTCTGCACTTCGATGCCGACCTACGTCTACAGGTTCGTCGACACGGGCGAGACCATCGAGGTCCAGCAGTCGTTCGCCGATGACGCGCTGACGGAGGCCGCGCACCCCAGCACGGGCGTCATGATGCCCGTCAAGAAGGTGTTCACGCCCGTCGGCGTCACGTTCAAGGGCGGCGGCTTCTACCGGACCGACAGCCGGTCGTCGTCACGGTCGACGAGCAAGTCGAGCAGCTCGAGCGAGAAGTCCGAGGGATCGAAGTCGGACTCGAAGTCGTCCGACTCGAAGTCGTCGGACTCGAAGCCCTCCGAGTCGTCCAGCTCCTCGTCCACGGCATCGGCGTCGTCGGACAGCTGAACAGTTGCCGATGCGTGGATTCTCGGCGCGGCGATAACGTCGCCTCGCCGACATCCCCCGGAGTCGCTCGTCGATCCGGAGGACCCGCATGCGCCTCATCGCCCGTGCCCGCCACGTGGTGGCGCGCCGCCCGTGGCTCTACTGGCTGGTCGTCGTAGCTCTTGCCGGCGGCGTCGGCCTGATCACCGCCGGTGCCGTCGCCGAGATCGACGACGCCCGGCGATCGTGGGGTGAGACCCGCCCGGTGCTCGTCGCTTCGAGGAGCCTCAACCCCGGCGAAACACTCGAGGGCCGGACCGACGTGCAATCGAGGCCGATCCCGATGGTTCCCGACGACGCCATCGAGCGCACGGCACCCGGTGCCGTTGCCCGTCAACACGTTGCCGCTGGTGAGGTGCTGGTCGATGCGGACGTCGTCAGCGGCAGCCTGCCCGCGGCGCTGATCCCCGCCGGCTGGCGGGGTGTCCCGGTCGCCGAGGCCGTGCCGTCGGGAGCCGGTGTCGGCGATCGCGTCGCGGTCGCCAGCGCGGGAGCGGTCCTCGCCGCCGACGGCGTGGTCGTCGGCCACGCCGACAGCGGGCCGATCGTCGCCGTTCCGGCCGGGGACGCACCGAGCGTGGCGCACGCCGCGGCGAGCGGCGAGCTGGTGCTGCTCGTGCTCCCCTGATCCCGTCAGTCCTGGTACCCGACGGCGACCAGGATCAGGACCAGCACGCCGAGCGCGACGCGGTACACGACGAACGGCATGAAGCTGTGCGTCCGGACGAGCTTCAATGTGCCCCAGACGGCGATCCACCCGGCGATGGCGGACGTGACGATCCCGACGAGCATCGGCACCGCCAGCCCCTCGGGGATCCCGTCGCCGGCCAGGCCGACGCCCTTCAGCAGCACGGCCCCGGTCGTCACAGGGATCATCATCAAGAAGCTGATGCGCGCCGCCGAGTCGCGGTTGAACCCGATGAACCGACCGGCCGTGATGGTGATGCCCGATCTCGACGTCCCGGGATTCAGCGCCAGTGCCTGCGCGGCGCCCACGACGAGCGCGTCACGCACGCTGTAGTCGTCGACTTGTCGCTTTCCGGTCGTGCGGTCGGCGACGGCGAGCAGCAGTCCCCCCAGGATCAGCGAGATGGCGATGATCGTCGGCGTGCCGAGTCCCTCGTCGATCTGGTCCTCGAAGACCGCTCCGACGAGTGCCGCCGGCACCGTGGAGAGCAGCAGCAGCCACGCCACCCGGCCTTCTGTCGTCGCGCGGTGCTGGCGGTCGAACACCGCCCGCCACCCGTCGCGCACGTAGATGACGAGGTCGTGGCGGAAGTAGGCGATCGCCGCAATCACGGTGCCGATGTGGAGAGCGACGTCGAACGCCTTCTCCGTGGAATCCGAGTCGAAGTCGTCCCAGCCGAACAGCCACGGGGCGAGCAGGAGGTGCCCGCTCGAAGAGATCGGAAGGAACTCAGAAAGCCCCTGCACGATGCCGAGGACGACGGCATGGAAGATCGGCACGGGGAGAGGTTCTAGCGCTCAGCGCCGAGCACGGGCTTGATGTCGATCACCGGCGTCCCGTTGATCGCCTCGAGCGGACGGACGAGGAGCCGCCCGCCGTCGACCTCCACGATCATCACCTCGTGCAGACCGATGGGGTTCGGGCGGTCGGCTGAACGGGTGCTGAACACCCCCTGTTCGGGTCGATCGGGATCGTCGCGCGGCCGCGTGACGAGGACATCCCGCCGGGCGCGGTCGAGCCACGTCAAGACGACGAGGTGCTGCCCGGCTTCGAGGTCGCGCATCGCCGGCTGCAGCGTGGGATCGATCACCAGCCACGCCTCGGGCGCCCCTTCGTCACCCTGCCGGGGCGCGTCGGCGAGGTCGATCAACGACGACTCGACGACACCGATCGGTCGCACCTCGTAGCGAACCTCACTCGAGAAGGCTGACATCGCGCTCCCCCGCGCTTGCTGGGTCCATGATTGACCTCCAATGACCGTACGCGATGCACCTCGCCCGGCCGCTCAACGCAAGGCGGACGCACTCGTCCTGCTGCAGACGCCCGGCATCGACGTGTGGGTCGCGACGGCTGGAACGTCCGAGGACGGTTCCGCCGTCGCGCACCTCGTGCCGCTGTCGTTGGCCTGGATCGACGAGCGGGTGGTGATCGCGCTCGACGGGCAATCGACGACTGCTCGCAACCTCGGGCCCAACCGGCCGGCCCGGCTCGGGGTGGGCGCGACGCGTGACGTCGTGCTCATCGACGCCGTCGTGGAGGACGTCGTCGCCGTCGGCGAGGCCGCCGAGCTGGCCGACCGGTATCGCGCCCAGGCCGACTGGGATCCTCGGTCGGCCGGCGACGGCTACGTCTTCATCCGACTGCGGCCCGAACGGCTCCAAGCGTGGCGTGAGGCCAACGAACTCGCCGGGCGGACGCTGATGCGCAGCGGCGCCTGGACCGTGTAGAAGAATCGCTGGCGTCCATCACAGTGTTCCGGACTGATTGACCGTCCAGCGTTGGACGACGACTTCGACGTCCAGTGGCATGACGGTCGAGGGCGGGCCGGTGATGGTGTGTGAGTTCACGTGCACGATGCGCTCGTTGATGTCGGTGACGATCTGGCGAACCGTGACCTCCGACGTTGCCTGCGCGATTCGCTCCAGTGCCACCTCGAGCTCCCTGCGGACAGCGAGGGCCGGGGGCAGGTACGACACCTTCTCCCGTCGCAGCTTCTCCTTGGCCCACCACTCCTCATCGCGCGGGCCGTCCAGCCCGGCCAGCGGCTTGCCAGCGCCGGGAAGGTTGTCGAACTCGCCGCGTTCGATGGCCTCACGGATCTGCCGTTCGACCGAGTCCTCCCACTCAGCGAGCGTTCTCCTGCGCGCAACCATGACCTCAGTTTGCCCGGAGGGACCTACCTACTCCGGGGTCGTGGCGGCGTAGAGGAGGTCGTCGAGGCCGATGCCGAAGACCTCGGCGGTGGAGACGACGGGGTTCGAGA
>CAVZFS010000030.1:0-73127 GCA_963774635.1 uncultured Acidimicrobiia bacterium
TAGACGTCGATCGCCACGATGATGGCGGTCACGGCGACGAGCTCGGCGTAGTACGCGTCACCGAGGGAGTCGATGTGGACCTCGGCCACGATCGTGTGAGACTCCCGGAGTCGTTGACGACGCGGTGGATCACCTCTACCGCTGATGCCGACAGCGCGTCGGTGGCAGCGTGCTGGTCCGCAGGGCACAGCGCACACCACCTCGCCGCCCGTGACTCCTCCATGATCGCTCGCCGTGCTGCACCGTCCCACCAGTCGCCCGGTCCAGCGAGCTCCGAGAGCAGACGACGATGCAGCGACGCAACGGACTGACGATCAACGACGGGGCCGTCCGGCATCTCACGCATCATCGGCAACGACGACGCGCGATGCAACTGATCCGGGTCAGTCCTCGTTGTCGGCGTCGGCGGCGTCCAGCTCGGCCTCGAGCTCGGCCTCCTCGCCGGCGAACATCCGAAGGCGACGAGGTCCTCCGGGGTGAACGAGCGGTGCACTGACGACGATGCCACCGGCGTCCCGTACTGCGTCGCGCAGTGGCACGGCCCACAGGTGTTCGATCGCCAGCACGAGCGCCGAGCTGTCATCGGGCAGGTCCTCGAGCAGACCCGCCGCCACGGTCTCGGCCGCGGTCGGCGCATCAGCGTCGACGGATGCACCGAGCAGCCCACCGGCAACCGCACCTTCGCCGCCCCCTATACCCAGCCCGACCAGCGCGCCGACCGCGGCGCGCAGCTCGGCCCGCTGTTCGTCGTCGAGATCCGACACGCTCAGCAGGGAGACGTCGTCGCCTTCGCGCATCACGAACACCGCATCGATGATCCTGATCTGACCGACATCGCTCAGGCGTGCCAGTTCCTCGGCGATGCGACCTTCGAACAGGTCGTTGCTGGGAAAACCGATCACGAGAGCCTGCACGGGACCAATGGTCATCTCCGCTGTTCCTCCTCATTGAGTGCGCGCCGCCGGAGGCGGCACATCCTCATTCTGAACATTTCGACCTGCTCGTCCGCATCACCCGGATCGGGCGACGCGCTCGTCGACCTGTCAACGTGGGCTTCATCAGGCCACGCAGCCGGATCAGCCCCTGCCGGATCCGCGTCTTGATGGTCCCGAGCGCAACGCCGAGCTGCTCGGCGACCTCGACGTGCGTCAGCCCGTCGAAGTACACGAGCTCGAGCGCCTGTCGTTGGACGTCGCTCAGCTCGGACAACGCCTGACGTGCTCGATCCCGGTCGAGGGAGTCGAGCACGGTGTCCGATGGGCTGTCGGGCGCGCTCGCCGAGGCCGCCGCAGTCGCCGAGCTGGCGGTCGCGCAGTGACTGCTCTGAGCGCACGCGATCAACCGCACGTCGATGGGCGATCGTCACGGCCCAACTGCGCACACGGCCTCGTGCCGAGTCGAAGCGCGCAGCCTTGCGCCAGAGCTCGACGAAGACCTCCTGCGTGACCTCCTCGGAGTGGGTCGGATCGCGGACAACCCTCCGCACGATGCCGTAGACCATGGGCGCCAGCTGGTCGTAGAGCTCGGCGAACGCCGACTGGTCGCCACCGGCGACCCGAGCCATCAATACACCGGCGTCCGCGCTCACGTCACTCCCACCACCCCGTCGAACATGTGGGTCCTGTTCGGAACCGGTGCGCGAGGCGGATCAGCCGTCCGCAACATCGCCCGTCTCAGACGGAGTCAGAGCACGGCGAGGGCCGGGAGGGCGTCGATGACCTCGCCGGCCAGCTGCTCGTCGCCGCGCACCTCGTGGCGCAGCTCGCGAGGGTCGATCCGGGCGCTGATGCTCCGGCAGATCGCGGCGGCCTCGGCGACGATCTCGGCATCGACCGCGCCGTCGCCGGCCGGACGGACCGCACCGACGGCGCCGAGGTCGACGTCCCAGGCGGCGCCGCCGAGGTCGGAGAACCGGAAACGGACGAGCCGGCCCGGATGGTGGGCACCACGGGTGGCGAGCATGCTCGGAACGAACCCACATGCCGTGTGGGCCATCGTGAGGAGCGACGCCGGCGGCGGATCGACCATCTCAGCCCCGATCGCACGGCGGATGTCGTCCGCGTGCGTCCACGTCTCGAACGCTCGCACCAGCACCGCGACGCGGGTCGCGGCACGCCCGCCCCACCACGCGATCGGCTCGTTGAGTCGAGCTTCGCCGCGCCGCGTGAGCTCCTTGTCTGTGCACTCCGCGGCGGCTTCCAGCTCCGCGACCGCATGCGCCGGCGGGCGGCCGGCGTGCCGGGCACGGGCCTGCGCGGTGCGGCCTTCGTTGTCCGTGTCGGTCTCGGCGACGCCAGGCACCGCCACGCCCAACTGGTCGGCGAGCAGCGACTGGTTGGCGACGAGATGGACGACGACGTCGTGAACGGTCCAGCCTGCGAACTCTCGCGGGTCGACCGGTCGGGACCAGTCGTCGATGGTCAGGTCGCGCAGGAGCAGGATCGCCCGCGCCAACTCCGTGCGGTGGACGTCGATCGGCGACGAGCCGGCGACCGCTTCCACCGGCCTACGGCGGCGGCGCGCCTCGGCGAGCACCCGGGACCGCAACGCGGGGCGAGGCGCGACGTCTTCGACGACGGCGGCTGCGAACTCGCCTGCGGCGGACCGCAAGTCCTGCTCCCGGCGGACGGCGTCGGGACTGGCATGGAGGCGGGCGGCGATGTCGTCGGCGTGCGCCGCCTCGTGCGCGTCGATCGCGTACGCCGCCAGGTCGTCGGGGGAGACAGGGGTCATCGGGGATTGGTCGTTCATGTTCATCGCTCGCTCTGCACGCTGATCTCGGATCCGAGGACCTCGGCGATGTGCGCCAGCGCGAGGCGCAGCCGGGATTTCGCCGTGCCCTCGGGGATGTCCAACATTTCGGCAACCTGGCGGTACGTGTACCCGCGGAAGTAGGCGAGGTCCAGCGCTCGCCGCTGCGCTTCGGGCAGCACCTCGAGGGCCGTGCGGACTCTGCCGGAGGTGTCCGACCTGAGGACTGCCTCGGCGACGTCGGGCTCGGCACCGGCGTCTCGTGCAACCCGCGCCTCGCGGCGCCGGTGCGCCTCCTCCCGACGCACCGCGTCGACCGCTCGGCGGTGGGTGAGCGTCCCCAGGAAGCCGCGCAGGGTGCCGCGGCCCGAGTCGATCCGCTCCGGATGCTCCCAGAGGGACACGAAAACCTCCTGCGTGACGTCCTCGGCGGCCTGCGGGTCGACCAGTGTTCGTACGGCGAGTCCGTAGACGAAGCCTGCGTAGCGCTCGTAGAGGTCGACGAGCGCTGTCTCATCACCCCCCGACAGGCGCTCGACCAGAACCGATTCCGCCCACCTCGCCTGCGGCCGTTCGTCCATGAGGCAAGTCCTCTCCACGGCCACCGTTCGAAACCGAGGGCCGGAGCGGATCACAAGATACGTGTGGTCCGTCCCGAACCGTATGTTGCATGTCGTGGTGAACTGGATCGATCACCTCGTCCTCGCTGCGCCGTCGCTCGACGTCGGGTGTGCCGCAGTGGCAGAGATGACCGGCGTGACGCCGGTGTTCGGCGGGGCGCATCCCGGCGCGGGCACTCACAACGCGCTGGTGTCGCTCAGCCCGCCGACGTACCTCGAGGTGATCGCCCGCGACCCGGCGCAGGCCGACGCCCCGCCCAGCAAGCTCGCCCCCGACGATCTCGGCGACGAGCCGCGGCTGGTGACGTTCGCTGTCGGGTGCGACGACATCGACGCCGCCGTCGCGGCCCTGCGTGCTGCCGGCCTTCCGGGAGTCGGCGATCCGTACCGGATGACGCGGCAGCGGCCCGACGGATCGACGTTGTCATGGCGCTTGGCGTTCGTCGTCGACGGGCCGGTCGGCGCGACACCGTTCTTGCTCTCGTGGGACAGCGGCGGCAGCCCGGCGTACGACGCCCCGGCAGCCGGGCAACTCGTGGCGCTGCGCGCCGGCGAGCCCGACCCGGCGACGGCGCGTCTCGTGGTGGAGGTCCTCGGCCTGGACGTGGCGATCGAATCGTCGCCGTCTCCGTACCTCGAGGCGACGATCACCACCCCGAGCGGCGGCCAGCTCATCCTGACCTGACTCGGCGGGTCATCCGCCCGCCGGTTCTGCGACGATGGAGAGGTGGGAACGACTTCACGGCTCGTTGCCCTCTGCTTCGATGCGAACGACCCGCTCGGTCTCGCGCGGTTCTGGGCCGAGGCGCTGCGCTGGGAGATGAGTGCGGAGGCATCTGATGACATCGGTCTCGTGCCGACGGACGGCACCAGATTCCGCATCCGCTTCGTGCCGGTTGCGGACGAGAAGCACGGCAAGAACAGCATCCACCTCGATCTGACGAGCACGACCATCGATGACCAGCAGGAAACTGTCCGGAGGCTGATCGAGCTCGGCGCCCGCCACATCGACGTCGGTCAGGGTCCGGACGACGAACATGTCGTGCTCGCTGACCCCGAGGGCAACGAGTTCTGCATCATCGAGCCGGGCAACACGTTCCTCGCTGGCTGCGGACGCCTGGGATCGATCACATGCGACGGTTCGCGCGACGTGGGGTACTTCTGGGCCAGAGCGCTCGGTTGGCCGTTGGTCTGGGACCAGGACGAGGAGACGGCGATCCGAGCGCCGGACGGGACCGGGCCGTTCATCACCTGGGGTCCGCCGGTTCCCGCGAAGACGACGAAGAACAGGCTTCATCTCGAGATCGCTGCGCCCGAAGGCGATGATCAGCAAACAGAGGTCGACCGTCTGATCTCGCTTGGGGCAACTCGCACCGACATCGGCCAGGGCGATGTCGACTGGGTGGTCATGGCCGATCCCGATGGCAACGAGTTCTGTGTTCTGAGCCCCAGATAGCGCGTGCCGAGCTCACCCGACCGATGAGTCCGTCGGCGTCCACCGGTCTTGTTCGATGTCATCGATCAGAACCTGAAGGAGGACGAAGCCAATGGAGCTTCCGCCGATCGTGTCGCCGCAGGAGTGGGAGGCATCCCGTCAGGAGCTCCTGGTGGAAGAGAAGCAGCTCACCCGGGCCCGAGACGCCATGGCGGCAAAGCGCCGGCGGATGCCATGGATGGCGGTCGAGAAGGACTACCGCTTCGAGAGCGCGACAGGACCGGTCAGCCTCGTCGACCTGTTCGAGGGCCGTCGCCAGCTGATCGTCTACCGCGCTTTCTACGTGCCGGACGTCACGACGTATCCGGCGAGTGGCGGGGCCTACCCGGAGCGGGCCTGCGCCGGGTGCTCCTTCCTCGCCGACCAGGTTGCGCACCCTGCCCACCTGAACGCGCGGGACACAACGCTCGCGTTCGTCTCGCGTGCCCCACAGGCCGAGATCGCGGGACTGAAGGAGCGCATGGGCTGGCAGACGATCCCCTGGTACACGCTCACCGACGACTTCGACGCCGACTTCGGAGTCGACCAGTGGCACGGGACGAACGCGTTCATCCACGAGGGCGATCGGATCTTTCGCACCTACTTCGTCGACTCCCGCGGCGACGAGCACATGGGCAGCACCTGGAGCTACCTCGACATCACCGCTCTTGGACGCCAGGAGGAGTGGGAGGACTCGCCGGACGGCTACCCGCAGACGCCTCCCTACCAGTGGTGGAACTACCACGACGCATACGGCAAGGGCGGGTGATCGCAGGGGGGCAGACTGGCGTGTGCCCGTGGAGTCCTCGACGATCCGCACGCCCCGGCTGACGCTCACCCCGCTCGATCCTGATGACGCCGACGCGATGGTCGACGTTCTGGGCGACGAGCGCATGCACGAGTTCACCGGCGGCCACCCGCTCGCGCTCGAGGAGCTCCGCTCTCGGTATCGACGTCTGGCGGCCGGCCGCTCGGCAGACCGGACCGAGCTGTGGTTGAACTGGATCGTCCGAACGTTGGATGACGGACGACCGGTCGGAGCGATGCAGGCCACGGTGTCCGCCGACGGTGCCTTGGCCGACGTTGCGTGGGAGATCGGAGTGCCGTGGCAAGGTCGGGGTTTCGCCTCTGAAGCCGCGGCAGCGGTGGTCGCCTGGCTCGTCGAGCACGACGTGTCGCAGGTCCGTGCCTTGATCCATCCGGATCACGACGCGTCCGCCGGGGTGGCTGCGCGAGCCGGGCTCGAGCCGACCTCGGATCGGGTGGACGGCGAAGTGGTGTGGCGCTGGTCGGCGGCTGACGGCCTCACCGATCGAGCACAGCCCTGAGGCGATCCACGAAGGAGGACGGGTCCTCGGCGAAGGCGATGTGCCCACCCGGGAACATGACTGGGTCGACGTCCAGTGCCGACGCCAGCGCACGCGCGGCGCGATCGCAGAGCTCGCCACTGGAATCCTCGCCGATGCCGATCGAGAGCCGGTCGGACCACCGGCGCACGGCGTCCAGGTCGGGGGTCCAGAAGGTCGTCGGCACCTCCATGTGGGCGAACGCGAAGCGTTCGTCGTCTGCGTGGCGACCCTGGGGTGGCGCTCCGAACACCATGTCGAACACCTCGTCGGGCATGAAGATGTTCGCCAACTCGAGGAACTCATGCCACGCCGCGACTCGGTCCCCCGACAGGTAGGTCGCCACCATCTCATCGGTGCGTCGTCGCAGCTCGTCCCGATCGGGCAGGAGCACGGCGAGCGGCGGTTCGTGGGCGATCACGGTGGTGACGAGATCAGGCCGCCGCTGGAGCAGGGCGAGTGCGCTGACGGCACCGCCGCTCGAGCCGAAGACGACCGCCGGGCCGGCGTCGACGTGCTCGATCAGCCGGGCGAGGTCGTCGGCGCGTTCGTCGGGTGAGACGTCTCGGTCGGGGTCGTCGACGGCGCTGCGGTTGATGCCGCGGGGATCACTGGTGACGACCGTGTGGTCGAGAGCGAGCAGCTCGGCGGCCGGCGCGAAGGAGTCGGCATCCATCGGTGCGGCGTGCAGGATCAGCAGCGGGCCACCGCCACGCCGCTCGAAGTACAGCTCGGCGCCCGGCACCGGGAGCATGGACGCCGTCACGGTGGCGGCAAGTTCGTTGGTCATGATCTTCGCTCCTCGAGCTAGACGGTACCGTCCAAGATAATCACAGAATGGACGCTTGTGTCTAGAGTGTTGCCCGTGCCGCAGATCACGCCCGAGGAGATGACCCGGCGTCGGGGACGAGGCCCATCTGCGTCCAAGCACCGCAAGATCCTGGACGCCGCGTTCGACTCGTTCCTGGCCAATGGCTATGCCGCAACGTCCATGGAGCACATTGCCGAGCTGGCCGGAGTGTCGAAGCAGACCGTGTATGCCCACTTCAGCGACAAGCAGCGGCTGTTCGACGAGTTGATCCGGGCCGACATCGCCGACAGCGCCGGCGCCCGCCACCCGCTCGTCGAGACGATGGCGGACAGCGAGCACCCCGAACGTGACCTCCGCACGTACGCCCGCGCCCATCTCGCTGACGTCATGCAGGTGCCCCTGCTCCGGCTGCGTCGGCTGCTGCTGGGGGAGGCCGAACGCTTCCCGGCGCTGGCGATGGCGTGGTACGACAACGGGCCGGCGGTCTCGTGCGCGCTGTTCGCAGGGTGGTTCGAGGTGTGGCACCGACGGGATGTGATCCACGCACCCGACGCCGCGCTCGCCGCCGAGCACTTCAACTGGCTGGTTCTGTCGATCCCGTTGAACCGGGCGATGGCGATGCCGCTGGACGAGCCGCCGTTCACCCAGGCGGAGCTCGATCACTACGCCGACGCCGGCGTGGACGTGTTCCTCGCCGCCTACCAACCGACGCCGTCAGGTCGCAACTCCGCTCAAGGTCCGCGAATTGGCTGACATTCCGCCAATTCGCTGACTTGAACGGCGACCTGTACACGCCAGCTATTGGGCTGCCTGGATGGGTGCGCGGCGGCGATAGATGCGCAGCGAGAGCACGTAGAAGACGACGAGGATGCCCGCGGCCCAGGCGAGGGCGGCCCAGAGGTCGGGGCCTGGGGTGCCGTCGGTGAGCAGCGAGCGCATGGTTTCGATGATGGGGGTCATCGGCTGGTGCTCGGCGAAGTTGCGCAACACTGGCGTCATGGAGTCGGTCGGGACGAATGAGGGGCTGATGAAGATCAGCAGCAGCAGGATGTAGCTGAAGGCTCCGGCGCCCTCGGGGGTCTTGGCGAGCAGCCCGAAGAACACGGCCAGCCAGGTGGTGGCCAGGGTGAAGAGGACGAGGAGGGCGCCGAACGTGAACCAGGCGGCGATGTCGGCGTCGGGGCGGAACCCGATGAGGACGGCGACCGCGATGACGAGGGCGCAGGAGAACAGGTTGGACAGCGTCGATGACACGGCCTGCCCGCTGAGCACTGACGAGGGTGCGACGGGCATGGTGCGGAAGCGGCTGATGATGCCTTTCTGGAGATCGGTGCTGAGACGTAGCGCGGCGTAGGCGATGCCGCTGGCGACGGTCATGATGACGACGCCGGGGGTGATGTAGTCGATGTAGTCGATCGCGCCGGTCTGGGTGCCGAGCGCGCCGCCGAAGACGTAGTTGAACAGCAGCAAGATGCCGATTGGCATCAGCACGACCGTGATGATCGTGTCGACGCTGCGCGTGGTGTGACGGAGGCTGCGCTTGGTCATGGTCCAGGTGTCAGTGAGCGTGCGCATGTCGCTGCTCCTTGTGGTCGTCGAGGATCTTGAAGAACACGTCGTCCAACGTCGGCTCCTGCTTGGCGAACCCGGTCGGTTCGATGCCGCGGTCGTTGAGCCGGATGAAGATGTCGGCCAGGTCGGCGACTGAGCCGCTGGTGGCGATGACGAGCTTGGTGTCGGCCTGGCTGACCTCGTGCTGCTGGCCGAGGGCGTGCCGCGCCGCGGCGAGGTCGCTCTCGTCGCTGAACGTCGAGCTCGACGAGCCCGGTGGGCACCGCGGCCTTGAGCTCGTCGGGTGCGCCTCGGGCCACGATCCGGCCGTCGTGGAGGATGGCGATCTGGTCGGCGAGCTCGTCGGCCTCCTCGAGGTACTGGGTGGTCAGGAAGACCGTGGTGCCGTTGTCGACCAGTTGCCGGATGGTCTGCCACATGTCGGTTCGGCTCTGGGGGTCGAGCCCGGTCGTCGGTTCGTCGAAGAAGATGACGGGTGCACCGCCGACGAGGCTCATGGCGATGTCGAGCCGGCGTCGCATCCCGCCCGAGAAGGTCGCCGGGCGGCGGTCGGCGGCCTCGTTGAGGCGGAACGTGTCGAGGAGGTCGGCGGCGGTCTGTCGGGGATCGGCGACGTGGCGCAACTCGCCGATCAGCTCGAGGTTCTCTCGGGCGGTGAGCACGTCGTCGACTGCCGCGAACTGTCCGGTCAGGCTGATGTGCTCGCGGACCTTGGCGGCTTGTTCGGCGACGTCGAACCCGGCGACGCGCGCCGTGCCGCCGTCGGCGTCGATCAACGTGGTCAGGATGTTGATGGTGGTCGTCTTGCCCGAGCCGTTCGCTCCGAGCAGGGCGAAGACCGTGCCCCGTTCGACGGTGAACGAGACGTCTTGGAGCACCGGGACGTCCTTGTATGCCTTCACCAGGTTCGTCACCGCGATGGCCAGGTTGGTCATGATCGATGCTCCTCAGAGGCTGCGGGCGACGATGTTGCCCATGTCGGTGGTCGCGTGGATGTTCAGGTCGGCCGCGGCGCCTTCGGTGTTCTTCAGCGCGTTGTGAATCCGGCCGTAGCGGGTGCTGGCGTCCAGGGAGGCGGAAGCTCCGTGGCTGGCGCCGACCGTCACGTCGCCCATCTGGGTGCGCAGCACGACCGTGTCGGAGGTGGCCTCGGCGATGCGGATGTTTCCCTTTTGGGTGCTGATCTCCGCGGGGCCGGTGAGGCGGCCGACGGTGACGTCGCCGACGTAGGCGGCCACGTGCACGCTCGCGGCCTCGTCGATCTTGACCGCGCCGTACGCCTCGAGGGCGACGTCGCCGAGACGTCCGACGCCCCGGAACTCGGCGAAGGACGCCTTCGCCTCGATGCTCGAGCCGGCGGGCAGCTCGATGGTCACCTCGATGGACCCGGAGGGGCCGAAGTACTGGCTCCTGGCCGCCGGGGCGTCGATCCGCAAGATGCCGTCGACGTATCCGACCGTGGCCTGCTCCGCCGCCTTCACATCGCGCCCCTTCGACGCGTTGACGGGCTGGACCTCGACCGTGGTGTCGGTCCGGTCGGCGGCGAGGAATCGGACGTGTCCGGCGGGGATGTCGAGGACGGCGGTGATCGGAGCGGGGGTGTCGAACTTCTGCATGGTTCTCTCCTGTGCGTGCGTGTTTCCTATACTTGAAACGCTACGTTGCATTCAGGGATTCGTCAACCTAGTCGTTGCACATTAGACGCATTAGTCCAGATAAATCGGCAGAAATCGTTGCAATGGTGCAAGCCTTAATGCAATAGTCGGGCCAGCTGTCCGTTGCAATTGAAGGCGAGTGAACGCTATGGTGCAGGCGGCATCAGACGCCCGAAGGAGATCGCACATGCCGGGAGGCAGGCTCACCCAGCACGAACGCCAGCAAATCGCGCTGGGGCTGAGCGACGGCCTCGCCTACGCGGACATCGCCAGACGTCTCGAGCGCCCCACCTCGACGATCACGCGTGAGGTGATGCGAAACGGCGGCCCGACCACCTACCGCGCCGACCTGGCCCACCGCGCCACCGAACGCCGCGCCCACCGGCGCAGGCACGCCGCCGCCCAGGGGTCGGAGGCGCCCCCGCAGGCGCACGGACGCAACGCCGAGGCCGTGCGCGAGTACGAGGAGATGTTCACCACCATTCTCATGCAATCGGGCCTGCCCAAGATGATGTCCCGGGTGCTGGTGTGCCTCTACACCACCGACTCCGGCAGCCTCACCGCGTCCGAACTCGTCCAGCGTCTCCAGGTCAGCCCGGCGTCCATCTCCAAAGCGATCACCTTCCTCGAGAGGCTCGACCTCGTTCGCCGGGAACGCGACGAACGCCGCCGCGAGCGCTACGTCGTCGACGACGACCTCTGGTACCAGGCGATGATGCGCAGCGCCCGGGACAACGCCCAACTCGCCGACACCGCACGCCAGGGCGTCGGCATCCTCGGCCCCGAAACCCAGGCCGCCGCCCGCCTCGACAACATCGCCCGCTACCTCGACTTCGTCGCCAAGAGCATCACCCACGCCGCGGAGCAGGCCCGCGAGGTCCTCTACACGAATGCCGAAGCGACCTCAGCACCACACCGAACTGGAACAGCACCGCCACGGTGATCGCCGTCCCGGCCTGATCTCCCTCAGCATGAGCAACGTCGAAGCCCCTTCGGGGCGGCTTCTCGCGCATCACGTGCGCCGACTGTGGTGGTAAGTGACCGACCGGTAACCTGCCGTCCACGCTCTCGCAGCGGGCGGGGCGGAAGACCAAGGAGCGGACATGCGGAAGTTGATTGCGGGGGCGGCGCTCGCCCTCATCGTGACCGGTGCGGGCGGCACCGCCTTCGCCGGAGAGATCGGCGGGAGCACCAACGGCAACGGGCCGAAGGCGACCCAGGGTCGGGCCAACTCGATCTGCGCCTTCAGCGGCCTCGCTGACGGCGGCGAGGGAGAGCCGTCCGGTCCGGGCAACGTGCAGAACTGGGGCCACGTCGATCGCAGCGTCAACCCCTCGCCGGGGTTCGCCTGCAACGGGGCCACGGGCTTCCTCGCCGGAGGCGGCGAAGAGGGCTGACACAGCAGATCTCCCTCAGGAGAACGACAGAAGCCGCCCTTCGGGGCGGCTTCTTCGCGTTGTTCGTGGGAACTCCGCCGTCTCACGTGCTCGGCGCTTCCGCCGCTGGACCGCCCCATCGCCTCGTTCATCCGGGATGGTCGGGAGCGCGCACGAGCGTCTGCAAGGGGATTCGACGGTTGCTCGACACGGCAGGCGGACCGTGACCAATCCGTGACCACGAAGGTCACAGCGACGCCCTGACCAGGGCGTTCGCGGTGGAGCTGGGGGGAATCGAACCCCCGTCCATCGGCCGGACACCGAACCTGCTACGACCATTCCCGACCTCGGGACTGACGCTGTCCCACCGGCGGGTCGATTGGCCACGTCACCTTACGGCTCGGTGGCCCACGCTCGGTCTTTCCCGGGTGTCAGCCGTCTTTCCGGCCGTCAGTGGTCTTTCCCACCGTCATCGCCTGCTTCTGTTGCCGGGCTGCAGGAGATCGGCCCCGTGTGGCATTGCTGCTCACGATGACTCTGCACTCACCTGAAGATCAGGCGGCGAGAGTGAACTGCTCAGTCTTGGCAATTCTTGTTTGTGCCCCGTTTAGCGAGTCTGAGCAACTCGGGTCGCATGCTCGGCCTCCGTCACCGACGTCGAAACCTGTCAGCCCCGTTTGGCGTTGCGACGTGGAAGTGTACCGGATGACGTCATCGGCAGAGCGTGTGCTTCGACGACGCGGTCGAGTCCCGTGGCGATGACCTTCCGCTCGCGTTCAGTCAGGTGGCGGTTGAAGCGCTCCTCGATGCTCGCCAGGTAGACGGGCGCGGCTGCCCGGAACGCCCGCTCACCGTCGGCGGTGATGGTCGCGATGGTGCACCTCCCATCGTTCGGGTCCGGTCGTCGTTCCACCAATCCTCGGGCCTCCAACTCGTCCACCAGCCGGCTGACTCGTGTGCGAGACAGGACGACTCGGGCCCCGAGGTCCTGCATGCGCAGCCCGTCTGGCTCGGCGCGCAGCTCGAGCAGGACGTCGTACCAGTTCAGCGGAATGACGCCGGCGCGATCGAGGTCCGCCTCGATTGCACCGACGGCGCGGTGGTGGGCGAGGAGCAGCGCCCGCCACGCCTCGATCTCGGTCGGACCCGATCGATCATCCATGGGCGAACGTTGTACCACTTGCGTGCGCACGCACAAGATGTTAATGTGTGCGCACGCACATAACTACTAGCAGAAGGAAGTGGGTCATGAGCACTCTGACTCGACTGGAAGGCATCGATGCAGTCGTCGGCGGTTGGGAGATCGATCCCGGGCACGCCGATGTCGGCTTCGTTGGTCGACACTTCGGATTGACGAAGATCCGGGGCCGGTTCACCGGTGTCACCGGCGTCGTGGAGATCGCCGAGGACCTGACCGCATCGTCGGTCGTCGTCGAGATCGACATGGCGACAGTCAGCTCCGGCGACCAGACGCGTGACGACCACCTTCGCTCGGCCGACCTCTTCGACGTCGAGCGTCACCCGACGGCGACGTTCCGCTCGACCGGCGTCGCCGGCCACGGCCAGGCGGGCAAGGTGTTCGGGGAGCTCACGATCAAGGGCGTGACTCGGCCTGTCGTCCTCGACGTCGAGTTCCGCGGCTCGGCCCGCGACCCATGGGACAACGAGCGCGCCGTGTTCAGCGCGGCGGCCAAGATCAACCGAGAGGACTGGGGCCTGACCTGGAACATGGTGCTCGAGGCAGGCGGGCTCTTGGTGTCGAAGGAGATCCGGCTCGAACTCGAGGTCGAGCTCATCCGCCGCTGATCCTCGGGAGGTGTGAGTCGAGCAGCTTGGCTGCGAGACGAACCCGACGATAAGCAGGGGGCCGTGACGAGCAGCCCGCCGCGCCGCACTGGCGATGGATTCGTGCAAGGGACCGATGGTCACGTGCGCTGGGGGCTGTTCGGCGCGGCAGGCGTGGTGTTCGTCGTCGCCGATGGTGACGGCGGACCGGAGGTGCTGCTGCAGTTGCGGTCCGCGTGGTCGCACGAAGGGGGGACGTGGTCGTGCCCTGGCGGCGCGCTCGACGAGGGCGAGGAGCCGCTCGATGGGGCGCTGCGCGAAGCCGCCGAGGAGGTCGGCGTGGCGCCGAGTCCCCGGCGGGTGCTCGGCCACCACGTCTTCGCGCCGGCCGCCAACTGGTCCTATACGACCCTCGTCGTCCAGATCCCCGAGCGCTTCGGCCGACCGCTCAACTTCGAGACCGAAGCCGTCGAGTGGGTGCCTGCGACCGACGTGGCGCAACGGGTGATGCATCGCGGCTTCGCCAGTGCGTGGCCCCACGTCTATCCGATCGTCGCGGGCGCCGTGCCGTTCCCGCCCTAGCGTTCGACCACCGTGCGCATCTGCTTCGTCTGCCTCGGCAACATCTGCCGGTCGCCGGCCGCGGCCGCCGTCTTCGCCGGTCTCGCCGCCGATGCGGGGCTGGAGGTGACCGTCGAGTCGGCAGGCACCGGCGACTACCACATCGGGAGCCCGGCCCACGAGCACACGCGCTCAGAGGCTCGACGCCGCGGGATCACCATCGAGCATCGCGCTCGGCAGTTCACGGCCGCCGACTTCGACCGGTTCGACCTCGTCGTGGCGATGGACCATGCGAACGTGCGCGATCTCCGCCGCCTCGCACCCGACGAGGAAGCTCGCCAGAAGGTCGTGCTGTTCGGCACGTTCGGTGGCGATCGGGCCTTCGAGGTGCCCGACCCATGGGGCCGGGCGGAACCGGCCTACGTCGAGATGTTCGACCTCCTGCAACGAGCCGGGCAGGGCCTCGTCGCGCACGTGGCGGCGAGTGCGCGCTGACGCGGACGCCCTGCCGCCGGAGCTCATCGACGGCCTCGGCGTCACTGCCGCCCACCCGGTGAGCGGCGGCGACATCGCGGAGTCGTTCCGGCTCGAGACAGCGCGATGGTCCGTTGTTCCTGAAGACCCGCAGCCGACGTCATGGGCGGGCTGTTCGAGCGCGAGGCGGCCGGCCTGCGGGCGTTACGTGCTGCCGGCGCCGTCGCCGTACCGGAGGTGATCAGGGCGGAGCCATCGGGATTGGTGCTGGAGTGGATCGACGTCGGCCGCCGCTCTCCCTCGAGCGACGCCACGCTCGGTCCGGAACTGGCAGCGTTGCACCGCGTCACGGGACCGCACTTCGGGGGACTCGACGATGTGCCGACCGGCTATCTCGGCTCGCAGCCGGTCGATCTCACGCCGACGGTCGAGCTGGCCGGAGTTCTTCGTCGATCGCCGGGTGCGACCCGCTGACGCGGCGGGCGATCGAGCTCGGTCGCCTCGATCCATCGGCCGCGTCGCACGTCGAGCGGGCGGCTGGTCGGGCCGACGAGCTGTGCGGGCCGCCCGAACCCCCGGCGCTGTTGCACGGCGACCTCTGGGCGGGCAATCGACTGGTGGACAGCGACCGGGCGCAACGTGCTGATCGACCCGGCCGTGTACTGGGGGCATCGTGAGGTGGACCTGGCGATGATGCGCCTGTTCGGCGGCTTCGGGCCCGACACGTTCGCCACGTACGACGAAGCGTTTCCCGCTTGCCGATGGGTGGGCCCAGCGCATCGAGTGGTACCAGCTGCCGCCGCTGTTGGTCCACGCCATCCTGTTCGGCGGTTCCTATGGCGACGCCGCGTTGGGGGTCCTGCGGCGGGTCTGAACGCCGGCGGGTCAGGCGCGGTTGACGGCGATCACCGAGACGATCAGCGAGATCACGATCACCGCGATCGGAGCGATGTAGGTGGCCCACGGCGGCACCCGCCGATGCGGCGGCGAGAGGATGACCCACCCGGCGATGGCGCCGCCGACGATGCCGCCGATGTGACCGCCGATCGAGATGCCGGGGATCGTGAACGTGAGGAGCAGGTTGATCAGCAGCGTCGTCCCGAGCCCGGTCGAGAACGGGTTGACGCCTCGGTTGCGCATCGCCACGAACGCCGCGCCCATCAGTCCGAACACGGCACCCGATGCGCCGCCGTGGAGCTCGTTGGGCTGCAGCAGCAACGCTCCGGCCGATCCGCCGAGCAGCGCCGCGATGTACAGCAGGAGGAAGCGAATCCGACCGATCGCCGGCTCGAGCAACTGACCCAGCTGGAACAGCAGCAGCATGTTGAAGGCGAGGTGGATGATGCCGAAGTGCAGGAAGCCGGCCGTGATGAGGCGGTACCACTCGCCGTCCTCGACGAGGGGAGCGGCGAGGCCGAGGTCGAACTGACCTTGGGTGACCGAGCGCTGCCCGGTCACGCTCGCCGTGTCCTCGATCGCCAGCCAGACGAACACGGCGATGTTGACCGCCATCAGCGTGTAGGTGACGAGCGTCGGTTGGCGGGCGTTCCAGTAACGAGCTCTGGTCTTGACGTCGGGTCGGGCGGCGCGGGCGCATTCGACGCACTGGCTGCCGATGGCGGCCTGGACGAGGCACTCGCTGCACGCCGGCCGGCCGCAGCGGGTGCAGCGCCGACCGGCCTCGCGGCCGGGGTGACGGAAGCAGGTGGCGGTCTGGGGGACCGGCGGTTGAGGCAGGGCCATGACCGGCCCAAGGTTACGGCGCTTGGGTGAGAGGCTGGTGAGCGGCAGATCGATCGAAGACAGCCGAGCGGCGAGGGAAGCGCCAGCGACGAGCCGCATGCCGAGTGAGCGAGTTTCGAGCGAGCGAGGCCATCGACACGGGCAGAATGGTTTCGGCATCCGCTCGGTGAGACGATCGCCACCCGGATCGGACCGGGCGCGACCCGTGGGGCGCCGTAGCCTGACCCGGGTGTCCGACCCGTCGTCGCTGTCGTCGCTGTCGTCGCCCGGCCGACTCACCCTGCTGTCCGTGCACGCCCACCCGGACGACGAGGCCTCCAAAGGGGCCCCGACGATCGCCCGCTACCACGCCGAGGGCATCCACACGGTGCTCGTGTGCTGCACCGGGGGCGAGGAGGGCGAGCTGCAGAACCCGTCGTTGCGTGAGCCGGGTCAGCCGTTCCACGGCCTGACGCCGGAGGAGGAGAAGGCGAAGGTCGTCTCGATGCGCCCGAGCGAGCTGGCGGCGTCGGCGAAGGCGATCGGCTTCGATGATGTTGTGATGCTCGGCTACCGGGACTCGGGCATGGCCGACACGCCGCCCAACGAGCACCCCGACTCCTTCCACCAGGCCGATCTCGACGAAGCCGTCGGACGACTCGTGGAGGTCGTGCGGCGCGTGAAGCCGCAGGTCATCCTCACCTACGGAGACGACCAGCGGATCTACCCCCACCCCGACCACCTGCGGGTCCACGACATCTCGATCCTCGCCTTCGAGCGAGCGGGCGACCCTGACTGGTATCCCGAGCTGGGCGACCCGTTCCAGCCCTCCAAGCTCTATTACTCGTCCTGGTCGCGCCGGCGGTTGCAGGCGATTCACGAGGCACTGCTCGCCCGCGACGGCAAGTCACCGTTCGACGAGAAGTGGTTCGAACGCCCGGACATGGACCACCGCATCACCACTCGCGTCGAGGTGGGCGACTACCAGTGGGCCCGCTCGCAGGCGCTGCTCGCGCATGCCACGCAGGTCGACCCGAACGAGGGGTTCTGGTTCGCGCTGGCCGACGAGGAGCTCACCGTCATCTATCCGTGGGAGGACTGGATCCTCGCCCGTTCGCTGATCGGGCCCGTCCCCGCCGACGACTCCGAGCGTGACCTGTTCGCCGGAGTCCGTGCGCCCGTCGACAGCGAGATGGTCGATCGGTGACGACCATCCAGTACCGCATCATCGTCGGCAGGAAGGACGAGCGCGTCGAAGGACCCGACGAGGCCGACGTCGTGATCACCGTGCCGCTGGTCGACGTGACCGCAGACGGGTTCGACCCGGCCGTTGCCTACATGCAGGGCAAGCTCAAGTCGACGGGCTCCACCGGGGAGCTGTTCCGGTTGCTGCGCTCGGGTGAAGCCGCCAAGGCGCTCAGCGCGCTCGCATCACGTCCCTGAGCTCGGCATAGCCGATCAGCACGGCTCCTGCCTCCGCCAACAGCATCGGCAGCTTCGGGTCGTCCGTGACGAGGGCGAGATCGTCGACCCAGCCCGCGGCGGCGGGGGAGAGGGCCCGCACCTCCGGCGTGTCGATCGCCGGCTGGACGTGGATCTCCGTGACGCCTGGTTCGAGATCGCGGATCGCCGCGTAGACACGGTCGCGGCTGCCGGCCCGCCAGTCGTGGTCGAAGTGGTCGGGAAAGACCACGCCCTCGTCGGCAGCCAGCCGGCGGAACGGGAACCCGGCCTGCTCGGCCGTGATCGTGCTCGGCAGGCGGATCGGCAACGCGAACTCCACCGCCAGCTCGAGGTAGACGTCGAAGAACTCCGGGCGCAGGGTGATCGCCGTCAGGTGCGGCGCCAGGTGGGTCACGTCGATGCCCCACGCCAGCGCCCGCTCGATCTGCGCCTGGCACTCCCGACGGACCTCGTCCGGGTCGGCATGCTCCCAGAGGTCGTCGATGGAGCGCGGAAAGCCGCCGTCACCGTCGAGGAGCGACGGTGCATGCGTGATCGGACCCCACCGGTAGTTGGCGTGCTCGGCGTTCAACGTGATGTGGACGCCGATGTCGTCATCCGGCTCGTACGTCGCCGCGGCGTGGCGAGCCCAGGGCGCCGGCATCATGATCGAGGCGCACGTCGCCGCCCCGTCGCGCATCGCCCTGTGCACACCGACGTTGGCGGCGTGGCACAGGCCGAGGTCGTCGCAGGAGATGATCACGAGCTTGGCGTCGGCCTCGTGCCCGAGGCGCTCAGCCAGCGAGAGCGTCATGTTGCCAGCGGCGGATCCGGCCACGGGGCGACGCTACCCGGCGCATGCTGTCCACAGGCCGAGTCCTTCGGCCTCGGCGCGTCGAGCCGCCGCCACGAAGCGCGCGGCGAAGGTTCCGTTCGGCTCGATGTGCAGCGGCCGCGCCATGCCCCGCCGGACGAGCTCCTCGTTGACGAGCACTCCACCGTCGACGACGTAGACGTAGGCCAGCAGCCGCCCGTAGTGATCACGCCCGACGACGTCCCGCTCCAGCCGCACCGCCGTGCCGGCGGGCAGCAGCGCCGCCGTGAACGCGCTCGCCTCGGGCCCGAAGCAGTCCGGCGCCGCGCCCTCGGCGACGTGGACCTCGGGCGTGTCGATGCCGAGCAGCCGGACCCGCTCGTCACGCCCACCGATCGACACATCAATGGTGTCGCCGTCCACAACGCTCAGTCACGACGCCGTATCGCGTCGCTCGCAGGTCCGGCGCAGCCGGCGAGGATCCCGACTGTGCACACGCCGGCGGTGAATCCTCGCATCGCGCGAAGTCAAGCGGCATCCTCGCCGGCCCCCGTTCTGTCCGTAGGAACCGCATCACAATGGACGGTTGTTACGGACAGAAGGGGTTACAGCCGCTCGATGATCGTGCCGGTGCCGACGCCTCCGCCGCAGCACATCGTGATCAGGGCGTACCGCCCGTCCGTGCGCTCCAACTCGTAGAGGGCCTTGGTCACGAGGAACGCGCCCGTGGCACCGAGCGGGTGCCCGAGGGCGATGGCGCCGCCGTTCGGGTTCGTCTTCTCGAGATCGGCGCCCGTCTCCTTGGCCCAGGCCAGGACGACCGAGGCGAACGCCTCGTTGACCTCGAACACGTCGATGTCGCCCATCGTCAACCCGGTCCGCTGGAGCAGACGCTCCGTTGCATCGATCGGTCCGGTCAGCATCAGCACGGGGTCGACGCCGACGAGGCAGGTGTCGACGACGCGGGCCCGTGGTCGCAGCCCGAGCGCGTTGGCCCGTTCCTCGGTCGCCAGCAGCACGGCGGCCGCGCCGTCGGAGATCTGCGATGAGCGTACCCGGCCGTGTGCACACCGTCCTCACGGGCGACGGGCTTGAGCGTGGACAGCTTCTCGAGCGAGGTCTCGCGCAACCCCTCATCGCGCTCGACGACATGTACCGACCCGGTCGGCTGGCCGTCCTCATCGAGATCAGGTGCCTCGACGGGCACCCACTGCCCGTCGTAGCGGCCCTCCGCCCAGGCCCGCGCCGCGCGCTCCTGCGAGGCCAGGCCGAAACGGTCGGCGTCCTCCCGCGTGATCGCCCACTTCTCGGCGATCCGCTCGGCCCCCTCGAACTGCGAGGTCATCTCGTACCGGGCGAAGTAGGTCTTGGGGATCGGCACGCCGAGGCCGAGCTTCTTCGACGAGTTGCTGCCGATCGGGATGCGGCTCATCGACTCGACGCCGCAGGCCAGTGCCACGTCGACCACGCCGGCGGCGACGAGCGACGCCGCCAGGTTCGTCGCCTGCTGGCTGGAGCCGCACTGCGTGTCGATGGTCGTCGCGGGGGTGGACTGGGGGAGGCCGGCGGCCAGCCACGCCGTGCGCGGTGACGTTGAAGCTCTGCTCGCCGACCTGGCTGACGCATCCGCCGACGACCTGGCCGATCTCGGCGGGATCGATCCCCGTGCGCTCCACGATCGCCGACTGCACGACGCCCAGCAGCTCGGCGGGATGGACTCCGGCGAGGCCGCCGCCTCGGCGACCGATCGGCGTGCGGACGGCGTCGACGATGTGGACGCCTGGTGAGAGGTACGTCGGCATGGAGAAAGCCTACGAACGGCGCGTCTGCACCCAGGCCCGGTAGCCGCCGACGAGGTCGGTGGCGTTGACCAGCCCGAGATCCTGCAGCGTCACGGCGGCGAGGCTGGAAGCCCAGCCGTCGTTGCAGAACAGGATGATCCGGCGGTCCTCTGCTGCCTCTGGCAAGTGATGCCCGCTCGTCGGATCGAGGCGCCACTCCAACACGTTGCGGTCGATCACGACCGCACCCGGCAGGGTGCCTTCCTCGCGCCGGTTGACGTCGGGGCGGATGTCCACGACGAGCGCGCCGGCGGCGACCTCGGCGTCGAGGTCCTCGACCTCGACCCGGCGCAGCCGGCCGCGCGCCTCCTCCACCATCTGATCGATCCGTGAGCCGGCCACGACGCAATGATGCCAGAGCACGTCTGCTACGAACCCTCGTGATGAGCCCCCCGGACGACCAGTGGCTGCCGAGCACCGTGGTGCCCGACGACATCACGGCCGCCTGCTTCGTCCACGTCGTCGGGACGTCCGTGTGGGTGGCCGACGCGCCGGCCGACGAGAGCTGGCGCCGCCATGTCGTCGGGGTCCTGGAGGGGATCGCGTGGCACGCCGTGGACGTGCCGCCCGACGTCGATCCGAGCGATGGTGCGGCACTCGATCTCTTCGCCTATCACGGGCGAGCGGGGGAGTCGGCTTGGCTCGCCGCCGGCCGGGCCGTGCAGCTCGTCGAGTGGGGCCGTACCCACCGCTTCTGCGGCCGCTGCGGCACGCCGACGGAGCCGTCGGCCGGCGAGCGCGCCATGCGCTGCCCGGCGTGCGGGCTGCTCGCCTTCCCCCGCCTCGCGCCGGCGATGATCACGCTCGTCACGAGGGGTGAGGACGGTCCGGAGCAGGAGGCGCTGCTCGCTCGCGGCGTGCAGTTCCGGCTCCCGATGTACTCGTGCCTTGCCGGGTTCGTCGAGCCGGGCGAATCGCTGGAGGGCGCGGTCGTGCGTGAGGTCAGGGAGGAGGTCGGAGTCGCCGTGGGCGACGTCCGCTATCGCAGCAGCCAGCCGTGGCCGTTCCCGCACAGCCTGATGATCGGCTTCCGCGCCCGCCACGTCGCCGGTGAACTGACGCCCGATCCGCGAGAGATCGTCGATGCCGGCTGGTACCGGCGGGACGCGCTGCCGCCGATCCCACCCGGGATCTCCATCGCCCGCAAGCTGATCGACGAATGGATTGGTGAGGCGTTGACGATGCTCGATGCGGCCGCCGAAGCGCCTGGAGGCGCCGGCGTGCCGAACCGGGGCTTCACTTCACGATGACGCGATCGCCGCCCTACATCTCGTCGGCGGGCAGGCCGAGGGCGACCCGTCCGGCGTGGACCAGCGTCTGCTCGGGCCCGAATGGGTGGAACTTGGCGCCGCGGATGTCGCGGTAGCAGCGCTCGATCGTCGACCCGCGGAAGAACGCCGCCCCGCCGCCGACCTCCATCGCCACGTCGCACACCTCGATGCCGCCGAGGGCGATCTCCCGCTTGGCAGCCATGACGTCCACCACCGTGGACATCGCCGGCTGGGGGTCGTCGCCGACGGTGCGCAGTGCACCGTCGAGCGCCCACGACATGACCCGGAGCCGGTCTTCCATCAGGCCGACCTGACGCTGGACGGACGGATCCTCGGCGCGAGGTGTGCCGGCGACCGCGGCGACTGCGGCATCGCGAGCGGCCTCGGCCACGCCGAGGTAGACGGCCATGATCACGGGGAACGCCGATGCTGACGATGACCTGGAGCGGCGGGTCGACGACGCCCCACGGGCGCCGTGCCAGCACCTTGTCCTCGGGGACGAAGACGTCCTCGATCTCGACGTCATGGCTGGCCGTGCCGCGCATGCCGAGCGTGTCCCAGTTGTCGAGAACGGTGACGCCTTCGGCACGCACCGGTACCGCCATGTTGAGCACCACCGGCGTGCCGTCGTCGTCGAGCACGAACATCGTCGAGAACACGTCGCCTGCCGGCACCTGGCTGCAGAAGGACTTGCGACCCGAGACTCGGAACCCGCCGTCGACCGCCACGGCCCGCCCTCGCGGTCGGGTGAAGTCGGCTCCGCCGGTCGAGACGAGGACGATGCCCTCCTCGGCGACACGCCGCAGCGTTGCCTCGGCTCCGGGCAGCCCGCGGCGAAAGCGCCACGCCGTGAACAACGTCACGTGGAGGTGCATCGAGGACGCGAGCGCCGTCGAGCCGCACCACCGGGCGAGGTGGCGCTGCGCCATCGCCGTCTGCCGGATGGTGGCGCCGCGACCGCCGAGCTCCTCGGGGACCGGAAGCGCCAGGTAGCCGGATGAACGAAGCAGGTCGAAGGCCTCGGAGACGAACGTGCCGTCGCGGTCGTGCGCCTCGGCATACGGCGCGATCGCGTCACCGAGCTCGTCGGCCCATTGGGTGAACTGCGCCTCGCGGTCGGTCGGGGATGGTGGTGCGTCAGGGCTCGCCGTCATGGCGGGTCATGGTGGTGGTTGCGCAGCAGGCTGTCCAGCCGATAGAAATCCGACAATGTTGATCGGATTTGTCCGGATCCGGCGCGCCGTCGCCACCACCGCCGTCCTCGCGCTCGCTGTGGCGGCATGTGGCGGCGATGACGACGATGCCGCTCCGGAAGCCGGTTCGACGCCCGATGCATCAACAGCCGCCGACGATTCCGTCGCTGCCGCCGACGGCGAGGCGGTCACGCTCCGGCTCGGGTACTTCCCCAACGTCACTCACGCTCCGGCGGTCCTCGGCGTGGAGACCGGCCTCTTCGAGGAGGCGCTCGGCGACAGCGTCGAGCTCGAGCTGCAGACGTTCAACTCCGGCACCGAGGTGATCGAAGCGATCTTCTCCGACGCCCTCGATGCCTCGTTCATCGGGCCCAACCCGGCGATCAACGGGTACGCCCGCTCGGGCGGCGAAGCGCTGCGCATCGTCTCCGGGACGACCTCCGGTGGTGCGTCGCTGGTCGTGCGGGAGGGCATCGACGCCCCGGCCGACCTCGCCGGCACCACGCTGGCGACCCCGTCGCTCGGCAACACCCAGGACGTCGCCCTGCGGGCGTGGCTCAAGGAGGAGGGCTTCGCGACGGACACGAGCGGCGGCGGCGACGTGTCGATCACACCGCAGGAGAACGCCGACACCTTGGCGGCCTTCCAGTCAGGGGCGCTCGACGGTGCCTGGGTGCCCGAGCCGTGGGCCACTCGCCTGGTCGAAGAGGGCGGTGGCCACGTGCTGGTCAACGAAGCCGATCTGTGGCCGGACGGGCGCTTCGTGACCACGCACCTCATCGTGGCGAAGGGATTCCTCGACGATCACCCCGACGTCGTTCGTGACCTGATCACCGGGTTGGGGCAGGCGATCGACGAGACCAACGCCGATCCCGGCCGCCGCCCAGAAGGTCGTCAACGACGGCATCGAGAAGGTGACGACGAGCCGTCTCTCCGACGCGACGATCCAGGGTGCCTGGACCAATCTCGAGTTCACGCTCGATCCGATCGCCTCGTCGCTGCAGGGCTCCGCCGACGACGCGATCGCCGTCGAGCTTGCTCGAGCCGGTCGATCTCGCTGACCCAGGCATCTACGACCTGACGCTCCTCAACGAGGTGCTCGCCGAGCGCGGCGACTCGGAGGTGAGCCCGTTGTGACTGCCATCGCCTTGCGCGGCGTGTCGAAGACGTTCGGGTCCCGCAGTAGCGAGGTGGTCGCGCTGCGCGACGTCGACTTCGAGGTCGAGCAAGGTGAGCTCGTCTGCCTCGTCGGTGCGTCGGGCTGCGGCAAGTCGACGATCCTCAACCTGGTCGCCGGGCTCGACACGCCGAGCGCCGGCACGGTCGACGTCGACGGCCGCACGGCGCTGATGTTCCAGGAGGCGGCGCTGTTCCCGTGGTTGACCGTGCGGGCCAACGTCGAGCTGCCGATGCGTCTCGCCGGGGTGCCGAAGGCGACCCGACGGGCCCGCGCCGAGCAGCTGTTGAGCGTGGTGCACCTCGACGGCTTCGCCGCCAAGCGGCCGCACCAGCTGTCGGGTGGCATGCGTCAGCGGGTCGCCCTCGCCCGGGCGTTCGCCCAGGACGCCGACCTGTTGCTGATGGACGAGCCGTTCGGCGCGCTCGACGCGATGACCCGAGACGCGCTGCACGAGGAGCTCGACGCGCTCGTGCAGGCCAGGGGACTGACGGTCCTCTTCGTCACCCACAACGTCCGTGAGGCAGCGCGACTCGGCGACCGCATCATCGTCATGTCGCCCCGACCCGGCCGAGTGACGGCGAGCTACGAGGTCGACATCGACCGTCCCCGCCGCATCGACTCGCTCGAGGTCAGCGCGCTCGCCGCCATCCGTGACCGACCAGCTTCGTGAGGAGGCGCTCGCTCATGCTCGTCGTTGACCGCCCCGGCGAGTCCCCTGCCATCGATGCCGCGATCGCTCCTCAGCGACGATGCGGTGGCTCCCGACATCGTCCGTCCGCAAGGTCGTCAGCTCGGCCGCCGGATCTGGTCGGCGACGTGGCCCAAGCTGGCCGCCATCGGTCTCGGCCTCGCCATCTGGCAGATCGTCGTGTGGAGCGGCTGGCGGCCCGAGTACGCGCTGCCGGCGCCGGCCACGGTGTTCGAACGACTCGGCGAGCTGATCGCCGACGGCACGGTGCTCGATGCGCTCGTCGTCACGGGCCGCCGCGCGGCCGCAGGGTTCGCCCTCGCCCTCGTGATCGGCGTCGCCATCGGTGCCGTCGTGGCCTCATCCAAGATCGCCCGATCGGCCGTCGGGTCGATGATCACCGGCCTGCAGACGATGCCGTCGATCGCCTGGTTCCCGCTGGCGATCCTGCTGTTCAAGCTGTCGGAGGGTGCCATCCTCTTCGTCGTCGTGCTCGGCGCTGCGCCGTCGATCGCCAACGGGCTGATCTCCGGCATCGATCACGTCCCGCCGGTGCTCCTGCGGGCCGGCCAGACGATGGGGGCACGAGGGCTGCAGCGCTTCCGCCACGTCGTGCTGCCGGCGTCGTTGCCATCCTTCGTCGGTGGCCTGAAGCAGGGATGGGCGTTCGCCTGGCGCAGCCTGATGGCTGGCGAGCTGCTCGTCACGTTGGGCGTGTTCTCGGTCGGCTTCCTGCTCCAGCAGTACCGGAACCTCAACGATGCGGCCGGACTGATGGCGATCATGATCGTGATCCTCGTCGTCGGGATCCTCGTCGACTCCTTGATCTTCGGCAGCCTCGACCGTTGGGTCCGCCGCCGCCATGGCCTGCTGGAGGTGGATCGATGAGCGCATGATGCAGACGCTCCTCGACCCCCGCGTCGCCGAAGCGATGCATCCGGTCGAGGTGATGCGTGGGCGCAGCAGGAGTTCGGCGACGGACTCGTCGTGACGTGCAGCTTCGCCGACGCCGTGCTGCCGCACCTCGTCAGCCGAGCGGCGCCCGGCGCCACCGTCGTCCTGCTCGACACGCAGTACCTGTTCGCCGAGACGATCTGGTTCGCCCGTTCCCTCGCCCGGGACTTCGGACTGAACCTGCAGGTGATGGAACCACTCGTCGACCCGGACGACCGGTGGCAGTACGACGTCGAGTCGTGCTGCCACGTGCGCAAGGTCGAGCCGCTGGAGCGGGCGCTGGCGGGACGTGCGGCCTGGGTGACCGGGGTGCGGCGGGTCGACGCACCGACCCGGGCGAACACGCCGGTGGTCAGCCACGACCTGCTGCGCGACATCGTCAAGATCAACCCGCTGGCGACGTGGACGGACGACGACATGGCGACAGTACATCGAGCAGGAGGGGCTGCCCGAGCACCCGCTGACCTCGAAGGGGTACCCGTCGATCGGCTGCTGGCCGTGCACGCAACCCGTCGCCGCCGGGGCCGACCCGCGCTCCGGCCGCTGGGCCGGCCTCGGCAAGACCGAATGTGGGTTGCATCGATGATCGGCTCCCTCACCGATGAACTGGTCGACGAGGCGATCACGATCGTCCGCGAGGTGACCGCCGAGTGCGAGCAACCGGTCCTGCTGTTCTCGGGCGGCAAGGACTCTGCCGTCCTCCTGCACGTCGCGGTTGCCGCGTTCGCTCCTGGCCGGCTGCCGTTCCCGGTCCTCCACGTCGACACCGGTCACAACTTCCCGGAGGCCCTCGAGTTCCGCGACCGGCTGGTCGCCTCGATCGGCGCGCGAGCTCCTCGTGGCAAGCGTCCAGGACTCGATCGACCGTGGACGCGTCGTGGAGGAGCCCGGGCCACGGGCCAGCCGCAACCGGCTGCAGTCCGTCACGCTGCTCGACGCCATCGCCGAACACGGCTTCGACGCAGCCTTCGGCGGCGGCCGCCGCGACGAGGACAAGGCGCGGGCGAAGGAGCGCATCCTGTCGTTCCGCGACCGCAGCGGCGGCTGGGACCCGCGGCGCCAACGCCCCGAGCCGTGGGACGTCCTCAACGCGCGCGTGCACCGGGGTCAGCACCTGCGGGCGTTCCCGCTGTCGAACTGGACCGAGCTCGACATCTGGCGGTACGTGGCGGCCGAGGAGCTCGAGCTGCCCTCGATCTACTACGCCCACGAGCGGGCGGTCGTCCAGCGCGACGGCATGCTCCTCGCCGTCGGCGGACCGGTGTCCCCGGAGACGGGTGAGACGGTGTCGGTCGAGACGGTCAGGTACCGCACGGTCGGTGACATGAGCTGCACCGGCGCGGTCCGGTCGACGGCGACGACGGTCGACGAGGTGATCATCGAGGTGGCGGCGGCGCGCATCACCGAGCGCGGTGCCACCCGAGCCGATGACGCGTTCAGCGAGGCTGCCATGGAGGATCGCAAGCGCGAGGGGTACTTCTGATGAGTGGGCTGCCGACATTGCGGATCGCCACGGCGGGTTCGGTCGACGACGGGAAGTCGACGCTGATCGGACGCCTGCTGCACGACACGAGCGCGGTGCTCGACGATCAGCTGCGGGCGGTCGAGCGGGCGAGCCGGCGATGGGGTGATGGAGGACTGAACCTCGCACTGCTCACCGACGGCCTGCGGGCCGAACGCGAGCAGGGGATCACCATCGACGTCGCCCATCGCTACTTCTCGACCCCCCGGCGCAGCTTCGTCGTGGCCGATTCACCTGGCCACGCGCAGTACACGCGCAACATGGTGACCGCGGCGTCGATGGCCGACGTCGCGATCGTCCTCGTCGACGCCCGCCGCGGCGTCGTCGAGCAGACTCGACGCCATGCGTTCGTCGCCGCGCTCGTCGGCGTGGGGCGCATCGTCCTGGCCGTCAACAAGATGGACCTGATCGGCTGGGACGACGCCGACTTCCGATCGATCGCCAAGGGACTCACCGAGTACGTCGAGGCCCTCCCGGCACCGCCACCGGTCGACGCCGTGCCGATCTCGGCGCTGCACGGCGACAACGTCGTGGCGCTGTCGGCCCGCAGCCCGTGGTACGACGGTCCACCGCTGCTCGAGCTGCTCGAGCAGGCCGCTCGACGGCCGGTGCCGTCCGTTGGTGCCCGCCTCGACGTGCAGTGGTGCATCCGACACGGGGCGTCGGATTATCGCGGCGTCGCCGGCCGACTGACCGGTGGTCCGCTACGCGTCGGCGATCCGGTTTCGATCGCGCCCGGCGGTACGGCGACGACGGTGGCCGGCATCGATCGAGCGGGCCGGCCGCTCGACACCGCCGAGCCGGGCCAGGCGGTGACGGTCGTGCTGGCCGACGACGTCGATGTCGCGCGTGGCGACGTCGTGCTCGGTGTTGCCGGTGTGGACCGCCCGATCGCCACGACGGAGGTGTGCGCCGACGTCTGCTGGATGACCGAGACCCCGTTGGTCACGGGCGGTCGGCTGCTGTTCAAGCACGGCACCCGCGCGGGGACCGCGACGGTGACCGGGATCGACCATCGGGTCGATGTCGGAACCCTCGAGCGCTCACCGGTCGACCGGCTCGAGCTGAACGACCTCGGACGCGTCAACTTGAGCCTGTCGACGCCGATCGTCGCGTCGCCCTACCGGGTTCACGCGGAGAGCGGACGGCTGGTGTTGATCGACGCTGCCGACCACGCCACGGCCGCAGCCGCCATGATCCACGAGCTGGAGCCCGCCTCCTGAGCCCGAGTCACACGGTCAAGGGGCGGCGCAGCCGCCTGGCGTAGACGCCGGCCACGGCAGCGGCGATCGCATCTCCGTGGTCGCGCCGGATGGTGAGACCTTGCTCGATCTGCAGGCCGCCGCGCCCGCCGGCCGTGAGCCGGTTGACGATGTTGCACGGGTTGTCACCGCCGTAGCGCTCGTCGGCGCGGGCGACGCGGACCACGATGCCCTCGACGGCGTCGGCGATGGCGTCGCGGACGCGCCGCTTCAGGGCCGGCGAGCACGCTCCGCCGATGAGGACCTCATCATCCCGGAACCCGTGAAACGCCACGGCGTTGCGGAACCCTCGATCCATGAGCGAGTCCAGCAGGGGGAAGCTCGCCGGGTCGATGTCGGTGGATGTGATGTGCCAGCGATCGAAGGCGTCGCCCCATCCCTTGCAGCGCCAGAGCGAGACGCCGGCCGCTGACAGGCACTCCGCCAGCCGTTCGGCCTGGTCGTCGGTGTGCGGCTCGATGCCACCGCCGTGAGGGGCGATGACGACGAGCCCACGGTGCACGCCATCGTCGTCGCGCCGCTCGATCAGCTCGCCGCGACCGCTGGCCCGGTCCTCGGAGAGGTTGGGATCGGCCGCCGGCGTGCTGGCGACGCCGTCGGATGGCTCGTCAGCGCCGAGGCGGCGGCGACCGAGGAGCCCGGCGCGCACGATCTCGGGACGGTCTTCGTCACGTACCTCGCTGACGGTGAAGAGGGCGTCCCGGCCACCGGTGCGCCGCAGGCGCAGCTGGCCGCCGAGCCGCCCGCCGACGGCCGCCAGCAGCCGGGGGTCGGCCGAGCAGTGCTCGGAGTGTTCTCGCAGGTCCTCCTGCGTGGGCAACGTCAACTCGATGCGAGCGTCATGGATCATGGCGACACCTCCACGCAGGAAGCGTGACACCGCCGTTCCACGCGCTGGAACACCTTGCTGGTAGGAAGCGGGTGTGCTCATCCTGTTGCCGGCATCCGAGTCGAAGACCGAGGTCCGATCGCGGCAACCCGCTGGACCTCGACCGCCTCTCGTTCCCGCCGCTCGCGCCGACCCGCGCCGCCGTGCTCGACGCGTTGATCGAGGTCAGCGCCGAGCCTGACGCGACCGATCGTGTGTGCGTACCCGCCACCATGCGTGACGTCGTGCGCCGCAACATCACGCTGCGTGAGGCGCCGACGGCAGCGTGGAAGCGGTCTACTCAGGGGTGCTGTTCGACGCGCTCGGGTTGGACGACCTCGAACCCGCGGCTCGGCGCAGAGCGCGGGCCTGGATCGTCATCATCTCGGCGCTGTGGGGCGCCGTGCGGCCGGGGGATCGCATCCCGCCGTACCGGCTCAACATGTGCGGGCGGCTCCCCGGCTTGGCACACCTCCCGCAGGTCTGGCGCGAACCGCTCACCGACGTGCTTCCCGCGGCGGCTGGCCACGGGTCGTCGTCGACTGCCGCCAGGCCGAGTACGCCACCGCCTGGCGGCCGAGCGGGGTGCTGGCCGAGCGAACCGTGACCGTGAAGGTGCTCCGCAGCCTGGAGACCAAACGCGGAGCCGGAGCTCACAGCGCCAAGCACACGCAGGGGCTGCTCGTGCGCCGGATCGTCACCGACGCCATCGACCCGGATCGGCCCGAGAAGCTGGCCGATGCGCTGTCGGAGCACTTCCAGGTGGAGCTTGTTGAGCCAGACCGCCCGGGCCGAACGTGGCGGTTGGACGTCGTCGAACCGCTCGCCTGATTCGCTGGGTTGGCCGCGTGCGACGCTAGGAGCATCCTTCTCGTCGACGGCAACAACGTGATCGGAGCAGTCGCCGACGGCTGGTGGCGCGACCGGCCGGCGGCCGTGCGGCGCCTGCTCGGCCGACTGCAGTGCCTCGGTGAGCCGCTGACACTCGTGCTCGACGTGGCGCAGCCCGACCTGCCGGAAGGTGATCACGGGGGCGTCGCCGTCCGCTACGCGACGCGGCGTGGCCGCGACGCGGCTGACGACCTGATCCGTGAACTGGTCGCCGAGATTCCCGACGCGACCGTGGTGACGTCGGACCACGCGCTTCGGCGCGACGTCGAAGCGGCCGGCGCCGCCGTCATCGGCGCGGGGACGTTCCTCGGTCAACTCGACGCGGCGGGCTGCTGAGCTGGGTCAGCGGCCCTCGAAGCGCGCTGGACGCTTGTCGAGGAACGCCTGCCGACCCTCGATGGCGTCGGCGCTGCGCCACGCCGCGAGGCGAGCGCCGGCGACGTCGGCATCTGGTCGCGGCGCCGGTGCCGATCGCTCGATCGCCAGCTTGTGTGCGGCAATGGTCAAGGGCGCGAGAGCGGCGATCTCACGAGCCCAGCCCAACGCGTCGCGGAGGTCACCGAGACGGTGGATCCCGCCGGCCGAGTGCAACGCCGTGGCGTCATAGGTCTCCGCGGCGACCAGCATCGCTCTGGCGACCGGCCAGCTCAGCTCACGGGCGAGCCGCTCCACGGTCCAGTGGTCGACGACCAGACCGAGGCGTGCGGCGGGGATGCCGAAGAGGCTGCCCGGTGTGGCGACCCGCAGATCGCACGCCACGGCGAGTTGGGTCCCGGCACCGAGGGCGGGACCGTCCACCGCCGCCATGGTCACGATGGGCAGTTCGGTGAACCCCCGCAACACGGCGGCGAGCGTTTCGGCGAACCGGCCCTCCTCGACCCCGGTCAGGTCTGCCCCGGCACTGAAGGCCGGGGGTGCGCCGGTCAACACGAGCACGCGGGCGGCGGACGCCTCACGCTGGGCGTCGAGCAGCCCGAGGAGCGTGGGGTGGTCGACGGCATTGCGCCGTTCCGGCCGGTCGAGCGTGACGACGAGCACGTCGCCGTCCCGCGCCACGCGTACCACGAAGCGACTCTAGGGCTGCCGTCGACGCGAGCCGCGGCGGTTGTGTCTCGGCGTCGGTGGTGGCAAGGTGCGAATGGACCATGTCGGACATCTCGCCGTTGCAGTTCCACGTACCCGAGCCGTCGGCGCGCCCGGGCGAGCAGCCGGACTTCTCCTATGTCGCCGTACCCGACGCCGGCGCCGTACGTCGCCCGGACGTCCATGTCGACCCGGCAGAGATCCGCGACCTCGCCTACGGGCTGATTCGCGTGCTCGACGAGGATGGCCGCGCCCACGGTGAGTGGGCACCGCAGATCGACGTCGACTCGCAACGTCGCGCGCTGCGGGCAATGGTCAAGACGCGCGCTGTACGACGATCGGATGCTGCGGGCGCAACGCCAGGGCAAGACGTCGTTCTACATGCGCTGCACGGGGGAGGAGGCGTTCGCCGTCGGCCAAGCACTCGAGCTGGGTCCCCGCGACATGTTCTTCCCGACGTACCGCCAGCAGGGCTGGCTGATCGCCAGGGACTGGCCGCTCGTGGAGATGATGTGCCAGATCTTCTCGAACGAGAAGGATCGGCTGCACGGGCGACAGATGCCGGTCATGTACTCGGTGCGCGAGGCCGGGTTCTTCTCGATCTCCGGCAACTTGGGGACGCAGTACATCCAGGCCGTCGGCTGGGCCATGGCCGCGGCCATCAAGGGGGATACCTGCATCGCCGCAGGTGTGGTCGGTGAAGGCACGACCGCCGAGCCCGACTTCCATCACGCCCTCACGTTCGCCGCCACCTATCGCGCCCCGGTGATCCTCAACGTCGTCAACAACCAATGGGCGATCTCGTCGTTCCAAGGGATCGCCGGTGGCGAGGCCACGACGTTCGCGTCTCGGGCGCTCGGCTACGGGGTCCCGGCGCTGCGTGTGGATGCGAACGACTACCTCGCCGTGGTCGCGGCGACTCGGTGGGCCGCCGAGCGTGCCCGCACCAACGGAGGTCCGACGCTCATCGAGTGGGTGACCTACCGCGCCGCCGCCCACTCCACCTCCGACGACCCCTCGAAGTACCGCCCAGCCGACGAGTGGGTCGCGTGGCCGTTCGGTGATCCGATCGATCGGCTCAAGCAACACCTCGTCGTCGAGGGCGCGTGGTCGGATGAGCAACAGGCTCAGCTCCAAGCGGACGTCGAGGCCGAGGTGCGCGACGCGGCGAAGGAGGCCGAGAGCTACGGCACCCTCCTCGATGGTCGTCTGGCGAGCTCGAAGAGCATCTTCGACGACGTGTTCAAGGAGCCTCCGCCGCACCTCCAGCGCCAGCGCCGGCAGTTGGAGGGCTGAGCCGTGCCGACGATGCCGATGAACGTCGCCATCCGTTCGGCGCTCGACGTGATGCTGGCCCGAGACGACGACGTGGTCGTGTTCGGTGAGGACGTCGGGTACTTCGGAGGTGTGTTCCGCTGCACGGAGGGCCTGCAGGCCACGTACGGAACGAACCGCGTCTTCGACACGCCGATCGCCGAGGGCGGCATCATCGGCGTCGCCATCGGGATGGGCGCGTATGGGCTGCGACCGGTGGCGGAGATCCAGTTCGCCGACTACGTCTACCCCGGGCTGGATCAACTGATCTCGGAGGCGGCCAGGTTGCGCTACCGCTCGGGCGGTGAGTTCACCGCCCCGATCACGGTGCGCATGCCGGGCGGTGGAGGGATCCACGGTGGCCAGACGCACAGCCAGAGCCCCGAGAGCCTGTTCACCCACGTGTGCGGGTTGAAGACGGTCATCCCCTCGACGCCCCGTGACCGAAGGGGCTGCTCATCGCCGCCATCGAGGACGACGACCCCGTGATCTTCATCGAGCCGAAGCGGCTGTACAACGGTCCGTTCGACGGGCATCACGAACGCCCCATCGTGCCGTGGACGGCCCACCCGCTCGGTGACGTCCCCGATGGATACTTCACCGTGCCACTCGGCAGCGCCGCAGTTCGCCGGCCCGGTGAGGACGTCACCGTGCTCGCCTACGGGACGATGGTGTACGTGGCCGAGGCAGCCGCCGACGAGACGGGCGTGGACGCCGAGATCATCGATCTCCGCTCGCTGCTGCCGCTCGACACCGACACGATCGAGGAGTCGGTGAGGAAGACCGGCCGGTGCGTGATCATCCACGAGGCGACCCGCACCAGCGGCTTCGGCGCGGAGCTGGCGGCAACGGTCCAGGAGCTGTGCTTCTTCCACCTCGAGGCACCGATCGAGCGGGTCACCGGGTGGGACACGCCGTACCCGCACGCCCAGGAGTGGGACTACTTCCCGGGCCCGGCCCGGGTGGGCGAAGCGCTGCGACGGGTGCGTGTCAGACACATGAGCGAATACGTGATCAAGATGCCGGACGTCGGCGAGGGAGTCGCCGAGGCCGAGGTCGTGGAGTGGCACGTGCGCGTCGGGGACGCCATCCACGAGGACGATGTGATCGTCGACGTGATGACGGACAAGGCAACCGTCGAACTGCCCTCACCGGTCGACGGCGTGATCCGCTGGCTCGGCGCCGAGGTCGGCGATCTGGTCGCCGTTGGCACTGAGATCGTCCGTATCGACACCGACGGTGCTGCTGCCGCGGTCGACGACGAGACGGAGGTGGCAGCCGGGACGGCGAGTGAGGGTGCCGCCGAAGCGCCGGTCGAAGTGCCGACTGAGACGCCTGTCGCGCCCGCCGTCGAGGAGCGAGTTGCCTCGACCGACCGCCCGACGGCGGCGCCGACGGCGGCGCCGGCGGTGCGGGCGCGGGCCCGTAGCCTCGGCATCGAGCTCGCCGACGTCACCGGCAGCGGCCCCGATGGCCGCATCGTCCACGACGACCTCGACGCCTTGCTCGTCGAGCGGCCACGGACGGCGCCTCTGCGACCGCGTGACGACGCCCGCCCAGACGTCGAGCACGTGAAGATCGTCGGGCTGCGGCGCAACATCGCCGAGCGGATGCAGGCCTCGAAACGACGCATCCCCCACTTCACGTACGTCGAGGAACTGGATGTGACGGCCGTCGAGGAACTGCGGGCGGAGCTCAACGCCACGCGCTCTCCGAGTCAGCCGAAGCTCACTGTCCTCCCCTTCATCATGCTGGCCGTCGTGCAGACGGTGCCGGATCATCCGGAGATGAACGCCCGCTTCGACGACGAGGCCGGCGTCGTCGACCGTCATCGCGCTGTCCACCTCGGCATCGCCGTCCAGACCCGACGCGGGCTGATGGTGCCAGTCGTCAAGGACGCCGACCGCCGCGACATCTGGTCGTCCGCGGCCGAGGTGGCCCGTCTCTCCGAATCGGCGCGTGACGCGAGCGTGACGCTCGAGGAGCTCTCCGGCTCGACCATCACGATCACCAGCCTCGGCGCGCTCGGTGGCGTGGTCTCGACGCCGGTCATCAACGCGCCGGAGGTAGCGATCGTCGGCGTCAACAAGATCATGACCCGACCCGTGTACGTCGACGGTGCGCTCGCGGCGCGGCAGTACATGAACCTCTCGTCGTCGTTCGATCATCGTGTGATCGATGGCCTCGACGCCGCCGAGTTCATCCAGGGCATCAAGCGGCTCATCGAGACGCCGGCCCTGCTGTTCATGCATTGAGAGCGTGCGCCGGTAGGCGAACGCTCTCCAATCGTTGCGGCGCGAGGAGCGAAGCGACGAGCAGCTCAGAGGACGAGCGTCCGCAAGCGCTCGTCATGCGCACGGACCTATCCGCTCGTCCTCTGAGCCCGACCGGCGGCCGATTCCTTCAAGACGGAGGCCTCGTTGGTGCCGCAGGATGGAGGCGTGAATCCTGATCTGACTGCTGCCACCGCGTTCATGGCCACGCACGCCCGCTTGCTCGATCGGCGACGATTCGAGCTGCTGTGCGGGCGGGGTGAGCCGACCGAGGTGCTCGCCGCATTGGACGGGTACCGCAACCCCGACGGCGGATACGGCTGGGGACTCGAGCCCGACCTCCGCTCCCCGGAAAGCCAACCGGCTGGAGCGCTCCACGCCCTCGAGGTGTTCGCCGAGGTCGGACCGGTCAGCTCGGCCCGTGCCGTTGCGGTGTGTGACTGGCTCACCTCAGCGACACTCGGTGACGGCGGCCTCCCGTTCGCGCTGCCGGTGACCGATCCGGCCGGGTGCGCACCGTTCTGGGCGAACGCCGACTCGGAGACGTCGTCGTTGCACATCACCTCGGCGGTGTGCTCGATGGCCCATCGGGTCGCTCGTCAGGACCAGGCGGTAGCCGCTCACCCATGGCTGGCAACGGCGACGCAGTTCTGCCTCGACGCCATCGACCGCATCGCCGAGCAACCCCACGCCATCGAGCTGATGTACGTGCTGCACTTCCTCGACGCCGTCGTCGACACGCGTGCCGAGGGTGACGAGCTGCTGCGGCGGACCGTCGCTGCGTACCTGCCGCCCGATGGCTCGATGGCTGTCACCGGGGGTGCCGAGGATGAGCGGCTGTGTCCGCTCGACTTCTCCCCGGAGCCCGGGCGACCGCTGCGTGCGTTGCTGCCCGCCGATGCGGTCACCGCCGATCTCGCGCGCTGGCGCAGCTCGCAGCAGGGCGACGGCGGTTGGCGCGTCGACTTCGCCAGCTCGTCGCCGATGGCCGAGCTCGAGTGGCGGGGCTACGTCACGGTGCACGCCGTGTCGCTGCTGCGAGCCCATCACGGCGAGCCGGGACGCTGATCGCGATCTCAACAGCCTGACCGAGGTGAAGTCACGTGGACGGACCGACGCTGTTTGTGTCACCACAGACGTCGAATGTCGACGTGTGCGGTGACACAAACGTCGATGAAGGTGATGGCAGCGGTTGCCGCGGTCGGGTGCGGGTCAGGTGGTCAACGTGTCGCAGGTGTGCCGGGAGGCGGGTGTGTCGCGCAAGACGTTCTACAAGTGGGTCGCCCGTTACGACGCTGAGGGGCTGGCGGGTCTGGAGGAACGATCCCGGCGTCCGCGTCGATGCCCCGCGCCAGACGCCCGTCGAGGTCGAGGAACTCGTCGTGCTGCTCGCGCAAGGAGTTGGCCGATATCGGGGTGGATCACGGCGCGATGACGATCCAGTGGCACCTCGGGCGTCGCATACCGAGCTCGGTGGGCGGGTGCCGGCGGTGGCGACGATCCATCGGATCCTGGTCCGCCGGGGTCTGGTGGTGCCTGCCCCGAAGAAGCGTCCGAAGTCGTCGTGGCGCCGGTTCGAGGCGCCGGCACCGAACGAGTGGTGGCAGATCGACGCGATGGACTGGTAGTGATCGCCACCGGCGCGGTGAAGGTGTTCAACGTGCTCGACGACCACTCCAGGGTGGTCACCGGTTCCCGGGCGGTGCTCGACGCCGGCGGCGAGCAGGCGTGGACCACGTTCTCCCAGGCAGCGCAACGCTGGGGGTTCCCCGCCGGGTGCCTGTCCGACAACGGGCTGTGCTTCTCCGGGCGCCTGCGCGGCTTCGAGGTGCTGTTCGAAGCCCGCCTGCGCGCCGCAGGAGTGCGACCCTTCACCGGGCGGCCCTACCACCCCCAGACCACCGGCAAGGTCGAACGGTTCCAGCAGACCCTCAAGCGGTGGCTGCGCCGCCAACCCCTCGCCGCCGACCTCGCCGCGTTACAGGCCCAGCTCGACGAGTTCTGCCGCTACTACAACGTCGAACGACCCCATCAAGGCATCGGTCGGCTGACCCCGATCAGTCGCTGGCAGGCCAGCCCCGCCGCCACCCGCCACCGAGCCCCTCGCCGCCCCGATCCGCCCGACCCGACCCCGCCACAGCCCGATCACCGACAAAGGCGTCGCCTTCCTCGACGAGCTGGCAATCAACGTCGGCACCGAATGGGCCGGCCGCGACGCCACCATCCTCCTCGACGGCACCTACGCCACCGTGTTCGTCGCCGATCAACTCGTGCGCCACCTCCGCATCGACCCCACCCGCCGCTACCAGCCCTCCGGGCGACCACGCGGCGGACCCCGACGACCCCGCCGGCTATCCTCCTGACTGTCACCCATGTCCCGCCACAACGTGTCACCCCTCGTCGTAGATGGCCGCGTTGCCTTCGACGTGTCCGCCCTCGTCATCAGTGGCTCCACGCCGTAAGCGGAGGCGGACGTCACACGACCAATAGTTGACAAGTTTGGTCAGGAATAGGACGATGGCGTCGTGGTGATGACTGACGTCGCTGTCGACCTCGCCGTCGACTCCTCACGATCCGACCGATCCGATCGATCCGAGCCGCTCGTGACGGCCATCGCCGAGGGACTTGCCGCCGTTGCAGTGCCCTGGGAGTCGGCCACGGGTGAGTCACCCGACGAACGCCGGTACGAGCTGATCGTCTCCACTGACGCCTACGACGCATGGCTGATCCACTGGCCTGCCGGCAGCGCTCTCCCTGCTCACGACCATGGAGGGTCAGCAGGCGCGTTCGCGGTGGTGTCCGGCTCGCTCGAGGAGCGCAGCGTCATCGGTGGTCTCGAGATGACACGGCGCGTCGGTTCCGGCGAGTCGGTGTTCTTCCGCGCCGATCACGTGCATGCCGTCATCAATCCCGACGAGGCGGCAGCGACCAGCGTGCACGTGTACACACCGCCGCTGCGATCGATGGGCTTCTACCGGGCCGAAGGCGGCGCACTGTTGCTCGACCGCGTCGACGTGCTCGACGGCGTCGGCCTGCTGCAGACTTGAGGCAGGCTGCACGCTGAACAGCAGCGAACGGATCGGAGGCCGCGTGCCGGAAGAGTTCGAAGGGGACCTTGCGGAAGCCGTGTTCTGGGGCGCCGACCTCAGCGGCGCCCGCTTCCGCGATGTCAACCTCACCAACGTGAAGATCAGCCATGCCTGGCTCGTCAACGTCGACATCGACGCGCTGGTCGACAACGTTGTGATCAACGGCGTCGACGTGACGGCATACGTCAACGAGCGCGACGAGTGGTACCCGCTTCGCGCGATGCTGCGCGCGTCGAACCCGGACGACATGCGCGCGACGTGGGCGGCACTCGAGGACGAGTGGGCGCAGACGCTGAAGCGGGCGCAAGGGCTCCCGGAAGAGCGGCTACACGAGTCCGTCAACGGAGAGTGGTCCTTCGTCCAGACACTCCGACATCTCGTGTTCGCGATGGACAAGTGGTTCACGGCGCCGATCCTGGGAGAAGGGTTCCATCCCATTGGAATGCCGAACAGCGGCTCCGTCGATTTCCCGTGGCCCGACCTCGATGGCGAGCTGACACCGTCGGTGTCGGAAGTCCTCGCCACGCGCGCTGATCGCGCGGACGCGATTTCGCGACTACCTCATGACCGTGACGGCAACCGATCTGGAACGGCAGGTCGATGTGCTCGAGAACGGCACGAACCCTGTGCAGGAGTGCATCTTCACCGTCTTCGAGGAAGAGTTCTGGCACAACCGCTACGCACGACGCGACCTCGCGCAGCTCGATTCGGCGACCTGACGCTCAGCGGTTGGAGCGCGGCTTCCGACGCGGCTGCAGCTTCTCCGTGAACCAGTCGAGGATGATCTCGGCCCGCATGCGGCGGTGCAGCGGCGAGCCGGAGCGGGACAGCTCGTGGCCCTCGCCGGGGAACCGGTAGAACGTGACGTCCTTGCCGAGCAGGCGCAGCGCCACGAACAGTTCCTCGGCCTGCACGATGGGACAGCGCAGGTCTTCTTCGGAGTGGATGAGCAACATCGGCACGTCGATGTCGCGCACGTGGATGATCGGCGACAGCCGCATGTACTCGTCCGGATCGTCGAGGTGCGATGGGCCGTGCTCGATGCGGAAGGACGTCGCGAAGTCGCTGCTCCACTCCTCAGACAGCATGTTGTTGACGGCTCGCTCGCTGCAGATCGCCCGGAGGCGGCCGGCGTGGCGGGCGGCCAGGAGCGTCGCCATGTAGCCGCCATAGCTGCCGCCGAGCATGCCGACGCGATCGCTGTCGCAGAAGCGGTAGCGGTCCAGCGTCGCGTCGATCACGGCCAAGACGTCGTCGAGGTCGACGGAGCCCCAGCCCTTGCCAGGAGCCACAGGGTGCTTGGGACCGAGGATCGCCTGACCCCATGCGGTGTCCCGGCCACTGCCGCCGCGCGGGTTGCTCATCACCACGACGAACCCGGCCGCCGCCTGGAGTTGGGCCTCGTCGAAGAACGTCTCGCCGTACTGCGTGAACGGCCCGCCGTGAACGTTGACCAGAACGGGGTACTTGCGGCGGGACTCGAAACCCTCCGGCCGCATGATCCAGGCGTCGATCTCGTCCGTGCCGTCGAGGGTCGGCACGCTGAAGCGCTCCCAACCGAGGAAGCTGCGAGTCACCGAGGTGACCGGTCCGTCCAGCGTGACGATCTCGCCCGGGTGCTCGACCGTCGCCTGAGCCATCGCGATGCGGCCTCCCGCGGCATCGAACGAGTGGACGGTCTGTGGGCCGCTGGTGAGGCGCTCCGGGGGCGAGGAAGCGTCGGCGGCAAGGCGGTACAGGTGCGTCTCGCCACGATCCTCTGCGGTGGCCAGCAGCGTCTCGTCGTCGAGCCACACCGGTGCTCGTACGCCCCCCATCGGGGTGAACGTGCGGTCGAGCGCTTCGGAGATCCAGCGGTGCTCGCCGCCGTCGATCGACACCACGCCGACCTTGGCGTTCTGCGGGTAGGTCGAAGTGTCGTCGATGCCGAGGAAGGCGACGGACCGACCGTCTGGCGACACGGACGCCGCGACGTACTGCCCCGTCTGCTTCGTCAGCGCCCGCAGGTCGCCCTCGAGCGGCACGACGTACAGGTCGGTGCAGAGGTCGCGGTCCCAGGTGTCGTGGCGCTGTGCCGACGTCACGACAGCTGACGAATCCGGCAACCAACTCACGCCGTCGTGCTGGAACGGACCCGGCGTGAGGTTGCGAACGCCGCCGGTGCCGTCGACAGCGACGACGTACACGTGCTCAGGTCTGTCGAGGATCCAGCCCTCGTCATCGAGACGGCTGAAGAACCGCTCGATCTTGCGTGGCGGCTGCGAACGTTCGTCCTTGGCCTCGTAGCGGGCATCACGCGTGCGGCTCGTGAAGGCCAGCCAGCGACCGTCGGGGGACCACGCCACGCTGCTGACGCCGTCGGGCAGCGTGGCGACGGTGCGCACCTCGCCGGGGCCTACGACGGGCAGCACGTGCAGCGTCGTCTCGTGCTCCTTCTCGCCCCGGCGCGACGAGAAGGCCAGCCAGCGTCCGTCGGGCGACCACACCGGACCGCCGTCGTGAGGCCCGCTGGTGAGCGGGGCTGGTGACCCGGCGGGGTCCGTCAGCCAGACCCGGGACGCTGTGGTGTTCTTCTCGAGATCGATGGTCGCCACCACGAACGCGATGCGTGTGCCGTCGGGACTGAGCATCGGCGACCCGGCGGCCGAGCGTCCGTCGAACAGGCGGACGGCGACATCGCGGTGCGGCGAAGGCGGTGCGTCGGTCATTGTGCGAACGTACCCCCTGACCGTGGAGGGCCCGGCCGCGCTGCGTCAGACCGAACCGAAGCGGGCCTGCAGCTTGCGCATGCCGGCCAGCCATCGGTCGGGGTCGTCGGCCTTGCGCCGCATGAACTCGTGGACATCGGCGTGCGGCAGGATCAGGAACCGCTCCTCCCGAATGGCCTCGGCGACGATGTCGGCAACCTGATCCGGTTCGAGCACCACACCAGCAGCTCGCACCACTTCCGTCCCGACACCGAGCCCGTCGCCGCCACGCAGCATCTCGGTGTTCACGCCCTGGGGGCAGAGGCAGCTCACGCGCAGTCCCCGGTCGCCGTAGGTGACAGCGAGCCACTCGGCAAAGGCGACGGCGGCCCGCTTCGTCAGGGTGTACGGGGCCGAGCCGATCTGGAGCAGCAGGCCCGCCGCCGATGCCGTCGAGCAGAAGTACCCCTCGCCACGAGCCAGCCAGCCGTCGAGCAGGTGCTTGACCGCCCAGCGATGAGCGTTGACGTTGACGTCGAAGGCGTGCTGCCAGTCGGCCTCGGACGTGCTGAGGTCGGTCCCGCCGCCGATGCCGGCATTGGCGAAGAACAGGTCGATCGGGCCGAACGCCGCCTCGGCCTGCTCGATCAGCGCGACGTTGCCGGCTTCAGTTGAGATGTCCGCCTGCACACCCAGCCCGTGTGGGAGCGCAGCGGCGACAGGTTGCACATCCCCCAGGTCGGCCACGACGACGCGCGCCCCATCGGCGGCGAAGCGCAGGGCCAGGGCGGCGCCGATGCCCCTCGCCGCACCGGTGACGACGACGTGGCGGTCGGTCAGGTCCATCGCACGACCTTACGGTGAGCCAGGTGAGCCGGGCATTCCCGTCCGGTGCGTGACATTGGCCGCAGAACCGTGCCCGCCGGCGACGGCCTGTTCCCTGTACCGTGACATGTGATGACCGACCAGCTCGAGGCCCCCGCCCCGACCGAGGCCGTGATCGCTGAGGCGCTCGCGGTGATCGACCAGGCGTTGCGCCAGATGGTGAGCCGCGAGCTCGTGTCGTCCGACGAGGTCGCTGACCTCCTGCTCGACGTCCGCAGCGCCCTCACCGCCGCCCCCGCCGACCAGTCCTGACGCCCGCCCGCGGCGCGCGGGTTCAGGCCTTCTGCAGGTCTTTGAACGCTTGGTCGACGAGGTGGGCCAGGCGGGCGGGGTCTGCGACGGCGGCGGCATCGGTGTTGAGGCCCATGTCGAGGTTGCCCAGGTAGGAGAGCAGCGTCAGGTTGAAGGCGACTCCCGCCAAGGGGCCCATGGGGTAGTTGTGGAGCAGCTGGGCTCCGGCGATGAACACCGGGACGGGTGCCCCACGGACGTTGGACGTGGCGAAGTCGACCGTTTGCGCCTGCTGGCGGGCCAGACGCGTCACGAGTGAGGTCGGCAGCGCGGCGGCGACGGTGGCGAGCGTCGACAGCGATGCCATCCCCGTGCCGCCCCGTGCCTCCTGCGAGATCTCCTGGATCGCCTTGAACCGGTCGGCGATCGGCATCTCACCTGTCGGTACGAGCATGCGGGCCAACGTGAACGCGTTGGCGCCCGAGTCGTCGGTGCGCACGCTCACCGCCATCGATGCCCGCAGGACCTCGACCGGCTCACCGAACTCGCGGTGGTAGCGGGAGGCGGCCTCGGCGGCCGCAGTGAGGAACGCGGTGTTCAGGGTCCCGCCGAGCCGCCTCGCGGCGTCCTTGGTCGGCCGGAACGACGCATGCGCCGTCTCGAACCGCCGCTTCAGGCTGCGCTGCGTCCACAGCGGTGAGTGCGCGACCTCCGTGTCCGACAGCTGCGACACCACGCCGCGCACGGAGTCGATGGCCGCCGTGCTGGCGGTGGGGATGGCCATGGGGTCCGAGAGCAGGTCGCGTACCTGCTTGGCCACGCTGAGCGGCAGTCGGAACCCGCCGACGAACAGGTCGCGCAGCGCCTCGGCGGTCGACGGCGACGGCGGACCCCCGACGAGCTCCTGCTCCGTGCGCTCGAGCGGCGGTGGATCGGGGGCGTCACGTTCGAAGTCGAGGTACTGGAGCGACATCTGCACGCCGCCCTCGCCGTCGGTGATCGTGTGATGCATCTTCTGGATCAGGGCTGCCTTGCCGCCGCGCAGGCCCTCGACGACGATGAACTGCCACAGCGGCCGGGTGCGGTCGAACGGATCGACCACGAGGAGCGTGGCGAGGTCGAGCAGCTGGCGCATCGTCCCGGGCTTGGGCAGGGCGATCCGCCGCACGTGCTGGTCGATCTCGAAATCGGGATCGTCGACCCACAACGGCGCCGACAGGTTGACGGGCGCCGGCTGGACGCGCCAGCCGAGGCGAGGCACGGCCACAACGGCTCGCTCCATGCGGGCACGCAGGCGGTCGAAGTCGGGAGGGCGATCGAGCAGCGAGACGGTGCCGAACGTCGACGTGAGGTACGGATCCTTCTCGAGGCGCCACATCAGGCCCTCGGAGTCGCTCATCCGGCGGTCGTCGATCTGCCCCTCAGCCACAGCCACGCGCCGAGCATCGCACAGAGATGGTTCAGCGCGGGATGGACGTGTGCTTGAACTCGTTGAGGATCGGCCACTCGATCTCGTCGAGGACGCGGTCAACCGTGGAAATGGCCAGCTTGCCGTCACCGTCGGGCAGCGACAGCAGGCGCACGAAGACGGCGCGGTCACCGACGATGAACGTCGGGACGCCCCACACCTTGTGCGACTCGACGAACGACGTGTGCTCCTTCTCCAACGTCGCCAGCGGTCGGCCGCTGTCGACCTCCGCCCATGCCGCCTCGACGTCGGCGCCGGCCTCGGCGAGGACTCCCGAGAGTGCCTCACGATCACGCAGTTCACCGGCGCGGGCGTGGCGGTGCTCGAACAGCCCGTGATGGACGGCGAGGAACGTGTCGGCCTGCGTGTCTCGCACCGCCAGCGAGACCTGGAGCGCCAGCAGCCCGCTGTCCTCGTCCGGCCGGGCCCACACGGGCGGCTGCCCCTCCTCGACGTGGGCCTGCCCCAGCGAGAACGGTACGTACGTCACGTCCCAGTCGGCTCCGGCGCGAACACCCTCCAGCACGTGCTCGTGCGCGATGCGGGCGTATGGGCAGCGGTAGTCGAAGGACACGGCGAACGTTCTGGTCATGCCTGCGTCAACGACGGTCATGGTCAACTGATTCCCAATCGCCGGAGGACCCGAACCGCCATCAGTCCGAGCACGGTCCCGACGGCCATGCCGGCAACGACGTCGGAGGCGTGGTGGATGCGCACGTATGCCCTGCTCTTCGCCACCGTGCCGGCGAGCGTCCACCACAGCGGCGCCGATCGTGGGCCGTCCCAGGCCGTCAGGATCGTGGCGGTGAACGCGGCGGAGCTGGCGTGTCCGGACGGGAATGCCGACGTGAGGGGCTTGCGCACCGGGAGCCGCGGATCACCGTGGACGGTCGGGCGCTGCCGCCGGAACAGGCGCTTGAGACCCTGGTTGACGACGAGGCTCTCGATGCCGAGGGCGATGGCGAGGGCAGGGACCTGCCTGGCCCGTCGATCGCTCGTCAGCCCTCGCGTGGTGTTGACGAGGTGCCAGATCAAGCTGAAGTCGCCGAGTCGCGATGCGGCGAGGAAGACGGCATCCGGGACCGTGTGTCCACGTACTCGCTCGAGCGCCTGGTCGGCCCACCGGTCGAAGCTGGCGACCGCCGGCCCGAGGGTGCGTCGCCCAGGCGGGCTGGGCGGGAGCGGCGGAGCGTCGGGCGGCGCCGACTCGATCTGGCCGGAGGTGGTCACGCGCCGGCAGTCACCAGGAGGCCACGGTCGGTGGCCAGCGGTGCCTCGACCGCGGCCAGCGCAGGGTCACCATCGAAGCTCGGGCACCAACGCTGGAAGCTGCAGAAGTCGCAGCGCGCTCCTGGCCGCGACTTGAACTCGCCGGTCGTGCAGGCCCGCTCGACGGCCTGCCACACGGCAGTGGTGCGCGTCGTGATGAACCGCACGGACTGCTCCGACGGCGTGGCCTCGATCGTCTCGCCGCTGCGCAGGTAGAGCAGCCGGATGACCGCCGGGCGGCGACCGAAGACCCGCTCGCACAGGAACGAGTAGAAGTGCACGCCGGCCATGCTGCGTTGCTCCCAGTTGGGCGACGGCGCCCGGCCCGTCTTGTAATCCGTGACCACCAACTCACCGTCGCGCAGCTCGAGGCGGTCGATGATCCCGCGCAGCGACAGCGCGCCGACGTCGGCGGACAGGCGCAGCTCCAGGCCGATCGGATGGATCTGGCGGGGGTCCTCCATCGTCAGGTACGTCTCGACGAGGGCCTTGCACTCTTCGTCGAATGCGGCTGCCGCGTCGTCGTCGAGGTGCAGGCCGACGAGGTCCGGGAGCTGGAGGTACTCCTCACGCGCCTGTGCGAGGCAGCGCCGAAACAGCTCGGGCACCCTCTGCGGCGCCGGGTACGCGTAGGCGAGCTCGAGGGCCCGGTGGACGAGCGAACCCCGAGTGGCGTGGATGGACGGGGCCTCTGGCAGCTTCTCGATGTTGGCGAAGCGGAACGCCAGTGGGCAGGAGGTGAACGACTCGACCCTGCTGGGCGACAGGCTGGTCGGCACCTCGAACACACCACCATCGTACGACGGGGGTGTCACAGTCACCGGGGACCACCTTCGAGGACGAGCGCGGCGACGCCGGCCGGGTGCGTGAATGGCCCGAAGTGATCGAGTTCGTCCTCCAGGATGAACTGACCGTGCGGAAGCTGGCGGGCCACCGCCTCGGCGAACGACGAGGGCTGCAGCTCGGCGACCTTTCCCGACATGACGACGACGGGGACCTGGACCGACGACAGCGCGTCCCAGGTGTGCTGGATGCGGCCCAGCTCGAACGTTCTCGCCTCGATCTCGGGATCGCACTTGATGTGGATGCCGTCCGCCTCTGGGCGGAATCCGTAACGCACGTAGGCGTCGAGGGCGGCCGGGTCGAAGGCGTTGAGTGGCGGCTTCGAGGAGAAGTTGGCGATCGCGTCCTCGATGGACGGAAACGTCCGCCGCCGCCGCCGTGCTCCGGCGATCAGCGACGCGGGACCCTCACCCGGCGCGAGGGTCCGCGGCGGGTGGGCGATGGGCTCGAACACGACGAGGAGGCGGAACGCATGCGGGCGACGGGCCGCGGCGACGAGCAGCGAGGCGCCACCCATCGAGTGGCCGAAACCGACGATGCCGTCCTGGCCGCCAGGCATCGTGAGGAGGTGGTCGACGACCGCGATGGCGTCGTCGGCGTACCCGCCCCAGTCGACGTCGAGGCCGGCGGGCTGCGGCGTGTCGCCGTGGCCGCGGAAATCCATGCCGAACACCTGGAACGGTGGTGCGAGGTGCTCGGCCAGAGGCAGGTACGCACAGCCGTGGAACCCGGTGGCGTGGGCGACGAGCAGGAGAGGGGATCCAGCCGCGCCGGCGAGCTCGTGCACCACGACATCAACATCATCAGAGGAGCGAACGCGGAACATCGAGCGGCGGGCGAATCAGCGTTCGTCGCGACGGCGACGGGAGCGACGCCACCACACGGTGACCAGCCGGTCGAGGATGACGCCGAGCACGATGCCGATGCCGATGGCCACCCAGACGGGCGTCTGGCGCTCGAAGAAGAGGAACTCGACCGACGCCCTGTTGCTGTTCTGCAGGATGAACACCACGAGCAGGACGGCAACGATGCCGGCCCCCACCAGCGCCGGCGACAGTCCGCTGCGGGCCTTTCGTACGCTGTCGTCGCGCTCGGACGGACCCTCGTACATCGGGGTCAGCTTGGCAGATGAGGTTCGGCAGCCCGGGCTTTCAGGGCCCGGTAGTCGAGCTTGCCGTTGGCGGCGCGCCCAACGGTGTCCACCGGCATCACGCGCTTCGGCGCCTTGTACCCCGCCAGGTGCTCCTTGACGTGGGCGATCAGCACCTCTTCGTCGACGGGCGCCCCGGCGTGCGGCTCGACGAGGGCGGTCACCGCCTCGCCGAAGCGCTCGTCGGGGACACCGACGACCGCCGCGTCGGCGACGCTCGGGTGCAGCTTGAGCACCTCCTCGACCTCTTCCGGGTACACCTTCTCACCGCCGGTGTTGATGCACTGGCTGCCTCGCCCGAGCAACCGCACGGTTCCGTCGCTGTCGACCGAGGCGAAGTCGCCCGGGATCGAGTAGCGCACGCCGTCGATGATGCGGAACGTCACCGCTGACTTGTCCGCGTCCTTGTAGTAGCCGACCGGCGTGTTGCCGCGCATCGCGACGAGCCCTAGTTCACCTGACCCGGGGACCACGTCGCGACCGTCCTCCGTGACGACCCGTGTGTTCGGCCCCAGCTGGAACGAAGCCGTCGGTGCCGATCCGTCGGCCGTGACGATGCTGGAGGCCATGCCGATGGCTTCGCTCGAGCCCAGCGAGTCGACCATGATCAGCCGACCGTTGTGGCGCAGCAGACCGGCCTTCGTCTCGGCCGACCACATGACACCGCTCGACACGATCACCCGGAGTGAGGACACGTCCCAGCGATCCGGTTGAGCATCGAGGGCCCGCAGGATCGGCTTGGCGAAGGCGTCTCCGACGATCGACATCGAGTTGACGCGCTCGGTTCGACCGTGTCCAGCAGCTCGACGGGATCGAACCGCCGTCCCTCCATCGTGATCACACTGCCGCCGATCATCAGATTGCTCAGCGCGTTGAACAGGCCGGTGCCGTGCATCAGCGGCGCCGCCGGCAGGTTGCGTGGACCGGGCTTGGTGATGCGCTCGGCCGCCGCGGAGAGGTCCTGTTCGGGCGGCAGGCGGTTCCGGTTGGCGGCGTCGAGAGCGCCGAACAGATCGTCCTGGCGCCACATCACGCCCTTGGGCTGGCCCGTCGTCCCACCGGTGTAGAGCAGCAGCAGGTGGTCGCCGTCGCGCCCCCATGGCGCAGCGGTGCGTTGCGCCGGCGGGGACGTCGCGGCGGCCTCGTAGTCGAGCGCCCACTCGGGCGCGGTCCACTGCCGTCGTCGACCCACAGCCACGTGTGGATGCGCGGCAGGCGGGCGCGCAGCTCGTCGATGCGCTCGGCGAACGAGCCGTGGAAGACGACGGCGACGACGTCGGCGTTGTCCCACAGGTAGACGAGCTCGTCGGCGGTGTAGCGGTAGTTGGTGTTGACCGTGGCCAGCCCCGCCTTGAAGGCGGCATAGACGGACTCGAGGTACGCCGGCGCGTTGTAGAGGTACTGGGCCAGCTTGTCCTGCTCGACGACGCCGCCCGCCAGCAACGTGGCCGCCAGGCCATCGGCGCGCCGGTCGAACTCGGCCCACGTCGTCGACCGCCCACCTTGACGTTGGGCGAGTGCGTCCGGCTGTCGGTCGGCCACGGCCTCGAACAGGTCGGCGAAGTTCCAACCCCGCGACATGCGCGGCGAACCTACCTGGGAGGGCCCTCGCGCAAACGGTCCTCGGCGGCGAGCACCGGCTGGCTCTCGTTGATGGCGCCCCACATGGACTCGATCCACCACGTCGCACCGGCGTCCGCCCAGGCGGCCGGTGAGTGCTGCGATCCCTCGCCCTCGATGACGATGTCGAACGGCCGGTCGCCGATTTCCACCCGGACCTTCTCGACGTGCTCGAGCGTGACCGGGCCGCCGTCGACGACCTGCGGCAGGAGTCCGTCCCAGCGCAGTGCCCGCTCCATCGAGCGCGGCCGGTCGAGCGCACCGACGCACCAGATCGGCACCCGCGGCTGCTGGACGGTGGAACCGATCGTCGGGAACGACGTCGGCTCGATCCGGTAGTGGTGCCCGCTGTAGGAGAACGGCTGGCCGGCCCACAGGCCGGTGATGACGTCGAGGCACTCGTCCACGAGCTCGGCGCGGGTGCGTCGGTCGGTTACCTCGCCGAAGGCGGTGAACCCGCTGTCGATCGCGCCGAGCCCGACCGACAGGATGACCCGGCCCTGCGACAGCCGGTCGACGGTCGCCACCTGGCTGGCCAGCTCGGCGGGACGACGCCGGGAAGGCGGCGTGAGCATCGTCCCGAGTCGGATGCGCGAGGTGCGCACGGCCGCGAGGCCAAGTGAGATCCACGCGTCGACACCCCAGACCGGCTCCCACACGAACAGCCCGTCCCAGCCGGCGTCCTCGGCGGCGGCGGCGAGATCGGCCACCTCACCGGCGTCGGCCCACGGCACGACGAATCCGTACTGCACCGATCACCGATGCTAGATGCGGCGTGCTCGCGGTTGTTCGGAGACTTGGTGTCGCTGAGCGCAACCAAGTGTCGTCAGAATCGGAAGATGGACTTCGAGTTGCCACCGGCCGACGATCCTCGGCGGGTGGCGGTGCGGGAGTGGATCGCCGCCCACCCGGCGCCGAGCGGCGAAGAGCTGGCGCGGGCCGGCTACGTCGCGCCCCAGTGGCCCCGGCCGTGGGGCCTCGACGCCGATCCGATCCACCAGGTGCTGATCGACGACGAGGTGGCGCGGGCCGGTGTGCGTCGGCCGGTCAACCCGATCGGCATCGGCTGGGCCGGACCGACGATCCTCTACGCGGGCACGAAGGAGCAGAAGGACCGGTACCTGTGGCCGATCCTCTCGGGCCAGGAGTTCTGGTGCCAGCTCTTCTCCGAGCCGGGCAGCGGCAGCGATCTCGCCAACCTGGGGACGAGAGCGGTGCGCGACGGCGACGAGTTCGTCGTGAACGGCCAGAAGATCTGGACCAGCGGCGCCCAGTTCGCCAGGTTCGGCATCCTGCTCGCCCGCACCGATCCGGAGCTGCCCAAGCACAAGGGCATCTCGTACTTCATCTGTCCGATGGACGTCCCGGGGATCGAGATCCGGCCGATCACCGAGATGACCGGCGGCCACACGTTCAACGAGGTCTTCTTCACCGACGTCCGCATCCCTGCCGCCAACCTGGTCGGCGATCTCAACGACGGTTGGCGCCTCGCCAAGGTCACGCTCGGCAACGAGCGCATCTCGCTGTCGTCGGGCGGGGTGCTGTGGGGCAATGGTCCCACCCGCTCGACTTGGTCGAGGCCGTCAAGCGGCGCGGCCCGCTGACCGACGCGACGCTGCGCCAGCGGGTCGCCCAGATCTACGTCGAGCACACCGTGCTGGAGTTGATCCGCATGCGCACGCTGTCGGCGCGGCTGAAGGGTGCGCAGCCCGGGGCCGAGGCGAGCATCCGCAAGCTGCTCGGTGACGAGCACGGTCAGCACGTGATGGCACTGGCCCGTGATCTGATCGGCGCCGCCGCGCTGCTCGCCGGCGACGCCACGCCGGGCACCGAGACGAAGGACCTCGCGCCTCAGCGACCGCCGGCCGACCTCGATCACCCGGCCTGGTAAGGTACCTGTTCTCGCAGGCGTTGACGATCGGCGGCGGCACCGGCGAGGTGCAGCGCAACATCGTCGCTGAGCGCGTCCTCGGCCTGCCGCATGACGTTGATGTTCAGCAGGGGTTGAGTTGGAAGGATGCGAGCGAGCGAGCGCTAGCGAGCGAGCGGCCAGCGACGGCCTGCGTGGCCGGGGAACGCAGTGATGGCTGATCTCGTCGCCGCCGCCGAAGCGCTCGCCCCGTTGATCGCTGCCGGTGCGGACGAGGCCGAGCAGGCTCGTCGGCTGCCGGCGGCGACGGTCGATGCCCTCATCGCCGCCAACCTCATGCGGATGGGGCTGGCGGCGGCGATGACGGTCCGGAGGCCGACCCGCTGACGATGTTGACGGCGATCGAGATCCTGTCGAGCGCCGACGGCGCCGCCGGATGGTGCTCGATGATCGCGTCGACGACGTCGACGCAGTCGTTGTTCTTGCAACCGTCCACGGCCCGCGAGGTCTACGGCGAGCCGACGACGGTCACCGGCGGCGCGTTCGCGCCGACGGGCCGCGGTGTCGTCGAGGGCGACAACGTGACCGTCACGGGGCGGTGGCAGTGGGGCAGCGGAACGCAGCACTGCCAGTGGATCCTCGGCGGCACCATGTGCGACGACGACACGTTCCGGCTGTGCTGGTTCCCGGCCGAGGAGGTGACCTTCCACGACACGTGGTACAGCGCCGGTCTACGCGGGACGGGCTCGCTCGACTTCTCGGTCGATGGCGTCGAGGTTCCGGCGCACCGGACCTATGAGCCGTTGAAGGCGGCGTCCGTCCTCGACGCGCCGCTCGGATCGTTCCCCAACTTCACGTTGCTGGCGGCGTGCATCTCTGCGGTCAGCCTCGGTATCGCCCGTCGCACGATCGACGAGCTGGTGGCGATGGCGGAAGGCAAGCGGCCGCTGTTCTCGTCGAAATCGCTGGCCCAGAGCGCCTTCGCGCAGATCGAGCTGTCGAGAGCCGAAGCAGCGAGGCGTTCGGCTCGGGCGTTCCTGCACGAAGAGGTCGGTCGATGCTGGGAGCGCGTGCTCGCCGGCGACCGCATTGACGTGGCCGACCGAGTGGGCATCCGCCTCGCCGCCACGAACGCCGCGTCGATGGCGGCCGAGGTGGCGGACCAGACGTTCACGCTCGCCGGCGGCTCCAGCGTCTACACGTCGAACGTCCTCCAGCGCTGCATCCACGACGCCCACATCCCGACTCAGCACCTTCAGGTCGCGCCCGAGCTTCGAGACGCTCGGGCGCATCCTCCTCGGCCAGGACGCCGACCGCGCATGCTGTGACTCAGGGGGCGAGGGCCTCCAGGGTCCGCCTGCCTGCCGGCAGGTCCAGCGGTGGCACGACGAGCACGATCTCCTGCACGCCCGCCGCGGCGTAGGCCTCGATGCGCCGCCGCACCTCCGCCTCCGTGCCGACCAGCGCGACGGCGTCGAGCAGGTCCTCGGGCAAGCGCGCGGCCAGCTCCTTCGGGTGTGGTCGCGTTCCGGGCAAACGCCACGAGCTCGCCGAACCCGGCCTCCTCGAACATCTCGGCGTACCCGGCAGCGCCCAGATAGGCGACGTACCCGAGAGCCATCCACGCCCGCTCCTCCGCCGTCGGATCGACGGCTGCCGCCAACCAGACCGCCGTGTTGGCATGGTCCGCGGCGAGCCGTTCGGCCGCCGCGACCGTCACCATGTTGAGCACCATGCGATCAGCGGACGCCGCGATCTCGACGGCGCGTGGTCCGAACGCGGCGACCGTCACCGTCGCTCCATTCGGCGGTTGACGCGGCCGGAAGCCCATCGACGCGGTCCCCTGCGAGCAGCACGCGAACCTCCGCCACCGCCGTCGCCAGGGTCGCTGCAGCGCCCTTCACCGCGGGCGATGGTGCCATCGCGCCACGGCGGCGCTCGACGTGCAGCGACGTGGGTCCTGCGCCCCGACGATGCGACCGTCCGCGACGGCGAGTGCGATCTGGGCGGGGAGCGCACGGTGACGGGGAGCGGTCCGATGCAGGGCTCGATGCGCTGCGTCGCCGCGACGACCATCGCCGCTGCCGCAGGTGCATCGAGCTTCGCCATCTCGCCGATCCACACCTCGCCGTACCCGAGCCGATCAGCGGCTACCGCGACTTCGAGATCTGCTTCGATCGGGCGGTCGAGCCACTCCCCGAGGACGATGCTGAGCCGCACCACGGTCGACGGTACTTTCGTCGCATCGCGCCGGCAGTACCGTCGCCACGCGTGCAGACGATCCGCCTCGAGCACCACGACGACGGCCGCGTGCTCGTCGCGACGATCGCTCATCCGACCTCGCCGGTCAACGCCGTCGACGGCGACCTGCACCACGACCTCAGTGAGCTGTTCAGGACGCTGCGCACCGAGTCAAAGGCGCACGCCGTCGTGCTCACCGGCGCCGGCCGGGCTTTCTCGGCCGGCGGCGACATGCAGTGGTTCCCGACGCTGCGCACCGTCGAGCGAACGCACACGCTGCGCCGTGAAGCCAAGCAGATGATCTGGGACCTCCTGGACATCGATGTGCCGATCGTGTGCGGGCTCAACGGTGCCGCCGCCGGGCTGGGTGCGTCTGTGGCGCTACTCTGCGACGTGGTCGTGATGGCCGACGACGCGGTGATCGTCGATCCCCACGTGAAGGTCGGTCTCGTCGCCGGTGACGGTGGCGCCGCGATCTGGCCGCTGCTGCTCGGTCCGCTGGCGGCCAAGCGCCACCTCCTCCTCGGCGACCCGCTGCCGCGCTGAGGACGCCCTGCGGCTCGGTGTCGCTGCCGAGCTGTGCCCGTCCTCAGCGGTCGCGGACCGTTCGATGCACTGGGCGCGCCGGCTGGCCGATGGTGCACCGATGGCGCTGCAGGGCACGAAGCAGGCCGTCAACGCGCAGATCAAGCAGGCGCTGCTGACCAGCTTCGATCTGTCCATGGCGCTCGAGATGCCGTGCCTGCTGTCGAGCGACCACGCCGAGGCCGTCGATGCCTACGTCAACGGTCGCCAACCGACGTTCGAAGGACGCTGGTGGGATCGCCAGACTCGAACCCGACGATCGAATCGCTCATGACGACTCCCGCCATCCGCCGATTCACCTCCGACGCGGTCAGCGACGACGAGCTGCGGACGTGCCTTCGCGCAGCTCAGCAGGCTGCCGACGGGGGCAACGTCCAACCCCAGCAGTACGTCGTCGTGACCGATCCTGAGCGGAGGGCGGCGGATGACCACGTTGGTACCGCGCCACCTCGACCGGTACGAGGCCACATTGCCCGAGCCGACGGAGTTCCGTGACGAGGCTGTGGCGGCCTCGTGGCGACGGGCACGCGACGCCAGCCGCTACCTCGCCGACCACCTCCTCGAGGCGCCGGCGCTCGTGCTGTTCCTGCAACCGCTGATCCCGTGGACGCCGCGTGACGATCAGGGCGAGATGGACATCGGCCGCCTCGACGCCAGCGTCTACCCGGCGGTGCAGAACTTCTGCGTGGCGGCCCGCTCACTCGGTCTCGGAACGGCGCTGACCACCGTCATCCGGATCCATACAGCGGATGTTCTGGCCGAGCTGGGTGTCCCAGAGGGAAGGTTCGAGATCGCCGCCCTCGTCCCGGTCGGCCGCCCGGCCGGCCGGTTCGGCGTGGCGCCACGCAAACCCGCCGACACGGTGACGCACTCGGGACGCGTGGGGCGATCGCCGCTACCCCACGCGATGAGCGACGGCTACACGCGGGTGACGGCTGAACAGCCCCGCTCGGCCAGGAGCCGCTTCACGGCGGCCGGTCCGTGCGACCGTTCGCACGTCGCCGCCAGTGCTCGCTCGCGTCCACGTCACCGCCGAACGCCTTGATCGACAGCGCCGGCTCGACGTTGGCGACGGCGAGGATGGCTCCCGTTCGCGCCCAGCGGCCCGGCCGCCGACAGCAGCCACGGCGACCCGACGTAGACCGCGCCGTCGAAGCGTTCGAGCGTGCGGACGAGCCGTGACGCGTCGCCGGAGGAGTCCTTGAGGCCCAGCAGCCCGAGTTCCCCGAGCCGCGGGAGGAGCTCCACGTCGATGCCCGGAGATGACATGCCGGGGAAGTGGTACCCGAACACCAGACCCCCACTGGCCGCCGCGATGACGTCTCGGTAGTACCGCTCCAGGTCGGCCGAGCCTGGTGGCGACAGCGCGAGCACGCCGTCGGCTCCGGCTTCGAGCGCGGCGGTGGTCAGTATTACGGCCTGCCACGCCGATGGTGCGCCCGTGCCTGCGAGTACCGGCACGCCAGCCGGAACGGCGGCACGCACGGCGGTCACCAGGTCCACCCGCTCAGCGGGATCGAGTGTCGCCGCCTCCCCGGTCGAGCCAGCAACGAGGATGGCTCGCATCCCATCGTCGGCCAGCGATGCCGCCAGCGCAGCGGTCCCTGCGGCGTCGAGCTCGCCACCGTCGTCGAACAGCGTCACGATCGCGACGCCCACACCCTCGAAGATCACAACCCTGACGTTATGTGGAACTCGATGGCGCGGATCGGCGGGTGTGACGGGCGGCACTACATTCCCGGCATGACGATCAGCACCCTGGGAGACATCCTGCGGACGCACGCTGCCGAGGGCGGCGACAGCGTGTCGCTCGTGCTCGGCGACCGCACGGTGACGTGGTCCGAGCTGTACGACCGGGCCAGTCGTGTGGCCGCCGGACTCGCCGCCGCCGGCGTCGGCAACCAGGATCGCATCGCCTTCCTGGACAAGAACAGCATCGAGCACTTCGAGGTCTTCTACGGCGCCGCCCTCGCCAACGCCGTGTGCGTCGACGTCAACTGGCGCCTCGCGCCACCGGAGGTCGAGTTCATCGTCAACGACGCCGAAGCGAAGGTGTTCGTCGTCGGTCCGGACTTCGTGCCGGTCCTCGACGCGATCGCCGACCGGTTGACCACGGCCTCGACGATCCTCGTCATCGGCGGGCACGAGAAGTTCCAGGACTACGAGGAGTGGGTCGGCCGTCACGAGCCCATCGACCCGCACTCGCCGAGCAGCTCCGACGACGTCGCGTTCCAGCTCTACTCGAGCGGGACGACAGGTCGGCCGAAGGGCGTGATGTTGTCGAACAACAACTTCTTCGCCCTGCTCCCGCTGGCCCAGGACATGTGGGAGTTCACGCCCGACAGCGTCAGCCTCGTCGCCATGCCGCTGTTCCACATCGGCGGCGGCGGGTGGGCCACGGCCGGCCAGTACGTCGGGATGAAGAGCGTGATCATGCGCGATCTCGATCCGTCCGCACTGGTCCACCTCATCCCGGAGCAGGGCATCACGCACGCCTTCGCCGTCCCCGCCGTGCTGCAGTTCATGCTGATGGTTCCGGGCGCCGACGAGGCTGACTTCAGCACCCTGAAGGTCGTCGTCTACGGCGCGTCGCCGATCAGCGAGGAGGTCCTCGCCCGCAGCGTGGCATTGCTCGGATGCAAGTTCTGGCAGGCCTACGGGCTGACCGAGACGACCGGGGCGATCGTCAACCTGGCACCCGAGGATCACGCCCTCGACGGCCCGCACCGCCATCGCCTCCGCTCGTGCGGGAAGGCGGGGCCGGGTGTCGAGCTGCGCATCGTCGAGCCCGACAGCGGCACCGACGCCGCGACGGGCGAAGTCGGCGAGATCTTGATCCGCGGCGGCCAGGTGATGAAGGGGTACTGGCACAACGACGAGGCGACGCGTGAGGCGATCGACGAGGACGGGTGGTTCCGCTCCGGCGACGTGGGCTACCTCGACGAGGACGGCTACCTCTACATCCACGACCGGGTGAAGGACATGATCGTCTCCGGCGGGGAGAACGTGTACCCGGCGGAGGTCGAGAACGCCCTGATGGCCCATCCGGCCATCGCAGATGTCGCCGTGATCGGGGTGCCACACGAGAAGTGGGGCGAGACGGCCAAGGCCATCGTCGTGCGCGCCGAGGGGACGGACCCCTCTCCCGAGGAGATCATCACCTTCGCCCGTGAGCGCCTCGCCAAGTACAAGTGCCCGACGAGCGTCGATTTCATCGATGCGCTGCCGCGCAACCCGAGCGGCAAGGTCCTGAAGAAGGACCTGCGCGAGCCGTACTGGGCAGGTCACGACCGTCGCGTGTCGTAGCCGCCCACGTCACGGGGTATCCCCGATGTAACCGCGGGTAGCTCCATGTCACACTGCTAACGAGACGGCGGAGCAAGCAATCGACCAGCGCTTCGGGCGCGCCTGCGGACGGCGCCCGGACGCCGGACCCGAACCGCTCCGCGGGCCGGAACTACTGTTCGCGTCGTGCGGGCGAGCGGCATGTTGGCGCGCCTCAGCTCTCAGGACCGGGACGAGTTCGTCGCGCTCGGTCGACCGCGCCGCTACCCCCCGGGGCGTGTGCTGTTCGGCCAAGGTGATCGGTCCAACCACGTGGTGCTGATCACGAGCGGCACCGTCAAGGTGTTCTGCACGACCGAGGATGGCCGGGAGCCGCTGCTCGGGATGCGCCACGAGGGCGACCTCGTCGGTGAGCTGGCGGCGATCGATGACACGGGCGAGGTGCGCGGGAGCGACCGTCGTCGCGAGGGGTCAAGTGACAGCGCAGGAGATCGGAGCCGCCGAGTTCCGGTCGTTCCTCGAGACGCATCCCGCCGCAGCCATGGAGCTGCTGCGCATGGTGGTCGCTCGGCTGCGCACGTCAGATCGTCGACGGGTCGAGTTCGGAGGCTACGAGACCACGGCGCGGCTGGCTCATCTTCTCGCCGAGCTGGCCGACGACCAAGGTGCCGCGGCGGGCGAGGACGTCGAGATCCCGTTCTCGCAAGAGGAGCTGGGATCGATGGTCGGCGCATCGCGTGAGTCCGTGGCGCGGGCGATCGTTCGCCTGCGCACCGAGGGGCTGCTCGAGACGCGCCGCCGCGGCGTCGCGTTGCTCGACGTCGAAGCGCTACGGCGCCACAGCCGCATGCCCTGAGGTGGTGAGACGCACGACACAGGTCGTGGCTGTCGTTTGACACGGTGCTGAGACCCCCGGCGTACGCACGTTGGCGCTACCGCTCATCCCGGGCGCAACCGCAGGAGGTCAACCATGTCCCACAAGTACCGCTACGTCGCGACGGCTGCTCTCGCAGTCGTCCTCGCGGCTGGCGCTGCCGCCTGCGGCAGCGACAGTGAGCCACAACTGCGCAGTGAGGGTCCCAGCGTTCAGCAGAACGTGGCCGCCGCTCGCGGCAGCGACCGTCACCTCGACATGGCCGCCGCCGAGTCTGCTCGGACGGCGCGCATCGCGCAGGCCGCGAGCTCGGACCGCCACCTCGAGAACCTGGCCGCCGAGGCCGAGGCCTCCGTCAACGCTCGGATCGCCGAGGTTTACGGTTCCGACCGTCAGCTCCGGACGCTCGCCGCCGAGGCCGAGCAGGTCGAGGCGCGGGTGGCGCACGCCGCCGGCTCCGACCGGCATCTCGACAACCTCGCCGCCGAGCTCGAGGGTGCGGCCCCCGTGGCCCGCATGCCGATCTACCGCTTCTAACTGGGCGCCGATCCTGCCAACAGCGGTTCTGGGCGGGTTCTCTGACAGGGGGTGTCAGAGAACCCGCCCAGTGGCGCGCCCGGGCTCGGATCGGCGGTGAGACGGACGGCACACCGCCTCCCCGTCAAGTGACACAGCCGGGTCAGCGGTCCCGAGCGCACGATGCCGAGGACGCTCACCCCTGGCGAGACCCATAGGAGGTCACCATGTCGAACACCCCTCCCCGGCACAGCCGGCAGGATTCGCGGCGGCCCGCTCGTGGCCGTCGACCACACACCGTTGTCCGGCGTCATCGGAAGCCTGGACAGCGCCGAGAGCAGCAGGTGACCGCGATGCACGAGTACTTCACACGCACCGTCGTGGCCGATCGGCGCACCCGCTTGGTCGACGAAGCCGAAGCCCATCGCTTGAGTGGCGCCGCGCTGGCGAAGTCCCGGCGACCGTCCTTCGTGCTGCGGCTGATGCGGCGTCTGTCCCACGCTCGCCGGGCTGCCCCGGTCACCGTGTCCATCCCGTCCGCCGCGACGCCCAAGATCACTGCACCGACGACCTGACATTCGCCGGGAGGGCACGGACCCACGGGTCGGCAGCTCGACACCACGAGCTACCGACCCGTGGGCCGCGGCGCGTCCGAGGCTGTGAGAGCCCGGTCTGCGAGTATCGGGAGGTGGAGAGCGTCATGGCGGGAGACGGCTTCTACAGCGCCCACTCCCGCAGCCAGCACGTGGCGGCCGCGGTCGCCTACCCGTACTTGACGGCGGCAGCCGAATCGGTTCCGCTGCCTGCCGGCGGCGTACCGATGACGATCGGTGACTTCGGGTGCGCCGGCGGGGCCAACGAGATGACCCCGATGGCAATGGCGATCGACACGCTCCGGGAGCGGACCACGAACCCCATCGAGGTGGTCCACACCGATCTCCCGCAGAACGACTTCGGCTCGTTGTTCGAGCTGCTCACCAGTCCGTCCGGCTATCCGGCGGGCCGCCAGGACGTCTATCCAGCGGCGGTCGGGCGCACGTTGTACGGGCCGTTGCTCCCCGAGCGTCGACTGCACATCGGCTGGTCCGGCATCACGCTCCACTGGCTGAGCACCGTCCCCGTCGCCGTGCCCGATCAGATCTACCCGAACCTCGTCACCGGCGCCGGGCGAGAGCGCCTGCGCCAGCAGTCGGCGGACGACTGGAACCGGTTCCTGACCGAGCGTGCCCGTGAGCTCGTCGACGGCGGCGAGCTCGTCCTGGTGGCGGGAGCGTCGCAACCCGACGGCCTGTCGGGTGCCGAAGCGCTGATGCACCTGATCGGTGACGTGTTGCAGGCGATGGTCGACGGCGGCGTCGTGCGCGCCGGTGAGCGGGCGAAGATGTTCTACCCGACGTGGAACCGGACGCCCGAGGAGTGGCTGGAGCCCTTCGGTGGGCCGTTCGCCGCCACGTTCGAGGTGCTCGACCAGCGCTTCGACGCGGCCGACGACTCGGTGGCCTACCCGCAGTACCGCGATGGCGGTGACGCGGCTGCCTTCGCGCAGACGTACGTGGGCTTCGTGCGTGCGATCACCGCAGTGCCGTTCTTCCGCTGGCTCGACGCCGATCGCGACGACTCGGCCAGGCACGACATCGTCGAGGAGTTCTACGAGCGGATCGAGGTCACGCTGCGGGCGAATCCCGATGCGGCGGCGGTTTGGCACACGATGTCCTTGCGGATCCGCCGTCGACGGCGCGCCGCTTGGACCTCCCCGCAGGTTCGCGATGCTGGCCGCGTGGATCACGCGCTACCGCCCGACCTCGTCGCCTACCTCGGTGTGCTCGACGACTTCATCGAACGCGAGATCAAGCCGCTCGAGAACGAGAACGACAACATCCGGTTCTTCGACCACCGGCGGGAGGACGCCCGCACCGACTGGGACCGCGGCGGCCTGCCCAACGAGGAGTGGGAGACATTGCTCGCCGAGGCCCGCCGGCGAGCCGACAGCGGCGGGGCACTACCGCTACCCGTTCCCCAAGGAGTACGGCGGCCAGGATGGCTCGAACCTGGGCATGGCCGTGATCCGGGAGCACCTCGCCGCCAAGGGCCTGGGACTCCACAACGACCTGCAGAACGAGCACTCCATCGTCGGCAACAACGTCGGGCTCCTGCTGATGCTGGAGTACCGCACCGACGAGCAGAAGGCGCAGTGGATCGACGACCTCGCGCAGGGACGTCGGGATTCGCGTTCGGGATCACCGAGCCCAACCACGGCTCCGACGCCACCCACATGGAGACGACGGCCGTGCGCGACGGCGACGACTGGGTCATCAACGGCGAGAAGACGTGGAACACCGGGATTCACAAGGCGCAGTGCGACCTGATCTTCGCCCGCACGAGCGGCCAGGCCGGCGACGGACGTGGCATCACGGCCTTCCTCACCCCGACCGACTCACCCGGATTCAAGGTCGAGGAGTTCCTCTGGACGTTCAACATGCCGACGGATCACGCCCACATCTCGCTGACCGACGTGCGCGTGCCGAACGCCGCGATCTTCGGCGGCGAGGGACGTGGTCTCGCCGTCGTCCAGCACTTCTTCAACGAGAACCGGATCCGCCAGGCCGCCGCCAGCCTCGGCGCGGCGCAGTTCTGCATCAACGAGTCGGTGGCCTACGCCAAGGAGCGCAAGCCATTCGGCAAGCCGTTGGCGACGAACCAGGCGATCCAATTCCCGCTCGTCGAGCTGCAGACGCAATGCGAGATGCTGCGGGCGCTGATCCACAAGACGGCGTGGCTGATGGACACGGAGGGGCGTCTCGCAGTCCGACAAGGTGTCGATGTGCAACTACTGGTCGAACCGCCTCTGCTGCGAGGCCGCTGACCGGGCGATGCAGGTGCACGGTGGGCTCGGGTACTCGCGCCACAAGCCGTTCGAGCACATCTACCGACACCACCGCCGCTACCGGATCACCGAAGGGGCGGAGGAGATCCAGATGCGGCGGGTCGCCGGGTACATGTTCGGCTTCATGTCGCAGCAGGCGCCGAAGGGCGTCGACAGCGTGACCGGCCAGGTCGCCGCCGCGGCCGGCTCCTGATCGTCTGAGCGGCTCGTGCAATTCCCGCCCGACGCAGCCGACCTGCTGGCTGCGATCGCTCGGCTGCTCGACGAGGACGTGCTCGGTGCCGTGCCGCCTCACCTCCAGCATCCCGTGCGTGTCGCTGCCCACCTGAGCCACGTCGTCGAGCGTGAGCTGCGTCTGGCGCCTCAGCAGGCGGCCAATGAGCGGCTCCTCTTGACCGAGCTCCTGGGTGCCGACGTCGAAGACCCCGCGGCGACGTTGGCGGCGCGACTCCGCGCCGGCGACGCCCCCGAGCTCGAAGCGCAGGCCTGGCCGGTACTGGTTGAGATCGCGAACAGGACGTTGCTGTCGCCAAGCCGGGTCACGATTCGTGGGAAGGTGAATGACGCTGGATCTTGCAGCCGGACTCGCCACCTATCTGGGGGACACGTGGGGTTCTGAGGTCATCGTCGGTGACATCTCGACGACGACGGCCGGAGCGCGTCGGCACAACGTCATCTTCGACGCCATCGTCGCGGGGTCCACCCGTCGACTCGTCGCGACGATCGTCCCGGCGGGCGAGACGATCCTCAACGAGATCGACGCCGAGGCGGGGGTGCGGTCGCTGGCGGAGCAAGGCGGCGTGGCGGTGCCGCACGTGCACCTGTGCCGGACCGACGGAGAGTTGGTCGGCGGGCCGTTCATGGTGTCGGACTACGTCGCCGGTGAGACAGTGCCGCGCCGCGTCCTGCGTCTCGTCGCCGAGCACGGAATCGGCGACCTCGTCGCCGAACAGCTCGGGGAATCACTCGGCCGGCTGCATGCCATCGATCCCGCCGAGGTGCCCGTCCCGCTGCGGGAGCTCGACGCCGACGATCCGACCGGCGCCGCCCTGCGGTTCCTGACCGAGGCCGTCGATCAACTGCCGCAGCGCCGGCCCGCTCTCGAGCTCGGGCTGTGCTGGCTCGAGCGTCACCTGCCGCCGCCACCCGACCGGGTGTCGATCGTGCACACCGACGTGCGCAACGGCAACGTGATCGTCGGGCCGGATGGGCTGCGCGCGGTGCTCGACTGGGAAGGTGCGTTGGCCGCCGGCGATCCGATGCAGGACGTGGCGTGGCCGGCGCTGCGGATGTGGCGATTCCGGGAGGACCACCTCGAGATCGGTGGCTTCGCGAGCCGCACACCGTATGTGGTCGGGTATGAGCGCGCCGGTGGTCGCTTCGACGAGGAGCGCTTCCGGTGGTGGAAGGTCGAGGGGACGCTGCGGTGGGCCGTCGGCCTCGCCAGCCAGACCGCGGCCTACCTCGAGGGTCGCGTGCCCAGCATCGTGATGGCCGCCAGCGGTCGTCGCGTCCCCGAGCTGGAGTGGGACCTCCTGATGCTGATCCGCCCGCGCTGAACCCGTTCTGTCCGTAAGAACCGCATCACAACGATCGATATCTACGGACAGAAGGCGTCGAGCGGGCTCTGCGGGTTTCTAGCGTTTTCGCTAGAGACTTGCAGAGCTGGATAGGATCGAGCCATCGATCCGATCGCCAACCCGTACGCGCCAGGCGCCGGAACCCCGCCACCGTTGCTGGCGGGGCGAGACGGCCTGATCGAGGCGTGGGACATCCTGATCGGCCGTGCCGCCGCCGGCAACTCGTTCCAGCCGATCGTGCTGTCGGGCCTCCGCGGCGTCGGCAAGACCGTGCTGCTCCTGACGTTCCGGGCGCACGCCAACGAGGCGGGCTGGCCGGTCGAGCTGTTCGAGGCGCGCCCCGGGGGTGATCTGCGGACGCAGGTCGGCGAGGCGTTGCCGCCGATGGTCCGCACCGTCAACCGCCAGTGGCGCAACAAGGAGCGGGCGCGGCGCATCGGCCGCATCGCGGCGAGCTTCGCCAGAGCCGTGGCGGCGACGCTGTCGCGCAGCGGGTTCCGGCTGGAGATCGAGCCGGAACCGGGCGTCGCCGATTCGGGAGACCTCGAGACCGACCTGACCGAGCTGCTGGTAGCGCTCGGCGAGGGCGCCCAGGACGAGGGTGTCGGCGCGGCCCTCCTGATCGACGAGTTGCACGAGGTGCCGCCGCTGCAGCTCAGCGCGCTGGTCGGCGCCGCCCACCGCGTCAACCAGGATCGCCTGCCGGTCGTGCTGTCCGGTGCGGGGCTGCCACCGGTCGGCCGGGTGCTGTCGGAGGCCCGCTCGTACGCCGAGCGGCTCTTCAGCATCCGTCCGGTCAACGCGTTGGACGACGACGACACCCGGCTGGCGTTCGAGCAGCCGGCTGCCGAGCTCGGCGTGACGTTCGAGTCCGACGCCGTCGAGGAGCTCGTCAAGTTGTCCGGCGGGTACCCGTTCTTCATCCAGAGCTACGGCAAGCACGTGTGGGACGTCGCCGACGACTCGCCGATCGCATCCGACGACGTGGACCTGTCGAAGCCCCGCGCCTACCGCGAGCTCGTCGACTCGTTCTTCCGCCCTCGATACGACCGCGCCACGCCGGCCGAGCGTCGCTACATGCACGCCATGGCCGAGCTCGGCGACGGCGAGGTGTCCTCCACCGACGTCGCCGCCCGGCTCGGCCACGACCAGCAGAGCCGCGTCTCGCCCCAGCGCGACGGGCTCATCACGAAGGGATTGATCTACGCCCCGGATCGCGGCGTCCTGATGTTCACCGTCCCGCACATGGCTGACTACCTGCGCAAGCTCCCGTATTAGTTCGGGCTCGGCCCGCAAGCAAGTTGCTCGCGTCGCCTACCGAGCTCGCCGCCTCCGCTGCGCTCCGGCGTCTCACCCAGCTCACGCCCATGCGCCCCGTCTGCATGGCACACTCGACGAGGTGATCGCCGTCGACACGAAGCTGCAGGCGCTCCAGGCGGAGCTGCTCGAGCTCGACCGCATCGTCGTCGCGTTCAGCGGAGGCGCCGACTCGGCCTTCGTCGCCGCCGTCGCCCACCAGACGCTGGGGCGGGCGCGGGTCCACGCCGTCACCGCCGTCTCGCCGTCACTTGCTGGCCTCGAGCACGACGACTCCGCGGCTCTCGCCCGCGAGTGGGACCTGCGATGGAGCGCCGTGGAGACCGACGAGCTCGCCCGCGCCGCCTATCGGGTCAACGACACCGACCGGTGCTTCCACTGCAAGGCGGAGCTGATGGATGTGCTCGCACCGATCGCCGCAGCCGAGGACGCCATCGTGGTGCTGGGCGTCAACGTCGACGACCTCGGCGACCACCGTCCTGGCCAGCGGGCTGCCGAGCTGGCCGGTGCGATCTTCCCCCTCGTCGCCGCCGGGTTCACGAAGTCCGACGTGCGCTCGGCGTCCAAGGCGCTGGGGCTGCGCACGTGGGACAAGCCGGCGGCGGCGTGCCTCGCCAGCCGGGTGCCGTACGGAACGGAGGTGACGGTGGCCGTGCTGTCGCGTGTCGAGCGAGCCGAGGCGGTGTTGCGCGATCTCGGGTTCGCGCAGGTGCGGGTCCGGCACTATGGCGACGCCGCCCGCATCGAGGTCGACGTGGAGGATCTGCCGCGCGTCGTCGCCGCCAGAGCGGCGATCATCGCCGGTGTGCGCGGTGCCGGCTACCGCTACGTGACGCTCGATCTCGAGGGCTTCCGGTCAGGAAACCTGAACCGTTAACGCTCAGCTCGGCTCGCAAGCAAGTTGCTCGCCTCGCCTTCCGAGCTCGCCGCCTCCGCTGCGCTTCAGCGTCTCGCCCGCCTGCCTGCGCGACATCGACCAACCAGTACCGTCGCCACCATGAAGCTGGCGACGATGATCAACTACTCGGGCGACTTCCACGCCGACGTGGCACGGGTGCAGCAGCTCGAGCAGGCCGGCCTCGACCTGGTGTGGGTGCCCGAGGCGTACTCGTTCGACGCCATCAGTCAGGTCGGCTACCTCGCCGCCAAGACCGAGCGGTTGGAGATCGGCACGGGCATCATCAACGTCTTCTCGCGGACGGCCACGGCTGTCGCCCAGACGGCTGCCGGGTGCGACCACGTCAGCGACGGACGCTTCGTCCTCGGCCTGGGCGCCTCGGGGCCGCAGGTGATCGAGGGGTTCCACGGTGTGCCGTACGAGCACCCGATGCCGCGCATCCGCGAGTACATCGAGGTGTGCCGGATGACGTTACGGCGCGAGCCTGTCGTCTACGACGGAGTCGCCGTGCACATCCCGTTGCCGGCCGGTGAGGGCACGGGTCTCGGCAAGCCACTGAAGCTGATCAACCACCCCAAGCGCGCCGACGTCCCGATCTTCTGGGCCAGCCTGATGGGCAAGAGCGTGACGAACACGGCGCGCCATGCCAACGGCTGGTTGCCGGTCTTCTTCGACCCGGAGAAGTTCCGTGACGTCTGGGGGGACGAACTGCAGGCGGGGCTCGCCGATCGAGATCCGACCCTCGGCCCGCTGCAGATCTCCGCGGGCGGGATGGTCGCCATCGGCGACGAGTACGCCGGCGACGGCGGCGATCGCGTCCTCGACATGGCGAGGCCGCAGGCCGCGCTGTACCTCGGCGGGATGGGCGCGCGCGACAAGAACTTCTACAACACGATCGCCAAGCGCTACGGCTACGTCGATGAGGCAACCCAGATCCAGGACCTCTACCTGTCCGGTCGCAAGGAGGAGGCGGCCGCCGTCGTGCCACGGCAGCTGCTCGCGTCGACGCACCTCATCGGGCCGGAGTCGTTCGTCGCCGAGCGCATCGCCGCCTACCGCGAGGCAGGTGTGACGCACCTGGCGGTCAACCCGGTCGGCCCCGACCCGGTCAAGACGGTCGAGACGCTCCGGTCGATGCTCGACTGACCGTCAGACCATCCCGCGGAGCCACCAGAGCGCCAGCGCCCAGGCAAGCGCCAGCACGCCGAGGGCGAGCGCGGCCCACCGCCACGTCAGCTCGGTGGTCATCTCGATCTCCTCACCGAGGGTCTCACCGAGGCTGTCCTGGATCCGCGCGTACGCGTCTGCGAGCTCGGTTCCGGTCGCCGCCTCGTACGCCGCGCCGCCCGTCTCCTCGGCGACGCCCTCGAGCGGGGCCGGCTGCACGGGCACGGGGATCGTGTCCCCGCTCTGGGGCTCGACGATCGTGCCCTCGGCCGTGCCGAAGGCGATCGTGAACACCGGAACGCCGGCCTCCGCGGCGGCTCGGCCACCCTCGTCGGTCGGCCGGCCGACCGTCGTCTCGCCGTCGGTCAACAGGACCATCGCACCCGGGGCGATCTCGTCGCCCTCCGGCGGCGACCCGCCACCGTTCGAATCCTCGGCCATGCGCGACAGCAGCGCGGCGCCGGTGGCCAGCGCGTCGCCGATCGCCGTCGACTCCGCCAGCTCGAGGCTCTCGATGCCTTGATCGAGTTGGGATCGATCAAGCGTCGGCGGCACCTCGACCCCCACCGTGCCACTGAACGAGATGAGCCCCACCTCGATGTCCGGCGCGACCTGATCGACGAAGTCACGCGCCGCTTGCTTGGCGGCCTCCAGCCGGTCCGGCTCGACGTCGGTCGCCATCATCGACAGGGAGACGTCGAACAGCACGAGGATGCGGCCCTCGCTCTCGGTCCGTTCGGTCGTCGTATCGATCGGGCGGGCGATGGCGACGACGCCGGCGGCAAGCCCGGCGAGCTGCAGGGCGGCGACGACGTGGCGCCGCCATCCCGGCCGGGACGGTGCGACGCGATCGAGCAGATCGACCTGCGTGAAGCGGACCCTTGCCTGGTGTCGCCACCGCAAAACGAGCACGTAGGCGACGGCGAGGGCGGCAACAGCCAGGAGCCACCACAGGCGCCCCGGGTTGAGGAAGCCGTCGCCGGTCACTGGCGCCCCGGGTTGAGGAAGCTGTCGCCGGTCACTGGCGCCTCAGCACCTGGGCGTTGACCGCCTGCACGCGCTTGCGTCGCACGTGCTGGACAATCGTCGCCAACCAATCGGCGTCGGTAGAGAGCTCGATGAGGTCGGCACCGGCTCGACGGATGCCGTATCGACGTGCCTCGACCTGCTCCGCGGCCGCTTCGGCGAAACGCCGTTGGACCGCAGGCGTCACCCGCACCTCGCGCCGCCGGCCCGTCGCCGGATCGACGACCTCGATCAGACCGACCGGGGGCACGTCGAGCTCGCGAGGGTCGTGCACCGTGATCGCCAGCAGGTCGTGGCGCAGGCCCAGCCGGGCGAGGGGATCGACCCACGTGTCGCCCACGAAGTCCGAGATCACGGTCACGAACCCGCGCCGCCGGCAGACCACCGCCACCCGATCGATGGCCGCCACGAGATCGGCCGGCCCGAGCCCTTCCGCCGGTGGTGGCGACGCCACCGACGTCAGCACCGCGCGCACCTGATCTCGGCCGAAGCGCGGTGGCATCACCTTGAGCTGTGGCCCGGCGACGAGCACCGCTCCGAGGCGGTTCTGGTTGCGGGCGGTGAGGAAGCCGACTCCGGCTGCGGCGGCCAACGCGATCTGGGATTTCTCGGAGACGGTGGTGCCGAAGCGCATCGAAGCCGACGTGTCGACGATCAGCCACGCCTCGAGATCGCGGTCGGCGATCTGCTCGCGCACGTGCGTCTCCATCGTCCGCGCCGTCACGTTCCAGTCGATGCGCCGCACGTCGTCACCCGGCTGGTACGGCCGCGCCTCACCCGGCTCGCTGCCGTGTCCGGGCGTGATGCCCTGGTGATTGCCGTGCAGGAAGCCGTCCAGCCGTCGGTTGATCGTCAGCTCGAGCGAGCGCACGAGCTCGGCGACGTGCTCGGTTGGTGGTCCCGCCGGCCAGTCGACCGGTCCGGTAATGGCGTGCATCGTGGGAGCGGCGCCTTAACCGAGCGCGTCGTTGGGTTTGGGCGAGACCCAGGTCGCCGGCACGGTCTCGAGGATCCGGTTGACGATGTGGTCCGGCGTGATGTCACACGCCAGCGCGTCGTAGGTCAGGAGAAGGCGGTGGCGCATGACCTCCGGCGCGACGTCGAACACGTCCTGGGGCGTGGCGTACGTACGGCCGCGGATCAGCGACAGCGCCCGCGATCCGCGCACGAGGTTGAGGCTGGCCCGCGGGCTCGCGCCCGAGCGCGATCGAGGGCGTCAGCTCGCCGAGACCGAACCACTCCGGGTTGCGCGTCGCCTGGACGAGATCGACCGCGTACTGCGCGACGCTGCGGTCGACGAACACCGCGTCGCAGCGCCGCTGCAGTGCGATCAGCTCGTGGAGTTCGATCACCTGCGAGGCCACGGGCGGGTTGACCGCCATCCGGTCGATGATCGCCAGCTCCTCGGCCGCCGACGGGTGACCCATCACCACCTTCATCATGAAGCGGTCACGCTCCGCGTCCGGCAGCTGGTACACGCCCTCGCTCTCGATCGGGTTCTGCGTCGCGACCACGAAGAAGGGCGTCGGCACCGGATGCGTGATGCCGCCGATCGTCACCTGGTGCTCCTGCATCACCTCGAGCAGGGCCGATTGCACCTTCGCCGGCGCACGGTTGATCTCGTCGGTGAGGAGGAAGTTGACGAACACCGGGCCGAGCTCGACGTCGAACTTCTCGCTGCTGCCGCGGTAGATGCGGGTGCCGACGATGTCCGAGGGCAGCAGGTCCGGCGTGAACTGGATCCTGGCGAACGTGCCGCCAACGACGTTGGCCAGCGTCTCGGCGGCCAGCGTCTTGGCCAACCCGGGGACCGACTCGAGCAGGCAGTGCCCGCGAGCGAGCAGACCGACGAGCAGCCGCTCGAGTAGGCGGCTCTGACCGACGATCACCTTGCGCAGCTCGAAGAAGATGCGCTCGACCTGCTCCGCAGTGCGGGCATCGTCCATCGGCGTGACGGTGGGCGGCGGCGGTGCCGGCGCCGTGCTACCGGCCGTTGTGGGTGGCATGGCGGTCATCGAACTCCCGTCATCGAGGCTGCGTCATCGGGTCCGGCAGGCGTGAGACGGTACCAACGGCTGCGTAAGTTCCTGGTGAGGAGCAGGTAGGTGATGCCAGCTGTCGCGGCGGCGGCCCGTGCAGGCAAGCATGGCGACGTGATCGCCGGCGTACTTCGTCGCTACGGGCCCGGGCTGCTCGTCGTCGCTGTCGCGGTGCTCCTGGCGTTCCGGCTCGGCGACATCGTCGACATCTCGCCGCTCGTCGGCGGTGTCGTGCTGGGCGTCATCGTCGCCAACGTCGGCCTGATCCGACCGGCGTTCGCTCCGGGGCTGACGTTCGCCACGAAGCGGCTGCTGCGCGCGGGCGTCGTCATGCTCGGGCTGCGGCTGTCGGTCGACCAGGTGCGCGACCTCGGCGTGATCGGCGCCGTGACCGTCGTCGTCGTCGTGGTGGCGTCGTTCTTCGGGATCCAGGCTTTGGCTCGGGTGATGGGTGTCCGACCGGGCTTGGGGCTGCTGGTCGCCACCGGCTACTCGATCTGCGGCGCCTCCGCGGTCGCCGCGATGGAGCCGCTGGCCGACGCCGACGAAGAGGAGGTCGCCTACGCCATCGGTCTCGTCACGCTCTGCGGCAGCCTCTCGATCATCGTCCTGCCGGCGATCGGGCACGCCCTCGGTCTGTCGTTCGAGCAGTTCGGGACGTGGGCCGGTGCCGGGGTGCACGACGTCGGCCAGGTCACCGCCACCGCCTCGGCGTACGCGGAGGCGTCGCTGCCGCCTGCGTTGCTCGTGAAGCTCACGCGCGTCGTCCTGCTGGCGCCGATGGTCGCCGGCGTCGGCGTATGGCGCCGCCGCCAGCACGCCGCCGTCGCGGAGGACGGGCGGCGCCCCCCGATCGTGCCGCTGTTCGTCCTCGGGTTCCTCGCCGCCATCGCCCTGCGGGCGACCGGGTGGCTCTCGGCCGACGCACTGGACACGGCGAAGAACATCGAGCAGGCGCTGCTCACGGCGGGCATGTTCGGCCTCGGCTGTGGTGTCGCGTTCGGCCGGCTGCGCCGCCTCGGAGGGCGGCCGTTGGCCCTCGGCCTCGCCTCGTGGGCGGTCATCGCTGTCGTCGCGCTCGCCGCCTCGTACGTCGTATCGTGACGGGATGACGGACCCCCTGTCCGCCGACGAGCAGGACGACCCGTCCGACTCGTACGCCGACGCCGATCGTGCCCGCGTCCACGCCGCCAACCAGCTGGCTCGCGATCGCAGCATGGTCGAGCACGGTCGGCGCATTGGCGGTGCCGCCGGTGCCGCCCTGGCCGGGGCGATGATCGCCATCCGCGACGTCTACGAGGGCAAGGCGAAACGCGACGACGGCCAGGTCGTCGTCGATGCGCCGTCCGAGCCGCACGACGTCGACCGCGATGGCGTGACACTGCCTGCCGCCGAACTCGGCGGCCTCGACGACGTTGCAGTGCCGGCGCAGCCCCGCCGTCCTCCCGTCGTCAGCGCCCGGCGCCGCAGCCGCCGGCGCTGACGCACTCGGGTCGCTCGCAGCCAAGCTGCTCGACTCACTCCGGGCTCGCCGCCGCTGTCACGGGCGACTCCGGGCTCACCGACGTCACGAGCGACGGCTCGCCCACCTGCCTTTGCGAGTTGACCGATCAGACAGGGATCGCGGTGCGGTCGTCGGCGGCCGTCATGGTGGCGGCCGGCTCGTCGGACGGCGCGTCTCGTGACGGCAGCACGAATGCGGCGACGACGTAGAGGGCGAGGCCGACGAGGACCGTCCGGTCGAACCCGAGCGCCATCGACAGGATGGTGGTCAGTGTCGCGCCGAGCACCGAGAAGAAGCCGTTCACGGCCCAGCACCACGCCACGAGCCGCCCCTCGTCGACGCGAGCCCGGACGAGCGCGACGACCGCCGTCATCCCGGTCGGCAGGAACACGCCGAGCAGCAGGCCGATCGGCAGCAACAGCACCACGGCCAGCACGATCCGGCCCCATTGCGGCCACGCCAGTGCGGCTGCGGTCAGCGGATCGACGGCGAACAGGTAGACGAGGGCGATGACGGCGAGCAGGAGGACCACCGCCGGCAGACCGGTCCGCGGCCAGCGCAGGACGATCGCCGAGTAGCGGGCACCGATCGCCGTCGCGATCAGCAACGTGAACAGCGACACCGAGAGCGACAGCGTCGGGAACCCCAGCAGCAGCGCGAACCGTTGGATCATCGAGACCTCGACGAGCATGAAGGCGAGGCCGATCGACGCGAAGTAGACGAACAATCGCCACCGCCCGGCAACCCGGCCGCCGCCGCCGTGGCTTCGACGGGTGACGGCGAACGGGAGCCACAGCAGCGCGGCAGCGACGACGGCGGACATCGCCAGCAGCATCAACAGCAGCCGCTCACCGATGGCGATCTCGGCGTCCTGGAAATCGCGCTGAGGGTTGCGAAGGACGGTTGCGAAGTCGGTGAAGTGCCAGAAGAAGGGTCGGTCGTCGGTGATCGCCGAGATGTCGAGCGGATACTCGTCGACGATCCGGTCCAGCTCGTCGTCGGGCGCGTCGATCACGTCGGAGGTCACTCCGTCGACGCGTGGCCCGCCCGGGAGATAGAGCGTCTGCGCGTCGGGGACGTTGCGGGCGCTCTCCTGCACACGCTGGGACGTCGTGGCATCGACCCGGTCCTTGAACAGCATGATCGTGCTGATCGTCTCGAACTGCGTGCTGCCAGCGCCCTCGTAGATCAACCCGACGTGGTCGGCGAAGGCGTCCCCACCGATGTCATCGCCGATCGCCGCTCTGGCAGTGACGAGGTACCGCGCCGTGCGCATCGGGCGAACGGCGAAGTTCAGATCACCGAACTGGGCGACGATCACGCCGCCGGGGGAGAGGTGGTCGAACGCCTCCTCGATCATCTCTCGTGTGTAGAGGTAGCTCTCCGACATGACGAATGCGCCAGCCGTGGCGGCGTTCGACGCGGCGTAGCTGTCGGGCGCGACGAACCACACGATGTCGTAGGACTCGTCACTGCGGGCCAGGTAGGTGCGACCCTCGCCCTGCACGTAGTTGACGTCGGGGTGCTCGGTGATGTTGCCGGCGTAGTCGGCGAACGTGTCGCGCAAGAGCGACACGGTGACGGGATTGAGCTCGACGGCGTCGATCTGCCCGGCGCCATACGTCAGCGACGCTTGGATCTCGTGTCCGCCTGCTGCCCCGATGATGAGCACGTGCGGTTCCTCGTTGGCCGCCGCGGCGAACGGGATCTGGCGGTTGTCCGTGGCGAAGCGGTCGGTGGTTGCCGGCGTGCCGTCGTAGCGCCAGATGGCCGAGCCCCACAGGCCGTCGTGGTGCAGGGTGTAGTAGTCGCCGAACCCCCTGGTGGCGTCGACCCTGAAGACGGCACCCCAGTCACCCGCCTCGACCTCGGCCTCGCTGCGCAGCGTCTTCGTCTCGTCGGCGCGCACCTCGAGCCCTCCGGTCACGACGGCACCGATCGTCACGGCGACCGCGCCCACTGCCGTCCACGCCACCCCGAACCGACGCGTCCGTCGGTCGCCGCCACCGCCTACGGCAGCGACGACGCCGAGAACGGCCAGCAACCCTGTCGAGCCGACGATCATCGCCGGTGGCCCGATCGTCGCCTGCAACGGCACGGCCAACAGGCAGGCGAGCGCGGCGCCGGTGAGGTCCCAGAAGTACAGCCGTCGAACGTCGTGCGCCTCGGCGACGATGAGCTTCGCCAGCAGCACACCGACGACGAAGAACACCGCCGTGAGCGACAGCGACATCGCCAGCAGTCGCGCGACCTGGCGCACGGCGACGCCGGCCGATCCCTCCCAGATGAGGTGCGTGTGCGTGGCGAGCCTTGCGACGACGGCGTACCCGAGCAGTCCGATCGCTCCGGCCGCGGGAGCGAGCCACATGGTCAGCCGAGTCGTGTCGATGCTGCGCAGCCGGCGCGAGAGGGCGACGACGGCGCTCCCGGTCCCGAGACCGAGCAGCGCCAGCCCGATGACGAAGTACGTGTAGTAGTAGAAGAGCTTGAACGAGATCACCCGCGTGTAGGCGATCTCGAGCGTGAGGCTGACGAGGCCGAGCACGAACGCCGTGACGAGGCGCAGCCTCACCCGCCGGTCGGTGACGGTCACAGGATCTGGCTCAAGAACAACTTCGTGCGATCTTCACGCGGGTCGGTGAAGAAGTGCTCGGGCGTGCCGACCTCGACGATCTGCGCGTCGGCCATGAACACCACACGGTCAGCGACCTCGCGCGCGAACCCCATCTCGTGGGTCACCACGATCATCGTCATACCTTCCCGCGGCAAGGTCCTTCATGGTGTCGAGGACCTCGTTGATCATCTCCGGGTCGAGCGCCGACGTGGGCTCGTCGAACAGCATCACCTTCGGCTGCATCGCCAGCGCCCTGGCGATCGCCACCCGCTGCTGCTGCCCGCCCGAAAGCTGTCCGGGGTACTTCTTGGCCTGCTCGGGGATGCGCACCTGCGTCAGCTGCTCCATGGCCAGCGCCTCGGCCTCTCGCTTCGGCATCCGCCGCACCTGACGCGGCGCCAGCGTCACGTTGTCGAGCACCGTCAGATGGGGGAACAGGTTGAACTGCTGGAACACCATCCCGGTCTCCTTGCGGACCTCTTGGATGTTGCGCAGGTCTCGGTCAGCTCGACGCCGTCGACGACGATCCGACCTGCGTCGTGCTCCTCGAGCCGGTTGATGCAGCGGATCAGCGTCGACTTCCCCGAGCCCGACGGCCCGATCACGACGACCACCTCCTGTCGACCGATGTTGAGGTCGATGTCGCGGAGCGCGACGAAGTTGCCGAAGCGCTTGACGACGCCCTGCATCTCGATCATCACGGCGCCTTCGCGGGCGACCTGCGTGGCGTCGGCGAAGACG
>CAVZFS010000031.1:0-135848 GCA_963774635.1 uncultured Acidimicrobiia bacterium
GTGGACGCAACCCATCAAGCTCCTCGACTTCCTGCGCGAGGTGGGACGCCACGCCACCGTCAACCAAATGGTCGCTCGGGAGAGCGTGCGCATCCGGATGGAGTCCGAGCAGGGGATCTCCTACACCGAGTTCAGCTACATGCTGCTGCAGGCCAACGACTACCTGTGGCTGCACGATCACCTGGGATGCGAGCTGCAGATCGGCGGGTCCGACCAGTGGGGCAACATCCTGTCGGGCGTGGACCTGATCCGGCGGGCCCGCCAGACGGCGGTCCACGCGATGGCCTGGCCGCTGCTCACGGCGTCAGACGGCTCCAAGATCGGCAAGACGACCGGGCGCGCGGGTGTGGCTCGACCCGGACAAGACCTCGCCGTATCGCTTCCACCAGCACTGGATGCAGCTCGACGACGCCGAGATCGAACAACAGTTCCCGGTGTTCTCGCTGCGCCCGCTGCCCGAGGTCGAAGCGATCCTGAGCGACCACCGGGCCGCTCCCGAGCGGCGGCATGGCCAGCGGGCGTTGGCCGACGAGATGACGGAGCTCGTGCACGGCGCTGAGGCCGCCAGGGCCGCGGCGGAGGCCGCCGACGTCCTGTTCGGCGGAGACCCGCTGGCGGCGTCGCCAGAAGCGCTGGAAGCGCTCGCCGCCGAGGTGCCATCGTCACGAACCGGCGAGCTCGACGATGTGATCGCCCTGCTCGTGGCCACCGATGTGGCCTCCTCCAAGAGCGACGCCCGGCGCCTGCTGCAGCAGGGCAGCGTCCGGGCCAACGGCATGCCGGTGACCCTGGAGGAGGGCGTTCGCCAGGTGCCCCTGCTGCACGACCGCTGGCTGCTGCTGCGCAAGGGCAAGCGCTCGTACCACCTCATCGAGGTTTTCCCGAACGCAGGTTGACGCCCGCGACCTGCGCCGTTATCGTGGTCATTCGCCCTGGGCGCCGGCTCCGCCGGCACGCTCCGGGCGAGGCACCAACGCCGATGCCGCCTTCGGGCGGGCCGGTGCGTGCCCGAGCTTCGGCTCCTTGAAAACGGAAGAGAAGACGAACGCCAGTGCGGGCAGTGAGTCGTCGGGCTAACGCCTATCGATGAGCTGTCTGTCGATTCCGTGGCCGGTTCCCGCCGGTCACGACACGGACGTCGCCGGTTCGCCGGCGAAGTTCACGAGGCCGGGCTAATCACTCGGCCGACAGGAGCATGGCACCCACCACGAGCGAGAAACTGCTCGGGTGCCGAACGCTCACCACTCAATCGTTTCGCCCGGGTTCACCCGGACGAGCCGGTTCTTGATGGAGAGTTTGATCCTGGCTCAGGACGAACGCTGGCGGCGTGCTTAACACATGCAAGTCGAACGGGGTCCAACCAGTCGCAAGACTGGTGAAGACCAAGTGGCGAACGGGTGCGTAACACGTGAGGAACCTGTCCCGGTCTCTGGAATAACGAGTGGAAACATTCGCTAATACCGGATGCCGTCGGATCACCGCATGGTGAACTGACGAAAGGGCTACCGGATCGGGAGGGTCTCGCGGCCTATCAGCTTGTTGGTGAGGTAACGGCTCACCAAGGCGTCGACGGGTAGCTGGTCTGAGAGGATGATCAGCCACACTGGGACTGAGACACGGCCCAGACTCCTACGGGAGGCAGCAGTGGGGAATCTTGCACAATGGGCGAAAGCCTGATGCAGCAACGCCGCGTGCGGGAAGAAGGCCTTAGGGTTGTAAACCGCTTTCAGCAGGGAAGAAAATGACGGTACCTGTAGAAGAAGGTGCGGCCAACTACGTGCCAGCAGCCGCGGTGACACGTAGGCACCAAGCGTTGTCCGGATTTATTGGGCGTAAAGAGCTCGTAGGCGGTTCGGTAAGTCGGGTGTGAAAACTCTGGGCTCAACCCAGAGCCGCCACTCGATACTGCTGTGACTCGAGTGCGGTAGGGGAGCGGGGAATTCCTGGTGTAGCGGTGAAATGCGCAGATATCAGGAGGAACACCAGTGGCGAAGGCGCCGCTCTGGGCCGTGACTGACGCTGAGGAGCGAAAGCGTGGGTAGCAAACAGGATTAGATACCCTGGTAGTCCACGCCGTAAACGTTGGGCACTAGGTGTGGGTCTCAACCAACGAGATCCGCGCCGTCGCTAACGCATTAAGTGCCCCGCCTGGGGAGTACGGCCGCAAGGCTAAAACTCAAAGGAATTGACGGGGGCCCGCACAAGCAGCGGAGCGTGTTGCTTAATTCGATGTTACGCGAAGAACCTTACCTGGGTTTGACATGTAGGGAAAAGCTCTGGAGACAGGGTGTCCTAACGGGCCCTACACAGGTGGTGCATGGCTGTCGTCAGCTCGTGTCGTGAGATGTTGGGTTAAGTCCCGCAACGAGCGCAACCCTTATCCTGTGTTGCCAGCGGATTACGCCGGGGACTCGCAGGAGACTGCCGGGGTCAACTCGGAGGAAGGTGGGGACGACGTCAAGTCATCATGCCCCTTATGCCCAGGGCTGCAAACACGCTACAATGGCCGGTACAGAGGGCTGCGATCCCGTGAGGGTGAGCGAATCCCACAAAGCCGGTCTCAGTTCGGATTGGAGTCTGCAACTCGACTCCATGAAGCCGGAGTTGCTAGTAATCCCGGATCAGCACGCCGGGGTGAATACGTTCCCGGGCCTTGTACACACCGCCCGTCACACCACGAAAGTCGGCAACACCCGAAGCCGGTGGCCCAACCCGCAAGGGGGGGAGCCGTCGAAGGTGGGGTCGGTGATTGGGGTGAAGTCGTAACAAGGTAGCCGTACCGGAAGGTGCGGCTGGATCACCTCCTTTCTAAGGAGTCCATTCCACACCGTGGTGGTCAAAGACCACTCGGTGCCTGGACACCTAGTTGGTGCACTGGTGGGTTCGTCGACAACCATCTCGAAGGTCGTAGGTTTACCTCCCTCGTGCTCGGGCGCCGACGAGTCTGTCTTCTCTTCCGTTTTGAAGGAGCCGGCGCCTCCGCCACTCGGGACGCTGCTCGCGTTGAGCTCATCTGAGCTCCGCGATGCGTTCGTCGCACCTTGAGAACTGCAGAGCAAGCACGAGCATCTTATTGTGTGGGGTTCGCCCCACACGTACGAACAAATCTTGTTCTTTCCAAGCTACGAAGAGCCAACGGTGGATGCCTTGGCGCCAAGAACCGATGAAGGACGTGAGTGACTGCGAAAAGCTGCGGGGAGCCGTCTACTGGGCTACGAACCGCAGATGTCCGAATGGGGAAACCCACCACTCGTCATGGAGTGAGTACCCCGGCCTGAACACATAGGGCCGGTGGAGGGAACCACGGGAATTGAAACATCTCAGTACCGTGAGGAAAGGAAAGCAACCGCGACACCCCGAGTAGCGGCGAGCGAAACGGGTAGAGACCAAACCGCAACAGTGCCAAGCCTGGTGGCGTTGCTGTTGCGGGGTAGTGGGATCGAGGAGGCAGGGCACCAGACCTGCCACAGAGTTACCAAGCTGCTGTGTAGGAGAACGGCTCTGGAAAGGCCGGCCAAAGTGGGTAACAGCCCCGTATCCGAAACGCACGCAGCCTCTGCTTCGTCATCCCAAGTAGCGCCGGGACCGTGAAAACTGGCGTGAATCTGCGGGGACCACCCCGTAAGTCTAAGTATTCCTTGGCGACCGATAGTGAACCAGTACCGTGAGGGAAAGGTGAAAAGTACCCCGGGAGGGGAGTGAAATAGTACCTGAAACCGTTGGTTTACAAGCAGTCAGAGCGTCGTCATGCCTTCGGGTATGGCCGCGATGGCGTGCCTTTTGAAGAATGAGCCTGCGAGTTACGGTATGTGGCAAGGTTAACCCGTAGTGGGGTAGCCGCAGCGAAAGCGAGTCTGAATAGGGCGTAGAGTCGCATGCTGTAGACCCGAAGCCAGGTGATCTATCCATGGCCAGGCTGAAGCGGAGGTAAGACTCCGTGGAGGGCCGAACCCACGTCGGTTAAAAACGGCGGGGATGAGCTGTGGATAGGGGTGAAAGGCTAATCAAACTTGGCGATAGCTGGTTCTCCTCGAAATGCATCTAGGTGCAGCGTCATGTGTTCAGCATCGGAGGTAGAGCACTGGATGGGTACGGGGGCCTACAAGCTTACCAACCCCAGCCAAACTCCGAATGCCGATGCTCCAGAACATGGCAGTGAGACCACGGGGGATGAGCTTCGTTGGTCGAAAGGGAAACAGCCCAGATCATCAGCTAAGGCCCCAAATTCAGGACTAAGTGGAAAACGATGTGGGATTGCACAGACAGCCAGGAGGTTGGCTTAGAAGCAGCCACCCTTGAAAGAGTGCGTAATAGCTCACTGGTCGAGTGATCCTGCGCGGACAATGTAACGGGGCTCAAGTCCTGAGCCGAAGCTATGGGCTTCTGGTGGCCTTCGGGCGACCGGGAGCGGTAGAGGAGCGTCGATGGTGCAGCGAAGTCCCGGCGTGAGCCGAGGTGGAGCGCCATCGAGTGAGAATGCAGGCATGAGTAGCGAGAGAGGGGTGAGAAACCCCTCCGCCGTAAGCCCAAGGGTTCCTGGGGAAGGCTAATCCACCCAGGGTGAGTCGGGAGCTAAGGCGAGGCCGAAAGGCGTAGTCGATGCACAACTGGTTGATATTCCAGTGACCTCCGTGCCCGCGCCAGGCCCAAGAGTGGCAACGTGGGGGCTGTTCCTTCGGGAGCGATCTCACCGAGCTGCTGGCGGGTAGCTGACGGGGGACGCAGGAGGGTAGGTGATCCGGGGCGATGGTTGTCCCCGGGTAAGCGCGTAGGAGGGTCCCGATGAGAGTTGGGGCCGTAACTCTGAGACGTGATGCCGAGCCGCAACAGGCGAAGTCACTGATCCCATGCTGCCAAGAAAAGCCCAGCAGTGAGCTGGCACGGAGCCCGTACCCCAAACCGACACAGGTGGGCGGGTAGAGAATACCAAGGCGATCGGGAGAACTATGGTTAAGGAACTCGGCAAATTACCTCCGTAACTTCGGAAGAAGGAGGACCCTCCGTGGTGACGATCTTCGCGATCCGAGCTGCCGAGGGTGGCACAGACCAGGGGGTAGCGACTGTTTATCAAAAACACAGCAGCGTGCGAAGCCGCAAGGCGCTGTATACGCTGTGACGCCTGCCCAATGCTGGAAGGTCACGGGGAACGGTTAGCCGCAAGGCGAAGCTGTGAACCTAAGCCCCAGTGAATGGCGGCGGTAACTATAACCGTCCTAAGGTAGCGAAATTCCTTGTCAGGTAAGTTCTGACCTGCACGAATGGCGTAACGACTTCCCCACTGTCTCAACCATAGACCCGGCGAAATTGAAGTACGAGTAAAGATGCTCGTTTGCTGCGGAAGGACGGAAAGACCCCGTGGACCTTTACTATAACTTGGTGTTGAGTTTTGACCTGCGTTGTGTAGGATAGGTGGGAGACTTGGAAGCATTGGCGCCAGCCAGTGTGGAGTCATCGTTGAAATACCACCCTGCGTATGTTGGGGCTCTAACTTTGGTCCGTGATCCGGATCAGGGACAGCGCCAGGCGGGTAGTTTGACTGGGGCGGTCGCCTCCTAAAATGTAACGGAGGCGCCCAAAGGTTCCCTCAGGCTGGTTGGCAATCAGTCGTCGAGTGCAATGACACAAGGGAGCTTGACTGCGAGACCTACAAGTCAAGCAGGTGCGAAAGCAGGGCATAGTGACCCGGCCATTGCGTGTGGAAGCGTGGTCGCTCAACGGATAAAAGGTACCCCGGGGATAACAGGTTAATCTTTCCCAAGAGTCCATATCGACGGAAAGGTTTGACACCTCGATGTCGGCTCATCGCATCCTGGGGCTGAAGCAGGTCCCAAGGGTTGGGCTGTTCGCCCATTAAAGCGGTACGCGAGCTGGGTTCAGAACGTCGTGAGACAGTTCGGTCCCTATCCTCCGCAGCCGAAGGAGTGTTGAGGAAGGCTGTCCCTAGTACGAGAGGACCGGGACGGACGCAGCTCTGGTGTGTCTGTTGTCCTGCCAAGGGCACGGCAGATTGGCCACCTGCGGAAGGGATAACCGCTGAAAGCATCTAAGTGGGAAACCCGTTCCAAGATGAGCACTCCCATGCGGTCAACGCAGTAAGGCCCGTGACTAGACCATCACGTTGATAGGCCGGAGGTGTACGCGTGGCAACACGTTCAGCCGACCGGTACTAATCGGCCGAGGGCTTGGATTGAACGCTCGTGCTTGCTCTGGAGTCCTCGGTGTGCGACGCACCCGTTGACAACTGATTTCGGTGGCCATGGCGACAGGGTCACACCCGTTCCCATCCCGAACACGGAAGTTAAGCCTGTCAGCGCCGATGGTACTTGGGGGGTGACCCCCTGGGAGAGTAGGACGCCGCCGGATTTCGCTCGAAGGGCGCCTCTCGCACGAGGGGCGCCCTTTCGCGTTGGCCATTCGGGCTGCGGGTACGGTCCGGCGCATGTTGATCATCGCTGGGTACTACTTCGTCGATGCGGCACAGCGCGACGCGTATGTCGCGGCGTTTCGCGACCTGGTAGAGCGAGCGCGCGCCGCCCCGGGATGCCTCGACGTGGCGATCACCGCCGACACCGTCGACCCCCGGCGAGTCAACAACTACGAGCGTTGGGAGAGCGAGGACGCACTCGCTACGTTCCGTGCGGTTGCCGACCCGCCCGAGCTCGACGTGGAGATGCTCGACATGCAGGTGTCGAAATTCCACATCGACCACGAGTCCGATCCGTTCGACTAGCGCGTTCGGCCTCGACGTCGAGCTGGTCGAGCTGGTCGACCTGCCGTGCTTCGGCCAGGCCGCCCGTAGCATGACGCAATGCCCGGTGCCGGTCGTCCACCGTCGCGCCGTCGCGGCAGTCAAGAGGGCAGGAGCAAACGCGCTGCCCCCAATCGACGTCGCAGCGACGGGCCGGTCCGACAACAGCGCCCGCAGACGGCGGCCCAGCGCCGGGCCGCGGAGGTCAACGCCAAACGGCCGCGTCGCCCTCCTCGCGACCCGGATGCCGAGCGCGCCAAGATCGAAGCCCGGTCGCTCGACACCTGGATCGACGAAGGCGCGTTGCGCGACGAAGCTGCCGGCGCGGCGAGCCGCGCCGCGACGCCGCCTCGACCGCCCCGCCGTCGACGCAAGATCGACCCCGACACCGTCACCGAGATCGAGTCCGAGGTCCGAGACCCGCGCCGTGCCGGTGAGTTGACGCGCCGGCTCAGCCAGGCCCAGGATGCCCTCGATCGGGAGCGTTTTGACGACGCCAGGCGCCTCGCGACCGGGTTGCTGCGACCGCTCGCCAACGTCGCCGCGGTGCACGAGGTGCTCGGCCTCGCCGCCTATCGCTCGGGGCGCTGGAAGCAGGCCGCCAGTGAGCTCGCGTTTGCCCAGACCCTGCATCCGTCGGTGGAGCTGCTCCCCGTGCTCGCCGACACCAACCGGGCTCTCAGGCGATGGTCCGAGGTCGAACGCGTCTGGGCCGAGGTTCGGGCCGCCTCCCCGAGCCAGGAAGTGCTGGCCGAGGCCCGCATCGTGGCAGCCGGCGCGCTGGCCGACCAGGGCGACCTCGCCGGGGCGCTGCGCACCATGAGCAGGTCGGCCCACGTACCGAAGCGCGTCCGTGACCACCATCTCCGCCAGTGGTACGTGGTGGCCGACCTCTACGACCGGGCCGGGGACACGCTCGAGGCGACCCGGTGGTTCGAGCGCGTCGCCGCGCACGACCCGGATTTCGTCGACGTCCTCGACCGGCTGCGGGCCCTCGGACGCTGATCTGTACGTCCTCGGGCTCGGCTCGCAGGCAAGCTGCTCGCCTCGCCGAGCACGAGGCCTACGGCCGATTGCGCCCCAGTTGGTCGTGGCTCGTGACCCAGTCACCGTGGAGCACGGCCGACGTGAGGGACGTCTCGCCGGCGAGCACGACGGCGGCGCAGATCTCGGCGAACTTCATGACCTTGCCGGAGCCGTAGCAGTCGAGCATCTCGAGGCACTCGCGCTGGGTCGGCAGCCCGGTCCCGCCGCCGTATGTGGCGACGATCAGTGCGGGCAGGGTGATCGACCAGTAGTAGTCGCCGTTGTCGAGCAGCTGGTTGTAGACGATCCCGGCGTGTGACTCCGAGACGTTGGCCACGTCCTGCCCGCAGGCGATGAACATCGCGGTCAACCCGTTGGCGGCGTGCGCGCCGTTGTTCGCCGAGGCCGCCATGAAGCTGCCGGCCAACGAGATCTGGCGACCCCAGAACAGGGTCTTCGTATCGACCCCCATCAGGCCTTTGATCACGTCGTTCTTGATGACGGCTTCGGCGACCACGCGCTTGCCGCGCGTCTGCAGCATGTTGATCTGCGAATGCTTCTTGTCGGTGTCGATGGCTCCGGACAGGATGAACTGCGGCCGCCCGGGGTACGTCGCCTGGATCCACTCACACGCGGCGAGCGTCGCTTTGCCGGTCATGTTCTGCCCCGCGGCGTCGCCCGTGGTGTAGTTGAACCGCAGATAGCGCAGCGGCCCGACCGAGTACTGCTCGATCGAGATCAACTTCCCGGAGCGTCGTCGTCGTCTCCGCCTGCTGCTTGATGTCGGCGAAGTGGTCGGCGACCCATTCCCCGAACTTCCGGCCGCCCAGCGCATCCTCCAGGATGAACACCGGGGCTCGCTGCATGTGCTCATCGACCACTGCGGTCTTGACGCCGCCACACTCGTTGAGCAGCCTCATCCCGCGGTTGTAGCTCGCCACCAGGGTGCCCTCGGTGGTGGCCAGCGGGACGTAGAACTCGCCTTGGGCGTGCTCGCCGTTGACCAGCAGCGGCCCGGCGATCCCGATCGGGACCTGGGCCACCCCGGCGAAGTTCTCGATGTTCCCCGCCAGCAGGGACGGGGCGAACGAGAAGCTCCCGACGTGGTGCAGGTCCACACCGGTCTGCTGGCGCACGAACTCGCGACGCACGCGCGCCGCTTCGGGCGAGTAGTCGTTCTCCCGGTCGCGTGGCACCGGTGTCCTCGAATGGTTGACCTCGGACACGTTCTCCTCCGATCTGCCGACACCTGCGGCCGGTTGACGGCACCCCCCAAGGCTGGTCGCTCGTACTCTTTCCAGGATTCGATCGTTTGACACGATCGGCTCCACCTTGCACTGTGGCCGGTGCCGCTATGAACCTCGAGATCCGTCCGCTGCAGGTCGACGACCGGTCCGCTGTCCAGGCGTTCCGCCACCGCATCCCGAGTGGTGAGCTCGCCTTCCTGGATCGCTTCCTCCTGTCGGACGTCGCTGTCGCCGGTTGGACCCAGCGCTCACCTGCCCGCCGATTCGGAGCCTTCGACGAGGGACAGATGGTCGGCGTGATGAGCGTGACGCCCGGCGCCGGGTGGATGAGCCGCGTCGGCGAGCTGCGCGTGCTGATCGCACCCGAGGCACGCGGCAGGGGACTGTTCAGCCACCTCGTCACGCGTGGTATCGCCGAAGCGCAAGACATGGCGCTGGCCAAGCTGACGATCGAGGTGTCGGCCGAACTGCGTCCCATCGCCGACGTGTTCGTCGAGCGCTTCGGCTTCGTGCAGGAGGGCCTGCTTCGCGATCACGTGGATGACGCCGCCGGCAACCGCCACGACCTCCTGATCCTCAGCCGGTTCCTCGACTCGGGTTGATCGGCTCTGCCGACGGCGGTCACACCCCCAGCCGGCCAGGCTGGAGACGCAGGTCGGCGTCGCGCAACCGTGCGCCGAGGCCTTCGAGGAGCCGCCGCGTCACGGACGGCACCTGGTCGATCAGCTCCAGGAACTCGCGCCTCGACAGCACGAGCAACTCCATGTCGGTGGCTGCGGTGACCGTGGCGATCCTCGGGCCGCCGTCGAGCAGTGCCATCTCGCCGAAGAAACCGCCACCTCCGATCGTGGCGACATGTTGGCCGCCGATCGTGACGGTCGCCTGGCCGTCGACGACGATGTAGCACTCGTTGCCGGACTCGTTCTCCGTGCAGAGCACCTGTCCCGTGGTCGCCGATGCGTCAGTCGTGATCTTGGCGAGCTCCCGCAGCTCCTTCTTCGTGCACGCGCTGAACAGCGGGACCTGGGCCAGACGGTCGATCTTCTCGTCCTGTCGCTTGAGCATCGAGTCTCCCGTCAGCTGCTTCTGAACGTGGTGATGAGTTCGCCGACGTCGACGAAGTGCGCCGTCGCCGCGTCGTACTGGACGATCTGGATGTCCTCCGCGTAGAAGGCGTCCTCCTCGCCGGCCATCTTGTAGTCGACGCCCTCGCGGGTCAGCGCCGGCGCGTAGTCGAAGTTCCGGGCGGTGTTGATGATCGACGCCTGGGTCAGGCCTTCGGGCGACTCCGCCGCCTGGCGCAGGATCTCGACGGTCACCTCACCGATGTTCCAGCCGGCAGCAGCCGTGGTGACGATGTCGCCGTTGCCCCGGTTGGTCATGTAGTCGATGTACCCCTGGACGTCCGGGTCGGTCGCCACAACCTCCGGGTTGCTGACGTCCTTCAGCCCGCCGGAAGCGGACGTGATCAGCCCGTTGGCCGCCTCACCGGCGATGGACAGGATGAGCGGGCTGGCGCAGGTGTTGGTGATGTACACCTGCGGATCCCACCCGGTCTGGACCGCCTTCGCGTTGGCCAGCTCGGTCATGAACGTCGGGCACTGGGCCCCGAGTGGCACCGCCATGATGACGTCCGGCTGGTTGCCGGCGATGCTGTTGAGCTGCGCCGATGGCGGGGCGCTGTCGGCCGCTTCGATGGTCTGCGTGTCGACGATCTCGATCCCGGCCTCCTCGGCCGCAGCTTCGAACGCCGTGCGGTATACCTCGCCGAAGTCGTTGGCCACGGTGAACAGCGCGGCCGTCGCGCCGTCGGGGAACTGCTCGGCGATGTGCTCGACGTACGCCTCCGACTCGATGTTGTACGGGATCAGACCGCCGGTGGTCCACGGATAGTCGGCCACCTCGCCCCACGCCGGCGAGCCGGTCAAGGCGAGCATCTGGGGCACGCACTCCTCGTTGAGCACGTCGCGCACCGCGGCGTTGTTCGGTGAACCGATGATCCCGCTGAAGAGATTCACACCCGCGTCGAGCAGGCCGTTGACGACGTTCGGCGTCTGCGCAGGGTCGTACTGGTCGTCGCCGATGTTCAGCTCGATCGTCATGCTCGGGCAGCAGCCCTTGTTCGTTGGCGTACTCGATGTACGCCCTGAACCCTTCGGCGACCGGTCCGAACGCCGCCGCGGCGACACCTCCGGACAGCGGCATCGACGAGCCGATGCTGACGGTCCCTTCGATCGGCGCGTTGACGAGGTCCGGATCGATGCAGTCGTCCGTCGCGACGGTCCAGGCTTCGCCGCCGCCACCGCCCTCGGTCGTCTCCCCGCCCTCGGTGTCGCCGGTTGTCGTGTCAGCGGCGGTGTCCTCCGGCGGCTCGGTCGCTTCGGTGTCGCCGGCCGTCGTCGGGGCCGCACCCCCGCCGGTTCCTTCGGGGGTGGTCGCGGCCGCCGCGTCGGTGGTTTCGACCTCTTCACCCTCCTCGGGACCGCGACTGCAGGCAGCCAGGAGCAGCGAGGTGGCGGCGAGTGCCGCCAGGAGGCGTGACGGTCGTGGGGTCATGGGACTTCCCCTTCGGTGTCGAGTGTGGGCGGGTAGAGGATGCATCAAATCGGCGATCCGGCGACCGCGGGCTCCTCGAGGGCTTCGACAGGCGGCGGCGCCGTCCCTGCCGGGCGCGGGATGATGAGGATGAACTTGGCGGCGATCCGCTTGAGCAGGCCGACGATGCCGAACGGGGCGACGAACACGATGATCAACAGCACGATGGCGAGGATGAGGGTCGCCGGTGAGCCGGTCATCCATCCGAACAGCCACCCGACGACGCCTTCGCCCGTCTCGCCGGCCTCGCGAGTCCGCGTGTCAAGGATCACGTAGGCGAAGGCACCGACGATCGGGCCCCACAGCGTGGCCGCCCCGCCGAGCACCATGATGAGCAGGAACGTGATGCTGCCGAGCAGCGTGAAGAAGCGCAGGTTCGGATCGGCGAGGGTGTTCTGGATGGCGTACAGGCACCCGCCGACGGCGCACATCGCGGCAGAGGTGCCGAAGACGAGTGCCTTGGTCTTCGCCCGGCTGACGCCCATCACCGCAGCGGCCGTCTCGTTGTCCCGGATGGCGACCAGCGAGCGCCCGACACGGCTCTTGACGATCCCTCGGCAGACGAGATAACAGACCGCCAGCAGGATGATCCCGACCCAGTAGAGGAAGACGGCCCGGCCTTCGCGGCCACGCAGCTCGGGGAGCGAGATGCTCTCGTTGATGAACTGCCACCGCGCGAAGTACTCGTCGTACCAGGAGGGCGTCTCTTGGTATCCGATCCCGCTGATGCCCTGGGCACCTCCGGTCAACTCGGCCAGCTTCCCCCACCGCACGAGGGTCGGGAACAGCACGCCGAGCGCCAGCGTGACGAGGGCGAGGTAGACGCCCTTCAACCGCAACGCCGGCAGTGACACGATGCACCCGACGACGAACGCGATCGCAGCGGCGACGTAGATCGTCCACCCCTGGCTCCAGCCATACTCGCTCACCAGGATGGCCGTCGTGTAGCCGCCGATGCCGAAGAACGCCGAGTGGCCGAGCGAGATCACACCGCCGTAGCCGAGCAGGAGGTTGAGCGACATCGCGGCGATCGCCAGCTGGGTGGCCGTCGCCATGTCACCGATGGTGCTCGTGTTCGTCCTCGTCGGGATGTAAAGGAGGGCGGCGACGACGGCGACCACCCAGACGATCCGGATCAGCCAGTGAGCGGCGGAGCCCTCGTTGACCTTGATCACGTCAGACCCTCTCCACCTTGGCCGTGCCGAACAGGCCGGACGGCTTGACCAGCAGCACGACGAAGATCACCAGCAGCGCAACAGCCAGCTTCATCTCCTGGCCCACCCACTCTTGGGAGTACTCGGCGGCGAGGTTCTCGATGATGCCGATGAGGAGCCCCCCGATCACCGCTCCTCCCGGGCTGTCGAGCCCGCCGAGCGTCGCCGCCGCCGATCCGTAGACGAAGATGCTGACCATGATGATCGGGGTCACCTGACCCTGGTTGCCGGCGACGAGGATCGCGGCGATGGCGCCGATGGCGCCGGCGATCGCCCAGGAGCCGATGAGCACCCGGCTCGTCGGCACGCCGACCAGCGCGCGCTGACTCAGCGTTGCTGGCGACACCGCGCATCGCCAGCCCGAAGCGCGTGCGCTTGAACAGGAGGAAGAGCAGGCCGGTGATGACGAGCGTGACGGCGAGGGCGCCGATGTCGCGATCGCGCCAGACGCCGCCCCCGATGCGCCAGAAGTCCTCTGGGTCGTTGGGGAACAGGCTGTCGATCTGCTCGTCCGGCGGCGCACCCCAGATGCCCGTCGTCAAGGCGTTGATGCCGAGGAACAGCGTGATCAGCGCGACGAACACGGCGAGGGGGGACTTCTTCTCGAGCGGGCGCACGAGGGCGACCTCGGTGGCGCCGCCGAGCAGCGCGCCGAATGCCATCCCGATCAGCGCGGCGATGATCAGGTGCACGCCCATGTCGTAGAACACCCATGCGATGTAGGCCGACAGCGTGCCCATCTCGCCCTGGGCGAAGTTGAGGTGGCCGGTCCCGCGGAACACCACGACGAGGCTGAGCGCGACGAGCGCGTAGATCGCCCCCGAGGACAGGCCGAGGAAGACGGCGTCGAGGAAACGTTCCATCGTCAGTACCCCAGGTAGGCCTTGCGGATGCTGTCGTCGGCGGCGATCGCCTCGGCGTTCCCGGAAGCGACGATGTGACCGGTCTCCAGGAGGTACACACGATCGGCGATCTTCATCGCCAGGTTGGCGTTCTGCTCCACGAGCAGGACGGCGATGCCCTGTTCACGACTCAGATCGCCGATGATGGCGAACAGCTCCTTGGTGATGAGCGGCGCGAGACCCTGACTGGGCTCGTCGCACAACAGCAGCCGCGGCCGGCTCATCAGCGCTCTGGCGATGGCGAGCATCTGCTGCTCACCGCCCGACAGGCTGCCCGCCTTCTGGGTCTTGCGCTCCGCGAGGCGAGGGAACGTGTCGAACCAGCGGCTGACGTCCTCGTCGACGCCGCCCCCGCGCTGCGTGTACGCCCCGATGCGCAGGTTGTCCTCGACACTCAGCTCGGGAAACGTTCCCCGACCCTGCGGCACCTGGGCGATCCCGGCACGAACGATGGCATCGGGCGACGCCTTGAGGATCGACCTGCCGGCGAAGTCGACCTCGCCCAGGCGAGGGATCGTGCCCGAGATGGCCCGCATCGTCGTCGTCTTCCCAGCACCGTTGGCGCCGAGCACGACCACGACTTCGCCTTCGCCGACCGAAAGGCTGACGTTGTGCAGCACCAAGACGGGTCCGTAGCCGGCGCGCAGGTCGGCGACGTGGAGCAGCGTGGCCGCGGCGGCGGGCTCGGCAGCGACTGCCTGCGGCCCCAGCTCACTGACATAGGCGTCGTCGTCGACCGTCGTCATTCAGCCGCTCCCAGATAGGCCTCGATCACCTGCGGGTCCCGTTGCACCTCGGCTGGCAGGCCCTCGGCGATCTTGCGCCCGAAGTCCATCGCCACCACCTTGTCCGACACCCGCATCACCATCGACATGTGGTGCTCGACGAGCAGGACGGTGAGGCCGAAGTCCTCACGGATCTTGAGCACCGTGTCGCCCAGCTCGTCGACTTCGCCATGGGTGAGGCCGGCCGCTGGCTCGTCCATCAGGAGGAACCGCGGCTGCGCGGCGAGCGCGCGGGCGATCTCGAGGCGCTTCAGCGTGCCGAACGGCAGGCCCGCCGCCGGCCGGAACATCAATGGGCCGAGATCGAGGCTTGTCAGCAGGTCGCCGGCGAAGTCGCGCGATCTTGCGGTTCTCCCGCTGGACGCCGATGCGGATGATCGCCTGGGCGAACCCGACGTGGCCCTGGCTGTGGGCGCCGACCATCACGTTCTCCAGCAACGACATCGTCGGGAACAGCGCGAGGTTCTGGAACGAGCGGGCGATGCCCTTCCCGGCGATGGCGTGCGCCGGCAGAGCGAGGAGATCCTGACCGTCGAAGGTCACTCGACCCGCCGATGGCTGGTAGATCCGGCTGACGACGTTGAACATCGTGGTCTTGCCGGCGCCGTTGGGGCCGATCAGGCCACAGATCTGCCCCTCGTCGATCGTGAAGGACAAGCCGTCGAGTGCGACGATGCCGCCGAAGCGCAACGTGATGTCCTGCACCTCGAGCAAGGCCAAGTTTCGTCCTCCCCTCCGGACCGAACTCACGCACCAGGGCGCCCGGTGCGCTGGATACTACGCAGACGCGCGCACCGTACTCAGACCATCGCGCGGCGTGGGCCGCCCGGACGCAGCGCCCTGCCGCCTGGCGCCTACAGCGTGAGGCCGATGTCTGCGGCGATGTCGCGTGCCTCGGCGGCATGTCGCGCCGCCTCACCCGCATCGCCGGGCCCCCCACGGGCGCGCAGTGTGGCAGCCAGGTCGCGCCTTGCGCGCGCCTCGTACGGACGGGTCCCCTGAGCGACGTTCTCCTCGATCGCTTGACGCAAGAACCGCTCGGCCGACTCGAGGTCACCGGCGGTGAGCGCAGCCAATCCCACGTACCCGCTGACCGGACCGACGGAGAAGCCCGCAAGGCCGGCGACTGCGACACGCCCGAGGTAGGGAGACAATGCGTCCGCCAGAGCCCCAGCCCGCTCGGCATCACCGAGGGCATGGGTGACCTCGACGAGCGCCGCGGCGGCCGGCAGGAACATCTGGTTCTGACCGATGCGCACCCGGTCGGCATCGACGAACTCGGCGAGCAGTTGCTCTGCATCAGCGCGTCGATCGGGCACTTCGGTGAGGATGCGCAGACGAGAGATCTGCCACGTGCGCAGCGGGCGGATCGCCACCAGCCGTTCGATGTCGGGCAGCAACGAGGCCAGCCGCCCACGGTCCATCGCCACCCGGTAGGCGAAGCCGGCGTACGCGACCTCGGCGTTCTCCCCGTGGGACCGCAGACCCGTCGCCCGGGCCTCGTCGGCCAGCTTCTGCGCCTCGTCGTAGCGGCCGATCGAGACGAGGCGGGACACCTCCAGGAACATCCCGTACACGTCGAACAGCGCCAGGTGCGCGTCGGCGGCCTGCGCTCGGAACTCGCCCAGCATCGCCAGGTGGTCCTCGATGCGCCCCAGCTCGAGCAGATCAGCGAGGGCGAACAGCTTGGCGGTGAGCTGGAGCTGGACGTTGGTCGTCCGCCCTGCTTCGCGCACGGCGGTCATGGCGACTTCGGCTCGCTCGTCGAGTCGATCCAGTTGCCACAGGGCAAGTCGCTGGGCGAGGTGGGCCGAGGCGAGCAGTTCGGGGCTGCCATCCGCGGCGGCGATGGCAAGCGCCTCCGTTGCCAGCTGCTCGCGCCGTGTCGCGTCGTGGCTGGCGACGAGCACGGACGACAGCATGCTGCGCATCCTCACCTGGTAGCGGCGATCGCTGTCCGGCAACGTCGCGATCGCCAGCTCCATCAGCTCGACCAGCTGTGGGTCGGCGGGGCGGCCGATGTCGAAGCCGACGCCTGACAGCGACATCACCCATGTCTCTGCGGCGCGGGCAACCAATGACGGGTCCTCGCCCAGCCGCGCCAGCGCGGCTGCCTCCTTCGCCGCCGCCATCGCCGATGCCCCATCGCCGATCGCCCGGGCCACCTCCGACTCGAGCAGTTTCACGGCGACGCGGTCGCCGATCTCGGTCTCCTCCACCACGAGCTCGCCACTCCGGCGGGCCCACGTCGCGGCGTCTTCGTAGGCGGCGATCGACAGCGAGTGCTGTCCGGCAGCCAGCCCGGCCGCGATGCGGCGGTGCCGATCGATCAGTCCGCCGGCCGCCATCAGATGGTGGGCGTGACGGGCCGGCGAGGAATTGGGCTCGCTGTCCTGCTCCAGCGCCTCGCCGAGCCGGCGATGGAGATCGAGCCGGCGCGTCCGACCGAGCCGCTCGTCGATCACCTGCCCGATCAACGCGTGTGGCATTGCCAGGCGACCAGCGCCGTCCTCGACGAGGAGCCCCGCCGAGACCGCATGGTCGGTGGCATCGAGCAGGCGATCCCCGTCGAGCCCGCTGGCGGCAACAAGAACCGGGAGCGTCGCTGCCTGACCGGCGACGGCGGTGAGGTTGAGCACCTGCATCACGACCGGGTCGAGCCGATCGAGGCGCACGCCGAGCATGTCGCGAACAGAGTCCGGGAGGTCGGCGCCGGGCTCGCCAGCGGCGTGCCGGATCAGTTCGGTGAGGAAGAAGGCATTGCCGCCGGTGGCAGCCCGCAGCTCGGCGGCCCCGATGGCTTCCTGCCCGTGCAACTCGAGCAACGTGCCGACCTCTCCCGTGCCGAGCGCGTCGACCACGATGCGCGTCAACAGGTCGTCCCGGGCGAGGGTGGCGGCGACCCGGTCCAGTTCGGGCGTCGGGTCATCCGCAGGTGCCCGCACGGTCATCACCGTCATCATCCGCGACGTGAGCTCGTGACGGATGACGTGCTCGATCATCTTGAGCGAGGGGGCGTCGGCCCACTGCACGTCGTCGAGCACGATCAGCAGGGGGTGCTCCCGAGACTCACCGTGGAGCAGCTCGGCGACCGTCTCGAAGAGGAGGTATCGCTCGACGCTCGGGTCGGGCCGTTCGGGCCGGACCCCCGGCACGAGGTGATCCAACTCGGGCAGCAGCAGCACGAGGATCCCACGATCGCGAGCGATCCGGGCCGCCGCCTCGGGCGACACGGTGCGCAGTGCGGTCCGCAACGCCTCGACCATCGGCTCGAACGGCACGACGGCGTCCTGCGTCGCCCGCCCCCACAGGACGATGCCGCCCATGTTGTGCACGTCAGACGCGAACCGCGCCGCCAGCCGCGACTTGCCGGCACCGGCTTCACCGGTGAGGAGTGCCAGGTGCCGGTCACCGCCGACGGCTTCCGACCACAGGCGATGCAGCGTGCCGAGATGGGCCTGGCGGCCGACGAACGTCGTCCGCCCAGCCCGCACAACCGGACCCGGTAGCGGCACCGGCGACGACGGCGGGCCCTTCGCCGCGGCGACCGCCTCGGCCTCTTCGACCGCTGGTGCAGCCGGGCTCGACTCCCGCGCCGACACACGAATCGGCCCCCGCTGCTTGAGGTTCGGGTCGTGGTTGAGGATCGCCGTCTGCAGCTCGACGAGCGCCGGCGACGGATCGAGACCGAGCTCATCGGCCAACACGGCGCGTGAGCGGGCGAAGACGCGCAGCGCATCTGCCTGCCGGTCGCTGCGGTAGAGGGCGATCATCAGCCGCCTGGCGAAGCCCTCCCGCAGTGGGTACTCGTCGCTGGTCCGCTCGAGCTCGACGACGGCCTCGGCGTGGCGGCCGAGGGCGAGGAGGGCGTCGTAACGGGCCTCCAGCGCCGACATCCGCAGCTCTTCCCACCGCACCGCGGCCGAGCGGGCCCACTCCTCGTCGATGACGTCGGCCATGACTGGGCCCCGCCACTCGGCGAGCGCGGCGTCGAGGAGTGCCAGGGCCTCATCGCCTGGGCCGAGGCGGCGGGCCTCGGCAACCCCATCCTCGAAGCGCGCCACGTCGAGCGCGTGGCGGTCGACGGCGAGGAGGTAGCCAGGCCCTTCCCGCCGGAGCGTGTTGGCGTCGCCGAGTGCTCGGCGCAAGAGCGAGACGTAGCTCTGCAGCGTGTTGACGGCCGTCGTCGGCGGCCCACCAGGCCACACGTCGTCGACCAGGCGGTCGACGGTGACGACGTGGCCGGCCACCAGCGCCAACCGTGCCAGGACAGCCCGCTGACGCGGCCCGCCGAGCGACACCGGCTCTCCGCCGAGCTCGGCCGTGATGGGTCCGAGCAGGCGGATGTCCAGGACGCGCGTCTGGTCCCGGGTTCCAGCCTCCCGCCTCATTGCCCCTGATGTTAGAACTCGAAGTGCCGGTCCCGACCGTCGGCGGAGGGAGGGAGGAGATAGATGACGTCGTAGCCGGCACCGAGCACGTGTCCTGGCGTGGCGACCTCGAAGGTCACACGGTCGGCGACACCGGCCCACGCCGCAGCACGACGGGCCCTCGCGACCGCCACGGGTCGCCGTCGAAGCCGGCGAGCACGGCCGCAGGCGCCGCTCGGGCCATGGCGATCACGACGTTTCCATCGCCGCACCCGATCACGCCGATCCGCAACGGCATCAACCAGGCTTGCGGGCGACGTAGACCGAGTCGAGCGGATCGCCTGGGGCTTCGTGGACCTCGAGGTCGATGAACCCGGCTGCCGAGAGCATCTCGAGGGCCAGCTCCTCACCCCACATCGTGCCGAGTCCGGCGCCGTCGGACGCCAACGAGACGGGCATGCAGTGCAACGTGCTCACGGAGTACAGCAACGGCGCGAAGGGGTGGTCGATGTTGTGCTCGAGGTGACTCGACGCACGGACGTCGAACATGACGAACACGCCGCCGGGCGCCAGCGCCTGGAACACACGGGCCAGCACGCCCGCCGGATCGGCTTGATCGTGGATGGCATCGAAGGCGAAGGCCACACCAAGGGGCGGATCGGAGGGCAGCTCCGTCACATCGAGGACCTCGAAGGTGGCGTTCCTGAGACCCCATTCGCTGGCCTCGGCTCGGGCCCGGGCGATGGCGTCCGCAGCGAGGTCATGACCTACGAACGTCGATTGGGGGAAGGCTCGCGCCAGCAGGTTCGTCGTGTGGCCGGTGCCGCAGCCGATGTCGGCCACGTGAGTGCCGGCGGTCAGCTGCTCGCCGAGTCCGGCGACCAGCGGAACGATGCCGTCGACGAGGACCCCGTCGAACATGGGACGACTGAGGCCGTCCATGACATCGGTGAACTCGGGTCGGTACGCCGAGTAGGGGACACCGCCGCCGTGCCGGAAGGCATGGGCGACAGGCTCGAGAAATCCGGCGAGGTGCCCGCTCATCTGGCTCATCGGAGCCAGGTTGCGCTCGTCTGTACCTGTGAGGCACACGGCGTGCTCAGCGGGCAGGGTGTAGCACCGCGCCGCCGCGTCGAACTCCAAGACGCCGGCAGTGACGAGGGCGCCCAGCCATTCGCGCACGTAGCGCTCTTGCACGCCCGCCCGGTCGGCCAGCTCGGCGCTCGTCGCCGGTCCCGCGCTGGCCGCGTCGAACAGGCCGGTGCGATGACCGAGGTCGATCATGAACGTGAGGAAGCTGCCCGTGTACCACCCGAAGACCTGCTCGGTGAATGCGGCGACCCGCTCGCTGTCGAGAAGGTCTGTGTCGGTGGGCGAGACGGTGGTCGACATCGGAATCGACAGTACGGATCGTCTGCGGCGCCGACTTCGGCCAAATCATGCATTTCGCACTGCGCCGATGGGTCGAATCATGCAGAAGGCGGGACCAGCCCGTGTGCGTGCGCGTAGGCCGCTGCCGCCGTTCGTGAGTTGACGCCGAGCTTGGTGTACAGGTTGGCGAGGTGCCGCGCCACGGTCTTCTCGCTGAGCACGAGCTGCTCGGCGACATCGCGGTTGCTCGAACCGCGGGCGATCAGTTCGAGGACCTCCACCTCGCGAGGAGTCAGCCCCGCCGGCGGGACGGCGGGGGCTCTTGGATGGCGAGCAGCGCCGAGCCGGACAAGCTCCGCCTCGGCTGCGGCGGCTTCGAGCGAGGCTGCCTGTTCGTTGCCGCGGGCGAGGAGAACCTTGGACAGCTGCGCTCGTGTCTGGGCGACGCGGACCGGCGCCCCGAGCCGCTGCCAGCGGTGCTGCGCCGTGGTGAGCGACTGGAGCGCCGCCTCGAGGTCCCCCTCGGCGAAGCACACCTCTCCCTGCGCCAGTGCCGCTGCGGCGAGCAGCCCAGAGCTGGCGTACGTCTCGGCTGCCGCCTGCAACTCGTCACACGCCCGCCGGGCGATGGGGAGGTCACCGGATTCGAGTGCGACCTCGACGAGGGCCTGCCACAGCGGCGTCCTGGCGAGACGTTGCGTCGTGGCCTGCTCGGCGGCCAGCAGTGCGTCGAGTGCCTGGCGGTTCCGTCCGCGGGCGCTCCAGAGCAGCGCCAGACCGGGCTGCGGGTCGCGGCCGCGCCGGTGCGCCTCGGCGTACACCTGCTCGGCACCGTCGAGGTCACCGCGGAGCCGGCGGATCTCACCCAGCTCATAGAGCGCGAGACCGACGGCGATGATGTTCATCTGGGCGAGCTCGGAGCACACGAGCTCGATCTCCGTTTCCGCTCGTTCCCATTCGCCACGCACCTGCAGCAGCTGCGCTCGGTGCACCCGGCAGATCCCGAGGAACATCACCGCGTTGCTGAAGCCGGCACACCAACGCGTGGTGGCGTCGGTCCACTGTTGGGCCCGCCGCAGGTCGGCGAGGTCGTGACAGACGCTCATCAGCTGGCAGTAGATGTTGCCGGCGAACGCCGGCCGGACGTGCCCGGCGACGACCGGCAGCATGGCTTCGTCGAGAGCGGCCAGTCCCAGGGAGACGTCGCCCTGCTTGATACGGGCGATGCCTTCGCTGGCCAGCGCATAGGCGCACAGCGTCTCGTCGCCGTAGTGCTCGGCGAGCGTGGCGATCGAACGGGCGACGGCGATGGCTGTGGCGAAGTCACCCTCGGCGATCGCGGCCTCGAGCTGGAAGGACTGGAGGTAACCGTGCTCCACGCACTCCGGAAGCCCCTCGAGCAGACGTTGAGCACGGCTGAGCCAACCTGAGCCAATCGCTTCCTCACCGCGGAGGAGCCACGAGAAGCCGATGTCCATGGCCAGCATGGCGGCCGGCCGTGGCTCACGCTCGTCGCCGTGCAGGTACAGGCGATAGGCCTCTTCGTACGCGGACAAGCTCTCGTCGATGGCGCCCTCCCACCATGCGGCCTCGGCGAGCGCTTCCATGTCCGATGCGGCGAGTGGTCCGCGGGCGCGCAGCGCCAGCAACCGGGCACGAGCCTCACGCCAGTCGTGACGCGCTGACGCCGCGTGCCGCCGCGAGGTCATCCGCCACGTTCGCCATTCTGCCGCTCCCACCAGGGCTGCATGGATAGCGTGCCCCGCCGTGGGGAGTCGGCATTTCCGGGCTGGTGTGGTCACCGTCGTGCGGCGCACCGATGGGCACGTGTTGGCGTTCGAGCGAGCCGACACGCCGGGGAGCTGGCAGCTCCCCCAGGGCGGACTCGAGAAGGCTGAAGCGCCCCTCGACGCAGCATGGCGCGAGCTGAAGGAGGAGACGGGGCTCGGGCCGGACGAGGTCGAATTGGTGGGCGAGCATCCGGATTGGATCCTCTATCAATGGCCTGCCGACGTCGTCGGGCCAGGAGCGCGCCTGGGTCAGGTCCACCGGTGGTTCTTCTTCCGTCCCCACTCCGATGACGTCGAGCCGCAACCGGACGGGCGGGAGTTCCGGGCCTGGCAGTGGGCCGATCCCGCATGGCTGGTCGACCATGTCGTGCCGTTCCGGCAGCCCGGCTACCGGCAGATCTTCCAGCGACCGATGTGAACACCGGCGATCTCTTCTCCGCGGCGGCGGACGAGCGGCTGCGCTCGACGGCTCCGCTCGCCGCTCGCCTGCGGCCGCGCACGATCGACGAGGTGGTCGGTCAGCGCGACCTGCTCGGGCCGGGGCGACCGCTGCGCCGCCTGGTCGAGCTCGATCAGCTGTCGTCGGTGCTCTTTTGGGGACCACCCGGTACGGGCAAGACGACGATCGCCCTCGCCATCGCCGGCACGACGGCTCGGGCCTTCGAGCAGATGTCGGCGGTGACGGCTGGTGTCAAGGACGTGCGCGACGTCATCGAGCGGGCCCGGCGGCGACTCGGCGAGCACGACCAGGGGACGATCCTCTTCCTCGACGAGATCCACCGGTTCACCAAGGCTCAGCAGGATGCGCTGTTGCCCGCTGTGGAGGACGGCACGCTGGTCCTGATCGGAGCGACGACGGAGAACCCCTTCTTCGAGGTCAACCCGCCCCTGCGCAGCCGCTCGACACTGTTCCGCCTGGAGCCACTCGGCCCCGATGATCTCCGGACGCTCGTCGACCGCGGCCTCGAAGCGCTGCAGACGACGGCGTCCGCGGAGGCTGTGACGTTGCTGGTCGATCGCAGCGGCGGCGACGGCCGCCAGGTGCTGAACTCGGTCGAGGTCGCCGCCGCGCTGGCCCAGCCGTGCGGGATCGAGCTCGCGCATGCCGAAGCGGCGCTGTCCACGAGCGCCGTCCGGTACGGGCGCGATGACCACTACGACGTGATCAGCGCCTTCATCAAGTCGATGCGCGGATCCGACCCCGACGCCGCGGTGTACTGGCTGGCCCGCATGTTGGAGGCCGGTGAGGATCCACGGTTCATCGTCAGGAGGATGGTCATCTTCGCCAGTGAGGACATCGGCATGGCCGACCCGCAGGCGCTCGTCGTCGCGACGGCGGCCGCCCACGCCCTCGAGTTCGTCGGGTTGCCCGAGGCCCAGCTCAACCTGGCGCAGGCGGCCATCCACCTCGCCACGGCGCCGAAGAGCAACTCGAGTGCGGTGGCCATCTGGCAGGCCCGCCAGGACGTCGCCGAAGGAGCACTCGGTGAGGTGCCGCCTCACCTGCGCAGCTCGGGATATCGCGGCGCGAAGGGTCTGGGCCACGGCGTGGGCTACGAGTACCCTCATGATCACGAACACGACGAGCTCGGCGGCTGGATCGACCAGCAGTACCTGCCCGACGGACTCGTCGACCGCACGTGGTACCGACCGAGCGACCACGGCGGGGAGCGCACGGTGGCCGAGCGGATGCGGGCCACGGAGACACGAGGAGGCGAGGAGGAGCGATGACGGCCGGCGAGGTGTTGCTCGTGGTTGCCGGTGTGCTCGGCGCCTTGGCGTGCGTCGCGCTCGCCGTCACGTTGCTGCGCGTGTCCGACGCTCTCCGTGCACTGCGCCGTGAGCTGGCGACGGTGACACCTTTGGTGGAGGAGCTCCGCGCATCGATCGACGACGCACGAATGGCCGCGGCGGAGGCACGCCGCCCCATTGCCCCCGTGCCAGCTGGCTCCCTTCCCTCGCGAACCACCCGCACGACGCTGTCGGAGCCGAGGATCAAGGCCGCCGGGCTGGCCACTGGAACCTCGAGGGCCGTGCGGCGGCTGCGGCGGGGCGCGTGATGCGGCGCCTCGTGTGGTTCGCAGGTGGGGTCGTCACCGGTGCGGCGGGGGTGGAGTACGCCCGGCGCAAGGTGACGGCGACGGCCCGGCGCCTGGCGCCGGCCAATGTTGCTCGCGGTGCCGTGCACGGGGCACGCCGCTCCGGCAACCGTGTCGCCGACGCCTTGCGTGAAGGACGGTCGGCGGCTCGCCAGCGCGAGCGCGAGCTGCGCGCCGAGCGCGATGGGCGGCTCGTGCGGTTGCACGACCATCTCGGGCCGGGCGACGAGGTGCTCGTCGACGGAGAGCCGGTCGAATCGGGTCGCGTGATCCTCCTGCGCCAGCCAGATCCACCGGAGTGACGCTCGTCGCCGAACTCCGCAGTGCGCTCGACGACCATCGAGTGCGTGACGGGCGGACCGAGCTGGCGCTGTACCGCCACGACGCATCGGCCATGGAGGGAGCGGCGGTCGCCGTCTGCTTCCCGATCAGCACGGCGGAGGTGCAGTCGTGTGTGCGCATCGCCGGTCGTCACGGCGTCCCGTTCGTGGCCCGCGGTTCGGGCACCGGCCTCGCCGGCGGGGCGGTCCCGCCGGACGGCGCGGTCGTCATCTCGACGACGAAGATGAACCACATCGTGTCCGTCGACGTCGCGGCACGGCGAGCGTGGGTCGAGCCGGGCGTTCTGAACCTCGACCTCAGCCGAGCTGTCGCCGCGCACGGGCTGCACTTCGCGCCTGATCCGAGCAGCCAGCAGACGTGTTCGATCGGCGGCAACGTCGCCAACAACTCGGGCGGCCCGCACTGCCTCGCCGAGGGAGTCACCAATGCCCACGTGCTGGCGCTCGAGGTCGTGTTGCCCGACGGCAACGTGGCGGTGCTCGGGGGCGACGACGCCGAGCCATCGGGCTACGACCTGCGCGGCGTCTTCGTCGGCAGCGAGGGAATGCTCGGCGTCGCCACGAAGGTGCTCGTCCGGCTCACCCCGAACCCGCCCGCGGTGTGCACGATGCTGATGGACTTCGACACCGTCGAAGCCGGGGCGTCGACGGTGAGTGCCGTGATCGCCGGAGGGATCGTCCCCGCGGCGATGGAGATGATGGACCAGCTGTGCCTGCGTGCCGTCGAGGCGTATGTCCACGCAGGGTTGCCGGTCGATGCGGCGGCGGCGTTGTTGATCGAGGTCGTCGGTCTGCCCAACGGCGTTGCCGCCGACACGGCGGCGATCACGGAGATCGCGACGACGCACGACGTGCGAACCGTTCGAATCGCCGCCGACGAAGCGGAGCGGGCGCTGCTGTGGAAGGGTCGCAAGTCGGCGTTCGGCGCGATCGCCCGGATCAAGCCGAACTACTACCTGCACGACACCGTGGTGCCGCGACGTCGCCTGCCAGAGGTCCTGAAGGCGATCTACGACATCACATTGCGCCATGACCTGCTCGTGTTGAACGTGTTCCACGCCGGTGACGGCAACCTCCATCCGCTGCTCGTCTACGACGGCCGTGAACCCGGCGTGCTGGATCGGGTACACGCGGCGGGGGAGGAGATCGTGCGCGTGTCCGTCGAGGCCGGCGGGGTGCTCAGCGGCGAGCACGGGATCGGCTTGGAGAAGCGGGACCTGATGCCGCTGATGTTCTCGGCGGTCGATCTGGCGGCGCAGGAGGCGCTGCGCGCGGCGTTCGATCCCGACGGTGTGTCGAACCCCGGAAAGGTGCTCCCGAGCCCAGCCCGCTGCGGTGACGTGATGGATGCCGGGCGGGTGGCGAGGGCCGTCGCAGAGGGCGCGTGGATCTGAGCACGTTCGCCGCCGAGGTCGGCGCGACAGAGCCCGTCTCGATCACGGGTCAAGGGAGTCGAGGCGGTCCGGTGACGGGCGTGCGCGCGGTGGTCGCGCCGGCGGGGATCACGTGGATCGAACCGGCGGAGATGACGGCGTCGTGCGGCGCCGGCACGACCGTCGCCGAGCTCGAAGAGGCCTTGCGCCAGCACGGGCAGTGCGTGGCGATCCCGTCGTCAGGGTCGGTCGGTGGCGCGTTGGCAGTCGGACGCAGCGGGCTGCGACGTCTCGGCTACGGGCCCGTGCGCGATGCGCTGCTGCAGACACGCTACGTGTCGGCCGCCGGCGAGCTCGTGAAGGCGGGCGGCCCGACGGTCAAGAACGTCAGCGGGTTCGACCTCTGTCGCCTCCTCGTCGGATCCCGCGGGACGCTCGGATTTCTCGGCGACGTCATCCTGCGGACCCGGCCGCGGCCGCGCTTCGAGCAGTGGTTCGGCGGTGCGGTCGACCCGGACGAGGTGTTGGCGCGGCTGTACCGGCCGACTGCTGCGCTGTGGGACGGGGCGTCCGTGTGGGTGTTGCTGGAGGGCGATCCTGGCGACATCGAGCAACAGATCAAGCCGCTGGGGCTGACGGCCGTCGACGGGCCACCGGAGCTGCCGACCGGGGGGCGGTGGTCGATCGCGCCAGGGGCCTACCGGTCCCTGAACGGGCGGTTCGTCGTGGAGCTCGGTGTCGGAATCGTCCATCACGAGGATCCGTTGCCACCGCGTGCCGTCGACCCCGTGATCCGCGATCTCCACCGGCGGATCAAGCAGCAGTTCGACCCGACCGGGCGGCTCAACCCCGGCGTCGACGTGTTCGATGGCTGACGCCACGACGACGCAGGCAACGTCATTGGCATCGGCGGCGGCACAGCACTGGGAGCTGCCCGCGCCGCAGCTCCTGCGCGTCAGCATGAGCGCGCTGTACGAGTGCGGCGACGTGGTGCTGCGGGTGAGCCGGGCCGGCGCGCCGGCGGCGGGCCGGTCGCTCGAGTTGGCCGAGTTGCTGGCCGCTCACGGCATACGCGTTCCGCTCCCGGCCCGTGACGACGTCGTTGCGGACGGTGAGCTCGCGGCAACGGCGTGGCACCGCCTCGTGTCCGTCGACAAGGAGCCCGACTGGCGGGAGGTCGGGCGCATGGTCGCAGAGGTGCATGCCATCGACGCTCGTTCGCTCCCCACGGGGGAGTCGCTACCGCCGTGCGAGTCGTTCCCGTGGTGGCACTTCGACGAGCGGCTCGCCGAGGTCGACGGTGCGCTCGACGTCAGGGCGCGGGCCGGTCTCGTCGACGCGATCGAGCGACACGCCGGGTGGACCGAGCGTGTCGAACGCGTGGTGTGCCACGGCGACGTGCACCCGGGCAACGTGATGATGACCGCCGACGGCGCCACCCTGCTGGACTGGGACATGCTGTGCGCGGGTCCGCCGGCGTGGGATCACGCCATGCTGCTGCGCCTGGCCCGGTGGGGGTGGCCGCGGCGTTGGTACGACGAGTTCGCGGCCGGCTACGGCCGCTCACTGGCCGGTGAGCCCACGGCGGACGCGCTCGCCGAGCTGCGCCTCGTCGCGGCCACGCTGATGCGCCTGCGCGCCGGGTTGGCCGACCCGTCGGCGATGCCGGAGGCGCAGCTCCGTCTCGCCTACTGGCGTGGCGACCCGAACGCCCCGGTGTGGACCGCGGTCTGAGCCCATACCGTGGCCGCGGTGACGCTCGACCTGCAGCTCGACCTGCGGCTCGACGACGAGGAGCTGGCCGCCTGCGTCGCCTGTGGGCTGTGCCTGCCGCACTGCCCGACGTTCCGGGTGACGGGGGAGGAGGGCCTCTCACCGCGCGGGCGGATCGACGCGATGCGTGGCGTGCAGTGGCGCGGCGCCAAGGTGGACGACGAGTTCGTCAACTTCATGGAGACGTGCGTGCAGTGCCGCGGCTGCGAGCCGGCGTGTCCGAGCGGCGTGCCGTTCGGACACCTCATGGAGGGAACACGGCACGCCCTCGCCGAGCAGCACCGCACGGCGCCGCGCCGGTTGCGCGCCGGCCTGGCGGTGCTCGGCCGCCATCGTCTGCTGCGGGCCGGCTCGACGCTGCTCGCCGTGGCGCAACGCCTGCACCTCGTGCCGAAACGGATCGGTCTGCCGCAACTCCCGCTGACGCAGGGGCCCCCAGTGCGCTCGACAGCACAGCCTCCTGAGTCGCGTCGTTCAGGGGCGGATGTCCGGGTTCGGCACGGCGGGCGCTCCAGCGCCCTCGCCGGCCGCATGGATACGTGGCTGTTCACGGGCTGCGTGATGGATGCGTGGATGCGGTCGACGCACCGAGCCACGGCTGCCGTCCTCGGTGCCGTGGGAAGCACGTACGCGGTGCCGGGGAGCGGCGGCGCCTGCTGCGGCGCCCTCCATGAGCACGCCGGCCTCGTGGACGAGGCCTCCGAGCTGGCGCGCCGAGTGATCGCGTCGATGCCGGGCGACGCACCTGTCGTGGTCAACTCCGCCGGCTGCGGAGCGACCATGAAGGAGTACGGACGGCTCCTGGGCACCGACGAGGCCGCCGCGTTCGCCGCACGGGTCGTCGACGTGCACGAGTACCTCGCGGCACGGCTCGAGCGGCTGCCGGCGCCGCGACGTCAACTACCGCCAGTCATCGTGCAGGACCCCTGTCACCTCCGCCACGTGCAACGGGCGCACGAACCGGTGCGGACGGTGCTTCGCCACGTCACCGTCGTCGCTGAGCTCGACGACGACGGCCTGTGCTGCGGCGCCGGCGGCGCGTACGCAGCACTCCAACCCGAGCTGTCCAGCGCGATCAGGGAACGCAAGCTGGCGGCGATCTCCGCGGCCACCGCGCGGTCCGGTGCGACCGTGGTCGCCTCCGCCAACCCCGGCTGCGTCATGCATCTGCGCGCCGTCGGTGTCGACGCCCGCCATCCCGTCGACCTCGTCGCCGAGGCGATCCTGCCGTGAGCCGGTACGACGATCTCGCCGAACGGCTCGAGGCGATCGGCGCCGAGCTCGACGAGCTGTCGTTCGACGTCCTGCAGGAGGCCGTCGCCGAAGGTGCCACGCAGCGTCCCACCGTCGACAAGACGCTGACCCAGGCCCGCCGGGCAGTCGAGAAGGCGACGCAGCTGCTGCGTCGGGCCGGCGAGGCTGACCACCGTCCGTAGCGCTCTCATCGCGCTCTCATCGTGGGGAGCGCATCGTGTCGGCATGGGCCGCGCCCTCGCGCCACGAGTGCGCGGACGTCGTCTCGGTTCTTCGACCGCTTCGCCGGTGGTTCGGCCGAGTGGACGGGCCGACCGTGGTCGTTCGCCCTCGCCGTCCTCGTCCTGCTCGTCTGGGCGGTGACCGGGCCGCTGTTCGGCTTCTCCGACACCTGGCAGCTGATCATCAACACCGGTACCACCATCGTCACGTTCCTCATGGTGTTCCTCATCCAGCACAGCGAGAACAAGAACTCGCGGGCCCTGCAGATGAAGCTGGACGAGCTCATCGCCGCGACGTCGACCGCCAGCAACCGTCTCATCGACATCGAGGACCTGAGTGACGTAGAGCTCAACGCCCTCCACGAGAGGTTCCAGCGTCTCGCCCGCGAGTCCGACCCGATGCGGGCTCCGGCGCACTCGGCAACGGCGAGCTGAGCGCGTCAGCGACGGACCGAGGCGCGCGCCCGCTGGAGCGAGCTGTTCACCGCGGCGACGCTCATCCCCGTGGCCGCGGCGACCTCGGCCGCACTCCATCCGAGCGCCTCGCGCAATACGAGGACCGTTCGTTGGCGGCGCGGGAGATCCAACGCGACGGCCAAGGCCCGCCCGACCGACTCCCGCCTGACGACCAGCTCCGCGGGGTCTGCGGCCAGCTCGTCGTCGTTGGGAGCAGGGATGCTGTCCGACGAGAGGTCCATGAGGTCCGGGCGGCGACGCCGCCGCTTGTACTGGTCGACGCAGACGTTCGTGGCGATGCGGTACAGCCACGAGCGCATCGAAGACCGGCCCTCGAAGCCGTGAAGCCCCTGCCACGCACGAACCATCGTCTCCTGTGCTGCGTCATCGGCGTCGACCACCGAACCGAGCATCCGCTGGCAGTACCACGTGATCTCGACGCGGTGAAGCTCGAGCAACGAGGCGTCGGCGGTTCTCGGTTGTAGCACCCGTGCACTGTGGTGATGCCGGAATGCCAGATGCTTGACCGAGGTTGCTCAAGCACGCGTCCGTACGGCGCCGAGACGCCACAACGGCGTTCAAGCGCATCTGCGCGGCGAGGGGTTCGATCGAGCCATCGGCCTCCACCACGAATATCGAGCCACCGCTGCCCGCGAACCCGGTCTGTGCGCGGTCGGCGCCGCTGGGCTGGTACTGGCCGTGGTTTGCCTCGTCGGCGTTTCCGTCGAGGGCGCCACGATCCCTCCGGAGGGCAAGCTGCTCGACGCCGCGACGTTCTGCTTCGGCGTGGGCGTGTTCACCATCACGATCGCGCTCCTGCTCCCGCTGGCGGGGTATGCGCCCGCAGCACGACGGCGCTGGCGGCGGGCCTTCTACATCTTCCCTGTGTACGGGCTCGCGCTCGAGTCGGTGCAGGCCTTCCGGGGGATTGATCCACGCTTCACCGAGGAGGGCAGTGGCCTGGACGCCGTCGCCGGCGCCGTTTTCGGCATCACGGCGGCGTTGAACGTCGTCTTGTTCGTGGTGCTCGGCGTGCGCTTCTTCCGCTCCGACGTGCTGCCCGACCGGCGTGTGCTGCGGCTCGGGATCCGCTACGGCGTCGCCGCTGTCGCCATCTCCTTCGCCGTCGGTGTCGTCATGAGCGTCAACTCCGGTCGCGACATCGGGGACGAGGGCAACCTCCTGCTGTCGCACGCCCTGGGAGTGCATGGCATCCAGGCAATCCCGATCATCGCGCTCGTGCTCGCGGCATCCGGACGACCATCGCCCATGACGCTGCTCCATGCCGTCGGCATCGCGTGGATCGCGGCCTGCACTGCTGCACTGGCGCAAGCGCTCCTCGGGCACCGCCCGCTCCAGGCTTCGATCCTGACGTCCGTCATCGTTGCCGGACTCACCGTTTGGGCGGTAGGCGCCAGCTACGCCGTCGTGGTCTGGCGACGACGCATGGCGGTTTGACCAGTGAGGGCGCTCATGCGGGCCGGGACAGCAGCTCCTGGAGCGGTGCGGCGCCCGGCGCTCGAAGGCGCGTGCGCAGCGCCGACGGCGCGGCGCCGAGGAAGCGCGTGACGGTCCGCGTCATGTGCCCATGATCGGCGAACCCGGTCTCGGCGGCGACGGCGGCCAGGTCGTCATCTCCCGCGTCGAGCCGGTCGAGCACCGCATGCAGGCGGAGGCGCGTTCGGTACTCGGAGATCGTGATGCCAGTGACCTCCCGGAAGACCCGTGACAGGTGGTAGGGCGATGCCCCGACGCGCCGGGCCAACTCGAGCAGTCCGAGCCGTTCGTGAGATGACGCGTGGAGCAGCTCCATGGTGTCGCCGACCAACCGTCGCCTGGCGGTCGCCGTGCTGTGGCGGCGTCCGATCGACCGCCCGGGCTCGGGAGGCGGGAGGCAGTGATGGATCAGCGCGTGCACCCCGACCTCGGTCTCCAGGTCGTCGAATCCCACGGCGCCAACGAGCAGTCGATGCGCGAGGCCGAGTCGTGGATCCACCCGGATCGGCCCCACCGCCTTCGTCAGATCGGGCAGCTCGCCGAGCTTGCTCGGTTCGAACTGGAGGATGGTGAGCTCCTCGTACGCCGTCGTGAACACGGCGACGCTCGACTCCTGGCCCGGACGGCGCAGGAACCCCGTGTTCACGTCGACGACATGCTCGACGCCTTCAACCCGGCGCCGGTAGGCACCCCGACGTGCCAGCACGACGCCCCACTGGGCCGTCGCCACCGGCGTGCTCCAGCCGTCGGGCTGGAAGCGGCCGCGCACGGTCTGGATCGTGATCCCGTCGGCCGTCCAGTCGGTCGACACGGTCGAGCTCAGCACGGGTTGCATTGGGTTCTGCCTCGGCGATCCCATCGGCGCGGTGCGGCCCGCATCCCGCGGCAACGGTAGCGGTCGCGTCCGTGACGTCGGCAAGGGTCCAGCGTCACATGGTCGTCGCCGGCGGGCTTGAACGTGCTTGCGCCGTTGACGGGCGATCGCGCAATCAGGTTCAAGGCCCACCTCGACGCAGGTGACAGCGTGCGTCCTGCGCCGGCCGGTTTGAATCGTCTGTGGCGGAGGTGAGCATGGAGAGCCCAGTCGCCGCTGAGCGAGCCGTGCTCGACAGGTGCCTCGATGGCGCGCGTGCAGCCGTCGTGGCGAACCTCGCGAACGTGCCCAGCGCGCTGCTCCGGGAGCCTCTTGTCTCCCCACGAGGGAGCCTGCTCGCCATCGTCAAGCACCTCGCCCACCTGGAGCGCTGGTGGTTCGCCTACACCTTCGGCGGTCTCGACGTCGAGTTTCCGTGGACCGAGGAGGACCCCGATGCCGACTGGCGGGTCGAGCACTCCGAGACGGCGCGCAGCGTCGTGACCCTCTACGACACCGAGTGCCGGCGCAGCCGCATCCTCGTGGCTCGGGCGTCGCTCGACGAGATCGCGGCTCGGTCGAGCCGGACGAGCCCCCTGGTGCTTCGCTCGGTTCTCATGCACATGATCGCCGAGACCTCCCGCCACGCCGGTCACGCCGATCTGCTTCGCCAGCTGATCGACGGTCAATCGAGCTGGCCGCCGTGTCACACGGATGTTGGCTGAGCCTCGTAGATCTCCAGCGTGGGCGCCTCCTCGGCGAGCGTGGCGGCCTCGCGCACGAAGGCGATCGAAGCCGGGACCGCGAAGTGCGCACGGAGGGCGTCGGCATCGCTCCAGTGCTCCAGGAACACAACGCGGCGCTCGTCTTCAACGTCGCGGTGGACGGAGTGGAGGATGCACCCAGGCTCTCGTCGCGATCGGTGGACGTGTTCGAGGCTCAGCTCGAGCACGCGAGGTAGGTGCTCGGGCTGCGCCCTGATGCTGCCGGTCACGATGAGCATCGGGCGAAACTAGCGAGCGCTCACAGCTGGCTGACGGTCCACAGCACCGAGCACGCGGCGAACACGAGGCCGAAGATCTGGCAGGCGATCGCACGATTGAGCGTGCGCGCCGTTGCATCAGCGGCGGCCCTGACCGAGATGAGGTAGGTGACGAGCACCGATGCGACCTCACGCTGATGCTCCGAGTCGTCCTCGTCGTCGTACCAGCCCTCGGGCGTCACGGCGGCGCGCAGCGAGTCGGCCTTCGGGCGGCGAATCACCCGGGAGCGATTGGCGACCAGCGCGAGCACGGCGGCCACCACGAATCCCGCCAGCGCCACCGCGATCAGGGCGACCGAAGCGGAACTGATCCCATCGTCCTCCTCGGCCCGCGAAGCAGCGAACGTGACCAGACCCGTGAGGAGCGTGACGACGCCCGCCGACGTCGTCACCACGGTGAGGGCTCGAGTCCGGAAGCCCGTCAGGTCCGACTCGGCCCGCGTCAACTCGGCATCGATCAGCTCGAGCGATGGATGCGTCGTCACGGCGGACGGACGATCACTGCTCCTCCTGCTGCTCCTCCTGCTCCTGCTGCTCCTCCTGCTGCTGTTGTTGTTGCTGCTGCTGACCTCGTTCGGCTGGCTCATACTTCGCGCCAGCCTCGGTCTCGAATTTGTCCGGCTTCACAGGCATCCCTCCATGGCCGCGCGGGAGGCGACATGGTACGTCGCCGGTCTGTCAGCTCGGGGGGGATTGGGCCGACGCCGCACCCTCGACGGTCGGGTCGCTGCCGCTGCCTGCACCCGGCACGGGTGGGACGTCGCGGTTGAGCGTGTCGATCAGCGCCCGCAGCCCACTGGCGCGGTGCCTGGCGAAGGAGAACCGGATGCGCGGGAGGTCGACGTGATCGTCGTGGCGGCGTTCGATGTCGAGTGGTGCGGTGCGCACGAAGCGACCCCGCGCCAGGAGGTCGCTGAACCGCTCGTTGAGCTCGCCCAGCAGCTCTTCACTGGCCTCGTGACGCAGGCGGATCACGACCTGGTCACCGACGTAACGGATCGAGTGGTAGTTGGCGTAGAAGCGGTCGATCTCGGCGCACGCCTCCTCGATGGAGTCCGTGACGAGGTAGAGGCCGGTGTCGCTCGCCGACACGAGCCCGCGGTCCACGAGCAGCTCGTGGATCATCTGATCGATCCGCCGCCAGAACGGGTCGTGGGGCGGATCGAGCAGCACGATCGGCACCGGCAGCCCCTTGCCGGTCTGGGTCAACGTGAGCAGTTCGAACATCTCATCCAGCGTGCCGAACCCGCCTGGCAGGCAGACGAACGCGCGGCTCTCCTTCACCAACATGAGCTTGCGGGTGAAGAAGTACTTCATGCTGACGTACTTCTCGTCGCCGGCGATGACGGGGTTGGCGCCCTGCTCGAACGGGAGGCGGATCGCCACACCGATGCTGCGGTCCCGGCCGGCACCTTCCATCGCCGCCTGCATGATCCCGGGGCCAGCGCCGGTGACGACCATCCAGCCGCGGTCGGCCAGCGCGTTCGCGATGCGGCGCGCCTGTTCGTACACCGGATCATCCCTGCGGGTGCGGGCCGAGCCGAACACCGTCGCCTTGGGGATCGGCTCGTACGGCGAGAACACGGCGAAGGCTTCGCGGATCTCGGTCATCGCTGCCGCAGCGATCTTCAAGTCGAGCGGATCCGGTTCGTCGGTCAGCAGGCCGAGGGCGCTGGCGACCAGCTCGATGGCGATCCGCGGGTCGCCGGGCGGGTCGAGTCGAGCGACCAGCTGGCGCGCCAGCTCCTCGACGTCGTCGGGGACGGGCGGCAGATCGTCGTCGAGCGGGGCCTCAGTTGCCACGCAGCTCGGCCGATTTGGCGACGAGCGCGCTCAGCAGCTCGTCGAAGCTCTTGGAGAAGCTGGCCACGCCTTCGCGCTCCAGGCGGTCGGCGACGTCGGCGAGATCGACGCCGACGTCCTCCAGCTTCCGCCACACCTCTGCGGCCTGCTCGACGTCGGCATCAACCCGGCGAGCCAAGGTGCCGTGATCGGCAAACGCCTCGATCGTCGCATCGGGCAGCGTGTTGACCGTGTCGGGGCCGATCAGCTCGTCGACGTAGAGCGTGTCGGGATAGTCCGGGTTCTTCGTCGACGTGCTCGCCCACAGCGGCCGCTGCACCCGCGCCCCGACGGCGGCCAGGCGCTCCCAGCGGGGCCCGGCGAACGTCTCGCGGAACTGCCGGTAGGCGAGCTTGCCCTGCGCCACCGCCGCCTTCCCGCGCAGCGCCAGCGCCTCCGGCGTGCCGAGCTCGTCGAGCCGACGGTCGACCTCGGTGTCGACACGGGAGATGAAGAAGCTGGCCACGCTGGCGACCTTCGTCGCGTCGCCACCGCCCTCGACCAGCTGCTCGATCCCTTCGAGGTAGGCGTCCATCACCTGTTGATGACGCTCGAGGCTGAAGATCAACGTGACGTTGATGTTCCGGCCCTCGCTGATCATCTGGCGGATCGGCGCCAGTCCTGCCTCCGTGCCTGGGATCTTCACCATCAGGTTGGGCCGGTTGATGCGCTCGTGCAGACCGCGGGCAGCCGTCTCGGTCCCGGCCGAGTCGTCGGCAAGGTCGGGAGCGACCTCCACGCTGACGAACCCATCTCCGCCATGGCTCGAGTCGTACAGCGGCGCGAACACCTCGCACGCCGCCTCGATGTCGGCGATGACGAGGGTCCAGTAGTCGTCGACGATCGGTGCGTCGTCGGTGGCGATCTCCCGGAACTGGGCGTCGTAGTCAGCCGAACCGGAGATCGCCTTCTGGAAGATCGTCGGGTTGGAGGTGAGCCCACGAATGCCCTCGTCGCGCAGCCGGGCAAGCTGACCCGACGTCAGGTACCCCCGCTTCAAGTTGTCGAGCCACGGGCTCTGCCCGAACTCCTCGTAGAGCCGGACCAACCGGTTGTCGTTCATTGCGTTCCCTCCCTCGGGTTGCCCACCAGTCTGCGGGCGCGCTGCAGGACGTTGTCCACGTTGATGCCGAGGCGCTCGAGGACCTCACCTCCGGGCGCGCTGACGCCGAAGCGGTCGATCCCGATCGAGTCGTCGGCATATCGGGACCACCCGAACGTGGTCGCCGCCTCGACCGACAGCACGGGAACGCCAGGCGGCAGCAGCTCGTGCCGATAGTCCTCACCCTGCGCCTCGAAGCGGTCCCAGCTGGGCAGGCTGACCACCCTGGCGGCGAGGCCCTCCTCGTTGAGCTGTCGACCGGCCTGGATGGCGACGGCGACTTCACTGCCGGTGGCGAGGATGACCACGGCCGGGACGCCGTCGGTCTCGAGCACGGTGCCGGCGCCCCGCTCGACGGCCGAGCCGTCGGTGCAGACGGGGCCACCCTGGCGAGTCAGCACGAGAACGGTTGGACCGTCATGGTCCACAGCGGCCCTCCATGCGGTCGCCGTCTCGTTGCCGTCGGCGGGGCGGATGACCTGCAGCTGGGGCATCGAGCGGATCGACGCCAGCTGCTCGACCGGCTGGTGCGTTGGCCCATCCTCCCCGACACCGACCGAGTCGTGGCTGAACACGAACACCGCCTTGGCGTGTGACAGCGCGGCGAGCCGCACGGGCTCGCGGATGTAGTCGAGGAAGGCGAAGAACGTGCCGCCGAGGGGAAGGATGCCTCCGTGGCGGGCCATCCCGACCAGCGCCGCTCCCATGGCGTGCTCCCGGATGCCGTAGTAGAGCTGGCGGCCGCCGGGTGACTCGGCGGTCTGCGTGCCGGCGTCCTCAGGCAGCTTGACCCCCGTGTTGCCCGTCAGGTCGGCGGCGCCGGCGACGAGCCCGGGAAAGTGATCCAGAACTGCGGCGAGCACCTTGACCATCGCCTGTCGGGTGGCCAGCTCCTCGCCCTGCTCGAAGACGGGAAGCGCCTCCTCCCAGCCCTTGAGGCCAGTGGCGCCCCACGCCGCGTCCCATGCCGCCCGCTCCTCGGTGCTCAGCCCGTCGAGCGCCTCCTCCCAGCGCTGCCGCTGATCCCGGCATCGTGCCCGCGCCATCGCGCGGTACGCGTCGACGACCTCGGACGGCGCCCAGAACGGCTCGTCGGGGATGCCCATCACGGCCTTCGTCCGCGTGACGTCGTCCGGCGTGAATGGATTGCCGTGAGCGAGGTGATCGTCGGTGTGGTCAGGCGAGGGGTACCCGACGTGGGAACGCAGGATCAGCAGCGTGGGACGCGTCTCGTCCGTCGTGCGCCGCAGGAGCGCCGCCTCGAGGGCATCGAGGTCGTTGGCCGATCTCGCCCAGCCGCTCGACGTTCCAGCCGTAGCCGGAGAATCGCAGAGCGACGTCGTCGGAGTAGGCGAGCGACGTCGGGCCGTCGATCGTGATGTGGTTGTCGTCGTAGATGCAGATCAGTCGACCGAGACCCAGATGGCCGGCCAGCGAGGCGGCCTCGTGGCTGATGCCCTCCATGAAGCAGCCGTCGCCGGTGATCACGTAGGTGTGGTGGTCGACGAGATCGCGGCCGAAGCGGTCGCGCAGGACCCGCTCGGCGATGGCCATGCCGACGGCGTCACCGAAGCCCTGCCCGAGCGGACCCGTCGTCACTTCCACACCGGCGGTGTGTCCGGCCTCCGGATGGCCGGGCGTTCTCGACTCCCACGAGCGGAACGCCTTGATGTCGTCGAGCTCGAGGCCCAACCCGCTGAGGTAGAGCATCGAGTACTGGAGGATCGAGGCGTGCCCGTTGGAGAGCACGAAGCGGTCACGATCGGGCCACTCGGGCGCCGCCGGGTCGAACTTCATGACCCGGCTGAACAGCACGTGGGCGAGGGGAGCGAGCGCCATGGCCGTGCCCTGATGACCGCTCTTGGCGTGCAGCGGGGCGTCCATCGCGAACCCACGGATCAGGTTGATGGCGTCGTCCTGGAGCTTGGCCGACAAGGCGGTGTCCATCCCTGGCGACCCTATCCGACCCCACCGCCGATGAGCCGGTGACACCCGGCTCCGAGGGTTTCGCGCACCGGGCTTCCGGTACGCAAACCCTCGGACGGGCGGAAACACTCGGATCTGGTCAGGCTGGAGGCAGCAGCGTGAACGGCACCACGAGCCAGGGGCCGTGGTCGATGCGGCAGTGGGCGAAGACCTGGCCGTAGTCGGGGAACTCGAGCTCGCCACGCACGAGCCGGTACGTGAACTTCCCGGGTTCGACGGTGAACGGGCTCACATTGCGCGCCACCTGGTCGTCGTCCGAGGGTGCGGCGTCGGGATCGCCGGTCTTGCGGAATACCGCCTCGAAGACCCCCTCGCCCGGATCAGATGGCGGGCAGTAGATGAGCGCGACCAGGTGTGGGGAGATCGTCACCGGTGCCGGCGACGGGGCAGCCATCGAGAACATGGCCCCGGTCAGGTCGATGCGGGCGGCCGGCCCGGGCGCCTGGCGCAGCTCGAAGTTCTCGACGAACAGCGCCGAGACGATGTGCATGGTGGCGAGGGTAGCGACGTCGCGGACCTTGGGTTTCGTGGGGCGTTGTCGTGTGGCAGGCTGCGACGCATGGCTGTTGAACTGCCCCCGCTGCCCTACGACATGAACGCCCTCGAGCCATACCTGTCAGCCGAGACGTTCGAGTACCACTACGGCAAGCACCACAAGACGTACGTCGACACGATCAACTCGATGATCGAGGGAACTCCCGAGGAGTCGAAATCCTTGGAGGAGATCATCATGGCCGCCGAGCCCGGCAAGAAGTTCAACAACGCGGCCCAGGTGTGGAACCACAACCTCTACTGGACCTCGATCGCACCGGGAGGCGGCGGTGCGCCGTCAGGCGCGGCAGGCGACGCCGTCCAGGCGGCGTTCGGCGGCTACGACAAGTTCCGTGAGGAGTTCAAGACCGCGGCGACGGGCCAGTTCGGGTCAGGATGGACGTGGCTGACGGTGGACGGCGGGAAGTTGGCCATCTCGGCGACGTCGAACGCCGATCTGCCGATGAAGCACGGCCAGACCGCCGTTCTGACGTGCGACGTCTGGGAGCACGCCTACTACATCGACTACCGCAACAAGCGGCCCGACTACGTCGACACCTTCCTGGATCACCTGATCAACTGGAAGCTGGTCGAGGCCGCGCTCGGCTGAGTCAGCCGGACGCGACGGGACGCCGCTCCCGCCGCAGCGCCGCCAACGTCTCACGCTGACCGAGACGACCATCGGGCCGGATGCGCTGCATCGTGCGCGTCTTGGCCAGGCGCAGCCACGTCAGCACCTTGATCACGTACCAACCCGGGTCGATCTCGTACCACCTGTGGGCCAGCTTCGCCGACGTCGGTGCGGCGTGGTGGTTGTTGTGGAGGCCCTCACCGGCCGTGAGCAAGGCCAGCCACTGGATGTTCCCGGCGGTGTTGTCGTAGGGCTTGCGTCCGAAGTGGTGGGCGATGGCGTTCACCGCCGCCGACCCGCCGAGGTAGAGGTTGACGTGGACGAAGGCGGCCAGCAGGCCGACCTGCCACCCGAAGACGACGACGAGGAAGGTGATGCCGAGGGCCAGGCCGAGAAATGCCCGGTCGTAGAACCACCGGTCGGCCCATGTCGGCGGCAGGTCCTTGGCGTACTTGGCGATCGTCTGCGGGTTCTGGGCCTCGGCGCGGTACATCGCCACGTTCAGCATCTGCACCTTGAGCCAGCCGTTGAGGACGGGGGAGTGCGGGTCCCCCTCGACGTCGGTGAAGGCGTGGTGCTTGCGGTGAACGGCGACCCATTGGCGCGGGCGAACGCCGGTCGTGATCCACGTGAGGAAGCGGAAAACCTGGGTCGTGATTGGGTGCAACGTGAGTGCCCGGTGGGAGAGCGCGCGATGGAGGTAGACGGTGGTGGCGACGTTTGCCAACAGCGTCACGCCGAGGCCGATGACGAGCGCCAGGAGCACGGTCCGCAACATGGACCCACCGTATCAACGTCTACCGACCGGTAGGTAGGGATCGTCGAGGGTTTAGCCTGGATCCATGGCCGAAGATCCCCCGGTCGAGCTACAGCCGCCGGCGATCGTCACGCGACGGACGCGCGAGCTGATCCTGGAGGAGGCCTTGGCGTGCTTCGCCATGACCGGCTACGAGGCAACGTCCCTGAACGACATCGCCGCCGGCGTCGGCATCCGTCGTCCCAGCCTGCTCCACCACTTCCCGTCCAAGGAGGCGCTGTACGGCGAGGTCTTCGAGCACCTGCTCTCGGACTGGTTCGAGCGCGTCGACGCTGCCGTGTCGTCCGAGGAGCGCGGCTGGGCCAAGGTCGAGCAGGTGCTGCGGGCGGGGTTCTCGTACTTCGTCGACAACCCGGCCTTCGTGCGGCTGGTGCGCCGGGAGGCCATTGACGGCGGCTCGCACCTCGGCATCGACCTGGCCGCGGTCATGCGGCCGATGTTCGACCTGGCCAAGGAGTACTTCCGGCGGGAGATGGCGGCCGGCACGTTCCGCCAGCAGGATCCCGAGCAGATGCTGATCACGGGCTACGGCGCCCTGCTCAGCTACTTCTCCGACGCCCCGTTCCTGGAGGGGTTGATCGACATCGACCCCCTCGACCCGCGGGCTCTCAAGCAGCGCCTCGACCACCTGCTGGCGTTCTTTCACGCCGCCTTGGTGCCCTGACCGTGGGTCGCCCGCCGGCCTCATGCGGCCGGTCGCGTATCTGCCGGCGTTTCACGCGCTCGTCATGTGGGCGTCAAGTGGACGCGCCGACGATGTAGTCGTGACAGAACGGACCGCCGCCATGACCGTGAGCCGAGAGGACACCGATCCCGCCGCCGACGTCGGCGCTCCCGACGTCCTGGCGCATGTCCGCCGGGCCCTGCGGGCCAGCGCCGCCGAGTTGGCCAAGGCGCTCGACGACGTGCCGTCGTCTGACCGGCGCCGCCAGCGGGCCCTCGATCGCTGGTTCGCCGGGTTCGCCGCCCAGCTGCGCCTGCACCACGAACTGGTCGACACGATGGTCATCCCCGCGCTGGCCGCCCGCGGCGCCCTCGACCAGCGCTCGCTCGACACGATCGCGGCCGACCACGCCTGGATCGACCAGATCCTCAGCGACCTCGGCGACGCCCTCGGTGTGCTCGCCTTCGGCCTGGGCGCCCCCGACTGGTGGATCGGCAAGGCATCCGACCTCGCCGCGGCGATGAGTCACGTCCTGACCGGCCAGCTGGCCCGTGAGCAGCGCCTGCTGACGCCGCTCGTCGACCGCTGGTTCGCACCCCGTGAGCGGGAGGTCGTGCGCCACGAGGCGATGCGACACGTCGCCAGCGGTCCTGCCCGATTCTCCCTCGCCTGGCTGTACGCCCACGTCGACGATTCGACCCGCATGCAGCTCGGCGCCTACGCCCCGACGGCGAGCCGGTTGACGTGGCGCTCGCAGCGCGGCGTCTACGAGCGCACCGCGCTCGACTGCCCTGGGCGGCTGAGCGAAGCGAAGCCGCCGGCCCCTCGGGCATCGCGGCGGCTCGAGCGAAGCGGCCGCGGCGCTGACCTCACGGGCAGCGCCCTCACTATCCTGCGGCGCCGATGGGTGCCCGCACGCTCTCCGAGCGCGACTCCAAGCACCTCCTCGCCAGCTACGGCATCCCGGTCGCCGAGGAGCGGCTGGTGGACTCTGCCGACGAAGCCGTCCGGGCCGCCGACGCGCTCGGCTATCCCGTCGTCGCCAAGCTCAATGGCGAGGGCATCGCCCACAAGACCGAGCGCGGACTCGTCCGGCTGCGGCTCGCGGACGTCGACGCCGTCCACCGTGCCGCCACCGAGTTGCTCGCCGCCGCGACGCCCGACGACGGCTCCGTCAGCGTGCTCGTGGCGCCGATGGTGCAGGGCAATCGTGAGCTGATCGGCGGGATGCTGCGGGACCGGCAGTTCGGGCCAACGGTGATGCTCGGTGTGGGCGGGATCCTCGCCGAAGCCGTCGCCGACGTGGTGTTCCGACCGGCGCCGCTCGACGAGACGACCGCCCGCGAGATGATCGACCAGCTCGCCACGCAGCGGCTGCTCGGGCCGTTCCGGGGTGAGGCCGCGGTCGACCGGGATGCACTGGCCGCCATCCTCGTCGCGCTCGGCCGGATCGCCGAGGACCGGCCCGATGTGGCCAGCATCGACGTCAACCCGCTGATCGTCGACGCCGCCGGCCGTCCGATCGCGGTCGACGCGCTGGTCGAACTCGGTGATCCGTCTGCGGAACGTGGGGGACGCGACCCAGCCCCACGACGGCGCAGTTTCGGGCCCTCTTCGAACCGCGCGGCGTGCTCGTCACGGGCGCTTCCACCCATCCGGGCAAATTCGGGTTCGTGTCGCTCCACAACCTGCTGGCCAGCGGGTACCGGGGCAAGGTCTTCGGCACCAACCTGCAGGGTGAGGAGGTGCTCGGCGTGCGCACGGTCGCCGACATCGCCGAGCTGCCGGACGGCGAGATCGATCTCGTCTTCGTGTGCACACCTGCGGCCGCCAACATCGACCTGCTCCGGGCCTGCGCGGCGAAGGGGGTGCGGGCCGCCTTCCTCACGAGCGCGGGGTATGGCGAGGCGGGGGAGGAGGGCCGGCGCGCCGAGGCGGAGCTGGTCGCCCTCGCCGACGAGCTCGGCATCCTCCTCGCCGGTCCCAACGGTCAGGGCGTCGTCAGCACGCCGGTGTCGCTGTGCGCGCAGATCGTCGCGCCGTACCCGCCCCCTGGCCGGATCGCGGTGGCGAGCCAGAGCGGCAACTTCGTCTCCAGCTTCCTCAACTACGCCCGAGCGACCGGCGTCGGCATCAGCAGGGCCGTCTCGGCCGGCAACGCGGCAGCGGTGTCCGTCGCCGACTACCTCGACCACTACGCCGATGACCCGGCGACGGCGGTCGGCTTGGCGTACATCGAGGGCATCACGGACGGCCGTGCGTTGATGGAGCGACTCGCCGCTGCAGCGGCCCGCAAGCCGCTGGTGCTCCTGAAGGGCGGGGCGACCGAAGGTGGAGCGCGCGCTGCGGCCAGCCACACCGGAGCGTTGGCCGCCGATGACAAGGTCTTCGACGGCGCCTGCCGCGCCGCCGGGATCACGCGGGCGACCACCGTGGAGGAGGCGTTCGAAGCGGCGGCGACGTTCGCCACGCAGCCGGCCCCATCAGGACCCAACGTCGTGGTGCTGACCACAGCAGGCGGTTGGGGTGTCGTCACCGCCGACGCCATCGCTCGCGACGGTGCGCTGCGGTTGCTGCCGTTGCCTGACGACCTGCGGTCTGCCGTCGACGCGTTGCTGCCACCACGCTGGAGCCGCAACAACCCCGTCGACTGTGCCGGCGGCGAGACACGGGACACGATCCCCGAGGTGATGCGGCTGATCGCCGAACATCCCGATGTGCACGCGGTCGTGTACCTCGGCATCGGCATCCAGTCCAACCAGGCCCGGATGATGCGTGACGGTCCGTTCTTCCCAGGTGCCGGGCTCGACCGCATCGTTGCGTATCACGAGCGCCAGGACGCCCGCTTCGCCGAGGCTGCCGCCGAGCTCAGCCAGACCACGGGCAAGCCAATCCTCACGGCCACGGAGCTGGCCGTCGCCGATCCCGACAACGCCGGCCCGGCCACCGTGCGGGCGACGGGACGGCTGTGCTACCCGAGCGGCAATCGAGCTGTCGTCGCCCTCGGTCACCTGTACCGGGACGCCGAGCACCGGCGGCGCGCCAGCTCGTGAATGGCCGGCGGCGGCTGCACCCGGTCCTTGCCCTGACGCTCCTGGCACTCGTCCCGGCCGTTGCGTTGGCAGGGCTGTGGTGGTGGGCGGATCAACGCGCCGACGAAGGGTCGGCACCGGAGTCGACCGCCGTCGCGCCACCGCCACCCGCACCGGCGTTGGCGACGCCGCTGCTGTCGTTCCGGCGTGCGCCGGCGTCCCTTGCCCGCGAGCTCAGCCTGCCCGCCTTCGAGCAAGCGGTCGCCGATTTCGGCGCCACGCTCGATGCCACGTCGTGCGTCGCGGTCGCCCTCGACGGTGTCGCGGTTGGCTCGACCGGTGCGGACCGGGCGGTGATCCCGGCCAGCAACCAGAAGTTGCTCGTCGGCGCCGTTGCGCTCGAGGTCCTCGCCCCGGAAACGACGTTCACGACGGAGGTCAGGGCCTTGCCGGTGCAAGCCGGTGCGGTGACCGGTGACCTCTACCTCGTCGGCGGCGGTGACCCGCTGCTGACCAGCAGCCAGTTCCCCGTCAGCGACGACCCGTACCCGGTGACCACGCCGACGTCGCTCGACCAGCTGGCTGACGCGGTCGTAGCCGCGGGCGTGCAACGCATCGACGGCTCGGTCGTCGGAGATGGCAGCCGCTACGACGACGAGTGGTTCGCGCCCAGCTGGGACAACGACGTACGGGGCATCGAGGCCGGCCCGTACGACGCGCTCGTCGTCAACGACGCGCGCGTGACCGGTGACCCGTCACGGGCGAGCGACCCGGCCGAGGGCGCCGCCGCGAGTTCACCGCGCTGCTGGCCCAACGCGGCGTGACGGTCGGCGGTGCGCCGATCGCCGGCGTGACGCCGCCGGAGGCGACCACGATCGCGTCGGTCTCATCGGCACCGATCGCCGACGTGGTGGCAGAGATGCTCGGGACGAGCGACGACAACACGGCAGAACTGCTCGTCAAGGAGCTCGGGGTGGCAGGTGGTGGGGGCGGGAGCCGCGATGCCGGGCTGGCCGTGATCCAGCAGACGCTGGAAGGCTGGGGCGTCCCGATGGCCGGTGTCGCGCTGGCGGACGGATCGGGGCTGAGCAACGACAACCGCCTCACCTGCGCCGCGCTGCTCGCCGTGCTCGCCCGCCACGGACCGGACGATGCATTCGGGGTCGGGTTGCCGATCGCCGCCCAGAGCGGCACGTTGTCGGACCTGTTCGTCGATTCTCCCGTCGCTGGTCGGCTGCGGGGCAAGACGGGAACGCTCGGCAACGCGCCGCTCGACGCCGACCCCCCCGGCGTCAAGTCCCTGTCCGGGTACCTGCCGGTCGACGGCAACGGGACGATCGAGTTCGCGCTGGTCCTCAACTCCGCCGGACCCCTCACCGACGAAGCCGTCTACCTCCCGATCTGGAACGCCCTCGCCACCACGCTCGCCACCTATCCCCAAGGCCCGACCCCCACCGAGCTCGGTCCCCGCTGACGGCCGAAAACCGGTTTTGAATCCCGGTCAAGCTCGTTTTCGAGACCAGATCTTCCAGAGAACCGTCGGCGGTACCGTGACCGGCCATGGCGGTGCTGCCGATGTTCCCGCTCGGCACCGTCCTACTGCCCGGTGGGATCCTGCCGCTGCACGTGTTCGAGCCGCGCTACCGCCAGCTCGTCATCGACTGCCTCGCCGACGACGACGGCGACCCCGAGTTCGGCGTGGCCATGATCGAGCGCGGCTGGGAGGTCGGTGGCGGCGACACACGCACGGACGTCGGTGTCGTGGCGCGGATGGTTCAAGTCGAGGCGCTTCCGGACGGTCGCTACGCCGTGGTCGCCGTCGGCACCCGCAGGATCCGCATCCTCGCCTGGCTCCCCGACGATCCCTATCCGCTGGCCGACGTCGACGACTGGCCCGACGAAGAACCCGACGTCGACGGTCTGGCCGCTCGCGTCGAGGCCACGCGGAGGCGGCTCGGCGACGTGCTCGAGCTGGCGGTGCGGACGGGCGACGTGCGCGAGGTCCCGGAACTGACGGTCAGCGACGACCCGCTGCTCGCCTCCTACCACCTCTCCGGACTCGCGCCGGTCGGCCCCGCTGACCGCTTCCGGCTGCTCAGCGCCAGGTCACCGGCCGAGCGCCTCGACCTCCTCGCCGAGGTCCTCGACGATGTCGAGGCGATGCTGCAGTTCCGATTGACCTGAGGGCCGCCGTGATAGAACGGCAGGGTGACGGCCCCGCAGACCGATCGACCGCGACCCCGCCGCGACCAGCCGGCGTCGTTCGGCGATGTGATCCAGCTCGTCAGGAGCTACGCCGAGCAGGAGACGCTGGGTCCGCTGAAGGGAGCCGGCCGCTGGCTCGGCATGGGCGTCATCGGGGCGCTGTTGCTCGGGCTCGGCCTCGTGTTCCTATTGCTCGGTCTGTTGCGCATGATCCAGACCCAGTGGACCACCGTCTCGACCGGCGGGCTGTCGTGGGTGCCCTACCTCATCGTCCTCGTGGCCTGCCTCTTGCTGCTCATCCTGATCGTCAGCCGCATCAATCGAGACAGCCTGAACAAGGAGTCGAAGTGATGGCCAAGCGCGAGCCTGTGGACCCGACGGCCAAGATCTCGAGGGACGACCTGGAGCGACAGTTCCGCGCTCTGCAGGGCGAGGCCCGGGAGATGGTCGACGAACAGAGCAACAAGTTGCTGACGGCAGCCGGAATCGGCGCCGTGATCATCGTCGTCATCATCTTCCTCCTCGGCCGGCGCGCTGGACGGCGCAAGAACACCTACATCGAGATCCGAAGGGTGTGACCCATGGGTGCTTATGGGCGCTTCTCCCGCCGTTTCCCACTCCTGTCGCCGACGTTCATGTTGCGCCGCAAGGCGCTCACGCAAGGCGTCTTCGGTGACAGCCGGTTCTGGCAGTTCGTCGCCTTCGTTCTCTTCACTCGACGGATCATCCGCAAGGTGATGGGCAGCGACCCGATCGTCGTCGGTGTCGAGCGGGTCCGGCCCGGCGAGACGATCACCCTCATGGGGGTGCGGTCGAAGAAGTGAAGGTGCTGCTGCGCAACCCGCGGCGGGAGATCGAGATCAGCGGTGCCCGCACGGTTCGCAGCCTCCTGGCTGAGCTGAAGCTGCCGCGTGAGTCGCATCTCGTGATCCGCAACGGTGAGCTGGTGCCTGGCGACACGCGCCTCGAGGCGACGGACACGATCGAGATCCGCCCCGTGATCTCCGGGGGTTGCTGATGTCCAAGTGCCGGGTGTGTCGCGGCCCAGCGGTGATCGATCTGCCCAGGCACAACGCCAACTTCTGTGCCGAGCACCTGCAGCAGCTGTGCCGGCGTCAGGTGGCTCAAGCCATCAAGGACCACCGCATGCTCGAGCCGACCGATCGCGTGCTCGTCGCGGTCAGCGGCGGCAAGGACTCACTCGCAGTCTGGGATCTACTCCTCGACCTCGGCTACCAGGCCGACGGCCTGTACCTCGGGCTCGGCATCGGCGAGTACAGCGACGACAGTGGCGCCTACGCCCGCGACTTCGCGACGAGCCGCGGGCTGCAGTTGCGCACGATCGACCTTCGCCGCGATCACGGCTACGACGTGCCGACGGCGGCGGCGGCCACGCGTCGCGTGCCGTGCTCGGCATGCGGCCTCTCGAAGCGGCATCTGTTCGACGAAGCGGCCCGCGACGGCGGCTACGACGCCGTGGCGACGGGCCACAACCTCGACGACGAGGCCGCCGTGCTGTTCGGCAACGCACTGCGGTGGGAGGTCGATTTCCTCGCTCGGCAATCACCGTGCCTCCCGGCAGGCGACGGCTTCCCACGCAAGGTCAAGCCGCTCGTGCGGCTGACGGAGCGGGAGACGGCGGCGTGGTGCATCACGCGGGGCATCGACTACCAGGTCGAGGAGTGCCCGATGGCCGCTGGCAACAAGCACCTCCAGTACAAGGCGACGCTGAACCGCCTGGAAGAGGCCTCGCCGGGTACCAAGGCGGCGTTCTATCTCGGTTTCCTCGAGCGGATGGCGCCGCTCCTCGAGGGTCATTCGACGGCCGCCGTCGAAGGACTGCGGGCATGCGCCCGCTGCGGCTCGCCGACGACGACGGAGGTGTGTGCCTTCTGCCGTCTCATCGACGTCGCCGCCGCGCACGAGCCGGTGGCGGCGGAGACAATCGCCCGTCGCCAGCGATGAGCGAGCGCACCGATCTGTTGCGCCTCGGTGAGCGGGTGCTCCTGCTCGACGTCAAGCGACGGCGCTACCTCGTCGTGCTGACCGAGCGCGGAGAGTTCCACAGCCACGCCGGGTTCGTCGCCCACCGCGACCTGGTCGGTGTCAGCGAGGGGACTGTCGTCCGCTCGACGCGCGGCGCTGAGTACACCGTGCTGCGACCGACGCTGGAGGACTTCGTCGTGGCGATGCCACGCGGCGCGCAGGTCATCTACCCGAAAGATCTGGCGCCGATGTGCATGCTCGCCGACATCGCGCCCGGGGTGCGGGTCTTCGAATCTGGTGTCGGCTCGGGCGCGCTGTCGATGGCGATGCTGCGGTGCGGCGCCGACATCGTCGGCTACGAGCTCCGCGAGGATTTCGCCAACCGTGCTCGAGCCAACGTGCGGAGCTTCCTCGGCGACGAGGCCCTGCCGCGATACTGCATCGAGCTTCGCGACAGCTACGCCGGCATCGACGAGAGCGACGGACCGTTCGACCGCGTCGTGCTCGACCTGCCGGAGCCGTGGCAGGTGGTCCCGCACGCTGAGGGAGTGCTGCGGCCGGGCGGGATCCTTGTCGCCTACACGCCGTCGATCGTGCAGGCAGCCCAGACCCGCGAGGCGCTACGAGGAACGTGGATCGACGCCCGCACGATCGAAGTGCTGCACCGCAGCTGGCACATCGATGGTGCGGCGGTCCGGCCCGATCACCGGATGGTGGCGCACACCGGCTTCCTCACGGCAGCCAGGTTCCTCGGCCGCGAGGCCGGGCGAGGCGCAACGCCTCAGGGCTCGATGTAGATGCACTCCCCGGGGCACTCCTCGGCGGACTCGATGACCGCGTCGAGCTGACCGTCGGGGATGTTGGCCAGACCCTCGGCGCCCTGCGGGTTGCCCTTGGCGGCGGCGTAGACCTTGTCGCCTTCCTTGACATAGGCGAGCCCATCGTCGAGCAGCGTGAACACGTCGGGCGCGATCTCCTCACAGAGTCCGTCGCCCGTGCAGAGATCCTGGTCGATCCAGACCTTCATGGTGATGGGAACTCCTTCGCTCCGGCGAACTGCACCTAGAGTTTACACGGCCGCCGACGTGGAAACATCGATCGCGTTTTACGGGGGTGGCTGCCCGGTTCGGCACGGCGGGCGCTCCAGCGCCTTCGCCGGCCGCATCGTTGACGTCGATCGCGTCATACCGGGTGGCTGCCCGGCGCTCCAGCGCCTTCACCGGTCGCATCGTCAAACTTCCGGGAACCGTTCGGCCGGCTCACGGCGTATTCAGGTCCGACTGGACCGATGTTGCCGGGTGTAGCGTCGCCCGTAGATCGATCGAAGGAGGCAGCGTGCCCGACGAGTCCACCGAGGCCATCAGAGCCCAGGTCGACGCGCTGGTCGAAGAGATCGCCCACCTTCGAGCCCGCCTGGCCGATGCCCCGAAGCGAGTGCGCGCCCTCGAGGAGCGGTTGCTCGAGACCAAGGGTCAGCTGGCCCAGGCCGTCGCCCAGAACGAGAAGCTGAGCTACACCCTGCGGGAGGCTCGCGAGCACATCGCCACGCTGCGCGACGAGGTCGACAAGTTGACCCAACCGCCGTCGGCCTACGGCGTCGTCGTCGGGAAGAACGACGACGGCACCGTCGACATCCTCACCAGCGGCCGCAAGATGAAGGTCGCCACGCACCCCGACATCGACCTCGACGAGCTCGACCGGGGGAGTGAGGTCGTGCTCAACGAGAGCTTCAACGTCATCCTCGCCCGGCGCCCCGAGCAGACCGGCGAGGTCGTCACCGTCAAGGAGCTGCTCGACGATGGCGTGCGAGCCCTCGTCATAGGTCGCGCCGACGAGGAGCGGGTCTGCGAGCTGGCCGACGCCGTGCGCGGCATCCACCTGCGGGCCGGGGACACGATGCGCCTCGACATCCGCTCCAACCTGCTGCTCGAGAAGCTGCCGCGGCCCGAGGTCGAGGACCTGCTCCTCGAAGAGGTCCCCGACATCTCCTATGCCGACATCGGCGGTCTCGACGATCAGATCGAGCAGATCGCAGATGCCGTCGAGCTGCCGTTCCTGCACCAGGACCTGTTCGCCGAGCACCGCCTGCCGGCGCCCAAGGGGATCCTGCTCTACGGCCCTCCTGGCTGCGGCAAGACGCTGATCGCCAAGGCGGTCGCCAACAGCCTGGCGAAGAAGGTCGCCGCCTCGACGGGCGATCAGAAGGCGCGCAGCTACTTCATCAACATCAAGGGCCCGGAACTGCTCAACAAGTACGTCGGCGAGACCGAGCGCCAGATCCGCCTCGTGTTCCAGCGAGCACGTGAGAAGAGCGAGGAAGGCTGGCCGGTCATCGTCTTCTTCGACGAGATGGACTCGATGTTCCGCACCCGCGGCTCGGGCATCAGCTCGGACATGGAGTCGACGATCGTGCCGCAGCTCCTCGCGGAGATCGACGGCGTCGAGGGTCTGCGCAACGTCATCGTGATCGGCGCCACGAACCGCGAGGATCTCATCGACCCGGCCATCCTGCGGCCCGGCCGGCTCGACGTGAAGATCAAGATCGAGCGCCCGAACGCCCCGGCTGCGGCGCAGATCTTCTCCCAGTACCTCACTGACGAGATCCCGATCGCCGCCGACCACAAGGTCCCGGAGATGATCGAGGCGACGGTCGCCGAGATGTACCAGGAGGACGAGACGAATCGCTTCCTCGAGGTGACGTACGCCAACGGCGACAAGGAGATCCTCTACTACAAGGACTTCGCCTCAGGGGCGATGATCGAGAACATCGTGCGGCGGGCGAAGAAGCTCGCCATCAAGCGGGTCATCAGCGGCGGCGAACGAGGCGTGCGCCTGGAGGATCTCCTGGCTTCGATCAAGCAGGAGTACAAGGAGCACGAGGACCTGCCCAACACGACCAACCCCGACGACTGGGCGAAGATCTCGGGCAAGAAGGGCGAGCGCATCGTGTTCATCCGCACGCTCGTCAACGAGGGCAAGGACAAGGACCCGCTCGGCGGCAGGGCCATCGAGCGGGTGGCAACCGGCCAGTATCTCTAGGCAGCGAACAACTGCCGACGGGACCGGGTCGTTGGTGGCTAGGGTCCCCCCATGGCGCTGCCGAAGGTGTGCGGCATCGAGACCGAGTACGGCATTGCCGTCCGCGGTGCCGAGAACAACCCCGTCTCGGCTTCCTCGCTGCTGATCAACGCCTACGTCGCGGCGACCACGAGCCGCCAGCGCGGCAGAGTGGGTTGGGACTTCGACGACGAGTCACCCGCCAACGATGCGCGCGGCTTCTCGCTCGATGACTCGATCGCCCCGGAGGTCGAGACGACGCTCGTCAACGCGGTGCTCACCAACGGCGCCCGCTACTACGTCGATCACGCCCATCCCGAGATCTCGACCCCGGAGGTGGCAACCGCCCTCGAGGCTGTGTGCTTCGACCGGGCAGCCGAGGAGATCGTGCGGCGCAGCATGGTCCACGCCGGCGTCAAGCTCGCCACGACGGCGGCAGGTCCGGCCGAGGTCGTCGTCTACAAGAACAACTCCGACGGCAAAGGCAACAGCTACGGCTGCCACGAGAACTACCTCCTGGCCCGCGAGACGCCGTTCGGGCGCATCGTCGCTCAGGTGACCCCGCACTTCGTCACGCGCCAGGTTTTCACTGGTGCGGGCAAGGTCGGCTGTGAGCTGCCCGGCGTGCCGTTCGATCAGGTGCCGTACCAACTGACGCAGCGCGCCGATTTCTTCGAGGAGGAGGTCGGACTCGAGACGACCCTCAAACGCCCGATCGTCAACACCCGTGACGAGCCGCACTGCGACGCCCAGAAGTACCGCCGCCTGCACGTCATCGTCGGCGACGCCAACATGAGCGAGGTCGCCACCTACCTGAAGGTCGGCACGACGGCGATCGTGCTGGCGATGATCGAGGACGATGCGCTCGGCGAGGACTGGCTGCTCGCCAACCCCGTCTCGGCGATCCGCCAGATCAGCCACGACCCGGCACTGACGCGCACGATCATGCTGCGCGACGGACGCCGGGCGACGGCCCTGGAGATCCAATGGGGACTGCTGGAGCGGGCTCGCAAGTACGAGCAGCTGCACGGGCTGGCCTGTGTCAACGAGACGATCGGGCGCGACATCCTGCGCCGTTGGGAGCATGTCCTCACGGGCCTCGAGCACGACCCGAATTCGGTGGCGTCCTGGGTCGATTGGATTGCCAAGCGCCGCCTCGTCGACGGCTACGCCGAACGCCACAGCCTCGAACCCGGGTCGGCGCGTCTCAAGGCGATCGATCTGCAGTACCACGATCTGCGGGCGGACCGGGGGCTGGCGGCCCGAGCGGGGCTGGAGACAATCGTCACAGCGGACGAAGTCGATCGAGCGGTGACCGAGCCGCCGACGAGCACGCGGGCGTACTTCCGCGGGCGGTGTCTCGCCAAGTACCCCGAGGAGATCGTCGCTGCCAACTGGGACTCGATCGTGTTCGATGTCGGACGGGAGCCGCTGCGGCGGGTCCCGATGATGGAGCCATTACGGGGAACAGCGGACCACGTGGCTAGGTTGATCGACGAGAGCGATACCGCCGTCGAACTTCTCGAGCGTCTCGGTTCGTAGCGCCCGAGGGTAAGACCGCGAAGGAGGCGGCAAGGACATGGCCGAGCGCACGCAGAAACAGAAGACGACGACAAGGACCACCGAGCCCGAGGTCGTCGAAGAAGCCCCCGCAACATCGGAGAGCGGCGAGAAGCTGAAGGCCGAGCTGGACGACCTGCTGGACGAGATCGACGAGGTGCTGGAGACCAACGCCGAGGACTTCGTCAAGTCCTACGTCCAGAAGGGCGGGCAGTAACGCTCATGGCGTTCCCCGGCCACGCAGGCCGGCGTTTACCGCTTCCTCGCTGGCGCTCGGTCGCTCGCATTGGAGCACGCGGTTGACTATGCCGGTGTTCACCCCGGGCGAGGACCCGGGGTCCAGCTTCGCTGACCTCCTGCGGCGCATCGGCGCCTCCGCCACTGACGTCGGCGGCGACGTCACCGCGCTCGGCGCGTTGCCACACGCCACGACGTGCGTTGCGATGCGCTACACCGACGGCGTCGTCATGGCCGGCGACCGCCGGGCGACCGCTGGGAACCTGATCAGTCATCGGGCGATGGACAAGGTGGTCGAGGCCGACCGGCACAGCGCGGTGGCCATCGCCGGCGCCGCCGGTCCGGCGATGGAGATGGTGCGCCTGTTCCAGCTGCAGCTCGAGCACTACGAGAAGGTCGAAGGAACGGCACTCAGCCTCGAAGGCAAGGCCAACCAGCTGTCGATGATGATCCGCGGCAACCTGCAGGCCGCCATGATGGGCCTCGCCGTGGTGCCGATCTTCGGCGGGTACGACCTGCGGCGCCAGGTCGGACGCCTCTTCGCCTACGACGTCACAGGCGGGCGGTACGAGGAGCGGGAGTACGTGGCCACGGGCTCCGGCAGCCTCCACGCCGGCACGGTGATCAAGGTCGGCTACCGGCCGGGCATGGACCGTTCGGACGCGGTGAACCTCGTGTGCCGGGCGCTGTGGGAGGCCGCCGACGCCGACTCGGCGACGGGCGGTCCCGACATGCTGCGCAACATCTTCCCGATCGTGGCGACGATCACCGCCGACGGCTTCACCGCCGTCGACGACGACGAGCTGAGGCAGCGCTACGAGACGATCGCAGATGACATCCGCGCCCGGGAGGCTGGAACGACATGACGATGCCGTTCATTGCGTTCCCCGGCCACGCAGACGCCATTGCGTTCCCCGGCCACGCAGGCCGCATTGAGCCGCTCGCTCGCTGGCGCTCGCTCGCTCGCATTGCGCCTGCACGTTGGCGCTCGGTCGCTCGCATCGGAGGACGCGGCTCATGACGATGCCGTTCTACGTCGCTCCCGAACAGGTCATGAAGGACCGCGCGGACTACGCCCGCAAGGGAATCGCCCGTGGCCGGGCACTCGTCGCGTTGCGCTACTCCGACGGGATCGCCATCGTCGCCGAGAACAGCTCCGAAACCCTGCGCAAGATCAGCGAGCTCTACGACCGCATCGCGTTCGCAGGGGTGGGTCGCTACAACGAGTTCGACCAGCTGCGTGTGGCCGGCGTGCGGGCGGCCGACATCAAGGGCTTCCAGTACAGCCGCGACGACGTGGACGCCCGCAGCCTCGCCAACCAGTACGCCCAGATCCTCGGTCAGATCTTCACCCATGAGATGAAGCCGATGGAGGTGGAGATCCTCGTCGCCGAAGTCGGCTACGTCCCCGCCGGCGACCAGATGTTCCACGTCCTCTACGACGGCACGGTGTTCGACCAGCGCGACCACACGGTGCTCGGCGGCGACGCCGACGCCATCCTGGGCCGCATCAGCGAGTCGTTCGCCGACGACCTCGACGTCGGCGCCGCCATCCGTGCGGGGACGGCAGCGTTGGCTGGACCGGATCGCGAGTTGCCGGCGGCCGACCTCGAGGTCGCCCTGCTCGCTCGCGGCACGGCCCGGCGCTGCTTCCGCCGCCTCAGCGACGAGCAGGTCGCCGCCTACCTCGCCTCGCCGGACGGCGACAGCGAGTCCTGACCATCCGAGTGTTTGCGCCCATCCGAGTGCTGGGACCGGATTTTTCCCAGGTCTGACACTCGAATGGCTTCAAACACTCGGATGAAGTTGTCTCGGGTACCGTGCGGCAGATGACCTCGATCGACCTGAACAGCGACCTGGGGGAGTCGTTCGGGGTCTGGCAGCTCGGCGACGACGCAGCGATGCTGGAGCTCGTCACGAGCGCCAACGTGGCCTGCGGCTTCCACGCCGGCGACCCGTCGACCCTGCGCACGGTGTGCAACGCCGCCGTCGCCAACGGCGTCTCGGTCGGTGCCCAGGTCGGCTATCCCGACCTCGTCGGATTCGGGCGGCGGGCGATCGACATCGACCCGCTCGAGCTGCGCGACGTCGTGCTCTACCAACTCGGTGCGCTCGATGCCTTCGCGCAGGTCGCCGGGACGGAGGTCGCCTACGTCAAACCGCACGGGGCGCTCTACCACGCCACCGTGCGCGACGCGGCCCAGGCCGAGGCCGTGGTCGCCGCGGCCGCCGACTACGACGCCTCGCTCGCCGTCCTCGGCGCCCCGGACTCGGAACTGCTGCGGGCCGCCGAGACGGCCGGCCTCGAACCGGTCCCCGAGGCATTCGCCGACCGGGCCTACCTACGCGACGGACGGCTCGTGTCGCGGGCACAGCCGGACGCGCTGATCATCGAGCCGGCGGAGGTCGCCGCCCGAGCGGTACGACTGGCCGTCGACCACGAGGTCGTCTCCGTCGACGGCTCGGTCGTCGCGGTCGATGCCCGGTCACTCTGCGTTCACGGCGACACCCCGGGTGCCGTCGAGTTGGCACGTGCGGTCCGCGACGCGCTCGAAGCCGCCGGCATCACCATTCAATCCTTCACGTGACGGCCCGCCTCCTGCCGTACGGGCCGGCGGCGTGGCTGCTCGAGGTTGACGTCGGCGACGCGTTGGCGACAGCCACCGCCCTCGCCCGCAGCGAAGCGGTCAACGAGATCGTGCCCGGGGCGCGCACCGTCCTCGTGCACCTGGCGCCCGGAGCCGACCGGGAGGAGAGTGGCCGTCGACTGCTGCAGTTGGCGGCCGCAGCCCAAGGCGTGGTCGTCGATGATCCGTCGGACGCGGTCGAGATCGCCGTGACCTACGACGGCGAGGACCTCGCCGCAGTCGCTGAGGCCTGCCGGCTCACGACAGCGGAAGTCATCTCCCGCCACAGCGAGGCGATCTATCGCGCCGCGTTCTGTGGCTTCGTTCCGGGTTTCGCCTACCTGACTGGGCTTGATCCTGCGCTCGAGTTGCCACGACGGGCATCGCCACGGACTCGCGTACCGGCCGGCTCGGTCGCCATCGCCGCCGGCTACAGCGCCGTGTACCCGACGACGTCGCCGGGTGGTTGGCACCTCCTCGGACATACCGATGCGGTCCTGTTCGAGGCCGACCGGGATCCGCCCGCGCTCATCGCGCCAGGCACCACCGTGCACTTCGTGCCCAGGTGAGCGCGCTCGAGATCGTCGATGTCGGCTGGTCGACGACGATCCAGGATGCCGGCCGCGCGGGACGTGCCGCGATCGGCGTGCCGCCGAGCGGCGCCCTCGACGAGGCGACACGCGACCTCCTCAACCGCCTCGTCGGCAACCCATCGGACGCCGCCGTGCTGGAGACCGCCGGGAGGCTGCGCGTTCGCGCCGTCGGCGCGTGCACCGTCGCCCTGTCCTCGGAGCTGGCACCGCGGGCGGTGAATGACGGCGAGGTGGTGCAGGTCGACCCGGCCGACACCGATCTGTGGGGCTACGTCGCAACACGCGGCGGCTTCGACGTTCCCGCGGTGCTCGGTTCGCGTAGCCAGGACACGCTGTCGGGCCTCGGACCGCCGGCGCTGGCTGCTGGGCAGCGACTGCCCATCGGTCGCGATCCCGGAACCCCCGTCGTCGTCGACCAGGCAGCCGGCGTCGAGCGCGGGGCACGAGCGGTGACCGTCTGGCCCGGCCCGCGCCTCGACTGGTTCGCCGCCGACGCGATGCAGCAACTCGTCACGACCGAGTGGACAGTCTCCGCTGACGTCAGCCGGGTCGGTGTCCGACTCGACGGGCCACCGCTATGGCGGGTCGTCCACGACGAGCTTCCCAGCGAGGGGCTGGTCACTGGGGCCATCCAGGTGCCGCCGGACGGTCGCCCCGTCGTGATGCTCGCCGATCATCCGACGACAGGCGGGTACCCCGTCATCGCCGTGGTCGATCCGGAGTGCGTGCGCGTCGTCGCCCAGCGTCGCCCCGGTTCGTCGCTGCGATTCCGAGTTCCTACGCTGCACGCATGATGAACCGTCTCCGCTTCGGGACCTTCATGGCGCCGTTCCACCAAGCGGGGGAGAACCCTACGTTGGCCTTCGAGCGCGACCTCGAGCTGATCCAGCATCTGGACCGGCTTGGCTGGGACGAGGCGTGGATCGGCGAGCACCACTCAGCGGGGACCGAGATCATCGCCTCACCCGAGATCTTCGTCGCCGTCGCTGCCGAGCGGACCCGCCACATCAGGCTCGGCACAGGGGTGGTCAGCGTCGCCTACCACAACCCGTTCATGGTCGCCGAGCGGGCCGTCCTCCTCGACCACCTCACCCGCGGGAGGTTCATGCTCGGCGTGGGTCCCGGTTCGCTGCCGACCGACGCGCTCATGCTCGGACTCGACCCGACGGAGACGCGGCCGCTGCTCGAGGAAGGACTCGATGTCATCGTGCGGCTGCTGCAGAACGAGGAGCCGGTCTCGAGCAAGACCGCCGCGTGGAACCTCGTCGACGCCCGCCTGCACCTGCGGCCGTACTCGGAGCCGCGGTTCGATCTCGCCGCCGCGGCGATGGTCTCGCCGTCCGGCCCGCGCCTCGCCGGCAGGTACGGCATCGGCCTGCTGTCCATCGGCGCCACGCAAGCCGCCGGTTTCGACGTACTCGGCCTCCATTGGGACGTGATGGAGGAACGAGCGGCAACATTCGGCACCGTTGCCGATCGTGCGCAGTGGCGGCTGGTCGGGCTGATGCACATCGCCGAGACGAAGGCTCAGGCCGAGAAGGACGTCGAGTACGGCATGCGGGAGTGGTTCGACTACTTCCAGCACACGGCGGCGTTCCCCCAGATGGCCGTCTCACCGGCGACGGCAGTGGGAGAACTGATCGAGTTCGTCAACGGGTCAGGCCTCGGTTCGATCGGGACGGCGGAGATGGCCTGCGAACAGATCGAACGGCTGCAGAAGCAGTCGGGTGGGTTCGGGTGTTACCTCGCACTGGCCCACGAATGGGCCAACCCGGAGGCGACGAAGCGCAGCTTCGAGCTGATCGCCCAGCGCGTGTTCCCGGAATTCCAGGGTCACGCCGCGCAGACGCAGGCTGCCAGGGACCGCGCCCGGGCGGAACGGGAACCACTCGCCGAGCGCAGCCTGCAGGCCGTCCAGGGCATGATCGACAAGCACCAGGCGGAGTTGGCCGCAGAAACGCGGTCCGGGCTAGCGGCTAAGTGCGGCCCCGCCGCGTCCCAGCTACCGCTAGGTTGCACCCATGGAGAGGCGGATCTACGGCCTCGAGAACGAATACGGGGTGACCTGCACGCTCCGGGGCCAGCGCCGGCTGAGCCCGGACGAGGTCGCCCGGTACTTGTTCCGGCGCGTGGTCAGCTGGGGCCGCAGCTCCAACGTCTTCCTCCAGAACGGTGCCCGGCTCTACCTCGACGTCGGGTCCCACCCGGAATACGCCACCCCGGAGTGCGATTCGCTCTACGAGCTCGTCGTCCACGACAAGGCGGGGGAGCGGATCCTCGAGAGCCTCGTCGAGTCCGCCGAACAACGCCTCGCCGAGGAGTCGATCCGCGGCACCATCTACCTCTTCAAGAACAACACCGACTCGGCCGGCAACAGCTACGGCTGCCACGAGAACTACCTGACCAGCCGCCACGACGATCTCGGCCACTACGCCGAGGTGCTGATCCCGTTCCTGGTCAGCCGCCAGATCTACACCGGTGCCGGCAAGGTGCTGCACACCGCCCGCGGGGCCACGTACTCGATCGCGCAGCGGGCTGAGCACATCTGGGAGGGCGTCAGCTCGGCGACCACGCGCAGCCGGCCCATCATCAACACCCGCGACGAGCCGCACGCCGACGCCGAGCGGTTCCGCCGCCTGCACGTGATCGTCGGTGACTCCAACATGAGCGAGTACTCGACGTTCGTGAAGGTCGGCGCGGCGGCATGCATGTTGCGCATGCTCGAGGACCGCAGCGTCGTATTGAGGGACATGACCCTCGAGAACCCGATCAGGGCGATCAGGGAGATCAGCCACGACCCGACGTGCCGGCGAGTCGTCCGCCTCGGCAACGGACGAGAGGTCAGCGCGCTCGACATCCAGCGCGAGTACCTCGACCGGGCGTTGCGCTACTCCGAGGCCAAGGGGTTCCCGCCACTCGAGCAACGGGCGCTCGAGATGTGGGAGCACTGCGTGTCCACCATCGAGAACGATCCGCTGAAGCTTGATCGCGAGGTCGACTGGGTCATCAAGTTCAAGCTGCTCGAGGCGTTCCGCGAGCGCCACGGTCTGCCGTTCGGGCACCCGCGGGTGCAGCTGCTCGACCTGCAATACCACGACGTGTCCCGCTCGCGCAGCCCGTTCTACAAGCTGCAGGATCGGGGACTCGTGGAACGGCTGTGCACCGACAAGGACATCGATACGGCAACCGATGTTCCGCCGCAGACGACGCGCGCTCGGTTGCGCGGCGAGTTCGTGCGACGGGCCAAGGAGCGCAAACGCGACTACACCGTGGACTGGGTCCACCTGAAGCTCAATGACCAGGCTCAGCGGACCGTGCTGTGCAAGGATCCGTTCAAGAGCCGCGACGAGCGGGTCGAGAAGCTGATCGAGTCGTTGTGAGTGAGGCCCGTGAAGCGGCTGTGAGCAACCAGTGACCGATCAAGCCGATCAGACCGACGAATCCGATAAGAGCGATCAGAACGACGGCGAGGAGGTTGCCACGCGCAAGGTGGGCCGGCGCCGGCGGGCAATGCTCGACTGGGTCATCGTCATCGCGGTCGCGCTGCTGGTGGCGTTCCTGGTGCGCACGTTCGTGCTCGCCCACTTCGTCGTCGACGGCACGTCGATGGCGACGACGCTGGCCGACGACGACCGGGTCTTCGTCAACAAGCTGTCGTACCGCCTGCACGATCCGAACCGCGGCGATGTCGTCGTCCTGCACCAGTTGACCGGCGCCTCCGAGCGCGACCTGATCAAGCGCGTCATCGCGCTGCCTGGCGAGACGATCGAGATCAGCAGCTGCCAGGTGCTGATCGACGGCCGCCTGCTCGAGGAGCCGTACCTGGACCCGGCGGTGGTGCAGCCCGGGAACTGCGGTCGTGACCTCGCACCGGTCACCATCCCGGAGGACCACGTGTTCGTGATGGGCGACAACCGCCCCGGGTCACAGGACAGCCGCGACCTCGGACCGATCCCGGAAGATGAGCTGGTCGGCCACGCGTTCGTCGTCTTCTGGCCGCGCGACCACTGGCAGTGGTTGTAGCGCTTCGGCATCCGCACCAGCCGTTGATCCGAACCTCGCCCGATGTCGGTCTCCGAATGTGGGCGGTCAGGACGGACCGAGCTCGGCCTTGATGGCGTCGGTCATCACGTCGACGTGGTCGCTGAACACGCCGTCGATGCCCATCCGCACGATGTTGCGCAGGACATGCTCGAACTGCAGGTCCCAGGCGAAGGCCACCCGCTCGAAACGGTGGAACAGGGTGGTCAGCCCGCCCGTCCACTCGGTGTGGTGGAGGTTGACGGCGTCGATGCCCTCGTCGGCCAACGTGGCGGCGCGGCGCTCCGGGCCCTCGCGCATCCGGCGCAGCTTCGTGGAGTTGACGAGGCGCACCGTGTCGTCGATGGCCCGCAGCGAGCGGAGGACGTCCAGCTCCCAGTGGCACAGCCACAGCCGCGGCAGCAGTTCGGGCGCCAGCTCCTTGATCGTGTCGATCACGACCGCGCCGACCTCGCGCTGCTGGAGGTCGAGCGACAGCTCGTAGTCCGACCCGCAGGCGACGATCAGGTCGGCCAGCGTCGGGATGTGCTCGGGCAGGCTGTCGCGCCGATATCCCGAAAGTGCTCGACGGCGGAAGCCGGTGCGCACGACACCGTCGTGGTCGAGCACCGGAACGCCGTCCGCCGTCAGCCAGACGTCGCTCTCCAGGCCTGTCGCGCCGAGGCGCAGGGCAAGCGCGAAGGCCTCGATCGTGTTCTCTCTGGCGTGCGCCTTGGCACCACGGTGGGCGAACGCGATGGGGCGCTCGAGCAGCGACGGGAGTCGTTGTTGCACGCTGCCCGATCATGCCAGCCGTCGCCCGTCGGCGCGGCCCCGGCGGCATCGTGAACTGACGGGACCATAGGATCGAGACGATGTTCAACCTGTCCGGCAGCGAGATCGTGATCATCCTGCTGCTGGCCTTGGTCATCCTCGGGCCCGAGAAGTTGCCCGACTTCCTGCGCCGGGCAGGGCGCACGTACGCCGAGCTCAAGAAGCTGGGCAACAACTTCCAGAGCGAGATGCGCAGCGTCCTCGACGAGCCGATGAAGGAGATGCGCGAGACCGCTGATCTCATCCAGAAGTCAGCGCAATTCGAAGATTCTGACTCGACCAAGCCGGGGTCCGGCGGCCGGGCCACGCCAGCGCCCGCCCGGCCGGCCGAGCCGGCCCACACGGAGCCCTCGACCAGCGCATCGCCTGCACCCCCAGCCGCCACCGACACCGCCACCGACACCGGCGCGCCGCCGACCGACACCACCGACACCACCGACACCACCGACGCTGCAGATGGCGACGCCGGCGAGGACCTCATCAACCGCACGTTGAGTGGCACCTCGGACGAGTCCGCGCCCGACGACGACCGCCCCGGCTGATGAGCCCGTCCTTCCGGCGACGGTCCAAGCGACCGTCGATCAAGTCCCCCGACGACACGATGACGCTCACCGAGCACCTCGGGGAGCTGCGCGTCCGCATCATCCGGTCGGCGCTCGCCATCATGGTCGGGGCGATCGCCATCGTCGCCTTCTACGACCAGGTCCTGGACTTCCTGACCGGCCCGTACGTGCGGTTGTGCGAGGACCGCGGTGAGGAGTTCTGCGGCTTCGAGCCCGGCACCGACAACACGTTGTTCATCATGGACCCGCTCGAGGGCCTCACGACGCGCCTGCGGGTGGCCATGTACGGCGGCGTGATCCTGGCCATGCCCATCATCCTGTGGCAGGTGTGGCGGTTCATCGTCCCCGCGCTGCACTCCCGTGAGAAGCGCTACGCCATCCCGTTCATCCTCTCCTCGCTCGTGCTGTTCCTCCTCGGAGGGTTCCTCGCCTACATCACCCTCGAGCCGGCCCTCGAGTTCCTCATCTCGTGGAGCGGCGAGGGCGTGGGACAGGTCTTCCAGGTCAGCCGCTACGTGCGACTCGTCGGACTGATGGTCGGCGCCTTCGGCATCGGCTTCCAGTTCCCCGTGCTGCTGGTGTTCTTGCAGATCGCCGGCGTGGTGTCACCGCAGCAGCTCCTGCGCGGCTGGCGATACGCGCTCCTGGCCGTCGTGGTCGTCGCAGCCGTCATCACGCCGTCCGGCGATCCGATCTCACTGGCCGCTCTCGCCCTCCCAATGGCCATCTTGTACTTCGTCTCGATCGGCATCGGCACGATCTTCGAGCGGCGCAAGCGACGTGCTCTAGCGCCGTCCTGAGAGACTGGACGCCGTGCGTCCTGACCGCGCCGAGCTCGTCGCGCGCTTCCCGTTTCCGCTCGACCAGTTCCAGACCGACGCAATCGACGCGCTCGACGACGGACACCACGTCGTCGTGGCGGCGCCGACGGGCAGCGGCAAGACCGCCGTCGCCGAGTACGGCATCGAGGCGACGCGACGCGACGGCCGGCGGGCGTTCTACACGGCGCCACTGAAGGCGCTGTCGAACCAGAAGTTCCGCGACCTCCGCGACCACTACGGCGCCGGCCAGGTCGGGCTGCTCACGGGGGACAACGCCATCGACGGGGACGCTCCGATCGTCGTGATGACGACCGAGGTCCTGCGCAACATGATCTATGCCCGGTCTTCCGCGCTGCACGACCTGGGCCTCGTCGTGCTCGACGAGGTGCACTTCCTGCAGGACGCCTACCGCGGTCCGGTGTGGGAGGAGGTCATCGTCCACCTGCCACCGCACGTCAGCTTGATCTGCCTGTCGGCCACGGTGAGCAACACCGCTGAGCTGGCGGCCTGGATCCAGACGGTGCGCGGACCGACGACACCGATCGTGGAGCTCCGCCGACCAGTTCGGCTCCACGACCACTACCTGGTCGGTGACCGCACCAACGACCGCCTGCACTTCCTGCCGACCTTCGTCGGCGGGCGCGCCAACCCCGAGGCCGCCCGCCTCGACGCGTCTGCGGTGCGCCGCGCAGCCCGCCACCAGCGGCCGGCGAGGGGCAGCGGCCGACGCGTCCTCTACACCCCGAACCGGCTCGAGATCGTCGACCTCCTCGCGCAGCGCGACCTGCTGCCGGCGATCACCTTCATCTTCAGCCGCCAGCAGTGCGACGACGCCGCCCGGTCATGCCTCGCCGCTGGTGTGCGGCTGACCACGGGCGACGAACAGGCACGCATCCGCGCCATCGTCCAGGCTCGCCTCGAGGGTCTCCATGACGACGACCTGGAGGTGCTCGGCTACGAGCAGTTCCTCGCCCAGCTCGAGGCCGGCATCGCCGCCCATCACGCCGGGATGGTCCCCGCGTTCAAAGAAGCCGTCGAGGCATGCTTCGTGGAGGGGTTGACGAAGGTGGTCTTCGCCACCGAGACGCTCGCCGTCGGCATCAACATGCCGGCCCGCACCGTCGTCATCGAGAAGCTGACCAAGTTCACCGGCGATCACCACGAGGCCTTGACGGCGGGGGAGTACACGCAGCTGACCGGGCGGGCAGGGCGGCGGGGAATCGACTCGAACGGCCAAGCAGTGGTGCTGTGGAGCCCGTTCGTGCCCTTCGAGCAGGTCGCCGCGCTGGCCGCCAGTCGCACGTTCCATCTCCGCTCCGCGTTCCGGCCGACCTACAACATGGCGGCCAATCTCGTCGGCACCTACACCAACGAGCAGGCCCACCACCTGCTCAACCTCTCGTTCGCGCAGTACCAGGCCGACCGCGACGTGGTACGCCTCGAGGCGCGTGTCGAGCGCGTCCGCGAGCGGCTCGCTGACGCGCGGCAGGAGGCCGAGAGCCCCTACGGCGACATCTGGGACTACCGCCGGTCCTTGGACGAGGTGCGGGCACGGCGCCGCGGCCGCGATGATCTCGTGGCCGTCGGGCTGGCGCGCCTCCGCCCCGGCGAGGTCGTCCACGCTTCGAAAGGCCGCTACCGGGGTCCGGTCGCCGTCATCGCCAGCGCTCACCGCAAGGGAGGCATGCGCCTCACGACGGTCACCAAGCGCGCCGATCTGCTGCTGCTGACGGCGGACGACTTCGACGACGTCCCGCGGCCCGTCGGGACGGTTCGACTCCCGACGGTGTTCAACCCCAATCGCGCCGACTACCGCCGCGAGGTGGCGCGAGCGCTGGGCAACGCCACGCTGCGCGGCGCGAGCGTCGGGCGCCGGCGCCGGGACGACGGCGACGGCGACGGCACCCACCCGGTGGAATCCGATCCGGAACTGGCCATGCGCATGCGCGCGGCGGGCCTGACGGAGCGCCTGGAGCGAGAGCTGGTCGAGCTCGGCGGGCGGGTCGAGGGGCACAACCAGTCGTTGGCCCGCGAGTTCGACCGCGTGCTCGATGTCTTGGAGCGACGCTCCTACGTGGATGTCGAGAGCTGGGAGCTGACCGGGCGCGGCCGGGTGCTCTCGCGGGTCTTCCACGAGTCGGACCTCCTCGTCGCCGAGTGCCTGCACGGTGGTCTGCTCGATGGGCTCGATGCGCCGCAGCTGGGCGGGCTGCTGTCGACGTTCGTCTACGAGCACCGCAGCCCGGAGCCGCCGCCACCGCCGTGGTTCCCGTCGGCAGATGTGCGCCGGCGCTGGGCGGGGATCCAGGCAGCGAGCGAGGATCTCGCGGCCGACGAACGCTCGGTCGGTCTCGCCGATCACCGGCCACCCGATCCGGGCTTCCTCGCCGCCGCTCACGCGTGGATCGCCGGCGAGGAGCTGGCTGATGTGGTCGGGCCGGAGGAGCTGACCGGCGGCGACTTCGTTCGCACCATGAAGCAGCTCATCGACCTGGCCCGGCAGGTGGCGATGGTCGCACCGGAGGCGGAGACCCGCCAGCGGGCCGGTGAGGCCGCCGAGCGCGCCTTCCGCGGTGTCGTCGCGGACGCCGTGATCGCCCCGGTCGAGGCGTGATCGTTCACGACGTCGGAGGACGTCGTGGGGTGAGCTGGTCGAGTCCGCCCGGCGGACGGCTGGTGGAGGTTGAGCTGGTCGACACGCCGAAGCTCGCGTCGCGTGGGCCGGCATCGGTGGACGGCGACCGTGTGCGGCTGAAGGGTGGCGACCTGCTGGCCAGCACTCGGAGGGCCGACGACCGGGTCCCAGGTCGCCCGCTTCGACATCGACCTGCTGCGGGTGGCGTCCGACGAGGATGAGCACTCGCGGTCGCCCACGTCATCGCTCGCGGCCGCAGCTGGTGGCACGGGCCGATCGCCGGCGCCTTCAACGTCGATCGGCGTGGGCCGGTGGGATGCCGCCCCACGAGCTCACCCGGGAGACGGGCTGCTCGATGTGATCGAGGTCGACGCCGGGATGTCGGTTCGCGATCGCTGGCAGGCGTGGCGGCGGCTCCCCACCGGTACGCACGTGCCACACCCGGCGATCACGGTGCGCCGGGCCCGGGCTGTCTCCTGGACGTTCGACCCGCCGCGTCGGCTGTGGGTCGACGGCGAACGGCGAGGGTTCGTACGCTGCCTCGAGGTCGCCGTCGAGCACGGCGCCGCCACCGTTCACACCTGAGGAGGACCTTTGGACGCCTGGATCCTGGACGAGTCGCCCGGCGCGTACCGCTGGGGGTCGATCGACCTGCCCGAGCTCGGCGCCGACGACGTGCGCATCGAGGTCGTCGCCAGTGCGCTCAACCACATGGATCTCTGGGTCACCCGGGGGCTTCCCAAGCCGCCACTGCCGCACGTGCCCGGGTGCGACGTCACCGGTGTCGTCGATGCCGTTGGCTCGGCCGTCGAGGGCATCGCCGTCGGGGACGAAGTCGTCGTCAATCCGGGCGTGTCTCCGATCGCCGACATCGTCGCCCTCGGCAACGACAGCCCGATGGGACCGGGCTTCGCCATCTACGGCGAGCACACGTGGGGTGGTCACGCCACGCACGCCATCGCCCCCTCCCGCAACGTGGTGCACCGCCCGGCGGGCCGGTCCTGGGAGGAGTGTGCGGCGTATCCGCTGGCCGCCCTGACGGCCTACCGCATGCTGCGCCGCGCGCGCCTGCGCGCCGGGGAGACGGTGCTCGTCGTCGGCATCGGCTCGGGTGTGTCGAGCGCTGCACTGGCGATCGCCCGCCATCTCGGGGCCGACGTCGTCGCCACCAGCCGCAGCGAGGCGAAGCGCGAGGCGGCCCTCGCCATGGGCGCTGGCGCGGTCATCGACACCGCCGACGAGCGCTGGCGGGTCGAGGCCGACGTCGTGGTCGAGAGCGTCGGCGCGGCGACGTGGGAGCGCTCCGTCCGCGCCCTCAAGGCCGGTGGTCGCCTGGTCGTCTGTGGGGGTACCTCAGGGGCGACCGTGGAGCTCAGCCTGCCCCGCCTGTTCTTCAAGCAGTACGAGATCATCGGGTCCTCGATGGGCAGTTACCAGGAGTTCGCCGAGGTGACGGCGCTCGTCGCCGGCGGCCTCGACGTGCACATCGACCAGGTCATGAAGCTGTCGGAGTACGAGCTCGCGCTGTCCCGACTCGAAGCCGGTGAGCAGTTGGGAAAGCTCGTGTTGCGGCACTGAGGGCGTTCTGTCCGTAGGGATCGCATCACAACGATCGATTCCTACGGACAGATCCGGGATCACCGGGGGGCAGACGTCCGGCGGATTAGGTTCGCCGCCTGTGACTGCCTACGTCCCCGAGGAGTTCACTTCAGAAGAAGGGGACGTGCTCCGGCGGTACTTCACGAACCTCGACGGGCCCGTGTTCGCCCTGGTCAACCTGCCCGAGGTCGTGAAGGGAGCGCTCTTCTCCCGGTACAGCCGCAGCGCGAAGAGCCTGCGGCGACTGTTCCTCGACGAGTTCGTCGGAGATCTCGACATCTCGGGGGACCACACGATCGATGCCACCGTCGGCCTGAAACGGGCCGAGGACCTCTACGAGAAGGTGTTCGTCGAGTACGGCGACGACTCCGTGGCGCAGCTAGCAGGGGTGCACGTGGCCTGTGAGCAGGCCTCGAACGTGCTGACGAAGGTGCTCGAGTGGGGTCGTCTGATGAGCTACCTCGAGCAGAGCACGCGCTACATCGCGTACGACGCCCGACTCGGCGGGCGCTATCGCTACTACCGCGACCCTGCGGTGCTGGCCAGCCGCTTGGGGACCCGGTACGTCGGCGTCATGGACCGCATGTTCGACGCCTACAGCCACGTGTTGGCCACGGTCACCGAACACGTCCGGGCCACCGTCGACCGGGATCCGGCGGACAGTGACTTCGTGTTCCGGCAGGCGACTCGGGCCAAGGCCCTCGACGCGGCTCGTGGGATCCTTCCAGCCGGCTCACTGTCCAACGTCGGCATCTACGGCAGCGGCCAGGGCTTCGAAGCGCTGCTCCTGCGCCTACAGACCCATCCGTTGCCGGAAGCCCGCGAGTACGGGCACCTGATGTTGCACGAGCTGCGCAAGGTCATCCCGAGCTTCCTGCGCCGCGTCGACATGCCCGAGCGCGGTGTCCGATGGTCCAACTACCTGGCGACGACCCGCCAGCGGACGGCCGAGCTGGTCGACTCGCTGTTCGCGGAGCAACCTGCCGAGCAGGCTCCGACGGTCACGCTGGTCGACTTCGATCCGCAGGCCGAGGACAAGCTGCTGGCCGCCATCTGCTACTCCCACTCGCACCTGCCCGAGCACCAGTTGCTCGAGCGGGTCGCCGGCCTCGGGGCGGCGGAGCGGCTGGCGCTGGTGCGGGCGTACGTGGGCGAGCGGGAGAACCGCCGGCACAAGCCCGGCCGAGCGTTCGAGCGGGTCGACTACCGCTTCGACGTGCTCTCGGACTACGGCGCCTTTCGCGACCTGCAGCGGCACCGGCTGATGACGGTCGAGTGGCAGCGTCTGACGCCCGCCCACGGGTACGTGCGCCCCGACCTCGTCGACGCCGCCGGGCAGACGACGGCGTTCGATGAGGCCATGCACCGCTCGGCGCGTCTGTACGAGGCGCTGACCGAGGAGTTCCCGGAGCAGGCGCCGTACGCCGTCGCGATGGCGTATCGCCTGCGGTACGTCATGCAGTTCAACGCTCGAGAGGCGATCCACCTCCTCGAGCTTCGTTCGGGGTCGCAGGGTCATCCGGCCTACCGGCGGGTCGTGCTCGAGATGCACCGCCTGATCGCCGAGAAAGCCGGTCACCGGATCGTGGCAGAGGCGATGACCCACCTCTCGACAGAGGCGCCCGAGCTCGAGCGATTGGCCGCCGAGCGGCGGGCCGAATCGCGTCGCGGCTCAGGCGTGTGACGGTTGTCACGAAGCCGACCGCGAGCCGCTGCGAACCGTCGACATATGCTCCGGCCCCGCGATGGCCGCTGACGACGACGACGAGATGGTGTCCGACGACGCGGACGACGCGCCGGAAGGCCTCGACGCGGCCGAGCCGGACGAGGACGAGATCGCAGAGGCCGAGGACACCGACCTCGAGCCGGACGCGGAGGAGCTCGAGGACGACATCTTCGTCGAGGAGGAAGCGGACGAAGACGCCGACGAGGTCGTCGAAGAAGAAGAGGACGAGGACGACGACGCTGACGAGGCGGGGACCACCCGAACCAAGCGGCGCACTGGTGCTGACGAAGAAGAGGACGAGGACGACGAGCTGCTCTCGCCCGACGACGTCGAAGCCGATCTCGATCGAATCCTGAAGGACCGCCTCGTCACCGCCGAGGAGGACGAGGACGAGGAAGACGAGGAGCCCGAGGACCGGGCCGAGGGCGGCGATCGACTGCAGCCCAAGCGCGCTGACGAGCAGCTGTGCCCGAACTGCTTCCTGCTCGTGCGGGCGACAGCTCCGGGGTGCCCGGTCGGCGACGACGATTGCCCGATCTTCGGGTGAGCGATCCGGACCCGATCCGGGCCGAGGTCGAGCGGCGGCTGCGGGCGGTGGCCGATAGCAACCGTGCTGCTGCCGTTGACGACGGTGCGCTCGATCGACGCCTGCGTCCGCCGGAGCATCGACTCGGCTCGCGATGTCGTGCAGCGCCCGGTGCGGCTGGTGCGTTCGTTGTTCGACGTCGTCGGCGGCGTCCCACCGGTGGACGTCAGTGAGCCACCCGGCCGCATCATCGACGTGACGGAGGCAGCGGCCGCGCCACCGGTCGCGCCCAGCCGTCCTGCTCCGGCCGACGGCGAGGCGGACGACCTGCCGATCGAGGCGTATGAGAGCCTGGCCGCGAGCCACGTGGTCGCCCGGCTCGACGCGCTGTCGCCGAGTGAGTTGCAGCAGATCCGGGAGTTCGAGGCGACACATCGCGGACGTCGCACCGTGCTCGGCAAGATCGATCAGCTGCTCGGCCCTGCATGATCGACCCGAACGTCCGGCCGGCCCGCGCCGATGACGGGCCGGAGTTGGCGGTCTTGGAGGATTCGGCTCGCGCCGGGCTGGTGGACGCTCGTGGGGGAGGGCGGTGGATGGAGGAGCATCCCCGCATCGGTCCGGACTGGACGGCAGCCATCGAACGCCGCCACGTCTTCGTCGCCGAGCTGGTCGAACCGGCACCGGTCATCATCGGCTACCTCGTGCTCGACATCGAGGGCGCAGTGGCGACGGTGGACCAGGTGTACGTCGACGCAGCGGCGCGGGAGCTCGGCTTCGGCGACGCGCTCCTGGCGGCCGCGTGGTCACGAGCGGCCGATGCGGGAGCTGCCGTGCTGGAGGGTTACGCCCTGCCGGGAGACCGGCAGACGAAGAACCTCTACGAGCGGGCTGGGATCACGGCGCGGCTGATCACGGTCTCCCGGGTGATCAGCGGCCCTTCCAGTTCGGCGGACGCTTCTCGATGAACGCCTGGAGGCCCTCCTTGAGGTCCTCCGAGCCCATCACCGCCGCCGACGCGCGATCGGTCATGCGCTTGAGCTCGTCCTCGGTTCCGGCCGCTGCGGCGCGCACGACGGCGCGGCTCTCCCAGACCGCAAGCGGGGCGGCCTGGGTGATCCGCTCGGCGAGCGCTCGTGCGGCGTTCTCGGCTTCGCCGGGTTCGACCAGTCGCGAGACCATGCCGAGGGCGTAGGCCCGCTCTGCGGGGATCGGCTCGCCGGTGAGGATCGCCTCCATCGCCGTCGCCTGCCCGACCGCCCACGGCAAGCGGAACAGGCCGCCGGCGCCGGCGATCAGGTTGCGGGTGACCTCCGCCAACCCGAACGATGAGCGCGTGGTGGCGACGACGAGGTCGGCGGCAAGAACGATCTCGCAGCCACCGGCGGTCGCCAGGCCGTCGACGGCAACGATGACCGGCTTGCGTCGCTCGCGGTAGGCAAAACCAGCGAAGCCACCGCGCTTGGTGAGCAGAGCGGCGGCGTTGCCGGCGTTGATCTCCTTGAGGTCGGCACCGGCGGAGAAGACCGGGCGCTCCTGGCCGGCGGTGTTGGCCTGCAGGACGCCGACCCAGACCTCGTCGTCGTCCTCGAGACGGTCGATGGCGGACTCCAGCCCCTCGGCGACGGCACCGTTGACGGCGTTCCGGGCTTCAGGGCGGTTGAGGGTGATGAACGCGATTCGCCCATCGGCTTCGTACAGCACGGCGTCAGACATGGCGCCTCATCGTACGGAGTCACCTCCCCTTGGGGGGAGGTGAGAGGTGAGGGCGCTCTGCGCCCCTACTTCTCACCGCGTGCCGCGGTCAGATCGACGCGATGAGCGATGAGCGCGCTATGCGCCCCGATCGCTCACCTCACCCGATGAGTCAGGCGCTGCTGCCGGCGCCTCGAGCTCGGCTGGCACCTCGACCGCCGCGGGCTCGTCGACCGCTCGACTGGGCACCTCGACCGCCGCCGGCTCGGACTCGACTGACACCTCGACCGCCGCTGGCTCGGACTCGACGGGCACCTCGACCGCCGCCGGGCTCGGACTCGACTGGGCACCTCGACCGCTGCCGGCTCGGACTCGACGGACACCTCGGCTCGGCTGACGCCTCGGGCTCGGCTGGCGCTTCGACCTCGGCTGGGACCTCGGGCTCGGCTGGCACCTCGCCCCGCTGTGGGCTCGGGCTCGCCGGGCGTCGTTGTGTCCTTGACCTTGAGACACTCGGCCTCGGCTCGCACCTCGGGTTCGGCTGACGCCTCCGGCTCCGCTGGGCGGTTGCCGCCTCGGGTTCGCTGGCCTCGGCTTGCGCCGCCGGCGGTGCGGCCCGGTCGGGCCGGTCGCGATGCTCTGGGCGCGGACCGGCCTTCTTCGGCTCCGGGCGCCGGTTGGTCGGGCGAAGCGGCTTGGGCATCGGCGCGCCCTGCGGCACCTCGATCTCGTAGATCGCCGCCACCTGGGGGAGCAGCGGCGCCAGACGCCGCACCGTCGCCATCAGCTCATCGCTGCGTTGCTCCACCGGCGCCGTCGGCACGACGAGCGCCCGCACGGGCGAGAACGCCGCCGCCTCGAGCACAGCAGCCCAGCGGTCGGGGCCGTCCGTCGGCTGCAGCGCCGCCGTTGTCGACTCGCCGAGACGATGGGCCAACGACGGCGGGAACGGCACGCCAGCCTTGGGCGGCACCGACGACAACCGCAGCGCACGCACGATACGCCCCACGTCGAGCGCGGCCTCGACATCGGCGAGCCACAGCGCCTGCTCCTCCTCCTGCTTGGTCACCAGCGCCTGCTTCAGCTCTACCGCCAAGACGCGCGTCGACTCGTCCCTGGCGACGACCGGGTCGTCGGCCGATGCCACGACGCTGCGCAGATCGCGGAGATCGAGGTGCGCCAGCTGGCGCTGTGCCGCCTCTGCCCGGTCGAGCCAGTCGGCGACGCGCAGCCGCGGGATCAGCTCCTCGGCCATCTTCAAGACGCCGGCCTCGGGCATCGGCGGCTTGCCCTCGGCACGCAACCGAGCGTTGTCCTCGCGGAGCCGCTGACGCACCGCCGGCATGCCCTGCTGGGCCAGCTCGGCGACCGGACGCTGCTCCTCGGGCAGCGAGGCCAGCACATCCATACGGTGCTGCTTGCCCGGCCGGAGCCGCTTCGGCTTCGGTCGCTGCGGCACCTCGGGAGGCGGCGTGAAGTGGGGACGATGCCGGCGGCGCTCCTCATCGGGCCGATCGCCACGATCGGTCCGGCGCGCCCGATCGGGCTGATCCCGACGGTCGCCACGCCCGTTCCGATCGGCCGGACCGCGACGATCCCGATCATCACGCCCGCCGTCACGACGATCACCGTCGGGACGACCAGCGCGGTCGCCGCGGTCGCCGCGGTCCGGCCGATCGCGCCGGGGCCGCCGTTGGCCGCGATCGTTCCGCCCGCCGCCGCCGCCACCGGGCGCGCGCTGCTGCACGACGGGCTCGAAGCTCTCCTCTGTCGGCAACAGCTCGAGCAGATCCGTCCGGCCCGACTTCTCCTTGTTCGGCACGACCGAGAGGATGCGGATTCCGTCGACGTCCTTCTCGGTCTCGACCCGCAGCTGGTCGCCGACACCCGCCGTCCCCGGCAGGATCGATCCATCCAATACGCCCCGCGGCTCGCGCGCCTGCGGCGCGCCACGTCCAGGAGCCGTCGGGGTTCGAGCTGGTCAGCTCGATCTCGATGCGCACCGGCATGCCCAGCCACGGTACAGCGTTACGGTCGTGCCCATGCCGGTGTATGCCCTCGGTGACCAGGTGCCCCACATCGATGCGAGCGCGTTCGTCCACCCCGACGCCGTGGTCATCGGCTCGGTGAGCATCGGGCCCGAGAGCTCCGTCTGGCCCGCCGCGGTGCTGCGCGGTGACGACGGAGAGATCCACATCGGCGCGCGCACGAGTGTGCAGGACGGCGCCGTCCTGCACACCACGGCCGAGCACCCGACCGTCGTCGGTGACGACTGCGTCATCGGCCACCTGGCGCACCTCGAGGGCTGCACCATCGAGAACGGGGCGATGATCGCCAATGCCGCCATGGTGTTGCACCGCTGCGTCGTCGGCACCGGTGCCATCGTCGCCGCCAACGCAGTCGTGCTCAATGACGTCGTCGTCCCACCCGGCGCGCTGGCTGTCGGCACGCCGGCGACGATCAAGCCCGACCGGGCCCGGGCCGACGAGATCGCCCACAACGTCGCCGTCTACGTCGCCCGCTCCAGCCGATACCGCCAAGACCTGCGACGGGTCGACTGACCGATGCTGGCCTTCGTGCTGACCGTGCCGGCCAACGAAGTCGAGCTGGCCAGCGACGCGCTGTGGGCCTTGGGGGTCGCGGCGATCGAGGAGCGGTCGGCGGAGGCTTCAACCGAGGATCACTTCGTCGAGCTGTGGACGTCGCTCGGCACGGACGTCGGCGCCATCACGAAGGCCGCCGAGGCGTTCCCCGCCCGCTGGCGGTGGCACACGGTCGAGGTCGATCCGGCGATCGTCGACAGCTGGCGTGCCCACGCTGTCCCGTCTTGGATCGAGCGCGACTTCGTGGTCGTCCCGGCTTGGAAGGACGTGACGACCGACGGTGGGGTCATCCGTGTGGACATCGACCCCGGTGCCGCCTTCGGCCTCGGCGACCACCCGACGACCATCCTTGCGCTGCGCCTGCTGCGGCGCACGATCTGGCCCGACGCCACGGTGCTCGACGTCGGATGCGGCAGCGGCGTGCTGTCGATCGTCGCCGCCCGGCTCGGCGCGCCGTACGTCGAGGCCATCGACATCTCACCGGCGGCGATCGATGCAACGTCCGCCAACGCAGACCGCAACGGCGTGGCCGGCGCGGTCACCGTGAGCGATCGGCCGCTGGCTTCCATCGAGGACCAGTTCGACATCGTGCTCGCCAACCTGCTCGCGCCCGTGGTGGTGGATCTGGCGAGTGACCTTCGCCGCGTCCTCGCGCCTGCGGGCGCGCTGATCGTGAGCGGCGTCCTCGAGGGCGCCAACGACCACGTGCGAGACGCGCTCGATCCGTTGCACGTCGTCCAGACAACGACTCGGGACGGATGGGCGGCGCTGCTCGCCAGGCATTAGGGGGATGCGATGGACGGCATTGAGACCGACTATCTGGTGATCGGGGCAGGCGCCTCCGGGATGGCCTTCACCGACGCGCTGATCGGCGGCGCTGACGTCGACGTCGTGATGGTCGATCGGCGCCACGGGCCGGGCGGGCACTGGAACGACGCCTACCCGTTCGTCCGCCTCCACCAGCCGTCGGCGACGTACGGCGTCAACTCGCGAGCACTGGGCACCGAGACGATCGACACGACCGGCCCGAACGCCGGCTTCTACGAGCGGGCCACGGGCATGGAGGTCTGCGACTACTTCCGGCGAGTGCTCGAGGAGCAGCTGCTGGGCTCGGGACAGGTCCGCTTCTTCGGGCAATGCGATTACGACGGTGTCGACGGTGCGGTCCACGCCTTCACGTCCCGGCTCAGCGGCGAGACCACGACCGTACGGGTCCGGCAGAAGTTCGTCGACGCCACCTATCTCGAGACGTCGGTGCCGGCAACGCACCGACCAGCCTTCAGCGTCGGTGACGGTGCCACGCTGATCCCGATCGGCGACCTCGTCAACGTCACCGAAGCGCCGTCCGGTTTCACGGTGCTCGGCGCCGGCAAGACGGCGATGGACGCCTGCGTCTACCTGCTCGACAACAACGTCGACCCCGAGAAGATCCGCTGGGTCCGGCCGCGTGACGCCTGGTTGATGAACCGATCGTCCTTCCAGCCCCTCGACAAGGTCGTCGGCACCGTCGAGAGCCTGTCCGTGGTGCTGCAGTGCCTTGCCGAGGCGCAGCAGCCGAAGGACCTCTTCAGCCGGCTCGAGGCGAATGGCGAGCTCCTCCGGCTCGATCCGGCCGTGGAGCCCACGATGTTCCGAGGTGCCATCGTCAGCGAGGCCGAGCATCAGAGCCTCCAGCAGATCGAGCGGGTCGTCCGGCATGGGCGGGTACGTCGCATCGACACGGACCGGATCGTGCTCGACGAGGGGGAGGTTCCGACCGACCGCCGCACGATCCACGTCGACTGCACCGCGTACGGGCTGCGGGTACCGCCCCGGCGTCCCATCTTCGAAGCAGGACGAGTCACACCGCAGCCACTGATGGGTGGCTTCACGACCTTCAACGCCGCCCTGGTCGGATTCGTCGAGGCGGCGCGAGACGACGACGCCGACAAGAACCGGCTCTGTCCGCCGACCGCCTACGCGAGCAGATCGATCGACTGGATCAGCGTGTTCGAGAGCGGGTTCCGCGTCATCGGTCAGATGTTCAACGAACCCGACATGGCTGCCTGGCTGGGAACCTGTCGGCTCAACACGACGCGAGGTATGAACGCTCACCTCGGCGAGCCGCGCATGCAGGCGGCGATCGGCAGGTGGTTCGAGCACTTGGAGCCGGCGCTCGCCAACGCCGAGCGGTTGCGCGCCGCGCCGGAGGTCTAGAGCCGCGCCGCCCGTTCAGGCCGATGCGGTCAGCAGGGCGGCGATCTGGTCGCCGCCGGGCATCGCCGGCACGGCACCGTGGCGCGTCGTCGCCAGCGCCCCCGCCGCGGCAGCGAAGCGAACCGCTGACGGCAGCTCATCACCCGCCGCCAGCCGCGCCGCCAGCGACCCACAGAACGCGTCGCCGGCGCCGGTTGTGTCGACCACGTCGGCAGAGAACGCCGGCTGGTGCCACTCGCCCTCGCCGGTGACCACGGCCGCGCCGCGTGAGCCGAGCGTCGTCACGACGGCCGAAGCACCTCGCCCGAACATCGCATGCGCTCCGCCGAGCTGCGTCGCCTCGTGCTCGTTCGGCACGACGATGTCGGCCTCGAGCTCGCCCGTCCATCCGGATGCCGGCGCCGGGTTGAGCACCGTCATCGCACCTTGGGCCTTCGCGTTGCGCAAGCTGGCGGCGGCGGCGGCGATCGGGATCTCCAGTTGGACGAGCACGACGCGTGCCTGCGGCAGGCGCGCCACGGCGACCGTCGAGTTGGCGCCGGGGACGACGACGATCAGGTTCTCGCCATCGTCATCGACGACGATCAACGCCCGGCCCGTCGGCGCGTCGACCCGGGCCAGCGCCTCGACGTCCACCGACGCCGCCACGAGCTCGTCGCGGAGGCGGTCACCGGCGGCGTCGCGCCCGACGGCGCCGATGAACGCCGTCGTCGCGCCGGCCCTTGCCGCGGCGATGGCCTGGTTCAGGCCCTTGCCGCCGGCATGTTCGGCGAACCCCGTCCCGAGCACGGTCTCGCCGGGTGCCGGCAGCCGTCGGGTGCTGGCGACGAGATCGAGGTTGGCGCTGCCGACGACGCAGACGTCGAACACGCGTCGAGATCGCTCGTTCAGCCGGCGCGGGCCCGCACCCCGATCGGTGCGATCAGGCGGTAGCCGGCAGCGTGGCGCTCGTCCTCGCTCTCGCCACCCCAGAACCCGTACTCGTGGTGGCTACGGGCGAACTCCTGGCACGACGCCTGCACCGTGCAGCTGCGGCAGACCTGGCGAGCCATCGCCTCTCGCCGCTCACGGGCCTGGGGACGCTCGGCCGAACTGGGGAAGAAGAGGTGGGTCAGGCCCTTGCAAGCAGCGTCTCGCATCCACGCGTCATCGGCCGAACCAAGGCCGACGAACTCGACTGCTGCCATCCAGGGACCCCCTCGCTGGACCATGCGTCAGCAAACGCGACGTTCGTGTCAGGTTAGGAAGAACCTGACCGGCCGGTCAATGCGGCAGACCCCACACGGGTGTGCCTCTCGTCACTGATGCCTAGTCGGCCCGTTCATCAGTCACTGCCCGTACCCCGGCCGCGAACGCCTCGACGTCCTCCGCTGTGGTGTCCCACGCCGTCATCCAGCGCACCTGGTCACGGGTGAGGTCCCAGTCCCAGAAGAACGACCAGTCACGCAACGGTTGGATCACCTCGGGAATCAGGCTGGGGAAGAGCCCGTTGACGGCTGGAGGGTCGAGGTGCTTCACGGCCGGGAGCTCCGATGTCGCCGCGTACAGCTCCTTCGCCATGTCGTTGGCATGCGCGGCGAGACGCAGCCAGAGCCCGTCGTTCAACATCGCGATGAACTGCGCGGCGACGAAGCGCATCTTGGACGGCAGCTGCGTGAGCTGCTTGCGCAGGTACGGCGCCCGACGGGCCAGTTCGGGGCGGAGATGGACGACCGCTTCACCGCCGAGCATCCCGTTCTTCGTGCCGCCGAACGTGAGTACGTCGACGCCCGCCTCGACGGTGAACGACCTCAGAGCGGCCACGTCGCCGCCGAGCGCCGCCGTCGCGTTGGCGATGCGCGCCCCGTCCACGTGGACCGTCATGCCGTGGCGATGCGCCCGATCGCAGATCGCAGCCATCTCATCAGGCGTGTACAGGGTCCCGAGCTCGGTGCACTGCGCGACGGACACCACGCTCGGCTGGACGTGATGGACGTTGCCGATCAGCGACGCCACCTCGTCGAGCTGGTCAGGGTGCAACTTGCCGTCGACGCTCGGCAGGTCGATCAGCTTCGTTCCGAGCAGCCGTTCCGACGCCCCGCCCTCGTCCACTGCGATGTGCGACTCCTGTGTGCAGATGACGGCATCGGTCGGTCCGAGCAGCGTCGCCAGCGCCAGCACGTTGGCGCCGGTGCCGTTGAACGTGAGCAGCGTCGTGACGTCACCGAACAGCTCGCGGAACAGCCCTTCGACGCGACGAGTCCACGGATCGTCGCCGTAGGCGATGGCGTGGCCCTCATTGGCGCTGGCGACCGCTTCGAGCACCGCCGGATGGGCGCCGGCGGCGTTGTCGCTGGCGAAGGTCCTGGCTGGAGGGGGTGGCAGCTGCACGGGCCACAGTATGGAGGCCCAGGTCGCCGCGGGCTCGCCGCTACTGTCCGTGCCCATGCCCGACCTGGAAGTCGAAGCGCGCGTGCGCGCCGCCGGCAGCCAGCTCACGGCGGCCGAGCGTCGCGTGGCGCAAGTCGTCCTCGAACGCCCGCAGCTCGTCGGGTTCGGAACAGTCGCCGACCTTGCGGAGGCCGCCAAAGCCGGGGCGGCGACGGTCGTGCGGCTGGCCGCCAAGCTGGGGTTCGACGGCTTCACTGCGTTGCAGGCCTCCGTCCAGGGAGATCTGTCGCGTCAGCTCCGACCGGCCGCCGAGCGGATCCGGGAGCTGGAAGGCGATCAGCCGATCATCCGGCATCGGGCGGCCGAGCTGTCCAACGTCCAGGCCACGCTCGACGCCGTCGACCCGGCCACGCTCGAGTCCGTCGTGACGCTGCTCGCCGACCTCGAGCACGACGTGCTCGTGCTGGCGGGCGATGCCGAGCGCGGCGTCGCCGAGCAGTTCGCGGCGGATCTCGGCGCGCTCCGAGGTGGCGTCGCCATGGTCCACGGCAGCGACGTCACCGTCCGCCGTCAGGTCGCCCTGAGCCGTCGCGGTTCGACGCTCATCGTCGTTGACCTGCGGCGATACGAGCGGTGGCTGCTCGAGGCCTTCGAGCAGGCCCGCAAGGCGGGCCACACCGTCGTGGCACTGTCGGACGGCGTGCTGTCACCGCTGGCGATGGGTGCCCGGCACTCCTTCACGATCTCGGCCGCTTCCGTATCACCGTTCGACAGCCACGTCGGGACGCTGGCGCTGTTCGACCTCCTCGTGGCGACGACGGCCGAGCGCCTCCGTACGTCCGCCGCCGAGCGCCTGCAGCGCGTCGAGTCGGCGTGGGCAGACGGTTCGTCACTGACCGAGCGCTGAAGCCGGTCCGCTCATGTGCGGCCGTCACGCTCCTGGGCCTCCTGCATCGCCCGATCGGCATCGGCCGGACGAGCCTCCCAGTCGGCGGCGAAGGTGTGGTAACCGGAGCGGCGCAACGCGTCGAGCACGATCGGATCGTCGTCCACGACGATGCCGACGGTGCGTCCGTCGGCCAGCGCGGCGAGCAGCTCGAGCTTGATCACGGCAGCCGGTCGATGATCGCCCCGTGGTCGCATGATCACGCGCCGTCCGCCGAGCCCGTGCTCGTCGAGCCAGCGCTCCGTGTCGTCCTGGAGATGCTGCGGACGCCCGGTGAGGAACACGACCTCGTGATCCCGGGCGAGCAACTCCACGACAGCCACACCTTCGGGATGCACCGCATCACGTCGGGCGGCAGCGAAGAAGGCGCCCCAGTTCTTGGGACGCCGTTCGAGGTAGTGCAGTCGATGGCGCACGTCGGCGACGACCCCATCGAGGTCGATGATCGCCAGCGGACGTTCGTCGTCGGACGCACTCACGCCGCGCTGTCTAGCGGAGCCGACAGCGCGGCGTGGTGCGGAGTGGTGCGGAGTGGTGCGGAGTCTCAGGCCTTCGCCAGTTCGGCGACGACGTCCTCGAGGCGGTTGAAGGAGATCTGCATGCCGCCCTCCATGCCCGACTGGATGTGCCCGTCGCGATGTTCCTGGGTGACGTGCTTGACGACGGTCGTCATCGTCGTGACGCCGTCGACCTCGTCGAGGGTCATGGTGTTGACCGAGGCCGCGGAGTCCGGATCGTCGGTGATGCCCATGGCGGCGAGCCCCTCGAACGCCTCGGTCGACACGATGCGCGTCGGCTCGTCGATCTCCCGGTACTCGCCGTGGAAGCCGACCTCCATGTCGCCCTCCTTGATGAGGTAGCGCCAGTTGCCGCCCGGGCGCAGGTCGATGTCGCAGACGAGCCACTGCGAGGAGTCGAAACCCCACCAGCGCTTGACGAGCTCGGGAGTCGTGAAGGCCTTGAAGACCAGCGACGCGGGCGCATCGAACTGGCGGGTGATGAGGATCTCGGTGTCCGACGGGAGCGAGACGGTGGCGGAGCCGTGGCGGTTGCTGGTGGTGGTCATGGTTGGTCCTCCTGGGACTGCAGCTCGACGAGCAGGTCGTCGAGTCGGTCGAGACGGATGTTCCAGGTGCGCTCGAACGTGCGCACCCAGTCGTGGATGGGCTGCAGCGCCGCACCGTTGACCCGGTACCAGCGATGACGCCCGTCCACACGGACGAGCACGAGGCCGACGGCCCGCAGCACAGCCAGATGCTTGGACACCTGGGGCTGGCTGAAGCCGAGTCGGTCGACGAGCTCTCCGACAGTCACCTCGCCGACACCGATGGCGTCGAGGAGCTGACGGCGGCTCGCCTCGGCGACCGCGTTGAACGCGTCGCTCGTGGTCGGGGTGCGAGCCATGTGGAGATCATATGCCGATATAGGAATATGTCAACGGCCCGATCTGCGACCTCCGTCACGCCAGGAATGAGCAGCGGTCATGCCGCCGGATCGGCGTGAACGCCTCGAACCATCCCACGCTCGACACGCTACGCAGCGTGCCCTGCGACCAGACGGCCGCGTACGTCGCAGGGCTAGGTTGCGGTGATGGCAGCTGGTCGGTCGATTGCCGCGGCGTCGGGCGACGTCGTCGTCCTCGTCGGCACGGTCAAGGGCCTGTTCGCCATGTCCTCCACCGCGGCGAGGGATCACTGGGAGCTCGCCGGACCGTGGTTCAAAGGTGAGGAGATCTACGCCGCCGCGCTCGACACCCGCGGCAGCCAGCCCCGGCTGCTCGTCGGAGCGACCAGCTCGCATTGGGGGCCGTCCGTCTATCGATCGGATGATCTGGGGGCGTCCTGGATCGAGCCCGACACGCAGACGTTGCGCTTCCCCGAGCGCACCGGCGCCGCCGTCGCCCAGGTCTGGCAACTGCAGCCCGCTGGTCCAGCGCAGCCCGACGTGGTGTACGCCGGCGTCGAGCCAGCGGCGTTGTTCCGCTCCGAAGACGGAGGCGTTTCCTTCCACCTCGACGAAGGTCTGTGGGACCACGAGCACCGACCGCGGTGGGAGCCGGGCGGCGGCGGCCTGTGCCTCCACACGATCGTCCCGGATCCGGGTGGCGCAGCCCGCCTCGGAGTAGCGATCTCCGCCGCCGGTTTCTACCGCTCGCTGGACGGGTCGAGCTGGGAGGCGGCCAACGTCGGTATCCGGGCGCCGTTCCTGCCGGAGGAGACGCCTGAGTTCGGCCAGTGCGTCCACAAGGTCGATCGCCACCCGGCCCGGCCCGACACGCTGTTCCTCCAGCACCACTGGGGCGTGTACCGGTCCGACGACTTCGGCGGTCAGTGGGCCGAGATCGGGGCCGACAGCCTGCCGTCGACGTTCGGGTTCCCCGTGGTCGTCGACCCGAACGAACCTGAGGTCGCGTACGTGCTGCCGTTGACATCTGACGAGTTCCGGTGCACGCCCGATGCTCAGCTGCGCGTGTACCGCACGAGTGACGGCGGAGCGACATGGGTCGCGCTCGCCAACGGTCTGCCACAGGAGAACGCCTGGATCACCGTGCTGCGCGACGGCTTCACCGCGGATGCCCTCGACCCGGCCGGGCTGTACATCGGCACGCGCACCGGCGAGGTGTTCGGCTCCGCCGACCGCGGCGAGTCGTGGCGTGAGCTGGCGCGACACCTGCCGCCGGTGGTCTGCGTGAAGACGGCGGTGCTGAACTGAAGGTCGTTGTCCGCCTGGCTCCTGCGTTGCGCCAGCACGCGGACGGCGCCGCCAAGGTCGAGCTCGAAATCGCGCCGCCAGCAACTGTTGGGGCAGTGCTCGACCAACTCGCCGAGGTGCATCCCGCGATCGGTCGCCGGGTGCGTGATGAGTCGGGCGCGCTGCGCACGCACGTCAACGTGTTCGTCGGCGCCGACAACGCGCGCGATCTCGACGCCGCTGACACGGTTGTCGGCGAGGGTGCCGAGGTGTCGGTGCTGGCGGCGATCTCGGGCGGCTGACGGGCAGTCCTCGTCGGCGGATGAGCGTGCACCCACTCGTCAGAGCTCGATGGCACCCTCGATGCAGGTCACGGTTCCGCCGCCGACCCAGACCTGCCCGTCGTCGTCCGCGCTGACGTAGACGCGCCCGGCCCGCCCGAGCACGGTTCCTTGCGAGGCGACATAGGGCGCGGTGATGCGGCCGGTCCGCGTGAGCCATTCGCCGAGGGACGCGTTGAGGCTGCCGGTGACCGGATCCTCCACGAGCACCCCGTCCTTCGGAAAGAACGCCCGTACCTCGATCGCCTCAGGCGAACCCGGCGGATAGCCGCCGACGAGCCCGATGTCCAAGTCCGCAAATGCCGGGCGGACGGCGAGCACCGCCTCGGCGTTCGGCAACTGCACCGCGACCCAGCCCGGTCCGTTGTCCACCCACTCCGCCGCCACGATGTCGTCTCGACTGATCTGCAAGGCAGCCGCCAGCTCGTCGACCAATGAATCATCCGCAGGACCAGAGCGAATGAGTGGGGGAGCGGCGAAGGCCAGTCGCTCTGCTCGGCGAATCGGGATGAGCCCCGCTGCGCACTCCTGCACGACCGCATCGCGCTGCGCTGCGTCACCGCCGTGTTGCAGCCACGCGTGACATGTTCCAAGCGTCGGATGGCCGGCGAACGGCAGCTCGGTGACGGGCGTGAAGATGCGCACCCGATAGTCGGCGCCCTCGGTCGTGGGCGGAAGCACGAACGTGGTCTCTGACAGGTTCGTCCATCGGGCGAGGCGCTGCATCGTGTCGATGTCCACACCGTCGGCGTCCAACACCACAGCCACTGGGTTGCCGCGGTACGGCTCGTCGGTGAACACGTCGACTTGGAGGAAGGGACGTCGCACGGGGTCACTGTGACACAGCGGGAGAGTCGCTACCGTTTCGTCATGACGGAAATGCGGCGATGCCGGTGGTGCAGGAGAGCGCTACCCGAACGTGCCGGTCGCGGCCGTCCGCGCCAGTTCTGTTCACAGCGGTGCCGCCAGTGGGACTGGGTGAGCCGACAGCGAGCCCGCGAGTTGGCGCTCAGCGAAGGGGAGTTGGTGATCGCCCGAGGGGCGCTCGACGAGTTGCACGATGACTTGTACGCACTGGCATGCGCGGTGGACGACACCGAGCGGGATCTGGAGGCCGCGGACGGCCCTCCGGAGCCAGCGGAGCTCCATCGGATCCTCGACTGGCTCCTGGCGGCGGCGCGACCGCTCCGGGACCGCGAACTCCCGGCACCCCGGTCACCATCCGCCATTACGTCATGACGTAATAGGGCAGCCCGGACGACTGGCCGCCCGGGTGCGATGAGCGATGAGTGGTGCAGGAGCACTCATCGCTCATCAAGATCGTTGGGCGGTCATGTCGATGAGCCGTGAGTGGCCCAGGAACGCATATTGCTCATCGCATTGGGTTCGTACGTCCCGGCGATGCTGAACGACGCGACCCCTAGTCCATTATCGGCGCCCAGGGCCTCCAAGGCCCTGGGCGCCGATAATGGACGTTATGTCAGCTTGAGAGCCCTGGTGCCGGGGCTGCTGCCTGGAGTAGCGACGTCGGTTGGCCCCGCCGCCCAGATGCGCCGAAGTCCTTGCGTCAGAGGCAAGGAGGCTCATCCTGATGTCCAACTCGTCGGCGCGCCCTCGAGGTGCTCGTATTCGAAAGCTCGGCGCAGCGGTCGCCACACTGGCGGTCGTCGCCGGGTTGACGTTCGGCTCCGTCCCGGCCAGCGCAGCCGACGCCATACTCACTCAAGGTTCGTCGGGTGAGGCGGTGCGCCAGCTCCAACAGCGCCTGATCGATGTCGGATTCCCGATCCGCGGTGGCGCCGACGGCGTCTACGGCGCCCAGACGACAGACGCCGTCCGCGACTTCCAGGAGGCCCAGGGCTACAAGGTGACGGGCAGCACCAACCCAGCCACCTTGAAGGCGCTCGGGCTCACGGGGTTGACCGCTACTGCCAGCACGGCGAGTGGTTCGTCCGGTGCGGCCGCGGCACCCTCCGCCTCCACTGCCTCGTCGGGCTCGTTGGAGAACCTCGGACGCGGTTCGCGCGGCGAGGAGGTTCGGATGGTGCAGCAACGGCTGATCGAGGTCGGGTTCCCGATCCGGGGCGGTGCCGATGGCGTCTTCGGAGCTCAGACGGAAGATGCCATCCGCGACTTCCAGGCGGCTCAGGGCTACAAGGTCACCGGCCGGACGAACCGCGCCACGATCAAAGCGCTCGGCCTCCTCGGGGCGGTGACGGGCGGCGGCGGTAGCGCCGGTGCCAGCGCGCCGGCGGCGACGAGTTCGGGCGCAACCTCCGTCGTCGGACTCCAACTCGGCGCTCGTGGTCCGGCCGTGGCCACGCTGCAGCAGCGCATCATGGATCTCGGATGGCCACTGCGGGGCGGTGCGGACGGCGTCTTCGGAGCAGCCACGCAGAACCGTGTGCTCCAGTTCCAGCGCGCCAACGGCCTCGCTGCGACCGGCGTGGTCGACGAGCGGACCGCTCGCGCGATGGGCATCGCCGGGGGCAGCGGAGGCGGCGGAGGGAGCACCTCGAACGCTGGCTCGGGTGGCTCGGGTGGCTCGACCGCCAGCGGCTTCCCCCGCTACGACGAGCGCGGGGCACGCGTCGTCGCGCTGCAGCAGGCGCTCCTGGCAGCGGGGATCAGCTTCGCCGGCGGCGCCGATGGCATCTACGGATCCGCCACGGCGGGCGCGGTCATGTCGTTCCAGCGTGCTCGCGGCCTCACCGTTTCCGGGAAGGTCGATGAAGCCACGGCCGCTGCCCTCGGGCTGTCGGCGACAGCCGAACCCGCAGCCGCTCCGAGTGTCTCGGTGGCCCTGGAAGCGAGGCCCGTGCAGGGTCCATGCGACTACCGCGACACGTTCAGCGCAGCCCGCAGCAACGGACGGGTCCACTTGGGGACCGACATCATCGCCGCCGAAGGCAACGCCGTCTACGCGGTCACCACGGGCACGGTCACGAAGGTGTACGCCGACGCTCCCGGCTCCCTGTCCGGCAACGGCCTCAGGATCGCCCGATCCGACGGGACGTACTTCTTCTACGCCCACCTGTCCGCCCTCGCACCCGGCATCGCCGCCGGAACCGGTGTCTCGGCAGGGCAACTCGTCGGCTACGTCGGTCAAACAGGCAACGCGGGGACACCGCATCTCCATCTCGAGGTCCACCCAGGCGGCGGCGCGGCGGTCAACCCCTACCCCATCATCAGAGCTTCCGGAGCCTGCTGACCCGACTTGGTCCGCTGGTCGGCGCGGTCCGCACGCCGACCAGCGGACCGAGCGGACCGAGCGGACCGAGCGAATGGCAGAATCCCCCGCCTGATCCTCGACATCCAGTTCAACCAGGGCGCCCTCGACTGGGCGGCGCTCGAGGCACGTGCCCAGGCAGCAGAAACGGCCGGCTTCGGCGCCGTGTGGGTCTTCGACCACCTCGCCGGCGTCACGCTCCGTGGCGATCACATGTTCGAGGCGTTCACGCTGCTCGGTGCGCTCGCCGCGTCGACCCAGACGATCGAGCTCGGCACGATGGTCGCCAACGTCAACAACCGCACGCCGGCCGTGCTGGCGCTCGCCGCCGCCAGCGTCGACGCCATCGCCGGGCGCCGCTTCCACCTCGGCATCGGGTCCGGCGCCGCACCCGGCACCCGATGGGCCACCGAGATGCACGCCGTCGGCCAACCGATCGCCACGAGGGCGGCCGATCGCCACGCCGCCCTGGAGCACGTCCTCGACACCCTGGAACGCCTCTGGTCGCCGGCTCGCGGTCCCGAGCTGACGACGTTCCCTCTCCCCCACCGGCGCCCCCCCGTGATTGTCGGCGCCGGTGGTATCGGGCTCGCCGTCATCGCAGGACGTCGGGCCAGCGGCATCAACGTGCATTGGGAGCACCCGCGCCGTGAGGAGCTGCTCGCCGCCGCCCAGGCGGCCTCCGGCGATCGCAACGATTTCCTCCTCACGGCGTGGACGACCTGGGACGACTCGATCCTCGACCCAGACCATCCGACCCGCCGCGCCGCCGCCGCCCGCGGGATCGCGCGCTTGGTGCTCCTCTCCTCGGCCGACGTCACACCGGAGCAGATCGCCCGGCACACCGTCAACGGCTGACCCGCGACCGGCTGGTCGAGGACGCTCAGCCGGCGATCGGCCAGACGAGCTCTGTACGCAGGTCGGCGGGATCCATGTCAGGCGACGGCTCCGTGACGTAGACCTCCCAGAACGAAGGCGCCGGTTCGAGGCCCTGCTCGCGCATCCACCGCTCGAGCTGCCCCCACGACGAGCCCAGCGCGTCGTAGCCGCCGTGATGGACGAGCCGGGCGGCACGACCGGCGGGGAGCGAGCCCGCTTCCACCCCATCGGCAGGTTCGACGCGCTGTGCCGTCGGGAACCCGACTTCGAGGTCCGCGGCATCGCTCGGTGCACTGTGGTACAGCGCGAACGCCGGTCCGATGATCTCGACGTTGTGCTTCGATGTGAAGGCTGCGACCGCGCCGAACGAGCGGTCGAAGAAGTCGGCGAGTTGGGTGACCGGTACGACTCCGCGGATCACGGCGGTGGGCGTCTCACGGTTGTCGATCAGCTCAGCGGCGGAAGGCATGGACGTCATTTTGGCTACGACTGTGGTCCGCAGCTGAACTCATCGCGAGTGCGCACGCACGCGGACCTGAACGGAGCTGACCATGCCGACCGACATCGACGTCCGACACGACGGCTACGTCGACATCATCACGATCAACCGGCCGGAGGTACGCAACGCTCTGCGGTGGCAGAGCTACGACGAGCTCGAGGCGGCGGTGCACGAATCGCATGCCCGGGCGATCGTCATCACCGGTGCCGACCCGGCATTCTGCTCGGGCGACGACGTGCGCGAGATCATGGGAGGCGGCGAGAAGCGGGACAAGCCGACGATCTCCACGCCGCGCCTCACCCCGGCCGCCGACGCCATCCTGAACACGAACATCCCGGTGATCGCGGCCGTGAACGGTGCCGCCGTCGGCTGGGGCATGGAGCTGTCGCTGATGGCGGACGTCCGCATCGCTTCCGAACAGGCGAGGTTCGGCGAGCTCTTCGTACTGCGCGGCCTGTGCACCGACGTCTGCGGGATCGGCCGGCTGGCATCTGTCGTCGGTCGGGATCACGCCGCGCGCCTGCTGTTCACCGGCGATGTCATCGCCGCCGAGGAGGCGATGCGCATCGGGCTCGTTTCGCAGGTCGTCCCCCACGAGCAGCTCCTGTCAACGGCGGGCGCGCTGGCGCAGACGATCGCCGCCCGCCCCCCGCTGGCGGTCGCCAAGATCAAGGAAGGAATGCGTAGAGCGCTCGATCCGGACTGGCACGAGCTCGGCGTCTGGGTGTCGACATCCCTCGCCGAGCTCTTCCAGACCGAGGATCACCGCGAAGGCGTGAAGGCCTTCCTCGAGAAGCGCGATCCCCAGTTCGTCGGCCGCTAGCTCACCGGAAGGCGGAGCAGGTCGTGAGCGATCACGGTGTGACCCGTGAAGCCTCCCTCGCGCACCTCGTCGAGGAACGCCCGCTCGTCCTCGACGGTTCTGGGGGCCGGGATGAGATGGGTGAGGATGAGCGTGGCGGGCTGGGTGGATGAGGCGAGTGCTCCCACGCTGCGAGCACCGGCATTCCACTCCAACAACGACGGTGACACAGCTGCGGTGAGCAACGCCTCGTGCACGACGACGTCGGCGCCGTGTGCGAGCCGCCGCACCCCTTCGCACACCGCCGTGTCGCCGCTGATCGCGACGCGGATACCAGCACGCTCGACCGTGTATCCCACGGCAGGTTTGACCGGATGATGGTCGACGAGCACGCTCACGACCCTCCAGTCGTCGTCCGCGAACACCTCCTCGACATCCGGGCCAGGCTCGAACGCATCGACCGCGATCGTCGGCCGTGCTCGTGCCGACGGTGTTGCTTGACCATGGAACGCCTCGTCGCCGAACACGTCCAGACATCGTTCGGCGTACCTCTCCGCTGGACCCGCCGGTGTGACGACGCGTAGCGGCGTGTCGTCACCGCTCACCCACCGGGTCGTCGCCAGCGTCGCCAGATCACTCACGTGATCCGAGTGGTGATGGGTCAGGAAGACCGCCCGCAGACGCCGCAGATCGAGGCCCGCACTCAGTGCCCGTTGCGTGGCCGCGCGACCGCAGTCCACCAACACCCACGACGCCCCGTCCACCACGGCCACCGCCGCTCCGGCGCGGTTCGGGTCCGGGTTCGGTGTCCCGCTCCCGAGCACGACGACCTCGACCACGGCCTCATGGTTCCAGACCGCGGTCCGTGAGGCGACCCGTGTCTCCGAACCGCTTGACAGGCAAGTAGCTACTTGCCTAAGGTGTGCGTCCTGGGTGACGTGTTCAAAGCACTCGCCGATCCCACACGCCGCGCGATCCTCGACGAGCTCACGGAACGGAACGGGCAGACGCTGTTCGAGATCTGCTCCCGGCTCGCCACGAAGCACGGCTTGGGTTCGACCCGACAGGCGATCTCGCAGCACCTCGACGTCCTCGAGTCGTCTGGCCTCGTGAGAACGCGACGGGAGGGTCGCTACAAGTTCCATCACCTCGACACAGCGCCGCTGCGGCAGATCGCGGAGCGCTGGGACGACTCTCGACATGGAGGATGACCGATGAGAATCAACGTGATGAGCGTCATGGTCGACGATCAGACCAAGGCGCTGCGCTTCTACACCGAGGTGCTCGGTTTCGTGAAGAAGCGGGAGATCCCGCTCGGCGGGCCCTCCTGGCTGACGGTCGTGTCGCCCGAGGACCCCGACGGTACGGAACTCTCACTCGAACCCGACGGGCACCCGGCGGCGCGCCCGTTCAAGCAGGCGCTCGTGGAAGACGGCATCCCGTTCACGTCGTTCGCCGTGGACGACGTGGCGGCCGAGTACGAGCGCCTGGTAGGTCACGGGGTGCGCTTCACGCAGCCTCCGACTGACATGGGAGCGGTCACGACCGCCGTGTTCGATGACACGTGCGGCAACCTGATCCAGATCGCAGCCGAGAAGACCTGAACGCGGGTTCGTCACCGCGATGACTCGCGGTTCACGAACGGTCTGCCTGCGGTCAGCGGAAGGGCAGCAGCAGGTTGACCCAGTCCACCGCCTCGTCGAGCCAGCCGAGCAGCGAGAGGATCGACGAGATCGTCTGCGGCGGGCGACTGATCAGGCTGTCCGACGCCAGGACGCGACGGAAGTCGACGTCCACCGAGGCCGGCGGACGAACCTGTCCCGCGGGCGTCCTGAACACCACTCCGGCGCGATCGTTCATGATGCGCATCACCTCGCGGGCGACGATGCCGTAGCCGATCGTCGTGGGGTGAACCCCGTCGAGCGAGAACAATCCGCCCTCGGTCCGCCCTTGTGGGCCCGACTCGAAGAACCGGGTGCTCGGCACCGGGTTGAGCGTTGCCAGCTCGACCGGCAGCTCGTACGGCTCCCACCACGGAGGGCGTGCCGCCGGGTCTTCGATGTACCGCTTGGTGGCGAGGCTGTCGAGGACGGCCGCCAGATCGAGGAGGTACCAGTCACGCCCGTCCCGGCGGGCCTTCCGCACCGTGTCGATGATCGTCAGGTTGTAGGCGTCGATCGCTGAGTCGACGGTCTGAGCCTCCTCGTCGGTGAGGTGTTCGTCGCGGTCGGCGTCGAAGTCGTCGTCGTCGACCCACGGCCTCACGTAGTACGGGAAGTACCGTGACCCGCGCTGCACCTTGCCGCGCCAGCCTCTGGCGATCGGTGCGATCGTCACCTGCGGGACGGTCGCCAGGATCACGTGACGCGCCGCGATCTTCTCGAGCTGCCCCACGAGGAGCGCCCACTCGGCCTGGAAGTGAGCGGGTTGCCACACGTTGAACGCGCCCTTGGTGTCGAGGCGCCGCCGTGGGGACGCGTCGAGATAGTCGGGTGGGGTCCAACGCACGTCGAGGTGGACGACTGACCCAAGAGCGTTGTTGCCGCCGAGCATCACGACGAGCGTCTCGATCCCCGGCCCGTTCCCACCATCGGCAAGACCTTCGTCCCCCATCGCCCGCGCAGCATCGAGGACCGTCCGGGCGGTGCCGTTCGGTGCTCGACAGCTCTCGAGCACGGTCCGCCACGCGCGGTCGTTGTCGTGCTCGACGAGTTGCGCCAGCAGGTCGTCCTCGGGCGGCTCCGCCAGCCGTTCGGCGACGAGGTCGGCGTCGAGGAGTGTTACGTCGAGGACGTCGGCCCCGTACACGCCGAGGTTGTGGTAGGGCGCATCCGTGGCCGCGAGCACCAGCCCGTCGCCGCGCTCCCAGTAGTCCTCGACGTCGTCCATGCGAGCCTGGACGTAGCGCAACGCCCGGAACGCCTCGTACCAGTCGATCCGCTCCCCCACGACTTCTTCGAGGCCGCGCACGAGGCGTTCAAGGTCGAGCGGCAGGCCGCCGGGTCCGCTCGGTGGCTCGTACGTCGGGTAGCGGTACTCGGGCCCGATGCGCAGCCCGAGCTCGTAGGCGACGACGGCCGGCCACGACAGGTCGGTGCGGAAGATCGCCGCGCTCATGAAGCCCTGCGTCAGCGAGTCACCGATCGTCACCAACCGGTTGACCGGCTCACCGGTCCGGTCGACGTCGACGGCGATCCCGAGGGTTGGATCGCGCTCCGGCGGCCGCGGCTCCTGACGGATCCGCACCCTCGGTCGAAACGCACGCCTCTCCGGCATCGCGGTCCTCCTTTGCCAACGCAGGCTTGCTACCGCAGGATCTCGATCAGCAGGACCCAGGCCTGACCGATGCCGCCGATGATCGCCGCGATCACGGCCACGGGCAGCCAGTACAACCCGCCGAGGCCCTCGATCAGCAGACCGGCACCGGCGAGGATCGTCGGCCCGACCAGGAGGATGACCGGGATCGCGCTGCCCAACAGCCACTTGCGATAGGTGCGTTCGGGCGGGAGGTGACTTGGCCAGTTGAGCAGGCCGAGCATGAGACCGAGTAGAAGACCCATGACCACGAGTTCGAGTCCGAGGAGATCGTCGGACTGCCCGGGGATGAGCATGAGCAACGCGATGACGAGTGGCGCCGTCAGGGTGACCAACGCGGTCGCGAGGCGTCCGGGAAGTCGCGGCCCCGCGATGATCTCCCGGAGATTGATCGAGGCGGCGACGGCGAGCAGGCCTGCCAGCGCGGCGGCGGCGCCGGCAGTGGCGACCGCGAAATCCTTCCACGGATCCGGGTCGTAGGCGGCGTCCACAGTGGCAGTCTCCCCCGGGCGGCCGCTCCCGTGGTGGATTCCCGGCACCGCGAGGCGCAGCCGGGTAGCGTGGTTGTCGCCGACGAACCCATCCGGGAGAGCCAGGGCACCTGGCGCCGAAGGAGCAAGCAACCCCGCAATCTCTCAGGCCGCGAGACCGGACGGGTGAGGCAACGCTGGAAAGCAGCTCGGCCCAGGACAGGACACGGACAACAGCAGCGGGAACGGGCTCACCGAAGGGGAAAGGCCGGCAACGGCGCCGGGCGAAGCTCTCAGGTCCAAGGACAGCGCGGGGGCGATCGGAACACGCGACGTTCGGAGCCCACCATGCCAGTCCCTCTCGCCCACCTCTCGGACGAGTTCGTCCACCGCCACGTCGGACCCGACGAGGGAGACCTCGGGCACATGCTCGAGGTGATCGGCGCCAAGTCGCTGGACGAGCTGCTCGACCAAACCGTGCCGGAGTCGATCCGCTCGCATGACGAGCTGGCCGTCCCGGCCGCTCGCTCCGAGGCGGACGTGACCGTCGCGCTCCGCGACCTCGCGGCCCGCAACACACGTCGGACGAGCCTGATCGGCATGGGCTACACCGGCACCATCACGCCGCCGGTGATCCAGCGCAACGTGTTGGAGAACCCCGCCTGGTACACGGCCTACACGCCGTACCAGGCCGAGATCAGCCAGGGCCGCCTCGAGGCACTGCTCGACTTCCAGACCATGGTCGAGGAACTGACTGGGCTGCCGGTCGCCAACGCCTCGCTGCTCGATGAGGCAACCGCGGCTGCAGAGGCGATGGCCATGGCACGGCGGCTCACCAACGTCGAGTCCAAGCGGTTCGTGGTGCACCCCGACACCCACCCGCAAACGATCGCCGTGCTGGCCACGCGAGCCGAGCCCATCGGCATCGAGCTCGTCGTGGCGGACCCGGAGGCGATCGACACCGACGGCGGCTGCTTCGGCGCACTGTTCAGCCTCCCCACGTCCACGGGCGACGTGCGCGACTGGTCGGCCGCCATCGAGCGCGTCCACGCAGTTGGTGGCCTGGCCATCGTCGCCACTGATCTCCTGGCCTGCGCCCTGACGATCCCTCCCGGTCAGGTCGGCGCGGACATCACCATCGGATCGGCGCAGCGCTTCGGTGTCCCGATGGGCTACGGCGGCCCCCACGCGGCGTTCATCTCCGTGCAGCAACACGCCGCTCGCGCCCTGCCCGGCCGCCTCGTCGGCGTCAGCACGGACACCGCTGGACGGCCTGCGCTGCGCCTCGCCCTGCAGACCCGCGAGCAGCACATCCGCCGCGAACGAGCAACGTCGAACATCTGCACCGCCCAGGTGCTGCTCGCAAACATCGCCGGCCTGTACGCCGCATGGCACGGTCCCGATGGGCTGCGCCGCATCGCCGAACGCACGCATCGCTACACCTCGATCGCAGCTGCAGGGTTGAGCGCGGCCGGACACCGGTTGCGCCACGACACGTGGTTCGACACGATCACCGTCGACGACGTCGACGCGGACGAGATCCTGGCTGCCGCCCGCGCCGACGGTCTCGACCTCCGTCGCGTCGACGACCACTCCGTGGGTCTCACCTTCGACGAGACGTCGAGCCTCGACGTGGTCGAACGAGCGCTGGCCGCATTCGGGGCATCGCTCCCGGACCAGCCGGACGAAGCTCCCGACGGCCTGCTCGCGGCAGCGCGTCGGACCGACGACTACCTGCACCAGGGCGTGTTCCACCGATACCACACCGAGCACGAGATGCTGCGCTACCTGCGACGGTTGGCCGACAAGGACCTCGCCCTCGACCGCACGATGATCCCGCTGGGGTCGTGCACGATGAAGCTCAACGCCACCACGGAGATGGAGCCGATCACGTGGCCCGAGTTCGCCGACCTGCACCCGTTCGCGCCGGATGACGACTCCACCGGGCTGCGCGAGCTCATCGCCGAGTTGGAGTCGTGGCTCGCCGAGCTGACCGGCTACGAGGCCGTGAGCGTCCAACCCAACGCAGGGAGCCAAGGTGAGTTCGCCGGCCTCCTGGCGATCCGGGCGTTCCACCGCGCCAACGGCCAGGGACAACGAACCGTCTGCCTGATCCCGGCAAGCGCGCACGGGACGAACGCCGCCAGTGCGGTGATGGCCGGGCTCGATGTGGTCGTCCTCGCCACCGACTCCGACGGCAACATCGACGTCGCCGACCTGCACGCCAAGCTCGACGTGGCCGGCGATCGAGTCGCCGCGATCATGGTCACCTACCCGTCAACACACGGCATCTTCGAGGAGGCGATCGGCGAGATCTGCGCGGCCGTGCACGATGCCGGCGGCCAGGTCTACGTCGATGGTGCAAACCTCAACGCCCTCGTCGGTGTGGCCCGTCCCGGCCACTTCGGCGCCGACGTCAGCCACCTCAACCTCCACAAGACGTTCTGCATCCCCCACGGTGGCGGCGGCCCCGGGGTCGGACCAGTTGCCGCGCGCGCCCATCTGGCTCCGTTCCTGCCCGGCAGTCCGCTCGGCGGCCAGGATCAGCGCGTCGGGCCCGTGTCGGCGGCACCGTACGGGTCGGCCGGGATCCTGCCGATCTCGTGGGCGTACATCGCGCTGATGGGTCCGGCCGGCTTGACCCACGCCACGGCGGTCGCGATCTGCTCGGCCAACTACGTGGCGACGCGGCTCGCCGAGCACTACCCGGTGCTGTATCGCGGTGCGCGCGGACGGGTCGGCCACGAGTGCATCATCGATCTGCGCGGCATCACGCGGGCGACCGGCGTGACCGTCGACGACGTCGCCAAGCGGCTCATGGACTACGGCTTCCACGCCCCGACGATGAGCTTCCCGGTCGCCGGGACGTTGATGATCGAACCGACCGAGAGCGAGACGCTGGCCGAGCTCGATCGGTTCTGCGAGGCGATGACCGCCATCCGCGACGAGATCGGGAAGGTCGGCGACGGCACGTGGCCGCTCGAGCAGAGCCCGCTGCGCCTCGCTCCGCACACCGCTGAAGATCTCCTCGGTGCGTGGGACCGGCCCTACGACCGGGCGCTGGCCGCGTACCCGCGACCGGAGCTGCGGGCGGCGAAGTACTTCCCACCGGTGTCACGCATCGACGCCGCCGGCGGGGATCGCAACCTCATCTGCTCGTGCGAGCCGTTGGAGGCGTACGCAACGTCCCTGACTAGCGTGCCGCAGGTGATCCGCCATGGCTGACACCCCCCGACCTGACCCGTTCAGCGACGTCATCTCCCTCGTCGCCGGCCCGATCGCCGCCGTCATCCGGTCGTTCGATCAGCTGCGCCGTGGTGCCGAGGAGCTCATGAAGGGCCTCGAGAACTTCAACACGACGATGGAGAACCTGAACGACACGGCAGGGCGGGTCAACCGGCTCCTCAACGACTTCGAGGAACCGATCAGGGCGATGCTGCCGCAGCTGACGCGCACGGTGAAGCTCGCCGACGAGCTGTCGGCGCGTCTGTCGGGGCCGATCGATCAGGTCGCCCCGGGTCTGGCCCGTCTCGCCGACACCCTCAACTCACCGGTGCTGATGGCGCTGCCGACGGACCTGGCGGCCTTCCTCGACGTGATCAATGACCTGTCGCGCCGCATGTCACCGCTGGCCCAGCTGTTCGATCAGGCCGGCGGGCTGTTCGGGATGCGCATCCCGGGGCTGACTCCTCGTCCGGTGGTTTCGTCGACGGCGACTCCGGCGCCCGCCGCGCAGCCCGCTCCCCCGCCGCCGGTCGAGAAGGCGCCAGCGAAGAAGCGAGCGGCGAAGAAGAAGGCACCCGCGAAGAAGAAGGCCGCAACGAAGAAGAAGGCCGCGGCCCGCACGTCACAGGCCCGGTGACCGCGGCGTCGTCAACGCCCGACGAACGGCGTGGGCACGATCTCGCCGGCAAGCATGGTGCCGCGAACCTCGATCTCGACGGGTGCGCCAGCGTCGAGGTCGGGCGGGACGAAGGCCAACGCGATCCCGTGGCCGAGCACCGGTGAGAAGTTGCCGCTCGTGACCTGACCGACGATCTCCCCACCGCAGTGGACCGGGCTCTCGGCCCGGGGCGGCCGGCGACCCTCGGTGGCAATTCCGACGAGGTGGCGCTCCACGCCGCGCATCCGCTCACGTTCGAGTGCTTCCCGACCGCGAAATGCCGGCTTGTCCCATCCGATCACCCAGCCCAAGCCAGCCTCCAGCGGGGTGATGCCGGGCCCGAGCTCGTGGCCGTGCAGCGGGAGGCCGGCTTCGAGACGCAGCGTGTCCCGCGCTCCGAGGCCGGCGGGCGTCACGCCTGCATCGACGACCGCCTCCCACAGCGTCGCTGCGGCATCGGCCGGCACGGCGATCTCCACGCCCCGCTCGCCGGTGTAGCCGGTGCCCGCCACCGTGCACGTTGCGTCGCGCCACGTGGTCGTGCCGACCCGAAAGCGTCCAACGGTGGCCGCATCGGGCAACACCGTCGACAGGCGCTCGAGGGCATTCGGTCCCTGGATCGCCAGCACGGCCCGCTGCGCCGTCGTCTCGCGACCGCCGATGGCGTCGCGCACGCGATCGGTGTTGGAGGCATTGGGCATGACGTCGAACAGGTCGCCATCGGGATGCCACCACACGATGATGTCGTCGAGCACCGAGCCGTCTTCGTCGAGAAGATGGGTGTATTGCGCCCGGCCGGGGCCGATCTTGCGCAGGTCGTTGGTCAAGGTCTCCTGCAGCCGGTCGAAGGCGTCAGGCTCATCCAGTCGGACCGTCCCGAGATGCGACACGTCGAACACGACGGCGTCGCGCCGGCAGGCCAAGTGCTCGGCAATCGTGCCGGTCGGGTACTCGAGCGGCATCTCCCAGCCGCCGAACTCCACCATCCGGGCACCGAGCGCCCGGTGCAGTGCGTCGAGCGGCGACCGCTCGAGCGTCATGTCGCCACGGTCACCGGGCCGGCGCGGGCGTGCTCGTCATTGAAGGGGACCAGCTGGGCGTCGATGTCGTGCTTGACGCCGGCCAGCGGCAGCACGTTGAGCACGCCCTGGCCTTGGCGCAGGACGTCGACCAGCTCGTCGCCGTCGCACAAGACGACCTGGCTCCCGCTGATCACGATGTGAGCGGACGCGATGTCCGTGGTGACGTGCCGGCGGAGGTACGTGAAGACCTCTCGAACGGACTCGAGACGGATGCCGGCGTCGAGCAGCGTCTTGATGACCCGCAGCTCCAGGAGGTCGCGATACGAGTAGCGGCGACGGCTGCCACTCCCCGATGCCTCGACCAGCGACGGGCGCAGCAGGTCCGTGCGGGCCCAGTAGTCGAGCTGCCGATACGTGATGCCGACGATCTTGGCGGTCTGTGTGCCGCTGTATCCGGTTTCCGTCACGGCCCCAACACCTCCGTGTCTCGCGCCACACCGACGTAGTTACGTCGATGTGAGAAGGAGACGCTAGATGGTGAGCGTCGTGCGGTCAAGGGACACGGCACGCGCGCAGCGAGTCATCCAAAGTCATCGGGGTTGACGTGCTCGATGAAGTCGCGGAACTCGTCGATGATCTCCTCGGCCTCTTCCTCGGGCTCGGGCGTCGGCTCCTGGCCCACCTCGTCGAGGAGCTCCTCGGAGGCGAACAGCGGGGCCGAGCACCGCACGGCGAGTGCGATCGCGTCCGATGGGCGACTCGACATGACCGTGAGCTCGCCATCGCGGCGCAGGTGGAGCTCGGCGAAGTACGTGTGGTCGCGCATCTCCGTCACGACGATCTGCTCCAAGGCGACGCCGAGCGTCGCCAGGACCTGGATGAACAGGTCATGGGTCAGCGGACGAGGTGGCGTGACGCCTTCCAGGGCGTAGTGGATCGACGTTGCCTCCGGCGTTCCGATGTAGATCGGCAGGAGACGCTGGCGGCCCGTCTGCTCGCGCAACAAGACCATCGGCGTGTTGGCAGGGATCTCGACCCGTACCCCGACCAGCTCCAGCGGCACCACCGCGACGATCGTATCCCGACCGGACCTCGCGATGTCGGCCGTACGACAGGCCGGGTTCAGAGCTCGAGGTAGCGCCGGAGCACCGACCGCATCATGGCCGCCCGGAGTTTGCTGCCGAGGGTTTCCAGCTCGTCCAGACGGGTGGCGGCATGGCTGCGGGCCTGCGGATTGCGTTGGCGCAGCACCGGCAGGATGAGCTGCTCGTAGAGCCCGGCTTCGCGCTCCGCCGACGTCCGCCATGCTCGAAGGTGCCGAGCATCGACGCCCGCCCGCAGGAACCCTCCCGCCGCAGCAGCGATCTCCACCGCCTCGTCCCCGTAGAGCTCGCTGCCTCGAGCAGCGACGACGCCGTACTCCTCGAGCTGGGCCAGCTCTTCGGACGTCACCGACGCCATCGCGCAGAGCTCTTGCCGGTTGACCAGCACGCCGGGCAGCAGACGCGCCGCTGGCGGGGGTTGCGCCGCTGGCGCCGGCGGCGCGGGCTGTGCCGCTTGTGCCGGCTGGGTGGTAGCGGTCGGCAGCGCGGGCTGCTTGGTCGGCGGTGTCGCCTGTTCGGGCGGTGGCGTCGGCGCAGGAGGGTCGTCGGTCGGCTCGTCGGTGGCGACGGCGGGCGCCGACCGCGCAACCCGTCCCGTCGACGGGTGCTTGGAGACCACGGCTGGGCTCGGGCGTTCCGGCTCTGGCGAGCCCTTGGTCGGGGTCGGATCGGGTGGTTCGATCTCCCCGGAGTCGAGCCGGTCCTTGATCACGCGCAGCGGCAGGAACTTCTCGCGCTGCTCACGAAGGATCAGCCGCAGCAGCTCGACGTCATCGTCGAAGAACTTGCGGTAGCCGGACGGCGTCCGTTCCGGCTCGATCAAGCCCTGGCTCTCCAAGAAGCGGATCTTCGAGATCGTGACGTCGGGGAACTCCTCGAGCAGCAAGCCAAGGACCTCGCCGATCGAGAGGTGGGCCGGCCCGGCTTCAGCCATCGGCGCGCTCGAACAGCACGAGGCGGAACTTGCCGATCTGGAGCTCGTCACCGTGACGCATCACGGCCCGGTCGATCCGCTCCTGGTTGAGGTACGTGCCGTTCAGCGAGCCGGCATCGCTCACGACGTACCCCTCGTCCGTCCGCTCGATCGAGGCATGGCGTCGGGAGACGGTGATGTCGTCCAGCATGATCTCGCTGTCCGGATGGCGGCCCAGCTTCGTCACCGTGCCCTTGAGCGTGAAGCGGTCCCCGGCCTGGACGCCGGAGCGCACGATGAGCACCGCGGCGTCGGTCGGCAGATCATCGATCGGCACGACGACGTCGTCCTCGGGGCCCGGGGCGTCCTGCAGCGGGTCGACGGCCGACAGCGTGACGGTGCGGTCAGCGGTGATGTCGAGCGGCGCCCCACAACTCGAGCAGAAACCACTCTCGGGCGGATTTCGGTGCCCGCAGTTGTTGCAGAACGTGTACGACACGCTCAGCCCTCGATCAGCTGCCGGTAGGCAGCGGCGTCCAGCAGGTTGTCGTACTGCGTTGGATCGCTCATCTGGATGGTGCAGATCCATCCATCGCCGTAGGGGTCGTCGTTCAGCGACTGCGGGGCATCCACCAGTCCGTCGTTGATCTGCACGACGGTGCCGGACACCGGCGCGTACACGTCGGAGACGGACTTCGTGCTCTCGACCTCGCCGAACGACTGACCGGCATCGACCGCCGCCCCCACCGACGGAACCTGCACGAACACCACGTCTCCGAGCGCGTCTTGCGCGTAGTCGGTGATGCCGACCCGCACGATGTCTCCGTCCCGGCTGATCCACTCGTGGTCCGACGAGTACCGCAGCTGCTCGGGGACGTTCATTGCGTTCCCAGGCCACGCAGGCCGCGTCTGGTCACTCCCTCGCTGGCGCTCGGTCGCTCGCACATGGCGAAGTGGCCCAGGTGAACCTTCATGTCCGCAACCGTAACGCGGCGACACCGGCACGGATCTTGGCCAGGTAGCCCGCACCCGTCACCAGACTGAGGACGAGACCGGGGATGCCGATCAGCCACGAGGCGACCCAGAAGAAGTCGTGCGCGGAGATGTCGCTGTCGCCGAGCAGGAACCCCGGGATGGCCATCATCAGGAGGGCGGTAGCCACCTTGCCCAGGAAGGCGACGTCCAAGCGGGGCAGACGGTAGAAGATCGTGGCGATGGCGACCGCGCCGCCGACGATCAGTTCGCGGCTCAGCACGGTGATCAGGAACCACGCCGGCCCGGCGCCGTCGATGAGCATCGCGACGATGGCGATCATGAACACGAGGCGGTCGACGGTCGGATCGAACTTCTTGCCGAACTCACTGACCTGCCCGAGCCTGCGGGCGAGGTAGCCGTCGACCCAGTCGGTGGCGCACAGCCCACCGAGCAACCAGGCCGCGGCGGCCCGGTTGTCGCGACCGAACAAGAGGTAGAGGAAGAGCGGTAGGCAGAGGAGGCGGACCAGCGTGATGACGTTCGGCACCGTCAGGAGCCGATCGACCTCCCCGCCGCCTGAGTCGTCGGGACGCGATGAGCGATGAGTGGCCATACGGCGCTCATCGCTCATCGCGCCCAGTGTTGCGTCAGCCTCCTACAGCTTGCAGGGAACGGTCGGGCCGGCTGGACACGTGCCCTTCGGGACCGGCCGGCGCCGGCAGCGGCTGGCTGCCCGGCACCTGCTTGCCGGGGACGCCGTTCACCGACTCGGTCGAGTAGGCGAACGTCAGCACGGCGAAGGCGATGGCGTCGCGTGTTGACGTCGAGCGCGTCCAGGGCGACGTTGTCGAACGTGTCGCACGCCTGGTGGTAGCACGGGTCGAACTGGGCGCCGACGGTGCCGCCCCAGATCGCCGCCTGCTCCGCAGTCTTCAGTACCTCGGCGCCGGTGAACAGCCCGCTCGACGGGATGTCGTTCTCGATGAACGCCTGGTAGTCGCTGCGGCCGCTGAACTCCGTGTCGTCGTAGGGCTCGACCGACGAGCGTGTAGTAGGACTCGAAGACGTCCTCGATGGCGATCGACCCGTCGGGCACGACCACCGGTGCGTCGTACGACGACTCGTCGGCGTCGTACACCCCGATGAAGTAGTTCGGCGAGCCGATCATGTCGAAGTTCAGGTACAGCGCGATGCGGTCGAGTTCGGCCTGCGACAGCCCCTCGACGTAGTCCGTGGAGCCGATCAGACCCGAGCTCCTCGGCGGCCCACCAGGCGAAGCGCAGCGTGTTCTGCGGGTCGGTGGTTGGCCAGGTTCTGGGCGATCTCGAGCAGGGCGGCCGAGCCGCTGCCGTTGTCGTTGATGCCTGGCCCGGCCGTCACCGAGTCGAGGTGGGCGCCGGCCATCACGACGTTGTCGTCGTTGACGCCTTCCTTCTCGGCGATCACGTTGAAGTCGGTCCGTATCTCGGCCGGGATGACACGACGCGCGCCGAGGAACCTGGCTGCGGCGAGCGCGACGCCATCGGCGAACGACGCGCCGACGACCGGGATCGTCGACGCGGCTGCGCCGTCGGGCAGCACGTCGTCCCGACGATCAGGCCCTCGCGCGTCGGGCGGTTGCCCTGGTTGAAGATGATCACCGCTTCTGCGCCGGCGGCCTGCCGCGTTCAGCGCCTTGACTCCGAAGCTGCAGGCTATCCACGCTGGATCAGCGCGATGTCGTTGGGTCCGCTGATCAGTCGAGGCCGGCGAAGTCGGCGTGCCTCGCAGCCACTCGTGCTGGCCCGCGGTGGTGCGAGGTTGATGTCGACCGGAATGACTCGACCTGTGACGTCACCATCCCACTGCCGGTGAACGCGCCCGTCTCGTACGTGGCACTGACCGGTGTGAGCTGCTGCAACAGCGCCGGGAACACTGAACGTCGAACTCCACGGGGTCGAGCGTCACCTCCCAGCCGGCGTCCTCCAGCACGCCGACCACGTACTCGACGCTCGTCGGCGTAGCCCTCGGTGCCCGCGGCGCGAGAGCCCGGATAGAACTCGTCGTCGTTGGCGTCGGCGATCGCCTGGAGCGCCGCTTGGTGCTCCCTGACGCCCGTCCAGCGTGACGCAATCGAGGAGCTTGTCGTACTGGTTGTTGTTGCGCCGCTCGCAGGCGATCTGGCCCTGCTGGGCGTCGGCTGTCGTCGGTATGAGCAGCCCGGCGAGCGCCGCTCCGGCGACGATGCCCGCCAGCTTGCGCCGGCGACTGGATGGAAAAACGGTCAACACCTCGATGTGCCCCCTTGCGTTGGATGGTGTCCGCCTGACCGGCACCGTACCTCGCTGGGCGTTTCGTTCCAATCTCGTGCCGAGCGGGAGTACTTGGATCAGGCGGCCGGCAACATACCCTCGCCGGCATGGCCACAATCTTCAGCCGGATCATTTCCGGCGAGATCCCCGGGACGTTCGTTTGGCGCGACGACCGCTGCGTTGCCTTCCTGTCGATCAACCCGCTCGCCCATGGTCACGTGCTGGTCGTGCCGATCGACGAGATCGACCACTGGATCGATGCCCCCGCCGACCTGGTCGCCCACCTCTTCGACGTGACGCGGGTGATCGGTCTGGCACAGGAGCGAGCGTTCCGGTGCGAGCGGATCGGGGTGATCATCGCCGGCTACGAGGTGCCCCACACCCACGTCCACGTGATCCCGACGAACTCCATGGCCCAGCTCGCGTTCGCCAACGCCGCCGACTCCGTCGAGCGGGACGAGCTCGACGCCGCCGCTGCGGCGATCCGCGGCGAGCTGAAGGCGATGGGCCGCGCCGAGGTGGTCGACGCGTGACGGTCGCACACGTGGGCGCGCTAGATCCCGAGCGTTCGTGCCGCAGCGAGCGTGGATGGTCAGGCCGAGCGTCGTGCTCGCCGAGAGCACTAGCGAGGCACGCCGAGTGAGCGCAGCGAACGAGGCCATCAGAGCGGATCGATGAGGTGGGCGCCCTTGTTGCGGACGTTGTTGACGTCCGTCCCGACGGCCCGCACCTGCAGCAGCGTGTCCGGTGCAGGGATGAGCAGCTTCGAGAGCGACTCGATGTCGTTGTTGTTCGGATCGAGCCATGCCTCCCACGCCGACTGCGGGAGGATGACCGGCATCCGGTCGTGGATCGGCGCCATCGTCCCGTTGGCCGACGTCGTGATGACCGTGGCCGAATGCAGCCAATCGGGATCGCTGCTCTCCGGATCCCGCCACGCCGACCACAGCCCGGCAACCGCCAGCGGCTCACCGTCCAGACGGTTGATGAACATCGGCTGCTTGGCCGGCTTCCCTGCCTTCGTCAGCGGCCCACCCGGCTGGCCGGCCTGCCACTCGTAGAACCCGTCCATCGGGATCAGGCAGCGGTTCTTCTTGAACACGCCCTTGTACGCCGGCTTCGACGCCATCGTCTCGGACCTGGCGTTGATCATCCGCTGGCCGATCTTGCGCTCCTTGGCCCACACCGGGATGAGGCCCCAGTGGAACACCTCGAGGCGCGCCTCGCCGTCCGGACCGACGACGACGCCGTAGATGTCGTTGGTCGGCGCGACGTTGTAGTTCTCGCCGAGCGTCTCACCCTCGAAGGCGGCGCCGAAGTACTCGGCGATCTTCTCGGGTGTGCTGGAGGAGACGAAGCGGCCGCACATGGGTGTTCGACGCTACCGGCGGGCGTCGACGGGAACCCGCGGCAGTGGCTTGCGCCACCGGTGACGGGTCGCCCAGACGACCCACGCCGCGGCGCCGACGGGGATCTCGAGCACGTACGTGTAGCAACGGAACAGGAGCACCGCCGCCGCTGAGCCCACGTCGTTGCCACCGAACGCGATCAGTGCGGCAACCGTGCCCGCCTCGACGAAACCCACGCCGCTCGGCGTGATGGCGATCGTCGTCAGCAGGTTGGCGAACGAAAAAGCCGCGAGCACCTCGATCCAGCCGAGCTCGTCGTTGGTGGTGCCGAGCATCCGCACGCACATCAGCAGCAGCAGGTACTGGCCGAGGTTGTAGGCGAGCATCCAGAAGGTCAGTGCTTTCCACTTCGCCCGGATCAGCTTGCGGCTGCGATGCCGGAAGTCGACGACGGCGTCGTGCCAGCCCGTGACGGGTGGACGCCGCACGAGTCGCATGGCAGCCGAGCCGACGCGTTCGGCGAGCCGGCCGATGCGCTCGGCCAGCGAGTCACTGCGCAGGATGAGCGTGAAGCACACGATGCCGCCGATGAGCATGATGAGCCCGAGCAGCGTGGGCACGACGAGGCCAGCAGTGCTCCGGCCGGCCACGAGGAGGATGGCGAGCGACAGGACTGGCAGGCCGAGCTTGGTGAAGACGTTCCAGATGCCGCTGACGAGGATTCCGAGCGTCACCGCCGGCGCGGAGATCCCCCACGACATCGTCATCGTGTAGGTCGCCGCGACGCCGGCGGCACCGCCGAACGGCACGACGTTGGAGACGGCACTTCCGGCGAAGTTGAGCACCAGCGCCTGCGGGTGGTTGAGGTCCGGCATGGAGGTCGTCAGCACGAAGCTGTACGTGAGCATCACGAGGATCCAGAACGACGTGAGCTCGACGAGCTCGACGACCGTCAGCTGCTTCAGGTGCTCGAAGATCTCGCCGTAGCCGGACCCGACGATCGACGGGATGGCGAACGCGAAGAGGACGACGACGACGGCCAGGGATACGACGATCTCGATCACACGCCGACGTGGCGACTTGGACGAGAGCTCGCGCTCGACGAGCTGCGCGGGAACGCGGAGCGCCCCGAGGCCCTCGACGTTGCTCTCGTCAGGATCGGGCAGTTCCGTCATCGGTTCGTTCGTTCGAGGGTCGCGAAGACGTCCGTCTGGTTGCTGCCCGGCGGGCAGGCGCGGTCGACGAACCACTCCGTGCCGAAGGCGGCGGCGAACAGGTCCTCGGGGAGGGCGAGGAAGACAGCGAGCGTCCGGACCGTGGTCCCGCCTGTCGTCTGGCTGACGTGGGCCTCCATCGAGGCCCGCTTGGCAGCCAGGTGTGTGGCGACGTCGATCGTGTGCGTGATGTCGGCAGCCGCGGTGTACACGGTGTCGAGGTCCGGCGGCACGACGTCAGCAGGTAGATCGAAGCCGAGCGTCGGCACGACCTGGGCGGCAAGCGCCAGGAGATCGCGGCTGATCGTCGCCTCGAGCACGACCGGGGTGCCCGCCAGCTCGGCCGCCGCCCGACCGACGTCGTGGACCTGCACATGATCCGGGTGCCCGTAGCCACCGAGCGGGTCGTAGATCGTGAGGACGTCGGCCGCTTCGTCACGCAGGATCGCGGCCAGGCGCTCAGCGCTCTCGTCGAGCGGCGCGGCGACGAAGGAGTCCGCAGGCGGCGGCTCGGGACCCGAGCCGGAATCGCCGTACCCGAGCACTTCGATGCGCGCGACTCCGAGCACGGCGGCCGACCGCTCCAGCTCCTCGAGCCGCGCCACGGCGAGATCGTCGAACCCAGCGGCCTCGCCCCGCTCGCCGCGGGTCGCCACGACGAGCACGACCCGGTCGCCGCCGGCGGCCACCTTGGCCATCGTGCCCGCGGTGAGCATCGACTCGTCGTCGGGATGAGCATGGAAGCAGACCAGCGTGCGCGTCACGTGCCGCCAGTCTTGCCGCTCACCGCGGTCCCCCTACGCGGATTCTGACGACAGTTGGTTGCGCTGAGCGCAACCAAGTGTCGTCAGAATCCGAAACTGAGCATCCGGGAGGGTCGCAGGGCGGGGCGGATACGCTCGGCGGTCGTGCCGTCGGCGTCTGCACCCCTGCGCATCGGCCTGGTCAGCGACTGCTACATCCCCCAGGTCGGCGGCATCGAGATGCAGGTCCACGATCTGGCCCAACGGCTGATCTCCGCCGGTCACGACGTGCTCGTCGTGACGCCGACGGCTGGGCCGAGCGTCGTCGACGGCGTGCGTGTGCACCGCCTCGACACCCCGCTGCTCCCGTTCAACATCCCGTTCACACCGAAGAGCTTCCGGATGACGGCCGACGTCCTGCTCCGCGAGCAGGTCGACGTCGCCCACTTCCACGGCGGCATCGCCTCTCCCCTCTCGTATGCCGCCGCCTACCGGACCCAGCGCGCCGGCCTGCCGACCGTCATCACGACGCACTGCATGTGGAGCTACGTCACACCGATCTTCGGCGCCCTCGACCGGATCGGCCATTGGAGCCGGTGGAACGCCATCTTCTCGGCGGTCAGTGCGGTTGCCGCCGAGCCGATCGAACGGATCGCCGGCGGCGACCGCGAGGTGCTCGTGCTGCCGAACGGCATCGACCAGGCGGACTGGACCGCCGACCCGCTGGAGCGCGACCCGGACGACGTGCGCATGGCGACCGTGATGCGCCTCGCGCCGCGCAAGCGCCCGCTGCACCTGCTGCGGATGGTGGAGCGCTTGCGGGCCCGGACGCCGCCATCCATACGCCTCCGGCTGGACATCGTGGGCGAAGGACCCGAGCGGCCCTCGCTCGAGCGGTACATCCGCCGCCACGGGCTGGGCGACGTCGTGTTCCTCGTCGGGCGCCGCAGCCGAGACGAGATCAGGGACATGTACCGCCGGGCCGACCTCTTCGTTGCTCCCGCCAACCTCGAGTCGTTCGGCATCGCAGCCCTCGAGGCGCGGTGCGCCGGTGTGCCCGTCGTCGCCAAGGAGCGCACAGGCATCCGCGAGTTCGTCGAGCACGGTCAGGAAGGTCTGCTGGCGCACAGCGACGCCGACATGGTGGACCAGCTGCAGCGTCTCATCGGCGACCCTGAGCTCCGACTCGTCATCGCCAAGCACAACCGCGAGACGCCTGTCGCGGTCGAGTGGCCGCGGGTCGTCGCGCTGAACGTCGCCGCCTATCGGGCGGCGATCGCTCGGTACGGCACGCGTTCGGGCTGAGCGACGAGCTCCTCCTGGTGCTCGTCGTCGCGCTCTGTGAGCGGACGGCCGCGGCCAGCCTTGGTCACGAAGCGGGCCACCCCGTAGCCGGCACCGAACACGACGGCGCCACCCACGGCATCGAGGAAGAAGTGGTTGCCCGTGGCGACCACGACGTACACGGTCACGACCGGGTAGGCGACGGCCAACCCCCTGGCCCAGTTGCTGCGCACACGGGGATACAGCGCACAGGCACCCCAGATGGCCCATGCGCAGTGCAGGCTCGGCATTGCGGCGAAGGGGTTGGAGACCGTCCGCATGCCCTCCGAGTCAAAGTTCCAGAACGTCGGGTACTCGAACAGCGTGTCGACGAACCCGAACACCCGTCCATCGCCCAGGCTGTCGAGCAGGCGCGGTGGCATCAGCGGGAAGAGGGCGAAACCGAGCAGCCCGAACGTCGTCATGAACGCCAGGGTGTTGCGCCACAAGGGGTAGGCGTCAGAGCGGCGGCGGTAGAGCCACACGATGATCCCGAACGTGGCGACGAGGTAGATCGAGCCATAGAAGTAGTTGCTGGCGATGATCAGCGGGCGCCACTGCAGCGACCACTCCTGGATCGCCAACTCGTGGTTGATGCCGAGTGCCTTCTGCCAGTCGATGATCAACAGGGCATTGTCGAACGCCCGCGCCGGGCTCGACACGGCCCGGCTCCGGACCAGCTCGTACAGGGCGTACACAGCGAACACCGCGACGATCTGTTTCCACCAGTGCAGGACCGTGCCGTCACTCAGCGTCCGACCGCGCCGCCAGCGCGGGACCATGGGCGCGGCGCGCGGAACCGGTGGCGTCTCGACCCCCGCCTCGCTGCTCCGTTCCCCCTGACGCATCCCTGGCATTCTACGGGCCTGCGCAGCCACGTGACCTTCACATATGGCGCTCGTCACACCGTTGAGAGGGAGGTAAGACATGCCAGGTGCAGAACGGGCTCGGATCGCCGGGTTCGGACGGCTCGAGAACGGTCTCCGCCAGGCGGGTGAGTGGTACCTGTGGGGTCCCTACGTCAGTGAGCGGCAGTGGGGCACCGTCCGCGAGGACTACAGCGCCGACGGTGACGCCTGGTCCTATCTCCCCCACGATCACGCCCGCTCGCGGGCCTACCGCTGGGGTGAGGACGGGATGGCCGGCTTCTGCGACGTGGAGCAGCGGCTGTGCCTGGCACTGGCGCTGTGGAACGGACGGGACCCGATCCTCAAAGAACGGATGTTCGGCCTGACCGGCCCGCAGGGCAACCACGGTGAGGACGTCAAGGAGTACTGGTGGTACCTCGACGCGACTCCCAGCCACGCCTGGAATCGCTGGCGATACCACTATCCACAGGCCGCTTACCCCTACGCGGAGCTCATCGCCGAGAACGGCCGACGTGGCCGCCTCGAACCCGAGTTCGAGCTCCTCGACGCTGGCGTGTTCGACGAGGACCGCTACTGGATCGTCGAGGTCGACTACGCCAAGGCCAAGGCGGACGACCTGTTGATGACGGTGCGCATCACGAACGCCGGGCCGGAAGCCGACACCATCCACGTGCTGCCGACCGTGTGGTTCCGCAACACGTGGAGCTGGGACATCGGTGCTGACCGTCCGCGCCTGTGGCGGCGTGACGACGGCGCGATCGCCATCGACCACCCGTTCCTCGGCGACCTCGAGCTGCTCGCAGGGGCAGCACCCGACGGCGACGCGCCAACTGCTCTCTTCTGCCACAACGAGACCAACGATGGCCGCCTGTTCGGCGTGCAGCCCTCCCATCCGTATCCGAAGGACGGGATCAACGATCACGTCATCAACGGTGCGCCGACGATCGATCCGGACGAGCAGGGCACGAAGGCAGCCTTCTGGTACCGCACCTCTGTCGAGCCTGGCGAGACGATCGAGCTGCGGCTGCGCCTCCGCCCGACCGGATCCAAGCCGGCGAAGCCGACGACGGCGCTCGGGCGCCGGTTCGCCGAAGTCAATGACCGGAGACGCCGCGAGGCGGACGAGTTCTACGCCGAGCTGGGGACGGCGGACGGCTCGGCAGAGTCCGCCATCGTGATGCGCCAGGCTCTGGCGGGAATGCTGTGGAGCAAGCAGCTGTACGCCTACGACGTGAGGCGTTGGCTGGCGGGCGATCCGACGCAGCCTCCGCCGGCGCCAGCGCGGAAGGACGGACGTAACGCCCGTTGGAGCACGTTCGACGCCTTCGACATCATGTCGATGCCTGACAAGTGGGAGTACCCGTGGTTCGCAGCATGGGACATGGGGTTCCACTGCGTTGCGCTGGCCCACGTCGACCCGGGCTTCGCCAAGTACCAGCTACTGCTGTTGTGCAGGGAATGGTTCCAGCACCCGAGCGGCGCGTTGCCTGCCTACGAGTGGGACTTCGGTGACGTCAACCCGCCCGTCCAGGCGTGGGCGGCGCTCGAGGTCTTCGCCATCGACGGCGCCCGCGACATCGACTTCTTGAGCCAAGTCTTCGACAAGCTGCTCGTCAACTTCACGTGGTGGATGAACCTGCAGGACGCCGACGGCTCCAACCTGTTCGAAGGCGGATTCCTCGGTCTCGACAACATCGGGCCGCTCGACCGTTCCCATCTCCCGGTCGGCGGCGTGCTCGAGCAGTCCGACGCCACCGGATGGATGGCCTCCTACGCGCTCGCCATGGGGTCGATGGCAGCGCTCCTGTCGCGCTCTGGTCAGCGGCCAGCCACCGACCTCGTGCTCAAGTTCCTGGAGCATTTCACCGCGATCCGCGAGGCGCTGGCGTCACTCGGGATGTGGAACGAGGACGACGGCCTCTACTACGACCAGCTGACCACCCCGGGCGGCGCCGTTGTCCCGATCAAGGTCCGCTCGATGGTCGGGATCATCCCGCTCCTCGCCGCCGTCACGGTCGACCAGGAGGTCGTGGGTCGCGCCCAGACCATGGGCAAGGGCGTCGCCAGGCTCATCGACGATCTCGGTGGGCGCGACGGGCTGATCGCGCAAGGGCTGCTGCGGCCGGGCGACGGCGAGGACGGAGGCGCGCGGCTGCTCCTCGGCGTGGTCGGCATCGATCACCTGCTGCGGCTCTTCACGAAGCTGTTCGACGAGCAGGAGTTCCTGTCGCCCCACGGACTCCGGGCGGTCTCGGCGTACCACCGCGAGCATCCGTACGTGATCGACATCGAGGGGGTCACCGCCAGCATCGACTACGAACCGGCCGAGTCGACGAGCGACATGTTCGGCGGCAACTCGAACTGGCGAGGGCCGATCTGGTTCCCATTGAACTACCTCGTCATCAGCGCTCTCGAGCGCTACCACCGATTCTTCGGGGACGACCTGACGATCGAGTACCCGACCGGTAGCGGGCACCAGCACACCCTGCAGCAGGTCGCCGACGACTTGCGCCAGCGGCTGATCGGGCTGTTCGTGCCGGGACCCGACGGGCGGCGACCGTGCTTCGGCGGGGTGGAACGGTTGCAAAGTGACCCGGCGTGGCGGGACAACCTCGTGTTCAGCGAGTACTTCCATGGTGACAACGGCGCCGGCCTCGGCGCGGCGCACCAGACGGGATGGACGGGTGTCGTCGCCGACCTCATCCGCGGGCGCCCGGGCGATGGCGTCTACACCGTCGGGGAGGCCGCCCGCATCGTGCTCGATCGCGCCCGCTCGCAACGATCGTCGTCACGCAAGGGATGAGCCCGTTTCGGTGGCACCGGCCGGCCGACGTGTGACCTCGGTGCCCGATCGAGAACACGGGGTCTCCCCTATGCCGTGGCGGCGGTGCTGCACGTCTCTAGGGATCATGAAGATGCGATCACTCGTCTCAGCGACCATCGCCGTCGTTTGCTCGGTCGCGGCGATCGCCGCCTGGCGACGCGGCAGGACGCCGCAGGCTGGTCGCGGCGCTCTCGACGGCGGCCGTCGAGCCGCCCCGGAACCCCGCGTCGGCGGGCGCCGGAGGCGGACAGCGCGGCTCGCGTTGCCATCGGCACGAGCCGCTCGCCTACCACCGCCGCGGGTATTGGCCAGTTGGCCGAGGGAGATTCGAACTCCCGACCTCGTGACGACGCCACGTCACCTGCCGCTGTCGCCGCTCACGTAGACCGCCACGTGGCCCGGAGCCCCGTGTCCAAGTAGTGCGAGGTGGACGCCCGCCCGCCCGGGGCTCCGGGCCACCTGAGGTAGCGCCGTCGGTGGGTCATCCGTTACAGCCGAGCTCGAAACGTCCCCGACCCGAAGCGTCCGCCCTGCACGCCCGTCGACCCATGCGAGGGCGGACGCCCGGTCCGCACCACCAACAAGCGCCATGTCGACACCGTCCGTTACGGCCTCAACGAGCGAGATCAGGACACTGGCGCCGAGGCGGGCTGCTTGGTGGCTGCGCGGTGAAGTGATCCGGCATCGACTCCCGCCGTGGCTCGGCTTCCACCGTGCAAGAACGGTCTGGCTCAGCCGCGCGGGAATGGTTCGAGCAGGGCGAGCAGCTCCTCGCCGTAGCGCTCGAGCTTCGTCGGGCCGATGCCGTCGCACGCCGCCAGCTCGGTCGGTGTGGTCGGCCGCGCCATGGCGATGCCGCGCAGGTGCTTGTCGTTGACGACCACGTAGGCGGGGACAGCGTCGGCGGTGGCGCGGGAGGTCCGCCACGCCCGCAACGCCGCCTCGGCCTCGGCCGCGGCACCCCAGAGCCGGGAGGGTGGCGCGAGCGCGGCCCGCTTGCCGTCGTGCTCGACGCGTTCACCAAACCGGACCCGCAGGCTGGCGCCCGACGGCAGCCGGATCATCGCCGCCCGCCCGTCGACCTCCTCGACGGTCCCGTCGTAGCCGCCGGCGACCCTGACCACGAGGCCGTGCTCAGCACCGATGCCATCCGGAGCCGACGTTGTCGTCGCGACCGGGGCAGGTGCGGTGACTCGAGCCGGGCGCACAGGCCGCCTCGGCGCCGTTCCGGCGAGCTCGTCGAGGAAGCCCGACCGGCGGGTGTGGTCGGTGAGCACGGCGACTCGGTGACGGCCACGCGTGATGGCCACGTGCAGCACGCGACGCTCCTCCTCGACGTCTTCGGCGAGGCGGTGCGGGACGAGGCCCTCGGTGACGCCGAACACGGCGACGCGGTCCCACTCACGTCCCTTCACCCGGTGGATCGTCGAGAGCGTCACGCCTGCTGGGTCGGCTTGGCGCTGAAACGCCGTGCGTAGCCACGCTTCGAACCCGGCAGGGTCGGGGTGGAGGTCGGCGACGCCGAGGAGACCCTCGAGGTCGTCGAGGTGGCTCGAGCCCTGACCGCCGCCGGTGCGATCGAGCAGGTTCATCGCCGTGCCCAGACCGACGTCGTCGCGCACCGTCTCCAGGACGTCGCGGGTGGTGCCGTCGCGCCCGGCGTCGACGACGAGACGGAGATCGTCGACGAGACGCTCGACCTTGACTCCGTCCTTGTCCGAGAGGCGGCCTCCGATCGCATTGAGCTGACCCAGCGTCCACCGGTCCCGCCGCGCCAATCGCTCGGAGAACCAGGGAGGGAGCCCGCGCGTCGGCCGGCGCAGGATCTCGACGATGTCACTTCGGTGGAGCCCGCCGGTGGCGGCGGCGATGCGGAGGTAGGCGAGAGCAGCGCGGATGCCAGTGCGTTCGAGCACGTCCGGTCGCAGCACGGAAGCGATCGCGATTCCCGCCTCGTGCAGCGCGACGTGCGGCGCCAACAGCAACGAGTTGACGCGCGTGAGCACGCCGATCCTCGACGAATCGACGCCCGCTTCGTCGAGCCAACCGCGCACGACGGCGACAAGTGCCACGGCGCCGTCGTCGGGACCGTGGCTCTCCACTCGCAGGGCGCCTCTCGCCGGGTCGCTGTCCGGGCCGGCCTCGATCTGCTTGACGACGCGGCGGTCGTTGTAGCCGAGCAGCGCCCGGGCGCCGGCGACGACCTCGACCGGACAGCGGTAGTTCACGTTCAGCGCGTACTCCGCGGCTGCCGGGAACAGACACCCGTAGTCAATGAGGAATCCGGGGTCGGCGCCGGCGTGCCCGTAGATGCACTGATCGTCGTCACCCACGCCGAACACGTCGAGCGCCGGCAGGGCGAGGAGGCGGATCAGCAGGACGTGCGCCGGTGTGAGGTCCTGGAACTCGTCGACGAGAACGTGGCGGCAAGACCGTTGCAACGACCGCCGGAACTCGCCGTCGCGCAGCAGGGACTCGACGGCTGCGTAGATCTGCTCGTCGAAGTCCACGACGCCACGCTCGGCGAGTTGGAGACGGAACGCCGGGAACAGCTCGGCGAGTCCCGGGACATCGTCCCGCGACGACTCGACCTCGTCCGGGTCGCGCAGACCGAGACGGATCGACGCCAGCCCCTCGACGTACGGGCCGATCGGATCGGTGTTCGCACGGCGCGGGCGCCGGCCGGGCACCAGCGCCTCGACGATGCGGCGCACCTCGCGCTCGTCGACGACCGGCGGCGACGACCCTCGGTGCTCCGCCAGCACCCACAGGCCGAGCGAGTTCAGCGTCCGGACGTGAGGGCGGAAGTCGGTGGTGCGCGCCTCCATCTCCAACTGAGCCTGCTTGTTGTACGCGACCGCGACGATCGTGCTCGGCTCGACGCCGCGGTCGCGGTGCAGGTGGCGCAGCCGCTCGGTGAGCACCCGCGTCTTGCCGGAGCCAGCGGGCGCGATCACCCGCGCCGCGCCGGACCGGTGGCCCACTGCGGCGAGCTGGTCGACCGCTAGGTCCGCGCGCGGACCGACCGGCTCGGGAGCCGGCACGAGGCGGCCGCTGTCGACGGACTCGCTGTGGACGACGGCGAACCCGCCGACGTCGCTGGGTGCCCAGGGCTGCCGCGGGCCACCGTCGACCCAGATCGCTCTTCCGTCGCCAAGGATGACGTCGGCCGGTCCCGCCGGCGTCGCGGCCGCCGCCTCGTCCAGTCGCGCCGCCTTCACCCCCCACCACCAGACCGGTTCGCCCGCCCGGGCGTCGTAGGTGTTCGCCCACGTCAGGAAGTGCAGGCGGTCGTACCACGGTTCGGCGTCGGCGGCGAGCGCCCACGGCTCGGCGTCGATCGACTGGGCCTGACGGAAGCGGGCCGGGTCGACCTGAAGCTCGACGACCACCGGCTGGCGTCGAGCCCACGCGAGGTGCAGTTGCTCAACCGTGGCGGCCGGATCGGCGAGCACACGCTCATCGATGACGACCACATCGGAGGCTGCCCACTGCGCCGGGACGACGCCTCCCATGTCGACGACGACGCCGCGCCCGAAGACGGCCGGCCCAGGCAGAACCACCGCCTCAACCTACGGCCGGCTCGGTTCTGCACTCAGATCGGCCTCCCTTGGCGGCGCGTCCCTCTCAGGTCTCGGGCTCGGACAATCCACCGATGGACGCAATTGCGACGAGGCGACGAGGACTCACGGCTGCCGGTCGCATCCCGACGTACGCCATGTCCGCCGTGACGCGGGCGCAAGTCGAGGGCAAGGGTGACGAGCTCGTGTGCATCCTGGTGGACACCAAATCCGAGCGCTCTCTCGGCGCCTCGGGTCTCGACCTCACCGGTGACGAGATCGTGCAAATCATCAGTGCATTGATGCACGCCGATGCGACGTACGACCTGCTCGCGCAGATGCCCCCAATTCATCCGACGTCGCCGAGTTCTATCCCACGATTCTTGGGCACTTGGAGGCCCTTGGGTAGCGCCGACCACGAGGCCGGTCATGCCCTCGTCGGCATGCTCACGAGGCAGCCGACCAGGGGCGCGAGCCCCGGACCGTGAGCCGGCCGCCACTATTACCGTTGACCGGGTCTATCGCAGCGCGCGAGCATGGCGTCGCCGCGCAAAGCAGCGGCCGCACGACGGTGTCGCTCCAGACCCCGGCGACTTCGCTCACCAGCGGAAGCGAGGTAGGCAATGGCGAGCAATGGCACCGCATTCAGTGAGACGTTTGCTCTCACCTACGGCGACGACTCAACCGAGGGCTCCTGGCCATTCGGCGATGTCGCCCGCCTGCAGATCGTCCGTCATGTTGTCGATGACTCAGCGGCTCCACTGGCGTTGGCGGGTGAAGCGATGGCCCGAGTTGAACAGGAAATCGATCACTTGTGGCATGACTCGATGTTGGCTCACGACCGTGCGATGGCGCAGCGGCTCGCTGAGGTGAGCCACGCGCTTCACCGCGCCGCACGCCTGCTGGAGGACGAGCACACGATCGGGTAGACGCTCCCGCCTCGGAGCGGGGCCGCGCTCGCGAAGCCACGGGCAAGCACGCGAACCGGCGGTGCGCCCACACTGGGATCGTGCTCTTCGCCGATCCGCGGCCTTCGAAGCCCGCCCGTGGGGCTGACGGAGATGCGTGATCGCGGCGGTCAGGGGCGTCAGAACGTGACTTCCCCGAGCCCGGTGCCGAGGTCCGGGGTGACGATCTCACCGCGGTCGTTGATGCCCCAGGCGGCGGTGTGTTCCGGGCGGCCCGGTATGTCGATGGTGGTGTAGCGACCGCGTTCGAGCACGAACCCGTGCCGTTGACCGGTTTCATCGGCGTATCCGCCGGTGATCTCGCCCCGGTCGTTGACGCCGAACGGGACCGTGGCCACCGAGCCGGGGACGTCGAACCGGGTGAGGCGACCGCCGTCCCATACGAAGCCGTGACGCGTGTTGGCGGCGAACCGATTGGGCGGAGCTCCTGCGTCGGTGTAGCTGCCGACGACCTGGCCGCGGTTGTTGACGGCAAGCGGATAGTCGACCTGCTGGGAACCGGGAACATCGATGACGGTGACCGTGCCGTCGGGCTCACGAAGAAAGCCCAGACCCCGGCCGTCGGCGTCCGCAGTCTGACCGACGACCTGGCCGCGATCGTTGATATCGGTGACGCCGCCGCCGTCGAAGGGGGACGGCAGGTCGATCCTGGTGATCGCGCCATCGGGCTCGCGGACGAATCCGTGCACCGTGCCCGACGGAGGCTTGCCGCCGCCGAGCGTGAACCCGGGGTCGTAGTACGTGCCGGCGATCTGCCCTCTGTCGTTGATGCCGGCAGCAAACGTTGCCCCGGCTCCGGGAACGGCGAAGGTGGTCACCTGACCTCGCCGGTCCTTGACGAACGAGGCGACCGTACCTTGGGCATCGAGGTAGAAGCCGACCACTTGGCCGCGATTGTTGAGGTTGATGTGGGCGGCGGAAGAGGCTCCGTCGACGCCTCCGAGCGGGGTGAAGCGACCGTTGCGGTAGACGAATGCGCCGGCCGGATCGGCCGGAATCTGCGGTTGCCGGGCAGCGGGGTCAGCCACCACGAACCCGGCGGTGAGCGTCACGGCCGCCAGCGCACCCGCAATGGCGGTAGCGGCGCGACGGTGGATGCTGTCAACGCGATACATCGGGCCTCCAGAGAAAAGGCGAGCACGATTGGCTGCTGACAGTTCGTCCCGCGAGCCCAACGAGATTGGCTGGACCCCCGGGCGACTTACAGCAGGCCCGCACCGACACGCCGTGGGATGCCCCGTGCGGATTGTGGAGGACGCCCAATGTTCACCTGACGGTCTGCTCGAGTTCATCGAGTAGCGGGGGGTGAGTGGGTAGGTCTGTATTCATGGACGAACGCCCCCACGATGCTCGCGTCGAGCAGCTCAAGGGACGACTTCGAGACGACCTTGTCGATGACGACGGGAACGCCGCCGATGCCGTCGAGGTGGACCACGTCGTGGAGGCCGCCGCCGAGGGACTCGCCGACGCGCCGATCCAGGAGTTCACGCCACTGCTGATCGAGCACCAAGCGCGCGATGAGTTGCGTGAGCGAGGCCTTCACCGTGACCTGACCGAAGAGACCGACGAGGGTGCCGTGACGGCCAGTGACGGCGAGGGTGCGTCCGGAGGCCCGCGTCTGGCGGCCCAGCAGGGCATGTCGATTTCCGAGATCGACTGATCAGCGATGCCGGTGCTGGTCGGTGCGCTCCTGATCCTCAGCCTCGGCGCGGTCGTGATTCGGCTCGTCGGGTTCGACGGCGTCTCTGACCGGCATGGATCTCACGGAGACGACCCGACGCGTCTCGGAGGCAGGGACGTCCGCGACGGCTGGTGATCAGCAGCACCCCCCGGTGACGACCGTGTGGCGGTTCTCCTTTCACCTGACGGTCATGATCAGTCCAGGTGTTCGTCATCGTCTGGTCAGGTTGCTTCGCGAACGTCGGTTCATGACACATTCCCGTCGCGAGTTCCTCAGCCGGGGCGCCGCCGCTGGCGCCGGAGTGGCATTCGCCGGCAATCTCGCCGGCTTGTTCTCGGGTGCGCCGGCGGTCGCGGCATCAAGAGTGGGCCGGCTCGGTCCGCTCATCGCGGATCCTGCAGGGCTGCTCGATCTCCCGGAAGGCTTCTCGTACTCGATCATCTCTCAGGCCGGTGATCAACTCCCTGACGGCGGTGTGCTTCCCGATGCGTTCGACGGCACGGCGGCCTACTTCGACGGGCGGACGACGCGCCTGGTGCGCAACCACGAACAAGACACAGGCGAGGAGATGCCTGCCCTCGCGCCGACCGAGTTCACCTACGACCCCGCCGCCGGCGGCGGGACGAGCACGGTGGTGCTCGACCGGCGCAACCAGAGGCTCGACGAATACGTCAGCCTCGCCGGCACGAACACCAACTGTGCGGGCGGTCCGACGCCGTGGGAAACGTGGCTGACCTGCGAGGAGACCGAGGATCGCGCCGGCGACTCCGCCGGTCACACCAAGGACCATGGATTCGTGTTCGAGGTCGACCCGCGCGACCCGTTGCGCAACATGAACCCGACACCGCTCACGGCGCTCGGACGCTTCGCCCACGAAGCAGCGGCCATCGATCCGCGCAGCGGCACGGTGTACCTGACGGAGGACGCCAGCAACCCGAACGGTCTCCTCTACCGGCTGTTGCCCAACCGACCGCGCGGTGGACACGGGTCGCTGCGCGCCGGCGGCACGCTCGAGGCATTGCGCTGCACGGATGGCGGCACCTTCGTGCCCGACCTGTCCGCGTACTCCGAGCCGGGGACCATCCTCACCGCCGGCTGGGTCGCCGTCCCGGATCCGCTGGCCACGTCGACCTCGACGAGACGGCAGCTGTCCGAGGTGACGCGGAGTCGCAAGTACGAGGGAGCGTGGTGGGGGACGAACGCCGCGTACATCGCCTGCTCGTTCGCCCGAACCAGTGACGGCTCGGTCGGCCAGCACGATGGCCAGGTGTGGCGCCTCGACCCGCGGCGAGAGACGCTCACGCTCGAGGTCCACTTCGGGCTCAACCCCGATCCATCGAGCGACCTACCCGACGGTCCGGACAACATCACCGTGTCACCGTGGGGCGGCCTCTTCCTCGCCGAGGACGGCGAAGGCGTCCAGCACCTGCAGGCCGTCACCCGATTCGGCGAGACCGTTCCGTTCGCCCGCAACGCCCGAGACGACGGTGAGTTCACCGGCGTGTGCTTCTCCGCCGATCCCCGGACGCTCTACGCCAACCTGCAGCGACCCGGCGTCACGTTCGCCATCACCGGACCGTTCTCGCGAACGGTGCTCGGCTGACCGAACGGTGACGGCCGCGACACCCGATGCCGGGGACCAGACTGCGGCAATGGCCGAGCACGAGCGCTGCGACGCCTGCGGCTTCGATGGTGCCGGGTTCGACGACACCGGCCTGCTCGTCGCGCTGCGATCCCTTGGCGGCGAGTGGCAACGCCAGCTCGACGATGCCGGTCCCCAGTTGCGGGTGCGGCCCGAACCTGGAACATGGTCGGCCATCGAGTACGCCGCACACAGCTGCGACGTCACCACGCTGCACGCCTACGGCGTCAAGGAGGCGTTGACCCGCGACGAACCGACGTTTCCCGAGGTCACTGACCACCAGCTCAACGCCGTTGCCAGCACGTACGCCGATGCTGATCCATACGCAGTCATCGAGACCTTGGCCCAGGCAGCCGAGCGCTTGGCCCACGTCGCCGAAGACGCCGGGTTCGACGGGTGGTGTCGCGGTCTCACCGTTGGCGCAACCCGCAGCGACGTGCGCCGGCTCCTCGAGCACGCCCTCCACGACTCCCAGCACCACCTCGGCGACGTCGAGAATGGCCTGGCCAAGCTGCGAGCCCGCTGATCGGGCCATTCCGAGGTCGATCGGTCAGGGTCAGTCCTCTGGCCTGACGATGAGGACGACGTTGCCGGTCTTCTGCTCGGTCTCGACATAGCGGGTCGCGTCTGCTGCGTCGTCCAACGAGTAGGTGCGGTCGATGACGGCGCGGTAGTCGCCGGCGTCGATGAGCTCTTTGATGCGGAGCACCTTGTCCTTGGTGTAGCGAGGGATTGGCATCATCGCCTTCTTCGATCCGATGAACCTCGTCCACAGCATCAGTGGCACGTTCTGCGAGTACGGGCCGAGGTCGGTCGAGACGTAGCTCCCGCCGTGGTTCAGTGATCCTTTGCACTCCGCGAACGACTTCTTGCCAACGGCGTCGAAGACGACGTCGTAGGTCTGGCCGCCCGCGGCGAAGTCCTCGACCGTGTAGTCGATGACCTCGTCGGCGCCGAGCGATCGCACGACCTCGACGTTGGCGGTGTTGCAGACGGCGGTGACGTGGGCGCCGATGTGCTTGGCCAGTTGCACGCCGGCGGTGCCGATCGACCCGGACGCTCCGTAGATCAGGATGCGCTGTCCGGCTCGGAGCTTCGGCCACGCCAAGCCGGTCATGGCGAGGACCGCGCCGTCGCACACCGCGGCCGCCTCCTGAAACGATGCACCCGATGGCTTCGGGGCGATCGGGGCGCTCTCGCGGACGCACAGGTACTCGGCGTGGGCACCGAACCGATCGGCGTTCACGCCGAAGACCTCGTCACCGACGGAGAACTCCCTCACCGCCGATCCCACCGCAGCGACGACACCCGCGAACTCACTTCCGAGGATCGTCCGCTTCGGTCGCCGGAGCCCTGCGAAGAGCCGGATGAACCACGGCGACGGCGCCCGGAAACCACAGTCAGTCCTGTTCACCGTCGTGGCGTGCACCTCGACCAGCACCTCGTCGTCGGCTGGGACTGGGCACTCGACGTCAACGATCCGCAGCACATCGGGCCCGCCGTACTCGGTGTTCACCACGGCACGCATCGGACGCCATCCTGCCGCGAAAGACAGCAACCCGAGCTTCGTCCGAACTCGAGGACCGAACCAGAGCGAGGGGTTCGCGCGGCACATGTGGCCCGATCTGGAGATCATGCCGTTGACCAGGAGGTTGACCGCTTGTGCCACGGGCACGGCACGGCGGCGTCACGCCCTGCTCGGTGAACAACTCCAGCGAACGCGGCAGATCTGATCTCCCGACCCCGCCATCAGCCGCGCCGCACTCTCGAAAGGACCAATGTGATGTTCAAATCCCCTGTTGGAAGGCGACGCTTGCCAGGCGTCATGACCGCGACCAGCGCGATCCTGGCCGCCGGCGTGGTGGCGGCACTGTCCGCGGCGGCGTCCGCCGCGCCGTTCCCGAGCCAGGCGGCGCCGACGTGCTTCGGCGTCGCCCCGACGATCGTGGTGCCACCCGGCGGTCAGCCGGTCGCGGGCACCGACGGCGACGACGTCATCCTCGGCTCTACCGGCGTTGACCGCGTCGATGGACGAGGTGGCCACGATCTGATCTGCGGCCGCAGTGGTGACGACGTGCTGCGCGGCGGCAACGCGTTCGACCTGATGACCGGCGACGAAGGGAACGACCGGGTGTTCGGCGACGCCGGCGACGACGTGCTGTTTGGCGACATCGGCAACGACCGCGTCGACGGTGGCGACGGCGACGACGATGCCGACGGCGGCGAGGGCAGCGACTTCATCAACGGCCAGTCCGGCGACGACAGCCTCCGCGGTGGTGACGGCGACGACGAGATCTTCAGCGGACCCGGCGCCGACGGCCTCAACGGCGACAACGTCTTCCCGACCGTCAACAGCGGCAATGACGTGCTCGTCGGAAACGGCGCCGGTCGCAAGGTCATGATCGGCGGCCCCGGGGACGACCGGCTGACCGGTGGACCGGACGGTGACTCGCTGCGGGACTTCGCCGGGAACGACGACTTGCGGGGCTTGGCAGGAGACGACACGATCCTCGGGTGCGGGGAGGGACGAGACTTCGCCGACGGAGGTGACGGCGTCGACACGCTCGGCGTCGATCCCCAGTGCGAGACGGTCGTCAACATCCCGTGACAACGATCCGCTCGCGGATCGGCCCAGTGCTTGACCCGGTCGGTATACGCAGCGACGCCACGCGTCGGCGCGGAACCGCACCGGGTGGAGTGCTTCGCCGTCGGCGGCCAACCTGTGCACTCCTCGGTCGGTGTGCGCGCGCTGGTCGCCGACGGCCACCCGGACGCCACGTTGGCGTCGGCGGGCGAGAGCACGGCCGGTCCCGGAGGTCTCCACCGATAGCCGCGGCGCGAACCGGTGGGACGCTCCGTTTCGTTGAGGGTGCGATACCCCCGTTACCGGCGGTTGGTATCCGGCTATGGCGCAAGTTTGGCCGCTCAGGCTCACGGAGCGACTTCGAGGCGCGCTACCCCCACCTGGTACCGCCGTCTGGCCGACCCTTCCGGGTGACGATCTCCGCCAACGACGCTTCTGGCCGGTTCTCTGCCAGCTCGTGTCGGAGATCGCACCTGAATCCGTCCCCGTGGCTGGTGCTGCCGGGCTGGGCGCGCCGCTGCTCCTCGTCCGTGCCGAGCCCCCGGGGTTGCTACGCGGGCGCGGCGGCCAAGCGGGCGTTCGGCAGCGCGTCGTGGAGGCCCTTGCGTGAGCTGATCCCGAGCTTGCTGAACACCTTGCGCAGGTGCCACTCGACGGTGCGTGCGCTGATGTAGAGCCGGGCGCCGATCTCCGGGTTTGACAGCCCGTCGCGGGCGAGCCGGGCGATCTGCTCCTCCTGCGCTGTGAGCTCACTGCGCGCCTCGTCGGTGCGCCTGCGCACGGTCTCGCCCGTGGCGGCAAGCTCGCGGCGGGCCCGTTCGGCGAACGCGTCCATGCCGATCGTGACGAACATTTGGTGGGCGATGCGGAGCTGTTCGCGCGCGTGCACCCGCCGGCCCTCTCGACGTAGCCATTCGCCGTACAGAAGGTGCGCGCGGGCGAGTTCGCCGCGCACCCGTGTTCGGCTCAGATGCTCGATGGCGTCGAGGAAGCAGCCCTCGGCAAGATCTCCCTCGCTCAGCAGCGCTCGGGATCGGAGCGCGATCCCAAGCGCCCAGTCAGTCCCGCTCGCCCGTGCCTTCCCGACCAGCCGATTCAGCGCGTCTGCCGCCAGGTCGGACCTTCCGGTCCGCGTCGCCGACTCGATGAGTTCGGTCATGGCCCAGTTCGGGACGACAAGCTCTCGATCATCGGTGGCGCTACGGGCCGCCGCGAATGCCTCCTCGTACTCCCCGAGGCCGTTGCACAGCACGGCGCGGGCGTACTCACCGATGGCGATTCCGATTCCCTCGCCGCGAGAGCCCGCCTCGCGCATCGTGACGTCGATGAGGTCACGCGCCTCGCGTGCCTGACCCCGCCACGCGGCGAGGATCAAACCGCCGTACGGCGCCCCGCTGATCCCTGTCGCCTCGGCTACTGACCGGGCTTCGGCGACCAATGAGGCCGCGCCCGAGAGGTCGCCGCAGAACACGAGTACCGGCGTGCGCGAGCTCAGCGCCACCCACAGCTCGCTGAGCGCGCCCGTCCTGCGGGCGATCTCGAGGTGATCGTGCGACGCGGAGGACGACGTCTCGTCATCCCACAGCTCCAAGGCGATCACGGTGGCGTGCCACAACCAGCGCAGGTTCTCCGCGGGCGATGTCGTGTCGCCGCAGATCTGCTGCAACGCGTCCCGGCAGATCGGAACGGCCGTGTCGTAGTCCTCGCTGAGCGCGCAGAACGCGTCCAGCAGCAGATCGGCAGGCATCGGCTCAACGTCTGATCGCCGCGGCGCGGTGCGAGCGGCCCGTGCCACGTCGGGGACATCGACGCTGTCGTTGAGGCGGCCGCCGAACAGGGCCGCGGTGAACGCGTCCACGTACGTCGCGCGCGCCATCTCGAGATCCAGTTGTTCGAGCCGTCGGGCGGCTGCAAGCAACAACGGTGTCGCTTCGTTACCCCGTCGTGACGCCAGCGCCACCTGAGCGCGTAGCAGGTCCACCCGGGCGTGCCCGAAGTCGTCCAACGGCCCGGACTCCGCTGCGGCCAGCAGCCCGAGCGCGGCGTCGAACGCCCCGGCTTGGACGTTGGACTGCGCCGCCGCCAGCATCCGCTCTCCGCGGCGCGCCGGATCGACGGTCAGGTTCGCCGAGCGGTCCAGGAACGCGGCCGCCGCAGCCAGGCCCCCACGCGCCTGAGCCCGCCCCGCAGAGCGCTCGAGCTCCGCCGCCACCTCCTCATCAGGACCCGACGTCGCCTGGGCGCGATGCCACGCTCGCCGATCAGGATCGGTCTCCGCGTCGGTTGCGGCCGCCAGCGCGTTGTGAGTCGCCTGTCGATCCGCCACCGACGAGGAGCGGTAGACCGCTGACCGTACGAGCGGATGCGGAAACCGCACCCCCGCGGCGATCTCCAGCAGCTGCTCGGTCGCCGCCGGTGCCGCCGCCTCACTCGTGATGCCGAGAGCCCGGGCGGCACGCCAGAAAAGCGTTGCATCTCCGACCGGGTCCGCCGCAGCCAGGAGCATCAGTCGCCGTGTCGGCTCGGCCAAACCGGCAACGCGTCGCCGGTAGTGCTCCTCGATGTGACCCGGAAGGTCGCCGGTATCAGGCAAGGCGAAGCCCCCTGTCAGCTCCACCACGCTCATGCCCCGCGGCAGCTCCAACAGCGCGAGCGGATTGCCATGCGTTTCCGCGATGATCCGGTCGCGGACGAGCTCGTCGAGTCGGCCCGGGACAACCGTCGCGAGCAAGGCGCGCGCATCCGCCTCCGGAAGCCCTCGGAGCGGCAGATCCGGCAGACCGACCAACTCGCGCTGGTCGCTTGGCTCGCGAACCGCGAACACCATCGCGACTGACTCGGCCAACAGCCGTCGAGCAACAAACCCGAGTACCTGGCCCGAGGCGTCATCGAGCCACTGCGCATCCTCCACCACGCAGAGCAATGGCCGCTCCTCGGCGACCTGAGCCAACAGGCTGAGCGTGGCGAGGGCGACGAGGAAGCGGTCCGGAGCGTCTCCCGACGACACGCCGAACGCGACCAGCACGGCACGCTGCTGTGGCTCGGGAAGCGCATCGAGGTGGGCCAGCATCGGCGTGCAGAGCTGGTGCAGCCCTGCGTACGCCAACTCCATCTCCGACTCGACCCCCGCGATCTCGGCGACTCGAAATCCAGAGGCCTGCCGGGCGGCATACCGCACGAGTGCCGTCTTTCCGACTCCCGCCTCACCATGGATGACCAACGCCGCGCTCTGGCCCTCGCGCACCTGCTCCAGCAGGCGGTCCAGCACGTCGCGCTCGCTGGTCCGGCCCCGGAACAGCGGTTGGCGCTGAGTGACCATTGTCCCCCGACCGTAAACGACCAGGGTCCCGACGCGGGAGTGCCCTGGTGTCACGATGGGCGTCAGCAGCCCACGGTGGCGGCGTGGCTGCCCGCGCCGAGGACACGACGCGCAACTACCGCGTGGCGATCGTGACGGGAGGCTCGCGCGGTGTCGGCCGCGATGTGACGCGCACGCTGGCCGGCCGAGGCTATGCCGTCGTCGTCTACTACAACAGGAACCAGTGGGCAGCCGACGCCGCCGTCGAGGAGATCCTCGCCGCCAACGGCTCGGCGCTCACAGCTCGCGGCAACGTGGCCGACGAGCTCGACGTCGAGCGGCTGTTCGCTGAGACGATCAAGGCGTTCGGGGGCGTCGACGTCGTCGTCCACGCCGCCGGACAGATCACTCTCGGTCGGGCTCCCACCGGCGGCCTCGACACATTCGATGCGCGGTTGCCGACAACCGCTCTCGGCACGTTCGTCGTCAACCGGCAGGCGGCGCGTGAGCTTCGTGACGGCGGCGCAATCGTCAACATCTTCGGTTCCGTCGTCGGCCTCGCTTGGCCGACCCGCGCCGCCGACGCCCCGAGCCACGACACCGCGGAAGCGATCACACGAGTGGTCGCCAACGAACTCCGCGGACGCGACATCACCGTCAATGCCGTCGTGCTCGAGCTGGAGCGTCCTGGCAGCATCGCCGAACTCGTCAACGTCGTTGCATTCCTGGCCAGCGAGACTGGCCACGGGGTCAACGGCCAGGTCATCCGGTTCAACGGCGGGCTCGTGTGAACACGTGACCTTCGTCCGAACGCTGGCCAGGGAGAGACCAGGGTCGGTCACGGGTGCGACGCGCAGGCGAGCGGATCAGGCTCGTTGGAAGGAGGTTCGTCATGAGCAGCACCCTCGAGACCGACATCGAGATCCGTCCCTTCCACGTCGACGTGCCGGAAGCGGACCTCACCGATCTGCGCCGGCGCATCGCGGCCACACGCTGGCCCGAGAAGGAGACCGTCGCCGATCAGTCCCAGGGCGTACCGCTCGCGATGACGCAGGAGCTCGCGCAACTACTGGGCAACGGAGTACGACTGGCGCCGGTGCGAAGCGAAGTTGAACGTCCTGCCGCAGTTCATCACCGAGATCGACGGTTTGGACATCCACTTCATCCACGTTCGGTCGGCCCATGAAGATGCGCTGCCGCTCATCGTCAATCACGGGTGGCCCGGCTCGATCATCGAGCAGCTGAAGATCATCGATCCTCTGACCGATCCCACGGCACACGGCGCGAGCCCAGCCGACGCCTTCCATGTGGTGATCCCGTCGATGCCGGGTTACGGGTTCTCGGCCAAGCCAACCCACACGGGCTGGGGCCCCGAGCGCTTGGCCCGCACGTGGGCGGAACTGATGTCGCGACTCGGCTACACCCGCTACGTCGCCCAGGGCGGCGACTGGGGTGCGTTCGTCGTCGACCAGATGGGCTTGCAGGCACCAGCGGGCCTGCAAGCCATCCACACCAACATGCCTGCCACCGTCCCTGCTGACGTCGACAAGGCGGCTCGAGCCGGCGATCCGCCCCCATCCGGTCTCTCCGCGGAGGAACGACGCGCCTACGAGCAGCTCATCAGAACGTTCGGGCAGGTCGACTACGCCAGGTTCATGGCGTCGCGCCCGCAGACGTTGTACGGCATCGCCGATTCACCCGTCGGCCTGGCCGCCTGGCTTCTCGACCACAACGATGCTGACGGCCAGCCCGCCGCGGCGGTCGCCGCGGCGCTGACCCGGCCCACGAGTGCCACCGGCGAACTGACCCGCGACGAGGTCCTCGACAACATCACGCTCTACTGGCTGACGAACACGGGCGTGTCCGCCTCTCGCCTCTACTGGGAGTACAAGGGTGGCTTCTTCAACGCCAAGGGCGTGTCCATCCCAGTGGCCGTGAGCGTCTTTCCCGGCGAGCAGTATCAGGCACCCCGCAGCTGGGCAACGCAGGCGTATCCCAACCTCATCTACTTCAACGAGGTCGCCAAGGGCGGCCACTTCGCCGCCTGGGAGCAACCGCAACTGTTCACCGAGGAGCTGCGCGCCGCGTTTCGATCGGTCCGGTAGCGACCGTGTCCGAGCGTCGGCCCATCCCCTCACTCGACGGGGCGACCGAGTGGCTCAACGCCGAGCGACTCGGCCCCGGCGGCCTGCCGGGCCGCGTCGTCCTCGTCAACTTCTGGACGCTGACCTGCATCAACTGGCTGCGCCAGGAACCGTACGTGCGGGCCTGGTCACAGTCCTACCGAGACGAGGGGCTGCTCGTGATCGGGGTGCACACCGCGGAGTTCTCCTTCGAGCACGACATCGACCTCGTGCGTCGGGCGATGAGCGACCGAGCGATCGACTACCCCGTCGCCGTCGACAACGACTACACGATCTGGAGCGCCTTCGGCAATCACTACTGGCCGGCGCTCTACTTCGTCGACGCCGACGGCATCATCCGCGATGAGCACTTCGGCGAGGGGCGATACGAGCACTCGGAGCACACCATCCAGCGCCTGCTCGGCGTCGACCGCGCCCTCGCTCCCATCGAAGGGCGCGGCGTGGAGGCGGAGGCCGACTGGCTCCATCTGCGTACACCGGAGACGTATCTCGGCTACGGGCGCGGCGAACGGTTCGCGTTGTCCGTCGCCGTGGCGGTCGACGAACGCCACGCCTTCGAGCGACCAGAGCGCTTGACCTCCAACCACTGGACGCTGTCCGGCACGTGGACGATCGGTCGGGAGAAGGTCCTCCTTCACCAAGCCGGCGGCAGCATCGCCGTCCGATTCGAGGCGCGCGACGCGCACCTCGTTCTGTCACGAGGAGCCCGCAGCCGATTCCCTTCCGCGTCCTCCTCGACGGAAAACCTCCAGGCCGCTCGCATGGTGTGGATGTCGATGGAGCTGGGAACGGCCTGCTCGACGACAGCCGCCTCTACCAACTCGTGCGAACCCACGACACAGTCCGCGAGCGCACGCTGGACATCACCTTCCTCGCGCCAGGCGCCGAGGCGTACGCCTTCACGTTCGGATAGCGCACATGGCCTCGCGAGACCACAACGAAGAACAGCACAGTGGACCCGTCGCCGTCGCCGTCGCTGACGCGGCCGCGAGCCGCGTGATGGCTGAGGGGCTTCGGCAACTGAAGGAGGACGTGATGCGCGTGCTGGTTGCGGGCGCGACCGGAGCGATCGGCAGGCCATTGGTCGCCGCCCTGAAGGCCCACGGACACGACGTTGCGGCGCTGACCCGCGACCCGAACAACGCCGACCTGTTGTCCAAGCTCGGCGCTCAGCCGCTCGTCGCCGACGTGTTGGATCGCGACGGCACCACCGCCGCAATCCTCGACGTCCGGTCAGAGGTCGTGGTCGACCAGCTCACCGCGTTGCCGCGCAGGTAACCCCCGCGACGATGCGCGAGGCACTGGCTGCGACCTCTGCCGTGCGTACCATCGGTGGCGGCAACCTCTACGCAGCCGCGGTCGCCGCGGGAGCTCGCCGGTACGTCGCTCAGTCCGGCTGCTACTACTACCGGCCGGGCGACGGGCTGGCGGACGAGCGCGAACCGTGGGTCGAGCATGGCCCGCCACTGGTTGCTGGAGGGGTCGACGCGCTGGCCGCCGTCGAGCAGCGCACGCTGCGCCCGAACGGACCGTTGGTCGGCGTCGCGCTCCGCTACGGCTTCTTCTACGGGCCCGGCACCTGGTTCCATCCCGACGGCGACGTCGCCGCGCAAGTGCGCGCCGGCCAGTATCCCGTGCTCGGCAACGGCGCCGGTCGCTGGTCGTTCGTGCACATCGACGACGCCGTCGCCGCGACCGTCGCCGCGGTCGAGTCCGACGTCGCCGGCGCGTTCAACATCTGCGACAGCGAGCCGGTCCCGGTGTGCCTGTGGCTGCCCGCGTTCGCCCGGTGGTTGGGAGCGCTGTCGCCACAGCACGTGCCGATCGAGCCGGACTCGGATCCTGATGGCCAGTTCTATGCGGAGCTGCTGCGAGGTGCCGACAACCACCTCGCTCGCAAGGAGCTCGGCTTCGTCCCCCGCCCGTTGCCATGGCGTTGAAACCTGCCATGCCGACACGAGCCGGAGCAGCTCAGCCGTGGAGGTACCGGTCGGGCGCGCAGTGCAGCGCACTGCGAAGCGGGCGCGTGCGAGATGTTGGCGAGCGTCGCAGCTGGCGAGGGCGAGCACCATCACCGCCTGACTGAACGGCACGTCGTCGATGTCGACGATGGTCAGCAGACTCCTGTCGATCGGATCCGCCGGCGAGCCGGTCGCTGGCGTGGCGAACCGCGATCTCGCACGTGACCGGGCTCATGTCCTCGCCTCGTCAATGCCCGAATGGGACAGCGTCGGGCACTGGGTCGATGGTGACCTGATCCGGAATCGTCAGCATGGTCGATGCCGCGGAGATCGACCCAGGTTCGTCGTGGGGAGCGCACGACGCGGAGTTGGACGGCGTCGCAGGAGGCGCAGCGCAGCACCATGCCGGGCGCCCGCAGGTAGGCGCGCAGCGTGGCGATCGGATGCGTGTGGCGGCAGGCGGCGCAGGTGGTGGTGGCGGTCGCGGCGTCGAAGGCGAAGATGTCTGCGAGATCGCCGGCGGTGACGTTGCCGTCAAGGGGTGCTGAGCTCATGTCATGCTCCTGTCGGTCCGAAGCGTTCGGTCTTGACTCGTGCGGGCTCGTGGCCGAGGCCGACGAGGGCGGCGCTGACCGCTTCGACGAACGGCGTCGGTCCGCAGACGTAGCAGCGAGGGCGAACCGGTGGGGGCCAGCCGACCTCGCCGAGCAGGTCGGTGTCGACGCGTCCTCGATGCCCGGTCCACTGTCGGTGACGCTTCGCGGGTGAGGGTGAGGGTGACGGCTCGGTGGCCGCTGTCGGCCAAAGTGGTCAACTCGTCGCGGTAGATGATGTCGTCGAGGGTGCGCGCCGAGTAGATGAGCTGCATCGCCGCGGTGCTGGCGATGCGGGCGTGGTGGCGCATCATCGCCATCAGCGGCGCCACGCCTGAACCGCCGCCGACCAGCAGCACCGGGGTGGTGTCGTCGCCGTCCCACACGAACCAGCCGCCGATCGGGCCGCGCAGCTCGAACTGGTCGCCGACGTCGGCGACCGTGGTCAGGTACGGCGAGACATCGCCGTCGTCGATGCGGACCACGGTCAACTCGAGGCGGTCGGCGCCCGGTGGCGACGCGATCGAATAGCTCCGCTGCGCCTGATACCCGTCGTCGGCGGTGAGGCGGACATCGACGTGCTGCCCGGCGCGGTGGCCCGGCCAGTCCGGGACGTCGAGGCGCAGCGTCGTGGTCCGGGCCGTCTCCACGATCGTCTCGGCGACGGTCGCCACCGAACCACCGCATGACGGTCAGTCGCCCCAGTAGCGCTGCTCACGCCAGGGGTCGCCGTAGTTGTGGTAGCCGAGGCTCTCCCAGAAACCCGGCTCGTCGTCGTCGTCAACAGCAGTCCACGAACCCACTTGGCGCTCTTCCAGAAGTACAGGTGGGGTACCAACAGCCGGGCCGGCCCGCCATGCTCCGGCTCCAGCTCTTCGCCGTCGAAGCCGTACACGATCCACGCCTGCCCGTTCTGCACGTCGGCCAGCGGCAGGTTCGTGGTGTAGCCGCCGTCGGCGAAGGCGGTCACGAACTCGGCGCTGGTGTCGATGCCGTCGAGCAGCGTGTCGATCGAGACCCCTTCCCAGCGGGTGCCGAGCTTGGACCACTTCGTCACACAGTGGATGTCGACGGTCGGTGTCTCCGCCGGCAGCTGGCGGAACTCGTCCCAGGTCCAGCGCGCCGCCACCGACCCGGTCTCGTCGACGATCGCGAAGTCCCACTCGTCCAGCGGGGTGAAGGGTGTCGGCCCGGCCGACAGCACCGGGAAGTCATCGACGACGTACTGGCCCGGCGGGATCAGCCCGGTGCCGGGTTGTCGACGTCGACCTCGGAAACCCCGACTCACAACGTTCATCTCGCTCTCCTCTCCAGAGGCCGCTCGATGGCGTGTCCATCCACGGCGGTACGACCACGACGGCGACGGCGTTCGGCCCCCGATGCAGCCCGACGCATCGCGGTGCGGACGAGGACCGGCCCTTCGTCGTCAGCGCAACGAGCTGAATGCAGCCCGCACTTCAGCGGAGAAGAGCTGCGGCTCCTCCCAGGCGGCGAAGTGGCCGCCCCTGTCGACCTCGTTGAAGTAGGCGAGGCCGGGGTAGACCGCCTCGACCCAGCTGCGCGGCGCAGCCCAGATCTCGCCGGGGAACGTCGTGAAGCCGACCGGAACCGACACCGCCGGAGGAGGCTGGCCGCTCGCCAGCGCTGCGGCCAGCGCTCGTCCGTCCTCCCAGTACGACCGGGCCGCCGACGCTGCGGTGCCGGTCAGCCAGTACAGCGTGACGTTGTCGAGGATGGTGTCCCGGGTGAGGTTGCCCACGGGCTCGCCGGCGACGAACGCGCGGGAGATCTTGTAGTAGCTGTCCGTGTCGTGGTCGAGCAACCAGGCCGCCAGCGCGACGGGCGAGTCCAGCAGGGCGTAGCCGATCGTCTGTGGCCGCGTTGCCATCTCGAGGAAGTAGCCGAAGCCGTCCTCCCTGAACGTCGCGAACGCCTTGGCCGCGGCGCGTTCCTTCTCGGATTCCTTGGGCAGTTGATCGCCGATGGCAAGCGCTGCCGTGAGCAGGTTCAGGTGGTAGCCGACCAAACCCTCGACCGCCTGGCGGCCCATCAGGTCCGTGACGAGGGCACCCACGTCGCCGCCCTGGGCGACGAAGCGGGTGTAGCCGAGGCGGTGCATCAGCTGCGCCCACGCGCGTGCGGTGCGGCTGGCGTCCCAGCCGAGCTCGGCCGGCTCACCGGAGAACCCGTAACCTGGCAGTGACGGCAGCACCAGGTGGAATGCGTCCTCGGGAGTGCCGCCATGAGCGGTCGGGTCGGTGAGCGGGCCGACGGTCTCGAGCAGCTCGACGACCGAGCCCGGCCAGCCATGCGTCATGATCAGCGGCAACGCATTCTCATGCCGCGACCTGACGTGGATGAAGTGGATCTCGACTCCGTCGATCACGGTCGTGAACTGCGGCAGCGCGTTCAGCCTCGCCCGATCGGCGCCAGTCGTAGTCGCTCGTCCAGTAGCGGGCGAGCTCCTGCAGCGTCGCAAGCTGCACACCTTGCGACCGATCTGCAACGAGCTCCCTGGTGGGCCAGCGCGTCGCCGCGACACGCTGGCGCAAGTCATCGATCTGCGCCGCTGGGATCTCGATCTGGAACGAATGAATGTCGGTCGTCGTGTCGACGGTCGTGCTCATGACGCCTCCTCAAGCGCAGCGACCTGACGCAGCACGGATCTCGGTCGAGACGAGGTCCGGCCCCTTGCAGGCCGCAAGGTGGTTCACGATCTCCTTGCGGGAGACCTGATGTGGTCGGTGACGCAACCGAGCGTGCTCTTCTCCTCTGCACGTCGCACCCGCTGGTCGCACCCCTGGCCTGCTCGCCCCGACCCTCTTGGCGACCGGCACGTGGAGGATGCCCGATCCCAGCCGCGGGAGCCACGGCGAGCTACCACCAGGTGATGCAACGACGCGCCTGCCGGCGGGGGAGCTTCCAGTCCGGCCTGACGAAGTGGCACGTGTACCCGTTCGGGTAGTGCTGCAGGTAGTCCTGGTGCTCTGGCTCGGCCTCCCAGAACGGGCCCGCTGGTTCCACCTCGGTGACGACCTTGCCCGGCCACAGGCCCGACGCGTCGACGTCGGCGATCGTCTCCTCCGCAACCTGCGCTGCTCCTCGGAGGTGTAGTAGATCGCCGACCGATAGCTCATGCCGACGTCGTAGCCCTGGCGGTTCTTGGTGGTCGGGTCGTGGACCTGGAAGAAGAACTCCAGCAGGTCGCGATAGCTCATCACCGATGGATCGAACACGATCTCGATGCCTCTGCATGGGTGCCGTGGTTGCGGTAGGTGGCGTTCGGGACATCACCGCCCGTGTAGCCGACTCGACTCGAAATGACGCCAGGGAGCGTGCGGACCAACTCCTGCACCCCCCAGAAGCAGCCTCCGGCAAGGACGGCGCGCTCGGTTGCCTCGTTCATGTCTCCACCTTTCGTATCGGATGCACGACGGTCGCGCTCTCCCCAGGGCGTCGCACCCGGGCCACGCCCTTGGGGAGCCCTGGTCTCTTGGCGAGCCCCTGTTCGTCCTCACACGGTGATGGTGGTCAGCATGCCGCCCGTGCCGGGCACTGGTCGCTTCCAGATGAACCCGTCGTAGAGCACATGCATGCCGCCGAGGGTCAGGATCACGACGGCGGACACGGCCGGGCTCCCCGAAGCGAGCCAGAACGGGAAGAGGGTGCCGGCGACGAGGCCGAGGTAGATGATGAAAACCCCCCGGCCGGACTCACGAGGATCGTCACGAACAGCGCCCCTGTCGACACGATCCCTGTAGGTCGTGTGCCCGCACGGGCGATGCCGCGACTCGACGGTCGCGTCCCGCCTCCAGCTCGGACCCGTCGCCAACCTGGAACCGCACTCGGTCATCGTGCGACGGGGCAGAGCTCCGGATCGGGTTGCAGCGGCGGTCCGTCAACCGCGCAGTGCAGCCGGCGGGCCGAGCGGCGCCACGCCGGCGCGGGGTGCCAGCCCGAAGAAGCACAACGGCCCGGCGGCGGCGGCGAGCACCGCGGCGATGACGAGCGCGGTCCGTACGGCGTCGGTGACCTCTTCGGGCCCGGTGGCGGTCGTCAGCCCGGAGGCGGCCGGGATCACGGCGAGGGCGCCCAGGCTGGCCGTTCGGGCGATGGCGTTGTTCACCCCCGATGCGGTGCTCACCTGGTCGGGGTCGACCGATCCCATGACGGTGGCCGTCAACGGCGCCACGAACGTGACCAGTCCGAGCCCGAACACGACGGCGCCGGGCAGCACGTGGCGAGCCCAGGAGGGGTCGGGTCCGATGCGGATCAGCAGCAGCAGTCCGGCGGCGGCGAGGAGCGGGCCGACAGTGAGCTGCAGACGCGGTCCGATGCGCTCGGCGAGCGCGGCCGAGCGGGACGAGAAGACCAGCATCAGCACCGTCGCCGGCAGCAGCGCCGCACCGGCGCGGGTGGCCGACCAGCCGGCGGCGACCTGCAGCCCGTAGGCGACCAGGAAGAACGACACGCCGAGGCCGGCGTAGAGCAGGACGGTCGCCAGGTTGGTGACGGTGAACTCGCGGCTGGCGAACAGCGACGGCGGCACCAGGGGGTCCGGTGCGGTGACCATCCGGCGCACGAACACCACGGCGCCGACGACAGCCAGGGCGGCGGTGGCGATGACCGAAGGGTCCGACCAGCCGCGCTCGCCTGCGGTCACGAGCGCCCACGTCGCCGACGCCAGCGCGACGACGGCGATCGCCGCGCCGGCGACGTCGAGGGCCGCCGGTGTGCGGGTCCTTCGTCTCCGGCACGGCACGGGCGCCGACGAGCACGAGGGCAGCGACCGGCACGTTGACGAGGAACGCCCACCGCCAGCCCGGTCCGTCGACGAGCCAGCCGCCGACGAACGGCCCGATCGCCCCGAACACGCCACTCAACCCGGACCACGCCCCGACGGCACGCGAGCGGTCGTCGTGCCGGAAGCTCGCCTGCAGGATCGCCAAGCTGCCCGGCGTGAGCAGCGCCGCGCCGACCCCCTGGAGCACCCGCGCCCCGATGAGCACCTCGACGCTCGGCGCGGCGCCGCACAACAGCGAGGCGGCGGCGAACCACACGGTGCCGATCACGAACACCCGGCGCCGGCCGTACCGGTCGCCGAGCGCACCACCGAGGAGGATCAACGAGGCCAGCGCCAGCAGGTACCCCGTGAGCACCCACTGCAACGCGCCGACGCCGGCGTCGAAGTCGTCCCCGATCTTCGGCAGGGCGACGTTCACGACGGTCGCGTCCAGCGACGCCATTCCACTCGCCGCCACCGTCGCGACCAGGGCGAGGCGACCCCGCCCCGACGCCAGCACCAGTTGCTCGCCCGGGGGTGCCACGTCGAGCATCGCCACCGATCGTACGAGCCGCCATTGACCCCGACAGCCGCACCCGTGAGGTTCCGAGTCGCTGCGCTGATCGGACGACGCCCGGTTCAGCGTCAGCCGTGGGCGCCCCCGGCGACGCGTCCGTCGACTGATTCGCGAAGTAGGCCGGCGGTAGGTGATGGTTCGCGGAGCTCGTCGGCGATGGCGTCGATGAGTGCTGCGGCGACGGCGGGTCGTTCGCCGGGGACGGTGCGGGCGATCTGGTAGATCCGTGGAAGTGGCGGGACCTCACGCCCGCGCTTCCACTCAACGACGTCGCCGCCGAGTTGGCGGGAGCTGAGCACGCCCACGCCGAGGCCGGCTTCGACCGCCGCTCGCACCCCGCCCGTCGAGGCCACCGAGAAGGCAATGGTGAAGTCGATCCCGTGCGAGGTCAGGAGCGGTTCGCTGAGCGACCGGTAGAAGCAGTGCTCACCAAAGGTGACGAGCGGGATGGCACCATCGTCGTACGTCGACTCGCACGACGTGACCCAGCACAGAACGTCAGTCCACAGCACGAGATCGTCGCGTCGAAGGTCGTGCTCGTCGACTTGGATGACCGCCACGTCGATCTCGCCGGCATCGATCTTCTTGGCCAGGTGCTCGGTGTGGTCGATCACGAACTCGATCGAGGTCTGGGGGTTGGCGTGCATGAACCGGCCGAGCAATGACGCCATCCGCTCAGCGTCGACTTCCTCGTTGGATCCGACCTTGACCTTGCCGGTCAGCTCCGAGCTCCGGAGTCGGGCAGCGGCTCGGTCGTGGATGTCGACCAGCCTGCGGGCGTCATCGATCAATGCTCGCCCATCGTGGGTCGGGCGGATCGTGTGACCGTCGCGAATGAGCAGTGGTCGGCCGACCCGCTCCTCGAGGCGCTTGATCTTCCAGCTGACTGCCGACTGGGTCAGGTGGAGATGCCCGGCTGCGCGGGTCATCCCGCCATGGTCGAGCACGGCGAGCAGGGCGCGCAGCGACTCGACGTCGAGCTGGACTGCAGGCATCAAACGCCAGTATGACGATTCGACATCGAATTCACAAGAACGTGTCTCTGGCGTCATGAAGCCCGGGGCAGGACGATGGACGCATGACCATCGTGCTGAACCCCGCCGCCAACCCAGCGGACACGACCAATCGCCCGGACTGCGATTCGCCGACAGCGGCGCCAGCGACGCCGCACCGTACGTTGCGTCGCCGGCTGGCGACCTCCGTGCGCAACGCCGTACGAGATCGTCAACCAACGCAGCCGATCAGCAACTGGTGCTCTCCGGCATCCGCAATGTCCACTCGGTCGACCGCTGATCCAACGCACGCCGAGTCGATCACGCACCAACCGATCACGCTCGGCGCCGCTAGAACGTGGCGATCGGGTTGACCGGGCTGCCGGACGTGCCGGCGAAGCAGATCGGCGCAACCGCGGGCTGGAAGTCCCACTGGCCGAGCTCGGCGGCGGTGGCCGCGGACGCTTCCAGATCGCAGTTGTCGAGCAGCCACAGGCCCATGGCGACGAGGTCACGGCGTGCACCGGCATCAGCACGCCGTCGATCCCGGACGGCTGCACGTCCTGGGGCGTGTCGGCGCCGATCAGCGCGACCTCGCGTCGTGCAGCCACGGTAGGCACGACGCATGCCAGCCGGCCTGTGTCGTGCTCGGCGGCACCCAGGCGTCAGCGGCCTCGTGGCGGGCCCGGCCGTACCCCGTCCGCAGCAGGACGGCATCGCCGGATCGCACACGCACGCCCTGGCGGCGCTCGGCCTCCTCGAGCTCATCGGGGAAAACGCCCTCACCCGGCTCCAGCCATCGCACGTCGCGCACCTTCGGGATGTCCAGCAGGACACCTCGCGTGACCATCCCGTTGGCCGCCGCCGTGACGGCACCCCCGCCGCCCCGGTCTCTGCATCGACCAGCGAGTGCGACCGCCCGTTGTAATCCTGCCGTCCCAGAAGATGTGGCACGGCGAGTCGACGTGGGTCTGTGTGTTGCCGTGGAACGTGAAGCCGAGCTGCTCCGACGAGAAGCCCCACCGACGATCCTCGTGGAACGCAGCGATTGACATGTCTCGGCACCCGGCATGTCCGCCGCGCATGCGAAGGCAACCGTCGCCCGCTGCATGCCTCCCGGCGCCACGGTGGCCTCCACACGCACGAAACGCTGGTGCCGTGGCGCACCGCCTGTGCCGCCGCCCGCCGCACGTCGACGGTGATGAAGTTCAGCGTGCCGAGCTCGTCGTCGTCACCCCACCGCCCCCAGTTCGACAGTCGGTCGAAGTAGCCCAGCACCTGGTCGCGGCTGGGCATCGACCGCTGCCCCGTCATCGCGTCATCATCTCCTCCGTCACGCTGCTCTTCGTCGACCCCAACAGATCTGCCCGGATACGCCGTCCGCCGGTGTCCGACGTGCTCCGTCAATGCACGATGCCGAAGAGTGGCGTCGCCGCGGAGGCTCCGGGCGTTCGATCGCGGCGGGCCGAGCTGGCGATGTCCGACCTGCCCCTTGTGCAGGCTGGCTGCCATCGGGTCGTTGGCGTTCGTCGCGCTGGTGCTCGCGCTCGCCCGCGTCGCCAGGTCACGGGCGGCAGCGAGGTGCCGTCCTTCGCCGGTGTGCTGGTACAGGTCGAGCAGCACGTAGGACTGGCCGGCCAGCCCGCAACACAGCTGGCCAACTCGCTGCGCAGCTCGATGCCGCGCTGGAGAACGGCGCGATCCCGCGAGGTCGAGCCAGTGATCGTCGCCGAGGACGCGGTGCGCTGTGGTGAACAGGTGGACGAGTCCAGCGGCCCCGTTGCACCACCCGGCAACGGCACGGACTCGCTGGTCCGGCCGGTCGGGTCGTGGCGCCAGGGCCACAGGAGCCCGAGCCCGTGCGGGCGCCCGAGGGCGACGAGCTGGTCGAGGCGGTCGCCAAGTCCGGGGGGCAGGTCGTCTCCCGATGTCTCGGACCAAGCCACTGGGCGAGGAGCAGACCGGCCCA
>CAVZFS010000032.1:0-161619 GCA_963774635.1 uncultured Acidimicrobiia bacterium
CTACGAGAGTTGATCGGTGGCGCTGCAATCCCACGCACGTGGCAAGGTCTGGTCGGTCCGAGCTGATCGTCGCTGGCGTGAGAGTGAGAGGCAGCCGCAGTGGCGCGAGTGCCGGCTCCGTTCTGGGGTGCGACGACGGTGGCGTCGCGGCGGCCGACGCCGATCAACACGTCAGCAGGCATCGAGTGATCTCCCATCCTGATGCCTCTGATCTGTCCGGTGTCGGGGTCGACGAGGTTGCGTAGCTCCCGATCGGTAGTCGGTGAGCACGCGTCCCTCGAGCACCTTGTTGGCGCGACTGTGCTCGGGCGGCTCGGTGAGCACGTCGGGGCGATCGATGGTCAACGGGCCGATCCCACGTGGCGAGGCGGAACCCGACGATGCGACGGGTCGCCGGGTCGATCACGAATTCGGTTCCGCGCTGGGTCGCCAATCCGCCGAAACAGCCAACATCTGTTGGAGGAACGAGGCGTCCTCGGCCGTCGCCGGGCGAGTGCTGACCACACCCAGACTCGGCCCCTGACGGCCCCATCCGACGGCCGGAGCCAGACAACCCACCCCCCAACCTGCCGGTGGCCGACCGCGCCAGAACGACAGCACCGAACATCGGTGAACACGGCGGCGTCCTCGCGCCCGAACGGCATCGTTGTGTTGATCGTGAGCGAGAACTGCTTCCGAGGGATCTACGAGGGAGCGTCGGCGCTGTCGTTGTCCTCCGGTGCGTCGGAGGCGTCGTGACACGCCCACTCGGGCGGCGCGCCGGTCTCCAACTCGATGAGCCGGGCCTTGGCTTGACGCCACGCCTCGTCGGCGGCGGCGACTCCTGACCTCGCTCGACGTGCCTCGCGTACGTCTCTGATCGCGTCGGCAAGCTTGCGGCGAGCGGCATCCAGCGCGGCGGCGTGAGCCGCCGCGCTGGCTGCCTATCGCGTGCCCGCTGCCGCTCCAGTCGAATGCGATCTTGTGCAGCCCGTTCACGCTCCGCGGGTTCGCGCAACAGCGCGCCGAATTGCTCGACCGGGTCCCGCGGTTCGGGCTTCGGCGACTTGGATCGTCGCCTGCTGGGCACAGGGCCAGTCTGCTCGAACGCTGACATCCCTCTCCAACCGCCGACGCCTCGCGGCGCGGCCGCCGGCAGCTCTGCTGGGACGTATGACGCGCACAGAGAGCCCGGAACGCACACGATCCCACGCGCCCGAACGAGTGCACCGAATCACGACGCGCGGCACCTCGTGGCCGCGCCCGAACGGCATGGGTGTGTCGGCCAGAGCGGTGCCGACGCGGCGCGCCGGCTGCGCGAGCGTCGAACATTCGGTGCCGACCATCAACGCGGTCGGTCGGGTCCTCCGCGGTGGGCGGCCGGACAGAGCCGCGAGGGTCCGCCGCTCGGGTAGGTGTTCGGCATGAAGACCCGGAGTCGGTGTTTGACGCTTCCGACCGGGCACTATGCGGCACTGGGCCGGTGCGTCACGCGGAGGCCTGCGTCACCAGTAGCGCGCTCAGCTCCGCAGGCATGGTCACGAACGCGAAATGGCCGACGAACAGTTCGTGGCAGGCCCATCCGTTCCGGTGCGCACGCTCGGCAAACGGGGCGAACCGTGCGGGCTGGCCTGGCATCGGGCAGATGATGTACGTGTGCGGAAGACCAGCAGCGGCGGGATTGCCCGTCACCACTTCGTCGTACAGCGTCTTCGCCGGGTGAGGCGTGACGTGCGCGCGTACCCACTCCAGATCGGCGTCCGTCAGGGGCAGCGGGTACTCCGGACCGCCCGGCGTCGGCACCATCCAGCCCTGGCCCTCAGTCTGCGTCAGCGCCTCCAGTGGGTCCAAGAAACCAGGCAGATATCGGTGGGCCAATTCGGCCATGGAGCGGTCCTCGTCGATCGGGAACCAGGCGTCCACGTAGACGACGCGGCGAACGCGATGCGGCACGCGCTCGGCGGCACCGGTGACGACCAAGCCGCCATAGCTGTGGCCCACCAGGACGACCTCCTGCAGGTCCTCGAACTCGAGCACGTTGACGATGTCCTGGACGTGTGTGTCGAGGCCCACGTCCGGACCGAGGAGATGGCTGCGCTCACCCAATCCTGTCAGGGTCGGGGTCACGACGTCGTGGCCAGCAGCGCGCAGGTGCGGCGCCACACGCTGCCAGCACCAGCCGCCCAACCATGAGCCGTGGACGAGAACGAAGGCGGACATGACAGTCTGCTTTCGGCTTCGGCGGTTACGTGCGGAGCGTGGAGTCCGCGAGCGGTATGGCCAGGAAGCTCGCCGGACCTCGCAGCACGCGGGTGACGTGTCCGCGTCCGGTCGTGTCCTCGAACAGCGCGAAGCCGCCTGGGGAGAACGTCCGGCGATCGCCGTCGCTGGTCTCGATCTCAAACTCCCCGTCGAGCACGATCACGACCTGTCGTTGCGGCGCCGGGTGCAGCACCGTGGTGTTGACGTCGTCAGGCATCGTGACGACGACGAGTGCCTTCGCGGGGATGGGTTGCGACACGAACACCGGTGGGACGTTGTCGGCGTACGGCCCCTCGTGTTGCCCGATGTCGATATCGCTGAACAGCGATTCACCGTCCGGCGACGCGATGACCTTGACGCACTTCATGAGTGCCCCCTTCCGGCGTCAGCACCGACGCCGCCATCGCAGTCTCGCGCTCGCGCACCCCGTAACCGCACGCTCGCGAATATTCGTGACCAACGTGTGAGCCACGCCCGTCCGATCCGACCGGTGGCCGCCCGGCCTCTACGCCAACGGTCACGATCGAGGCATTGTTCGCAGTGTCGAAGCGCATCGCGAGGCATGGCTGACGTTCCCGAGCGGGGGTCTCTTTCGACGCCGAACTACCGCTCAGCGCACGTTCGCGAGCGACGAACCGGACGCCAAGCTGATAGACGTATCCGACGGGGCGGCCGCTTCCGTCGAGGCGCGCTGGGACGCCGGCGGAGCCAGCAGGTCGCAGGCCCGGCCGCTGAGCGCACCGAACAGCAGCACATAAGATCCACACCGATCAACGCCATCGAGGCCCGGACGGACGATGCAGAACGGCATGGATGTCGCGCCTCGTGCACGCGGAGCTGGACCGCGACGGCGAGGGATGGTGTTGCGAGCAGCGCTTGAGGCGCACGTGCCCGGTCATGGCAGGGCACCAGGTGGGAGCAACGTTCCGCGGGGATGGCCGGCGGCGGCTCCGGGATCGGGATACCAGTCACTGACGACGTGGAACCGCCACGAGACGTCATCAGCGAGTGCCTGGGCGAGTGCCGGGGTGCAAGGAGACACGTGCAGCGCTGTTGTCTCCTTGGCGTCTGCGCCGATCGTGTAGTGGATTTCGAAGGCGGCGGCGGGGCCGACGCCGAGCCGTTGTCGGATCGCGCCTTGGTAGGCGTGGGCCCAGACGTAGTAGTCAAGGCCTTGGAGGACGAGTAGGTCGTCGCGGTTCTCGGCCAGCTTGGTCTCGACGATGCGAACGTTGCCGTGTCCGTCAAGGCCGACGAGATCGACGTATCCGCGGCCCCACCGCTTGGGGCTGTCCGACGGCCGCCACGCTGGAACCTCGCGCAGCGCTGGTTGCTCCACTCCGACCAGCTTCGGGTCCGATCGGATCACCGATTGAAGCCAGTGTTCGTCGGGACGATGGATTGCCGAGGACGGCCCGGACGCCCGCCGCTGATGCCACTTTCGACCTGAGCGACGAGTGCCGCGAAAATCGGTGAGAGCTTGGCCATGCGTGACGACCTGAGGGGGCGGCGCTTTGTCGTCGCTGTAGTGGATGCCGGCCCGAATCGCCAGCCCGCCGGTGACCCGACGAATTGAGAGCACCCTCTGGCCGGCGTGGTGCCAAGCGCGCTCACTTCGGCGATGACCGTGGTCGAGACGCGGGTGAGTCGTGGCCCATTCGACGAGTGCGTCGACGCCGGCGGCGCTGACGCCAAGGTGGAGCGGTGTGGCAGCGCGTCGCAGTTCCGCCTCGGGCGTCTCGTCGTCCTTACGCACCGCGGCGAACGCCTCGATCGTCGCCTGTCGGGTCGGCAGCTGGACCTCGCTGACATCCTCGCCGTCGTGATGCCACACGTCGGGTTGCGCCGAGGCACGCAACCAGGGCGCACGCTGTTCGGTTGCTAGCGAATATCCGGCCGGGAGGACTAGCACCAGCTTGCGGTTGGCGCGATGAGCGATCCCATACGCAAGCGCGAGCTCGACATGCCGGCCTTCCTGAGCGCCAGCGACGACGATCAGGTGCTCCTCGTTTCCGAAGTATGCAAAGCGCTTCGACCATCCACCGGACCCGACCGGCGTGGTCGTTCCAAAACACGCCGCCAGCCTCGGCGCGACCTGCCCGTTCCACTCGGACCGAACCGTCTTGACATCATCGACCACTTGCTCCCACCTCCCGGCGTGAACCATGTTGGCCGGTGGTGGCCGCTCGCATCGGTTGATACCAGCACTAGGACGCACTGTCCACGGAGGTGTGTGATTTCGCGACCGAACCTCGCGCAAGGCGGTTGCCGACTGCGCCCGAATGACGCCTCGTTGCTTGGTAAGGGATCGACGAGCCGGCGTTAGGCGCGCGCCCGACGCCGCAACGGGGGCGAGCGCTTCGCGGAGCGCTGCTGAAGCAGTGTTCGGGCCTGCGACGTGCGGACAGCTCTCGACCGGGACACTTGACAGCTAAGACATCTCTCGACATAGATATGTGTATGACTGAATCGTGCTGGACAGAGGCGGAGCTGCGCAGTCGGCTCAACGAGTACGAAGTCGCCCTGCGGGGTGCCGGCAAGGCCCGCAACACCATCAACACCTACGTGCAACATCCTGAGCGATTCATCAACTGGCTTGTAGGCACGTACGTGCCGCGGGCTCTTCCTCAGGCACCGAGTGCCGCCGGGTCGGCGAACTCGAAGTACGCCCCGTTGCGCGACTACCTCAGTGGCCGGTCGGAGCCCGTAGTCCGCATGACCTTCTCCGGCATCGAGAGAGTCCTGGGTAGCACCCTGCCGAGCTCAGCCCGCCGGTACAGGCCATGGTGGGCCAACGAACAGAACGGAACTCACATCCACACGCACGCGTGGATCGACGCCGGTCGCAAGACCGCGAACGTTGACCTGAACGCAGAGATTGTCGAGTTCCTTCGATGATGGACCAACGGGCGACCCGAGGCCGGACCTGTACCGAATGCCGGCACCGAACGCCGCCCTGAAGCATGTCCGCACGCGCCGAACGGCACCGATGCGTCGGCCCGTCACTATCCGCCCGACGAGCGAGGAGACGAGGGGTCCTAGCGGCCAGGGCGGTGACGCGAGCGTCCTACAAGTCGAGCAGCGCACGGCTCCCGGCGCCGAGGTTGTCGATGACCACAACGAATGACGTCACCAACGAACCCAAGCGCAAGGTTGCAAGGACGTGTCGGCGCCACGATCGTGGTCCGCGTCGAGGAGCAAATACCGCCGCGCACGTGGACGGCGGCGCGCTTGATGCATGAGTGATACAGCTGAACTGCGTGCCCCCGGGCACAGCGAAGTGACACACGAAAGCTGATACATCGCTGATACCGGAAAACACCTTCTGACCGCGCTGGCCTGATGGGTGTGTGCAGCCAACTCGGCAAAATGCCCAGCTAGATGGCACCACCCGGGGCGAAGCGAAACGAGACGGAAGGCCGGGGACCGCTCCCAGCGATCGAACCGTGGCTCGCGTCGAGATGCCAAGACGTCACCCCCGCCAACCCGATCGGTCAGAAGGTGTTTTAGGTATCAGCGATGTATCAATCCGTCACGTATTTCGCTGTGTCGGGCGGTATCGGACCGTCCGGCAAGCTCGGCGAAAGCCCAGCTAGACGGCACAATTCGGCACGAGTCGGAACGAGGCGGAAGGCCCGCCGAAGCCCTACGGATCAGAAGGTTGGGGTTCGACTCCCTCCGAGCGCGCAAGCCAGACATGGCGCTTCCACGAGGGTCGCCGGGTCTTGCTGTGCCGACGAGGAGACGTCTGACCGGGGCCGATGTCCAGCCCGACGGAATCCGCGTCAGTGGGGGTCGCCCTGGCGGCCGAGGGTCTCCACCGGGGTCGCGCCGGGGCGGGTCCACTGCGGCACGGGCCGGCTGGTCGGGCCCCAGGTGGCGACGCCGTCAGCGTCCGAGCGCCAGTACCAGCAGATCGGTGCGCCGTGCCCTCCGACCGGCGCACCGGCCTGAGGGGCGTCGGGCCAGCCTTCGGGGTTGTCCTCCCACCCCTCCCGACGGCCGTAGGGCGTCATGTCGAGCAGGCCCAAGGACCCGTCGGCCGGCTCGTTGCCCCGGCCGGTCGTGGAGTACGTGAGGAACACGCGGTCGCCGTCTCGCAGGTAACAGATGATGTGACCCTCTTCTGCCAGGAGCGGCGCCTCGACGCCACGCACCGAGTACCACGGCTGGGTGTACCCCATGAAGTCGACGAAGTCAGCCACCTCGTCCCACGGGCCTGACGTCAAGACGGCGAACGAGACGCCTCGGGCGTTGAGGTAGATGACGTCCTTCATGTGCCAGACGTTGAAGGTGCAGCCCTCGCACTGCCCCTGGTGCGGTGCGCCGTCGTACCACATGGAGTGGTAGACGACGAGCTCGTCGCGACCCTGGAACAGGTCGCGGAACGGCACCGACCCGTCAACACCGGTGACCTCGACCGCGCCGTCGAGCTCGACCATCGGCAGCCGCCGCCGGGCCGCGGCGATCGCGTCGCCCTCACGGGTGTGCGCCTTCTCGCGGACCAGCAGCTCCTCGCGCGCCGCCTGCCACGTGCTCAGGTCGACGACGGGCGGCTTGCCGGGGAGGTTGCTGCTCGCGTTGCCGGGCGTGGTCGTCATGGTGTCCTCCGCTGTCTCGTCTCGTGCGCTCGCGTGCTCCACGGGGAGCCTTTCAGTTGAGACGACTCACGGTGCCGAGACTCATCGAACCGAGTGCCGGTCGGAGCGTGTCCGGATACGACCGCGCATCGCCTGAACCGTGCGATCAGAAGGTACGTCGCGGGTTCGCCAGGTCAGACGCGGTGGAGGCGGGTTGACCTCATCCGCGTCGTTGCACGTTCGATCTTGTGTCGATCGCCTCGACATCGGCGCAGCTGGTCGGACGATCGCCCGGGCGGCGAACCCCGTGACGGGCGTCCGTCACGGCTGGCGTAGGTTCGGCCGATGGGCGACGAGCAGGACCGCGCCGCGCTGGCGCGAGCGATCATCGACGCCAACCTCTACATGGTGCTCGGGACGGCCGACTCATCCGGAACACCGTGGGTGTCGCCCGTGTACTACGCACACGCCGGTTATCGCGAGTTCTTCTGGATCTCAGCCCCGGACGCGAAGCACTCGCGGAACATCGTCGCCAGGCGTGAGGTCAGCATCGTCGTGTTCGACTCGTCGGTGCCGATCGACACCGGCCAAGGCGTCTACATGAGCGCGGTGGCGGAGCACGTCGACGGCGACGAGGTCACCGACGGGATCGAGCTGTTCTCCCGACGGTCACTCGGCCACGGCGGGCGACCGTTCACGGAGGACGACGTCCGGGCGCCGGCGCGACTTCGGCTGTACCGGGCCACCGCTCTCGAGCAGTACACGCTCGAGCCTGGCACCGACCGGCGCATCCCGGTGTCGCCGTAGTGCGTGACGGTCTCCAGCTGGTGTCAGCTACCGCGTCCCGTCGTCGAAGTTGGAAGTGCAGGTGCGGCTGGGATGAGCGTCCGTTGTTGCCGACGCGGCCCATGGTTGATCGTGGCTGTGGATCAGCGGGCCGCCGCGGTGCGCTGCAGCGCCGCCCACTGGAGGAGGATCACGGTCTTGCCGTCGTCGATGGTGCCAGCGCTGACCATCGCCAACGCCTCGTCGAGGCTGAGCTCGAGGACCTCGATGTCCTCGCCTTCGTCAGGCTTGCCGCCGCCGCGCGACGACCGCTGCGCGTGGGTGTACGTGGCGACGAAGAACGTCACCCGCTCCGTCACCGACCCCGGACTCATGAACAGCTCGAACAGCCGGCGCACCTCACCCACGCGCACGCCGGCCTCCTCCTCTGCCTCCCGGCGGATGGCGTTCTCGGCGTCCTCCCCACGCTCGTCGAGCAGTCCCGCCGCGGTCTCGATGAGCATCCCGTCGGGGTGGCCGTTGAGGTAGATCGGCAGACGGAACTGGCGGGTCAGGATCACCGTGCCGGCGACGGGGTCGTGGAGCAGGATCGTGACGCCATTGCCTCGGTCATAGGCTTCGCGGACCTCACGGGTCACCCGCCCATCTCGGTGGCGGTAGTCGAACGTCGCCTTGCGCAACACGTACCAGTGGTCCGAAAGAACCTCCAGCTCGAGGTTGTCGACTCGGTCGTTGTGCCCGAGGTGGACGCCGTGGCCGCCGCGCATGACCGGAACCGTACGGCCGTGACGCGGCCAGCTGAGCGCAGTCTGTCAACGGGGCGCCCCGACGGCACAGCAACACCGATCGCCACCGGGTGTTCACCGCCAGTCGACCCCAGCGCGCTCGTGTTCTAACTGGGCGCCTTCTCTGACAGCCGCTGGCAGAGATCACGCCCGGAAGCCGCATTGGCAGAGTTCCCGCCCCAGATCGAGTCCGACGCCGACCGGATGCGGGCGCCGTGGTGCTTGGGGAACTCGAAGTTGATTCCGCCGTGGCCGTCGTCGCTCTCGAGTTCAGGGATGCCGGTTGTTCAGGCTCCGGTCACCACGCGGTCGGCGGTCAGGCAGGCGTGGACTGGCCAGAATTGCGGCTGGGGCGGGTCGCCGGTGTAGCCGACTGCTGCGAGTGCGGGCGCGAACCGCTCCGTGAGAAATCGGCTTGCGGCCTCCGACGACTCGAAGATCTCGATCACACGCCAGCCGCCATTGGGGCTCGGGCCGGCGATGTGCACCGCTCCGCCCAACGGGCCATCGAACCGCAACTCGGCGCGGAGCGCCGCGTAGAGCTCCTGGGACCCAGCTGGATTGTCCATCATCATCGCAACGGTCATTGCTCGCTCCTTCGATCGGACTGGTTGCTGTCTTGATCCGAACATACGAATGACCACGGCGGTGTGTCTTCGCCCGTTCGTGCCAACCGGTCGGCGATTCCCGCGTGGTACGCAAGTACCACGGGGTGCCGGTGGCCCGCTCAGACCAGGTCGTGGTCGTAGGCGTAGGCGGTCGCCGCGGCCCGCGACGAGACACCGATCTTGTGGAAGATGTTCTGGAGGTGTCGACGGACGGTGTGCTCGCTGACGACGAGTTCGTCGGCGATCTCGCGGTTGGCCTTCCCGGTGGCGACCAGTGCGAGCACTTCGACCTGGCGTGCGGTCAGGATCCCGGTGGATGCCGGGCCGGACCCAGGGAACAGCGCATCCAACCGATCAATGTCGGGTGCTGCGCCCAGCTGCTCGAATGCCTGCCGGGCGGCGTCGACCTCGAGCTGTGCGGTATCCCGGTCGCCGAGCTCGCGGCAGGCGAGGGCAATGAGCAGGCGCGACTTGGCATGCTCGTACGGGGCCGCGAGACCGGCCCACGCGGACGCTGCTTGCTGGGCGTGGTCGAGCCCCGCGCTCGCGTCGCCACGATGCAGGCACATGGCGGCAGCAGCTTGGAGTGACATGGCGTGCAGCACGGGGGCCCCAACGTCGTCGGCGATCGCCGCCAGCTCGGTGGCAGCGCCGGCGGCAACCTCGTCGTCCCCGACAGCCAGCATGATCTCGACGCTCGCGCTCAGCAGCCTTGCCCGCGTCACACGATCGCTCGGTTCATTGAGTAGACGCCGGATCACCGCGCCCGCAGCCTCGACGTCACCCTGCATCAGCCGCAGGCGCGACAGCCCCGGTTGTGGCACGCGGCCGTGGCGAGTCGCCTCGCGGTACGCCGCTTCGGCGTCGGCGGACTCACCGCGGAGGCGATGGAGTTCGCCGAGTTGGTAGAAGGCCAGACCGATGCCCGGTTGACCGGGGGGATCGGACAGGCGGTCACACGCCCGCTCCGCCTCCTCCACAGCCTCGGCCCAGTCCCCGTGCCACTGCATGACCTCTGACCGATGCACGAGGCACTCGCCCCGGAACGGCACGAGATCGGGGTGCGCGTCGCACCACGCGCTCAGCGCCGCCGTCCACTCGTGGGCTCGATTCAGGTCGAAGGCCTGCTGGCACACGAGGATCACTGCGCAATAGATGCGACCGGCGACGAGCGGCGAGACCTCCTTCGCCGTCACGAAGACCATCGCCTCATCCAGCAGCGCCAGCCCCTCCGCGTCTCGCCCGATGACGACGAGCGAGCGGCCTTGCCCCAACCGGCCGAGCGCCACGAGGTCGCGCTCGCCAAAGCGTTGCCCGAACGCGAGCACTTGCCCGAAGAGTTCATGGGCCTGCTGGGCGTCGCCTGATTCGAGGGTCCGCAGTGCGACCGGGACGAGCAGGAAGCCCTGCTCAACGCATTCCAGGGCGTGTTCGTCCACCAGCCGTTGGGCGCGCCCCATCCAGCCACCGGCCTGGGCCATCTGGCCCCGGTTGAGGAGCCCGAACGCCAACCAGAACGCACACCGCACAGCACGTTCGAACTCGCCACGGTCCAGCAGCTGGAGGTGGGCGCGCTCCCACGTGGACCGGGCCAGCTCGTCCTGTCCTACCAGCTGCGCGGCGAGTGCCCATCGCTCCAGGTCGTCGATCGCGAGCGCTTCCGCCTCATCCGCCGTGCGGAACAGGCTGCACGCCTCTCGCCAGCTTTCATGCTCGAACGCATCGCGCGCTCGATCGAGGACGTCGCTCATTGCCCGTACACCCCCATCAGCACGGTACTCCGCTGGTCGACAACGATCTCCCGAGCCGCTCTCGGGGGCGGGCGATCGGCGGCGAGCGACGGACGGCGGCGGAGCCGTGGTCAGTCGGGCAAGCCCCGACGAGTGTCGCCGTTGCCGTTCGCGCCTTCTTCCATCGCCACCCCCTCGGACGCTTGTCCGATGGGGTGCACGAGCGCGAGGCGTGGTCGCCCGCACGAGCAGCGGAAGTAGACCACGATGCCGCCGGACGTCCGATGTGTCGACATCCACCGCGCCGGAACGCTGAGGGCGCGTCGCGCCTCTGATCCGCAACGACACCGTGAGGAGAGCGCCAGCGTCGCGTGCCGAGCCTCGCTCATCGTCTGTGACTCAGCCGACACGATCATCGTCCTCGACCGCGGTTGGTACTCAGAACAGAGTGTCGACGTCGGGTTGCCATCACGTCTGCCTCCTCGCAGACCCGTCCGCCCCGACATGTCGACCGTATCGACAAGATGGATGGGTGGCCAGTGCCAAACCGCGTCGTTTACACCAGTCCAATCGTCTGCGCCCGACGGCTGGACGGTGCTCGATCGCGGATCGTCAGTGGCCGGCGACCCGCCCGACGAGGACTCGGCGCGTACGGGCACCGGTCTTGGCGAAGATCGACTTCAGGTGGTCCTGCACGGTGTGCTGGGACATGTACAGCCCCTCGGCAACCGCCTTGGTGTCGGCGCCGGCGACGAGCAGGTCCACCAGCTGGGTCTCCCGCGGCGTCAGGGCGTTGGTGCGGGCGAAGAGGTCGAGGCGCTCGGCGGGCGAGCACGGCTCGATCGACACGGCGATGTCCTGGTCTGCGGTCGGGCGATCGGACTCGACTCTCGCCGCGCGGAACGTCAGCCACACGCCGTCACGCAGGCGTACGCGCGACCTCGGCGGGTGGTCGTCGACGCCCGCCTCGACGGCGAGCAGCTGGGCGGCCACGTTGTAGGCCCCGGCGGGGACCGGGCGGCGGTCGCCGTCGGGCGGCAGGAGCGCCCGGAGGTACTCGTCGGTGTGCGGCGTCTGGGCGGTGACTTCGAGTGTTGGCGACAGAACGAGGACGATCGGCCCGGGCCGCTCCGGAACGGTGGCCGGTTGCCCGAACGTCAGGGCCAGGCAGCGCCGCAACGCGACCGTGATCGGAGTCGTCACCGACGTCAGCCGGTCGAGCTCGCGCTCGCAGAACGGCGGGTCGGCTGCCGCTCGCCACAGGTCCAGCCACCCCCACAGGCCGTGCTGGTCGCGGAACACGACGGTGGCGATGTCGCCCACCCCGAGGTCGGCGAGCACCTCGCGGTGGAGCAAGCTGCGGTCGAGCTGGCCGCATGTCGCCCGCTGGAGCGACTCGGCTCTCGCATCGAGCGACGTCCAACGGTTGACCGTCGTGAGATAGCGGACGCGAATCAAGCGCGGCAGCTCGGCCACCGCCTCGTCGGGAACAACTGCCAGCGGGGCGATCGCCACCTCGGTCACTGGATCGGTCACCGCCCAGACGTACGAGCCGAACGGCACGAGCCGTCGCAGCTCCTCCACGAGGGCGATGCGCAACGGTCGCTCCTCGTCGATCTCGGCGCACAGCCGCTCGAGCCGCCCGATCGCCACGGCCGCACGCTAGGCGAGCGCGCAAACCCATGAACCTGGGATAGGTGTCCGGTGAGACGACGCTCACAATCGCCGCCATGAACACCTTGCGCATCGACATCCAGATCAACGACCTCGCCGCCTGGAAGGCCGGCTTCGCCGAGCACGCCGAGAACCGCCGGCGTCTCGGAGTACGCAACGCCGTGGTGCGTCACCCCCTCGGCGACGACAAGCGACTGATGATCGACCTCGACTTCGACACGCCGGCGGAGGCGAAGGGCTTACCTCCACTTCCTCCAGCAGGAGGTGTGGAAGGACCAGCCGATCCTTGCCGCGCCCCCGGAAGCGTCGATCCTCGAACCTGTGCCGCTCGGCTGAGCCCGCAGCAACGGTCAGTTGGTGGGCTCGATGTTCTTGTTGTGATGGAACACGTTGTCCGGGTCGTACTTCGACTTGATCTCAGCGAGGCGGACGTAGGTGGCGTCGCCGTAGGCCTCGTGAACCCGGCTGGTGTCATCGTCGGAGTCGAGGAAGTTGACGTAGACGCCGGCGCGGTGGGGCCGAAGCGCATCGAGGAATCCCCTTGCCCACTCGCTCTCGGACGAGCCGACTGTCTCGTCCTCCTCCGGGAGCCAGGCAGCGTCGATCGTCAGGTGGTGGGCGACGTCGCGGCCGGGATAGGCCGTGGCATCGCGGGGGACTCGGGCAACCGCGCCACCCATGTGGAACATCACCGCGTACGACCTCGGCGACGTGGCGCGGTAGGCGTGCTGCGCGACGACGTCGATGACGTCGTCGGACAGACGCGCAAGGCCCGTGCCCTTCCAGTAGTAGTGCCATCCGTGAGGGACGGTGTCGTCGAGGCCGCTCTGGTGATCGACGTACTGCTTGGGTCTGACCAGGTCCGCGAGTGGCGTCCCGAACTGGCGGAGCACACGAACGACACGTTCCCCGTCCTGCAACGATCCGGCGTAGCAGCAGGCCACCGCGATCGCCGGTCGGAAGTGCAGTTCGGGGCTGATGGCCGGTAGTGGCGGGATCGTGCCCAGCCGGATCACGGTGCCGAGCTCGTCGGGCGCGTCGGCGACGAACTCCTTGTAGAACCGCATCACCTCGGCGGTTTCGTCCGCCGCCCAGAACACGGGACCGGCGATCACGGCAGAACCGACAGGGTGCAGCGTGAACCGGAAGGAGCTGACGACGCCGAAGTTCCCCCCGCCGCCGCGCAGCGCCCAGAACAGGTCGGGATGATCGTGGTTCGATGCTCTGACGATGTCGCCCTCAGCGGTGACAACCTCGGCCTCGGCGAGGTTGTCGACGGAGAGTCCGTGCTTGCGCATGAGCCACCCCAGGCCGCCCCCGAGGCTGAGGCCGCCGACGCCGGTGTGGCCGATGATCCCTCCGGTCGTGGCCAGGCCATGGGCCTGGGTCTCGTGGTCGACGTCTCCCCACAGTGCGCCACCCTGTACCTCGGCCGTGCCACAGGCGGCGTCGACCGAGACGGCGCGCATCGCGGAGAGGTCGATGACGATCCCGTCGTCGCACACAGCCGTGCCGGCCACGTTGTGGCCTCCGCCCCGTATCGCGATCTCGAGGTCGCGCTCCCGCCCGAAGCGCACCGCAGCGGCCACGTCGGCCGTGCCGCTGCATCGGGCGATCAGTCGAGGTCTCCGATCCACCCTGCCGTTCCACACGGCTCGGGCGTCGTCGTAGCCGGCGTCGCCGGCGGCAATCGTCAGGCCCCGGAACCCGGGGATCCGAGTGCGAATCAATGTGTCGCTCATGGGTCCATCGCGACATCGATGGACCGCCCCGAGAAGTCAGCGATCTGGACTTCGAAGTAAGGAATTTGGACTTCACCGCGGGCGGAAGGCTCGCGACACTGCAATCGTGAGGACCTACGGCCAGTACTGCCCGATCGCCCGGGGCGCCGAGATCTTCGCCGAGCGTTGGACGCCGCTGATCATCCGCAACCTGCAGCTGGGCTGCGAGACCTTCGGCGAGATCCTCGAGGGCGCGCCCGGGCTCTCCCGCACCCTGCTCACGCAGCGGCTGAGGCAACTCGAACGACTCGGAATCGTCGAGTCAGCACCCAAGCCTCAGGCGCGCGGTCACCGCTATCACCTCAGTGACTCCGGCCACGACCTGTTCAACGTCTGCGCTTCACTCGGCGAGTGGGGTGCCCGGTGGCTCGAGATCGCCCCGGAGAACCTCGACCCGTTCGTCGCGCTGTGGTCGATGTGCAATGCGCTGCGCCGAGATCGACTCCCCGACCGGCGCGTGGTCGTCCGCTTCGACTTCACGGGCGTGCGGCGCCACGAGCGGTACTGGTTGCTGCTCGAGCACGGCGAGACCGAGATCTGCAAGACGTACTCCGGTCTCGACGAAGACCTGTTCATCACGGCCGAGGCCGAAGCCTTCGTCAAATGGCACGCCGGTCAGCTCACGTGGGCCGAGGCAGTACGCGACGCCCGTATCCGGCTCGATGGTCCGTCGTGGTTGATACGGGCGTTCCCGACGTGGAACGCCCGCAGCATGTTCGCCCACATCAAGCCCGTTCCGAGCGCTGTCAACCCGAACTGACCTTCTCCGTCGCGGGAACGGCGTGACCCGGAGGGTGATCACGGAACCACTCCACGATCCCTGGCATGTGCTGCTCGAAGTTGCCGGGATACGAGAAGTTCAAGACGCCGGCACGCGTCGCGCCGCGGTTCTCGAAGTCGTGGACCGTCCCGGCGGGTACGAGGACGAACGAACCCTGCGGTGCGTCGATCCACCGATCTCCGACGAACACGCTCATCGTTCCTTCGAGCACGTAGAACGTGTCGTCCTCGGGGTGGCTGTGGTGCCCCGGGCCAGTCGTGTTGGGCTCGAGCCACCACTCAGAGATCGAGTAGCCGCCGTCGGTCTCGGTGCCGTCGGCCTTGAACACGGCCTGGATGCGTCCCATGTCGTAGCTGCGCCCTTCGCCCGGTGCCAGGACCACCGACACGCGGTCGGAATCGCGTCCCATTCGTGCCTCCTTCGCGTCGAGGTCCACGGTACGGGCGGCGCCGTCCGCCGTCTTGAACAAATGGCCGCTGCGGTCAGCCTTCAGCTGGGGCCAGCCAGACGTCAATAGCCTGCGCACCGGTAGTGCGCTGCAACGACAAGGAGGTGGCCGATGCCGCCTGCACGCTCAGCTGGCTGGGTCGATCCGGACGAGTGTCGCCTCGACGACTTCCGAGCGCTCGTCGAGCAGGCGACCGAGCTCGCCGACTATCCGTTCGCTGACGCGGTCGAGCAGAACGTCTTGATCTATGGCGACCGACTCCGTGCTGCGATCAGCGATCGTGACGGGCGCCGTGCGGTGCAGACCGAACTGGCTCGGGCACTGCTGGAGGGCCCGGGCGTGCTCATGTTCAAGCAGGCGTTCGAGCCGCCGGTGGTCGATCGGGCGACGGTGCAGTTCGAGGCGATGATCGCCGAACAGAAGAAGACCGGCGCGATCGCCGGTGATCACTTCGCCAAGCCTGGTGCCAATGATCGGGTGTGGGGAGCCTTGGACAAGCTGGCGCTTCAGGCGCCGGACGTGTTCGTCGACTACTACGCCAACGACACGCTCGCGCTGGTCTGCGAGGCCTGGCTCGGACCGGGCTACCAGATCACGTCGCAGGTCAACGTCGTCAACCCCGGTGGTCAGGCCCAGGTGGCACACGCCGATTACCACCTCGGATTCATGTCCATCGACCAAGCGGGTGCCTATCCCGCCCACGTCCACCGCTTGTCACCGGCGCTGACGCTGCAGGGCGCGGTGGCGCACTGCGACATGCCCGTGGAGACGGGACCGACGATGTACCTGCCGTACTCACAGCGGTACGCCGCCGGCTACGTCGCCTGCCACCGGCCCGAGTTCATCGAGTACTTCGACGACCACTACGTGCAGCTGACGCTCGCCAAAGGCGATGCCGTGTTCTTCAGCCCGGCGCTGTTCCACGGAGCCGGCACCAACCGCTCCACCGAGGTGCGGCGCATGGCCAACCTGCTCCAGATCTCATCCGCGTTCGGCCGGGCGATGGAGAGCGTCGACCGCGTCGCGATGAGCAAGGCGCTGTTCCCCGTGCTCGCCGAGCGGATGACGTCAGGAGCCCTCGAACATCTCCTGCGCAATGCCGTGGCGGCGTCCGCCGAGGGGTACGCCTTCCCGACCAACCTCGATCGTGACCAGCCCGTCGGCGGTCTCGCTCCGGAGACCCAGGCCGAGCTGGTCTGGCGGGCGCTGCACGAAGGCTGGGACGTCGAGACGTTGGTCAAGGAGCTGGATGCCCAGCACCACCGTCACCTGACCGCGTGAGGTCTGTCTTCACAGCGTGAGGTTCGGCTTCACGCAGATGGTCCTGTGGCGCCGAACAGCGGCGCCGCCGAACCACCACCACAAGGAGACCGTCATGCTTCGCTTCCGTACTCTCGCCGCCGTCGGTGCCGCCGCCGTCACCCTCACCGGCGCCGCCCTCGTCGCCGGGCCCGGCAGCCCCGCCAGTGCCGCCGGTGATCCCGTCATCGGAAAGCAGGTCCTCGACCTGCTGTGCACGGCCAACGGCGGCGCACCGTTCTTCACGCCGATGACGATCAGCCGCTGCCAGGAGGCGCGCGCAAGGGACGGATTCGAGATCGAGCAGCTGATCTGCGAAGGCCTCCTCGGGGGGAGCTTCGAGAGTGTCTCGAGTCCCGGCCGGCCCAGCCGGGTCAACTGGTTCTGCTTCCACGGCCCGGTCGCTCCCTGACCGCGGGTTCGTACCGGGTGACGTCGACCACGCGGGCGAGGTCGCGACGGATCGCATCGAGCGAGGTCGCGACGGCTCCGCCGGCGCGGGCTTGGATCAGCACGTTGCCGAGGGCGGTGGCCTCGACCGGGCCCGCGGTGACGGGGTGGCCGGTGCGGTCCGCGGTGAGCTGGCAGAGCAGCGCGTTCTGTGAACCTCCGCCGACGATGTGGACGACGTCGACCGGCGCTGCCGCCAGCTCAGCGGCCCGACGGATCGTCGTTGCGTAGGACGCCGCCAACGAGTCGATGACGCACCGGACGACCGCAGGCGGCGTGGTCGGCGCCTCGGCGCCGCCCGCCGCGGCGGCCGCTGCGATGCGCGCCGGCATCCTCCCGGGCGGGATGAACGCCGGGTCGTCGACGTCGATCAGCGGGCCGCCCGCCGGCAACTCGGCGGCGGCGGCGAGCAGCGCCGTCAGGTCCTGTGGTCGGCCGGCTTCGGCCCAGTCCCGCATCGATTCCTGCAACAGCCACAGACCGCACGTGTTGCGCAGGAACCGCGTCCGGCGGTCGACGCCGCCCTCGTTCGTGAAGTTGGCGGCCCGGCTGGCTGCGGTGATGATCGGCGCGTCGAGCTCCAGCCCGACGAGCGACCACGTTCCACTGGAGACGTAGGCGAAGTGGCGGTCGACGGCTGGCACCGCGACGACCGCCGATGCGGTGTCGTGCGAGCCGACCGTGGTGACGACGGTCGACGCGGGCAACCCGAGCCGAGCGCGCAGTTCCTCCTGCACGCGACCCCGCACCTCGCCCGGTTGCTGGAGCGGGAGCAACAGCCCGCTCGGGAGTCCGAGGCGCGCCAACAGCTCGCTCGACCACTGCCCGCTTCGCGCGTCGAGGAGCCCGGTCGTCGACGCGTTGGTGGCCTCCGTGCGCAGCTCCCCTGTGAGCCAGAACGCCAGCAGGTCCGGCAGCAGCACGACGTGAGCGGCGCCGTCGAGACGACCGCTGCGCCGATCGGCGACGAGCTGGTACACGGTGTTGAACGGCAGGAACTGTTGGCCGTTGATCTCGTAGAGGTCGGCTGCCTCGACGATCCCATGGACGACGTCGATGGCCGCTCTGGTGCGGTCGTCGCGATACGCGATCGGCTGATCGACGAGCTGTCCGTCATCGTCGAGCAGGGCGTAGTCGACGCCCCACGTGTCGATGCCGATCGACTCCACCTCGGGAAATTCACTGGCCAGCTCGCTGAGCCCGGTGACCACCTCGTCGAACAGTGCGTGCACTGGCCAACGGAGATGTCCGTCGGCCTCGACGACGCCGTTGGCAAAGCGGTGGATCGGCTGCAAGGACACGGTGCCGCTCTCCACGACGCCGGCCATCACTCGACCGCCGGACGCTCCGATGTCGACCGCGGCGAAGACCCGGCGCGGCATGACGATTCAGCGCAGGAAGCCGGCGGCCACACCGGCGTCGACCGGGATCAGCAGACCCGTCGTGTGGCTGAACTGGTCAGAGGTGATCGCGGTGACGGCGTTGGCGACGTGCTCGGGAAGGACCTCGCGCTTGAGCAGCGTGCGCTGGGCGTAGAACTGGCCGAGCTGGTCCTCAGGGACGCCGTAGACGGCCGCCCGTTGCGCTCCCCACCCACCGGCGAAGATGCCACTGCCCTGCACGACCCCGTCGGGGTTGATGCCGTTGACCCGGATGCCGTGCTCGCCGAGCTCCGCGGCGAGCAGCCGGACCTGGTGGGCCTGGTCGGCCTTGACGGCGCTGTAGGCGATGTTGTTCGGGCCGGCGAACACCGCGTTCTTCGAACAGATGTAGACGATGTCGCCGCCGAGGTGCTGGTCGATCATCGCCCGCGCCGCGGCCTGGGCGACGAGGAAGCTGCCCTTCGCCATCACGTCGTGCTGGAGGTCCCAGTCGGCTTCGGTGGTGTCGAGCAGTGCCTTGGAGATCGACAGGCCGGCGTTGTTCACGACGAGGTCGAGGCCGCCGAAGGCGAGGAGCGCGGCGTCGATCGTGGCCACGACCTGGTCGGCGTCGCTGATGTCAGCCTTGATGCCGACGGCGACGTCGCGGTTGCCGATCTCGGCCGCGGCCGCTTCGGCCTTGCTGAGCTCCAGGTCGGCGATGACGACGCAGGCACCCTCGGCGGCCAGGCGGGTGGCGATGGCCTTGCCGATGCCGCTCGCCGCGCCCGTCACGAGCGCGACGCGCCCGGCGTGGGAGCGTGGCTTGGGAAGTCGCTGCAGCTTGGCCTCTTCGAGCGCCCAGTACTCGATGCGGAACTTCTCCCGCTCTGAGATCGGTGCGTACGTCGACACGGACTCTGCGCCGCGCATCACGTTGATCGCGTTGACGTAGAACTCGCCTGCGACGCGGGCGGTCTGCTTGTCCCTGCCGTAGGAGAACATGCCGACACCTGGCACGAGGATGATCGCCGGGTCGGCGCCGCGCATCGGCGGGGAGTCGGCGGTGGCGTAGCGCTCGTAGTAGGCGCGGTACTCGGACCGATAGGTCTCGTGCAGCTCGCGCGAGGCGTGCCACGCAGTCCTCGAGGGACGCCGACGCCGGGACGTCGAGGACCAGCGGTTTGACCTTCGTGCGCAGGAAGTGATCTGGGCACGAGGTGCCGAGCGCGGCCAGGTCGTGCAGCTTCTCGCCGGCCAGGAACTCGAGCACGACATCCGCGTCGTTGAAATGCCCGACCATCCGGTGATCGTGCGAAGCGACGGCGCGCAGATGGGGGGCCAGGGCCGCCGCCCTGGTTCGGCGTTCGACCGGATCGAGGGGACGGCGCTCGTCCACCTCCGGGCCGAACGGCTGTGCTTTGCCGCGGGCCTCGAGAAAGGCTTGCGCCGTCTCGATCATCCACAGACTGTTGGCCTCTGCCTCGTCGCTGGTCGCTCCCCAGGCCGTGATGCCGTGGCCCCCGAGGATGACGCCCACGGCGTGCTGGTTGGAGTTGGCGATGGCGGCGATGTCGAGACCGAGCTGAAACCCGGGGCGCCGCCACGGCACCCACACGACGCGGTCGCCGTAGATCTCCTTCGTCAGCTGCTCGCCGTCGCTGGCCGTTGCGATGGCGATGCCGCTGTCCGGATGGAGGTGGTCGACGTGGGTCGCGTCGACGAGCCCGTGCATCGCCGTGTCGATCGACGGTGCGGCGCCCCCCTTGCCGTGGAGGCAGAAGTCGAAGGCGGCGACCATGTCGTCCTCTCGCTCCTCGCCTGGGTAGACGTCGACGAGAGCGCGGAGCCGGTCGAGGCGCAACACGGCGAGACCTCCCGCGGTCAGCGTGCCGAGATCGCCGCCCGAGCCCTTGACCCACAACAGCTCGACGGGCTCGCCGGTGACCGGGTCACGCTCGGAGCCCTTCGCCGATGCGTTGCCGCCGGCGTAGTTCGTGTTCCGACGGTCGGACCCCAGACGGTTCGAGCGGGCCAGCAGTTCCTCGACCACCGCGTTCATGTCGACCCCCTCGTCGCGTGGTGTGACCGCATCTGGGCGCGGAGGTTCCCAGATTCGAGAACCTCCGCGCCCAGAACGCAGCGCTGACCGCTCATGGCAGGTGGAACACCTCGTCGAGTGCCCGCATCTGACGGTCGCCCGCGGTCCCGTCGTCGACGAAGTACGGGGCCATCAGCGCCTGCCATCGCTCGTTGACCGGCTCCGACTGCATCGCCCGTACGGCATCCGCGAGCGTGGCATCGGTCTCGAAGTAGCCGAACAACGTCCCGTCACCGTCGAGGAACAGTGAGTAGTTGTGCCAGCCGCAGCGGTGCAGTGCGTCACGCATGTCCGGCCACACGTCTCGGTGGTGCGCCCGGTACTCGTCGAGCACGTCAGGGCGCACCTGGAGACGGAAGCCGATCCGGTTCATCTCGCGAGCTGGTTCATTCCCCAACGTTGCTCTCGTCGTAGACCGAGAACGGTCCCATCACGATGCGCAGTCCGCTGTCTCGTGTCGGATCCACCTCGATGGTGTACTCGCCCATCCTGCCGGCCTCGAACGTGGCACCCTCCTCCGCCGTCAACTCGCCCGTGGCGATCGCGTGCGCGGCGTAGAAGGTCAGGTAACCGAGATCGACGAAGCTCCACAGGGCGAACTGCGGGGCGCACCCGTTCTCGGTGTACGTGCGCATCTCGTCCGGCAGTCCGAGCCCGGAGACCTTGACGGTCTCGCACAGCCCCTCGTCCTGCATCGCCTTGGCGGCCGCCGCGATGCCGACGGTGGTCGGCGCCATGATCAGCTTGAGGTCCGGGTGGGCGTCGATCAGGGCGAGCGCCTGGTTGTAGGACTCGTCGGCGTCGTCGTTGCCGTACACGGTGTCGACCAGCTGGAGCGAGGCGTAGTCGGGCTCAGCGAGCACCTCCTCGAACGAAGCGATCCAGGCGTTCTGGTTCGCCGCGTCGGGGGATGCCGAGAGGATGGCGATCTCGCCGCCTTCTGGGCCGAGGATCTCGGTCGCCATGTCGGCCATGACCTGGCCGGTCTCATCGAAGTCGACCTGGGCGACGAACAGGCTCTCCCCCTGCCCGGACGGGATCGGCGAGTCCCAGGCGACGACGGCGATCCCGGCATCGGCCGCCTCCTGGACGGCGGGTTCGATCTGGTCGCCAGCGTTGTTGGAGATCATGATCGCGTCGACACCCTGGGTGACGGCGTTCGTGACGAACTCGATCTGCCCGGTGCTGTCGGTGCACGATGCGGGACCGACGAACTCGGCCTCGCTGACGCCAAGCTCGCCGGCCGCCTCGAGCGCGCCTTCGTTGGCCTGGTCGAAAACGGCGATGCCTGTGCACTTCGGGCAGCAGGATGCTCGAGAAGTCACCACCACCGCCGCCACCGCCACCGGCTGCCGTGTCGTCCGCCCCGGCGGCCTCGGTCGCCTCCGTCTCGGCCGGAGTCGTCTCCTCGGAAGCGGTCGTCGGTTCAGCGCCCGGCTCGGACGTCGCGCCTGCCTCGGTATCCGGCGCCTGGTCGGTCGCGTCCGGCTCGGCGGTGTCATCGTCGTCGCCACCGCACGCGGCGGCCGAGAGCACGAGCACGCCAGCAAGCGCCAGCGAGAGCTTGGACAGTTTCATCTTGTGGTTCCCCCTTTGGGTTGTGGTTGATCGATGCGACCGCATTGCCGCCTCATGTCCCCGCCGGCTCTGTCGACGCCGTGACCGCCGATCCCGGAGGTCTGCTCCGCGGAGACCTGACCCGGCCGTGCAGACGGTCGATGGCGTTGCGGGCCAGCACGGAGCCGATCAAGATCGCTCCGATCACGCCCGTCTGCGTGTTACCCCCGACGTTGGCCAATCCGAAGCCGTTGCGCAGGTTCAAGACGATGAGCACGGCCAGTGCGACGCCGCTCATCCGGCCCGACCCGCCGAAGATGCTGACGCCGCCGAGGAGCACGATGGTGATGATCTCCAGCTCGAACCCGGTCGCCAGGTCGCCGCGCACCGTGCCGAGACGGGCCGCGAACAGCACGCCGGCGAGCCCGGCCGCCAGCGACGACGCAAGGAACAACCCGAAGCGGATTCGGACGACGTTGACGGCCGAGTAGCGGGCGACGTCGGCGTTGTCGCCGATGACGTACAGCACCCGCCCTGTCGCCGTGCGATCCAGCACCACCCAACCGACGGCAAACAGGACGATGAAGATCACGACAGCGAGCGGCAGCGGGCCGATCAGGTCCTGCTGGCCGAGCCGGTCGAACCAGCCCGGGAAGTCGCCGATCGACCGGTCCTCGACGAGCACCCTGGCGGCTCCCCGCCACCCGATGAGCCCGGCGAGGGTGACCACGAGCGACGGAAGCCCGACGCGGGCGATGAGGAACCCGTGGATCAACCCGACGACACCGGAGGCGGCGAGGGCGACCACGATGGCTGCCGCCAACGGCACGCCGTTCTCGTGCAGCGCGGCCAGCACCGCCGCCGACCACGCCATCACTGCGGCGACCGACAGATCGATCTCGCCGGCGATGATGACGAAGGTCATCGTGACGACGACGATCACCTTCTCGATGTGCAGCTCGAAGAGATTGACGAAGTTGTCGACGCTGAGGTAACCGCTCGACTGGGTCACGTTGAAGATCACCGTCGCCACGAGCACGGCGCCGAGCAGGAGGTTCCAGGTGTTCCTCCACGCCCACTCACCGGACTGCATCGTTCGCTCGCTCGAAGACTCGCTCGGCTCACCCATGGGTGGCCGCCTGTGGAATCGCGCTCGACGCGCTCGATTCCCGCCCTGCCTCGCTGACGATCTCCTCGCGGGCCCTCGCCCGGAGTCGTCGCCCGAGCGCGACGTCGAGCAACACGGCGAGCACGATGAGCGCGCCGAGGATGGCATCACGCCAGAACTCGCTGATCTGCTCGACCCGCACGAGGCTCTGGTCCAGCACGGCGATCAGGACGGCGCCGAGGAATGCGCCGACCACGGTTCCGGAACCGCCGAGCGTGCTGACCCCGCCGACGACGGCGGCGGCGATCGCCGCCAACTCCAGCCCTGACCCCGCCGTGACGTTGATCGTGCCGAAGCGGGCGACGAACAGGAACCCGGCGAACCCGGCGAGCCCGCCCGCGACCACGAAGGCCAGCAGCAGCACCCGCTTGGAGCGCAGACCGGCCTGGCGCGCCGCTTCGGGGTTCGATCCGACGGCATAGAGATGGCGGCCGCCGCGGGTGTACTGCAGCACCAGCTGGAGGACGACCACGATGACCAGAGCCATCACGAACATCGTCCGCACCTCGTAGTCACCGATCGTGAACAACGTGCTGCTGGGCATGTCGACGAGCCACTGGGGGAGATCCCCGGTGGAGATGGTCTTTCCGCCGGCGTGGTTGACCAGCAGGCTGCGGAAGATCGCCAGCGTCCCGAGCGTGACGATGATCGACGGCACTTTGGCGAAGGCCACCAGCACGCCGTTGACGAGTCCGAGGACGACGCCGATCGCCACCGCCATCATGACGGCGAGGACCGCCGGCAGTCCCTGGTGGTTGGCCAGGAACTCCGCCGTCAGGTACGCCGAGACCCCGACGATGGCGCCGATCGAGAGGTCGATGTTGCGAGTGATGATGACGATCGCCTCGCCGGCGGCGAGGACGGCGGTGATCGAGATGGCGATCAGCAGGCGGCTGATGAAGCGAGAGCTGAGGTAGTCGTCGACGACGAGCGAGAACACGACGAACGCGACCCCCAGCACGACGACGAGCGAGAGCTCCTTGACGCGCTCCGGACGGAGCCAGTGGCGCCGCACTCGCGTGCGGACCGGGACGGCGATCGCGACGTCGGAAATGCTCACTGATGCAGCCTGTCGACGATGCGAGCGAGCGAGCGCCAGACCATGAAACGGCTGCGAGCGAAGGAGCGCCAGCGAGGGAGCGGTTGACCGCGGCCTGCGTGGCCGGGGAACGCATTGGCGTCTGCGTGGCCGGGGAACGCAGTGACGACCGTCATGCCACACCAACCGCCGCCGTCATGATCCGCTCCTGCTCCAGGTCGGCGCCGGCGAACACGCCCATCTGGTGGCCCTCCCGCATCACGACGACCCGGTCGCTCATCGCCAGCACCTCCGGCAGGTCGGAGGAGATCAAGACGACGGCGACACCAGCGCGGGCGAGCTCGCCGATCAGCTCATGGACATCGGCCTTGGCCCCGACATCGATGCCCCTGGTCGGCTCGTCGAGGATCAGGACCGACGGCTTGACGTCGAGCCACTTGGCGAGCATCACCTTCTGCTGGTTGCCACCGGACAGGTTGGCGACCGGCGCGGCGAGCGATGACGCCTTGATGTCGAGGCGGTCTCGGTAGGTCGCTGCGGTCGATCGCTCCGCGGCGCGGTCGACGAGGCGCCATCGGTTGACGAAGCGGCGCAGGCCGGCCAGGGTGATGTTCGTCGTGACGGATTGGGGGAGTGAGAGGCCGAGTCGACGACGATCCTCCGAGACGTAGGCGATGCCGTGGCGCATCGCCTCACGAGGGCTCCTGATCGACACGACTGTGCCGGCGCGCTCGATCGTGCCCTCATCCGCCGGCGCCACACCGAACAGGGCCTCGGCGACCTCCGTGCGACCGGAGCCGACCAGCCCGGCGAAGCCGACGACCTCGCCCTCGCGCACCTCGAACGACACGCCGTGGAAGGCGCCCCGTCGTCCGAGCTCGACGGCCCGCAAGGCGACCGCACCGGGATCGTGCGGCACGCGATGGAAGAAGTCGCTCAGCTCCCGACCCACCATGTCGCGGATCAGCGTCGCCTCCGTGACCTCGCCGGCAGGTCTGGTCGAGATGTGTGCGCCGTCGCGGAAGACCGTGATGCGGTCGCTCAGCTCGAACACCTCGTCGAGCCGGTGGCTGACGAAGAGGATGGCGACGCCGGATGCGGCGAGGCGGCGAACCTGACGGAACAGCCGCTGCACCTCGAATGCCGACAGCGCGGCGGTGGGTTCGTCCATGATCAGGACCCGGACGTCACGCGACATCGCCTTGGCGATCTCGACCGCCTGCTGAGCACCGACGGTCAGCCCGGAGGCCACGGCTCGCGGGTCGACGTCCACCTCGAGCTGGCTGAGGATCTCGCCGGCACGGCGGTGCAGCTCGCGCCACCGCACAAGTCGGCCACCGCCCCCGGTGCCCATGAAGATGTTCTCCGAAACGGTCAGGTCCGGGAACACCTGCGGCTCTTGGTAGATGCAGCTGATACCAAGGGCCTGGGCATCGGCTGGCCCCTTTAGCTCGACAGGTTTGCCGCCTGCTGCGATCGCGCCGGCGTCGGGCGTGAGGAGCCCGGTCATGACCTTGATGAGCGTCGACTTGCCCGCACCGTTCTCGCCGACGAGCGAGTGGATCTCGCCCGCTCGCAGGTCCATCGAGACGTCCCGCAGGGCATGCGTCGACCCGAAGCTCATGGAGACGTCACGCACGGCGAGTGCTGATGCGCCGTCAAGGTCTTGACTCACTTCATCGAACGCTTTCGACACCGGAGTTGGATCGTTTCAACCTCATGGCGACGTGATGATCAGGTTCCCCAACCGGCCTGCTGGCCCCCGATGCGTTCGGCCCGGATCTGGTCGCCGTAGCCGGAGCGCCGGTACGCGTCAATCGGGTCCGGGTCGAGGCCGGCGTTCGCTCGGTGCTCGGCGAGCATTGGCCGAACGTCGGTGTTGTACGCGTCCATCACGACGGCGTTGGCCTGGAGCACGTCACCGGCTCGCTGTGCCATCTGGAGCGCGTCGGCATCGACAAGGAGCGCCTTGGCGGTTGCCTCCTGCACGTTCATGACGGAGCGGATCACGGCCGGGATCTTCTCCTCGATGTTGTGGCACTGGTCGAGCATGAACACCACCCCAGCAGAAGGGTCGAGGGCGCCCGCCGAGACGATCTCGTGCATGATGCGGAACAGCTGGAACGGATCCGCCGCGCCGACCATCAGGTCATCGTCCGCGTAGAACCGCGAGTTGAAGTCGAAGCCGCCCAACTTGCCGAGCCGCAACAGGGTCATCACGATGAACTCGATGTTCGTCCCGGGCGCGTGGTGCCCGGTGTCGAGGATGACCTGGGCCCGCTCTCCCAGTACGACGCAGTGCGCGTACGCGGTGCCCCAGTCAGGCACGTCCGTGGTGTAGAAGGCCGGTTCGAAGAGCTTGTACTCCAGGAGCATCCGCTGGTTGTCGCCGAGCCGCTCATAGGTCTCGGCGAGCGCGGCGGCGAGGCGCTGTTGGCGGTCGAGCAACGAGTCCTGTCCGGGATAGTTGGTGCCGTCGGCGAACCACAGCTTGAGGTCCCGCGACCCGGTCTCGTCCATGATCTCGATGCACTCGAAGAGGTGCTCGACCGCCTTGCGACGCACCGCTGGATCGGGGTTGGCGACGCTGCCGAGGCGGTAGTCGTCGTCCTGGAAGACGTTGGCGTTGATGGCACCGATCCGCACGCCGTGATCGGCAGCGTGGGCGGCCAGCTTGCCGTAGTCGTCGACCTTGTCCCACGGGATGTGCAGCGCCACGGACGGCGCCGTTCCGGTGTGGGCGTGCACCCGAGCAGCGTCGAGGATCTTCTCGTAGGGATCGCGGGGCACGCCCGGTTGGGCGAACACCTTGAAGCGCGTGCCCGAGTTGCCGAACGCCCATGAAGGCAGCTCGATCGCCAACTGGTCGAGCCCGGCTGCGACTGCTGGACTGGTGGTCATTGCAAGGCGCCCCCTCGGCGGTTGCCGCAGTCTTGAATCGTTTCAGGATCCTAGAGTACGCTCCGGTGCGATTGCAAGCGCCCCCTCAACCTCGCTCATGGTGCGTCGCGCCCGGGAGCACGTGATGGCGGGCATCAAGGACGTCGCGCGGCGAGCCGGGGTCTCGGTGGGGACGGCATCGAACGTGCTCAACCGTCCGCACCTCGTGCGCCCCGAGACCCGAGCCCGCGTCGAAGCGGCGATCGCCGAACTGGGCTTCGTGCTGAACCAGCCGGCCCGGCAACTGCGCTCCGGGAGCAGCACCACCATCGCTTACGTCCTGCTCGACGCCAGGAACCCCTTCTTCACGGACGTGGCGCGAGGCATCGAGGAGGTGGCGAGCACCGAGAACCTGACGTTGTTCCTCTGCAACTCGGATCTCGATCCGCGCCGGGAAGCGCAGTACCTCGATCAGTTGCTGATGCAACGAGTGAGGGGGGTGCTGATCACTGCCGTCGACTACACGAACGAGCGCCTGCGGGCCTTGCCGGCGAACGGCGTACCGGTCGTGCTCGTCGATCGCGTCTACGACGCGACTGTCGAGGCCGCCGAGGACGGCTGGTGCAGCGTCGGCGTGCACGACGTCGAGGGCGGGCACGTTGCGGTGACCCATCTCGTCGAGCGCGGTCACCGGCGCATCGCGTACGCCGGTGGACCGATGAGAACTCCTCAGGTGGCCGATCGGCTGGCGGGCGCACGGCGGGCGATGGAGGACGCTGGGCTCGACGATGACCAGCTGACCGTGCTCCCCACGAGTGCGCTGACCGTGGAGGAAGGTCGGAGGGTGAGCCAGCGCATCCTGGGGCTTCCGGCGCGAAGACGCCCTACGGCCGTGTTCTGCGCCAATGACCTGCTCGCGCTCGGCGTGCTCCAGCACATGACCCAGAACGGCGTGGCGATTCCGGAAGCGATGTCGATCGTCGGCTACGACGACATCGAGTACGCCGCGGCGGCCGCCGTCGCGCTGACGTCCGTCCACCAGCCGCGCCATGAGATCGGCCGTACCGCCGCGCAGCTGCTCCTGGAGGAGGCGGCAGGGCGCGAGGGACACCAGCACCGCCATGTCGAGTTCAGCCCTGAGCTCGTGGTGCGAGCCTCCACGGCGGCCCCGCGAGGTCTCGGAGCCACGACTACAGCCGGTTGACGGTCTTCCGTAGCCAGTCGAGCGTGACCTCGTTGAAGCGGTCGGGCGCCTCCATGGTGACGAGGTGTGGCGCGCCGGGGAACACGACGAGCTCGGAACCCGGGATCGCCCGGTGCAGCTCCTCGGAGGCGGCGACCGGGAGCAGGTAGTCGAGCTCGCCGACCGTGACGAGCGTGGGCACAGTGATCTCTCCGGCGCGCGCACGGAGATCATGCGTGAGATTGGCTTCGATCTGCCCGAGCAGCCCGTCGAAGGTGGCCGGGTTCGACTTCATGTGATCGCGCACGGCCATCAGCCGGTCGAACTCGGTGGACATGAACCGTGGGCTGAACAGCAGCGGCAGCGTCGCGTCGTAATAGAAGTCGACTCCTCCCTCGACGAGGAATCGCTTGAGCAGACCGAGGCTGTACGCGGTGTAGCCATCCGTGGCGAGCCAGCTCGAGTGGGCCTGGACGCTGAGGACCCGGTCGGGGTGGTGGATGGCGATGTGCAGGGCGATGGCGCCGCCGAGTGACGACCCGGAGAGGTGACAGCGTTCGATGCCGACGACGTCGAGCAGGGCGACGGTGTCCTCGGCCATCTCCGCGACCGTGTACGCACCCGGTGGCGTGTCGCTCTTGCCAGCGCCCCGGTTGTCGAAGATGAGCGCCCGGAACTCCTGCTTGTAGGCCTCGACTTGCGGCATCCAACGGGTGCCGTCGGCGCCGGTTCCTCTGATCAGCACGATCGCCGGCGCATGGTCGTCGCCGAACAGCTCGTAGTTCAGCTCGAGGTCTTCTGCGATGCGGACGCGCGGCATGACGGAGTCACCCTTCTCGTGCGGGGGGAGGAGCGGTGTGCGATCGGGTGGCACCGCAGCGTTCGAGCTCGACGGCCACGGAGATCAGGAACGGTTCGCTCCACGGTCGTCCCGTCAGCTGCACGCCGATCGGTAGTCCGTCGCCATCGAGGGCGACGGGCACCGTGACGGAAGGGAGTCCGGCGACGTTCTGCGGGACGGTGTACGGCATCACCGCATCGCGTAGCGGGATCGTTGCGCCGTCGACGTGCACCACATCCGGATCGGCAGTGGTGGTTGGACCGGTCGCGCCGACGACCGAGACGATGAGGTCGACGACGCCGAACGCCTGCACGTACCGGGCTCGACCGGCGGCAGCCTGTCGCCTTGCGTCGAGGTACGCCGAGAGCGACACCTCGGCAGCTCGTTCGAGTCGACCCCGAACGTCAGGCCCGTACGTCGCGGCGCGCGCCGGAAACGTGCCGAGCACCGAGTGGTGGACGTCGTATGCCTCCGCCATCTGCAACGGGACGAACGTCTCGTAGAGCGACTGGCCGTCGGGCAGTTGCAGCTCGAGGCGTCGCGCACCGAGCCCCGCCAGCGCATCGGCGACGGTGTCGACGGCGGCGAGGCGTACTGCGCCCGGCGAGAGACCCGACGGCGGATCGGCGACGGCGAACCGCACCGAGCTCCAGGCCGGTGCGCCGCCCGCTACGTCGAGCGCCGGCGCCTCCAGCGTCGGAGGGTCGGCTGGGTCCGGGCCAACGGTTGCAGCCAGCGCCGGGTAGAGAAGATTGGGGTCGCTCGTCACGAAGCCAGGGGAGTCGAACGTCGGCGCCAGCGGCACGCCGCCGGTCCTGCTGATCCGCCCCGGCGTCGTCTTCAACCCATAGACGCCGCAGAACGAGGCGGGGATTCGAATCGACCCTCCCGTGTCACTGGCAACAGCGAGCGGGATCATCCCGGCGGCGACCGCCGCGGCCGATCCGCCGCTCGATCCTCCGGTGATTCGGTCGAGGTTCCACGGGTTGCGGGTCGACCCGCGCTCGGCGTGCTGGGTGGTGATCCCCCAGCCGAACTCGTGAGACCGTGTGGTGCCCACCACGACGGCGCCGGCGCGCCGGAGAGCAGCGACGACGGCGGCGTCCGCGGCGGCACGCCGACCGGCCAGCACGAGGGATCCATAACTGACCTCGGTGCCGGCGACGTCGAAGAGCTCTTTCACTCCGACGGGCACACCGTGGAGGGGGCCGCGGCGGCGCCCGTGCGCCGACTCGACGCGAAGGTCCTCAGCGTCTCGCTCCGCACTCGCGTTCACCGTGACGAACACGCCGATATTGGCGTCGCCGCGCTCGATCGCGTCGAGGCTGGATCGCACGGCGATCGCCGGATCGTCCGTCAGTCGCGACGTCGACGTCACGGAAGCAGCTCGGGTACCGGCCGGTATCCGGCACGCTCGAGCGACGGTGCGCCACCGAGCACCCAAATGATCACGAGGTCCTCGTCACTGGTGCAGCACGCCGAGTGGGCGGTGTTGCGCGGCACGTACACGACGTCGCCCGGCCCGATGTCGTAGATCTCGTCGGCGACGCGGTGCCAACCGTGGCCCGAGAGCACGATCACGATCTCTTCGGCATCGGGGTGGAGATGGTGTTCGTGGGTCCCACCGTTGGCGGGATAGATCGTCTGTCCGACGCCGACGAGCTCGGAGCCCTGGCGGGCCTCGCCGACCAGCCAGCGCACATCGAGATGGGCGAAGGCAGTGCCCGACACGTCGGCTGGAGGGGTGGTGTCGGCCCGCACGACGAACTCTCGGTTCACGCTGCCCTCCGCCCCCATGCGGCTCGAGGTCCTTTCGATCAACGGCACCTGGCCTTGACCGCATCAACGCTATATTATAACATTCGGCCTGGTCAAGGGTTTGGGGGATTGTGAACAGGTCACCAGCCGCTTCCGCAGACGTGTCAGACGTATCAGGACGTGTCGGCCGTGCGCACAGGGCCGTTGACCGGCGACGAACTGCTGCGGTTCTACTCCGATGGATACCTGCGCCTCGGGCGGGTTCTCGACGACGACACCATCGATCGGCTGAAGGGCGTCATCGCCGCCCGCCGGAACGTCGCCAACGCCGAGATGGACCTGCTCGATCCGGGGATCTGGCCCGAAGCCGAGGGCGGTGTCCCGCAGGAGCCCGGCCGCAACGTGTCGTTCCTGTTCAACCTGTGGCGTGAGGTGCCGGAGTATCGCCAGCTCGTCATGGACGCCCGCTTCGGCGGATGGGCGGCCCAGGTGTTGGGCGCCACGGCCGTGCGGGTGCTCGAGGACAACGCACTGACCAAGGACCCGCGCGGGCGGCGAGCTGCGCTGGCACCAGGACTACGCGTACTGGCCGCTCGGCCAGCCGAACGCGGTGACGATCTGGATCGCCCTCGACGACGTGACCGCCGACAACGGCGCGGTGCGGATGGCACCTGGCAGCCAACTGCTCGGCGAGCGCCTGCCCGCCGTGTTCGGCACCGGTGCCACCTACTTCCGCGACCGCCGTCCTGCCGCCGTGCGACCGATCGGTGACCCGGACGAGGAAGGGCTGAGCGTCCACGTGATGGAGCTGTCAGCCGGCGAGGCGACCATGCATCACGCGCTCACGTGGCACGCCTCCGGCCCGAACGTCACCGACCGCCCTCGCCGTGCCTCAGTCGTGCGCTACGTCGCCGACGGAACCACATGGTTCGGCGCGTCTCGCTACGAGTTCAACTACACCGACGACGAGGTCGGCCTCGCCATCGGTGACCGCATCGGAGGCCCGTACTTCCCGCTCGTTCCCTTGGAGACGCCGTGAGAGCGTCCGGCGAAAGGCGGAGCCTCGACCCAGTGGAGACGCCGTGACGCACGTGACGATGCAGCGGATCGACGGAGGTCGGGTGCTGCCGTGCACGGATCGCACCGTGATCGACGCCGGCACCGTCGTGCTCGATGGGGACCGCATCGCCTGGGTCGGTCCGGTCGAGGCGGTTCCGCACGAGTACGACGCGGTTCCCTCGATCGACGCCAGTGGGCTGACGGTGCTGCCGGGTCTCATCGACGCGCACATGCACATCAGCTTCGGTGAGGCGCGCAGCGAAGAGGAGTTGTCGATCCACACGCCGATGGGGTACCGGGCGATCCGCGCGTCGGTGGATGCAGGACGGGTCTTGCGGGCCGGCGTGACGACGGCCTGCGACCCAGGCGGACCGCAGGGCATCGCGACCGCGGTGCGTGATGCGATCGAGACCGGGTTGGTCACCGGGCCACGGATGTCCGCCGCCGGCCGACAGATCACCACGCAACAAGGCATCGGTGACACGCTGCCGCGCTGGCTGGGACCGGTGTCGTCGGCGTTCGGCCTGTTGGTGCACGGCGCCGACGAGATCGTCCAGGAGATCCGTGACGAGGTCAAAGACGGCGTCGACCTGATCAAGATCGCCGGCTCCGGACCCGGGACCGCCGAGTTCGGGGCGTTCACGCTGGCCGAGCTGCAGACGGCGGTGGACGAGGCCCACCGGCTCGCTCGACCGATCACGATCCATGCCCGTTCACGGCAGTCCGTGGCCGACGCGGTGGAGGCCGGCTTCGACTGGATCATGCACGCGTCCTACATGGACGACGCAACGCTCGAGCGCGTCATCGAGCGGGACATCCCCTTGGTTCCCGCGTTCACGCTGCTCGTCAACAGCCTCGAAGCGGGCGAGGGCGTGCTGACGACGGCGGGCGCCGACGCCATCCGCCGCGAGCTCGATGCTGCCGTGGCGATCCTCTCGAAGGCGGTCAGCGGCGGAGCCACCCTGATCGCCGGATCGGAGTCGGGGTTCGCGGTCACGCCGTATGGGCAGTGGCACACCCGCGACGCCGAGCTGTATGTCGAGCTCCTCGGCATGAACGATCACGATGCGTTGCTGTGCCTGACGCGCAACGCCGCTCGGGCGACGCCCCGCCACGGCAGCGACGTCGGCGTGTTGGCACCGGGCAAGTTCGCCGACGTGTTGCTCGTCGACGGCCGACCTGACGAGGACATCCGGGTGCTCGCCGACCGTTCCCGTCTCCGGACGGTGCTCAAGGGCGGCGAAGTGGTCACCCCGGCCGAAGGAGACGCCGACCGACCTCGGCCTCGGCAGCCGTTCGAGCGAACCCGCGTGTACACGAACGCGCCGTTCGAGCGGGCGAGGCGGACGTGACTGCAGACGCGAAGGCGGAGGCCCTCGCCGACCTGCTGTCGCTGCGCGGCCGGACAGCGATCGTCACCGGCGCGGCGCAGGGGTTCGGTGCGGCCATCGCCAGCCGTCTCGCAGAGGCCGGAGCGAACGTGGTGGTCGCCGACCGGGACGCCCACGGTGCCAAGGCGCAGGCTGCTCGCCTCTCGGCGACCGGATGTGCGGCGCATGCCGTCGAGGTGGACATCTCCGACGAGGCCTCCGTCACCGCCATGTTCGACGGCGCCGGCGACGTCGGCATCCTCGTCAACAACGCCGGCGTGTTCTCGAACGCCATGGCCACCGAGCTGGCGGTCGGCGAGTTCGACCGGATCCTCGCCGTCAACGTGCGCGGCACGTTCCTGTGTGCTCGCGAGCTGGCTCGTCGCTGTCTCGCGGCCGGGCGTCGCGGGACGATCGTCAACATCGCCTCGGTGGATGCGCTGTCGCCGTCCTGCGAGGGCCAGGTGCACTACACCGCCTCCAAACATGCCGTCGCCGGGCTGACCAAGGCGCTCTCCGTCGAGCTGGCACCGCGCGGTGTTCGCGTCAACGCCGTGTGCCCGGGCGCATCGATGACCGAGGGCGCCGTGGCGTTCGTCGAAGCCGGCGCTCCCGACGGCATCGACCTCGCCGCCCAGTGGGCCGGCATCGCCTCGCGCACGCCGATGGGTCGGCTCATCGATCCCGACGACGTCGCCCGGGCGGTCGTGTTCCTCGCCTCCGACCTCTCGGCGAGCGTCACCGGTGTCCTGCTGCCCGTCGACGGTGGGATCCTGACGCAACCGCTCGAGGGCTATGCGGACGAGCCTCAGCTCCCGGCGCAGGACGCGGGATGAACCACGCGGCGCCCGTCCTCGAGTCGGCTGAGACGACCACGCACCTCGAGGTGCGCGACGTGGCCAAATCGTTCGGTCCCGTCAAGGCGCTCCGCGGCGCATCGTTCTCCGTCAGCAGCGGCGACGTCCTCGGTCTCCTCGGCGACAACGGAGCGGGCAAGACGACGCTGGTCAAATGCCTGTCAGGCATCCTGCGGCCCGATCACGGGCACGTGCTCATCGACGGCAACGAGGTGTCGCTCGATTCGCCGAAAGCCGCCCACCACCTCGGCATCGAGACGGTGCACCAGGACCTCGCCCTGATCGACACGCTCGACGTGACGGCCAACCTGTTCCTCAACCGTGAGCAGGTGGCGGGCGCCGGGCCGCTGCGGGCGTTCGGGTGGATGCGCAACCGGCACATGCGCCGGCAGGCCAAGGAGATCCTGGACACCCTCCGGATCAACATCCCGTCGGTCCGCACCCCCATCGAGCGCCTCTCGGGAGGTCAGCGCCAAGCCGTGGCCGTCGGCCGAGCCGTCGCATGGGGTCAGCGCATCGTGCTGATGGACGAACCTTCGGCCGCACTCGGTGTCGAGCAGACACGTCTCGTGCTCGAGCTCGTGCGCACATTGCGTGACCGTGGCGTCGTGGTCGTGTTCATCAGCCACAACATGCAGCAGGTCATGGAGGTCTGCACGCGGGCCGTCGTGCTGCGCCACGGCGTCGTCGTCGCCGACGTCGACGTTGCCGACGTCAACGCTCGTGATCTCGTCGACTACATCACCGGTACCCGATGAGGAGGTCTCCGTGCCAACGCTGCTGATCGGCTACGACGTCGAAGCGTGCGCCATCGGCGAAGGCCTGGCCTGCCTCGGCGCCCACGGCATGGGTGAGGCGATCGACCGCACGTCGACCGCCAAGGCGTTGACGATCATCCGCCGCAACCACGAGACCTATGACGTGCCGGCGACGCTGTTCGTCTGCGGGCGCACGCTCGTCCACAACGTCGGTGTGCTCGAGCAGTTCGTCGACCACCCGCTGTTCGACATCCAGCAGCACACCTACAGCCACACGCTGTTGAAGAACGACCACTGGAAGGGCGGCACGTTCCTCGCCTCGCCGCCTGAAGCCATCGACCAGGAGATCCGCCAGACGAGCGAGGCGCTGCGGCGACTGCTCGGCGTCGACTGCATCGGGCTGCGCACCCCGCACGGCTATCACCTCGGACTGACGGACCGCCCGGAGATGCTCGCCGTCCTGCAGGAGCGGGGGATCAGGTTCGTCTCCTCGTGGGCCCGCAACGCAGAGGGCGGCAACCCGACGCCGCTGTCGGTGCAGCCGTTCTGGTACGCCGAGCAAGGGTTCCCGGACATCCTCGAGATCCCGTTCCAGCACTGGCTGGACGGGACGTGGTTCGAGGAGTTCGGGATCGAACGGGGCACCGAGTTCGCCGACGTGTTGCGTCAGGCGATCGACGAGATCGTTCGCGACGACCTGGTGTACGGCGCCTGCTTCCACGACTGGGCTCAGCTGCGCTACCGAGAGACCGAGACCGGCTGGGTCCGGTCGCTCATGGAGTACGCGCGGGCGACCGGCACGGAGACGCTCTCGTATCGCCAGTACTACCTGCGTGAGAGCGAGGCGCGCGTCCCCGCCTAACGCCCAGATCTCGAGCCGCGGGCCGCTTGGCCCTCAGTCGGTGCGCCGCCCAAACGTGGCTGGTCGTCGCGCCGGAAACCGTTCATGCCACGACGGCGCCACCGTCCAGGGGGCCAACTCACAGCCAGGAAAGGGGAGGACATGAGAACAGGCAGGCGGATCCGAGCGGGGGCAACCCTGGTCGCCGCCATCACACTGGTCGCCGCGAGCTGCGGCGGCGACGACGACGACAGCGCGGACACGAGCGAGGCCGCGGGAGCGGCTACGACCGAGGCTGCAGGATCGGCTACGACCGAGGCGGCAGGATCGGCTACGACCGAGGCCTCAGGCGACACGGAGCCTGCTGGTGGCGGTGGTGAAGGTGGGACCATCGCGTTCAGCTACGGCAACGAGTCCGCCGGCATCTACCCGATCGTCGCCGAGCCGGCGCGCATCCAGGCGGAGTCCCGCGGCTACGAGTTCGTGGAGGGATCGGCGAACGGTGACTGCGATCGACAGGTGCAGGACGTCGAGAACTTCGTCGCCCAGTCCGTCGACGCGCTCGTCGTGCTGCCGCTGTGCGGCGTCGAGCCGTTGACGCCGGTTTTGGAGGAAGCGAGCGCCGCAGGGATCAAGATCGTCGGCTACTCGACGGAAGTGCCGAGCGGTGACGCCGCCATCGTGTACGAGAACGTCGCCGGCGCCGAGGCCCTCGCCGCCGAAGCACTCCGCTGGTTCAACGAGGACTACACGGGCGACAAGGAGAACTTCAGCTGGGCGCTGTTCACGTACGACCAGTGCGGCACCGCGTGCACCGATCGCACCGATCCCATCCGCGCCGCGATCGTCGAAGCGACCGGCGTCGAGCCGCTCGAAGCGGAGGCGGTCGACGAGACGGCCGGCCTGGAAGCCACGGAGACGTTCCTGCAGCAGAATCCCGACCTCGCGATGGTCATCGGGATCAACGATGCAGGTGCCCTGGGCGCCTACCAGGCGATGCAGACGGCGATCACCAACGGGCGTGATCCGGAGACGATCTTCGTCGCCGGCATGGACGGTCAGATCGAAGCGCTCGAGCTGCTCGCCGAGGGCGGCGGCGAGAATGGCATCTACCGCGCCAGCGGCGCGCTGATCCTCGACGACCTCGGCCGCGCCGTCGCCGACCTGCCTGCCGACCTGCTCGAAGGTGAGACCGTGACGGTGCTCGAGCTGCCGTACGAGATCATCACGCCGGCCAACGCGGCGCGAGCCCAGGAGATCGTCACCACGTACAACCAGTTCACCGGGGGCTGACCGGGAGGTCACAGCACACCAATGTCATTGACCGAGCAGCCGTCAATCGCTGCCGACGATGTCGACGCCGCGGATCGTGCGTTCCGCGGCGTCGGCATCGAACCGGAGCCGGTGCGGCGGCGGTTGGCGTCCTGGTTCCTGCACCAGGGCATCGTGATCGCCCTCGCTGCGGAGCTCCTGTTCTTCTGGTCGCGGTCCGAGAACTTCATGACGACCACCAACATCGAGCTGGTGCTGGTGCAGGTCTCCTCCGTGGCGATCGTCGCGGCGCCGCTCGGGTTGCTGCTCCTCAGCGGTTACATCGACTTCGCCGTCGGTTCGACCGCCGGGCTGGCCGGCGCCGTGATGGGCCTCTACCTCGACGAGCAGGGTGGCAGCCCGGCAGTCGGCGTCCTCATCGCCATCGCCGTCGGTGCGGGTGTCGGGGCAGCGCAGGGGACGCTGTCCACCAAGCTCACGCTCTCGCCGATCATCATCACGTTGGGCTTCTACACAGCGGTGCGCGGCTTGGTCTTCGTCGTGAGCGACGGCAAGGTGACGAACCGCTTCGGCGACGCGTTCCAGGACATCGGTCGGTCCGACGTGCCGGGCATCGGGGTGCCGGTGCCGGTGGCGATCGCTGGGTCGATCCTGTTGCTGGCATGGCTGTTCCACACCCGCACGAAGTGGGGCCGCCACATCGTCGGACTCGGCGTCAACCCCGAGGCGGCACGTCGAGCGGGCATCAGCCTGAACACGCTCCCGTTCCTGTCGTACGTCGCCAGCGGGGCATGCGCCGGCCTCGCTGCAGTGGTCATCGCCTCGCGGCTCGATGCTGCTCCGCCGACGCTCGGCGATGGTCTCGAGATCGACGCGCTCAGCGCCGTGCTGCTCGGGGGCGTTGCCTTCGGCGGAGGTCGAGGATCGATCGTGGGTGTCACGGCGGGTGTGCTGTTCATCGGCTTCCTCAACAACGGCTTGCTGCAGATGGGTGCGCCGCCGTTCTGGATCCGGGTCAGCTCCGGCTTGGCGCTCGTCGCCGCTGCTGCGCTCGAAGGCACGAGCCGCTACGTCGATCGTCGCCGGACGGGACGGGTCACATGACGGCGCCCCTCCTCGAGCCCGGCGCCGGCGCCGTCGACAACCCCGGCACGATCCAGGACATCATCGAGGCCGAGCTGCGGGAACGGATCCTCGTCGGGGACATCGAGCCCGGAGGACGGATCAATGTCCGTCAGCTCGAGCAGCACTTCGGCGTCTCCCACATCCCGATCCGCGAAGCGATCCACCGTCTCGAAGCGGAAGGCCTCGTCGTCAACGTTCCCCGACGGGGCGCCATCGCTGCTGGCGTCTCCCTGAAGGAGCTCGACGAGATCTACGACCTGCGTCGAATCCTCGAGCCACAGGTCGCGCAGCGCGCCGTCGATGCGATGCGTGAGGAGGACCTCGCTGCCGTGACGGCCGCCTACGAAGCGCTGATCGCCGCCGAGCAAGGGGCTGGCGCCATCGAGTTCTCGACGGCCCACTGGGAGTTCCACTGGCAGGTGCTGCGGCCGGGGTCCACCAACGAGATCAGGCGCTTGCTGGAGAAGCTGTGGAGGGTCGCCGACCGCTACGTCCGACTGACGCGTGGCACGGCCGTCGACGTCGCCCACGAGCAGCACCATCAGCTCTATGACGCGTGTGCGGTCTCCGACGGCACGACCGCGGCGACGATCCTGGAGGCTCACCTGCACCTCACCGGGGACGCACTGCGCGCCGAGTTGCACCATCGCGGCATGGAATGAGCATGTCGTGATCGTCGAGGTGATCATGCCGAAGCTCGGCATGTACGAAGACGACGTGACCTTGATCGAGTGGCTGGCCCAGGATGGTGCCGAGGTCGAGGTGGGAGACCCGCTGTTCGTCATGGAGACCGAGAAGACGCAGACCGAGATCGAAGCCGAGGACGCTGGCGTCCTGGTGTGCGAGGCCCAGCCCGGCCACCAGGCGCCGATCGGCAGCCGCATCGGCTACCTCGCGTCGACTGATGCCGAGGCCGCACAGCTGCGCGCCCGCCTCGGCACCACGTGACGATGGACGAGACCGAACTGCTCGCTGCCCTGCAGGCGATGCTGCGCATCAGGCTCTTCGAGGATCGCGTCCGGCGCGAGTTCGGCAAGGGCGACATGCCGGGCTTCGTCCACACGTACGTCGGAGCCGAAGCGGTCGCCGTGGGCGTGTGCGCCCACCTCACCGACGCTGACCTGATCACCAGTACCCACCGTGGGCACGGTCACTGCCTCGCCAAGGGCGTCCCGATCGCACCGATCATCGCCGAGCTCTACGGGCGCGAGACCGGTCTCTGCAAGGGACGCGGCGGCTCGATGCACGTCGCCGACTTCTCCAAGGGGATGCTCGGTGCCAACGCCATCGTCGGTGGTGGGATCTCACTCGCCGTTGGTGGGGCACTCGCAGCTCAGACGCTCGGCGACGGCCGGGTCGCCGTCTCGTTCTTCGGAGACGGCGCGTCCAACGAGGGCATCTTCCACGAGTCACTGAACCTGGCGGCGATCTGGCGGCTGCCGGCGATCTTCGTGTGCGAGAACAACGGCTGGGCGGAGTCCACACCGAGCTCCTACGCGATCTCCGTCGAGCGGATCGCCGATCGAGCCGACGCCTACGGCATCCCCGGCGTCACGGTCGATGCTGCAGATGTCGAGGCCGTCTGGGCCGCTGCCGGAGATGCCGTCGCGCGGAGCCCGTCGTGGAGACGGGCCGACGCTCCTCGAAGCGCGCATCCACCGCCTCGGCGGCCACTACGTCGGCGACCCTGAGGCGTACCGCAGCCGCGAGGAGCGGCGACTGGCGCGCGCTCACGACCCGATCGAAGCTGCTCGCCAGCGACTTGCCGACAGCGGCGTCGACGTCGCGAGCAACATCACCGATGTCGAGAACGAGGTCGTGGCCGAGCTGGACGCCGCCTTCGCCGCGGCTCGTGAGGCACCATGGCCCGATCCCGAGGAGGTCGAGCGCGATGTCCTCGCCGGTTGAGAGCCCGTCCAACCTCCGCGAGAAGAGCTTCCTCGAGGCCGTACGGGACACCCTCGCCCACGCCATGCGCGCGGACCCGACCGTCGTCGTGCTCGGCGAAGACATCGCCGGGGGCGCCGGCCAAGGGCCGCCACTCGAGGGCGCGATGGGTGGCACGTTCGGCGCGACGAAGGGACTGCTCGAGGAGTTCGGGCCGCGACGAGTGCGGGACACGCCGATCTCCGAGGCCGGGTTCGTCGGCGCCGCGGTCGGGGCGGCGATGTCCGGACTGCGCCCTGTCGTCGACGTGATGTGGGCCAGCTTCACGCCGTACTGCTTCGACCAGCTCGTCAACCAGGCCGCCAAGATGCGCTACATGTCGGGCGGTCAAGCGACGATCCCGATGGTGCTGCGCATGGCCGCCGGCGCCGGGCTGCGCGCCGCAGCGCAGCACTCCGACACCTTCTATCCGCTCTTCACGCACATCCCGGGCCTGAAGGTCGTCGTGCCGGCCACGCCGGCCGAGGCAGAAGGCCTGTTGCTCGCCGCCATCGAGGACGACAACCCGGTCGTGTTCATCGAGCACATGGCGCTGTACCGCGAGCGCGGTCTCGTGCCCGCTGAACCGACATCCATGCCACTCGGCCACATCGGTGTCGTGCGATCCGGGAACGATGCGACGGTGGCATGCGTCGGGCAGGCGTTGACCGCCGGCCTCGAAGCAGCCACCGAACTGGCTGCCGCCGGCATCGAGGTGGAAGTGCTCAGCGTGCGGACCCTGAGCCCGCTCGATCTCGATGGGATCAGCGCCTCGGTCCTTCGCACCGGCAGGCTGGTCGTCGTCGAAGAGAGCCCGCCGCGCTCGCTCCGTCGCCGTGGACATCGCTGCGAGCGTGACCGAACGAGCGTTCACGGCGCTGCGGCACCCTCCGCTGCGGGTGAACGCGGCCGCGTCGCCGGTCCCGTTCAGCCCGGTCCTCGAGGACGCCTGGCTCCCGACCGCGGCTCGCGTGGCGACCGCGGTGCGCACCGCCCTCGCTGGCGCGTGACAGTGCACACCTACGTCCGGGGTGATCACGAGTACGAGCTCGATGACGACCCCGCGTGGTCGATGTCGACGCGCTGTGGACCTTCCTGTCGACCCAGGCGTACTGGGCGCGGTGGCGCCGGCGATCCGACGTCGAGGCGCAGTTGCGATCGGCGTGGCGGGTGGTCGCCGTGTACGACGGCCGTGGCATGGTCGGGTTCGCGAGGGCGATCTCCGACGGCGTGGCGCTCGCCTACCTCGCCGACGTCTACGTCGAGGAACGAGCGCGTGGTGACGGCGTCGGCGTCGAGCTCGTCAGCACGATGATCGATGGCGGACCGGGCGCGCACATGCGATGGATGCTGCACACCCGCGACGCCCACGGGCTGTACGAGCGCTTCGGCTTCGGACGTCCCGACGACACCTACCTCGAACGCCCGGCGCCGGGCGCTCCTACCGAGCCGGGGCCGGACTGAGTGGTAGCCACGCCAGCACGTGCTGGATCTCCCTGTCCCACAGGCCCCACTCGTGCTCGCCATCGACGAACGACGTAGCAACGTCGATCCCGGCGGCGGCGCACGCCTCGACGAACCGCACGTTGGAGTCGTGCAGCGGGTCGTCGATGCCGCAGCCCACCCACAGCGTCGGGAGCTGCGTCGGGTCGGCCCGGCCGATCAACCACCACAGGTCATGGGGCGTGTCACCGACCGGCTCGTCGCCGAACACCCGCGTGAACAGCTGGGGATCCTCCGGCCGGGCCGGGAGGGAGCGAAGGCGCTCCAGGTGCAGCGCACCCGACAGGCTGGCCGCCGCGGCGAACCGCTCCGGCTGGCGCAGCGCCCACTTCATTGCGCCGTACCCACCCATCGACAGGCCCGCGACGAACGTGTCATCACGGCGGCTGGACACGTTGAAGAAGGTGCTCACCAGTTCCGGCAGCTCCTCGGACAGGAACGTCCAGTAGCGGCCGCCAGCGGCTTGGTCGGCGTAGAAGCTGCGATGGACCTGGGGCATGACCACGGCCAATCCCAGCGCCGCCACATACCGCTCGATCGACGTGCGACGCAGCCAGATGGTGTCGTCGTCGCTCAGGCCGTGGAGCAGATAGAGCACCGGCGGAGGGCCGTCGAGCTGGCGTCCAGCCATGCCGATCTGCGTCGCCGTCTGCTGCGGCAGGAGCACGGTCATCGTCGTACTGAGGCTGAGCGACTCGGAGAAGAAGTCGCACCGCAGGTGAGCCATCGCTATTCGCTGCCGAGGTCGATGAGCTCCCGGCACGCCGCGTCGATTTCGTCACGCAGCTCGCCCGGATCGGCGACTGCCACGGGGTCGACGAACAGCCCCATGTCCAGCCGGCCGGCGTAGGACATCGTCGTGAGGTTGAACGCCGTGCCTGCCAACGGTCCGAACGGATAGTTGCCGTCGATGCGCGAACCCGCGACGTAGAACGTCGACCGCCCGCCGCGCAGGTTGGACGTGGCGAAGTCCATGCGCGCCGACTGGGACCGGGCGATGCCGGTGACGAGCGACGTCGGGAGCAGGTTGGCGATGCCGGCCAGCCCCGCCAGCGCGCCGCCCCCGCCCACACCCGCCCGCTTCTCGCGCATGATCTCCTGGATCGCCCGGAACCGCTCCACGGGGGCCATCGGGTACGCCGGGACGGAGATGCGCGTCGGTGTGAACGCGTTGCCGCCGATGTCCCGGTCCGTGCGTGTGCTGACGACGAAACTGGTGTTCAGCGACGCCAGCGCGATGCCTCGTGCATCGTGGTAGCGGATCGATCCGTTCACGACGCCGGTGACGAACCAGTCGTTGAGCGTGCCGCCGAGACCCCTCGCGGCAGTCAGCACCTCCTCCAACACGAACGTCAGGAGTTCGAGCCGGCGGTGCCGCGAGCGCGACTTCCACAGCGGCGAACCCTTGCTGCCCTCGCGCTCCGGTTCCGCCTCCGCCTCTGCCTCGTCAGGGCGTCCAGGTGCCGAGCCGCTCCCGAACTGAGAGGTGACCTGGCGCACGGATCGCACGACACCCTGCGCCGTGTCGCGCACGCGTAGCGGATCAGCGCCGAGCATCGCCACCTCGCCGAGCGCACGCCGCGCGATCCCGGCCTGCCGACGCATCGTGTGCGTCACCGTGTCGCGCACCGAGTCGAGGACCGAGTCGCCGCCGTGCTCGGCACGGTCCGCCTCCACGGCGTCGGCGACCACTGCCTCGAGGTCGACGCTCGGCAGATTCGGCACCTTCCTCACCGGTTGGAGGAACGCCTCGGCGATCCGTCCGGCACCGATGCCGTCGGCGACGGAGTGGTGGATCTTCCACACGAGTGCACCGCGGTCGAACTCGAGACCCTCGATCGCATAGAAGACCCACAGCGGGCGAGTGCGGTCGTAAGGGTCCTGGTACAGCGTGGCGACGAAGTCGAGCAGCTGGCGCTCGTCGCCGGGCGACGGCACCGCCACGGGGCGCACGTGGTACTCCAGGTCGAACTCGGGGTCGGGTCGCCACACCGGCGGGCTGAACCGACCGAGGCTCGGCACGACCCGTTCCCGCAACCGGGGGATCTCGGCGACGGTCGCCGCGATCTGCGCCCGGAAGTGCTCGATGTCGAGCGGCCGGTCGAGCAGCATCAGCGTGCCGCCGCTCGGGTTGAGCCACGGGTCCTTCTCGACGTTCCACATCAGCGCCTCGGCGTCAGACATCCGCCGCTCGAAGCGCTGCTGGCGTTGCGGTCGCTCCTTGGCCACGGCGGCGCTCACGAGTCCGTGCCGGGTCGGCGGTCGGCCTCTCGCCCCGGGTCCCCGCGGTATCCCGGCGGGAACGTCAAGGCGAGCTCCTCGGGCGTCGGCGTCCTGCGCTTGCGCGCCTCGGGCGGCAGTTGGTCGACGATCGCCGCCATGATCCGCTTGGTGTCGGCGTCGAGGCTGCGGTGCGTCAGCTTCACCGGATCGCCGACGCGCACGCGGACCTCGGGCCGGTCGGACAAGCTGATCTTCGGCAGGCGGGCGCTGCGCGGCCAGACCCTTTCCGTTCCCCACAGCCCGAGCGGGATCACCGGCGCCCCGGTTGCCTGGGCGAGTCGGGCGGCGCCCCAGCGCCCCTTCAGCACGGGGTCGAAGAACGCCAACCCGCGACGGATCGTTCCCTCTGGCGCAAGTGCGACCGCCTCACCGGCAGACAGCGCCCGGATGGCCTGGTCCAGCGGCTCATCCGAGCCCGACGCTCGGTCGACCCGGATGCCGCCGGCCAGCTTGGCGAGGAACCCGATGACGGGCGCGTCGAAGACCTCCTTCTTGCCGAGGAAGCGGAACGACCGTCCCGTGGTGCCGAGCACAGCGCCGACCACCGTGGCGTCGAAGTAGCTGCGGTGGTTGAAGACGACGATCACCGGTCCGCTCTTCGGGATCCTGTCCACACCGTCGACGTCGAGGCTGACGTTGGTGAGCAGCTCAGGGCGCTGCAGCGGGCGCGTCCAGTCCTGCAGCTCGCGGCCGGCGATCTTGAGCACGCCCTCCGGGAGGTCGAAGTGGCGGAGGGGCCATCCCTTCAGCCGGGCGAGCGCAACGAGTCGAACGTCGGCGTTGACAGCGACGGGGTGGCGGACGGCGTCGAGGAGCGGGGCGTCGTAGTAGCTGTCGCTGTAGGCGTACGAGGAGCGCAGGTCGACGCCCGCCTCGGTGGCCCAGCTGCGGACGGCCTCGAGCTTCCCTCGCCCCCACACGAGCGGACCGTCCACCTCACCGGTGTACGAGCCATCCTTGCTCGCCCAGCGCGTGGCGATCACGGCGTCGAAGCCGAGCCGCTCGGCGAACGGCGTGACCAGCGGCTCAGGGCTCGTGGTCGCCATCACGAGCACCCGACCGGCCTGCCGGTGCTCCTCGATCACACCGGGTGCGTACGGCTGGACTTCCTGCTCGAGCTCCTCCGCGGCCGCCTTCGCGGCGTCACGTACCAGCGCCTCCGGCCACCCCGCAGTGGCGCGGGCGGCCAGCCGCGCCGTCTGGGCCGTCAGCGCTGTCTCCCCGAGGGCGCGGTAGATGCCCGACACGAGCGCCGCGCCCGGCACGGAGCGCGTGCTCACACCGGCGGCATCGAGACCGCGGGAGAACGCCGGGGCGGACGGTCCGGCGATCAGCGTGCGGTCGAGGTCGAAGATGGCGGCGGTTTGCGGGCGTCGACGGTTCATGGTGATCCCTGCCCTCCCCTCGTTTCTGCCACATGCTCGCAGGGTCGACGCCCGGTTGCTTCCGGTCGACTGCGTCGGCCCTAGGGTCACCGGCCGGTGGAGTCTCCCGACGTGCTCGAGTCGATCGCCGATCAGGCGCGGGAGGTCGGTCGCGGCTGGTCGGGACCGGACGCCGATCCGGGATGGGGGCTGGTCGCCGCGCTGTTCGCCACGCTGGCCGAGGACGAGACGCTCTTGCGGCTGGCTGCCGAGATCCCGCTCGAGCGCCTGCCGGCCCTGCTGTTCGTGGCCAGTGTGCAGCGCGTCGTCGCCGACCATCCCGACGACCCGCTCGCTCGGTACTACCCAGGACCGGACCAGCAGATGATCGACGCGGCGTTCGCACCGACCCTGCAGCGCTTCGCCACCACCAGGGCGGGCGAGTTGCGGCGCTGGTTCGGCCGGCGCTACCAGATGAACGAGGTCGGCCGGTGCACCCAGATCGCCCTCGCCGTCGGCGTCGTGCAGCGGCTGGCGCCGGGCCGGCGCCTGGCAGTGGTCGACGTGGGCACCGGCTCGGGGCTCGGACTGCACTTCGATCGGTACCACGTCGACCTCGGCGCCGGTCGCCGCTTCGGACCGCCCGACTCACCGGTGCAGCTGTCGTGCACCGTGCACGGTGACCCACCACTGCCGCCGGGGGCGCCTGACGTTGCCATGCGGATCGGCATCGACGCCGCGCCGATCCACCTCGACGACGACGAGTCACGGGCCTGGCTGGCCGCGTGCACGCCTCCCGCCGCCGACGCTCAGCATCGACTGGAAGGCGCGATCGCAGTCACTCGCCGCGCCGCGGTACCGATCATCGAGGCGGACGGTCCCGACGCCCTGGTATCGGCGATCGCAGGCGTGCCCGACGATCTGCTGGTCGTCGTGACCGACAGCTACACGGCCGTCTTCATCGACGACGCTGGGCGGCGCGCCATGCGCACGGCCGTCACCGACAGCGGGCGCGACGCCGTCTGGGTCGCCCTCGATCCCCTCGTCCCGCTCGGGACGACTGCTGACCGCTGCGTGCAGGAGCTCCCCGTCGATCCGCAGCTCGTCGAACGCAACCGCACCGGCGGTGTCTTCGCCGTCCTGTCCATCGTGGCGTCGATCGGCGGGGCGGTGACCGAACGGGTGCTCGCCACGGCTCACCCATCCGGCACGCGGATGACGTGGCTTGGCTGACGCTCGAAAGGATTCACATCTCTGTCATGCGGTGACACAGACCGGTGGCGGCGTGAGACCTACGTGGCGCGGCGCCCCACGACAACGACTGGGATCTGCCGGTCGGCCTTCTCCTGGTATTCGGCGTAGGGCGGATACGCCTCGACGGCGCGGCTCCACCACGCCGCCCGGTCCTCACCGTCGACCTCTCGCACGTCGACGGCGAACGGCTCCGGCCCATCCTGCAGCGTCACCTCCCGCGGGTTGGCGGTCAGGTTGCGGTACCAGAGTGGGTCGTCGGGAGCACCGCCCTTGGAGGCGACCAGGGCGTACTCGCCGTCGTGCTCGACCCGCATCAGCGGTGTCTTGCGGAGCTTGCCGGTCTTGTTGCCCCGGGTCGTCAGGATGACCACCGGTCGCCCGGTGTCCAGGAACGTGTTGCCCTCGCGCCCGCTGGTCCGCTCGTAGGTCTCGACCTGTTCGCGCACCCATTCCCACGGACTGGGCTCGTACTCGCCTGGTAGCGACATGGCGCCCAGCCTGCCAGGCGGCACGGCATCAAGCGACCGGGACGATCTCCAGCCGAGTGTGAGCGCTGGTCAGATCGAACAGCCGACGAACGGCGCTCTTCGGCGCTGTCAGCGACGAGCATTCGAGCCAGACCGATCCGTCACCTTCGGCGACGGGAATGGTGGGACGGCCGCACGAGCAGCGGGGGGTGTCGCGCTCGGCGGACTCGATGGTGAGGAGAACGGTCTGATTGTCGACCATGGCGGGTCTCCAGTTCTTGAATATTGATACGATCCGTCTCATATCATAGCGACGCACAGCGCGAATCAAGACGGGGCGACTCGAATTAACACGCATGAAACAACATCCGAGCCCATCCGCCGTCCGGGGAGACCACGAAGCCGCCGGGCTCAGCGCGCCATCCTCGATGCGGCGCGGGAAGCGATCGCCGCCGACGGGTTCGCCAACCTACGACTGGAACACGTTGCGGCCGCGGCAGGAGTCGGCAAGGCGACGATCTATCGCCACTGGCCATCGAAGGAGGCGCTGGCGCTCGACGTGCTTCTGGACCTCGCCGCGCCGTACCTCGAGGTCGCCGATCTCGGCGACACCCGCGCCGAGCTGCGGAAGGCGGTTGACAACGCCGTCCGGGGGTTGACCAGGAGCCCGTACGGGGCGGTCATGCGGGCGCTGCTGTCGCAGATCGCCATCAACCCGGCGCTGGGCGACCGCTTCCGCGAGACCGTGGTCGACTCGCGACGCAACGAGATCGCTCGCGTCGTCGAGCGTGGCATCGAGCGAGGCGACCTTCGCCCGGACACCGACCGCGGCGTCGCCACCGAGCTGCTCATCGGTCCGGTGTACTACCGGCTCGTCTTCGGCGGCACGCTGGATGCCCGATTCTCACGGCGCGTCGTCGACGCGTACCTCCGCGGGTTCTCCACCCGCGCTCCATAGCGACGTCCCGATCGGCATCTCAGGGCGACGTGTCGATCGGGGCGCCAGCGGTGTCGGCGGATTCCAGCAGCGACACGCCGGGATCGCTGACATCGTGATCCGTCACCGTCTCGACCTCCCGCGGTCCAGATCCGACGCCTGCGACGAATGCCAGGTGGCTACCGAGGTAGCCGGCGGCCAGCGACAGCCCGCCACCGCCGAGGCTCCAGACCATCCCACGCAGGTGATGGCCTCGCCGCCGAGCCCGCCACGAGAGCACGTACATCAGCGCCGCCCCTGCATTGCCAATGGCGTGGGCAGCACCGATGCGCTTCTCGGCTCGCTCGTCGATCGTGCCGAACTCGGCCACGCCCGTCGCCACTGTGGCCGGCACGGCGAGCAGACCGAGTCCGAGCAGACGGGTCGCAGCCGGCCGTGAGCGGCGCCCGCCGACGACGTCGAGCAACCCGGCGGCCAGCCAACAGCCGAGCGGGAAGTCCGTGAGCGCCGGGTGGAGGGCGTGCCCGATCCACTCGCCTCGCAGGACGTGGCCGAGCGCGCCCGCGTTGGCCTTCGCGGCCAGCGGGTCGATGGCCCCGACCACGGCGTCCAGGCGCTCCTCGCTCTCCAGCTGGGCGATCCTGGCTCGCAGCGGGTCGGCCGACGAGGTGGAGTCGTCGGAGGTGGAGTCGTCGGAGGTCGTGTCGTCAGTCATCGCGTGCTCCTTTCAGGAATCGGGCGGCGCAGCGTGGTGGTCGTGCTCGGAGCTCTTCGCCGCCTCGGCGTCGGCCTTCGTGACGTGCACGGTGCCGGCTGGGTGATCCGGAGGGCCGTACACGGAGTACAGCTTGAGCTCGCTGTCTCCATCGTTGACCACGTCGTGCCAGGTTCCGGCCGGGATGATCATCGCCCAGTCGTCCGACACGCTGTGCTCCTCGGCCACGTCACCGGACGAGCGGCCCAGCCGCAGCGTGCCAGTGCCGCGTTCGATGCGCAGGAACTGGTCGAGGTCGTCGTGCATCTCCCACCCGATGTTCTCGCCTGCACCCAGGGACATCACGGTCAGTTGCAGGTGGCCACCGGTGAAGAGCACGGTCCGGAAGTTCCCGTTGGACACGGTGGCTTCCTCGATGTCGCCGAGCCAGCCGAGGGCGGTGGGGTTGCGCGTGGCGTCGCTCATGTCACGGCTCTACCACGGATCGGCACTCGCCATTCCCTAGACGGCGCGTCTCCGCGTCAGCCTTGGGGGTCGAACTGGCTCAAGGTGAACACCGCTCCTTGAGGGTCTCTGACCACCGCCGCCTTCGTCCACGCCGTGTCAAGCGGGCCCGACAGGTCGGTGGCGCCGAGCCGCAGGGCGGTGGCGACGCTGTCGTCGCGGTCAGCGACGGCGAACGTGACGTGCCAGTTGGGCGCTTCGTCACCCTGCAGCGGCGCCAGCCACGCGACCGCGTCGGCGAACCCCGGAGGTGCACTGATCCCGGACTGTCGGGCGTGGATGTCCGGGTCGACCGTCGCCGCCAGATGGTCGCCGTAGCCGGGACGACGCCACATCGTCGCGCCTTGGCCGTCGCCGAAGTCGAGCTCGTCGGCCTCCCAACCGAACACGTCGGCGTAGAACGACTTGGCGCGGGCGGCGTCACCGGTGTGCAGGTCGCTGAAGTTCCACGAACCCGGCGAGTTCACGACCTGAGCGCCGAGTCGCCGCCGTGCTTGCCACAGGCGGAATGCCGCACCGGTCGGATCGAGCACACCCGCCCAGCGGCCGCCGGGCCCGGCGTCCTGCGGTTCACTCGTGACCTGACCGCCGGCCCGGCTCACCGTCTCGGCGGCGGCGTCGGCGTCGTCGACGGCGACGTAGGTGTTCCACGCCGCCGTCGAGATCGGGTCCGGCATCCCGATCGCCGCGACGTCCTGGCCGTCGAGGCGAGCGATCAGGTAGTAGCCCGGCGCGTCGGGCGGCATCGCGTTCTCGAACGTCCAGCCGAACAGCGAGCCATAGAAGTTCGATGCGGCGTCCTCGTCCGCCTGCTCGATGTCGATCCAGCACGGCACGCCACTCGGATAGGTCCTCACGGCTCATTGAGGTTAGGCAATGCCCGCGCTGGAGCAGGGCTTGCTCCGACCTGGCGCCGGCGACGCTTAGCGTTGTCGGATGGCGCTGCGCCAGTACCTGGTCGAGGAGGTCGCGCTCGACTGCGCGGACGGGCTGCTCAGTCGTCGCGACGCGTTCCGTCGGCTCAGCCTGCTCGGCGTCAGCGGCGGAGCGGCAGCCGCGCTGTTGGCGGCGTGCGGCGACTCGGAGGAGGCGAGCACGACGTCTGGCGCGACTCCAGACCACGACGACCCCGACGTCGTCGGCCACCAACGCCGCTGGCGGTGAGGAGATCCGATTCCCAGGACCGCGCGGCGAGCTGATCGGCGTCGTGGCGACGGCGTCACCGGCTCAGGGAGCGGTGCTCGTGATCCACGAGAACCGCGGCCTCACCGACCACATCCGTTCGATCCCGGCTCGCCTGGCCGACGACGGCTACACCGCTCTCGCCATCGACCTCCTGTCGGAGGAGGGTGGCACGGCCAGCCTGCCGAGCGGCGGGGACGCCACTGCGGCACTCGGCAGCGCCCCGCCTGAACGCCTCATCGCCGACCTGCGCGCCGGGCTCGACGAGCTCGAGCGCCAGGCGCCCGACGCGAGACTGGCGGCGATCGGGTTCTGCTTCGGTGGCGGCATGACCTGGCAGTTGCTGGCCGCCGGCGAACCACGGCTGGCCGCCGCCGTTCCCTTCTACGGGCCGTTCCCCGAGGGAGGCACGCTCGACGGATCTCCGAACGCCGCCGTGTTGGGCATCTATGCCGAGAGCGACGGCCGCGTGAACGCGACCATGCCGGCTGCCGAGGCCGCGCTGTCGGCCGCCGGTCTCACCTACGAGTTGCGCGTGTTCGAGGGTGTCGGACACGCCTTCTTCAACGACACGGGGCCGCGCTACGACGCTGACGCAGCTGCGCAGGCATACCAGGCGATGCTCGATTGGTTCGCCGCCAACCTCGCCTGAGCGCCGGCCAACAGCGTTCTGTCCGTAGGAATCGATCGTTGTGATGCGATTTCTACGGACAGGTCGTTGATTTCGCGGTCCTCAGGAGGCCTTGGCGGAGCGCTTGCGCGTCGTCCCGCGTCGAGACTTGCCCCGCCCGCGGCCCTTGGCCGCGTCGACGCTGGCCTCGAGCGCCGCCATGAGGTCGACGATCTCGGCGCCCTCCGGCTTCTCCGGCTCGGCTTCGACGATCTCCTTGCCGGCGTCCTTGGCTTCGATGCGCGCCCGCAGCTCCTCGGTGAACGTGTCGTGGTACTGCTCGGGCTTCCAGTCACCTGCCAGCGCGTCGACCAGCTGCGTCGCCATGCGCAAGGTCTTGGCGTCCGGCTTGGACCGCTTGCTCGGCACCTCTTCGATGTCGTTGCGCGGCACGACCTCGTCGGCGAAGCGCATCGTCGACATCGCAAGCGCACCTTCGAGCGGGCGGACCGCCGCCAGGTACTGCTTGTTGCGCATCACGACGGTGCCGATGGCGACGCGGTCGCGGTCCTCCATCGCCGCGAGCAGGAGCTGATACGCCTTGCGTGCCGGATCACCGTCGGGCGCCAGCCAATACGTGCGTTCGAAGTAGATCGGATCGACCTCCTCGAGCGGTACGAAGTCGGTCACCTCGATCATCTTCGTCGACGCCGGCCGCAGCTCGTCGAGCTCGTCCTTGTCGAACGTGACGTAGCGACCGCTGCGCACCTCGAAGCCCATCTCGATGTCCTTGTTGTCGACCTCCCGGCCTGACTTCTCCGACACCTTCTTGTTGCGGACGCGAGAACCCGTGCGCTTGTCGAGCTGGTTGAAGTGGACGTCGTGATCACGCACCGCCGTGAAGGCCTTCACGGGCACGTTGACGAGCCCGAAGGTGATCGTGCCGGACCACATGGGACGAGGCATGCCGCGCGTTCTACCCGCTCCGTCGCCGCGCTGAACCGAGATCGGCCTTGCGAGCCCAGCGTCGCCAGCTCCCGGAATCTACGACTGCGGTTCGAGCACGAACACCGGCACCTGTCGCTTGGTGATGCGCCCTCGATACCTCGGGAAGCCGAGGTAGATGCGATCGGCGTCGCTGAGGATCGTCTCGTACTCCGTGCCCTCGGCCACGCGCCGGGCGGTCACGCTCGTGCGTGTGCCGTCGCGCTCGATCCACGCCTGCGGATCGTGATCGAGGTTGTACGCCCATCCAGGGGTCGTCTCCGATCCCCAGCGGGTGCCGATCACGGCGACGCTGCCGTCCACGGGCACCCCGATCACTGGCACGGTGCGCAGGCGACCCGTCTTGGCGCCGGTTGTCGTCAACATGATGTTGGGCACTCCGGCGAGGATGCCGCTCACGGTGCGCTGGCCGAGCAGGCGGTACAGCGCCTTGTCGAGATGGTGGAACGTGTGGCGGAACACGCTGGCGACGGGTCGCAGCGAGGCGACGCCCTGGATGAAGCGCTGCACCGGGTTGGCCTGCTTCGGAGCTTGCATCCCACCATCGTGGACCGGCCGCTCGGCAAAGGCATGGAGAGGCCGTGGTCGTCGGGTGGAGATCGGGTGGTCGACGCTCAGACGTGCTGCTCGAGGAGCCCGGTGTCGACGTCGTAGAGGAACCCGCCGACGACGACAGCTTCCGGGACGAGCGGGTGGCTGCGCACCTTCTGCACGTCCTCGCGCAGCGCCGCGAGTTGGTCGGCGACCACCTCGAACGACTGCCACGACGCGTCCTGGCCGCTGGCGTCGCTGACCTGCTGGCGCAGCTGCTGCTCGGTGTTCGCGGCGACTGCGCAGCGCGTGTGGGGCACAACGAGCACCCGGTCGACGCCGAGGAGGTGGACACCGAGCACGAGCGCGGCGAGTGCATCGTCGGTGACCCGCCCGCCCGGGTTGCGCAGGATCTTGGCGTCCCCGGCCTCGAGCCCCACCATCCGCAGCGGATCGATGCGCGAGTCCATGCACGTCACGATGGCGACGCCGGCGTGGGCGACGCCGTCGAAGCCGCCGAGCTGGAACGTGGCCGCGAATCGGCGGTTGGCGGTGAGGAGGTCCTCGAAGTCGGCGGGCACGAGCGGAGCGTACGAGCGCACAGCGTGAGGAGGCCTCAAGGCGTGGTGTCGATGTCCCCGAATTGGGGGAGAAGCGTCTCGATGGAGGTCTCAACGGTCGGTGACTTCGGCCCGGAGTCCGATCGTTCGCTCGCCAAGCGGCGCGCGCTGTACGCCGTGTCGACGAGCGTCATCACGCTCGTGATGGTGCTCGGCGTCATCGACGCGTTCGGGTGGTTCAACCTCTACGGGGTCGACAGCGCACACGTCGAGGCGGCGGGTGGTGGCTACCGCCTTGACGTGGAGTACACGGCGGTATCGCGTCCGGCGCTCGCCAGCCCGTTCGAGATCACAGTCAGCCGCGAGGGCGGGTTCGACGGCCCGGTGACGATCGGGGTGAGCCGGACGTACCTGCAGATCTGGGACGAGAACGGCGTGTTCCCGGCGCCGTCGGCGGAGACCATGCGCGGTGACTGGTTGGAGTGGGAGTTCGATCCGCCCGCCGGCGACGAGCTGATCGTGTTCTACGACGGCCGCATCGAGCCGGCCCAGCAGTCCGGTCGCGGTGGTGCAGTGGCCGTCATCGAAGACGACGTCGCCGTCGTCGAGGTCGACTTCTACACGGAGGTGCGTCCCTGATGGAGATCATCGCTCGAGCCACGGTCACCTTCGCCGTGCTGCTGCTGCTGACGCGCTGTCTGAAGCGGCGATCGCTCGGCGAGATGGCGCCGTTCGAGCTGCTGCTGCTCGTGACGATCGGAGACATCGTGCAGCAGGGGATCACGCAGGAGGACTACTCGCTCACCGGCTCGATCCTCGCCATGTCGACGTTCGCGTTCTGGATCACGGTGCTGTCGTTCGTGACGTGGCGCTGGCGCCGCGTGGGCAAGGTGATCGACGGCGTCCCGTTGGTGATCATCCAGGACGGCCAGCCGATCGCACGCACGCTGGCCGCCGAGCGGATGCCGCTCGACGAGGTGCACGAGGCGGCCCGCCAGAACGGCATCGACAGCCTGGCCAAGGTGCGCCTCGGCGTGCTCGAGCCGAGCGGCCGCATCTCGTTCATCCAGTTCGACGACGCCACGTCATAGAGGCAAGCTGGGTGAGACGCCGAAGCGGAGCGGAGGCGGCGAGCTCGGAGGTGAGGCGAGCAACTTGCTTGCGAGCCGAGCCCGGGACTTAAAAGTCGCCACCGCCGAAATCACCGCCGCCGAAGTCGCCGCCGCCGAAATCGCCACCCCCGCCGAAGTCACCGCCGCCGAAGTCGCCGCCCCCGTCGCCGCCCTCATTGATGATCGTGGTGTGGCCGCCGTAACCCCATCCGCCGAAGCCGCCGGCCAGCAACGAGCCCAACAGCAGGCCACTGAACAGGCCTCCGCCGGTACCCCCGAACCACCCGCCCTGGTACCCGCCGGGGTAGCCGACGTAAGCCGGCTGGCGGTCGTCGTCCAGCGTGATGGCCGGTTCGCCGTGGGGACCCACTGACTGCAGAGGGCTCGGCGGGGGAGGTGGCTCTCGTCCCTGGACGATGGCGCGGACTCGGTCCATCGAGTAGTTGGCCTCGGCGACGACGCGCTGGACGCGCACGAGATCGACGGGTTCGTCGGCGTACTCGAGCGCCGCCTCGGCGGCCCGGTACCGACTCACGGCAGCGTCGAAGTCACTCTGCGCAGCGGGATGGAGCTGGACTTCCGGCTCCAGGCGCACGACGTCGTCGGCGAGCACCGAGATCTCCGCCTGCAGGATCTGGCGGTCCGCCGCCTCGGCCCGCGCCCGCTCCTCGGCCTGTGCCTGGCGGCGCTTGCTGCTGCGCCACACCCAGTAGCCGATGGCGCCGGCGCCCACCACCAGCAGGATCGGCAGCCAGATCGACGTGCCGCCGCCCCCGTCGCCATCGCTGGACTCGCCGCCGCCGCCGCTACCTGAGCCTTCGGCGGCGACGGCCGTGCCGACGAGTCCCGCGAAATCGACGAGCACGGCGGTCGTGTCGTCGCCGCTCATGTCGAGCGCCTCGGTTGCGAGCTGGCCGGCCTCTCCCGACGGCAGCTCGCTGCTGCCGGCGCGGAAGCTGTCGCCGACGACCACGCCGTACGTGCCGGGACGGCCGACGGCCTCGCTGAGCTGGCGAGCGACCTCGGCGGGATCGCCGCCGGCCCCATCGGCTGCCGACGCCGGCAGTACGGCCACGTAGATGGGTGTGTCGGCGGCGCGGATGGCAGCGCGCACCTCGTCGGCCTCCTGCGCGCTCGAGGTCGCGTTCGGCATCCGGGTCGACGTAGACGAAATCGCTGCGAAGGGCGTCGGCGACGTTGTCGAGCGTGGTTGCGCGGGCGACGCCGGCCGCACCGACGAGCACGGTCAAGGCGGCGACGAGCGCGGCGGTGAACAACCGCGGCATGGGTTCACGGTACCGGGACGGGCCTATCGTGCGCCGGTGCCCACCAGTGTGACCGCCACCGAGTTCGCTGCTCGAGACGATCTACCCGACTGGCGCTACCTCGTCGGAGGGATCCACGCCCACTTCCGCGCCGGCTCGTTCGACGCCGCGGTGCACCTGGTGCAGGAGATCGCTGCCGCCGCCGCTGTCGCCGATCACCATCCCGACGTCGATCTCCGTTATCCCGACCGAGTCCAGGTTGCGCTGAGCACTCACGCCGTCGGTGACCTCACGGACCGCGACCTGGCGATGGCGGCGCAGATCTCCGAGCTGGCCAGCCGGGCCGGCGCGACGACCGAACCGCTGCTCCCGCAACGCACCGAAGTCGCGATCGATGCGATGGACGTCGATGCCGTGCTGCCGTTCTGGCGGGCCGTGCTCGGCTACGTCGACGACGTCCCACCCGGCTACGAGGGGCAGGTCGTCGCGATCCGCGACCCCGCCCGGATCGGACCGCCGTTCTGGTTCCAGCAGATGGACGAACCCCGGTCACAGCGCAACCGCTTCCACATCGACGTCGTGGTCCCGCATGACACCGCCGAGCGCCGGATCGCCGACGCGCTCGCCGCTGGAGGGCACATCGTGACCGATCAGTACGCCAGGTCATGGTGGGTGCTCGCCGACGTCGAGGGCAACGAAGCGTGCGTGTGCACCTGGCAGGACCGGGATTGATCCGAATCGCGCGATCAGCCGCCCGCACACTCCGTGCAGTGGACGTCGGCCACGGGCGTGCCGTTGGCGAGCGCCGTCACCCAGTCGAGCAGCGGCACGCCATTGACGGCCTCGGTGTAGAAGCGCTCTGAGGTGAGCACGGTGTGCTCTGATCCCGGCGCGATGTAGCTGAGCAGATCGACGCCGCCTTGCTCGATCTGCGCCTCGTTGGCGTCGATCGCGGTGAGCAGATCGTCGCCGCCGAAGCCGGCGAGCTGCCCGAAGATGGTCTGCACGGCGTCGTAGGCGTAGTCGTGGCGGGCCAGCACGAGATCGGGCACGTGGCGACCTGCCTGCACGAACAGACCCGGCAGGCTCCACTGCTCGGGCGTCAGCCCCTCGTTGACCGACCAGTCCGGGATCGTCGCCGCGGTGCCCCAGAGCACGCCGATCGCCGCGTTGATGCCGGGCTGGTCCGGATAGGAGCCGGCGCCGTCGGCCAGGACGGTCACCGATGCGTCGGGGAGGAGGTCGGAGGCGAGGCCGGCGTACAGCGGTGCCGGTGCCGCCCCCGCACTCTCGCCGGCGACCACGATCTCGGTGGCCCGAGGGAAGGTGCTGGCGAGCGCGTCGAGGGCGGCTGTGCCGTTGACGAAACCCTTGTGCTGCACCGTCAACGTTGCGCTGTAGGGCGTGGTGACGGTGCCGAGGTGGAGGTCGCCGGTGCAGTACGGCACGTACACCATCGACCACCCGGCGAACGGGTTGCGTGCGTCGTCGAGGTCGAAGATCCCAGGTTCGACGGCCGGATCGGCGTCGGGCGCGATGGTCGACTGGTAGGTGTCGCTGTCGAACGCGCACGTCGCCTCGTTGAAGCACGCTCCACCGCCCTGCAGGAAGAAGACGACGCGCTCGGGGTCCGCCTCACGCACCGAGAACGCGAACTCGCTGCCGTCGGCGCACTGGCAGTCGCCGCCGGGCACGACCCGCTGCCAGCCCTGCGCCACGACGGCTTCCGGCGGGGGCACAGTCGGGGATGCGGTCGTGGCCGGCGTCGTCGAGTCGTTGTCGCCGCGTCGTTGTCGCCCGCGCCGACGTGGACGGCGCGGCGGCCGAATCTGCGATCGAAGCAGTGGTTGCCGACTGCTCACCGCCGTCGTCACAGGCCGCGGCGAGCGAGATCGCGGCGATGAGCAGAAATCGTGTCGTGGGCCGGATCGCCCAGATCTACCAGGTGCGCGACGGCGTACGCTCGCGCCCGGAGGGCGCATGATCTTCGAACAGCACTACCTGGACTGCCTGTCCCAGGCGTCGTACCTCATCGGCGACACCACGACGGGCAGGGCCGTGGTGGTCGATCCGCGGCGGGACATCTCGACCTACCTGGAGTCGGCCGCCGAGCACGGACTCACCATCGACCTCGTCGTGGAGACGCACTTCCACGCCGACTTCCTGTCCGGTCACCTCGAGCTGGCCGCCGCAACTGGCGCCGAGATCGCCTACGGCGCAGCGGCCGAGACCGAGTTCGAGTCACGCAAGCTGGGCGACGGAGAACGGATCGAGCTCGGCGAGGTCGTGCTCGAGGTGCTCCACACGCCCGGACACACGCCGGAGTCGATCAGCGTGGTCGTCTACGACGGGTCGAGCCCCGCGCCCTACGGGGTGCTGACCGGCGATGCCCTGTTCATCGGCGACGTCGGGCGGCCGGACCTGCTGTCGTCGAAGGGTGTGACGAGCGAGGAGCTGGCCGGTCAGCTCTACGACTCGCTGCACGACAAGCTGCTCACGCTGCCGGACACGACGCGGGTGTACCCGGCGCACGGTGCCGGTTCGGCGTGCGGCAAGAGTCTCTCCACCGACACATGGTCGACGATCGGCGACCAGCGGCTGACCAACTACGCCGTGCAGCCGATGGACAAGGAGACCTTCGTGTCCGTCGTGACCGATGGGCAGAGCGCTCCGCCCGCCTACTTCTCCTTCGACGCCGTCCGCAACCGCGAGGTGCACGAGATCCTCGACGAGACCTCACGCCCGCCGGCGCTGCGCCTCGCCGAGGTCGTGCGCCGCCAGCGCGCCGGTGCCGTCGTGCTCGACACCCGCGACGCGAACGAGTTCGCCACCGGTCACCTGGTCGGCTCGATCAACGTCGGCCTCGGCGGCCGCTACGCCGAGTACGCCGGCGGCGTGATCCAGCCCGGCGCACGGATCGTGCTCGTCACCGATCCCGGGCTCGAGGTCGAGGCAAAGAACCGCCTCGCCCGCATCGGGTTCGACCGCGTGGTCGGCTACCTGGCCGATCCGCTCGAGGCGCTCGAGCAGCATCCCGACGACGTGGCGCGCAGCTCCCGCCTCACCGTGCAGGAGCTGACGACACGGCTCGCCGAGCGGGACCCAACCGACGTGCAGATCGTCGACGTCCGCCAGCCGGGCGAGACCGCACACGGCATGATCCCCGGCGCCACGCCGATCCCGCTGACCCGGCTCAACGAGCGCCTCCCCGCCCTCGACGCCTCCAAGCCGACGGTCGTCTATTGCGCCGGCGGATACCGCTCGTCGATCGCCGCCAGCCGCATGACCGCGGCCGGATTCACCGACGTCTCCGACCTGCTCGGCGGCTACACGGCCTGGACCCAAGCGCAAGACGCCACCTGATCACTCAGCGGCTGGCCGCTTGCCAGCCGGTTCTCATGGTGGTGGTCGTGGGTCGTGGTTCGTGTGGTGGTGGTGGTGGTGGTGGCTTCGTGGTGGAGGGTGCCGTCGGGTCGGCGCAGGGTGATGGTGCGGTCGGGTTTGAGGGTGAGGGTCCAGCCGCCTTCGTGGACGTGGTGGTGGTGGCGTTCACACATCGGCAGCAGATTGTCCAAGTTGGTGGCGCCGAGGTGTTCCCACCAGGTGACGTGGTGGATGCGGCAGTCCTCGAACCGCACCTGACAGCCCGGGAACCCACACGTGCGGTACATCACGCGCAGGGCGCGGCGCTGGTGGGGGGTGGCGAGCCGGCGGGTTCGTCCCACGTTGAGCGGGACACCGTCGTTGTCGAGGGTGATGGGGGTGATGGCGGCGTCGCAGCCGTGGCGGCGCATCGTCTCCACCGGGAGCGGGGATCCGTCTGCGGTTTCGCACACCGTGTCGTCGTGGCGTCCTTCGACGCAGGGTGCGGGCGTCGGCGAGGAGGGTGAGGTCGGGGACCCGGCGCCCGGTGGTGCGGGCCCCGGTGATCAACCCCACCAAGGCGTCCGCTTTGAGATGGTCGAACTCGACGTCGTCGCCTTGCAGCTGTGATCTGGCGGCGGCCACGGCGGCGTCCAACGCGGCGGCGATGCGGGCGTCGGTCTCGGGGTCGACTTGGAGGTGGGTGTGACACATCCCGGTGACCCGGTCCACCCAGCGCCGCACGCAACGCTGCTGTCGCAACCGGTGCAGCTGGGATATCCCGTCATCGCGGGACAGGATCCGACCGAGGTTGCGGACCTCCCGCTCGAACGCCTCCACCGGCATCACCACCGCCGACCCGACCACCGCCGACTCCAAATCCTTCAGTTCGGCTCGTGCCGCCTCATCGAACTCGGCGGTCAGGCGGGCGAGGGCGTCGACATGGCCGGCCGACACCCGCCCTGCGGCCAGGGCGTCATGCACCGCCGGCAGGTCGGCGCACACGGCGGCCCGCCGGGCAGCAGTCTCGGCGTCTCGGGCCGAGCGGCGTCCGCCACCGGTCAACAAGCTCGAGGCCGGCTCGCAGGATCCTTGATCGGCGAGACGAGCAGCATGCAGCGCGATCCGTGCCTCGAAGGCGTCCAACCAGCCACGAACCTGCTGCGACGTCGCCACGAGCTCGGCCAGCCCGGTGCGGTCACAGCAGGCGGGGTCGGCGTCGACCAGCTCGGCGACCAACGCCAGGACCCCGGTCTCGTACATACGTTCAGTCTACGTACATACGTTCCAGAAGTCAAGCTCTATCTGGTGCGTCCACTGCTGTGACGCGACCGCTACGGACAGTTGCAAGGATGTCAAGCGTGAGCACTGCATCGACGGCGGCCGAGACGGTCGCCCCGCTCGTCGAAGGCCTGTTCGGCGCCGACGCGCTGCTGCGGGTCGAGTTCTGGGACGGGAGCCATCTCGGCCCTTCGGTGCCCCCGTCGCCGGGCACGCTGCGCATCCGCTCCGCCGATGCGCTGCGGCGAATGCTGTGGAGCCCGAACGAGCTCGGGCTGGCCCGGGCATACGTCGCCGGCGACCTCGACGCCGAAGGTGACCTGTTCGAAATGCTCCACGCCATGCTCCGTGTCGCCCGCAAGGGCATGCGGCCCGGCTGGTCGACGCTGCCGGGTGGCATCCAGGCGGCCCGTCGCCTCGGTCTGTTCAGGCGGCCGCTGCCGCCGCCCCCGGAAGAGGCTCGCTTGCGCGGCGGGGTGCACTCGCTCCGGCGCGACGCCGCGGCGATCGGTCATCACTACGACGTCGGCAACGACTTCTACCGGATCGTGCTCGGCCCGTCGATGACCTACTCGTGTGCGCGCTTCTCCGACGAGGGGATGGACCTCGCCGCCGCGCAGGCCTCCAAGCACGAACTGATCTGCCGCAAGCTCGGCCTGCCGGAGCAACCGGGCGCCCGGCTGCTCGACGTCGGCTGCGGCTGGGGATCGATGGCGATCCACGCCGCCCTCCACCACGACGTTTACGTGGTCGGCATCACGATCAGCCGCTCCCAGGCCGACCTGGCCCGCAAGCGCGCCGCCGAGGCCGGTGTCGGCGACCGGGTCGACATCCGACTCCAGGACTACCGCGAGCTCGGCGGGGAGCAGTTCGATGCGATCTCGTCGGTCGGGATGTCGGAGCACGTCGGCTCCGCCCGCTTGGCCGAGTACTACGGCATCCTCCACGGCGCGCTGCGGCCAAAGGGCCGCCTGCTGAACCACGCCATCAGCTCCGTCGGCGGCTCGAAGATCGGCCGCCGCTCGTTCATCGGCCGGTACGTCTTCCCCGACGGCGAGTTGATCGACATCGGCGAGTCCGTACGGGCGATGGAGCAAGCGGGATTCGAGGTTCGTGACGTCGAGTCACTCCGTGAGCACTACGCCAAGACGCTGCGCGCCTGGGTCGCCAACCTGGAGGTGGGGTGGGACGCCGCCGTCGCCCTGGCCGGCGAGCGCAGGGCCCGGGTCTGGCGCCTCTACATGGCGGCCTCGGCCGTCAACTTCGAGGCCGGGCGGATCAATGTCCACCAGGCCCTCGGGGTCGTCCCGACCGACGAGGGCTCCAGTGGGATGCCGCCGACGCGGCGCAGCTGGGACGCTCAGCCCGCCTGAGATCCTGGCACCGCGCCGAGCAACGCCCGCGCACCTTCCGGATCCGGCTCGAAGCCGGGCGTGTCACGGCACAGTTCGACCATGATCCCGTTCGGATCGAGGTAGTAGAGCGAGTGGCACCAGCCGTGGTCGAGCTCCATCAGGGGCTCGATGCCGGCGGCCGTCATGCGCGCCCGGACCTCGTCCTGGCGCGACTCGTCGGCGGCGAAGGCGATGTGGTTGACCCACACCGGAAGCCCGTTGCCCTCGGAGATCGCACTGCTCCAACCGTCACGCTCACCGACGCCGTGCACGTCGAAGAAGGCGAGGCACGACCCGTTGCCGAGGTCGTAGAAGACGTGCCGGAAGTAGCCGCTGTCCTTGAACCCCTCGAGCTCGGTGTGGACGAGCGGGAAGCCCATCAGGTCCTCGTAGAAGTGGTGCGTGGCGTCGATGTCCTTGCAGGCGTAGGCGACGTGGTGGAGGCCGGCCGGCCGCTCGCTGGGCATGGTCGAACTGTACGGTCGAACCATGCCCCGGCTGCGACAGGTGCACCGTCACGAGACCCACGACGAGCTGACGCTGCGGATGTACGACGAGCTGTTCGGGCCCGACCGCGACCCCGTCGATGACCCGGGGACGGCCACCGGGTCGCCGGGCGACTGGTGGACGGTGTTCGCGCTGTCGCCGGACCTGCTGCGACACTCGGTGCAGGGGTTCGTGCTCTATCGCAGCCCCGCCCGCCAGCTCGATCCCGTGCTGCGAGAGCTCGCCCAGACTCGCGCCGGCTGGCTGCGCAGCAGCCAGTTCGTGTTCTCGCAGCATTGCAAGTCGTGTCGCACCGTCGGCCTCAGCGACGAGCTCATCGCGGCGATCCCGACGTGGTCGACGTCGCCGCTGTTCGACGATCGTCAGCGCGTCGTCCTGGCCTACACCGACGCGCTCGTCGGCGGCGACGGGCGGGTCCCCGACGTGCTGTTCGAGGAGCTGCGCAGCCGGCTCTCCGACGTCGAGATCCTCGAGCTGACGTACATCACATGCCTCTACGAGATGCACGCCCTCATGAGCCGCGCGCTGCGTCTCGAGTTCGACGACCGCGATGATCCGATCGTCGAGGTTCCCGGCGACGCGTCGTCCCTTGCCTAGGGCACCGGATCGCGTCGTTCAGAGGTGGAGACCCGGTTCGGCACGGCGGGCGCGTCGACCTCGTCGTCGGTCGTGAGGGGGTCGTCGAGCGCGTGCTCGCTGTAGGCCGAGACGAGGTGCGCCACCTCGACGTCGCCTTCCACGAACTGGCGAATCTGTCCCATCAGCACGTCGGCGGTCCGGGTGCGTCGTTGGTGCTGGCGGAGGTGCTCGGCCCACGTCTCGACGACGAACGTCTCGACGAAGCGATCGGTGTCGGTGAGATCGCGGAACAGGCCCCACCGCTCGGCGCCGCTGCGACGTCGATCTCGCTCGACCTTGGTCATCGCCTGGGTGAACTCGCGCTGAGACGCAGGCGGAACGCGATAGGCGACCGTCACGAGCACCGGTCCGTCACCGGGACCCGGCTCGAGTGTGACGATCGGTTCGGTCGGCTTGGCCGGTCGCAGGTCGAGCGAGTACACGTCGTGCAGTCGCCAGCGCCGCGCCGTCGCCGTCCCCGCCAGCAATACGGCGGCCGCGATCAGATGGGCGTCCAGGAGGCTCCACGCCGCGATGCCTCCCCAGAGCGCGCTGCCGATGGCGATGCTGCCCGACAGCGCGACCATGTAGACCCCCATCCCGCGGGCGCGCACCCACCACGGCAGGGCGCGCTGGGTCGAGACGTTGAGGGTGACCGTGCCGGTCGTCCAGGCGCTGCCCGCGATGACGAGCGTCGCCCCGATCACCCAGGCCGAGGACGACAGGCCGATCGCGATCAGTGCACCGGCGATGATCAGCGATGCAACGACGACGAGGTGATCGACCGGCGCGACATCGATGCGCGGCCGTAGTACCGCCGCGGCAGCGGCACCGATCCCGAAGCAGGCGAGCAGCAGTCCGTAGCCGCCGGAGCCCATGCCGAGGCGATCGCGCACGACGGTCGGGAGCAGCGCCTGGATGGCGGCAGCTGGCCCCATGAAGGCGACGGTCCGCACGAGTACCGCGCGCAGAGCGGGTGAGTTGAGGCCGTAGCGGACGCCAGCATGGAGGGCGCCGCGCAGCGACTCCGTCGAGATCCGGGCAGACCGGTGCTCGGGCCGCCACCAGATCAGCACGCACAGCACACCGAGGAACGAGGCGGCGTTGACGACGAACGCCCACCCGGCGCCGGCGGAGGCGACGAGGGCGCCGCCGATGGCCGGGCCAACCGCCCGCCCGACATTGAAGGTCAGGCTGGACAGCGCGACGGCCTGGCCGAACTCCTCGGTCGGCACGAGGTCGGGCTGGATGGCCTGCCAGGCGGGACTCATCAATGCCGCACCGACGCCGAGCGAGAACGTCAGTCCCAGCAGCAGCGCCGGCGTGACGAGGTCGGTGAACGTGAACACCGCCAAGGCCGCCGCGCACACGAGCATCCAGGCCTGGGTCGACAGCAGGACGGCGCGCCGATTGAAGACGTCGGCGATGGCCCCGGCAGGCAGCCCGAGGAGCAGGATCGGCAGGAGGCTGGCGGTCTGGATCAATGCCACCAGGGTCGGCGACGTGGTGAGGTCGCCCATGAGCCAGGCCGCGGCGACGGTCTGGAAGAACGTGCCGATGTTCGAGCCGAGCTGAGCGGCGAACAGCGCGGCGAAGACGTGGTAGCGCAACGGTGCCCATGGCGAACGGCGTGGCTCCACTGGCGACGCCACGACGTTCATGGTGCGCGAAGGTTATTGGAGGCGTCGCGTGGGGCAAGTGGGCGAGACGCCGAAGCGCAGCGGAGGCGGCGAGCTCGCTGTGTGAGCGAGTACGAGTACGAGCGAAGATCGGAGGCGAGACGAGCAACTTGCTTGCGAGTCGAGCCCGATTTTGGCGTCGTGCTGTGGTTTCGGCCCGTTCGTGCCGATGAGGCGGGGTGCGGTTCCTGCGCGTGGCCTCGCTCGTCACGGGGATCGCGCTCGTGGTGATGGGTGTCGTCGAGCTGGTCGACCGGCGAGCGGAGCTGCGCGCCGAGCGCGATCGCCGGATGGAGACGGGCGCCGAGCTGGCGGCGGCGGAGCTCGACGCGGTCATCACGAGGATCAGTGCGGTCCTCAGCGTCGCTTCCCCCGACATGGGACTCGATGTGCTCGCCGACGCGCTGGCCGTACCGGTCTGCAGTGTGCGCGACGGCGCGGCGACCTGCTCGACGCCCGAAGTGGCGGGCAGTGATGATCCCGCCGTCGCGGCCGCGCTGGACGCGTCGATGGCCCGTGACGCCCCAGTTGCGGTCGCCACGATCACCGATCCCGAAACGTCCACCACCACGATCGCCGTCGCCGTGGATCAAGGAACCCGGCGCTTGTACGTCGTCTTCGACCCGGCCGAGGTCCTCGCTGCCTCGGAGGAACTCGACGCCGAGCTCGTGCCGCTCGAGGATGAGCCGTTGTTCCAGGCCCGCTCGATGGACGGCGAGCGGCGCGTGGCCGCACCGTCCATGGTGGAGTTCGAAGGCGGGCCGTGGGCAGTCCGGGTGACGGCGCCGGACGATCTCCGCCTCAGCACGGGGGAGCGGTGGCTGATCGGCGTGCAGTTGGCACTCGGCACGGTCGTCGCACTGCTGGCGCTTGGCGGGCTGCTGGCGGAGCACCGGGCCCTGCACCGCCGGGCGACCACGGACGGGCTGACGGACCTGCCGAACCGAGCCGAGTTCGAACGCCGGGCCGGCGAGCTGCTGCGGCGCTTGGCGCGTGACGGTCGTCCCGCCTGCCTGTTCCTGATCGATCTCGACCACTTCAAGACCGTCAACGACACGGTCGGGCACGATGCCGGCGATCGTGTCCTGGTCGACGCGGCGCGGCGGCTGCGGCAGGCGGTGCGCAGCGCGGATCTCGTCGGCCGATGGGGAGGCGACGAGTTCGTCGTCCTGATGCCCGGCATCGGCGACCCGCGTGCGGTCCCCGCCCGCGCCGCGACGATCGCCAACGCGCTGGCCGGCACGCCGCCGGTCGGCGCCATCAAGTTGGAAGCGAGCGTCGGAGCGGCGCTGTTCCCCGCGCACGGTCAGCACCTCGATGACCTGATGCGTCGCGCCGATCGGGCGATGTACACGGCGAAGGTGCGGGGCGCGCCGCACGCCATCGCCGACGATCTGGGCGGCATCTCCGCCGCCGGCGCTTCTGAGCGGGATTCCTGACACCACCTGGCAGGGATGCCGCCCAAGTGAGTACGCGGGATGTGCTCACGTACGATGCAGTGTCGTGTCGAGGCCGCGTGACGCCGTGACCACCAAGCTGCAGGGCTTTGGGACGACGATCTTCGCCGAGATGTCGGCGCTGGCCGTGGCGACCGGTGCCGTCAACCTCGGCCAGGGCTTCCCGGACACGGACGGCCCCGCAGAGGTGCTCGACGGAGCGGTCGATGCCATCCGCTCTGGTGTCAACCAGTACCCGCCAGGCATCGGTCTGCCAGTGCTGCGCGAGGCGGTGGCCCGTCACCAACGACGCTTCTACGGCCTCGAGCACGACCCGGACAGCGAGGTGCTCGTCACTGCCGGAGCCACCGAGGCGCTGGCCGGCGCGCTGCTCGGGCTGCTCGACGACGGCGACGAGGTCGTCGTCTTCGAGCCGCTGTACGACAGCTATCTGCCCTGCATCGCACTGGCCGGTGCCCGTGCCGTCCCGGTCCTGCTGCGCCCGGATGACGACCGCCAGTACCGCTTCGATCCCGCCGAGTTGCAGGCGGCCGTCAGCCCGCGGACGCGCCTGATCGTCCTCAACACGCCGCACAACCCGACGGGCAAGGTCTTCCACGCGGACGAGTTGGCACTGGTCGCCGAGCTGGCCATCGAGCACGATCTGGTCGTCGTCACGGATGAGGTGTACGAGCACCTCGTCTTTCCCGGTGCCACGCACGTCCCGATCGCCACACTGCCCGGCATGGCGGAGCGCACCGTGACGATCTCGTCCGGCGGAAAGACGTTCAACACCACGGGCTGGAAGATCGGCTGGGCCTGCGGGCCGGCGCCGCTCGTCGCCGCCGTTCGCGCCGCCAAGCAGTTCCTGACATACGTGAACGGGGCACCGTTCCAGCCGGCGATCGCCGCCGGCCTCGATCTCGGCGACGACTTCTACGCCGCCCTTGCCGCCGACCTGACGATCAAGCGCGACCACCTCTTCGCCGGGTTGGAAGCCGTCGGCTTCACCACGTACCGACCGGAGGCGACGTACTTCACGACGGTCGACATCCGCCCCATCGACCCCGCCGGGGACGGCATGGCGTTCTGCCGTGCACTGCCCGAGCGCTGCGGCGTCGTGGCCGTGCCGGCCGAGGTGCTGTACGCCCGTCCGGAGCACGGCCGCCACCTCGTCCGCTTCGCCTGCTGCAAGCGCCTCGACGTGCTGGACGAGGCGGTGCGCCGCCTGAAGGAGTTGAGATGATCATCGCCGCGTTGCAGCACGACATCGAGTGGAACGACCGCGAGGCCAACTTCGATCACCTCGCTCCGATGATCGCCGCCGCGGCGGGCGCCGGTGCGGGCCTCGTGTTGTGCACCGAGACGTTCTCCACCGGCTTCGCCGTCGACGTGCCTGACCTTGCCGAACCCGAGGGTGGCCCGTCGTCCTCCTTCCTTGCGGCGCAGGCCGCCGAACACGGCATCTGGGTCGGCGGCACCTGCCCGGAGCTGCCCGCGGACGCGGCTGACGATGACGACGACCGGCGGCCGTACAACAGCTTCGTGCTCGCCGGCCCCGATGGCACGACGCACCGCTACCGCAAGGTCCATCCGTTCACCTTCGGTGGCGAGGAGAAGTCGTTCCGCGCCGGCACCGAGCTCATGACGATCGAGATCGACGGGCTTCGGATCAGCCCGTTCGTGTGCTACGACCTGCGCTTCGCCGACGAGTTCTGGCAGCTGGCGCCGACGACCGACGTCTACCTGGTGCCGGCCAACTGGCCCGAGAAGCGCCGGCTGCACTGGCAGGTCCTGCTCCAGGCACGGGCGATCGAGAACCAGGCCTACGTCGTCGGTGTGAACCGGGTCGGCGATGGCGGCGGACTCTCGTACGCCGGCGACAGTCGCATCGTCGATCCGGTCGGCGAGCTGCTCGCCACTGCGGCGCAGACGGAGACGATGCTGCTGGCGGACATCTCCCGCAGTCGCGTCGCCGAAGTGCGCGACCACTTCCGGTTCCTGCAAGACCGACGCTGACGCGGGGCAGAGGCGTGCAACCTGGATGCGAGGCAGGTGAGGCGCCGGAGCGCAGCGGAGGCGGTGAGCTCGGGAGGCGAGCCGAGCAACTTGGTTGCGAGGCGAGCCTGAGCGTTAGCTGTCGTCGCCGGTAGGGTCGAAACGGTGGCGGCACCCGGCCCAATGATCTCGGCCAAGGGCCTGGTCAAGCGATTCGGCGACTTCGTCGCGGTCGACGGCATCGACGTCGAGGTCCAGCGCGGAGAGGCGTTCGGTTTCCTCGGTCCGAACGGTGCAGGCAAGTCCTCGACGATGCGGATGATCGGTTGCACGTCGCCGGTGTCGGAGGGTTTCCTGCAAGTGCTCGGGATGGACCCGGTCCGCGACGGCCGGCGCATCAGGGCCCGCCTCGGCGTCGTGCCTCAGGCGGACCAGCTCGACAATGAACTGACCCTCGAGGAGAACCTCCTCATCTACGGCCGTTACTTCGACATCCCCCGCGCCGAGTGCCGCCGGCGGGCCGCGGAGCTGCTCGAGTTCGTGCAGCTCGCCGAGCGTGCGAGCAGCAAGGTGGAGCCGCTGTCTGGCGGGATGAAGCGACGGCTGACGATCGCCCGCTCGCTGATCAACGAGCCGGACCTGCTGTTGCTCGACGAGCCGACGACGGGCCTCGACCCGCAGGCCCGCCACGTGCTGTGGGACCGGCTGTACCGGCTCAAGCAGCAGGGCGTCACGCTCGTGCTGACGACGCACTACATGGACGAGGCCGAGCAGCTCTGCGACCGGCTCGTCGTGATGGACAGGGGACGCATCGTCGCCGAGGGATCGCCACGCCAGCTGATCGAGGCGCACTCAACTCGCGAGGTGCTGGAGCTGCGCTTCGAAGCAGGCACGAACGAGGCGCAGGCGGCGTCCGTCGATGGGATCGGCGAGCGCCTCGAGGCCTTGCCCGACCGCATCCTGATCTACGCCCACGACGGCGAGAAGGCACTGACCATGGCCCACGACCGAGGGGTGGTGCCGGAGAGCGCCCTGGTCCGGCGCAGCAGCCTCGAGGACGTGTTCCTCCGCCTCACCGGTCGTTCTCTCATCGACTGATCGACTGATGTCGACGCCTGCCGCCGTCCGGGTCTGGGAGAGCAAGTTCGCCCTCTACAAGCAGATCTGGAAGTCGAACCTGCTCGGGAGCTTCGTGCAGCCGCTGCTGTACCTGCTCGGCATCGGAGTGGGCGTCGGAGCGCTGGTCGATCAAGGCCCGACCGCGGACGAGGTGCTCGGCGGGGTCGAGTACGTGTCGTTCCTCGCCCCGGCGCTGATCGCCACCACGGCGATGATGGTCGTCGCTCAGGAATCGATGTGGCCGGTGATGGACGGCTTCATGTGGAACAACGCGTTCCGGGCGATGGCGTCGACGCCGTTGGCGCCGGGTGAGATCGTCGCCGGTGTCGCGCTGTGGCACGCCACGCGCGGAGCGCTGGCAGCGACCGGAGTGGCGACGGTGCTGGCGCTGTTCCCGCAGACGCGCTCCTGGGGGCTCGTGCCGGCGGTGGTGTTCGCCGTCCTCACGGCGCTGGCCTTCGCGTTGCCGATCACGGCGTGGTCGTCATCGCGAATGACCGACGTGTCGTTCCCGGCGATCATGCGCTTCGCCATCATCCCGATGTTCCTGTTCGCCGGCGTCTTCTATCCGATCGACCAACTGCCCGGGTGGCTGCAGCCCGTGGCGTGGGTGACACCGCTGTACAACGGTGTCGAGCTGTGTCGCGGTGTGGTGCTTGGCACGCTCGACGCGCCGGCGGCTGTCGTGCACGTCGCTGTTCTGGCGGCCTACGCCACGGTCGGCTTCGTCATCTGCCGGGGCACCTTCGCTCGGCGCTTGGGAATGTGATGACGGCGACCGTCGACCGGGCCACGGGCGGGCTGCGCATCATCCCTCCCGAGCTGCTGGCGTCCCGGCGCGCTCACCGCCTGGTCGAACGCAGCCTGATGGTCAACCGCCGGACGTGGCTGATCATCGTCAGCGGGTTCTTCGAACCGCTCTTCTACCTGTTGTCGATCCGCATCGGGTTCAACGAGTTGGTCGGCGACGTCGAGGTCGGAGGCCAGTCCGTGCCGTACGCCGAGTTCGTGGCGCCAGCCCTGATGGCTGCCTCGGCGATGAACGGTGCCGTCTACGACTCGACGATGAACGTGTTCTTCAAGCTGCGTCACGCCCGGCTGTACGACAGCGTGCTCTCGACGCCCCTCGTCCCGGCCGACGTGGCGCTCGGCGAGATCGGCTGGGCGGTCATCCGCGGCTTCCTCTATTCGGTGGCCTTCCTCATCACGATGTGGGCGCTGGGGATGACCGGCTCGCCCTGGGTCGTGTTGTCGTTGCCGATCTGCGTCCTGATCGGCTTCGCCTTCGCCTCCGTCGGCATGGCGCTGACCACGTACATGCGGTCCTGGGCCGACTTCGAGTACATCTCTGCGGTGACGCTTCCGCTGTTCCTGTTCTCGGCGACGTTCTATCCCGTGTCGAGCTACGGGGACTGGGCCTGGGTCGTCCAACTCAGCCCGCTGTACCACGGCGTGGCACTCGTCCGGGCGGTCAACCTCGGGCAGTTCGCGTGGTCGATGCTCGGCCACATCGCCGTGCTGGTGGCGATGACGATGGTCGGGCTCGTCGTTGCCTCGCGGCGCATCGCCGCGCTGCTGCTGAAATAGTGAGATGAGCGACGCCAGCAACGAGATCCTGCCCATCCCGTGCACCACCACGTTCGACCTCCCGGGTCAGCGCGTCGAGCGCCAGATCGGCCTCTGCTGGGGAGTCGTGGTCCGCAGCGTCGGCTTCGCCAAGGGTTTCACCGGGTCGATCCGCGCCCTCCGGGCGGGTGAGGTCGACGAGTACACATCGGTGCTCGAGGAGGCCAGGCGTCACGCCCTCGATCGCCTGATCGAGCACGCCCGCGAGCTCGGTGCCAACGGCATCATCGGCGTTCGGTTCGACTCGTCGGAGATCGGCAACAACATGAGCGAGATCCTCGCCTACGGCACTGCGGTCGTCGTCTCCTCCTCGACCTGACACGCCATGGCCCGCCGCTCACGCCACTGGGTGAGCCGTATCCTGAACTCCATGCTCTTCCGCTCGAAGTCCCAGCTGGTGTCCGAGGCCGACGCCCTCCCGGGCCGGACCGATCAGGCGATGGCGGTCCCTGAGACCCACTTCGTCAACGGGCACGCCCTGCAGGGTCCGTGGCCCGAAGGGTTGAAGACCGCGGTGTTCGGCCTCGGCTGCTTCTGGGGCGCCGAGAAGTTGTTCTGGCAACTGCCCGGCGTCTACTCGACCGCCGCCGGGTACGCCGGCGGCTACACGCCCAACCCGACGTACGAAGAGGTGTGCTCGGGGCGCACGGGTCACGCCGAGGTGGTTCTCGTCGTCTACGACCCGGCGGAGATCACGTTCGAGCGCCTGCTCAAGGCGTTCTGGGAGGATCACGACCCGAGCCAAGGCATGCGCCAGGGCAACGACGTCGGCACGCAGTACCGCAGCGCCATCTTCTACACCGACGACGAGCAGCGCGAGGCCGCGGAGGGGTCGAAGAAGACGTTCGGCGACGCCCTCCACACCGCCGGCTACGGCGACATCACGACGGAGATCGCGCCACTCGGCGCGTTCTACTACGCCGAGCCCTATCACCAGCAGTACCTGGCCAAGAACCCAGGTGGCTACTGCCCCCTCCACGCCACCGGGGTTTCCTGCTCGGTCGGCTGAAATCGTCGTTCTGTCCGTAGGAACCGCATCACAACGATCGATTTCTACGGACAGAAGGTGTGCAACCGTCGGAAGCTGTGGTTGCGCTCGGGTTCTAAGCTCCGCTGAGCGGGCCCGAGGAGGATCCGATGGGGCGACGAGGGTACGCGATCTCGTTGATCGCAGCGCTGGTGACGGCGGTTCTCGCAGGGGCAGCACGACCTGCCAGCGCCGAGCCGTCGACGGTCACCATCGCCGGCAGCTTCCAGGACGAATTGGGGTGCACCGCCGACTGGCTCCCTGAGTGCGAACTCACGCAGCTGGGCTTCGACGGGGACGACGACGTGTGGCAGGCGAGCTTCGACCTGCCGGCGGGCACCTGGGAGTACAAGGCCGCGCTGAACGGCACGTGGCAAGAGAACTACGGGCTCCACGGCGAGCGCGATGGCGCCAACGTCTCGTTCGGCCTCGACGCGCCAGCCACCGTCAAGTTCTTCTACGACGACGACACCCACTGGGTGACGGACAACCGGTCCTCCGTCATCGCAACGGCACCGGGGAGCTTCCAGAGCGAGCTCGGCTGCGCGAGCGACTGGGACCCTGGCTGCCTGCGGTCGTGGTTGCAGGACGCCGACGGTGACGGCGTCGGCCGGTTCTCGACGTCGTCACTGCCACCCGGGGACTACGAGTTCAAGGTCGCCATCAACGAGTCCTGGGACGAGAACTACGGCATCGATGGAGCTCCCAACGGGCCGAACATCTCCTTCACCGTCGAGGCCGCCCGCGACGTGGTCACGATCACGTACGACGCGAACAGCCACCACCCCACCGTCAGCGTGCTCCCTGCCGAGCCGGTGGACGACGCGGCGCTCGTGCGCGATCCGGTTCGTCCTCCGTTCGTCGACGAGGTCCTCTACTTCACGATCCCCGACCGGTTCAACAACGGCGACGGCGCCAACAACTGTGGCGACTATGCGGGGACCTGTCGACCGGACGGCGGGCAGGAAGAGGTACTGACCCACGGCTACCTGCCGTCGCAGAAGGGCTACTACCACGGCGGCGATCTCGAGGGTCTGCGTCGCAAGCTCTCGTACCTCGATGGCCTGGGCGTGACGGCAATCTGGGTGGGGCCGATCTTCACCAACCAGACGGTGCAGTCGGATACCACCGACCTCTATGGGCATTCGGCGGGCTACCACGGCTACTGGATCCTCGACTTCCTGCAGGTCGACCCACATCTCGGCACGAACGCGGAGTTCGCTCGCCTGGTCGACGAGGCCCATGACCGCGGCATCAAGGTGTTCATGGACATCGTGACCAACCACACGGCGGACGTCATCCAGTTGGAGGGCAACGCCGGCTACCGCAACACGCGCGACTTCCCGTATCGCGACGTCAACGGCCAGCCGTTCGACGACCGCGACTTCGCGTACTCCGGCCAGCCTGACTACCAGTTCCCTGAGGTCAACCTCCAGTCCTTCCCGTACACGCCGGTCGTGCCGCCTGGAAGCCCGCCCAAGAACCCGGCCTGGGTCAACGATCCGCTGCTGTACCACAACCGCGGGAACACGAGCTTCACCGGCGAGAACTCGCTGTACGGAGACTTCTTCGGCCTCGACGATCTGTGGACGGAGCGTCGCGAGGTCGTCGAAGGGATGATCGACATCTACTCCTTCTGGATCGAGGAGTTCGGCGTCGACGGATTCCGCATCGACACCACCAAGCACGTCAACATGGAGTTCTGGAAGGTCTTCGGGCCGGCCATCCTCGAGGCCGCAGAGGCTCGGGGCATCGACCACTTCTTCGCCTTCGGCGAGGTGTTCGACCAGCAGTTCGGCTCGCCGTTCATGAGCGAGTTCTCGACCGAGGGACAGCTCCAGGCGACGATCGACTTCGGCTTCCAACTCGCCGCGCGCCGGTTCGCCTCGCAGAGCGCGCCCACCAACGGCCTGCAGGCGTTCTTCGAGTCCGACGACTACTACACCGACGCCGACAGCAACGCGTACGCCCAGCCGACGTTCCTCGGCAACCACGACATGGGCCGCATCGGCTACTTCCTCCAACGTGTCGATCAGGTCGGGGCCAGCGATGCAGAGCTGCTGGCACGGTCACGGTTGGCGCATGCGTTGATGTTCTTCGCCCGCGGCCAGCCGGTGATCTACTACGGCGACGAGCAGGGCTTCACCGGCGACGGCGGCGACAAGGACGCCCGGGAGGACATGTTCGCCAACGAGGTGGCGTCCTACGCAGACAACGATCTGATCGGGACGGACGAGACGTCGGCCGACGACAACTTCGATCGCAACCACCCGCTGTTCCGGACGATCGATGACCTTGCCCGGATCCACCAGCGCTATCCCGCCCTGCGGTCGGGAGCGCAGATCCACCGCTACAGCTCCGACGGTCCGGGTGTGTACGCCTTCTCCCGTATCGACCGGGACGAGCGCATCGAGTACGTCGTCGCGCTGAACAACAGCGAGACGTCGCAGACGGTCGGCGTTCCCACGTTCTCGAGCGCCGACGCCCGGTATCGCTTGGTGACTCCGCGGCCATCGCCCAGCGAGGGCGTGCTGCAGCGACTGCAGACCGCAGCCGACGGCTCACTGGCGGTCACCGTGCCGCCACTCGGGTACGTCGTCTACCAGGCCACCGAACCGGTCGCCGGCTCAACCGCGGCACCCGCGATCAGCATCGTCACCCCCGACCACGGCGAGACCGTTTCGCTCGAGACGACACCCATGGACGGCCACGCCGTGGACGAACGCATCGAGGTGCGCGCCGAGCTCGCCGCCGACGTGATGGCCGAGGTCACGTTCGCCGTACGCGAGGGCGACGGCGAGTACGTGCCGATCGGCACGGACGACAACGCGCCGTACCGCGTGTTCTACGACGCCAGCCACCTGCGCGGGGAGGAGGACACGACGTTGTCCTTCCGCGCCATCGTCAACGACCTGTCCGGCCACCTGGCCGCCGACGAGGTCGCCAACGTCGGCGTCGAGTTCCCCGCTCCGCAGGCGCCCACCTCGCCGTACGCGCTGATCCACTACAGCCGTCCGGCCGGCGACTACGGCGACCACACGACCGGTGATGCCAACGATTTCTGGGGCCTGCACCTGTGGGGCGACGCCATCGACCCGGCCGAGAGCACGGAGTGGACCTCGCCGAAGCCGTTCCTCGGTGAGGACGAGTATGGACGCTTCGCCTTCGTCAAGCTGGCCGACGACAGTCGGCCGGTCAACTTCATCGTCCACCGCGGTGACGCGAAGGACCCGGACAACAGTCCGGATCGCAGCTTCACTCCCAGCACGACGCCGGAGATCTGGCTGCGCGAGGGCGACGTCAACATCTACACGTCGCAGGCCGAGGCACAGGGGTACGCCACTGTCCATTACGGCTGCGCGCCCGACTGCGCAGGGGTGACGATCGACGCCAGCAGCGACGGCGCACCGGTCGCCACCGCCGTGCCGCCGGACGCCGTCGACGACTACGGGGCGGTGTTCCGGCTGGCGCCGGAGGACCTGTCGGCACCGCTGACGGTCACGATCAGCGACGACGGCGTGGCGGACATCCAGGACCAGAGCTTCACGCCGACGGAGATGCCGTCGGCGTGGTTCGAGCCAGGTGACAGCAGGTCTATCCGTCACGCGGCGCCGCCGAGGACTTCGCCACCATCCACTACCGGCGTCCCGCTGGGGACTACGGCGATCCGGCGAGCAGCGACTTCGAGGACTTCTGGGGGCTGCACGTGTGGGACGGCGCTGCCTACGACCCACCGATCGCCTGGACCGATCCGCTGCGCCCGACCGGCTCGGACGTGTTCGGGATCGAGTTCCGCGTCGACCTGACCGACGGGGCCGATCAGCTCGCCTACATCCTGCACCGCGGACGACACCAAGGATCCAGGGCCCGATCAGTTCCTCGTCTTCGACGACTATGGGCACGAGGTCTGGCAGCTCCAGGGGGCCGACCCGGAGAACCCCTACGTCGCCCCGCCGAGGCGCTGATCGTCGGGTCGCGCTGGCTCGAGGCCTTCTGTCCGTAGGAACCGCATCACAACGATCGATTCCTACGGACAGAAGGTGAACTCACGTGGAGCGCGGTGATTCACCGCTGTACGGTCTGAGCGTGCTTTGACGCCCGTTACCGCGTACTGCTCGACCGTTGGCCCGGCGCTTCGTCGCCTGGGCCTTCGTTGGCGAGGCCATCCCGATCTACCCGGTCTACGCGCTGCTCTTCGTGGACGCCGGCCTGTCCGACGGCCAGATCTCGGCCCTGCTGGCGATCTGGTCCGCTGTCGGCATTGCCGCCGAGGTCCCGATGGGCGCGCTGGCAGACCGTTGGTCCCACCGCAACGCATTGGTCGCCGGCGCGCTGCTCCAGGCGCTCGGCTACGTCGCCTGGATCGCCGCTCCTGGCTTCACCGGCTTTGCGATCGGTTTCGTGGTGTGGGCGCTGGGCGGTGCGCTCGTCTCAGGATCGTCCGAGGCGCTGCTCTACGAGGGTCTGACCGCCGCCGGTGCCGCCGACCACTACGCCCGTGTGCAGGGGTGGGCGACGGCCGCCGAGTTCCTGGCCTTCATCCCCGCCGTGCTCGTCGCCACAGCGCTGTTGCCGATCGGTGGATACGCGGCGATCGGCTGGGTCAGCGTCGCAACGTGCCTGGCCGCGGCGGTGCTCGCCGCCCGCCTGCCGCCGGCGCCGGCTACCGCCGATCCCGGCGAGGACGGGACCAGCACGTTGCGGGCCGGGTTGCGGGAGGCCATGCGGCCGACCGTCGCCGGGACGGTCGTCGCGCTTGCCGTCATCGGCGGCTTCGACGCCATCGAGGAGTACTTCCCGCTGCTCGCCCAGGACTGGGGCGTCCCGACCGGGTGGGTTCCGCTCGCCGTGCTGGTGGTGACGCTGGCCGGCGCGCTCGGCGCCGCCCTTGGCGGACGGTTCGCCGGCATCAGTCGCTTCGGTGTTGCGCTGCTGACCGGCGGGGCGGCGACGGCGCTGGCCGTCGCCGGGCTCGTCGCTGCGGTGGGTGGCCTTCTTGCACTCGCCGCCTTCTACCTCCTGCACCACCTGGTCCTCGTCGTGCTCGACGCTCGGCTGCAGGCGCGGATCGAAGGTCGCGCCCGGGCGACGACCACGTCGGTCGCCGGACTCGGGACGGAGGTGGTCGGACTCGCACTGTTCGGCGTCTGGGCGGCCGGTCACCTGGCGCTGGTGACGGCGCTGTGGTTGGCCGTGGCGGCGATTCTGCCGTTGTTGCTCGGGCGAGCGCGCCGTTCGGCCATGATCGGGGCGGAAAGGAGGACCGATGAGCGATCCGATGAAGCAGGCCTGGTCCGAGGTCGGGGATGAGTTCTCGTCATTCGGAAGGCTGATGAAAGAGCGCTACCAGGCGGCCGGTAGCGACGCCGAGGCTGCCGTGGACGAGAGCACGAAGGAGGCCGGCGCGGCGCTGCGGGACGCGTGGGAGCGGCTGGTCACCGCGGCCAAGGACGTCGGCGAGCGCACGGCCGATGTGGCTCGCGACGACGAGCTGAAGGAGGAGGCCAAGAGGGCGGCGGGCAAGCTCAACGACGCCCTGTCGGCGACGGTCGATCTCATCGGCGATCGAGTGGGCGGTTTGTTCAAGCGCTTGGACGACACGGCGGAGACGCCCGCACCTCCGGCACCGCCGGGGCCGGCCGGCGAGGTGCCCGCATCCGCGCCGACCTCCGACGACGCCCGGCAATAGGTCGAGCGCCGTCAGCGAGCATCAATTGAACGCCTGACAAGAAAGTGGGTCGGCCGCTCGCCAGCCTGGCCTAGGGTAAGACGGCGCAGGGAGCGGCACGGAGGGACGTGAGCGGTGACCGACTTTGACGACGCGCTCAAGGCGCTTCAGGGTCCTGACGAGATCCTCGACACGGCTCGAGAGGCCGAATTCCACCCGCTGAAGGCGAACACGGCGATCCTCGGCGCCTACTACAACCTGTCGATCGCGCTCGGCTGGTACCTGCACAACGACGAAGCGCCGATCAACGCGACGTTCCCGACGTTCGCGGCGTGGTCTGCACAGAGCCTGCGGGCAGATGTCGCCGAGGACGACGAGGGCGGATACCTGAGCGGCGAGCCCGATGCGAGCGGCTTGTGGCTGGGACGACGACTGTACGACGTCGTCACGAACGCCGTCTTGACGGACCGTGGCGCCATCGCGCGGAACATCGCGTGCGGTCAAGCCGCCATCTACGAAGAGGTCGGCCTGGCGATGTGGACGCTGCTCGACACCACCCTGCGCGCGTTGAAGAAGGACAAGGCGAAGATCGACTGGGATGAGGAATGGCGGCAGTACACCACAGCGCTGGTCTCGTACGGCCGGGCCATCGACCGCAGTCGCCTCGGCCGAAGGACGCCGAGCCGCCTTCCGGACGAGGACGTCGAAGTTCTCCAGCGCGCCGTCGAGCCGTATTACCAGGTGCTCAAGCACAGCGCCACGATCACCCCGAAGCAACGCGCCGAGCTGATCCTGCTCGGCAACGTGCGCCTGGTGGCGTACGAGCAACGACGGCTGCAGCCCGTCCTCGAACGCAACCTGAAGCTGCTGCCCCACGCCCTCCGCCTTCGTGTGGTCACAGAGTGGTTCGGTCGGAACGATCTGCGCACTCGCGCCGCCACGCGCGCCTACCAGATCGCCAGCCCGTTGTTCCCGCGTGTCGAGGAGGCGTTCCAGATCGCAGCCACTCGCCACGTGTACCGGATGATCCTTGGTCAGGAGCGACTGCGCTTCGGCGTCGACGTCCCGCTGCCGCCGCCCGCGCATCAGTTGCTGCGGGTTGACCAACCGACCGCCGATCAGGAGCGCTACTCCGTGGGCGACTTCTTCCCGTACGACCTGCAGACGCTCGAGCATCCGCCTCTCTGGGCGGAGTGGCAGCAGCACGACCGCTCCTTCGGGCAGGGCGAGCGCACCGCCGTCGACAATTGGCTGCGGCTTCCCGAGCGGCTGAACTTCATCGTCAACGTCTTCCGCTCACGCCAGCAACTCTGCGCCCTGTACGAGCGGCCTTCGGCGACACCAGCTCCACCACTTCCAGAACCGCCCGTGCTCGGACCCGTGCGCGTGCAGCACCTTCGACCTGACGATCTCGAGCAGCTCCGTTCGTTCGCCGCTGATGCGGCGCCACCCGCCGGGAGTGCGACGTGACGAACCCGGTCGACGCCGCGCAGCTGCTCGGTCGTCTCCCCGGCCTCGAGCGATGCGGCGACCCGGCTGCGGAGCGCGTCGTCGACGTGGTCACCAAACGGGTCATCAGCGAGCGCGGCGATCGACCTCGGTCCGAGTTGCTCCCTGCCGTGATGATGGAGTTGGCGAAAGACGTCACGGCGAGCTCGGTCGTTGCCGAGGTTCGTGACTTCCTCTGCGACGGCGACGCGATCAACGACGTCCTCACGACGAACCACGAACGTGTCAAGCGAGCGCAGAACTTCTTCGACGAGAACGGCGTCGTCATCATCACGGCGCTCTTCCACGCCTCGTTGCCCGAGGCGTACCTCGGGAAACGAGGCGTGCAGGTCCTCGACATCACTGGCGAGCTGTGGAGGAGCTTCACGCGTCGAGCGCAGGAGACCGGTCAGTTCCTCATCAACGTGCTCAGCCCGACCCCGAAGATGTGGCGAGACAACACGAGCAGCCTGATGGCGGGTGAGTTCGGTGCCATCGCGTGTCGCCGGGTCCGCCTCGTCCATGCGGCGGTTCGCTGGATGGTCTCCGACGTGACCCACCACGACCTGGAACCGCTGTCCACCCAGTCGCAGCCCAATGTGCTCACCGTCTGGGACGAGCGGATGCGCGAGATCGGCGAGGGGGTAGGCACGAGCGCGCCCCTCAACCAGGAGGATCTCCTCGCAACGCTCGGGACGTTCACGACCGTGGTCTTCGACGTGCTCGATCGGTTCGGCGTGACATACGACGACGCCGTCCGGGCGGACTTCTACTTCCTCTGGAACGTCATCGGCTGGCACCTCGGCATCGGCGACGCGGAGGCGGTCCCGGCCAGCGCCGCTGCCGCGGCGGCACTCCCCACCCGGTTCCCGGCCAACCGCATCCTTCCGCTCGGCGTCGACGAGCTCGACGCCGTCTACAAGCATCTGGCCACAAAGCTCCAGCACCACTCGCACCAGGGAGCGCGCATGACGAAGGCCCTGATGCAAGAGCTGGCATATCCGCTGCCCGAGCGCCTGCAGGGCGCTCCTGCGTTCATCGCCCGCTACCTGCTCAGCGAGAAGCATGCCGACGATCTGGGCATCGAGCGGGGTGGGTACACGGAGCTCGTGCTCAACTCGAGCGGGTTGCTCCTGAGCTGGTCCCGCCTCGCCCGCTTGAACTCGGTCAGCCGCCTCGGCATCGCCCTGATCTCGAGGCAGGTCTCGGAGTACGCGGTGCGCGTGTTCATCAGCCAGGCTCGCTGGAGCGAGCGTGGCCTCAAGATCGATCCGCAGGTGGCCAGCAGGTGGGGGATCGAGCTTCCGCCGAAGCCTCCAGATCCGGCGCGGACCTGACAGCCTCTGTCAGGAGCGGATGATGACCGGGCGGGTCTTTCTCTTCACAGACATCCAGCGCAGCACCCGACTGTGGTCTGATCACACGGCGGAGATGGCAGAGGCGGTGTCCGAGCACAACCGGGCGATCGCCAGCATCGTCGCCGCCCACCACGGTGAGGTGCTGAAGAACACCGGTGATGGCGTGCTCGCTGTCTTCGACGACGGCGCCATCGCCCTCGTCGCTGCGCTGAACGTGCAGCGTTGGCTGGAGACCCGGGTGTTCACCGGCGTGGGTCACCTGCGGGTGCGCATGGGCCTGCACCTCGGTGAGCCAGTCGTGCTGGACAGCGGCGAGCTGACCGGGCCGGTCGTCAACGAGTGCGCCCGGCTCCACGCCGCCGGCCACGGCGGTCAGGTGCTGCTCTCGGAGCGGTTGACCGCCGACGTGGAGACGCGCCTTCCAGCCGCGTGCTCGCTGCGTGCGCTCGGGCGCCACACACTGCCCGACCTGCCGCCGAGCATCGTGTACCAGTTGTGCCATCCGGACCTCGCCGCTGACTTCCCGCCGCTGCGCACGGCCGTCGGTTCAGAGCTCGACCTGGTCGGTCGCTCGAGCAGCTTCTGCGGGCGGGAGCGCGAGCTCGCCCACTTGTCGTCGCTGACGGCGCCGATCGTCACACTCGTCGGACCGGGTGGCGTCGGCAAGTCCCGTCTCGCGCAGCTCGTGTTGGCCCGCCGCGGGGTGGCCCACGCCGACGGTGTGCGGACTGTCGACCTCAGCACCATCGCTCGAGCGGACGAGCTGCTCGCCGCGATCGCGACGAACCTGCGCATCGAGCACAGCTCGGGATCGTCCAACGGGGACGAGCGATCCGTCCAGCAGCTCGCCAACTGGCTGGCGACCAAGGACCTGCTGCTGATGTTCGACAACTGCGAGCACCTCAGCGACGAGGTGGGCCATCTGATCGAGGTGTTGCGGAGCACGAACGATGGGCTGCGCGTCCTGTGCAGCAGTCGGGTGGCGCTCGGCATCGACGGCGAGGTCGTGCATGTCGTCGGACCGCTGCCCGTGGACGGCAGTGCGCTCGATCCCTACGCGTCGGCGGCCGTCGAGCTGTTCGTCGACCGCGCTCGCGAGGTGCGGCCGGGGTTCGACCCGGACGAGGTCGAGCTCGCCGCGATCCATCGCCTGTGTCGCGATCTCGACGGGCTCCCGCTGGCCATCGAGCTCGCTGCCGCCCGCCTCGCCGTCGCCGACGTCGAAGGCGTGGCGTCGATCCTGACCGAGCTGCCGAACCGAGAGGTTGCCGACCGTGGCCGACCCTCGGCCCGACACCGGTCGCTCCACGAGCTGGTGGACTGGAGCTACGACCGGATGACCGAGGACGAGCAGTTGCTGTTCGCTCGGCTCTCGATCTTCGCCGGCCCGTTCACGGTGCGCGCTGCGGTGCACGTATGTGCTGGTAATCGTCGACGCATCGTCGACGTTCCGAGCGTCATCGGTCGCCTCGTCGCCCAGTCGATGGTCGCCCGCACGACGTCCGCCTCGGCACTGCGCCTGCTCGGGCCGATCCGCTCCGTTGCTGCCAGCCTCGTCGCCGACAATGAGCGCGAGGGCCTGCGGCGGCGGTTCGTCGAGTGGTACGCAGCGTGGGCCGTCGAGGCGTCGCAGGAGCTGCGCAGCGCCGATGAGGAGCGCGCCGCCGTCGCCATTGCCGCCGAGTTCGACAACCTGCGGGCGGCGCACCGCATCGCGCTCGACGACGGCGACGAGGAGCGGGCGGCGGCGATCGTGGCGGCACTGCTGCAGTTCGCCGTGCATCGCTTCCGGTTCGAGGTGGCCAACTGGGCGGAGGCGTCGTTGCGCCGCCCCCGTACCCCCGACGAGGTTCGGCCGTTCCTGCACGGACTCCTCGGGATTCGCTCGTGGATGCGTGGCGAGCTCGCAGACGCACGCCGGCACGCCGACGCCGGCGTCGAGATCGAGGAGCGGCTGGGTGTCGAGGGCGCCGTCCACCTGCGGCTCGTGCGCCTTGCCGTCGCCGGCTACGAGCAGCGATACCAGGATGCGTTCGACGAGTTCAACATCGCGTTCCGGCGGGCCCGCTCGCTGGAGGACCCAGTGTGGCGGATCGAGGTGTTGGTCTTCTCGGCCGTGGGGATGTGCACCCAGGGCGCCTACGACCTGGCCGGACAGATCGCTCAGCGGGCGGCGGCACTCGCCGCCAGGGTGAACCACCCCACGTCGCTGGCGTGGACCCGCTACGCCGTCGCCGAGAGCGTGTATCACGACGAGCCGGAGCTGGCCCTCGAGCTGCTCGATGAGGCGAGCGACCTCGCTCGGAAGGTCGGCAACGAGTGGGTGCTCGGTTCCGTGAAGGTCGGTATGGCCCGGCAGTACCGGCGGGCCGGGCGGCTGGTCGAGGCAGCCGTCGCCCTGCTCGAATGCCTCGAGCGGTGGGCGCGTGCGGAGAACTGGAGCGAGCAGTGGCGGACGCTCCGCGAGTGCGCCCATGTCTGTGGCCGGGTCGGGCGGTACGAGGACGCGGCTCGCTTCCTCGCCGCGATCGAGGCGGCCAGTTCTGTGATCCCGCTGTCTCCGAGCGACGCCAGCGAGCTGCTGGTGCTCCAGGCCGGTCTCGAAGAAGCGCTGGGCGAGGCGCATCGCCGCGCCGTCCAGGAGCACGGACGGATGCGCGCCATCGTTGCGCCGAGCGAGCTGGTTGCGCTGGCGCAGGAGGCCATGCGTTTCGTCGTGCGGCGCGAGGAGAAGGTGGGCCCGTCGCTGACGTGATCGCTAGCGGCGCTCGCCCACCTGCGCTGTGTCGCGGAGCCTCGTCAGCCCCAGCCGCGGGCGCGGATGTCGTCGCCGTCGGCATCGAGCGGCCGGCCGGGCCAGCGCAGTTGGCCGGGCGTCGCGCTGAGCCGTGCCACGAGCGACTGCATCGGCGTGCCCGCGACGTCGACGATGGCTTGGCGGGCGGCGAAGTGCGGATCGTCGGCGATGTCGGCCATGTCCATCACTGGCCCGGCCGCGGCGTTGGCCGCCGTGAACGTGTCGATCACCTCTTCCACTCGTCGCGTCGCGCACCATGCCGCCATCGCCGTCTCGATCTCGTCGCGGTGGGCGGACCTTCCCTCGAACGTACGGAACCGCTCGTCCGCGTCGAGCCCGAGCAACTGCATCACGCGCGCCGCCACCGAATCGCTGCTCGTGGACACCGCGACGTACCGCCCGTCGCGACAGCGGTAGGTGCCGCGCGGGACGCTGTACGGAAGTCCTGACCCGAGGCGGGGCTGGCGCACGCCGGCGAGGGCATAGGCCGACGGCAACGGACCCATCAGCTGGAACATGGTCTCCAGGAGGTTGACGTCCACGACCTGGCCCTTTCCCGAATGCAGGGCGACCATCGTGGCGAACGCCGCGGCGAGGGCTGTGACCTCGTCGGTCAAGGCGATCGGTGGCAGCAGCGGTTGTCCGTCGGGCTCTCCGTTGATCGCTGCGAAGCCCGACATCGCCTCCGCGATCGTGGCGAACCCGGGTCGCGAGGAATACGGGCCGTCCTGCCCGAACCCGGTGACGCGGGTGATGACGAGCCGCGGGTTGCGCTCGTGGAGCACGGCGGGCCCGAGGCCGAGCCGCTCCAGGGCGCCCGGCCGGAAGTTCTCGACCAGCACGTCGGCTGCATCGAGCAATCGCAACACGAGTGCGCGGTCGTCATCGTCCTTGAGGTCGGCGACAACCGTCCGCTTGTTGCGGTTGGCCAGCTTCCACCACAGGCCCTCGCCATCGCGGTCGTCGCGCCATGCCATGTTGCGCAGGCTGTCGCCCTCGGGTCGCTCGATCTTGATCACGTCCGCGCCGTAGTCGGCGAGGTACCGCGCGCAGTTCGGGCCGGCCAGCACCGTCGACACGTCGACGACGCGCACATCTGCGAGCGGCAAGGTCGACGACGTCATGTCAGCATCGCCGTCAGCTCACCGGCCCGCAGTTGTACGGCGTACAACCCGTCCCGCCGCACGAGCTCCTCGTGCGTCCCGATCTCCACGATTCGCCCGCCGTCGAGGACGGCGATGCGGTCGGCGTTGCGGATCGTCGAGAGCCGATGGGCGATGACGATCGCCGTGCGACCGTACAGCGCTGAGTCCAGCGCCATCTGGACCTGGACCTCACTGTCGTTGTCGAGGTGGCTCGTCGCTTCGTCGAGGATCATCACGGCAGGGTCCTTGAGCAGCAGCCGGGCGATGGCCACCCGTTGCTTCTCACCGCCCGAGAGGCGGTAGCCGCGGTCGCCGACGACCGTGTCGAAGCCATCCGGCAAGGCGACGATCGTGTCGAGGATGCGGGCGGCGCGGCACGCCTCGACCAGCTCCTCGATGGTGGCGCCGGGCCTGGCGTAGCGCAGGTTCTCCCCGATCGTGTCGTGGAACAGGTGCGGGTCCTGGGCGACGACGCCGATCGCCGAGCGCAGCGAGTCCAGGGTCAGGTCGCGGACGTCCCGACCGTCGACGCGGACGGCACCGCCGGTCACGTCGTACAGGCGGGGGATCAGCGAGACGAGCGTGGTCTTGCCCGCACCGGAGGCGCCGACGAGGGCGAGCGTCTCACCCGGCGCGACCTCGAGCGTCACGTCCTCCAGGACGTCGACGTCCGGGTCCGCCCCGCTCACCAGCTGCTGCTCGAGGGAGGGGATCGCCGTGTCCGCCGCCGGGGGATAGCGGAAGCGGACATCGTCGAACGTCACCCTGCCCTCCGGGTGCACGAGGTCGACCGCCCCAGGACGCTCGCGGATGGCCTCGTGGGCGTCCAGCACCTCGAAGACCCGTTCGAAGCTGACCATCGACGTCATCAGGTCGACGCGGGCGTTCGTCAGACCGGTCAGCGGCTGGTACACGCGGGTGACGAGGGCGGCGAGGGCGACCAGCGTTCCGGTCGTCATCTGCCCGGAGACCACGAGGTGCGCTCCGACGCCGTAGATCGCCGCCGCACCGATGGCACCGACGAGGCCGAGGGCGACGAAGAACACGCGGCCGTACATCGCCGATCGGATCCCGGCGTCGCGCACGGCGACGGCGTGCTCCTCGAAGGCGGCGTCCTCGCGACGGTGGTCGCCGAACAGCTTGACCAGCATCGCTCCGGCGACGTTGAAGCGCTCGGTCATCTGCGTGTGCATCGTCGCGTTGTGCTGCATCTGCTGGCGGGAGATGTCCTGCAACCGCCGGCCGACTCGACGCGCCGGGATGATGAACATCGGCAGCACGACCAGCGCGAGCAGGGTCAGCCGCCACTCGAGGGCCAGCATCGCGGCGAGTGTCGTGGTCAGCACCACGACGTTGCTCACGACGCTGCCGAGGGTGCTCGTCACCGCCGTCTGCGCGCCCACGACGTCGTTGTTCAACCGCGAGATCAGCGCGCCGGTCGGCGTCCGGGTGAAGAAGGCGATCGGCATCCGCTGCACCTTGGCGAAGAGCGCACGGCGGAGGTCGTAGATGAGGCCCTCGCCGACACGCGAGCTGCACCAGCGCTGCAACACCTGCAGCGCGGCGTCGCCCAGCGCGGCGAGGACGGCTGCTGTCGCCAGCCAGGTGATCATCGCTCGATCGCCGGCGGGGATGGCGTCGTCCAGGATGGCCCGCACGACAAATGGCGGAACGAGCGCCAGGAGCGCGGCGGCCAAGATGGCCAGGAGGAAGAGCGTGATCGTGGCGCGGTACGGCCGGGCGAACGACCAGATCCGGCGCAGCGTCGCGGTCGTGACGCGGGCGCCCTGCACGTTGCTGGCGTCACGTGGCGCCAGTCCGTGGGGCGACATCCGCATGAGGTGAGGCTACGGACGCCGATGCCGCCCATACGATGCCGCGATGGCGAGAACCCCCCGTCTGGCCGCCGTGCTCGGCGCCTTCGTGGTGCTCACGGCAGCGTGCGGCGACACGGGAGTCGAGACCGAGCGCGCGGACGCCGCGGTCACGCCGTCGACCGGTGCTCCCGTCACGGATCCGCCATCCACCGACTCGCCGACGACGGGTCCGCGGGCCGTCCAACGATTCGTCGTTGGAATGGGAGGAGCTCGACGAGGGTGTCGAGACGGCGACGCTCGAGGTACCCGTCGACTACGAGGACCCGGACGGGCCGACGTTCGACCTGTTCCTGGCTCGCCGCCTCGCCGACGACCAGGACAACAAGATCGGCTCGCTGCTCGTCAACCCCGGCGGGCCGGGGTTCGGCGGCGCCGACTTCGCCCTGTTCGCCGAGCAGATCTATGGCCAGCCGCTGCTCGACCGCTTCGACATCATCGGCTGGGACCCACGCGGCACTGGCTTGAGCGACCCGCCGATCGACTGCATCGATGACTACGACCGGTACTTCGCCTCTACAGACATCACGCCCGATGACGACACCGAGCGCCAGGAGATCATCGACCTGGCGGAGGAGTTCACGGCCGCCTGCGAGGAGGCCAACGGCGACATCCTGCCGTTCATCGGGACGAACAACTCGGCCCGCGACATGGATTCGATCCGCCGTGCACTCGGCGAGGAGCAGATCAGCTACTTGGGGTTCAGCTACGGGAGCGAGCTCGGCGCGGTGTGGGCGACGCTGTTCCCCGAGACGGTGCGGGCAGCCGTGCTGGACGGCGCCGCCGATCCGAACGCTGACCCGCTCGAGAGCAGCATCCAGCAATCGCAGGGATTCGAGGGCACGCTGACGACGTACCTGGCGCAATGCAGCGCCGACACGAGCTGCCCGTTCAACAACGGTGGTGACGCCGAAGGCGCCTTCGATGCGCTGATGCGCTCGCTCGACGAATCACCGATCCCGAGCGAGCCCGGTCGTCCCGACGTCAACCTGGCCGTCTTCCGCCAGGCCTTCGTGCAGGCGATGTACTTGGAGAGCTTGTGGGACCAGCTGTCGGAGGCGTTGGCGGACGCACAGGACGGCGACGGCGAGGGACTGCTCGCGCTGTACGACGCGTACTACCAGCGGTCCGAGGACGGCACGTGGGGCAACGAGCTGGAGGCCTTCCAGTCCATCAGTTGCATGGATCAGTCCGAGCGGCCGACGGTCGAGCAGTCCGATGCCGACGCCCTCCTCATCAACGAGGCCGCGCCGCGAGCGTCGCCGAACACGACCGGCGACTACTTCTGCACGTTCTACCCGGAGTCGATCGATCCGCGCGTCGAGATCACGGGCGCCGGCGCCGGTCCGATCGTCGTGATCGGCACGACGGGCGACCCCGCGACGCCACTGGAGAGCACGCGGGCGATGGCGGCGGCACTGGAGGACGGGCGCCTGATCATCGTGACCGCTGACCAGCACACCGGCTACGGCGTCAACGACTGCGTCTCCGAGCTCGTCGACAACTACCTCGTCGACCTCGAGGTTCCGCCGGCCGAGAGCCAGTGCTGATCCCGTTCTGCAAATCCGTTCTGTCCGTAGAAACCGCGCCGAACGAACCGATTGCTACGGACAGTTCGGGATCTGGCTCATCGCTGATCGTCGCAATCAGTATCCTCTAATCGGTGCGGGTTGGTCCCTACGCAATCGGCTCACTCGACGTCGTCGTCGAGCGGATCCGACGCGCCGACGCCGACGGGTTCCCGATCGTGTGGACGCACCAGGCAACGGGCCTCGATCCCTTCGTCGCCATGGCAGTTGCGGCTCGCGACGCGCCGCGGATCGAGGTGGGAACTGCCTTGGTGCCGGCGCCCCTCCGCCACCCGCAGGCGCTGGCCGCCGAGGCGCTGACGGCTCAGGCGGCGCTCGCCGGCCGCCTGACGCTCGGAGTCGGGATGTCACATCCGCATGTCGTCGAAGGACGGCTCGGGATGTCGTACGAGCGCCCCGCCGAGTTCATGCGCGAGTACCTCGAGGCGCTGCTGCCGTTGCTCCGCGGCGAGCCCGCCGACGTGCGTGGTCGGCGGTTGACGATGGTGGGCGGCCTCGACGTCGGTGACGTCAAGCCGCCCCCGGTCCTGATCGGCGCGCTGGCGCCGCACATGCTGAGGCTCGCCGGCCGCCTCGCCGACGGGACGATCACGGGCGCCACCGGGCCGCGCACGCTGGCCGACCACATCGTTCCTTCGATCAACGAAGGCTGCGGCCGACGCCGGTCGTCCGGCCCCGCGGATCGTCGCCGCGGTCGTCGCTTGCATCACGGACGATCCTGACGCCGCTCGGCGCCGAATCGCGGACACATCGAAGCCGTACACCACGTTCCCGGCGTTCAAGGCGATGCTCGAACGCGAGGGCGTGTCGAGCCAGGTCGACATCGGCTTGATCGGCGACGAGGCGACCGCGCGTGCGAAGGCCCAGCAGTTCATCGACGCCGGGGCGACCGAGCTCGCGATCCGCGAATCGACGGGCACATCCGAGGAGGCGGAACGTACGCGGGCCTTCCTGAAGGGCCTGCTCAAGGAGGGTTCCTCATGATCATCCTGCTCTACACGGTCGTGCCTCGGGGCGAAGCGCAGCGCGAGGCGCATGAGGACATGACCCGCAAGATGCAGGCGCTCGCCGAAGCGACGTCCGGGTTCCTCGGCGCCGAGTACTACGACCGTTCGGACGGCGGCACGTTCGGCGTCTTCCGCTTCGAGGACGAACAGGCACTCGCCGCGTGGCGCGACCACCCGGACCACGGCGAGACGCACCGGCGCGGCGTCGAGGAGGTCTACGCGACGTACCGCGTGGAGATCTGCGAGCGTGTTCGCGACGCCGGCTTCACGTGGGACCCCGGAGCTGACGACGTCTTGACCTGGGTGGCCACAGTCTCGAATCCGAGACTGTGAGCACCCAGATGTCGACTTGAGACTGTCGCCACCCAGATCAGGTGGGGTCGGTCACCTGAGTCGGGCGACCAGCCAGTCGGCGATCATGACCTCGAGCGGTTCGGCGTCGGGGAACTCGAACTGGCGAGTGGAGAGCATCGTCGTGCCGAGGCCCAGGCCCTCGAACACCTCCAACCGGCTGGTCTCCGGGTCACCGGCGAGGTACGAGTCGACCGTTGCCCGCAGCCCCTCGCGGTCCTCCTTCGACACGAGGCCGAACACCGGCAGCGGACGCCGGCCGTCGGCCTCGAGGGCGCGCGCTCCGTGGCGGGCCGACAGGAGCACCGCGGCCCGCAGCCGCTGGTCGCCCCCGACCGCCTCGAGCGCGTCGGCGGCGGTGTCCTGCTCGGCGGCCAAAGCGAGCCGGCGAGGATCGACGCCCGGGACCGTGGCGAGGTGGTCGAACGCGGCGCCGACGTCGAGCGCGACGCGTTGGCGCTGGCGTGGGGTCATCCGCGCGTACGACATGCCGCCGCGGCTGGCCCCGCGCCCGCGGACGTCGATCCGCAATGAGGCAACGCCCCGCTCGCGCAGGGCGGCGGCGATCGCCGTGTAGGCATCGCGTTCGTGCCGCGACGCCGGCACGAGCACGACGCCGGGTGCGTCGGTCGTATCGGTCGTGCGGTCGATCGGTCGCGCGGTGTCAGGCGAGGACAGCAACCCGCCGATCGGCCAGCCGTCGGACGCGACGATCGCAACCTCGGAGTCCGCGCTCATGGCGACAACACCTCTGCCAACCAGTCGACGATCGCCGGTTCGAGACCGGGATCGAGCTCGAACAGCTGGTAGCCGATGGCCCCGCCGGGGTACTCGACGAAGCGGGTGTGGCGGCTCGCTGATGCCTCGTAGAGGGCGCGCATCGCCGCCGACGTGACACGGTGGGCGGTGCTCGTCACGTAGAGCACGTCGACGCCCGGATCCGTGAGGTACGCCGACTCCGCCGGGTCGGCGGGGCGGTAGCCCGTGAGCACGACAACGGCGCGAACTCGACCGTCGTCGACCGCCGCCCGCACGGCGTGCTCGGCGCCGTGGATCACTCCGACCGCGCCGAGGCGCTCCGGATCGACGCCCGGGAGCGCGGCGAGATGATCGAACGCGGCGGCCGCGTCGCGCCAGCCGGCAGCTCGCTCGTCGGCGCTGAGCGCCATGTACGTTCCGCGATTCGTGCTCCGCCCGCGACCTCGCCAATCGAGGTTGAGCACGGCGAACCCGCGCTCGGCCAGTAGCCGCTCGAGCCGGGAGAAGACCGCCCGATCGCTACGTCCCGAATGGAGGAGCACGACGCCCGGCCCCGGCTGATCACGCGGCGGGAGCCAGCGGGTGCCGTGCAGCTCCCAGCCGTCGCTCGACGTCAGAGTGACCTCGTCGACGTTGGTCGTGCGTCGGAGTCGGTCGGCGAGCCAGCCCGCAGCCCGTTCGGCCGCCGTGCCGTCGACGGCGCCGACCAGCAGATCGGAGCGTTCATGGGTCGAGGCCAGATAGGCGTCGACGGCGCCACGCAGACCGTCGCGGTCGGCGGGATCGGCGACGGCCAGCAGCGCCAGCTCGGGCCATCCCGCCACGAGCTCGACGGCTGCGTTCGACAGCGGGGCGCCGACGATGGCGAATGCCTCGACCGTTCCCGTCTCGGCGACGAGCTCGAGCGTGGACTCGCCGGCAACACCGGCCGCGACGACGGCGACGCGCCGGTTCGGGGCGAGCTCGGCGAGCGTCGATCGCGCATCGGTGGAGGACGTGGCCAGCCAGTCCACCCCGCGGCGGCGCACGGCGTCCTCCAGCGGGAACTCGCTCACGGCGCTGTCCGGCTCGACCGCCACGACAACCGGCAAGCCGGACATTTCGTATACTCTATTCGAGCGTATGGGGTTGGCAGGGAAGGTCGCCATCGTCACCGGCGCCGGCCGCGGACTCGGCCGCGAGTACGCCAAGCTCTTCGCTGCAGAAGGGGCACAGGTGGTGGTCGCCGACCTCAACGCCGACGATGCCAAGGCGGCGGTGGCCGATCTCGAGGCGGCCGGCGGTGAAGCGCTGGCCGTGCCTGTCGACGTGGCCGACGAGACGAGCACGCAGGAGCTCGCCGCTGCGGTCGATGCCAGGTTCGGGCGCGCCGACATCCTGGTCAACAACGCCGGGATCTGGGGTGACCTTGAACGTCACCCGCTGATGTCGGTGCCCGTCGACTACTGGGACACGGTGCTCGGCGTCAACCTCCGCGGCCCGCTGCTGTGCACGCGGGCGATCGCTCCGCTGATGCGCGCCAGCGGCTGGGGACGGGTCGTCAACATCTCGTCGATGGGGGCGTACATGGTCGCCGGCGTGTACGGCGTCAGCAAGCTCGCCCTCAACCAGCTCACGTACGCGCTGGCGAGCGAGCTCGGCGCTGACGGGATCACCGTGAACGCCGTTGCCCCCGGGACCATCGCCAACGAGGCATCCCGCCGCCAGGTTCCCGACGCGGCGTTCGACAAGCTCGTCGCGGCGAGCATGATCAAGCGCACCGGGACCGCCGAGGACGTGTTCGGCATGATCCGCTACCTCGTCGGCGACGACGCCGGCTGGGTCACCGGGCAGACGTTCCTCGTCAACGGCGGCTTCAACACGAGGCTGTGACAGGCTCCTCGACGATGCCGACGATCGAGACGATGACCGGCGGTGAGGCGATCGTCGCCACGCTCGAGGCGCTCGGGGTGCGCCACGTGTTCGGCATCGTCAGCGTGCACAACCTGCCGATCGTCGATGCGATCGCACGGTCGTCGGTGGTCTCGATGGTCGAGATGCGCCACGAGCAGGGAGCGGTCCATGCTGCCGACGGGTACGCCAGGACGACGGGCGGCCTCGGTGTCGCGCTCGCCAGCACGGGTCCCGGCACGGCGAACGCGATGGGTGGGCTGTTCGAGGCCCAGTTCGCCTCGTCTCGGGTGTTGCTGCTCACCGGCCAGGTGGAGACCACCTCGTACGGCAAGGGACGGGGGACGCTGCACGAGGCCGAACGCCAAGTCGACATGCTGCGCACGGTCTGCCGGTACGTCGCCCACGTCAACCATCATGCGGCGATCGTCCCGACGGTGCTGGAGGCGGCGCGAGACATCACGAGCGGACGACCGCAGCCGGGCGCCATCGAGGTGCCGATCGACCTGCAGTACGCGACCGGGGAGGTGCGTGTCGGCGAGCCACACCCGCCGGCCGTGCAGGCTCCTGCTCACGCCTCCGTCCACCGAGCCGTCGAACTGCTGGAGGCCGCCACCCGCCCGCTCCTGTGGGCTGGCGGCGGGGTCGTGTCAGCCGGCGCGTCGGCCGAGTTCACGGCGTTGGCCGAGCGCCTCGGCGCGCCGGTGCTCACATCCGTGGAGGGGCGCGGGGCGATCGCCGAGGACCACCCGCTGGCGCTCGGTCCCCACGGTGATCTCAGCGTGCTCGATCCGGTGATCGCCGATGCGGACGTCGTGCTGGCGATCGGGACCCGATTCCAGTTGGGCAACAACGTTGCGAAGGGCATGTCCATCCCCGGACGCCTGATCCACCTCGACGCCGACCCCGGCGTGATCGACCGCTTCCATCCGGTGGACGTTGCGATCGTCGCCGATGCCAGGCTCGGCATCGAGGCGCTCCTCGACGCGCTCCCAGACGACGTTCGAATCGACGACGCTCGAATCGACGACGCGTTCGTCGACCGAGCCCAGGAAGCCGAGCGCGACGGCGCAGGCCGAAGCGCGTGACGCGATGGGACCTGACCACGAGAAGATGGCCGAGATCATCCGTGGAGCCCTGCCGCGCGACGCCGTCGTCGTCAAGGACGCCACGGTCGCGTCGTACGTCTGGGCCAACCGCACGCTGCCCGTCTACGAACAGCGGACCTCGGTGCGTCCCGTGTCGATGGCGATCGGGCCCGGCTTGCCCCTGGCGATCGGCGCCTGCCTCGGCTCGGGCCGCCGCACGCTGCTCGTGCAAGGCGACGGCGGATTGATGCTGAGCGTCGGCGAACTGGCGACGGCCGTTCAGCAGGAGCTGCCGCTGATCACGTGCGTGTTCAACGACCAGGGCTACGGCATCATCCGCTTCATCCAGGACCTCACGCTCGGGGGCCGCCGCTCGGCGGTCGACCTGGTGACGCCCGACTTCGCGGCGCTGGCTCAGTCGGTCGGAATGGTCGGAGAACAGGTGGGGACCGTCGACGCGTTCGCCACCGCACTCGGTCGTGCCGTCGAGCGCGACGGACCGACGCTGATCGATGTCGACATCACCCAGATGGCGACGATGACGATCCGCCCACAGCGCCCGTCGACCCGTCGGCGGTGAACGCAGCCAGGCGCGGGTCGGTCTCGTCGACGACGTTGAGGTGCAAGGCGCGCAGGACCCGCGAGACGCACGAGTAGAAGCCGACCGTCAGCACCAGCTCGACCAGCTCGCCCTCGGAGAAGCACCCGGCGAGCGCGGTCCACGTCGCATCGGTGACGTCGAGGTCGGTCGTCAGCTCGTCGGTGAGCGCGAGTGCGGCACGCTCGTCGGTCGAGAAGCGGGTGCTCTCCCGCCACCGCCAAAGATCCTCGAGCTGCTCGACGGAGATCCCGTGCTTGACCGCCATGTCCCAGTGGGCGATCCACTCGTACGGTGCGTTGGTGAGCTGAGCGACCCGCATGATCAGGAGCTCGCGCAGGCCTCGGGGGGACACCGCGTCCTGTCGCAGCGGCCAGGCCAGCGCCGTCCAGGCGTTGAGCATCGCTGGCGCGTTGCCGAGGGTGCGGTACAGCAGCGGCACGTCTCGCCCGGCTTGGCGGAACACGTCGAACACCGCCGCCAGGTCCGGATCGCTGCTGTCGGCCGCAACGGGCGCGACGCGCGGGGAGGTCATAGGAGGCGAAGGTACCGCTCGGCGTTGCCGCTCATCAGCTTGCGCATCGTCGAGTCGCTCAGTCCGTCGGCATGCCAGGCGAGGACGGTGTCCGCCGACGCCGGGAACTTGCACTGGTCGTGGGGGTAGTCCGACTGGTACATGATCGCGTCGTCGCCGACCATCTCGATGATGCTGCGCACTGTCGCCGCCCCCTCGTACAACTCGACGCCGCAGAACACGCGGCCATCGTGGAGGTACTCGAGCGGGGTTCGCTTGCGGGTCGGCAGCGAGGGATGCAGGTAGTCGGCCTGGCCCTCGAGGCGAACGAGCCACGACGGCAGCCATCCTCCGCTGCACTCGGCGAAGCCGATCTTCAGACCCTGGTACTCGTCGAACAACCCGGACAGGAGGAGGTAGCTGAGCAGCCGCTGCGCGCCCCACACATGGGCGACGGCGCGGGCGACGGCGACGTGGCCCCACACGTCGCGGTAACCGGGGAAGTACGGCGGCTCGTAGAAGAACGAGTGGTGCAGCATCGGCAGGGCGGCGTCCTCCATCGCCCGCCAGATCGGGTGGAGGTCGGGATCGTCGACAGGCATTCCCTCGGGCAGCACGACCGTCACGGCGCTGACGCAACGCTCGCTGGACAGCGTGGCGATCTCCCGGGCCGCCCACTGCGGGTCGAAGCCAGGGGCGAGGATCGTCGCCCGCAGCCGCTCCGGATCGGCCGAGCAGTAGTCCACGATGTAGCGGTGGTAGGCGGCGTAGAGCTCCTTCGCCAGGCCGGGATCGAGCGCAGTGGCGGCGGTCGAGAAGGTCCCGGGGATGATGAGGTCGACATCGCGCCCCTCCCGGTCCATGTCTCGGAGCCGGCCCGCGGCGTTGCGCTGCGACACGCCGGGCTCCGGTGGCTCGACGACGTTCGAGCCGATCTTGCCCTTCAGCGAAGGCACGTTGCCCTGCGAGGCGTCCGCGCCCGCAGGCTTCTCGCCCATCGCTCGCTTGTACGGGTACGGGCTGACGCTCAGCCCGACCCCATCGCGCATCGGGAACTCGTACGGCTCCAGCTCGGATCGCCGGGCGGTCAGCTCGGCGCTGCCGTAGTCGTAGAGGACGTCCACCGTCGGTCCGACGTGGGTGTCAGTGTCGACAACTCGATACCCCTGCCTCACCGAATTCAGCATACTCTAATACGCGGTGAGTGATCTGCTCGCAGGCATCCGCGTCGTCGAGTGCGCTGTGCTGTTCAACGGCGACACCGTCGGCATGTGGCTCGGCGACATGGGCGCGGACGTGATCAAGGTCGAGTCACCCGAACACGGCGACTACCTCCGCGACATGCTCGGCCAGATCGTGCCCCACCACAGCCCGGCCCACCTCCAGGTCAACAAGAACAAGCGCAGCCTGACGCTCGACCTCCGCCGAGACGAAGGGCGCGACGTGTTCTGGGACCTGCTGCGCACGGCTGACGTGTTCGTCGACGGCTTCCTCGCCGGCGCGTGCGATGCCCTCGGCATCGGCTACGACCGCCAGCGGCAGGTCAAGCCCGACATCGTCTACTGCCACTGCTCCGGCTTCGGTGCCACCGGGCCGTACGCCCGCGTGCCCACGCACGGGCAGATGATGAACGCGCTGGCCGCCTCGGTGCCGCTGTCCACGGGCGACGACGGCCTCGTGCATGAACGGAGGTCGACCGAACCGATGGGAGGAACCACCATTGGCGGCGACGGCACCGCTGCCGGAGCGGTGCATGCCGCCCTGCACGTCGTTGCGGCACTGGTCCGTCGAGCCGAGACCGGCCAGGGGTGTTATCTGGACGCCGCCGGCGCCGACGGCGTCCTCGCCCAGGGATGGATCGGCGCGACCTACGCGTTGAACAGCGACCGGATCACCGATCGCACTGGTCTGCGCCAGCCGGGCGACACCGAGCGCACGAGCGCGAAGTACAACTTCTACGAGACGGCCGACGATCGGTACGTGCTGTTCTGCGCCATCGAGCACAAGTTCTGGAAACGGTTCTGCGAGGCCGTCGAGCGGACGGATCTCATCGGCGGTGACGAGGTGGGCGGCTCGCCGGTCGACTTCGCTCACCGCGATGAGCCGCTGCGGCGGCAGCTGCAGGCCATCTTCAGCACACGCACGCAGGCGGAGTGGGTCGGCTTCGCTCGGGACCACCGTCTGCCACTCGGCCCCGCCCATCAACGCGTGGCGGAGCTGCGCGACGACCCCCAGATCGCTGCTCGCCAGATCATCGTCGAAGGCGAGCACCCGACAGCCGGTTCGTTCACCTACGTCGGCGAACCGGTGATCGTCGACGGTGGGCCGTACCAACTGCGCAGGCCCGCTCCTGCACTCGGCGAGCACACCGACGAGTTGCTGGGCGAGCTCGGCCGCAGCGCCGCCGACATCGCTGCCCTCCGCGACGATGGCGTGATCTGACCGTGAGAGGAGACCGCCGATGACCGACCGGGGAGCGCTCTGGGATGCCGAGGTCCAGGGCCGCGACCCGGTCGAGGTCCAGCGCATCGCGAGCGAGGGACTGCGACGGGAGTGGGAACGGGTGTGGGAGCTCCCGGTCAGCTACTACCGCGACCTCTACGAAGGCGCAGGACTCGGCCCTGATGATCTGCCCCCGCTCGACGAGATCCCGCGCACGGACAAGCCCACGCTGCGCGACGACGAGGCGGCGCACCCGCCGTTCGGCACTCACCGGGTCGTCGGCCTCGAGCAGGCGCTTCGTCTCGGATCGTCGACCGGGACCACGGGTGCGCCGACGATGATCTTCTTCGGCCCGAAGGATCTGGAGGTGGCCGGCGTCGTCGGGGTCCGCAACATGTGGCGCCACGGCGTGCGCGCCGGCGACCGCTTCACCCACAGCTGGCCGCAGGGGATCTACCCGACCAACGTCACGGGCGGACGCTCCTACGTGACGCTCGGCGCGTTGGAGATCGCCGTCGGGCCGCCGTTCACCGTCGACATGGCGGCCGAGCACCTCCGGCTCTGGCAGCTGCTGCGGCCAACCGCGTTCATGATGACCGGCTCACAGCTGCGGACGTACGAGGAGGCCGCGACGACGACAGGGACAGATCTGGCGTCGATGATGGACGGTGCGATCCTCGTGTTCCTCGAGGCGGCATGCCAGTTCGAGCGGCCCAGACAGCGTGTCGAGGCGGCGTACGGCGTGCAGATCCGCAACATCGGCGGGGCGTCGGAGATCCCGGGGTTGGCGACCACGGACTGCTCGGCGCATGCCGGGCTGCACGTGGCCGGCGACCACTTCGTCGTCCAGGCCTGCGACCCGGTCACCGGCCGAGAGGTGCCCGATGGTGAGCGGGGCACGCTCGTCGTCTCGGCGTTCGACATCGACGCTCTCTTCCTGCGCTACGACCTGCAGGACATCGTGGTGGTGTCGCGCGGCCCGTGCGAGTGCGGCGAGACCGGTCCCCGCTACACCCTGCTCGGGCGCCACGCCGACGCCGTCCAGATCGACGGCCGGATGCTGTTGCCGCTCGACGTCCACTTGGCGCTGGAGGACATCGACACCGAGGGACCCGAGTTCCAACTCGTCGCCGGCGGAGAGGAGCGACTGCGGCTGCGCGTGGAAGCCGACGACGGCCGTGGCGGCCATCTCGCTGGGGCGCTGGAGGAGGCGCTCGGGGTGCCGACCGACGTCGAGACGGTCCCGATCGGCAGCCTGCCGCGCTCGAGCTTCAAGCCACGCCGCGTCGCTGGCTAGCCACCGGCGGCCAGCGCGAGACCTAGTCGTCGCCGCTCGCGCCTCGCGGCTGAGCCTCGAACGGCAGCTTCTCGCCGGGCGTCACCACGTTCGTGATCTCGCCGTAGATCCCTGTGGCGTACGCCGTTGCGATGTCGCCATCCGGGCCGATGGTTGCGAACACGACCACGGTCACGTCCTGCTCCTGGTGGTAGGCGACGATGCCGCTGTAGCCATCCACCTGCGGGTTGCTGCCCACCCAGCCGCCAGAAACGGCGGTGGCCATCGCGTAGTAGGCCTCGTCCGTCATCGGCCCGAGTCCCGCTGTGTCGGGCGCGAGCTGGAGCTCGTGTGACTCCTCCGACAGCACCGTGCCCTCGGCAATCGCCTCGGCCCAGGTCGCCATGTCGTCGAGGTTCGACGTGCCGTTGCCGGCGTTGGGGGCCCAGGACGGACTCCAGAACGTCGCGTCCTCGAACGGGCCACGCTCGTTCGAGTAGGCGTGCAGCACGGGCGGCTCGATCGCTGATGTGATCGACACGGCGGTGTTGTCCATCTCCAGCTCGTCGTAGATCTCCTGCATTTGCTCGGAGAACGGCTGACCGCCGGCCTCCTCCACGATCTGACCCAGCAACACGAAGTTCGTATCGGAGAAGGCCCAGCTGGTGCCCGGATCGAACAGCGGCGGCTTCGACATCGCGTACTGAATCAGGTCCTCGACGTCCCAGACCTGGAATGGGTCCTTGTCCAGCGCGTCGATGAAGGCCTGCGTGGTGACGAAGTCGTTGTAGCCCGACGTGCTGTGGGCCAGCATGTTCACCGTCACCTTGTCGGCGTTGGGCAGCTCCGGGAACCAGTTGGAGATCGGGTCGTCGAGCGCGATCTCGCCTTCCTCGACCAGCCTGAGCAGCTGCGTGGTCAGCATCCCCTCGAGGACGTTGCCGATCCGGAAGTGCATGTCACGCGTGGCCGGGACACCCGACTGGGCTTCGCCCAGCGCACCGGTCGCCACCGGCTCGCCGTCCTTCCAGACGCCGAACACCACACCTGACAGGACGCCGGGGCTGAACTGCGAACGAACCGCCTCCACGATCTGGCTGGCCTGCGGATCGTCATCGTCGACGCAGATCTCGCCGGTCTTCGTCAGACCCGACGGGCACTCGGAACTGGCCGCCTGACTCGGTCGTCGCGCTTTGGTCGTCGTCGTCGTCGTCCGACGCGCAGCCGGCGATCGCCAGGACCGCGCACAGTCCGATCGAGAGCAGCCTGAGGGGACGACGCATTTGCACGGTGCAATTATCGGCGCGACCGGCGGGACTTCGGTGCTGCGCCGTCGGGAATGAGATAGCGCACCACGGTCTCGAGATGACGGCGCATTCGCCGCTCGGCGGCGTCCGCATCTCCGGCGAGGATCGCCTCGGCGATGCGCTGGTGCGTGCGGTGCACCTCGGTCGCTGTCTCCTCGAGTGATTCGGAACGTGGCGAGAGGGTCCCGGTGACCTGGGCGGCAACCTGCACGAACAGGCGCATCGCCGGATTGCCGGTCAAGTCGGCGAGCAGCAGGTGGAAGTCGTGCGTGGGCAGATCGCCACGCGCCCGGCTGAGCTCGCGCGTCCGCTTGATGTCCTCCTCCTCGTGGGCGAGGTGGAGTTTGATCCGCTCGGCACCCTCGGGAGTCAGGCGCTCGGCGGCCGCACGCACGACTGCCAGCTCGAGGGCCATGCGGGCCTCGTTGATCTGTTCCGGCGCGATCCGCAGGAACTCGAGCTGCAACGCCACGGTGCGGATCACCGCCTCGAGATCCGGCGCGGCGACGACGAGCCCACCGCCCGGGCCGCGTCGCATCTCGGCCACACCATGGTGGTCGACGATCCGCATCGCCTCACGGAAGACGGCGCGGCTGACGTCGTACTTGCCGATGAGGTCGGCCTCCGAACCGAGGACCTGTCCGACAGGCCAGCCTCGTTCGATGATCTCGTCCTCGATCCGCTCGGCGAGGACCTCACCGAGCTTGCGGCCGTCGGTGCGAGCACTCTTGACCGGCCGCTCCTGTCGAGGCATTGCCGGACGTTATCCCGATGCGTTCGGGCCGCTACTGGAACATGCGCCGGTCACGCCGTTGCGAGCACAGCGGCGGCGTCCGGCCGCTCCGTCCAGCGGAACAGCCGCTCCGCGTTTCCGTGCGTCATCGCGGCGACGTCGTCATCCGGGAGGCTCTTCAACGCCTGACCGACGTCGCGCTGGCTGTGAGGCCACGGCGTGTCGGCGTGCGGGTAGTCGCACTCCCACAGGATGCGATCCACGCCGATGTGGTGACGGGCCTCGACGCCGAGCTGTTCGTCGATGAAGCAGACCCAGAAGTTGCGGCGGAAGACCTCGGTCGGGGGGATCTCGGCCATCTTGGCCCAGTAGCGATGCTTCTCCCAGGTCCGATCGGCGCGTTCGAGGGCGAACGGCACCCAGCCGATGCCGCCCTCCGACATCGCGAACTTGATCGTCGGATAGCGGTGCGGGATCTCGCTCAGCAGCAGGTCCGTCAGCGTGATCTGGGCGTTGACGGGAGCGAGCGCGATCTCGATGGCGTAGCCGCCGTCGGGTGACGGCATCCGGGTCTGCCCACTCGTTCCGATGTGGATGCAGATGGCGACATCGGTCTCGGTGACCGCCTCCCACAGCGGATCCCAGTGGCGGTCGTGGAAGGACGGCAGGCCGATTGCGTACGTGCTCTCTGGAAAGGAGACGGCGCGGGCGCCCTTGTCCGCGCACCGTCGCACCTCAGCGGCGAACGCCGCCGGATCCCAGAGCTGACCGATGATCATCGGGATGTACATCCCGGGGACTGCGGCGCTCCATTCGTCGAGCATGAAGTCGTTGTACGCCCGCACGCAGGCGTCGGCGAGCTCCTTGTCGTTGGCGGTGAGGAAGCGGACGCCGGCGAAGCGAGGGAACGTCGGGAAGCAGACGCTGCTCCTGATGCCGTCGGACAGGAGGTCGCGGGCCCGGATGACCGGGTCGTAGCAACCGGGGATCATGTCCTCGAAGCGCACCGGATCCATGGAGAACTCCTTGTTCTCCTTGCCGGCGACAGCGTTGAGGCCCATCGTGGCGATGCGCTCTCCCTCGAACACCCAATACTCACGATCGTCGGCTTCGACGACGTGGGGGCCGGCCTCCTGGTAGCGCACCGGCAGCCGATCAGTCCACACCCTGGCGTGCTCGATGACGTGGTCATCGACGCTGATGAGGTCGAGACTCATTTCGCGTAATATAGCATACTGAAATAGCAACCCTGGTCAGGAGGTGCACGTGAAGGAGGGGTTCCGGTTCATCGACACCGACACCCACGTCGGGCCGAACGTCGAGACCCTCGAACAGCACGCCGGGCCGGTACTGCGCCGTCGCTGGGACGAGTTGCGCCCCTACTACCAGCAGGTCACCGAGGGCCACCACCTGAGCATCGACCCGATCCCGTTCAAGCGTGACCTGAACACGGGCTCGGATGCCACGCAGACCAGCGCCGGCGGTGCTGGGGCGGACATCCCGCTTCGCAAGGCGATCTCGCTGAACTACACCGAGAAGCCCGTCGCCGAGGTGAACAACGCGAACTGGGAAGGGCGCCTCGTCGACATGGATCGCGAGGGCGTCGACGTGCACCTCATCTTCCCGGCGACGTTCTCCACCGCCGCCTCGGTGTTCGACACCGAGATGCAGACGGAGCTGTACAGCGCCTACCACCGCTACCTGTTCGACTACTGCGGGTCGGCGCCTGACCGGTTGAAGGCGACGGTCCTCGCCACCGGTGCCGACGCCGAGTGGTCGGCGGCCGAGATCGCCAGGCTGGCGCCAGAGCCGTGGGTCTCGGCAGTCACGGTGGTCCTCGCCGAAGGAGTGCCGGCCGATGACCCGTCGCTCGACCCGATCTGGCGAGCGATGGACAACGCCGACCTGCCCCTCGTTCACCACTCGTTCTTCTACGAACCTCCGTACTTCCCCGGCTACCGCGACATCTGGGGCAATCTGGCGATCGCCCGGATGGCTGCGCATCCGTGGGGCGCGCAGCGCCTGCTCGCCTACGTGCTGCTGAGCGGGCTCTTCGACCGGTATCCGAACCTCCGCATCGGGTTCTCGGAGTGCTCGGGCGGGTGGGTCGGGGGGTGGCTCAACCGCCTCGAGTACCAGGCCGACTACCTGGCGGCCCGGCTGCCGGAGATCAAGCGGACACCACTGGAGTACGCCCAGGAGGGACGGATCTACTGCGGCATCGAGCTCGACGAGGGACCAGCGGTCGCTCGTGGCGTGGCCGAGGTGGTGGGCGAGGGGGTGCTGATGTACTCGTCCGACTACCCGCACGGCGGCTGCCGCTTCCCGAAGTCGACCGACGTCGTGCTCGGCTGGCGGGAGGCCCTTGGTGACGACCACCTGCGCCGGATCTGCAGCGAGAACGCGGAGCGATTCCTCCGCCTGGACGCCTGAGCCCCCGACATGGCAGTAGACCTCGAACAACGCATCGCCGAGCTCGGCATCGTGATCCCCGATCCGCTGCCCGCCGGTGGCCTGTACAGCTCCGTCGTCGTCGATGGGGACATCGCCTACGCCTCCGGCACGGTCGCCGTCGAAGGCCCTCCGCTGAAGCTCGCGTTCGCGGGGCGGCTCGGCGATGATCTGTCGCTCGACGACGGCAAGCTCTCGGCTCGCGGGGCGATGCTCAGCACGCTCGGCAACCTCAAGGGTGCGCTCGGCGATCTCTCGCGCATCGAGCGCTTCCTGCGGCTCGTCGGCTACGTGCGAGCAACGCCGGAGTTCACCGGGCCGCCGGCGGTGATCGATGGCGCCTCGGAGCTGCTGCGCGACCTGTTCGGCGCCGACCTCCTGCCGGCCCGAACGGCGATCGGTGTCGCCGCCCTGCCGGGAGGTGCCAGCGTCGAGGTCGACGCGATCGTCAAACTGCGCTCGTGATCACCGGTTACCGAACACGCTGTACCAATGCGAGCGAGTGAGCGCCTGCGAACGAGCGGCCAGCAACGGCCTGCGTGGCCGGGGAACGCAATGAGCGGCGTGCTCTCGTGGGTCGACGGCGCGCTCGTGGCCCCCGGCGCGGCGGCGATCCGTCCCGAGGACAAAGCACTCTCCGGCATCGGCGTGTTCGAGGCGATCAAGGTCGTCGACGGCACGCCGTTCGCGCTGCGCCGCCATCTGGACCGGCTCGTCGCGTCGGCAGCACCCCTCGAGCTGCCGATCGACCTCGACCGCGTGCACGAGGGCGTCGCCGCAGTTCTCGCCGCGATGGACCGCAGCGAGCCCTCGCGTCGCTGGCTGCGCATCACCGTGACAGCTGGGCCCGCCGCCATGGCCACGACCGCTCCGCCGCAAGACCCGACCGTCATCGTCGCAACGTCGCCGATGGCGCCATGGGGGCCGACGACATCGGTCGTCGTGCTGCCCTGGCGACGCAACGAGCGGGGCGCTCTCGCCGGGCTGAAGACGATCTCGTACCTGGAGAACGGGATGGGCCTGCGCCGCGCGGCCGAGCGCGGAGCGGAGGAGGGGATCTTCGCCAACACCGTCGGCAACCTCTGCGAGGGATGCGGCACGAACATCTTCGTCGTGCACGACGGCGAGTTGGTCACCCCGCCGCTGACCGCCGGTTGCCTCGCCGGGGTGACGCGAGGCCTCGTCCTCGAGTGGGTACCCGGCATCGTGGAACGCGACCTGCCGATCGGAGTGCTGACGACGTGTGAGGAAGCGTTCATCACGTCGACGAGCCGCGACGTGCACCCGATCGCCTCGATCGACGGCCGCACCCTTGCGGAGGCGCCCGGGTCGATGACCGCTGGGGCGATGCGCGTCTTCGCCGAGCGGGCTGCGGCCTGCCCGGATCCGTGAACGTGGATCACCGCCAGGTCCTCACGTACGACGCGCTGCTGCGCGAGCACGCCCGCAGCCGGCCGCATCAGGTCGCCGTGATCGACGGTGACGTCTCGCTGCGCTATCCCGAGCTCGACGCGCGCGTCGACCGGATGGCTGGCGTCCTCGTCGCGGAGGGCGTCGTCGACGGCGAGCGGGTGCTGTGGCTCGGGCAGAACTCCTTCCGCATGCTCGAGGTGCTGCTGGCGTGCGCTCGGGTTGGGGCGGTGCTGTGCCCCGCCAACTGGCGCCAGAGCGCGACAGAGCTGCGCTTCGTCATCGAGGACTTCACGCCGCGCATCGTCGTGTGGCAGGAGGAGGAGATCGGCGACGCGGTCCGCGAGGCGCGGGACGGAGCGACCCACGACGCTCGCTGGATCCGTCACGACACCGACGCCGCGGATGGGTACGAAGCCGTCCTCGCCAGCGGCGAGCCACCCGACGAGCGTGATGTCGACCCGGGCAGCGGCCTGCTCGCGATGTACACCGCGGCGTTCGCCGGTGCCCCGCAGGCGGCCGTCCTGTCGCACACCGCGTTGCTCTTCCAGGATCTCATCCTCGGCCGGATGCAGGACGTCAGCGACGCCTCGGTGTTCCTCAACTCCGGTCCGTTGTTCCACATCGCGACGTTCGCCACGACGAGCGCCACCTACCACCACGGCGGCACCAACGTGTTCGTCCGGCGGACGGACCCGGAGGAGATCTGCCGGCTCGTCGACGCCGAGCGGTGCACCCACGCCTTCCTGATGCCGCCCACGATCGAGCAGATCCGCGAGGTCAACGCCGACGGCCGCTATGACCTGTCGAGCTTGTGGGACAGCCCTGATCCGCAGCGCTACCGCAGCGGGATGATCTCACCCGTCGGCAGCCCGTGGTTCGAACGGCCCGGCGGCTATGGCCAGACGGAGGTCGTCGGTCTGACGACGCTGCGCGGGCTCGGGAGGGAGGCGAAGGGTGTCGCCGGCCGCCCCGGCCCGGCGAGCACGGTGCGCGTCGTCGACACCGACGGGCGTGATGTCGCGCCGGGTGAGGTCGGCGAGATCGTCGTGCGCGGGCCGACGGTGATGGTCGCCTATCACGACCGCGCCGATCTCAACGCGCAGCGCGGCCGCGACGGGTGGCACCACACCAACGACCTCGGGCGGCGCGAGGACGATGGGTCGCTGTCGTTCGTGGGGCCGATGGCGCGCCTGATCAAGTCGGCCGCCGAGAACATCTACCCGGCCGAGGTCGAGGCGTGTCTCCGCGAGCACCCGGCGGTCCGCGACGTCTGCGTGATCGGCGTGCCCGACCCACGCTGGGTGCAGTCAGTGCGGGCGGTGGTCGTGGCCCAGTCAGACGTGACCGAAGACGAGCTGATCGAGCACTGTCGCGACCGGATCGCGTCGTACAAGAAGCCGCGCTCGGTGGTGTTCACCGACGAGCTGCCCCGTACGCCGCAGGGCATGGTCGACCGTGACGCCGTCGATGATCAGTTCGGTGGGGGCGGCTACCCAGGCGTGGGTTGACCGCGATCAGCGTTCTGTCCGTAGGAACCGATCGTTGTGATGCGATTCCTACGGACAGAACTGTTCACGCTGTCGTCATCCGATGGCGGCGGCCCAGAGCTGGTTGTCGAGGCCCATCCCGAAGACGTGCGTCGTGCTGGCGGCAGGGTTGCTCCAGAAGAGTCCGCCGTCGCTGCGCCAACCGGACCAGCTGCTGCCGTTCCATCGCTGCGAATACATCGCGGAGTCATCTCCGAGCACGAACACGTCGAGCCCACCGGCACGGGCGATGGGCGCCGGCGCTGACCCGGCGAGGCCGCCGATCGTGTACCACCCGGTCCACGTCCCACCCGAGACGCCCTGGTACCACAGGCCACCGTCGATACCGACCACGAACACGTACCCGGTGCCATTCAAGTAGGTCGTATTGGGCCAGAGGAAGGCCTCGCCGCCGAGTCCTTCCCATCCCGACCACGTCGACCCAGTCCGCCGCTGGGACCACAGCGAGCCGTCCTCGGCGAAGCCCAGCACGTACAGGCTCGTCCCGTCCGTGGTGACGGCGAGATCGGAATTGAGGCGCCCGCCGAGTGACTGCCACCCGGTCGTTGGCGTGCGGTACCAGACGGCCTCATCGAGGCCGACGCCGAACACATACGTCTGACCCGACCATGTGACGGCGGTCGGGTTGCTCAGCATGACGCCACCGAGCGACTGCCAATTGGAGTCGCGCGTGCGGTACCAGACGTCCTCGTCCACGCCGATGCCGAAGATCTCCCAGTTCGCCTTCTGCGGCTCGAGCAGCGGCTCGGCGGGAGCGACGATGCTGAGTAGGAGCCCGCCGAGCGAGATCGGTCCGGACCATACGCCACCAGTGAGCTGGTGGTAGTAGGCGGGGCCGGCCACGTCGCTGAAGCCTGCCCCGACGGAGAACACGACGTTGCCGGTCGACAGCGCCGTCGGGTCGTACAGGTAGTCACCACCGAGTGGCTGCCAGCCGAGCGCCAGGGCGGCCGACGCCGCAGCGCTGGATGAAGTAGCTGTGGATGAAGTAGCTGTGGATTCCGCGGCGACGGGTGCCGTTGATGACACCGCAGGAAACACACAGGTCGCGATCAGAAGCGGGACCGCGACGAACCGGCGAAGTGCTCGACTCATGTCGACCTTCTTTCCCTCTGTTTGGCGGGCGGAGTTGCCTGCCGACCACGGCGCAACCACCCCCCAGTGGCTGCGTCGTCGGCAGCAGACCGTAGTCCCTCAAGTTCCGTACCCGAGCCGTATTGAATTTAGTATCCTCATAATCGTGGAGTTCGGCTGGTCGGAGGAGGACCTGACCTTTCGCAAGGAGGTGCGGGCCTTCCTCGACGCCGAGCTCGGTGACGCGTGGATCGGCAACACCGCCATCCTCGGCTCGCCGGAGAACGTCGACTTCAGCCGGCACTTCGCTGCCGCGCTCGCCCAGCGCGGCTGGCTGACCCCGCACTGGCCCGTCGAGCACGGCGGCAACGCAGCGTCGAGTTGGCAGCACGCCATCCTCGGCGAGGAGCTGTGGTCGATCGGCGAGCCGCGCGGGCCGCAGTACATGAACGTCAACTGGATCGGGCCGTCGATCATGCGCTTCGGCACCGAGGAGCAATGTCGCGAGCACCTGCCTCGCATCGCCAGCGGTGACGTGATCTGGTGCCAGGGGTTCTCCGAGCCGGAGGCCGGATCGGACCTGGCCGCCCTCCGGACCAGAGCCGTCCGTGACGCCGAGGAATACGTCGTGAACGGTCAGAAGGTGTGGACGTCGTACGCCTCGGTGGCTGACTTCTGTTACCTCCTCGTCCGCACGGGCAGTGAGGACTCCGGAAGCCGAGGCATCACGGTTCTGCTCGTCCCGATGGGTCTTCCGGGACTCGAGGTCCGCGACGTCGGATCGGTCGTCGGGGATCACGCCTTCCACGAGCTCTTCCTCACCGATCTCCGAGTGCCGGCCTCCTGCCGGCTCGGTCCCGAGAACGAGGGGTGGGAGGTCGTGCGCCAGGCCCTCTCGTACGAGCGCGTCGGTGCGCCGCGCTGGGCCCGCGCCCAGCACGTCCTCGACGAGGTGGCGGCATGGGCCCGCCGGCACGGCCAGCTCGACACGCCCTGGGTGCAGGAACGGCTCGGCGAGGCGCGGGCCGCCACCGAGGCGGCGCGCCTGCTCTTCTACCTCGTCATCGACGAACGCGAGCAGCAGCTCCCACCGTCGGCGAACGCCAACGTGGCGCGCGTCGCGATGGTGGACGCGGAACGGCTCGTCGGTCGCCTCGCCGCCGATCTGCTCGGCCCGGCGGGCCTCGAGAGCGGAACGATCGCCGACAACGCCCTGCGCAAGTCGATGGCCGCCGGCGTGGCGGCAGGCACGTACGAGATCCAGCTGAACATGGTGGCCCGACGCGTGCTCGGGATGCCCAAGAGCTGAACGGCGCCACGATGCTGTTCGAGCTGGACGCCGACCAGCAGGCTGTGGCCGATGCCGTCGAGCGGATCCTCCATCACCACGCCGGTCCGACCCGGGCTCGGGCGCTTGGCGGCGACCAGCCGCGCTACGACCACGAGCTCGTTGGTGTGCTGCGGGACCAGGGTTTCCTCGGATTCCGGTTCGGCGAGGGAGCGGGACCGCTCGAGGCGGCGCTCGTCGTCGAGGCGGTCGCTCGTGCCGCGGGCGTCGCCGCGGCTGGAGCCGAGGCACTGGTCGTGCCCGGCGCATTTGCCGGCGCGGAGATCACGCCGCCGGTGGCGGTCGCGAACGCGGGGTCGACGGCGCCGGTTCGGTTCGCCGCCGACGCGAAGACGCTCGTCGCCGTGGAGGCTGAAGAGGCGGTGCTCGTCGAGCTCGGCACGGACGATGCCACGCCGGTGCCGAACAGGTTCGGGTACCCGATGGCAACGGTCCACCGCTGGGACGGCCGCTCGTGCGGGTCCGGATCGGCGCGGATGGTGCGGGCGTGGTGGCGCATCGCCGTCGCCCTCGAGATCTGCGGAGCGGCTCGCGCCGCGCTCGACACGACCGTCGCCCACGTCCGCGGGCGCTACCAGTTCGGTCGCCCGCTCGGCTCGTTACAAGCCGTGCAGCATCGGTTGGCGGAGTGCGAGGTGCTGATCCAGGGCGCGAGGTGGCTGGCACTCGAGGCGGCGTGGTCATGGGCCGACCCCGAACGCGCCGCAGCCGCCGCGGTGCAGGCGTTGCGAGCCGGGGAGCGGACGTTCTGGGAGACCCACCAGCTCTCGGGCGCGCTCGGGTTCGCCGTCGAGTACGACCTCCACCTGTGGACGATGCGGCTTCCCGCGTTGCGTTCGGAGCTGCTCTCGATCGGCCAGCCGGCCGCGGCCCTGACCGGAGTCCGCTGGACGTGAGTGCGTTCCCCGGCCACGCAGGCCGCGTGCGGTTGCTCCTCGGCTGGCGCCTCGCCTTCGCTCGCATCGGACGGCGTTCCAGTGAGTGACGACCACGTGGATCTCTCGTACGACGCTGAACAGGACGCGTTGGCAGCGTCTGTTCGCGGCGTCGTCGCGCGATGGCAGACCGGTGTCGGCGACGACGACCAGGGGGGGCATCCCCACGGACTGTGGAAGGAACTGGCCGAGCTCGGCGTGTTCGGGCTGGCCACACCGGAGGGCGGCGGCGGAGCGCAGGAGATCGCCGCAGTGATGGAGGTGCTCGGCGAGGCTGCCGCGCCCGGCCCGCTCGTTCCCACGTTCATGGCTGCCCAGCTCACGGGCGAGCCCGAGCGCAGCCGGATCGCCAGCGGCGACAGCGTCGCGTCGGTGGGGTCACCCCCGCTGCTGCCCTGGGCAGCGGTCGCCGACGTGTTCGTCGAGCTGGCGATCGATGAGGCGTGGGTGGCCCGGCCGGCGGGAGACGTGGAAGCCGTCGAGACACTCGCCGGAGAGCCATGGGGACGTGTTGCGCTGGAGCGCCTCGCGCCGGTCGACGATGCGCGCCGGCGACGGGCGTTGGTGATCGGGGACGTCGCCGTGGCTGCCTATCTCGTCGGTGCGGCTGGCCACCTGGTGGCCATCACGAGCCAATGGCTCCAGGACCGGGAGCAGTTCGGTCGTCCGATCGGCCAGTTCCAGTCGCTCGCCCATCCACTCGCCGACGTCGCGATACACACGCGCGCCGCCCGCGCGCTGACTCGTCTCGCCGCGTACGCGGCCGACAGCTCGGACGTCGACGCAGCCGCGACCGCGGCGGCGACGGCGCGGCTGTCGGCGACGCGGGCGGCGGTGGACGCCACGTACCGCGCGCACCAGTCGTTCGGCGCCCTCGGGTTCACCGTCGAAGGGCCGGTGGCGCGAGTCGGCCAACGGGCCCGCCAAGTGTCGTTGCATCCGCCCGGGCCGGCCGCGGCGCGTCAGCTCGCGCTGGCGGCAACGGGCCTCTGACCAGATCCACCAGGCAAAGGGGGAACCACACCATGGAAGTCGATCTCACTGCTCCGCTCGAGGGGCTCGTGTACGAGAAGCGCGACCACATCGCCTACATCCGCCTCAACCGTCCCGAGCGGGGCAACGCGCTGCACGCCAGCATGATCGAGCCGATCAAGGCGATCTGGGCCGAGGTCCGTGAGGACCCGTGGATCCGCTGCACGATCATCACGGGCACCGGCGACCGGCACTTCTGCACGGGCGCCGATCTCGGCGCCGTCGCCGCACGCGGCGGGGTCAAGGCCGGGAAGGGACCGCTGGCCGAGGAGGTCCACTGGTCGCCCCGTCACAACAACGTCTGGAAGCCGACGATCTGCGCCGTCAACGGGCTCGTGGCCGGTGCCGGCTTCCACTTCGTCGTCGACTCCGACATCGTCGTTGCATCCGACCAGGCCTCCTTCGTCGATACCCACACGAACGTCGGGATGGTCGGCGCGGTCGAGAACATCGGGCTGGCCAAGCGCCTGCCGCTCGGCTCGGCCCTGCGCCTGACGCTGTGCGGGCGGCACTACCGGATGCCGGCCGAACGGGCCTATCAGCTCGGACTCGTCGACGAGCTGGCGCCGCCGGACAAGGTGATGGAGACCGCCGAGGAGATCGCCGGGCAGATCTGCAAGAACTCGCCCGCCGCCGTCACGCTGTCGATGCAGGCCGTGTGGAGCTCGGTCGAGATGGGGTACACGAACGCCCTCGAGTACGGATGGGCGCTGCTGCGCATGCACTGGGACCACCCCGACTTCAAGGAAGGACCACGAGCCTTCGTCGAGAAGCGGGATCCGGTGTGGACGACGGGCGAGGAGCAGGCGCAGGAGGCCGAGCCGGCGTCGTGAGACCGTTCCTGTCGGCCGAGGAGCAGGCGTTTCGGGCGGAGGTGCAGGCGTTCCTCGCCGCCCACGCCGACGTGCGTTCGTTCTTCGCGCACGAAGGCCAAGCCGACGTCGATCAGCGGCGGCTCTACCGCGCACTTGGCGAGCGCAACTGGCTGGCGATCGCCTGGCCGCCCGAGGCGGGCGGGCTCGGGAAGCCACCGGTCTACGAGTTCATCCTGTGGGACGAGATGGCCTATGCCCGCGCCGCCCGCCCGCCGATCGGTTCCGGCATCGTCGCCAAGACGATCATCGCTCACGGCACCGACGAGCAGAAGGAGCGCTTCCTGCCAGGACTTCGACGCGGCGATCTGTTCTTCTCCCTCGGTTACTCCGAGCCCGAAGCCGGCTCCGACCTCGGCGGGCTGCGCACGAGGGCAGTCCGTGATGGCGATCGGTACGTGGTCACTGGCGAGAAGCGATGGACGTCGGCGGCCCATCGCGCGGACTACCTGTGGTTGCTGTGCCGTACGGGCACGCTGGAGAGCCGGGCACGTGGGCTGACGCTGCTCATCGTCGACCGGCGCTCGCCGGGGATCACGATCTCGCCGATCCCGGCCATCGACGGCGAGCGGTTCAACGAGGTCCGGCTCGACGGTGTCGAGGTACCCGTCGCCAACCGGGTCGGCGAGGAGAACGGCGCGTGGCAGCTGATCGTCGACTCGCTGGCGACCGAGCGCCACGTCCAGTTCTCGCCGCGAAGGGTGCGTCGCGACTTCGAGGAGCTCGTGGCGTTCGTCCGCGCGTCCGGCCTCGATGGAGATGCGGTGGTGCGCCACCACCTCGCTGGTCTCGCCGTCGAGGTCGCCGAGGTCGAGGCGCTCACGCTGGAGATGCTGCAGGCGGTGCAGGAGGGCCGGTCGGCGGTGATCGAGGCGGCGGCGAACAAGTTGTGGGGCAGCGAGGTCTGCCAGCGCATCGCCCGGCTGGCGTCGGAGCTCGGCTCACCCGAGGCACTGGTGCGCGGCAGCGAGCTCGAGTTCCTGTGGCGTCAGACGATGTCGGAGACGATCGGCGGCGGCACCAGCGAGATCATGCGCGGGCTGATCGCCCGCAACGCTCTGGGTCTGACAGCCAAGGCTTGACCCAAGCGTCACGCCAGCCGGTGCGTCGCCTGCCCGGTACGGACCAGGAGGAAGGCCACCCCATCGGCGCCGACGGTGAACCCGTAGGTCTGGCCGGCCGGGATCGCCACCGCGTCGTTGGGCCCTAACGTCGCGGCGGTGTCGCCGGCGCGCAGGTCCATCGAGCCGCTGAGCAGCACGAACAGCTCGCTGTGGCTGTGGCTGTGGGGGTCGGCGACGTGTCCGGCCGGGAACGTCACATGCGAGGCGAAGAAGCCGCACTCGCCGGCGACGAGCCCCTTGCGCTTGATCTGCCGCGCCACCTCGCGGAGGTGCTCTGGGAGCTGCTCGGTTGCCGCCGGGTTCGTCCACTCGAGCTCGTCGAAGCGGGCAACGGTCAGCACGTCACCGGCGCCGACGACCGGCTCGGTCGGCTCCATCGGCGCCACGCAATTGAGTATACTCTAGTCAGATGGCGGTGGCGACGGCTCCGACCCCGGCGACGCCGGATGCCGAGACGCCGCTGGCGGCGAGCCGCACGCCCCGGCCTCCGTTCCAGCTCACCCGCCGGCTCGTCGGCGCGACCCGCGGGCCGTTGTTCCTGCTGACCGCGATCTACGCCCTCAACGTCGCCGATCAGTTCGTCGTTCCGACGCTGTTCCCACTGCTCAAGCAGGAGTTCGGCCTGTCCGACAGCGCACTCGGCATCCTCTCGTCGAGCTACGTCATCGTGGTCATGCTGGGGACGGTGCCGTTCGGCTACTTCGCCGATCGGATGCGACGCACCCGCGTCATCGCCTGGGGCACCGCGGTCTGGGGGCTCGCGATGATCTGGACGGGCGCCGCCTGGAGCTACGCCAGCCTGCTCGGCGCCAGGCTCACGCTCGGTGCCGCGGACCCGTGCGACAACCCCACGTCGCAGTCGCTGCTCGCCGACTACTACCCGACGGTGCAGCGCTCCAAGGTGATGAGCGTCTACCAGACCGGTCAGCTGCTCGGGATCCTGCTCGTGCCGATCGCGGCGGCGATGGCGACCGAGTGGGGCTGGCGCTCGGCGTTCTTCTTCCTCAGCATCCCGGCGTTCATCGTGGCGATCCTGGCCCGCCGGCTCCCGGAGCCAGTGCGCGGTCAGCAGGACCGGGTGCAACAGCGACTCGACCCCCGCCTCAGCCACGAGTCGGTGTACGACACGATGCCCGGCCGCCAGGCCTACCGCGAGCTGTTCCGAGTCCGCACGTTCACCTTGCTCGCCCTGTCGTCGGGGATCGGTGCGCTCTTCTTCGGAAGCATCGGCACGTGGTCACCGACGTTCTTCGTCCGCTACCACGACATGTCGGTCGCCCAGGCGGCCACCGCGATCAGCCTCCTCGCGCTCGGAGGACTCGCCGGGGTGCTCCTCTCCGGGTGGTTGGCCGACTACCTGACGTTCCGTGGCTTCCGCGCCGGGCGCGTGCTGGTCGGCGGGGTGGCCCGGCTGATCTCGCTCCCGCTGTTCGCGGCGACGTTCCTCATCAGCAACACGCCGATCATGCTCGTCACGTTCACGCTGGCGGCGATGTGCCTGGTCGCGCCGCAGGCACCGATGAACGCGGCACGCGCCGACGTGCTGCACGCCCGGCTGCGCGGCCGGGGCACGGCGATTGACGTCGTGCTGCAGAGCGTGTGCGCGGCCATCGCGCCCACCCTCGTCGGGGTGCTCGCCGACACGTACAGCCTGCAGACCGCGTTCCTCGTGCTGGTCCCGCTGATGGGTGTGTCGGGCCTCCTGCTGCTGCTCGCCGTGCGCCCGTACATCCGGGAGTCACGTCGCCTGCGCGAGATCGTGCGGGCCGAGGCGTTGGCCGACGAAGGAGTCGAGCCGGACGCCGCACCGGACGATGGCCCGGCAGGCGCCGGCCCGGACGGTGAGCCCCCCGAACCGAGCGGACGGTGACGGGGCAGGAACTGGCGGTGCGGTGATCGAGCACGGCCACCTCGTGGAGGCGACGGCGGCGGGCGGCGACCTGCTCACCGTCGATGGTCTCGACCTCAGCTACGGGCCGATCCAGGTGCTGTTCGACGTGAACCTCTGCGTCCCCGACGGTGGCGTCCACGCGCTCGTCGGGCGCAACGGCGTCGGCAAGACGACGCTGCTGTGCGCCATCGCCGGGCTCGTCGACGCGCAGCGGGGCCGCGTTCAGTACGCCGGCATCGACCTCACGGGGGTTCCTCCCGACCAACGCGTCAGGCTTGGGATCACGTTGATGGCCGGCGGGCGCTCGACGTTCCCGACGCTCACCGTGCAGGAGAACCTGTGGATGGGTGCCTACCCCTTCCACCAGTCGGACGCGCTGGTGCGCCAACGGCTCGACGCGGTGCTCGAGGTGTTCCCGCAGCTCGCCTCGCGGCTGCGCCAGAGCGGGGGCACGCTGTCCGGCGGTGAGCAGCAGATGCTCGCGCTCGGGCGGGCGTTGATGGCCGGTCCACGGTTGCTCCTCGTCGATGAGCTCTCGCTCGGGCTGGCGCCGCGTGTGATCGAGCAGCTGCTGCCGGTCGTGCGATCGATCCGTCAGCTCGGTACCACCGTGGTGATCGTCGAGCAGTCGGTGTCGGTCGCCCTCGAGGTCGCCGACACGGTGATGATGATGGAGCGAGGGGTGGTCTCGATGCTCGGCGACGCGTCCGCGCTCGGAGACGGCGACGAACTGGTGCGGACGATGATGGGCGGAGTAGGGCTGACGGAGCGGCATGGCCCGCAGCGCGATGGACTCGCGATCGCCAGCAACTCGACAGATACGCCACCGTTCCCGCCGAACGCGACCGGTGGGCGCCACTGTTCTGGGCGGTCATCGTGATCGGCATCGTCGCCGGGTTCGCGCTCGGTGTGCGGGAGATCATCGAGCAACCACCGGTGACGCTCAGCGACGTGCGCGTCGGCGACGCCACGGGTGGCCCGCCGCGGGTGCAGGTGCTGGCGGAGAACGAGTCCTCCACCACGACGTACTGCATCGAAGTCACCATCTCGGCGGTCGACAGTGACGGGCTCACGCTCGCCGAAGCCATCGCCGTCCCGACCAGGGGCGAAGCGACGCTCGGGCCGGGACAGAGCACCAACCTCGCCGCCGAGCTCACCGACCTGACACAGCAGCAGGTGGACGAGGAGCTCGACGAGTACCTCGCCTTCGTCACATCTCGCCGTGCCTGCTGACCCAGGAGGAGGACACCGATGGTCATCGACAGCGACGCCCACATCAACGAGTCGCTCGACGCGCTCGCCGAACGACTCGACGCTCCGTATCGGAGCCGGGCGCCGAAGCTGGTGGAGGACACGCTCGGCCTGACCCGGATCCTGATGGAAGGCCGGTTGTATCCGGATCCCCGGCTGCGCCAGCGCCACAGCCGCAAGGTCCAGGGCAAGGACCTCGGCGGCACCCACCGCGGGGCTGCCAACCCTCACGCCCGGCTCGACGACCTGGACACCGACGGCATCGACGTCCAGGTCGTGTACGGCAGCCTCGGCCTGGCGTTGACGACGATCCGCGACACGGAGTTCGCCGTCACCCTGGCCCGTGCCCTCAACGACTACTACGCCGAGTTCTGCGGCGCCGCGCCCACCAGGCTGGCGCCGATGGCGGCGTTGCCCGCGCAGGATCTGCCGGCGGCGGTCGAGGAGCTGCGCCGCGCGGTCGTCGAGCTCGGCCACCTCGGTGGCACGGTGCCGCCGAGCATCGCCGGGAAGGAGCTCGACGACCCTGCTCTCGCCCCGCTGTTCGCCGAGGCGGCCCGCCTCGACGCGCCGATCTCGGTGCACTGGGGCAACGGCTCGCATCTGCCGGCGGCGGGCACCGAGCGCTTCGACAGCCACTTCATGGTGCACGCCATCGGCCACCCCTTCGAGCAGATGATCGCGATGGCGGCGATCCTGTGCGGTGGCGTGCTCGACGACCATCCGACGCTGCGTGTCGGGTTCCTCGAAGCGGGGTGCGGTTGGGTGCCGTACTGGGTCGAGCGTCTGGAGGAGCACTACGAGCGCCGCTCGGCGGAGATGCCGCGCATGTCCCGGTCGCCGGACGAGTACCTGTCACAGGGCCGCTGCTTCGTCACCGCCGAACCCGACGAACGACTCGTGCCCGAAGCGATCGAGGCGATGGGCGAGACGTCGGTGATGTACGCCTCCGACTACCCGCACAGCGACAGCAAGTTCCCGTACTCGGTGAAAGCGGTGCGCGAGCGCGATGACCTCAGCGAGGAGACGAAGGAGCGGGTGCTCGGCACGAACGCGCTGCGCTACTACGGCCCTCGACTAGAGCAAAGAATCGCCTAATACCCGGGCTCCGCTCGCAAGCAAGTTGCTCGCCTCGCCTGTCACGATCGTTCGCTCCGCTTCGCTCGCTCACACAGCGAGCTCGCCGCCTCCGCTGCGCTTCGGCGTCTCACCCACCTGCCTTCTCGGTGACGCTCCTAGAAGCCGGCCGCAGGTACGTCGACGCGCATCGTCACGACCGAGCCGATCGGTGGCGCGCCGTCGGCGAGCTGGGACGCCTGCTCCGTGTAGAGGCAGGTGTACAGGGTTCGCCCGTCGTCGCCGCCCAGCGCGCAGGCGAACGCTCCGGCGGGCGCCGTCGACACGTACGACGTCACCTCGCCGCCGCGCTCGACGCGCAGCAGTGCGCAGCCGACCGGGTCGCTGACCCACAGCGCGCCCGCGGCGTCGAGGGCGATGCCGTCGGGGATGGAAGCGCCGAGGTGAGCGAACTCGCGCCGTGTGCCGAGCGAGCCGTCGGAATGCACGTCGAACTCGGTGATCCGGTTGGCCGCCGACTCGGCGACCAACAGCGTGCTCTCGTCCGTCGTCAGCTCGCAGCCGTTGGGGAAGTGCAGATCGTCGGCCACCGTGCTCACCACCCCGTCGGGTTGCACGAGGACGAGCGTGGCAGGTGCGGGTGACGCGCCGCCGAGCAGGTCGTAGCCGAAGTGGCCGACATACGCGCGGCCGTGGCGGTCGACCGTCATGTCGTTGCACCGCCCGACGGTCACCCCACTCACGTCGGCAATCACGCGTCAGCCGGTCCTGCACGAGTCGAAGGAGGTGACGGGCGTTCGTGTCGACGACGAGCAGGTCACCATCGGGAGCCCAGCCGAGGCCGCCAGGGCCGCCTGGCACGTCCACGACGGTGCGCACGTCGCCCGTCTGGGAGACGGCCATCACCCGCCCGGCCCGCTTCTCCGAGATCCACAGCTCACCGTCGTGCCAGCGCGGGCACTCGGGAAACGCCAGCCCATCGACGAGCGTCTGCAGTGGAGTGATCACGACGGGTCTCCGTCGAAGGTCGTGGTGTCCTTGCGGGTCGGAGAAGAAGAGTATACTCTTGTGCCGGCCGGGCGCTCTCGTGTCGTAGCGCCACGATGGGGGAGGACATCAATGGTTCGAGGGTTGAAGAAGGCCCGACTCGTCGTTGCGGCGGCGGCGCTCACCACGGTGATGGTGGCGTGCGGCGATGACGACGACGATGGCGGCGCGGCCGAGACCACCGCCGGTGCCGCGGAGACCACGGCGGCGGAGGCGGCGGAGACGACCGAGGCCGCGGCTGAGACCACCGCTGCGCCGGACACCACGGCTGCTGAGTCCGACACGACGGAAGCCGAGACGGATGCCACTGGGGGCGACGGGGAGGTGGAGCAGACGATCAAGGTCGGCTTCGCCTGGGCCGATGTGTCGGCCTTCGAAGAGGTCAATCCGGCGTTCAGCACGGGTGATCCCGAGGAGCAGATCCTCGCCGTGTCGGACGCTCTGCACGCCGCTGGCGTGCTGCCCGTCAACGGCGTCGACGTCGAGTTCGTCCTGGGGGGACACAGCGCCATCGAGGCCGATGCGCAGCTCGCCGTCTGCCAGCAGTTCGGCCAGGACGAGCAAGTCTTCGCCGTCCTCGCCGGACGCGACTTCCCGAACGGCGCCGAGTGCGTGGCGAGCCGGTTCAACACGCCGGTCATCAGTGTCAACCAGGCGCCGGAGGCGCTGTATGCCCAGGCCGGGCCGAACTTCTTCACCGTCAAGCCCGACGAGACGACGATCCTGACCGCCTTCGGCAACTGGGCGGTCGAGAACGGCTACCTCGACGGCAAGACCGTCGGCATCTACTGGGAGACGCCGGCCCAGGCGGCAGTCGATGCCCTCAAGCAGATCCTCACGGACGCCGGCGTCAACATCGCCTCCGAGGTGCAGTCCGGTGGCGAGGGCGTGGGTGCCGAGCAGGACGCGCTCGCCGCACAGCGCTTCCAAGCCGATGGGGTCGACATGGTCATCCCGATCGTCGGCAGCTCGAGCATCATCAACTTCACCGGCGCCGCCGCCGAGCAGGGGTACAACCCGGGTTACATCGACACGGACTGGGCGTCGCACCTCAGCGACGTCGCCACCGCTGCCTACGCGCCGGGGCAGTACACCGACGTGCCCGCGCTGGCGAGCGTCCGGGCGGGCGACCTCTCAGTGGGCGTGAGCCCGGAAGCCGAGGACTGCCTCGCCAACTACGAGGAGTTCTCCGGCAAGACCATCGCGCGCACTGCGCCAGAGCAGTCCGGCGAGTACACCAACGTCCTCATCACCTGCGACCTCGCCAACCTGATGATCGAGGCGCTGACGATCGCCACCACGTTCGGCGACGCCGACGCCACCGAGCGCTCTGACGTCACCCAGGAGCAATTCCAGGCGGCGATCGAGCAGATCACCGACTTCCACGGTGCCTACTGGGAGACGGTCAGCTACTCGCCAGACGATCACAGCGGTGCGAAGACGGGACGCCAGGTGCGCTGGAACCCCGATTGCCCGTGCTGGGAGCCGGACGGAGAGTGGGCCCCGCTGCCCCTGTGACGTCAGCCTGAGACGCCGTCGAGACGGAAGTCGCTCCACCGCGTGGACATTCCCTGCCCGCTGAGCGAGCGGCTGCGACCGTTCCGGATCGGCACCATCGTCCAGATGCCGAAACCGATCTGGACGTGTTCGGGGATCACCGTGCCGTGGATCTCGTACAGGGTGTGATCGTCGACTCGCCAGGTTGCTGTCGCGGTGCTGCGGTCGAGCGTGATCTCGCACGCCCGGAGCCGGGTGAAGTCGTCGTCGAAGTCCTCGTACGGCGACTCGGTGACGTGGTAGAAGGCTTCGCCTGGTCCGAATGCACCCAGCTGCTCGTGCAACGCGAGCACGCGGGTGGACGTGCCGCAGACCGCGAACACCCGCCGCGTCACGCCGAGGTCGAACGTGTGGAAAGCGGCCATTCCCTGGCGGTAGTCCCCTGGGTCACCGCCAATGTTCTCGACCGCGAGATCGACGGCGAACCTCGCCTTCCGATGCGGTGCCAGATCGAACTCGCGCGTCGAGAACACGAGGTACTTCGGGCTGTCGGCGACCTGGAACGTGTCATGCGCAAGTGAGAAGCGTGGGATCGTCACTCGCACCTCGCCGTCGCCCACGGCCACCTCGGCATTGGCGTCCAGCGGGGTGTGTTCGGCACCCGTGGGCAGGGGCAGTCGCGCCGGGCGCCAGCGCGCTTCGTCGAGCGTCTGGTCCTCTGAGCTCGTCGTACGAAATCACGTCCGCCAGTGTGACTTTCTCGTGATACTTGCGTCATGGCGACGTCGATGGGTGAGACGGACACCGGCCACGAGGCGGCATCCATGGAGCCCCTACTCAGCGTCGTGGCCGAGGCAGTCGAGGAGATCGAGCAGCGTCGTCGGCTTCCCGACCGGGTCGTCTCGGCCCTCAGGGAGTCGGGGGTCCATCGACTCGCCATGCCACGCGAGCTGGGTGGCACCGAGGCAACAGTCCCCGCCGCGATGGACACGTTCGAGCGGTTGGCCGCTGTCGACGGCAGCACGGCATGGTGCGCGGTGATCGGCGCCGGCAGCAACCTCTTCGCCGGCTACCTCTCGGAGCAGGCCTCCCGGGTGATCTTCGCTGACCCCGATCAGGGCAATGCCACGATGTTCGCCCCGACGGGACGGATCGTTCGGGACGGCGATCGGCACGTGCTGAGCGGACGGTGGTCGTTCACGAGCAACTGCTTGCACAGCGAGTGGGCCGGCCTCGGAGCGTTCGTCGATGGGTTGGACGAGAGACCGCGCGTGGCGTTCGTTCCGGTCGACGCGCTCGACGTCGAGGACACGTGGGACTCGGTCGGGTTGCGCGGCACCGGCAGTCATCACGTCAGCGCCACGAACGTTCCCATCGGGCTCGATCGGTGCTGCACGTTCGCTGACCGACCGTGGCCGGCCGGCACCATGTGGCGGCTGCCGATCTACTCCACACTGCTCCCGACGCTCGCCGCGGTGCCGCTGGGGATCGCTCGCGGCGCGCTCGACGAGATCGCCCGTCAGGTGCGCGAAGGACGTTCTGCGAGACGCGGTCAACTGGCCGATGATCCGATCGGCATGGCCGAGTTCGCCGTGACGGACGCAAGCCTGCGAGCGGCGCGCGCCGCACTCCACGAAGCAGTCGACGAAGCCCGCCAGCGCGCCAGCGCGGCGGAACCGATCGATCGCGTCCTGCAGGCACGAATCCTGGTCGCCTGCCTGCACGCGTGCGACACAGCGGTTGCGGCCACCTCAGTCGCGCACCAACTCGGCGGCGGGGCTGCCGCGTACACAGGCAGCCGGCTGCTGCGGGCGCTCGACGACGTGCAGGCCGCCCGCCAGCACCTGCTGTTCTCCCACAAGCATCTGCCCGAGCTCGCCAAGCCGCTGACGGGCCTCGACACCGGCTACCCGCCGTTCATCCTGTGAGCGCGCTGTATGGTCCACTCGACCGCCATCTCGAGGTGCCGCCATGCTGCGTCGTGTCGCCGTTGTCGCCGTTGTCACTGTTGTCACTGTTGTCGTCGGGCCGGCTGTAGCCGCCCCCGTTCAGGCGCAGCACAGAGAGCTCGGGACGAGCTTTCCTGCTGACTTCCCGGTGATCCTCGATGCGTCCCTGGGGACGCCGTTGATCGGCTTCGGCTCCGACGAGGGGCGGATCGCCCACACGCCGGTGATCTTCCTGCACGGCAACAACGACACGCCCTATCCGACAGCCTGCAACCCGCTGTACGGGGACATGCACGACGCCGCCGAGTACTTCTTGCGCCACGGCTACCGGCCGTCGGAGTTGTGGGGTCTCGGCTACCAGGGGGATCAGTGCGACCTCCCGGCGGATCAGACGATCCGCTCGTCCCTGGCCCACACGTCGGCGGCGAGCGTCCCCGACCTGCGCCAGTTCGTCCATGCCGTGCTCGACTACACCGGTGCCGAGCAGGTCGACATCGTCGCCCACAGCCTCGGTGGCACCGTCGCTCGGGAGTGGTTGCGCCAGGACGACGCCCATTCCCTCGTGCGACGGCTCGTCACCGTGGCCAGCCCCCATCATGGGATCATCAACTGCTCGCCTGTGCCGGAGAACTACTGGCAGCTACCGGCGTCCGGCGGGTTCGTGCCGACGAGTGCGGTGTGCGTCGAGTTGGGTGCGGTGGCAACGCCGTTCCTCAGCACGCTCAACGCCGGTGACGAGACGCCGGGCCCGACCCGTTACCTCACGATTCGCAACAGCGACGCCGACTTCGTGTACCTGCCCTTCGACGACGGCGGCTTCCCCGCCGTGCCGGCACTCGACCGCAACGGTGCGCCGGCCGACTTCGCGCAGAGCCCGGCACTGACCGGGGCAACGAACCTCTCACTCGACGGTCAGGGGATCTACGACGAACCCCTCGGCACCGCCCATCTCGGCATCTGGAACTCACCCGAGACGTGGCGCGCGGCGCTGGCGTTCCTCCGCCGCAGCGGACCGTAGGTGCACGCCCCACACGCAGACGGATGAGTTGGTCACCGGATCCCGATGCGCTGCGCGGTCGTGTCGCGGTCGTCGCGGGAGCGACCCGGGGTGCGGGGCGGGGCATCGCGACTGCTCTCGGCGAGGCGGGCGCGACGGTGATCTGTACGGGACGCAGCAGCACGCGTGGCGGCTTGCGCTCGGACTACGAGCGTCCCGAGACGATCGAGGAGACCGCCGAGCTGGTGACGAGCCTCGGCGGGACCGGCGTGGCGATGCCGGTGGACCATCTCGAGCCTCGGCAGGTTGGTGAATTGGCGGAGTGGGTGAGGGCTGAACATGGCCACGTCGACGTGCTCGTCAACGACGTGTGGGGTGCCGAACTGCTCAAGGGCGGGCCGGCCGATTGGAACACGCCGATCTGGCAGCACGACCTGGACAAGGGGCTGCGCATCCTGCACCTCGGCGTGGAGACCCACCTGATCACGTCACACCACCTCTTGCCACTCCTGGTCGACCAGCCCGGCGGCCTGCTCATCGAGGTGACCGACGGAACCCGCGACTACAACGCCACGCAGTATCGGATCTCGGTGTTCTACGACCTGGCGAAGGTGGCGGTGAACCGGTTGGCGTTCTCGCAAGGCCACGAACTGGCGCCCCATGGGGGGACCGCGGTCGCGATCACGCCGGGCTGGTTGCGCTCGGAGATGATGCTGGACAACTACGGCGTCAGCGAGACCAACTGGCACGACGCGCTCCAGCCGGACCGGCCCGGCGGGCTCCCCACCGCGCCCGCCGGGTTCGCCTCGTCAGAGTCGCCGCGGTACGTCGGCCGTGCTGTCGCCGCTCTTGCGGCTGACGCCGGCCGAGCACGATGGAACCAGCAGTCGGTCAGCTCAGCCGAGTTGGCTCGCCACTACGGGTTCACCGACGTCGACGGCTCTCAGCCGGACAGCTGGTCCGCGGACTGACCGATCAGGGGATGTTCGCCTGGAACTGCACGACGATGTCCGAGATCGCGACGCGGCCGACGTCGCCGTTGCTGCCGGCAAGGACGGACACGACCATCTCATTGCCGGTGGCCTTGAGCGTGCCGGCGCCGATGACCTCGTGCCAGGTCCGCTGCGGCGTGGTGTCGAACGTCTGGGACAGGACGTCCACGTTGTTGATCTGGATCACGACCCGAGCAGGGGTCTCGACGGGATCGACGCGGAACATGAGCACGGCCGGTGAGCCGGCGCTGACGGCGGGGAAACTCAGGTTCGGGAAGTGCCGATCGTTGAGCAGCTCGCCGGGGAGGGTGAACGCTGAGTCGGCGACGACGGTGAAGTCGGCGATGGTCGGCATGGGGTGCTCCTTCGTGAGGGTTGACGTCGACGCCTCGATGGTGCGTCGTCGTGGAGAGAGGCGTGACGCAGCTGTGCCGCCGGTGTGCCGTCAGTCGGACCCGGCGATGAGTTTGACGACGCCGATCGGTCTCCACCGCATGAGCGCAACGACCTTCACGGACGTCATCACGGTCGCGGTACCGGTGACCGATCAGGACGCTGCAAAGTCCCTGTTCGAGCGCCTCGGCTTCGAGGTTCGCTCGGATTCCGAGCTCCAGCCGGGCTTTCGATGGATCGAACTGGGCCTGACCGGCGGCGGCACGACGATCTCGCTCGTCGCCGCCGAAGACGAGCTGCCGGCCGGAATCGACACCGGCATCCGTCTGATGACGGCCGACGCGCGTACCGCCCACGCGACGGTTCGCGAGCTCGGCCTCCACGCCGGCGAGTTGCTCGACTGGGAAACGGCGCCGCTGATGTTCTCGTTCCTCGATCCCGACGGCAACCGGTTCTATGTCGCCGAAGCGACGACGAGCTGAGTCGCGACGATCCGTACGCTCGACAGGTGCCTGTCGAGACTGCGGAGCCATCGGCGGACTATCCGTCGTTGCTGCGGCTCGAGCGTGAGCGGCTGCTCGATCTGCTGGCCTCGGTCGAGGACGTCGATTGGGCCCGCCCGACACCGTGCCCGGCGTGGGACGTCGCCGGCCTGTGCCGGCACCTCCTCGGCGACGACCTGTACGTGCTGTCACTCGCACGTGACGGCCACCAGGACACGACACCCCCGCCGGGGCTCGACGAAGCGGGCTTCATCGCCTGGCTTGACCGCCTGCAGATGGACTGGGTCGCGGCAGCGCGCCGTGTCAGCCCACGCCTCGTCGTCGAACTGCTGTCCTGGCTCGGTCCGCACGTCGCCGAGGCGTTCGAGCAGATGGATCTGCTGGCTGTCGACGCCGATGTCAGCTGGGCGAGCGACCACCCCGTGCCGCAGTGGCTGGAGGCAGCCCGCGAGGTGTCGGAGTACTGGATCCACCGCCAGCAGCTGCTGACGGCGCTCGGGTACCCGACGGATCTGCGCGCCGACCTGCTCGGGCCGATCCTCGACGCCTTCCGCTGGGCCTACGCGTACCGTCTCGCATCGGTCGATGCGGCTCCGGGGGCAACCGTGCGGATCGACGTGAGTGGAGCGGTCGAGCGCCGCTGGCGGATCGTTCGCGGTGATCGGTGGGACTTCGCCGAGGACTCCGCTGGCGACGTCGTCGCCGTCGCCCGCCTCGACGCCGATCAGGCGTGGCGGCTGCTGACGAACAACCTCGATCGCAATGCCGTGCTCGACATCACGGGCGATCCGGCGGTCGTCGACGTGCTGCGGCGAACGCGGGCCATCATCGGAGCGCCGGAGTGATCACGCCCAGATTCCCGGGTCCGGGTCGATCTCCCGTTGTGGTTCACACCCGTCCGGCCGGGTCGAGGGTCGGCGCGGCGGTCCTGGCAGCGACGGTGGCACCGAGATAGACCTCAGCGACTCGGCTGTCGGAGTCGAGGATCGACGGCGGGCCTTCGGCGATCACCTTTCCGGCGGCGAGCACGTAGAGGCGGTCGACGAGGTGGCGCATCAGCCGGACGTCGTGATCGATGATCACGACCGTGGCGCCGAGATGGCGACGCACGTCCCCGATGGTGATGCCGAACGCCTCCGTCTCGCGTGGCGTGTAGCCCGCAGTCGGCTCGTCGAGCAGCAGCACGTGGGGTTGCAATGCGATGACGCACGCCAGCTCGGCCATTCGACGCACGCCGGTCGGCAGCTGCGACGAGGGCCGGTGGGCGTACTCCTGGAGATCCAGCAGCTCGAGCACCTCCGCGGCGCGGGCCATCCGTGCCCGCTCGTTCCGCACCGATCCGGGCCATCCGATCATCGACGGGACGAGCCACGACCGGTGGTGACGCTCGAGCGCGACGGAGACCGATTCGAGGACGGTGAGGTCGGCGAACAGCCGGGCCTGCTGGTACGTGCGTCCAAGACCGAGCCGGGCCCGACGGAAGGCAGGCAGGCGCGTCACGTCGCGGCCGTCCAGCTCCACGCAGCCGTGTGCCGGACGCAGGCTCCCGGACAGGACGTCGAAGAGGGTCGTCTTTCCCGCTCCGTTGGGACCCATCAACCCGAGCACTTCACCAGCCGACGCGTGCACGGTGACGTCGTCGACGGCGCGCAGCCCCCCGAACGCGACGCTGATGTTCGACGCCGTGAGCGGCGCGGCCCCGTCTCGGGCTCCGCTCGCCGCGACGCCGACGCTGATGCGGGCCCGTGCGATCTCGCGATCGGACGTGGTGACCTCGTCCGACGAGGTGGGCGGAGCCGCCCGGTGCCGCCGACCGGCGAACGCCACGAACCGGTCACGAAGCGCGAACACCAGGGTCGCCAGCCCGCCCGGCATGAGCAGCAGGATGAGGATCACGCCGAGGCCGGAGGACAGCAGCGCGTAGCCCTCGCCGAGCAGCCGCGGGATCCCCTCCACCCACAGCGCGCCGAGCACGGCCCCGGTCGCCGACGTGATCCCGCCGAACACGGCGATGACCACGAAGCTCAGCGACTCGCCAGGCGCAAACGTGTTGCTCGGGTCGGATGCGAAGTTGATCAGCAGACCGCCGTAGAGGAAGCCGGCCAACGAAGCAATCGCGCCGGAAAGCGCGAATGCCGTGAGCTTCACCCTCCACGGCACCAGCGACAGGCTGGCCGCCGACGCCTCGTTGTCTCGGACGGCCAGCATCGCCCGTCCGGGGCCGGTGCGGCGCAGCCGGTACACCATGAGGATGGTGACGAGGAGCACTCCGAGGCACAGCCAGTAGTAGCGGTTCTCCTCGTTGAAATCGACCCCGAAGAAGGTCGGGCGCGGCAGTTGTAGTGAGCTGCCTGTCTCGGGCGACTCGTGGACCAGCCAGCCCTGGAAGAACAGCCAGCTGGCGACGGCGAGGGCGAATCCGAGCGTGGAGACGGCGAGGAACAGCCCGCGCAATCGCAGCGCAGGGAGCCCGACGACGACCGCCACGGCAGCGCCGACGACGACCACGATCGCCGCGCTGGCAAGGTGCGGGAAGCCGAGCTGGTAGAGGCGGCCACCCACGGCGGCACCGACCGCGACGAAGGCGAACTGCCCGAGTGACACGTGGCCGGCGAAGCCGGTCAGTACGACGAGCGACAGGGCGACCAGGGCGATCAGGACGATCGTCGTGAGGGTCACCTGCAGCGACGGCTTGACGGCGAACGGGGCGAGCGCGGCGAGCGCGATCACGATGGCCAGCACGACGACTCGGGCAACCCGCACGAGGGGCAGGCGCGACTCGGCCGGCGTGAGCGGGCGGACCGCAGTGGTCAGCGTCCAGTCGGCGCCCTCGCGCATCTGACGGCTGCGGCCGAGGCCCGGCTTGAGCAGCATGCTGAGCAGGATCACGATGGCCAGGACCAGCTCGAGCACGCCGCCGACGGGGTAGTTCCACAGCACGAGGGCTTCGCAGATCCCGATCGCGACACCGCCGACGAACGATCCCCAGATGCTGCTCAGCCCACCGAGCATCGCCGCCCCCAGCGCACGGAGCAGCAGCGCCGGACCGAGCGCGACCGACAGCGTGAGCGGGCGGGTAGCCCCGATGAGGATGGCTCCGACGCCGGCGAGCAGGCCGGCGATCACCCAGATCCCGAACGACACGCGCCCTGTCGGAACGCCGGCGAGGCGGGCCGCCTCCGGGTTCTCCGCGGTCGCCCGGCTGGCCCGCCCGAGCGGGCTGCGGCGAAGGAAGACCGTGACGGCCAGCGCGCACAGCGGGGCGACGATGAGGATCAGCAGCTCTCCAGGTCCGAGCACGAGCGTGCCGATCGTCAGGTGCCAGTCGAACGGAGTCGGGAACGCCTTGCCCGTGAGGTCGCCGCCGCGTGGGATGAGGAGACTGAAGCCGAACAGCGCCTGTGCCAGCGCGATCGTGGCGACGAGCATCGTCAGGCGCGGGCCGCGCGACAGCGGACGCATGACGAGGGACTCGGTCAGCCCCCCGATCGTCGCCGCGCCGACCAGCGCGAGCAGCAGGGCGAGCCAGTACGGCCAACCCTTGTTGATGACGAGGATCGGGATCAGCAGGGCCGGAAGCGCACCCATCTCCCCGGCCGCCAGGTTGAGCACGCGCGAGGTGCGATAGACGAGCGTCAGGCCGATCGCGATGAGCGCGTACGTGAGGCCGTTGACGAGGCCGAGGATCACGACGTTGAGCGGGATCTCGAAGTCGAGGCCCGGCAGGGTCAACGCGATCGACACGTCGGATCCCCCTGGCCGGTTGCTCGCACGCCCCTCACCGCCTAGGGTATTTAGCACACTTTATTCGGCGTCGGTCGGCGAGCGGCGCGCGGCCCTGCCGAGTGCCTCGACGACGAGGAGCGTGATGTGGGCCAGGAGCTGACGATCGGAATCGCCGTTCCCGACCTCTCCGAGTACGTGGCGCTCGATCCGTCGTGGAGCATCGGCGATCCCGAACAGCAGTGCATCGCCGCCGTCGAACGCTGTCGCGACGACGGCAGGATCCCGATCCACGGGCGTGACGTGCGGCTCGTGTTCGCGTCCTACCGCTCCAACCAGCCGGCCGAGAAGGTCGCCGCGGCCCGCCGCTTTGCCGAAGCCGACGCCTTCGCCGTGTTGGGCGGGCGGGACTTCACCGACGGCGCGCGGCGGCTTGCGGCAGCAGGGGTGCCCGTGATCGACGTCAATGCCGTGCCGAGCGCCACGCTGCAGGAGGACGCGCCGTGGCTGTTCACACTGCGGCCGGCCCAGGACGTGCTGTACCGGTCCTTCGTCGCGTGGGCGCACGCTGGGGGTCACCTCGACGGGCGGGTGATCGGCATCTTCTGTGATCGCCTGACCCGCCAGTCGTCGGCCGCCGCCATCGACGAGCTCAACCGGCTCGGGCACGACGTGCGCACATTGATCGACTCCGACGGCATCGGCGTCGGGAGCGAGCACGACGAGTCGGCCCCCGCCCGCTTCGCCGCCGAAGGCGTCGACCTCCTCCTCGGATTCGTCGGCGGATCGAGTTGGATCAACACGCTGCGAGCGGCAGAGGGCATCGGCTACCGGCCGAACCTGCTCGACCTCGAGACCGGTGAGCACACCAACGACGTCACCGCCCGGCGGCTCCCTCCGGAGCTCTACGACGGAACCTTGGCGCTGACGATGAGCCGGGTCGGCGACCTCGCAGCCGGCCGCCCGCTCGGCGCCGAGACCGTCGCCGCGCTCGAGGCGTACGAGCGCTGGAGCGGCGGCCCCGCCGCCACGGTCGCGACGATGACATCCGGGGAGTGGTCGAACGTGCTCATCACGAGCGACCTCGTGACGCTGCTCGTCGAGGGACTGCGAACGTGCCGGTCCCGACCCGAGTCGCGCCTCGTTCGTGGCCGGGCTCGAGCAGCTTCGCTCGATACCAATGGCCAGCGGTGCTGACGTGACGTTCCGCGATGGCGAGCACTGGGGATTCCGCTCGGCGCGCACGATTCGCTGGGACGCCGACCGTGGCGCGTGGACGGCCGTCACCGACTTCGACTGGGCGTTGACGTGCGGAGGAGGACAACAGGCGTGACGATCTCGCTCGAGGGACAGACCGTCGTGCTGTTCGGCGCCAGCTCCGGCCTCGGTCTGGCCACGGCCAAGGCAGCACGGGCAGCCGGCGCCGACGTCACGATCGTCGCCCGGGACCCACAACGACTCGACCAGGCCCTGGCTGAGATCGGCGGTCACACGCGGGCGGAGTCGCTCGATGGAGCAGACGCCGGAGCAGTGCAGACCCTGTTCGACACGTACGACCGCGTCGACCACGTCGCCTCGTTCACGGGCGAGCAGCCGCACGCGCCGGTGGCCGACACCAGCCATGAGATGTACCAGCGGGCGATGGACGCTCGCGTGTGGGCGGCCCGCAACCTGTGCGCGGCCGGCGCACCGCGGATGCCACCGACTGGGTCCTTCACGTTCTGCTCGGGCGTCTCAGCGTTTCGACCTCGCGCCGACCGAGCCGTCGGAGCGGCGGCGACGGCTGCCGTCGAGTCCTTCGCTCGGGCGATGGCGGTAGAGCTTGCGCCGATCCGGGTCAACTCGATCTGTCCCGGCTCGTTCGACACTCCCGTCCTCGACCGGGCGTTCGGTGAGCGCAAGGAGGAGGTCATGCGCCCCTACCTCGACCAACTACCGCTCGGCCGCCTCGGCCAGCCGGAGGAGCTCGCCCACGCCATGCTGTTCCTGATGACCGCGACGTACGTCACTGGCACCGTCCTCCACGTCGACGGCGGAGCGCTGCTGATCTGACCGAGATGGACGACGTTTCGATGATCGATCCGGTGCAACTGATCCGGGACGTGCAGTTGCCGAGCGGCGACATCCTGATCGGCGACCGGTGGGAGGCCGACACGAGCGGAGGCCGCCGCGAGCAGCTCAACCCGTCGACCGGCGAGGCGCTGGCGAGTGTGGCAATGGGTGGCTCCGCCGAGGTGGACCGGGCGATCTCTGCCGCCATCGCCGCATTCGCCGAGTGGTCGCAGTGGGCACCGACGCGGCGGCGCGACGTCCTTGCCGAGCTGGCTCGCCTCATCGATGCCAACGACCTGCACCTCGGCGTGATGCGTTCCTTGGAGACCGGGGCGCCGTTCAAGCGCCGGCGCGGCGCATCCCTGGCGGCAGAGTACGTGCGCTACAACGCTGGGTGGGTCGACAAGCTGGAGGGCGCGACAGTGCCGACGTCGGCCGGCCCGGCCCTCGACTACACGAGGCTCGAGCCCTACGGCGTGGTCGCCGTGCTGACGCCGTGGAACGGCGGGATGGTCTCGCCGGCGATGAAGGTCGCCCCAGCGCTCGCCGCCGGCAACTGCGTCGTGCTCAAGCCGGCCGAGCTCGCTCCACTCGGTCCGCTGCGCTTCGCCGAGCTCTGTCTGGAGGCCGGTCTGCCTCCCGGCGTCGTCAACGTCGTGCCGGGTGGCGCCGACGCCGGTGCGGCGCTCGTGGGTGATCCGCGGGTCGGCAAGATCAGCTTCACCGGCGGCGGGGCGACGGCGCGCCGGATCATGGAATCAGCGGCGCGCAACCTCACACCCGTGGTGCTCGAGCTCGGCGGCAAGTCGGCCAACGTCGTGTTCGCCGACGCCGACCTCGATGCAGCCGCCGCCACTGCAGTGCAGGCCGGTCTGGTGCCGACCAGCGGGCAGGGCTGCGTGCTGCCGACCCGCCTGCTCGTCGAAGACTCCGTCTACGACGCCGTCGAGCAGCGAGTCGTGGCGCTCACCGAGGCGCTGGTCGTCGGCGCACCGTTCGATGACGGCGTCCACATGGGCCCGGTCATCGACGCCGCCAACTGCGAGCGGATCCTGAAGATCATCGGGCGGGCAGCCGCCGACGGTGACGGTCGCCTGCTGACCGGTGGAGAGCGGATGGGAGGCGACCTCGCGGCGGGCTACTTCATCCGCCCGACCGTCTTCGGGGACGTCGACAACCGCAGCGACCTCGCGCAGCACGAGATCTTCGGTCCGGTGCTGTCGATCATCCGCTTCCACGACGAGGACGAGGCGGTGACGCTCGCCAATGGCACGGCCTACGGGCTCGGTGGCATCGTCTTCACGAACGACCTCCGTCGAGCCCATCGCGTCGCGGCCCGGCTCGACGCCGGCTCGATCGGGGTCAACGCCTTCCCGCCGATGCCTCCGAGCGCACCGTTCGGTGGCGTGAAGCAGAGCGGCTTCGGGCGAGAGGGCGGTCGGGCCGGGATCGACGAGTTCCTCCGCCAGAAGAACGTCTACGTCTCGTTGGCGTGACGGCGACGCCGACTTCGACCGACCGCTACCCGGTCGCCGCGATGACGGCGATCATCCTCGCCTCGCTCGTCGTGCTGATGGACACGACGTTCATCGTCCTCTCCCTGCCGGAGATCTCCGCCGACCTCGGTTCCGGCGCCGAGTGGGCGATCCCGGTGTTCCTGATGGCGATGGGGATCTCCCAGCTGGCGGTGGGCTGGGCTGCCGATCGCTTCAGCCAGAAGCAGGTGTTCATCGCCGCTGCCGCCGGCTTCGGACTGTTCTCCATCGCCGTCGCCGCATCGGTCAGCCTCGGCTGGCTGATCGCCGCCCGCAGCCTGCAGGGCCTGTGCGCCGGGCTGATCGTCCCGCTGGCGACGTCGATCGCATTCGGCATGTTCCCGGAGGGCCGCAGGGCGACCGCCGTGGGCATCTCGGGCACCGTCGTCATGCTCGGCCCGCTGATCGCTCCGTTGCTGTCGGGCTGGGTGCTCGAGGCGGCGAACTGGCGGGTGTTGATCCTGATCGACGTTCCGTTCGCCGCCGCAGTGGTTGCCTTGGGGAGGAGGGCGATCCCCGAAGATCCCGCCGAGGAGGTATCTCGAGCACGGCGGTTCGACACCGTCGGGCTGGCGATCGTCGCCACCGGATTGATCGCCCTCCTGCTCGGTTTCGGCGCGGCCGACAGTTGGCCGGTGCTGGTCACCAGCGTGGTCTGCGCTCTTGGGGTGGCGATGCTCGCTGCCTATCCTGCCCACGCGCGGCGCACCGTGCACCCGCTCATCGACATGTCGATCTTCGATGTTCCGGCGTTCCGGTTGGTGCTCGGGATCGTCGCCGCCGTCGCCGTCGCCCAGTTCGCCCGCACCGTGTTCATCCCACTGGAGCTGCAGTCGTTGCGGGGGCTGAGCCCGATGGAGACCGGTCTCGCCCTGTTGCCTGCAGCGGTCGCAAGCGCGGCGGCGATGCCGCTCGGTGGGCGCTGGACCGACCGCACCGGGGGTCGTCCGCCGGTCACGCTCGGACTCGCCCTCGTGGTCGTGTCGTCACTGGCGTTCGGAGCGCTGCGCGTTGACACCCCACTGGGTGTGGTCATCGCGCTGATGGTCGTCAACAACGTCGGGATCGTCCTGTGCACGATGCCGCTCGTCGTGATGGGCCTGTCCGCAGTCGTCAGCCGGTTGGTGCCGCAAGCGTCGGCACTGCGCTCGCTGACCCGGCAGGTGAGCGGCGCGCTTGGGACCGCGGTGCTTGCCACCATCATCACCGCCCAGGTTGGCGAGCTGACGTTCACGACGGCGACGGATGCCGAGCTCACCGATGCCCAGGCGGCGTACAACCGTGGCTTCCTCGTCTCCGCTGGCATCGCCGCCGTCGGCCTCGTGCTGACGCGGTTCCTGCCCGGTCGCTCGGAGCACCGGGAGGCCAGCCTGATGCTGGAGTAGGCCGAATTCAGTATTCTCTTTCTCGTGGACGAAATCGTGAAGGTGCAGCGCAATGTGACGTACGCCGCGGCGGCCGAGGCACTGCGCGCCGCCCTCGCCAAGGCGGACGAGCTCGGCGTCGGCGCAGGAGTCGTCGTCACCGACAAGCAAGGCGAGATCGTTGCCGCCGGCAAGACGGAGCGCGCCGGCGCCAAGGCATGGCGCGGCGGGCTGATGAAGGCGACCGCCGCCGCAGGGCTGGGCCGTTCGACGGAGGACTTCCTGGAGCAGCGGTTGAAGCAGGACGAGGTGCTGTGGCGGGCGATGAGCGCCAACCCCGAGACGTTCCTCGTCCCGGGCGGCGTCCCGTTGATCTACGACGGCGTCGCCGTCGGCGCGGTCGGCGTGAGCGGCGGCCACTACGCCGACGACGCAAAGGTCGCCCAGGCCGGTGCCGACCGCTTCGCCGAGCTCGCCGCGCAGGCCGCGGAGGGCGGCGGATGACGTCAATGGCGTTCCCCGGCCACGCAGGCCGCAGCTGGCCGCTCGCTCGCTGGCGCTCGCTCGCTCGCATCCGGCGAGAGGAGTACCGGTGACCGCACCGATCGGCTGCGTGCACTTCGACCACCACAGCAGCGAGTTCGCCGCCGACCCGTGGCCGACGCTCGCCGAGCTGCGTCGGACCTGTCCGGTCGCTCGCAGCGACCGCTATGACGGCTTCTGGGTGCTGACCCGCTACGAGGAGATCCGACAGGTCGCTCTCGACGACCAGACCTTCTCGTCCGCCGAGACGATCCTCGTGCCTCCCAAGAAGAACGCCAAGCAGAAGTCGATCCCGATCGAGATGGATCCGCCCGACTTCCTCGAGTACCGGCGGCTCCTCCATCCGATGTTCTCGCCGGCGGCGACGGATCGTCTCGAACCTGTCATCGAGTGCTTCGTGCACCGGTGCATCGACGACTTCATCGAGCACGGCGAGGCTGACCTCGTCCACGACCTGGCCAACCCCGTACCGGCGATGGTCACCCTGCACAAGCTCGGGATGAACGTGGGGGAGTGGCGTCGATTCTCGGAGCCGATGCACAAGACCGTCTTCCTGCGCCAGGACAGTCCCGGCCGGGCCGGCGTGCTCGAGGAGCTCGCCTGGATCGCCCAGACGATCCGCGAGACGATCGCCGAGCGGCGCGCCGTGCCGCGTGACGACATGATCACGTATCTGACCCACGGCGAGGTGTTCGGCGAGCCCGTCTCCGACCACGGGGTCCAGGAGATGGTGATGCTGACCCTGCAGGGAGGGCTGGACACGACGGGGTCGGCGATCAGCAGCGCGCTGATCCATCTCGATCGGGACCGCGACGCCCGGCGGCGCCTCATCGATGAGCCGGACCTGCTCCCGACGGCGGTCGAGGAGTTCCTGCGCTACGAGTCACCGCAGTTCGCGCTGGCCCGCACGGCCAAGCGTGACGTCACGATCGGTGACCGGGAGATCCGCGCCGGCGACCGGATCCTGCTCGTGTGGGCGTCGGGGAACCGCGACGAGGAGATGTTCGAACGTCCCGACGAAGTGCTGCTCGACCGCTCCCCGAACCGGCACATGGCGTTCGGGCTCGGTGCCCATCGCTGCCTCGGGTCGAACTTCGCCCGTCGCCAGATCCTGCTCACATTGCGGACGGTGCTGCGCCGGCTGCCCGACTACGAGGTCGACTACGAGCGACTCGTCAAGGCCGAGACCATCGGGGTGACCTACGGGACCTTCTCCCTGCCCGCCCGGTTCACGCCGGGGCCGCGGCTGCTGTCCTGACGGCCGCGACTGTCCGGCGGGAGCGATGGCCAACGAACCGTTCGTCGACACCCACATCCACTTCTGGGACCATTCGGTGGAGGGGCTCGAGTGGGCGTGGTTGAAGTCCGGTTACACGTTCCGGCGGTGGGAGGGATCCGACGAGCTCGATGCACCGCGATACACGCCGCCGGAGTTCCACCTCGAAGCCGCCGGCACCGGTCTCGCAGCTGCCGTGCACGTGCACTGCGCTCACCCGATCGACGACCCGGCGAGCGAGACGCGATGGCTGGAGGCGGTGGCGGCCGAGTACGGGACCCCTGAGGCCGTCGTCGGCGGCTGCCTGCTCGGGCGCCCGGATGCGCCAGCCATCCTGCGACGGCACGCTGCGCACCCGCGGTTCCGCGGCATCCGGGATTGGGAGTCGCCGGACCACCTGGTCGCTGACGAGATCGCACCGGCGATGGAGGTCGTGTCCGAGCTGGACCTGTCCGTCGAGCTCCGTCGCGCGCACGACGAGTTCGGCGTGCTCGACGAGATCGCAGCGCGATGGCCGTCTGTGACGATGGCTCTGAGCCACGCCTGCCTTCCGCTCGAACGGTCGCCGGCCGATCTCGCCGCATGGTCTGCGGCGATGCGACGGCTCGCCGTGCGCCCCAACGTGGTGTGCAAGATCTCGGCCGTCGCCGGCGCCTCCGATCCCGACTGGACGCCGGCGAGCATCCGCCCGTGGGTGCTGTCGTGCGTGGAGGCCTTCGGCGCGTCGCGGTGCATGCTCGGCTCGAACTTCCCGGTCGACCGGCTGTTCGGGTCGTACCGGGAGCTGATCGACGCCTACCGGGAGGTGACCGCCGAGCTCCAAGCGGATGAGCGATCGTCGATCTTCCACCGCACCGCCGAGCGCGTGTACCGGTTGGATCCGGTGGCGTGACTTGGCTCGGCGGACGCGAACGTGTGATCATCCGCGCGTGCCAGGCGGGTGGGCGGTGACTCTTTGTCGTCCGCATGAGACTCAGCTGCCGTCACACAGGTCGAGGCCAAGGAGGACCCGTCATGTTCCGTAGTGATTCGCATCGGGACGTGCTCGGACGGCGGCGCGGCGCCGCAGCCGTGGCCGGGATGGTCGCGGCCGCGGCGTTGTGGTTGGTCATTCCGGCGACGCCCGTCGCCGCCCAACCCCAACCGCTGCCGCCGCCGGTCACGTTCGAGTACACCGCTGACGCGCAGACGTGGATCGTGCCGGATGGTGTGACCGAGGCGACGTTCGACGTCTACGGCGCCGCGGGAGGCGACATCACGGGCGGCAGCAACGAATTCAAGGGGGGCCGTGGCGGACGGGCGACGGCAACGCTGCCGGTCATGCCCGGCACCACCGTGACGATCCTCGTCGGCGGAGCCGGCAGGAGCGTCGATACCTGCCAGGTCGGTCAAGTGCCGGGAGGCTTCAACGGTGGCGGCGAAGGCGGGAACGGGGTCTGCATCGGCGCCAGCGGCGGCGGTGCATCCGATGTGCGCATCGGCGGCACGACGTTGTCAGATCGTGTGCTCGTCGCGGGCGGCGGCGGAGGGATCTCCACCGGACAGAGCGAGGGCTGCTTTCACGCCGGCGGTCCCGGCGGCGGTCTGACCGGCGGCAGCGGGGCGTGCGGCGGCGCGGCCGGCGGCAACCAGGACGGCACGAGCGGCAGCGGTGTCCTCGGCGAAGGCGGTGCGGGCATGTTCGGCTTCCTTGGCGGCGGCGGTGGTGGCGGCGGCTACTACGGCGGCGCCGGCGGCGCCGGAGGCCCGGGAGAGCACAGCTTCGGTGGTGGCGGCGGCAGCGGCTTCGGGCCACCAGGAGTCGTCTTCGAGACAGGGGTCCGCAGTGAAGACGGACTCGTCATCGTCACACCACACACCGGACCGCCGCCCGAGTGCGTCCGAGTCGGCACGACCGCGCTGGCAACCGAGTGGTCGGCGCTGGGCGGGCCGTACCGACCCGATCCCTCGGTCCTGACGAAGTGCAATGTGGTGTTCGCGGTCGGCGAGACCGGCCAGCCGTACGTTCACGAGCGGGTCGGGGACGCGTGGAGCGCGGCGATGCCGCTCGGTGGGCTGCTGGAGTCGGTGGTTGCGCCGGCCGAGCAGTTGGTGGGACCGCAGGACCCGAACTTCGAGATCTTCGGCAACGGGGTCGACGGCGCCGTGTGGTATCGCACGCACCAGACCGGCTGGGAGTCGCTCGGTGGGGCGTTGGTCAGCAATCCCACGGCGGTGATCTTCGAGGGCCAGACCTACGTGTTCGGGGTCGGGCTCGACGACGCCGTGTGGTACCGGACCCCGCACACCGACTGGGCCAGCCTCGGCGGGGCGATCATCTCCGATCTCGGCGTCACGACCGACGGCGTCAATTTGTATGTGACCGGCGTCGGCCTCGACGACGGGGTCTGGGCCCAGCACATGAGCGGCGGCACGTGGCAAGGTTGGTCGAGCCTGGGTGGCCAGGTCGCCAGTGCTCCGGTGACGACCTACGCCGCAGGCACCGGCTATCTGTTCGTCGTCGGTGGTGACGGTGCAGTGTGGTATCAGGGAGTCACCGGCGGCACGTGGAGTGGCTGGTACGGGCTCGGCGGCGTGGCGCTGTCGGCGCCGGGCGCGGTCGCCCATCAGGACGGCGGTATCGACGTGTTTGTCGTCGGGCAGGACCTCGCGATGTGGTCGCAGCATTGGAGTGGCAGCCAGTGGTCGGGCTGGCAGGACCAAGGCGGCGGTTTCACCTCGAACCCCGCCGTGAGTACCACTGATGTCTTCGGCATCGGCCTCGACGACCTCCTCTACGCCGGCCCGATCCCCGGATAAGACCCATCTCAGGCAACGCATCTGGGTGGTGAGAGTCTCAGATCCGAGACCGTCACCACCCAGAACGGCTGGAACGAAGCGTCACGACTCACGTGCACTGCTCGCCGAGGATCGTGATGCGGTGCATCAGACGCTCAGCAGTGTCGCCGTAGTCGTGGATGGCGTAGTGCAGGGTGCAGCGGTTGTCCCACATCACGACGTCGCCCTGGCCCCAGCGGTGCCGGTAGACGAACTCGGGTCGCGTGCAGTGCTCGTAGAGGAACTGCAGCAACGGCCGGCTCTCCGCCTCGGTCATGCCTTCGAAGTGTGGAACTGATTCGATCCGGCCGATGCCGAGCGCTTGGCGTTGGGTGAGCGGGTGGGTGCGCACCACGGGGTGATACGTGACGACGTCGCGGCGCTGCCCGTCGTCGTCGACGACTGACCCGGTGAAGGCGGCCCGGAGTCCGGAGAGCAGCGTTTGCATCCGCTCCGACAACGCCTCGTACGCGGCGTAGGCGTTGGCCCACATCGTGTCGCCGCCGAAATCGGGAAGCTGCTGGGCGGCGAGGATGGCGATCGGCGGCGGCTCGTCGAAGTAGGCGGAGTCGTAGTGCCAGTTCTCCGTCAGCGTCTGCGCCTTGCCCATGTTCGTGACGCGCAGGATCGCCGGGTAGCCGGGGAGCGCGTGCGGGGCGAGATACGGCACGACGAGCGGCTCGCCGAAGCGCTCGCCGAACGCCTGCTGCTCGGCCGGTCCGAGGTGCTGTCCGGGGAACACGAGGATGCAGTTCGCGAGGAAGGCGTCGTGGACGGCGGCGAAGGCGTCGTCATCGAGGGGAGCGCGCAGGTCGATCCCGGTGATCGCCGCTCCGATCGCTGGAGAGAGGCGGTGGATCTCGATCGTGGACGGCGCTGGCATCGGCGCGCTCCTTCTTCGTCAGCCCTCGGCGAGGCGGCGCTCGACCCACAACGGGCGGCGCATCACCGGGCGCGGTGTCGGCACTGCGAAGTCGGCGTGATAGCTGGTGTCGATGGCGTCACCTCCCTTGATGACCGTCGACACCGTCGCGATGTTCTCGATCTTCGCCAGCGGGTCTTCGTCGAGCAGGATGATGTCGGCCATCTTGCCCGCGGCGAGTGATCCGATGTCGTGGTCCTGACCCATGAAGCGGGCATTGTCCAGCGTGGCGATCGTGATCGCCTCCATCGGCGTGAACCCGCAGTCGACGAGGAACAGCAGCTCTCGCTGCAGGCTCAGACCCGGAACGGACAGGTACGTGTCGGAGCCGGCGAGTAGCGGGCCGCCGGCCTCGCGGTGGTGACGCAGGAGCGCCTGGATCTTGCGATAGCCGGCACCCAGTTGGGTGAGATCGTCCGGATCGTCGATCTGGTACAGCTTCGACGTCGCCCAGATCGACCGCGCGTCATCGGGGACATAGCCCAGCGACGGATCCTCCGCGTACACGGCGTCCTCGGCGGCGAACGTGTCCCGCCGATCGCTGGCCATCCGCCACCACCCTGACATCGTCGGGATCAGCGCGACGTCGCGGTCCGCCAGCATGGTGACGAGCTCACCGGCTCTGTGTTCGTTGATCAGCGCGTACGCCTTCCGCTCCGCGACGTACTTGGCGTAGATGTCGCGCGCCTCGAGCGTGTCGAGGTCGACCGTGATCCACGGATCGATCGTCGCCTGGACGAGCCCGCTGGCGTGTTCGAGGCCGTCGATGCCGGCGAGCGCCGCCTGCCGGGCGTCGGTGGCCCGCAGGTGGCCGGTGACCTTCAGCCCGAGGCGGTGTGCCTCGTCGACGATCGGGCCGAGCAGCTCGACGGGCAGGAGCTCCCGTACCTTGACCGCGATCGCGCCCTTCTCGGCGAGCAGCGGAACGACCTGCCTCGCCATCTCGGCGCTCTCGAGCCCGATGAAGTGGTCGCGCCGCGGCGGCGGCACGTCGAGGCCGTTGCCCGTGTAGAAGATGCGGGGTCCGCGCGCCGTGCCCGAGGCGACTTCCTGACTGGCCGTCGCGATCCACTCCACGTCGTTGCCGACGTCCTTCACCGCGGTGACGCCGTGCGCCAGGAACAGCTCGCCCATCCAGTCGAAGTAGTGCACGTGGACGTCGATCAGTCCCGGCAGTGCGAAGCGGCCGGTGGCGTCGATCACCGTCGCACCCTCAGGAACCGCGACGTCTTGGCGGGCACCGACGCGCTCGATGCGGTCTCCGTGGATGAGCACCGTGCCGTCAGGAATCGGTGCGCCGCCGTGGCCGTCGATGATCGTTGCGCCGACGATCGTCGTCCAGCCAGCCGTCGTCACCATCACCGCTCCCAGCTCAGCCCGTCATCGATCGAACGGTGGACACCGGCTCCTGTCCCGGCATAGACCGTGTTGGCGTCGCAGGCGTAGGCGTAGACGGTGGAGCTGGCGAGCCCCGCTGTGGTCGTACTCCACGTCTCACCCTGATCGGCCGAGCGCACGACACCCTCACTCGTTGCCAGCAGCACCGACCCGCCAGGCGTCACGCCGATGCCGTAGCCCTTGGCACCTTCCAGCCCGGGCGTCACATCACGCCAGCCGCCGTCACCATCGAGCCGAAACGCCCGGGCCCCTCGGACCGCGGCGTAGACGCTTCCGGCTCCATCGGTGGCCAGCCCGTAGACGGCGGCGTCGGGCAGCCCCGGTGCAGCCTCCGTCCACGAGTCGTCACACCACCGGTACACGCCGCCGCCCTTGTGCCCGGCGTCGAGGTTGCTGGTGGCGGCGGTCAATCGGCCGCCTGCGTCGACGATGAGGTCGTGGACGGTCCGGTCGGGGAGCCCCTCATTGGCCGTCGTCCACCGGAACCGGTCACCGCCCGACCGGAACACGCCGCCGCCGTTGGTGCCGGCGACGATGTCGCCGGCCGCGTCCACCGTCAACGTGTAGATGTCGAGGATCGTCAGCCCGTCATTCTCGACGCGCCACCTCGCGCCGCTGTCTGTGGAGACCAGGCAGCCAGCCGAAGTGCCGGCGAGCAACCGCCCGTCGGGCGTAACCGCGACGCAGTAGACGGTGCGTCCGTCGAGCCCGGTCTCGACGCGCTCCCACGATCGCCCGCCGTCCACCGAACGCACGAGCCCGTCGCCGGTGCCGCCGTACACCGCGCCGCGAGCGGCGGCGATGGCGAACACGTGGGCCGCGGTCATGCCGGTGGGGACTGGGGCCCACGACGCGCCATCCGTCGAGCGCCACACGCCGTCGTAGCCGCCGGCCAGCAACGTCCCGTCGGGGGTGGCGGCCAACGAGAAGATCCGCGACGCTCCCATGCCCGTGTTGGCGGCCGACCAGGTGACACCGCCGTCGCGTGTGATGAACACGCCTTGCCCGGTGCCGGCGAGCAGCGCGCCGCCGGCGACGAGCAGGCAGTGCACGTGATGATCCCCGAGGCCGGCCGAGGCGGCGGCCCACGTGCGGCCATCAGACGAGCGGAGCACACCGTGCCCGCTGCAGCCGGCGTACATCGCCGAGCCGTCGTCGGTGAGAGCGTGGACGGTGACCCCCGCGACATCGGTTCCGGCGACAACCGTCCCGTCCCTGCGGGCGGTGACTGCGTAGATACACGTGCCGCTCCGACCGCGCTCGACCGGCGTCCAGCTCGCCCCGTCGTCCATCGATTGCCACAGTCCCTCGTCTGCGGTGCCGGCGTACAGACTCTGACCTTGCGCCAGGGAGTAGACGGTGCCGGCCGGTCCGGCCGCGACGCGCTGCCACGAGCGGCCGCCGTCGGGCGAGCGATGGAGTCCGTTGCCGTTCGTGCCGACGAGCACGGCACCCGATGTCGTCTGGAGGACCGCATTCGTGCTCAGGTCCGACAGCTCGGGTACCGCGCTCCACGCGTCGATGCCGGACCGGACGACGCCGGCGGCGAACGTGGCGCCGAGGATCTCGCCCGAGCGAAGCACCGCGAGGCCGAAGAACTTGGGCGGACCGGCGAGCGCCCGCATCGCTACTCAACAACCTCGGCGTGGCCGCCGCGTCGGGCATCGGCGCCCGCCTGCAGCCGGCCGTCGTGCCAGCCGACGACCTGGGCACCACCGAAGCCCTCCGGACCGGCTGGCCGCGCTCCTGCCTCGGGCATCGAGGCGAGCAGCGGATGGCCGGGCTCGATGGCGATCTCGCCACCGAACAGGATCTTGAACCGGGGTGCGTCGATCGCCTCCTGCGGCGCCATTCCCTCGCCGAGCATCCGCACGAGCAGCTGGACCTGGGCCTGGGGCTGCATGAACCCACCGGCGACCCCGAGCACGTAGCGCAGGCCGTGGTCCTGGGCCGTGACGGCGGCCGGGATCGTGGTGTGGGGCGGCTTCGCTCCAGGCGTCGGTGCAAGGCGCAAGGCCCGCAGCATCGTCGCTCGGTTGCCGATCGGGCCGCCGATCGCGGGCACGCCGAGATGGCTCCCGAAGTCGCCGAACACGCTCGTGATCAGCGACGAGCCGCGGCCCTCGGCGTCGACCACCGCAACGTAGGTGGTGTCGCCGCGGGCAGGGGAAGGCCGTGCCCCGATCGCCGACGGGTCGAAGCCCGCGCCGCGCATGCCCTCGCGCACGGCGTCGAGCACGGTGACCCAGTCGATCGGCGGCGTCGGATCGATCCGGGAGACCGCTTCGATGACGGCTGGCCCCTGCGTCGGCTGGTCCAGCTCCCAGACGACGTGGCCGGCGAACGGCACCGAGACGAGCGGCATCTCGGTGGTGCGGTGCCTCGCCAGATCGTCGAGCGTCAGGTAGCCACCATCGTCGGCGACGGTGCGGACCACGTCCTCGCTGAGCGGTCCGTCGTAGAGCGCGGACGCACCCGTCGACGCCACCGTGCGCATGCACTCGGCGAGTGCGGCGTTGCGGACACGATCTCCGGCGCCGACCGGTCTGCCGTCTGGCACGTAGAGCGGTCCGAGCACCGGATCGGTTCCGATCTCGCCCGCCGCCCGGGCTGCCGCGGCGGCCAGGGTCGGGCGCACCTCGAACCCCTCCTCGGCGACGGTGATCGCCGGCCCTGCCAGGTCGGCGAGGGAACGAGTGCCGAACCGCTTCACCGCTTCCTCGAGCAGGCCGAGGGCGCCGGGAACCGTCGCCGTCCGGCCGCCGCGCACAGGCACCGAGTCGAGGCCGTCGGCAGTGAGCGCCGCCGTCGTGAGACCGAGCGGCAGGGCGCCGGCACCGTCGAGGGCGACGGGCGGCTGTCCGGGTTCGACGACGATCAGGAACGCGTCCCCGCCGACGCCGGCTGACTGCGGCTCGACGACATAGAGCACCAGCGCCGCGGCGACCGCTGCGTCCACGGCGTTGCCACCGCCGCGCAGGACGTCCACCGCCACAGCTGTGGCGACGGGATCCGACGTCGCAGCCGCCGCCGGCACCGCTGTCACATCCGCAGGTAGCGCTCGGCGTTGTCGCTCATGATCTTGCGCATCCGCTCGTCGCCGAGGCTGGACCAGCCGAGCACGACCTCGGGGGAGTACGGGAACTCGGCCTGGTTGTGGGGGTAGTCGGACTGGTACATCAGGACGTCGTCGCCGACGATGTCGCAAATCGCCTTCGCCATCGCCTCGCCCTCGTAGAGCTCGATGCCGCAATAGATCTGCCCTCGCCGCGCGTATCCAAGCGGCTCGTCGGCGAGCTCAGGAAGGGCGTGGCTGAGGTACCGGGCCTGGCCGGTGAGACGGATCAGCCACGCCGGCAGCCAGCCCGCACTGCACTCCGAGAAGCCGATGCGCAGTCGCGGGTACTGGTCGAACAGCCCGCTCAGGACCAGGTAGGCAACGAGTCGCTCGGCGCCCCAGGGATGGGCCGCTGAGCGAGCCACGACGACGTTGCCCCACACATCGCGATAGCCGGGGAAGTACGGCGGCTCGTAGAAGAACGAATGGTGCAGGAGCGGCAGGTCGTGCTCGTCGAGGGCGCGCCAGATCGGATGCAGGCTGGGATCGTCGACGGGGAGCCCCTCCGGGAGCACGACCGTGACCGCCCCCGCCCACGGGGCGTCGGCGAGACGCTTGATGTCGCCGGCGGCGGCGTCGGCATCGGCGGCGGACACAGGAACGGTGGCCTTGAGGCGGCTCGGGTCGACGCTGCAGTAGGCGTCGAGGTAGCGGTGGTAGGCGGCGTAGATCTCCAGCGCGAGCGAGGTGTCGAGCGCCGACACGGCGTAGGCGAACGTGCCGGGGATGATCAGGTGAACGTCGACGCCTTCCCGATCCATGTCGCGCAGCCGGCCCTCGGCATTGAGGTCGTTGACGCCTGGCTCGTACGGCGGGCGCGGCTTGCTGACGCTTCCCTTCAGCGGGCTCTTGCCGCCACGGGTCGCCGCGGTGTCCGCCGACGGCTCGCCCATCTGGCGCTTGTACGCCATCGGCTCGATGCTCAGGAAGTGGCCACCCTCCGTTTGCGGCTGGTAGTACGGAAGCAGCTCGTCCCAGCGGGCGCGAAGGTCGGGACCGGCGAACTCCTGGAGCGTCTCGATGCTCGGACCGACGTGGGTGTCCGTGTCGATGATGCGGTAACCCTGCTTCACCGCATTGAGTATACTCAAACCCTGGATCCGCCAGAGCCGTTCGTCGACGCCCACGTTCACTTCTGGGACCACTCAGTACCCGGGCTGAGGTGGCTCTGGCTCGAACCAGACTTCGATCACCCTCGTCTGAAGGGCACCCCGAGCCTCGATGCGCCGCGCTACACGACGGCGGAGTTCGTCGCTGAGACGGACGGGTCGGGCGTCGTCGCCGCCGTCCACGTGCAGGCGGCGGCGTGGTCGGACTGCCCGACGCGAGAGACCGAGTGGTTGGAACGACTTGCCGCCGACACCGGTTGGCCGTCCGCGCTGATCGGTTCCGTCCGCCTCGTCGACGACGACGCCGCGCGCGTCGTGATGGATCACCGCGCGTCCACCTTGTTCCGCGGGGTGCGCGACCTGTCCGTGCCGGTTGACAGGCTCGAAGACCCCGACCTCGTCGATCGCTTCGGCGAGCTGGCACCGCCGGCCGGCACGGTCGAGCTGATGGTGACGCACGAGCACTTCCCGAAGCTGGCGAGGCTCGCCGCGCAGGCGCCCTCGGCGGTGCTCGTGCTCGGCCACGCCGGTCTGCCCGTGGAGCGCACGGCGGCGTACCGCACTGCGTGGCAGAACGCGATGTCCGCGCTCGCCGCGACTCCGAACGTCGTGTGCAAGATCTCCGCTCTCGCCAGCGGGTCCGACCCGAACTGGACAGTCGAGTCACTGCGGCCGTGGGTCCTCGGCTGCGTCGAAGCGTTCGGCCCGAGCCGGTGCATGCTGGCGAGCAACTGGCCGATCGACCGGCTCCACGGCAGCTACCAGCAGCTGGTCGACGCGTATCGCGAGATCCTCGGCGAGCTGGTGCCTGATGAGCGTGCCGCGCTCTTCCACGGGACGGCCGAGCGGGTCTACCGGCTCACGAGCAGCTGACCCGATCACCCAGGGCCGCTTCACTTCGCACCGGCCTGTCGGCTACTGCTGAGGTCGTCATGGCGGTCGTGGCCATTGCCCTCCTCGTCGTCGGCGTGTCCGGCACCATCGTTCGCCCGTGGCGCCTACCGGCGTGGCTCTTCCCTGTGACGGCAGCCGGCCTAGCCCTGGTCGTCGGCGTCATGGGGCCGGCCGACGTCCTCAGCGCCGTCGACCCTCTCGTCGAGCCGATCGCCTTCCTGCTGCTCGCCGTCCCCCTCGCCGTCGCTCTCGACGAGCTCGGCGTGTTCACTGCAGCGGCGGCAGTCATGGCCGGTCGGCGACTGGCCGTTGGCATGTGGGTGATGTGCGCCGTCGCGGTGGCGGTGCTGAACCTCGACGCCGCCGTGGTGCTGTACACGCCGTTGGCGATCGCCGTCGCCCGGCGCCGAGGCCTCGATCCGGTGGCAATGGCGTTCCAGCCGGCCCTCCTCGCCTGCCTGGCGTCCTCAGCGCTACCCGTGTCCAACTTGACCAACCTCATCGCGGTCGCCCAGGGCGACGTGGAAGCGGCGACGCTGACTGCCCGGCTCCTGTTGCCGACGCTGGCGGCGTGCACGGTCGGATACTTCGGGTGGCGCGTGGCCTTCCGCCACCACCGCCTCACAGCGCTGACGCCCGACCGCCGGGTCGTGACCGACCGCCGGCCACTCGTACTCGGCGCCGTCGTCCTCGGCGCACTGCTGTTGGGTTTCCTCGTCGGCGGTGCTGTCGGCGTGCCGGCGTGGGTCGTCGTTGCCGCGGTGGACATCGGCGTGTTCTCCGTGGGCCGGCGTGTGCCGTGGTCGGCTGTTCCGTGGGGCACGGCCGCCGTCGCCGCCGGGCTGGCTGTGGTTGCGGCGGCCGCCGCTGATCGCACGGGCCTGGCGGAGCGTCTGGTCGCCGACGGGACCTGGTCCCAGGCGCTGCTCGGAGCCGGCGCCGCCAACGTCCTGAACAATCTGCCCGCGTTCCTGCTTGCCGTGCCCCACACCGAAAGCTCGGACCAGGTCCTGGCGCTGCTCCTCGGTGTCAACATCGGGCCGACGGTGCTCGTGACCGGCTCGCTCTCCGGACTCCTGTGGCTCGACGCCGCCCGCCGATCGGGCCTGGACGTCCGCGGCCGCGACTACGTGCGCGTCGGGCTGACCGCCGGCGTGCCGGCATTGCTGGCCGCGGTGACCGTGCTGTCGCTGACCTGACGCCGCCGACCGGGCGCCGACGTGCGGTGTGAGGAAATGGTGTGCGTGACGCCGGCCTGGCCTGCTACGTCGGGGCCGTGGCCGAGTACACGTACGGGTCGGATCCGCTCGCCGTCGAACGGCTGGAGCTGGTGGCGCGGGCCTACGAGCCGGTGTCCCGCCGGTTCCTCGCCGACCACGCGCCCACCGGACCCGGGGTGGCTCTCGATCTCGGCTGCGGTCCCGGCTTCAGCACTCGGCTGATCGCCGCGGTGTGCGCCCCAACCGAGCTCGTCGGCGTGGACGCGTCGAGCGAGTTCCTGGCCGTCGCTCGCGTCGCCGTGCCCGGCGCCCGGTTCGTGACCGGTGACGTGACCGCCGCGCCCCTGCCCGGTGGTCCCGCCGACCTCGTGTACGCCCGCCTGGTCCTGGCCCATCTGCCCGATCCGCTGGCGACGGCCGACGCCTGGCGGGCGTGCCTGCGCCCCGGTGGACGTGTGCTGATCGAGGATCTGGAGGGCATCGACGCACCGGCAGGACCGCTTCGCTCCTACGACGATCTAGCGGCGGCCGTGGTGCGCGCCGGTGGCGGCCTCATGTACGCCGGGCGCGCCCTTGCTGCCCTCGGCGGCTGGACCACACCGGTCACCGTGCCCGCCGCCGTCGCCGCCCGGATCTACCAGTTCAACGTGCGCCGATGGCGGGCGGCGCCCCCGGCAGGGGTGCCGGTCGAGGTCCTCGACGACCTGCTCGCCGGTCTCGTCGAGGTTGTCGCCGCCGATGGCCCGGCGACCGTGTCGTGGATCGTGCGTCAGCTCGTGCTCTGCTGATCCGCCGTCGGCGCTAGTTCCGGGGCAGCGACGCCATGAACTCTTCGGATTCGGGGGCGATCCAGGCGTACTCCTGGTAGTGGTCGAGGAGCGAGGTCGTGTCGGCGTAGAACAGCCGCGTCTCGCCGAGGCTGGCCGCCAGCGGGATCGTGACCCCAGACTGCTCGTACCGTCCTTGCACCGCCTCCAGCTCGGCCACCGAGTCGAGCCGATGGCAGAAGTGGTGATGACGCACGGCGAACTCGTCCGGCAGCCAGGTCCGATAGAGGTCCACCTCGCCGGACACCGGCTCGATGATCTCCAGCTGCACGTCGCCGACGTATGCCAGCCCAACGTTGATCACGGCATCCCGACCGCCGGCGACGTCGAGCGTGAAGTTCTCGAAGACGGCGATCTCGGCGACGCCCTGCTGGTCGCGGAACACCGCGATGGCCCGCTCCAGGTCGGTCGTGACGTACGCGATCTGAAAGACGTTCTTGAACATGGCGTCATTCTTCCCCTCGGCACGCAACCTGCTGCGCGTCAGGATCAGGGTGACAGCCTGGGGTCGTGTCGGAGCTCGGGGTCCCGGTGCCTGCTGAGGAGTGTCGGCGGCGATGGGATCCGTGGACCCCTGCGGAGGTGCACGATCGCCTCGAGGCCGTCACCGCGCCGTGGGGTGTGGTTGGCGGGTGGGCGATCGATCTCCACCTCGGCGCCGTGACCCGCGAGCACGACGACATCGAAATCGGCGTGCCCGCCGCCTCGTTCCCGGAGGTGGCCGACGCGCTGGCTGGATTCGAGTGGGACATCGTGGGCGACGGCCGGATCTGGCCGTACCCGGCTTACCTCGACCGTTTCCACCAGACCTGGCTGCGCGACCCGTCGACAGGCCGCTATCACCTCGACGTCTTCCGCGAGCCCGGCGATGGCGAGGTGTGGTACTTCCGGCGTGACCGCGTCGATCACCCTCGCCTACGCCGACGTCTACACCCGCACCGCCGACGGCATCCCGTATCTCATCCCGGAGCTGGTCTTGTTGTTCAAGGCGCGTGACGTGCAACCCAAGGACCAGGACGACTTCGACCGCGTGCATCCGACACTTGGTGACGATCGGCGGACGCGACTCCGTCGATGGCTGGAGCACGTGAACCCAGAGCACGCCTGGCTGCGTGAGCTGTGAGCGCTTCGCCTGCGGGTGGGGTCCCAGCCCGGTCGAGCAGCTTCCTCACGCGGCGAACGCCCTCGGTCGGTTCGTCGGGAGGTGCGCTGTGACGACGGTGCCGTGCTCGTTGGAGCGGAGCTGGAGAAGATCGCAGAGCTGGTTGACGATCCACAGCCCTCGCCCACCGGATTGCTGCGGGCCAGGGCGTAGCCGTCCCGTGAGCGGGTCCCGGAGCGAACCTCGATCCCGGGTCTGGCACACGATGTGGTCGTCATCACGCCACATGAAGAGCTCACCGCAGCCGCCGCCGTGACGGATGGTGTTGGTGACGAGCTCCGACAGCACCAACGCCAGCGCGTCCATCTCATCCGCCGGCAGCCCGAGCGTCAGGGCATGAGCGATACCGGTGCGACGTACGGCCCTGGGCTGCCGCTCGTCGAGGTTGAAACATGCGGCGTCGGCCGGTGGTGCGGGCGGCATGCCGGCGAACACGTCGGCGGTCACCCGGGCGTGGTCGTAGTGGTCGCTTCGGATGGTGTGGGCACCGTGTCCGACCACCGGATGGCACCGACTTGCCTGCGCGATGACCTCCGAAGCCAACGCATCCGTGTCGTAGGGGCACATCAATGAGAACGGCACGTCGCTGTCGAACGCGACGTTGAGCAGCGCTTCGTGGCGATGGCACTCGTCGATCTCGGCCGGGGAGCGGGCCGGGTAGATGGGCTCGCCGATCCCCCGAAGACGGGTGCCGCGGTGGTGGGCGTCGACGAAGTCGTGCCAGGCGGCGATGATGCACGCTGGATTGCGCCCGACGGTTTCCATGTCGACGAACGAGACTCCGTCGTCCGCGCCGAGCGCGTCGCGCAGTAGCGCGAGGTGGTCACCGGGCACGGCGACGAGGGTCGGTTCACCGTTGGCGATGGCCTCGTGGAGGAACGGCAGCGTTGCCGCGACGAACCCGTCGTCGCCGGCGAAGAACCTCGCCTCGTGCTGGTACCCGTCGATGCTCACGCCGCCGCGAAACAAGCGTCATCGAATCCGCAGATGGCCCAGAGGCGTCGCAGCTGCGGGCTCGCGCCAGCCAGCACGACATCCTGACCGGCGGCGCGGCGACGCCCGAGCGCGTCGTGCAGAACGAACGCCGATCGGCCGTCGAGGAACGTCAGACCCGTCACGTCGATCGCCTCACCGTCGTCACGCGGGAGCGCCGCCAGCACGTCGCTCAGGACCGGTGATGTGATCCCGTCGATCTCGCCTTCCAACACGACGGCACCGTCCGCACCACAGGACAGACCGAACTCGGCATCACTGGCATCGGTGTGACGCAACGGGTGGACGCACACGACAGCGTCGAGCCCACGGATCCGGGACGCGTCGAACAGGCACATCGGGGCGAGCGGGTGCCGAGCGATGTATCGATCGGCGACGTGCTCCCAGTGCACATGTGTCGACCATCGACTCGGGTCAGCGATCAACGCGGTGATGTCGGCGGCGACCCGGATGCCATCGAACCCGCTGGCGATCGCCTGGTGAACCGCCCGATCGTAGATGGCAAGTTGTTCCACTGCCTCGATCGGTCGGCTCAGGTCATACAGCTCGGTGGTCGGTATCACTGCGACAGCGTCGGTACCCAGGAGCCGGTCGAGATCGGGCAGTGCGGCAAGGTCGGCCAGCAGATCGTCGGGCGATCGATCCGCCACGTAGATCGCCTGTTGGCCAAGACGCAGACCGTCCGTGAGCCAGGCCACGATGGCGTCTCGTCGATCGTCGTCGTTTCGATAGCTCCAGCAGACGTGATCGGATCGACCAAAACCCCGCGGCGACGTCACCAGCCCGCGCGCCCTCACGACCCAAGACTATGCGGCGCGGATGGACGGGTACGGCGACGCGCCGCCGGGTGGCGGTGCGCCATCACGGCGATCCGGAGTTCACGTATCGCGAGGCAAGCTGGCGGCTCTCTGCAGCGTGTGGGGCTCGGTGATTGCCGCATCTGTGGCGTTCGCGGTGGGGGGAGCGTTCATGAAGATCTCGGTCGGCTTCACTCGCGTGTGGCCGACCATCGTCGTCACCGTGCTGTTCCTTGTCGGCGCCTACTTGCTCAGCCGCGCCGTCCTGACGGGCGGTCTGTCCAGCGCCTACACCGTCGGGTTGGGAGTGGAGGCGGTCATCTCGGTGGCCATCGGCCTGTACCTGTTCGATGAGCGGATGTCACCGGTCCAGCTCTTCGGGGTCGCGCTGATCCTCGTGGGTGTCACCGGCGTGCGCTTCGGCTGATTGCAGACGAGCTGGTCACGGTCGAGCCGTCAGCGACCCTTGACCAACAAACCGAAACCCGTGGTCGCGGCGTGACGCTTCCCGACGATCGCCTGGTACTCCGGAGACTCGTACCAGGTGTGGAAGTCGTCTTCGCTCTCGAACTCGAGGATCACCGTGCGAGGCCCCGGCGGCTCGCCCTCGATGGTCTTGCACGCGGTGTCGGAGGCGAGCACCTTCAGGGGCACGAGGCCGAGGGTCGGACCGACGGCCTTTAGGTACTCTCCGAGCAGATCGGGATCGTCGACGGTCGAGTTGACGACCAGGTAGGTGGACATGGCGGCCGTTGCTACCACAACCCGGCCTCCGCAGCGCTTCTGGGTGGTCCTGGTCTCGAATTCGGGACTGACGCCACCCAGATCCAACAGTGAGGACGTCAGGCAGCCGCCAGGGCGCCGACCGGCATCGACACCGTCGCCGGCCGAGTGGCGCAGGCCCCGAACGCCCGCTCGTAGCGGCGCCGCCACCACACGCGATGGAGGAGTCGCAGCGACGGCGGAACTTGGCTCCAGGCGACCTCGAAGGCGTCGTCCGGGGCGGTGTCGAGGAGCCAGGAGATCATGAGTCCGGCGTCGCGCAGCGGCGTGGACCGGCGCAGCGAGCCGGCGAAGCGCTCGTGCTCATCCGCCGTGAACGAGGCGAGCCACACCGGCAGGACGAGCTGCTCCTCGCGGGCGAGGTGGCCCTCGATGAGCCGCCGCACGTCGCCAGCGGCGCCCAGGTCGTCCACCAGCGCGGCGAGGGCTGCGTCGAGTTCGATGTGCTCGGCCTCGAGTGCCTCGGTGCTCAGCACCACGCCGGGCTGGCGGGCCACGAGGGCCGGAAAGAGCACGGTGTCCTCGGCCCGGTGGTGATGGTGCAGCACCGTGGCCAGCAGCTCGGCCCGCCGCCGGGCCCCGTCGAGGTCGCCGAGATCGCGCCGTCGCTCCACATGGGCCACCTCGGCCCGCAGTCCGAGATGGACACCGACGAATCCGACAACGGCGCGGGGCATGTCCGGAAGCATGGGGGCGATGCTGTGGGCGGGCGGTTGTGATCGCCATGGACGCGGCGTGAGACACCCTTCACACTGCGACGAGGCAGCACCCGTGACCAGGCATCTTCGACGGTCGATCCATCACGCGGGTACGTCGTCACCGGATACCTTGCGCACGTGCCGGCCGGCTACCAACTCGTGGACTGCTCGTTCTGTGATCGCCCGAATCGGGAAGTCCACATCGTGGCCGGGCGCGACGGGCTGCACATCTGCTCCGTGTGCGTGGAGAGGTGTGCCGAGGTCCTCGATCAGGACGCTGGCGTGCCAAGCCCTCCCGGAGGGTGGGTCGGGCGCTGGCCGCACAAGAACCTCTGACCTTCATCCAGCGGTTGCGGACCTCGCATCTCGCGGAACCTCACGCGTCGATGCGGCCCGCACCTGATCGCGCCTCACTCAACTTCCCATGCCACCGTCGACGGCCAACCCGGCGCCGGTGATGAACTTGGCGGCGTCGGAACACAAGAACACAACGACGTCGGTCATGTCGCCGACCTCGCCGAGGCGCCCCGCCGGGGTCAGCGCGATGACGTCGCCGACGGCGGCTTCGGGCGACGGCCACAGACCGAGCTCGGCCATGTCGACGGCCAGTTTCATGCCCATCTCGGTGGGCACGAGTCCCGGGTAGATGCAATTCACCCGGACCCCGTAGCCGAGCTTGCCGGACTCGACGGCGGCGACGCGGGTGAGCCGGTCGACCGCCGACTTCGTTGCCGAGTAGCCCGAGATGGCCGGGAACGCGATCGTCGCGGCCACCGACGCCACATTGACGATCGCGCCGCCGGTTCCGGCGGATCCGCCGGGACGCATCGCCCGGAACGTGTGCTTCATGCCAAGACTCGCGCCGACGACGTTGACGTCGAGCATCTTGCGGAGATCGTCCGCATCGGCGTCGATCACCAGCGCCGAGATCTCGATGCCGGCGTTGTTCACGAGAATGTCGAAGCCACCGAGTGCTTCGATGGTGCTGCTCACGGCTGACTCCCACTCGACGTCCTCCGTCACGTCGAGGTGCACGAAGCCCGCCTTGGCGCCGGTTGCACCGATCTTCTCCGCGGTCGTCCGCCCGAGGTCGTCGAGGACGTCGCCGATCATGACGCCCGCGCCTGCTGCACCAAGCGACTCGGCGATGCCCGCACCAATGCCGCGCGCGCCGCCGGTGACGAGCGCCTTGCGCCCGGACAAGTCGAAACTACTCACGCTGAAACCCCCGATCGATCGCCCTGCGGGCCGATCCTCGCGCACGGTAGCCGAGCCCGATCCCGGCATCGCTCTGTCGGCAGCGAGGCTCGCCGCGGTCTTCATGGCCGAGGCCGACCGGAGTTACGATTTCGTCGTGCTGGAGCGACCGCGTCTCCAGGGGTGACCTCCACCTACGAGGCCGAGACGGTGCGATGAACCTGGCCGTCTGGGTGGAGCGCCACGGCCGCCTGCGGCCCGACGACGCGGCGCTGGCCGACGGCGAGCGCGTCCACGCCGGTTGGGCCGTGTTCGCCGCCCGGACCGCCGGCGCCGCTGCTGGCCTTCGCGACGACTTCGGCCTATCGCCCGGTGACCGGGTCGCCATCGTCATGCGAAACCGGCCCGAATACCTCGAGGCGCTGTTCGCCATCTGGCACGCCGGTCTCGTGGCCGTGCCGGTCAACGCTCGACTCCACCGCGACGAGCTCGCCTACATCCTCGAGAACAGTGAGTCGGCCGTCGTCATCAGCGACGCCGAGCATGCCGGCGACGTCGAGTCTCTGGTCGGCACTGTGGCCTCGCTGCAGGCAGTCGTGACGGCGCCCGGTCAGCGGTGGGACCGGCTCACGGCATCGTCGCCGGCGCCGCTCGTCGGCCGGCAGCCGGAGGACCCGGCCTGGCTGTTCTACACGAGCGGCACCACCGGACGGCCCAAGGGAGCCACGCTCACGCACCGCAACCTGCTCATGATGTCGCTCAGCTACTTCGCCGACATCGACTCGGTGATGCCGCACGACTGCATCCTCCACGCCGCGCCGCTGTCGCACGGTTCGGGGCTCTACGGCCTGCCTCACGTGGCCCGTGGGGCGGTCAGCGTCGTGCCGCAGTCCGGCGGCGTCGACGGCGACGAGATCGCCGCCCTGTTGCGGCGCTGGCCGGGAATGTCGTTCTTCGCCGCTCCCACCATGGTCAAGCGGCTGGCCGGCGACCGGGCCGTCGCCGGCGCCGCCCTCTCCAACCTGAAGACGATCGTCTACGGCGGCGCACCGATGTACCTGGCCGACCTGCAGGACGCGCTCGCCGTCTTCGGCCCTCGTTTGGCCCAGATCTACGGGCAGGGCGAGACGCCGATGACGATCACCGCGTTGTCCAAGGCCGACCACGCCGACCGGGACCATCCCAGATGGCTGGACCGCATGCAGAGTGTCGGCTCCTCCCGCACCGACGTCGAGGTGCGCGTCGTCGACGATGCCGATCGCAACCTCCAATCCGGCGAGACCGGTGAGGTGATCGTCAGGGGCGACGTTGTCATGGCCGGCTACTGGAAGCACCCCGACGCGACCGCCGAGGCGCTGCGGGGCGGCTGGCTGCACACCGGCGACGTCGGCAGCTTCGACGCAGACGGGTATCTCACGCTCCACGACCGGTCCAAGGACCTGATCATCAGCGGGGGGATGAACATCTACCCCAGGGAGGTCGAGGAGGCGCTGCTGTGCCACCCCGGCGTACGGGCCGCCGCCGTCGTCGGCCGGCCGGACGCAGAGTGGGGCGAGGCGGTGGTGGCCTTCGTGGTGGCTGCCGATGTCGCCACTCCGCCGCCGGTGGAGGACCTCGACGAGACGTGCCTCGACCACATCGCCCGGTTCAAGCGGCCCAAGGAGTACCGGTTCGTCGACGCCCTGCCGACCAACAACTACGGCAAGGTGGTCAAGCGAGAGCTGCGCGACCAGCTCCGGGCCGAAGCGCCGGCGAGAGGGAGCGGGCGTTGACGGGGCTCGTCCCGGGACCTGTGTCCGAGACCGGTTACGTTCGGTCCTTTGCGGACAGGGTGGAGGGCTCCGGGGGTGCCGCTCGATCTCAACGTCTGCCCGATGCGACCTACTGACGAACGGCGAGGAGGCTGTCTCACATGAAGCTCGCTCTGTACCTGCCGAACTTCCGCGACAAGGTGACCGTCAAGGAGCTCGAGGAGCTCGCCAGCCTCGCCGAGGAGCTCGACTTCGACTCCGTCTGGACGCTCGACCGCATCGTCGTCCCGGAAGCCTCCGATCGCCAGGAGCTCCAGTACTCGTTCGGCATGATGGACGAGTTCCCGACGGCACTGCCGGTGCCGTCGCGAGGCGAGTGGTTCCAGGGCATGCCGCTGATCCCCTGGCTCGCCGCGAAGACGACGAAGGTGCGAATCGGCATGAGCATCACCGACACGCCGTACCGCGCGCCCGGCGTCCTCGCCGCGGAGATCGCCACCGTGGACCACCTCTCGAACGGCAGGGTCAACGTCGGCGTGGGGTCTGGCTGGATGCCCGAGGAGTTCGCGGCGGCGAGCGCCTCGCACATCTTCCCGAAGCGCCACAAGCACGTGCGCGAGACGATCGAGATCATGCAGGGCATCTGGACCAACGACCTCTTCGAGTACCACGGCGAGTTCGCCGACTTCGACAGGTGCGGGTTCGGCGCCAAGCCTGTGCAGAAGCCGCATCCGCCGATCTTCTTCAGTGGGCTCAAGGACCCGAAGCGCTCGGCGAACCGCATCGCGAAGTACGGCCTGTCGGGCTGGATCGGGATCCAGGACACGCCGGACGAGCTCGCGCAGTGGCGGGGAGCCATCCAGCGGGAGCTGGAGGAGCTCGGGAGCTCCAGGTCGGTCGACGATCTCGAGATCTGCAGCATGATCTGGTTCGTCATCACTGACGAGGAGACCGATCAGACGCCGCTGGGCAAGGGCAGCAATCTGCTGGCCGGAACCGCTGCGCAGATCACCGACATCCTCAAGCGCTACAACGAGGCCGGGCTGACGATGCCGCTCCTGTGGCCGCCGTTCCAGGACGTGCCGGTCGCGAAGACGCTCGACGACCTCAAGCGGCTGAGGGAGGACATCATGCCCCAGGTCGACGGCATGTGACTCCGCTGCGCGTGTCGGACCGATGAGATCTGCACTCGTGCACGGTCGGTACGACCATGGATCAGGTCGGAGGTGAACAGCCTCAGCCACGCAACGCCGCGTTGCTGCGCCTCGCGCAGCTTCTCGGTGAATGGACGCTCACGATGTCGAACGCCTGGTTCCTCCCTGAGACCGAGATGCGAGGGCGGGCGGTGTTCGAGTGGCTGGGTGACGCCTTCATCGTGATGCGGTCCGAGCTCGCGGGGGAGCCTGCCTGGGACTTCGTGATCGGGCACAACGACCCGCAGGACTCCTACGTTGTGCTCTACCACGACGAGCGAGGTACGTGTCGGGCGTTCGACATGACGCTCGAGAGCGGACGATGGGAAATGGTGCGAGGCGATCCTGACTTTCATCAGCGGCTGGTCGGAGACGTCACGGCAACTCGCATCGTCCTGAGCGCCGAGGCCTCGGAGGACGATGGCCGCACGTGGCGGAAGGACCTGGACCTCACGTTCGACCGGCGCCACTGAACGGCAGCCACGCGATCCGCCCTGCCGCCGACCCGGCCGGCACTGCGGCGCTCCCGCTCTTCGTCATGGCATCAATTCCGGACACCGCAGACGACGAAGGAGCGATTCGTGACGGCGCGAGAACTGACGTTCAAACGAATACAAGACACGACCGCCGATGATTGGGCGATCATCGCCACGAGGCCCAACACGAAGCTCTTCGAGGAGCTGCCGGATCGCCTGCTCAGTGCCCTGCGGTTCCTGGAGAACGGGGACTTCTACACGGTCAACGGTCTCGAGCACTCGCTGCAGGCAGGCACGCGGGCGCTACGCCACGGACGCCCTGCCGAGTACGTCGTGGCCGCGTTGCTCCACGACGTCGGTGACCTCGTCGGGCCGCGGAACCATGCCGCGGTCGCGGCCTCGATCCTCTGCCCGTACGTGTCGGAGAGGATCGCGTGGATCGTCGAGCACCACACGGTGTTCCAGTTCAACCATTTCGGACGCCACATCGGCATCGACCCCGACATGCGCGACGCCTACCTTGGCCACCCCTACTACGACGACGCGGCCGAGTTCTCCGACCTCTACGACTCGGAGAGCTTCGATCCGTCGTACGAATCGTTGCCACTCGAGGAGTTCGAACCCTTGTTGCGTCAGGTGTTCGTCTCGAGTGAGCGATCGCCGTTCGAGCTGGCGAACAGTTACCTCTGACGTACCAGCTCCACCACTTGGGCCAGTGCGCTGTCGAAGCGGGGATAGCCAAGCACCGATGTTGTCGCCGACGACACCACCTTCGTCGAGGGCCTAGGAAATGCAGGGCGCCTCCCACGCCGCCGTCACTCGGCCCACGCACCAGTCCTCGGCTTGGTCATGGTCGCACGTCCTCGCTTCGCCGAGACGGCTCGGCGCTCGGCGACAGAGCCGATGCACGACCCCGTTGCACCGCCGGGTCTGGTCTCGCGACCGCGTCGAGGCACACCGAACGGCGGTGCCGGAAGGTGTCTTCGAGCCACGGGGAATAGGACTCTCCGCCGCGTCCCGTTCCGCCGGGTCGACGGCGCCAGGAGTGATGTCGAGTCGACTTAGACGCGAGCAGCGGCCGGACCGGCCGAGATGGCGGACGGCACAACAGCGAACGCCTGCTGGGCATCGACCTCGTAGCAGGCGTTCTCGCTCGAGTCCCCAAGTGTCGAGTCGACGTAGGCCTGGACCGCCTCGACCGACGGTGCTTCCCACAGGCAAGTCGCGACCGCGCCGTCGCGGCTCGGATAAACTGCAGACCCCGCACCCCGGCCGGCGCACCGTCGTTGTTGATGAGCCGCTCGCCTCGCGCGAGGGCCACGGCCGGGTCGTTGAAACGGTGTTGCACCACCACGTACATGGGCTTCTCCTTTCGCCACTTTCGTGACGCCATTATGATACGATGTAACGTAACGACGTCGCGGTATCCTGTCAATGGCATGGGCCGACCCAAGGAACACGACGAGGAGACGAGGGCAGCGCTCCGGGCGGCGGCCGAGCGGCTCGTCGCACAGGGCGGTGCCGACGCATTGTCGGTGCGCACGGCAGCAGCCGAGGCGGGCACGACCACGAGGGCCGTCTACAGCCTGTTCGGGTCGAAGGATGGCCTCGTCGCGGCGGTCGCCCAAACCGTGTTCGAGTACCTCTATGACGAGATCGATCGCCTGCCCAAGACCGACGACCCCGCCGCCGATCTCATCGCCATCGGGACGGAAGCCGTCCGGCGCTTGGCTCTCGACCACCCCGGGCTCTTCCGTATCGCCTTCCAGCGCATCGCCGGGCTGCACGCCGATCCCGGTCTCGTCGCAGCGCGCGAGAAGGCCTGGTTTCAGCTCCAGGCCGCCGTCCAGCGCCTGAAGGAGGCGGGACTCCTCGGCACCAAACCGGTATCGGACGCGGCTCGCGAGATCAACGCCATGTGGGAGGGGCTCGCCAACGCGGAGCTCCGCGGCGAAGTCTTGCGCATCATGCCGAAAGGTCAAGAGAAGCGCGGATGGCATGATGCTCTGACCACCGTCGTGCGTGGCTTCATGTCAACTCAGCCGACACCGCCGCACCGCCGCAGCCGCACGAACCGCTGACGATTCGCAACCAGTAGGCCACGCTGCAAAGCCTGGATCAGGCCGAACGACTCCGCTGCTTCGATATCGCCCAGGAGGCGACCAGATCGAGGCCTCGGCGCCGTGTCCGGTGGAGCGGAGCTATCGAATCGACCGTGGTCCGGCGCGCCGTCGGCGGTCCGGGAGCGCTCGAGTGACGCTCGACCTAGCCGGCAACGTGGAGCGGTGCGTAGATCGTCACACCGGCGGCCTCGAGTGCTGCCCGAAGCTCCGGGGTCGGTGAGCCGCACACCTCACCGGTGATCGTGCAAATCGCCGACAGCGGTTCCAACATCGGGCCGATGTTGGTCATGTGCGCGAGGCCGGCGTCGGAATCGCGGTAACGCTCATGAACGAAGCACTCGGTGCCCTCGGCGTTCAGGAAGTGGTGGTACTCGAGCGTTCCTGGATCTCCGGTGCGCACGATCTCGACACATTGCGCGACGAGGCGCTTGAACTCCTCGAGTTTGCCGTCATGGATCACGATCCGCGACGTGCCGTGGATCTCGTTCGATGCGTTCGACATGGCTGATCAGTCCTCCTTGAGGATCTCGTGGGCTTTTCGGCGGATCCGCTTGTAGTCGGCCTTCGACAGCTTCCCCGCCTCGTAATGCTTCTTGGCGAGGCGTACGTCGCTGATGGCATGCGCCAAGACATGCCACTCGCAGCCGGACCAACCGCTCAGCGCATGTGTGTCCTGCGCCGGTCGCCGAGACGAACGAGCATGCGGTTGATTGCGTCCATCATCTCGTCGACTTGATCGTTGGGTACGGAGCCAAAGCCGAGCAGTAGTCCGCCCGGCGGATGGCCGAACGAGTAGCAGCGGCGCAGCGAGCCGACCACGAGGTCCTCGGCCGCCGAGGCGTTGGACAGCGCAGCGTCGTCGGGACCGTCGTCAGCGTCGACATGGACGGCGATGTGCAGCCCCGCGAAACGCCCGCAGCGGACGCACGGGGATCGGTGCGTCGGCGAGGCGCCGAACGATCCGGTCGCGTCGGGCGCCGTATTGCCGCGTAGCCCTAGCGATGTGGCGGTCGAGATGGCCGTCGGCGATGAACCGGGCGGCTGCGGCTTGGTTGGGCCATGGCGGGCACCAGTCGACGGCGTAGCGCATGGCGGCGAGCGCCGGGACGATGCGGTGCGGTGGCGAGGACGAAGCCCAGCCGCAGTGACGGCGAGAGCACCTTCGACATTGTCCCGAGATAGACGACTCGACCGTCCGTGTCGAGTCGCTGCAACGGCTCCAATGGCTGGTTGGCGTAGCGCAGGTGGCTGTCGTAGTCGTCCTCGACGATGGCCGCGTCATTTGCCCTCGCCCAGCGCAGCAGGGACAGGCGGCGTGGCGTGAGACAGCACGGCGCCGAGCGGGAACTGGTGCGACGGTGTGACGTACACCAAGCGGACATCGTTGGGGATGGCGTCGACGATCAGCCCGTCCTCGTCGACCGGCACGCCAACGACCGAGTAGCCGCTGACGCGGAGCTGGTGGACCGCCGGTGGGTAACCCGGTTCTTCGACGGCCACGACCTGGCCCGGTTCGAGCACGGCTCGAGCGGTGAGGTCGAGCCCGTGCAGGGCGCCCGACGTGACGACAACGTCGGCCGGGGTGGACACGACCCCGCGAGTGCGTCCGATCCAGTGCGCCAGCACGGTTCGAAGTTCGGGGTCACCGACCGGGTCGCCGTAGTTGGGGGGCGTCGCCTGCAGCGCAGCAGTCGTGCACCGTCGCCACCGGCGGAAGGGGAAGAGCGCGAGGTCGGGCCTGCCGGCACGCAGATCGAACCGGGCGGCTTTCGCCGCACCGGATCGGCGAACGATCGCATCTCGGCGACCACCGCCCGCGGCCGCATCGCGGCGTCCACTCGTTCGGCAAACGAAGGCGACTCGATGTCGCTGGTCACGAACGTGCCCTGGCTGCGGCGGGAGGCTGCGTCCGTCGTCGGGGTCGATGAAGACCTCCACGTAGCTCACGGTACGGCGGACGGGCACCGGGAGGGGCCTGTTCCGCTCGGAGCTCGGATCGGCGCCGGTGATCGTCGGCGCTGTCGACCGCCCCGCCGGCTTGGTCTGGTGCGAGCGACACGGGCTTGGCTCTGGCCGGCCGTCCATCGGCTTCGTAGCGTGAGAGCAGGGCGTCAGCGATCGGTGGCGGGATGAAGATCAAGTGACGGCCCGCGGCGGTCGCGTGTCCCCTCGAGGAGATCCGATGAACTCCGAGATTCGACCCAGGGCTCGTAACGTCAACGTCCCGAGGCACGTGGGACAGCCTGGATGGAGGCGATCATGAGCGACCAAGAACCCGGCCCGGCCCTCCCGCCGGTGGTGGATCGGAAGACCTGGCTCGAGGCGCGGGAAGCACTGTTGGTCCGGGAGAAGGCGCACACCCGCGAAGGGGACGCGATCGCGGCGGCCCGGCGGCGGCTTCCGATGGCGGAGGTCGACGCCACGATCGAGGTGATCGGTCCCAACGGACCGATCACGATCCTCGACGTCTTCGAAGGCCGCAAGCAGCTCATCGCGTACTTCCACGCCTGGTGGCCCGGCCGACCAGCCGCCGAGCAATGCGAGGGATGCACGTTCTTCAACAGCCAGGTCCGCGAGCTGTCCTACATCCACTCCCGCGACGCCACGTACGCCACGCTCTGCAAGGGCCCGTACGAGGAGAGCATTCGCTACCGGGACTTCCTGGGCCTGGACATGCCGTGGTACTCGGTCGAGAAGACGGCGCCACAACTCCTGGAGGGTCGTGACTGGCAAAGCCACCACCTCGTCTGCTACGTCCGCGACGGCGAGCGGATGTTCGAGACCTACTACACCGGCGGTCGCGGCGTCGAGATCATGGCCCCCACTCTCGGGCTGTGGGACATGACCGTCTACGGACGCCAGGAGGCGTGGGAGGACTCACCCGACGGCTGGCCCCAGCCCTGGGGTGACGCCAAGAACCCTGAGGTCTGGCGTACCAAGGGACGCCCCATCGCCCAGTGGTCCCGCATCGAGGCCGGCCGCTCCGACGAGCTGACCTGATTGTCCGCAACCGTGAGGCCTCGTCGCGAGGGTCTGGATGATCCGGCTGACGCGGTCGCGGTACTTGCCAAGCGACGAGGGGCGGACACGGTGGCGGGCCACCACATCGAGCCACCAATCGGTCGCCATCGGTGAACATCCACGAACGTCGCTGGCGGAAGGAGTGGGATTCTGCCCACGATGAGCTGCAGCACTGCTGAGCAGGAGTTTTCTCAGCGAGGCGCCGGATAGCACAGTAACGAGCACACAAACCGTCTACGGACAGATGCCGCCCTCGACGAACCCCGGATCGCTCGATTCGCGAACATCGACCATGCTGTGCCGGCGTCGGCGCTTGCCGCAAGGGTTGCACGAGAACGGCAGCCAGATCGCTGACGATCGCAACATCGCCGACGAACGTGACCGGCGTGGGAAGCTGAGCAGGCCAGCCCGCCATCCAGCCCGTCGGCCGCATCACTAAGGATCGGTAGTGCTGCTGAGGCAACGTTCGCGACGTCGGCGGCGAGCCTCCGAGCCGGCGGTAGAGGACGCCGCCGGGTCGCGTTCTGACCTTCTCCTATGTCAAGCAGCCGTCTCGATCGGGGCGATGCTGTCGGCGGTGGCGTCGTGGAGCAGGTCGCGGTAGACGACGTCGGAGAGTCGGCGTTTGAGCGCTCGGAGTGCTTCGCTGCGGGTGTTCCCCGTCGCGATTCGTCGCTCGAGAAAGGTGCGAGCGTCGGGGGTGGCAGCGGCCTTGGGTGACGGCGATGCGATGCAGGGCGCCGCTCAGTTGTCGGTTCCCGGTGCGGGCGAGGCGGTGGCGTCGCGGGTTTCGTGACCATGCTGGCAGTGGTGCGGTGCCGGTGTGATGCGCACGGTAACGGCGCGCACCGAGGTGGCGAGCTCGAGTGCGAGTCGGGCGATCGGGCCGTCGAAATCGGCCAGCCGGGCAATGATCTGGTCCAGCTGCTTGTAGCGGTTGAGCGATCGAAGCGGCGGGTCCCATGCCGGGTCGAGTTCGTACAGATGCCAGCGCAACCGGCAGACCTGCCTGGTGCGTTCCCCGATCAGGTCCTCCCGGTGATCGACCAGCAGCCGCACCTGACGCGCCTCACCATCGAGTCGCGCCATCGGCAGATCGGGCTCTCGTAGCGCCGCCGAGCAACCGCCAAAGCGTCGATCGGATCCGGCTTGCCATAGGTGCGGGCGGCATCTCGGGCGCTGCATCGGGTGTGCGCCTACTGCACTGTCGATCGGCGTGTGGTACCTGTCGGCTCATCCGAGCCGAACGGCGCGCCGCGACATTCGGCGTCGCTTCGAGTCGATCACGCCGGCATGCCGGGCGAGCACCGCGCCCACGGCGCCCGAGAGCCAAGGGAGCACCGAACCGTCGCTATATGTGCGGATGCGCTAGACGGGTCGTGGACGGAGTGCTCGCTCTCGCGAGCATCGCCCACCGGCACATGAGGGACGACCTCACGTCTCCCTTGGGAATGGGCACTAGTCGTGGCCCGCGGGCGAGCGTGCCATGCTGGGCTCCGTGGCCAATCGTCACTTCGGGAAGCTTGCCAATGGTGGCCGGAGCGAAGCGATGCCGAGAGGGTGGCGTTCGAACACCCACGAGCCCGCCTGGCCGAACGAGTATCTATGGTCGTCGACGCGAGCAAATCATAGGGATCTCTGCCCGCCCGAAGCCCGTGGCGCCTCGACCATCGCCGCGGCGTCCGCGGACCCATGGCCCACCAACGACGGTTGGTGGGCATCACTGCCGAAAGAGACCGCCTCGCCGCCAG
>CAVZFS010000033.1:0-65560 GCA_963774635.1 uncultured Acidimicrobiia bacterium
CTCGTCCGCGTCGACCCACTTCGCGAGGACGGCCATCGCGCGCTCATGCGCCTGCATGACGCCCGCGGAGACCGGGCCAGGGCGGTGCGCTCGTACCACGCCTACGCCGCCACCCTGCAGAGCGAGCTGGGCGTCGAGCCGTCCCCGGCGACGCACGCGGCGTACGAGGCACTGCTCCTCGTCGACGGTCCGGCAACGCTCTCGGGTGCGGCCATACCGACGGGGCCGTCGCTCGTGGGACGAGCGGCCGAGCGGGCCCAGCTCACCTCCCTCTGGCGCGCCACCGAGCGCGGCAACGCCCAACTGGTGCTGTTGACCGGCGAGCCGGGCATCGGTAAGACGCGGCTGGTCGAGGAGCTCCAGCGGTGGTGTGCCCACGCCGGCATCGTCACGGCCGTCGCTCGTGCCTACGCAGCAGAAGGTTCCGTCGCGTACGGACCGGTCGTCGGCTGGTTGCGTGCGGACCCGCTGGCGACCCGCCTTCGGCGGCTCCATCCCGTCCACCTCATCGAGCTCGGCCGGCTCCTCCCCGAGCTGTACGCCGATCTGCCGGATCTGCCTCGGCCGGTGCCCCTCCCGGAGGACGAGCAGCGCCAGCGCCTGTTCGCGGCCCTCGTCGAAGCGCTGCTGACGCCTCGGGCACCATTGCTGCTCGTCGCCGACGACGTGCAGTGGTTCGATCGCCCGACACTGCAGTTCCTGCACTACCTGCTGCGCGCCGAGCCGGCGGCGCCTGTCCTCGTCGCTGCCACCGCGCGCCGGGAGGAGCTCGATGCCGAGCATCCCGTCGGCGAGCTCGTCGCCGGGCTGCTCAGCCTTGGGCGGTTCTCCGAGATCGAGCTCGGCAGGCTCGGCCGCGCCGACACCGAGCTCCTTGCCGAGCGGTTGGCGTCCGCGCCGCTCGACCCTGCCGAGGCGGCGCGCCTGTTCGCCGAGTCCGAAGGCAACCCGCTGTTCCTGGTGGAGGCCGTTCAGGGTGCTCCCGAGGATGCCGCCGTCCTGACGTCCGGCGTAGGCCGCAAGGTCGAGGCAGTGATCACAGCCCGGCTCGCCCGGCTCTCTGCACCGGCGCGCGAGTTGGCCGGCGTCGCGGCGACGATCGGACGGGAGTTCTCCGCCCCGGTGCTGGCTGACGCCAGCGACGTCGACGAGCAGGAGTTCATCCGCGCCCTCGACGAGCTGTGGCGTCGCGGCATCGTGCGCGCCCACGCGCTCGATGCCTACGACTTCAGCCACGGACGCATCCGCGATGCCGCGTACCAGGCACTCGGGCCGGCCGAGCGCCGCCGCCACCACCTGCGCGTGGCGGGGGCCCTCGAGCGGGCCCATCAGCGCGACCTCGACGCCGCAGCGGGACTGCTCGCCGCGCAGTACGACGCGGCCGGGGCCACCGGCGACGCCGTCACGTGGTACGAGCGGGCAGCTGACGCGGCACAGCGCCTCTATGACCACGCGGGCGCAGCGGCGGCGCTCGAGCGGGCGTTGGCGGTCTGCAGCGAGCTGCCCGCCGGTCGCGAGCGCGACGCCCGTTCGCTCGAGATCCTCACGGCGCTGCCTGCACCGCTGATCGCCCTCGACGGCTACCGCTCGCCGCGCCTCGTCGAGGTGCACGAACACGCCGTCGAACGTTGCCCAACGGCTCGGAGTCGAACCGGAGGCACCTCTCGTGCGCTCACTTGCCCTCGCCGCGCTCACGCGCGGTGACTTCGTGGAAGCGCGGGCGTTCGGCGATCAGCTACGGGCACGCGCGCACCGGGAGGGCGACGACGTCCTCTGGGTCGAGAGCGCCTGGGTCCTCGCCGTCGCCGCCTTCTGGGATGGACGGTTGGAGTCGGCCCGTGAGCAGTTCGAGGCAGGCCTGGCCCGCTTGCGCCCCGAGCACCGTCCGACCCACCTCCTGCGGTACGGGCACGATCCGGAGCTCGTCTTCACGATCCGCCTGGCCCACACGAGGTGGCTGCTCGGGGACGACGATGCCGCGCGCACCCTCGATCGCGCAGTCGCGCTCGCCGACGCCAGCGACCATCCCTACAGCCGCGGCCTCGTCAACCTCTTCGCCGCCACGCTCGCGCTCGACCAGCGCGACGAGCCACGGCTGCGAACCCACGTCGCGGCGGTGGCCGGCAGTGAGCGCGGGCCGACCAGGCGCGCCGCCGAGGCGCTGGCCGGGTTCGTCGACGTGCTCGACGGTCGTTGGCAACACGGTGTCGACCGCATCCGGAACGTCGTCGGCGACGAGCATCGAGACGAACCGGCGGCGCCAGGCGAACACGGAATGTACCTCCGCATCCTCCTCGAGGCGTGCGCCGTCACCGGGGACGCAGTCGCCGGCCTGGCGGCGGCCGATCGAGCACTGCGCATCGGCGGCGCACCACCGTGGGAACCAGAGGTTCGACGGCTGCGCGGCGAGTTCCTCCACGCCGCCGGCGCCCCACGCTCGGACGTCCAGGCCGAGCTGCAGCACGCCGCGGATGCCGCGCAGCAAGCCGGGTCGCTGCCGTTCAGGGAGCGGGCACGGCAATCACTTGCCCGCATCTCTTCCCAGAGCGACACCAAACGCTCGATGGAACGGTTCGGGAACGGTTGGCCGTCAACCATGGCTCCCGATGACAACCACGCTCCTCAGCACGAGCACTGACGCCCAGCTGCGTGCGCAGTTCCGCGGCGCCCTCCTCCGACCCGGCGAAGAGGGCTACGACGAGGCCAGGCGGATCTGGAACGGCGCCATCGATCGCCGTCCGGCCCTGATCGCCCGCTGCGCCGGCGCTGACGACGTCCAGCGGGCGGTGCAGTTCGCGCTCGAGCGCGAACTGCCGCTCTCCGTGCGCGGCGGCGGCCACTCGGTCGTCGGCTACTCGGTGTGCGACGACGGCCTGATGATCGACCTCTCGCAGATGAAGGCGGTCTCCGTCGATCCCGACACGCGGGTGGCGCGCGCCGCCGGGGGCCTGGTGTGGTCGGAGCTCGACCTCGCCACACAGCGCTTCGGCCTTGCCACCACGGGAGGAACCATCAGTCACGTCGGGATCGGCGGGCTCACGCTCGGAGGCGGTTTCGGGCACCTCATGCGCAAGCACGGGCTCACCGTCGACAACCTCCGGGCCATCGACCTCGTCACCGCCGACGGTTCGTGCCGGCGCGTCGACGCCGAGACTGATCCGGAGCTGTTCTGGGGGCTGCGTGGCGGCGGCGGCAACTTCGGCATCGCCACGGCGCTCGAGTACGACCTGCACCCGGTCGGGCCGATCGTCCTCGGCGGACCGGTCTACTGGCCGCTGGACCAGGCGGCCGAGGTGCTGCGGGGACTCCGGGAGTTCGCTCCGGACGCGCCGGACGAGCTCGGCATGATGATCGTCGCCCATCGCGCGCCGCCGCTGCCGTTCCTGCCGCCCGAGCGCTACGGGACGCCGGTGCTCGGGCTGCTGCTGGTCTGGTGCGGGGACATCGCGGCCGGCCTGCAGGCAACAGCGCCACTCCGCACGATCGGCACCCCGATCGCCGATGTCGTGCGACCGGTGCCATACCGTGCAGTGCAGTCGCTGATCGACGGCAGCGCCCCGCACGGCACCCACGCCTACTGGAGATCGCACCGTCTGCCCGACTTGTCCGACGCCGTGATCGACCGGATCGTCGCTCTCGTCGAATCCGCCACGTCGCCGCTCTCGTTGCTCAACGGCTGGGCGATCGGTGGGGCGGCGAGTCGTGTCTCACCAGACGCCACGGCCGTCGGTGACCGTTCGGTCGGCTTCGAACTGCGCGTCATCGGCGTGTGGCCGCCCGGCGACCCGGACGGCGAACGCCACACGGCGTGGGTTCGCGAGGGGTGGGATGCGCTTCGTCCCCACAGCAGCGGCGTGTTCGCCAGCTTCCTCACGGACGAGGGCCCCGCCGGCGTCCGAGCCGCATACGGCGACCGCCTGGACCGCCTCATTGCCCTCAAGGACCGCGTCGACCCGACGAACGTCTTCCGCCTCAACGCCAACATCCCACCCACCACTGGAGGAATCAGATGAATGTCCTGGTGACCGGCGCGACCGGCACGATCGGCGGGCACGTCGTGCGCGCCCTGCGCCAGCGAGGCGTGACGCCCCGCGCCTTCGTCCGCGACCCCGACAAGGCGGCCTCCGTGCTCGGCACGAACGTCGAACTGGCCGTCGGTGACTTCGCCGACCGCGCGTCGATCGAGCGCGCTGCGCGCGGGATCGACAGTGTGTACCTCGCCTGCGCCAACGTGCCCGATCAGGTCGCCTACGAGTGCGCCGTGATCGACGCTGTGAAGGAAGCCGGCGTCGCCCGCATCGTGAAGCTCTCCGGACCGGGTGCGGTGGTCGACTCGCCGCTGACGTTCGGGCGCTGGCACGGCGAGATCGAGGAGCATCTCCGCGGCTCGGGCGTTCCCTGGGTGCTGCTGCGCCCCGGCCCGTTCATGACCAACCTGCTGGCGTTCGCCGACACCATCCAGCAGACCGGCAAGCTCTTCGCTCCGGCCGGTTCGGCAGAGATCGCGTACGTCGACCCGCGTGACGTGGCCGCGTCGGCCGCCGCGACACTGACGACGTCGGGCCACGAGGGCAGGTCGTACGTCCTGACCGGGCCGGCAGCCGTCACGTACCAGGAGATCGCCGGCGCGCTTTCTGCGGCGACGGGAGGCGCGATCGACTACGTCGACGTCCCACCCGACGTCGCCCGCCAGGGCATGCTCGACGCCGGACTTCCGCCGATGATCGCCGACTCCATCGTCGAGGTGTTCGCGCTGTTCCGGGCAGGTGGCATGACCCACACCACCGGCACCGTGCGTGCCCTGACCGGCCGAGAGCCAGGCACGTTCGCCCAGTTCGCCCGCGACCACGCGGCGCTGTTCGGGCGCGCGAGGACGCTCTGTCGGCGCCGGCGAGCTCACGAACTTGATCGTCATGACGCGGCCAACGCTGGACGCTGATCGTGGTCTCCGCGGCCACGGCCATGCAGTCGTCGTCGCGGCTTGCCAACGCGCTGTGGGTCGGCGCCGGCCGTAGACATGAGTGGCCAGAGGCGGCCTAGCTGCTCAGACCTTCGCCGCGATCGCCTCGACCTCGATGAGCCATGCGGGCTCGAGCAGTCGTGCGCACACGACGGTCCGGGCGGCGCGGTGGGCGCCGAGGTGGCTCTTCAGGAGCGCCACGTTCGCCGGGTCGAACGAGGGGTCGGCGAGGTAGAAGCGGAGCGAGACCAGATCCTCGTAGGTCATGTCGGCACTGGCGAGGATCGTCGCAAGGTGCTGCCACACGAGCGCCGCTTGGTCTTCGAAGCTCTCCGGCATCTCGGCGCCGTCGGGCGGGTAGCCGTTGAGGCCGCTGATGTACAGCGTCCGGGCGCCGGCCGGAACCTCCATCGCGTGGGCATTGTTGGCGTAAGGCTCGTAGACCCCCGAGGGACTGTGGGCGCGGATGGTCATGCAGTAATCATGGCTGGCGCCCGATGAAGGCCAACATCCGCGTCTGCACGTCGGCATCGGCGGGCACCTCGACCCGCGGGCCGTACTGACCGCTGGAGCGCATGGCCTCCTCGTACTGCTCCATGCCGGCGAGCAGCTCGGCGCACTTGTCCGGGTCGAGCGTCTCGTCCTGTCCGGTCGCCCGAGCGAGGTCCCAAGCGTGCATGAACACGTCGGACGTGTAGAAGTTGTTGACCGCCTCGTCCAGTGGGATCTCGCCGATGTGCGGGTTCGACAACACCTTGTCGGCCGTCTCCGGGTCATCGAGCAGCGCCTGCACACCCTCGCTGTGGATGAGCCACGCCCCGACGGGGTCGTCGTCGACGGACGGCCCGCTGGGCAGCCGCACCCCGGCGCCGCTCTCGAGGAAACCCGGGAACCACTCGACCAGATGACGCACGACGTCGCGGGCGGCCCACCCCTCCACGGGCGACGGTGCATCCCAGTCGCTGTCGGCGACGCCATTCACCAGCTCGGTGAAGTGGCCGGAGATCTTGCGGTGTTCGTCGGCTGCTGTGGTCACTGGTGCTGCTCCTCGTGTATCGATCAGGTGCGCGCGTGACGACTCCGGCCGAGCCGGGGATTCATCGCATCCGTCACGGTGGTCCACGCTCGCCGCCATTCTCATCGCGCTCGGGTGGTCTGGCGTTGCGGAGGTGGTGGTGGCGGTTGTGGGGCCAGCAGGAGAGTCGTCCGTTGTCGAGGCTGGTTGGGCCGCCGTCGGTGTAGGGCTGGATGTGGTCGACGTCGCAACGGTCGGCGGGTTCGTCGCAGCCGGAGGGGTGCTGACAATGCCGGTCGCGCACCTCGATGGCGCGGCGCAGCGCCCCGGTGAAGCGCCGTCGCCGGGACACCGAGATGACCCGGTCCGGTCCGTCGAACACGACCCGCTCAATCTCGGCCTCCGACAACAGCGGCACGACCTGACCCGGGGCGAGCACCGTGCCGTCGGCGAGTTCGCAGATCCGGGCGAAGGATTCGTGGCCGGTGAGGATGGTGATCAACGGGCGCGGTCGGAGACCGCCGGGTTGGGCGCAGCGGGAACGGGTGGCCATCTCAACCAGGGCGTCGGCGCGGCGCTGGCCGGCGGTCCGCACCGTCCCGTCGCGTTTGTCGTGGCGGCGTTGTTGTTCCATCAACCGGTTCAACTCGGCGACCACGATCTTCCCGCCGAGCGGGTCCAACACGGCGCGCAGGTCGACCATCTCGTCGAACGTGGTGGCGGCGGTGGCGTGGCGGGCTTCGTGGCGGCGTTGCGCCTCGTCTTCACACCCGGCGGCGTCGGCGTGCTGCTTCCAGTACTCGACCATCTGACAGCAATCCCCGAAGCGCAACAACTTGGCCTGTTCGACCAACGTCTCCTCATGCGACCGCGAACAACACGCTGCGCCGGTCGCTGTTGGCGCCGGCCAACACGTCGACATGCTCGACCGACAGCGCCCCCTCGGTGAGCGCCGCGGTCATATGGGGCATCGAACTCGAGCGCCCGAGCCCGGCGCGACCTCACGCTTGGCGGCGGGGATCGACATCGACGCCTCCCGGGCCAGACGATGCCCCGGCGAGCGGGACCCGTCAGCCGCCCACAGGCCACGCCGATCCCACAGCGAGATCAACCGGGCCCGCACCGCGGCCAGGCGGTGGCACTGGCGCAACAACCCGACCACGACGTCATGCAGCCCGTCGTCGTCGACCTCGTCGAGGTCCACGCGCAACAGCTCGTCGATCGCTGCGCTGAGCGCCTCGAGCCGGCTCGTCCCCATGCGAGTACGCTATCGTACTGGAGTTCGTAAACCTACTATCAAGCCTGGTTTCTTATGCACATTTTTCGGGCGAGCGTGTCTGCCAGCGGGCGTGAGCACACTTCGAAGCGCCGCCGCCGCATACTGGTGAGCGGTGCGGCTGGTGCGGCTCAGACCGCGGCAGGTCAACCTGCTGCTCGAGCTGCTCATCATGGGCGCCATCGTCACGGGGTTGACGTCGTGGGCCATCGGCGACCGCTGGAGTGGATGGCTCATCGCCATACACGCCGTGATCGGTTTGTCGTTGCTCGTCCTCGCGCCGGCCAAGGGGCGCGGTTCGGTGGCGACCGGCTTCCGCCGGCGACGGTCCACGCGCTGGCTCTCGGCGGTGTTCGGCGTCCTCGTGCTCGTCACCGCCGCGCTCGGCGTGCTCCACGCCACGGGCCTGTGGTTCGGCATCGGGCCATGGACCGCGCTCTGGACCCACGCGCTGTTCGGGTTCGCGCTGCTGCCGCTGTTCGTGTGGCACCTCGTCACCCGCCCGGTCCGACCCCGGCCAGCCGATGTCGATCGGCGCGCCGTCTTGCGCACCGGCCTGGTCGTCGGCGCGGCTGCCGCCGTCTACGGCGCCCAGGAGTCGCTGACCGCAGCGATCGGCCTCTCCGGAGGTAGCCGGCGCTCGACCGGCTCGCACGAGGTCGCCTCCCACGACCCGACACGCCTGCCGACCGTGATCTGGTTCAACGATCGCCGCCCCGAGAGCACCGACGCTGCGACCTGGCCGCTCGCCATCGCCGACCGGCCCGTATCGATTGACTCCCTGTGGCGCCGCAGCCGGCCGATCCTCGCCACCCTCGATTGCACCGGCGGCTGGTGGAGCGAGCAGTCATGGGATGCGGTGGCGCTCGCGGATCTGCTCCCCCACCCCGACGGTCGGAGCGTGCGTGTCGCCTCACGCACCGGGTACGAGCGGTACTTCGGGCTCGACGAACTCGATCGCATCCACCTCGCCGTCGGCTACGGCGGCCAACCGCTGCGGGCCGGCCACGGCGCGCCCGTGAGGTTGATCGTCCCGGGCCGACGCGGTCCGTGGTGGGTGAAGTGGGTGACGACGGTCGAGCCGAGCGACCGCCCCTCATGGCTGCAGTCGCCCCTGCCACTCACGTAGAAGGGCGTTCCGTCACGTCCCGATCGACAAAGCCAGCTTCCGCCGGAGGAAATCGAGCGCGCCGATCACGGCGAACTGACGGATCTGTTCACGTTCCCTGCCGAGGCGCACCGTCGTCGTCGACGTGCCGAACGGCAAGGCCGCGCCGATGCACACGGTCCCGACCGGCACGCCCTCCTGCTCCATCGGGCCGGCCACCCCCGTGAGCGCCAGCCCGACGTCAGCCCCCACGGTGCGGCGAACTCCCTCGGCCATCTCGGCGGCGACCGGCTCGTTGACCACGGGTCCTGGGGTCACGTCGAGGAGGTCGAACTTGACCTCGCTGGAATAGGAGACGATCCCACCGCGGAACACGTCGCTCGCGCCGGCGACGGCGGTGAGCCGCGCCGCCACCAGCCCACCCGTCAACGACTCGGCGAGGCCGAGCGTGAAGCCCTGGTCGCGTAGGGCGTCCAGCACAACCGACTCCATCGATTGGTGATCGACGCCGAACACGAGCGACCCGAGGACGGACCGCAGCTCCGTCTCCCACCGGTCGAGGACCACCGTCGCCGCCGCAGCATCGGCCTTCCTCGTCGTCAGGCGGATCTCGAGCCCCTCCCAGCCACGGGCCAGGAACGCCAACGTCGGGTCGCCCTCGGCGTCGAGGCGGGCGATGACGTCGTCGAGGCGCTCATTGAGCCCGCTCTCGCTCTCACCCCACGTCTTCAACCGGCGACTGGCGATGACGCCCGACTCCCCCGCCCGTGCGTGCAGGTCCGGCAGCACGGCTCGCTCCAACATGTCGCGCATCTCATGTGGCACGCCGGGAACGGCGTACACGACCCGCTCGCCGATCGGGCAAATGAGGCCCGGCGCAGTTCCCCGTGTCTGCGGGATCACCGTCGCCCCCTCGGGCACCATGGCCTGGCGCAGGTTGTTCTCCGGCATCCGCCGTCCTCGCGACGCGAACAGCTCCCGGATGACCGTCGCGACATCTCCGTCGAAGTGCAGATCGACGCCCATCACGGCGGCGATGGCGTCACGGGTCAGATCGTCGTGAGTCGGACCAAGTCCTCCCGTGACCACGACTGCGTCGGCCTCGGCGAGCCGCTCGCGCAACGTTGCGGTGATGCGCCCGACGTTGTCGCCGACCTTGACCTGCAGCAGCGAGGCGATGCCGTTGGCGGCCAGCTGCTCCCCGATCCACGCCGAGTTGGTGTCGTTGATCTGGCCGAGCAGCAGTTCCGTGCCGACGGCCACGACGTCACAGCGCACGAGTCCCCGTGGTCAGCGCCTCGGAGCGGGCGACGACGGCGCGCGAGAGGTACTCCCACCCGCTGACGAGGGCGAGCACGACGGCCAGCCAGAGGAAGCCGTTCCACAGCCACGTCGCGCTGACCGCGGTGATCGGCAAGAGCGCGAACCCGACGGCCAGCTGCTGGGCCAGCGTCTTGTTCTTCGCCGTCCGACTGGCCGGCACGCTGATCCCACGAGATCCGACCACCGTGCGGTACATGCTGATCACGAACTCCCGCACGGCGATGATGGCGACCGGGACGATCCAGAACATGTCGCTGCGTACGAGCATGAACATCGCCCCGAGCACGAGCACCTTGTCGGCGAGCGGGTCGAGGAAGGCGCCCGAGCGCGTCGCCCCGTGCCGTCTGGCGATGTAGCCATCGAAGGCGTCGCTCAGGCAGAGCACGAACCACAGCGCCCAGGCGATCCATGAACCTTGGTCGTCCGCGGGGATGATCCAGAACATCAGCGGCGACAGCAGGAGCCGGCCGACGGTGACGGCATTCGCCCACGTGGCCAGTGCGCTGGGATCGACCATCACTCGACCCCGCTGAGCTCGAGGGCACGATGCATCGCGCCGGCAGCGACCAGGTCGGGACCCAGCGCGCTGACGATCGCGACGTCGGCGAATTCCCCCACACGCAGATCATGACGGACATGGACGACCCCGTCGATCTCCGGGGCCTCGCGGTGGCTCCGACCGACGCCGACGGCGTCGACGAGCACCTCGACCGTCTGCCCGATCAGCGCGTCCCGGCGGCTGGCGGTGATCGTGTCCTGCAGCTCCGTCAGCTCGGTCAGCCGCTCGGTGACCAGGGTCTCGGGCACCTGGCGGTCCAGGTCGGCGGCATACGTCCCTGCTTCACGGCTGAAGGAGAAGAAGCCGCACCAGTCGAGCTGGGCGGCCTCGACGAAGCGCAGCAGCTCGTCGTGGTCGCGCTCGGTCTCACCGGGATAGCCGACGATGAAGTTGCTGCGGAACGCCGCATCGGGCTGACGGGCGCGGATCTCGGTGATGCGCCGCAGGAACCGATCGCCGTCGCCCCACCGCCGCATGCGGCGCAGCAGCGGCTTGCTGACGTGCTGCAGCGACAGATCGAAGTACGGCACGCCGGTCGAGCAGATGACGTCGACGAGGGCGTCGCTCAGGTCGCTCGGGTACAGGTAGAGCAGACGCACCCGATCGACGCGCGCGGCCACTGCCTCGACGAGCCCGACGATGGCTCCGGCGCCGAGCTCACCGGGCCGATCCTTGCCGTACGAGGCAAGGTCCTGCGCCACGAGCACGACTTCCCGCACCTGCAGCTGATCGACCTCGGTCAGGATCGACGCCACCGAACGGCTGCGCTGCGGACCACGGAAGGATGGGATGGCACAGAACCCGCACTTGCGGTCGCATCCCTCGGCGATCTTCACGTAGGCCCACGGTGCGTCGGACGGCGGTCGGGGCAGGTTGAGGAGGTCGAAGCTCGGGAGGTCGAAGCTCGGGACGTCCTGTGTCGGCGCAGCGCTGACGGGGATGGTGCGCCGCGTCGGTGATGCGTTGATCGAGACCCCGAAGCCGGCGACCTGGTCGACCTCCGGAAGCGCGGCCGCCAGCTCGTCGCCGTAGCGCTCGGCGAGACACCCCGTGACGACGAGACGTGCGTCCGGACGGCGCTGGTCGTCGAGCGAGAGGATCGTGTCGATCGACTCTTGGCGGGCAGCTTCGATGAAGGCGCAGGTGTTGACGACGACGAGGTCTGCGGCGGCTGGATCAGCACTGGGCTGCATGCCGTCGGCCAGCAACGTGCCGATCAGCTTGTCGGAGTCGACCTGGTTCTTGGGACAGCCCAACGTCTCGACGTAGAACCGGCCCGATGACACGACCGACGAATCTACCGGCAGCGCCGGGTGGGGAGCTCGCTTACTGATGCGCCAAGCGCAGACCGGGGCGCGGCCACGTGGTGGCGACGAGACGGCCGGTCCCGGACAGCGTGATGAATGCCGTGCGCAGGTTCTCACCGCCGAAGCACAAGTTCGTGGTCAGCGGGTCTCCCGTGGGGAGGAACTCGACAGTCGATCCATCCGGTGAGATCGACGTGACACCCCCGTTGATCAGCGTCGCCACGTTGACCCATCCGTCGTCGTCGACGGCCAGCGAGTCGAGGAGCTGCAAGCCCGGCAGTCCGTGCAGGACGACCGAGGCGTCGAGCGGCATCGCCGGGGCGAGCTGCCCTGGGGCAACGATCGTTCGATGGAACACCCTGCCCGAGTGGGTCTCTGCCCAGTAGAGCGTGGTCGCGTCGGGCGACAGGCCGATGCCGTTCGGCGCTTCGACCGGGTAGACGACCTCGCTGATCGCCGAGCCGTCGCACCGGGCGTAGTAGATGCCGGTGAGGTCGCTCGTCCTCGCTCCGTGCGTGTCGCGGATCCCGTGATCCGTGAACCAGAACCCGCCGTGGCCGTCCATCACGAGGTCGTTCGGTGAGCGCAGCGGATGACCGTCGCACTCCGTGTACAGGTCGGTGACCCCGCCACTGTGCAGGTCGACGCGCTGGACCCGCCCACCGATGTAGGTCGACGGGTCGAACGGACCGGGGAGAAGGAGGCCTTGGAGCTCGACCGGCGTGTAGCAGCCGCCGTTGTTGCACACGTAGATCGCACCGTCGGGCCCGACTGCGGCTCCGTTCGGTCCGCCAGGGATCTCGGCGAGCGTGCGTGTCGATCCGTCCGGTCGGACCCGCGTCAGGCGCGGCCCGAACATCTCCACGACCACAACGCTGCCGTCGGGCATGGCGATCGGGCCCTCGGGGAAGCGCAGGCCTGTCGCGATCTCGCGCAGCTCAGCTGCGTCAACGTGGTCGGCGGCAACGTGGTCGGCGGCCACGACGCTCAGTCTCGCTCCGCGTGCTGCTGCAGCAGTTCGAACTCCTCGACCGTCATCAGCACCGCCCGTGCCTTGGAGCCCTCGCTCGGGCCGACGACCCCACGCTGCTCGAGCAGGTCCATCACCCGACCGGCGCGGGCGAAGCCGATCTTCAGCTTGCGCTGGAGCATCGACGTCGAGCCGAGCTGGCTGCGCACGACGAGCTCCATCGCCTGGCGCAAGATCACCGCGTCCTCATCCTCGTCTCCGCCACCACCCGAGAAACCGTTGCCACCAGCAGTGACGACGTCTTCCCCACTGTCACCTTCTACGCCGCTCACGTACGTCACCTCGGGCGCCTGGCGGCGCCAATGGGCCACCACGGCGCGCACCTCCTCCTCGCTGACGAAGGCGCCCTGCACGCGCTGGGACACCGACGAGTTGCCCGGCAGGAGCAGCATGTCGCCCTTGCCGACCAACTTCTCGGCACCTGGCTGATCGAGGATCACCCGGGAGTCGGTGAGGCTCGAGACAGCGAAGGCGATGCGCGCCGGGATGTTGGCCTTGATCACGCCCGTGATCACGTTCACGCTCGGACGCTGCGTCGCCACGATGAGGTGGATGCCGACGGCGCGCGCCTTCTGGGCGATGCGGGTGATCGAGTCCTCGACGTCACGCGCCGCCACCATCATCAGGTCGTTGAGCTCGTCGACGATGACGACGATGTACGGCAGTCGCTCGTAGGTCCGCTCCGTCGAGCCGTCACCGGACTCGCCGGAGTCGCCGAATTCGCCGCGGTCGAACGCCGCGTTGTAGCCGCTGACGTCGCGGAAGCCCACCTCCGACAGCAGGTCGTAGCGACGGTCCATCTCCTTGACCGCCCAACCGAGAGCGTTGGCCGCCTTCTTCGGGTTCGTGACCGGTTGCGTCAGCAGGTGAGGCAGGCGGTGGTACTGGCCCATCTCGACCTGCTTTGGGTCGACGAGGATGAGTCGTACCTGCTCGGGTGTCGTGCGCATCAGCAGCGACGTGATGATGCAGTTGAGGCTGCTCGACTTCCCGGCGCCGGTCGCCCCGGCGATCAGCAGGTGGGGCATCGTCGCCAGATCGAGGAAGACGGCCTTGCCGGCGATGTCCTTGCCGATGCCGACCTGGAGCGGACTGGTCGCTGATGCCGCTTCCGGCGCGCCGAGAAGGTCACCCAGCGCCACCAGGTGACGGGTGTGGTTGGGGACCTCGACGCCGATCGCCGAGCGACCGGGAATCGGAGCAAGGATGCGCACATCGGTGGCCGCCATCGCGTAGGCGATGTCGCGTTGGAGGCTCGTCACGCGTGCGACCTTGACGCCGTGACCGAGCTCGAGCTCGTAGCGCGTGACCGTCGGACCGACCGTCATGCCCACGAGCGACGTGTCGACACCGTGTTGCTGGAGCGATTGCTGGAGGACCTGACCGCGAGCCTCGACCTCGGCTCGGTTGATCGTGTGGGCGCTCGTCCGATGCAGAAGGGTCGAGGGCGGCAACGTCCAGCGTCCGTCGCCGTCGACAGGGCCTGGCACAGCCGCGGATGGCGTGCGCCGTGATCCGTTGCGGCGTCGCCGCGGCTCGTCGAAGCCATCGTCGAAGTCGCCGGCGGCGTCGTAGAGCATTGGTGGCGGCAACGGTTGCGACAGGGCAGTCGTCGCGTCGGGGGCGTCTCGCGCGTCCGCTCGTCTCGCTCGTCTCGCTCGTCACTGCTCAGCGATGAGAGGTCGCGGAGGGCCTGCCGCGCGGCTCTGCCGAGCGGTCGGGCAACGGTGCTGACCGTGCTCCCGGTGCGGGAGGCCATCGTGCGCAGCGAGGTCTGCGTGATGAGCAGGGCTCCACCGATGACGATGCCGATCAGCAGGACTGCGGCGCCACCGGTGGCCAACAGCGCCTCGAGTGGCTCACCGACGAGAGCGCCGAGCAGACCTCCGGCGTCGTCGAGCTCGTCCAGGTCCGTGAAGCTCTGCGGCCCGCCGAACACGTGCAGCAGGCCGAGCGTGGCGAGGGCGACGAGCGACCAGCCGATGATCAGCCTCATCGGGCTCGCCGAGCGGCCCTTGCGCACGAGCGAGACGCCGACCGCGATCAGCACGATCGGCACGGCGATCAGCCCGAACCCGAACAGCCACGCCAGGGCCGTGCGTGCGCCGCGCCCGAGTGGACCGGCCAGGTTGAAGAACGTCGCGAGGGCCAGCAGCAGCCCGCCGACGATGAGGCCGATGCCGACGAACTCGTGCTCGCGGCCCTCCACGCCCTCGCGCACCTCGGTCTTCGCCTGCTGGCCGCGGGACGGCGTGCTGGATGCCGTGCGACGGCTGCGGGGCGCGGCAGCGCTGCGCTTGGTGCGCCGCTTGGAAGGGCCCCAGGTCGTCACGGGTTCACGGTACCAAGGGGGTGTCGGAGGACCCCGGCACTGACGAACGCCCGGTCCACACGAAATGGACGTCGATGTCGGCGAACTCCGCGAACCTCCGGCGGTTGAAGAGGTGCGGCACGACCTGTGTCAGCAGCCGGGACGCAGGTGGCCACAGAGCTACCCAACCGAACAACACGACGGCTTGCGAGAGGACGTCGGTGAACACATCGTCGCTGGCCCGATCGAGCAGTGTCGCCACGATGATCGTCGCGACCCAGACGATGATCCCCAGCCAGAACGCGATCTTCTCCTGGCGCGTCAGCGGCTCGACACGACGCAGCGGGCCGGACGCACGATGGAGGGTCCCATGGATGGCGTGGACGACCGCGCGGTTGGTCGGTGTGGTCTCGCTCGGACACCGGGGCGTAGATCGTGAGGGCCGCCGGGTTCGAGCTCCGGACGCGATCCCACTCGTCGAGAAGGGCCCACCGCACGTCAGCGTTGAGCGAACGCTCGGCGATCGGCCGCGCCTCGAAGGGCCAGAACAGATCGTTGATGCTCGTGACGACGATGGCGAAGTTGGCGAAGTTGGTCGTGCTACGCCTCCATCACCAAGACGATGGTGGTGATGGGGCTCACGCCTCCATCACCAAGACGATGGTGGTGATGGGGCTCACGCCTCCATCACCACTGGCACGATCATCGGCCGACGGCGGGTGCGCTCGCTGACGAAACGCCCGGCGGCGCGGCGGACGTCGCGCTCGAGCGCCTCGACGTCCGCGACCCCGGACGCCAGCGACTGCTCGACGGCGGCGGCCACCGCGTCGCAGGCCTCGTCGAGGAGATCCTCTGCTTCGGGTGCGTAGACCCAGCCGCGCGTGATGATCTCCGGCCCGACGAGCACCTTGCCGGTCTGCGAGTCGACGGTGACCACGACGACGACCACGCCCTCGCTGGCGAGCAGTCGGCGGTCGCGCAGAACCCCCGAGCCAACGTCGCCGACGATCCCGTCGACGTACAGGTAGCCGGCGGCGACCCGGCCGGCCATCTCGACGCCTCGCTCCGACACCTCGAGCACGTCGCCGTCCTCGCACACGAACACCCTGTCGCGCGGGACGCCCATCACTTCGGCGAGGGCGGCGTTGGCGACGAGGTGGCGGTATTCGCCGTGGATCGGGACGTACCACTCCGGCTGGGCGATCGAGAGGTAGGTCTTCAGTTCGTCGGCCTGGGCGTGGCCGGTCGCGTGCACGTCCTGGATCCCGGAGTGGATGACCAGGGCGCCGGCCTTGAGCAGCCCGTCCATCACCCGGTTGACGGCGCTCTCGTTGCCCGGGATGGCGTGGCTGGAGAGGATCACCGTGTCGTGTTCCGACAGCTTGACGAACTTGTTCTCGCCGCGAGCCAGGAGGGCGAGGGCGGACATGGGCTCGCCCTGCGACCCCGTGGAGATGACGCACACCTCACCGGGCGGGTAGCGGTCGATGTCCTCGACGTCGATGAGCGAGCTCGGCGGGATGCGCACGATGCCGAGATCCACGCCGAGGAGGACGTTCTTGCGCACGCTCAACCCGAGCGTGCAGACCTTGCGGCCGCAGTCGATGGCGGCGTCGGCGATCTGCTGGATGCGATGGAGGTGGCTGGCGAAGCTGGCGGTGATGATGCGCCGGTCGCGCTGCTCGGCGAACAGACTGCGCAGCACCCGGCCGATGCTTCGCTCGCTCGGGGCGTGGCCTGCCTTCTCGGCATTCGTCGAGTCGGCGAGCAGGACACGGATACCGGTCGTCTTGGCCAGTTGACCGATCGCGCGAGATCGGTGCGCCGGTCGTCGACGGGCGTCAGGTCGAGCTTGAAGTCGCCCGAGTGGAGGATGACGCCCTGCGGCGTGTGGACGGCGATCGCGTGGGCGTGAGGGACGCTGTGGGTGACGGGGATGAACTCCACGTCGAAGGCGCCGATGCGCCGACGCTCACCATCGGCGACCGGGATCATCTCCGTCTGGCCCAGGAGCCCGGCCTCGTCGATGCGGTGGCGGGCCAGCCCGAGGGTCAGCGCCGAGCCGTAGATCGGGAAGCTGATCTCGCGGAGGAGGAACTGCAGTCCCCCGACGTGGTCCTCGTGCCCGTGCGTCGCCACGACGGCGTCGATACGGTCGGCGTTCTCGCGGAGGTACGTGAAGTCGGGCAGGACGAGGTCGATGCCGTGGAGGTCCGGCCCCGGGAACATGAGCCCGCAGTCGATGAGCAGGATGCGACGGTCGGGACCGACGCCCTGCTCGATCGCCATGCAGTTGCGGCCGATCTCCCCCAGGCCACCCAGGAAAACAAGGCGAACCGGGTCAGGCATGGTGGCGATCTCCCTGCGACGGAGGCGAGCACCCGGTTCGGCACGGCGGGCGCTCCAGCGCCTTCGCCGGCCGCATCATCAACGGGTCAGGCATGGTGGCGATCTCCCTGCGACGGAGGCGAGCACGCGGTTCCGTCACCCACGGGCGGCGACCAAGTCGGCGTAGACCTCGGCGGCCCGCTCGTCGAGCCAGGCCGGGTCTGCGCCCATCGGTGGGCGGCAGTAGCCGGCTGGTTGTCCGAGGTGGCGCAGCATCGCCTTCGCGGGCCCCGGGTTGGGGGTGTCGTCGCCCGTCTCGAAGGCCCAGCTCTCGAGCAGGCGCTGGTTGATCGCCCGCGCCCGCGCCGTGTCGCCGGCCTCCCAGGCGTCGAACAGTTCGACCACCTCGGGAGCGGTCCAGTGCGTGGCGACGCCGATCAGGCCGACGGCACCGATCGCCAGGAGGGGCAGCGTCAGGGCGTCGTCGCCGCTGTAGACCTCATAGCCCGCGGGCGCCACGGCGATGAGCCGAGCGGTCTCGGCCGGGTTGCCGGCGGCATCCTTGACGCCGACCATGTTGGGCACCTCGTGGGCGAGGCGGGCCAGCAGCGCGGTCGAGATCTTGCGTCCCGTGCGGACGGGGATGTCGTAGACGATCGTCGGCAGCTCGGTCGCTTCGGCGACGGCGCGCAGGTGGCCTTCGATGCCTGCCTGCGACGGGCGGTTGTAGTACGGGCAGAGCGCGAGCACGCCCCCGATGCCGAGCTTGGACGCCTCGGCGGTGAGGTGCACGGAGTGTGCGGTGTCGTTGGTCGTCGAGCCAGCGACGATGGGGATCGTCACGGCGTCGGCGACGGCCTCCCACAACGTGAGCTTCTCGGCATCTGACATCGTCGGCGCCTCACCGGTCGTCCCGGCCAGCACAAGCCCTTCGTTGCCCTGCTCTTGCAACCAGCCGGCCAGTGCAACAGCCCCGTCGACGTCCAGCGAGCCGTCGTCGGTGAACGGCGTGACCATCGCCGTGAGCACTCGTCCGAAACGTGCCATGTAGCCAGGCTAAACCGTCGCTCGTCCCCACAACATGATGCGCTTGAACGGGTAGAAGTACGGCGCCACGTCGCCGATCGTGTCGACGAGGCGGCTGCGGTACTCGGCGACGAACGGGTCGCGGAGTTCGTCCGGCAACACGTCGACGAAGCGAGTCAGCGACGTGCCCTTGACCCATTCGACGACGTCCGACGAGTGCGCCAGCACGTGGCCGTAGACCTGGAGACGGACGTGCTGGCGGGCGGCTCCGAGGTGGTCGAGGAGGATGGCGTACTGCTCGGGTGCCAGCACATTGCGAGCGACAGGGTCCGGCGGTGGAGTGCCACCCATCGCGGACCGGAAGGGCTCACTCGCCGCCACCTCGGCGGCGATGCGGTGCGATGGGTGGTCGGCATTGGCCGGCACCTGCACGGCCAGCTGTCCACCCGGTGCCAGCGCCCGCCACCACCGCGTGACCACACCGACATGGTCGGGCACCCACTGCAGGCTGGCGTTGGCGAGCACGAGGTCGTGGCCACCGTTCGAGGTCCACGCCGCCAGGTCGCCCTGCTCGAAGCGCAGCCCCGGGCGGGCGTGCTGTGCGGCGGCGGCCAGCATGTTCTGGGACGAGTCGATGCCGACCATGTCAGCGATCTCCAGCTGCTTGGCGGCTGCTGCGGTCAGCTCACCCGTGCCGCACCCGAGGTCGACGGCGCGTCGGATCGGTTGATCCCGCTCGATGAGACCGACGAGGTCCCAGAACGGCTGGGCGCGCTCGGCGGCGAACTTGCCGTACTGCGCGGGATCCCAGCCGTCCGTCACGGGCCTGAGTGTCGCAGCACCCGACACCGGCCGTGCTATTCGTCCGGTGTCATGTCGCCGGTTCTCGCCCGGTGTCATGTCAGCGACGGCGGTTCGAGTGCGCCGACCTGGAACAGCACGTCGAGCTCATCGCGGATCCCCCAGTGCGCGCAGAGGCGCCCGTCTCGCGACCGGTAGAAGTGGGCGGTCTTCATCGCGTATGGACGGCCCGTCGGTTCGATGCCGGCTGGTGCCACGGCGTGCACCCCGTGCGCAGTCCCGCGGATCGCCACGGTGTCGCCGCTGGCGACGACGTCCTCGATCGTGTACCGGATCTGCAGGACCTCCGTGACGAACGTGAGGATGGCGATGTAGCCGTCCGGACCGGGCGGCAATGGGACAGGAGATCCGTGGTCGACGAAGTCATCGGTCACGAGGTCACGGATGCGCTCCAAGTCGCGGCCGTTGATCGCGTCGAGCACGCCGAGTGCCAGAGCTTCGGCGGTCCCCGCGGGGCGGGGGCGGTGGGTGGTGGGGGCGGTGGTCGTCACTGTATGTTCCTTTGAAGTAGTATCAAATGATTAGAAGCTACTTCTAGTGAAGGTGACGCGGTGTGTCAAGAGTGTCAAGACGGCCCTACGACCGAACGCTGCGTGACGAGCAGGCGCGGGCCACGAGAGCCAGGATCCTCGAGGCCGCCCACCGGCTGCTGCTCGCCGACGACTACCAGAACCTGACGATCGCCGCTCTCGCCGAGTCCGCTGGCGTCAGCGTCCAGACGATCTACAACTCCGTGGGCAACAAGGCGGCGGTCGTCAAGGCCGTGTACGACGTGACGCTTGCCGGCGACGATGACCCGCGTGCGATGAACGACCGTCCGGAGTTCCTTGCCCTCGCCGATGCCACCGACGGCCCGTCGATGCTCCGTGCCTATGCCGCACTGTCGAGGCGCATCGCCGACCGTGTCGGACCGCTGCTGACGGTCCTGCTGACGAACAGCGACGACGATGTCAAGGCCTTCGCCGCGACGATCGAGGCCGAACGACTGCGCGGCAACGCCACGATGATCGGTCACCTCGTCCGGCGCTTCGGCTTGCCGGCCGGGCTCAGCCGTCGGCGGGCGATCGACGTCGTGTGGACGCTCACCTCCCCCGAGGTGTTCGACCGCCTGACCCGGCAGCGGTCCTGGTCGGCGAACGACTACGAGCGCTGGCTCGGCGACGCGATGATCGCCGCACTCGCCCCCGACGTTCGCCGCTCACGTGGCGCGCTGTTCTGACGGTGGTGGTCGTGGGTTGATGTTCTTGTGGTTGGTGGTGGTGGTGGCTTCGTGGTGGAGGGTGCCGTCGGGTCGTCGCAGGGTGATGGTGCGGTCGGGTTTGAGGGTGAGGGTCCAGCCGCCTTCGTGGACGTGGTGGTGGTGGCGTTCACAGATCGGCAGCAGGTTGTCCAAGTTGGTGGCGCCGAGGTGTTCCCACCAGGTGACGTGGTGGATGCGGCAGTCCTCGAACCGCACCTGACAGCCCGGGAACCTACACGTGCGGTACATGACACGCAGGGCGCGGCGCTGCTCGGGGGTGGCGAGCCGGCGGGTTCGTCCCACGTTGAGCGGGACACCGTCGTTGTCGATGACGATGGGGGTGATGGCGGCGTCGCAGCCGTGGCGGCGCATCGTCTCCACCGGGAGCGGGGATCCGTCTGCTGTTTCGCACACCGTGTCGTCGTGTCGTCCTTCGCGCAGGGTGCGGGCGTCGGCGAGGAGGGTGAGGTCGGGGACCCGGCGCCCGGTGGTGCGGGCCCCGGTGATCAACCCCACCAAGGTGTCGGCCTTGAGATGGTCGAACTCGACGTCATCGCTTTGCGGTTGCGGCCTGTGCGGCGGCGACGGCGGCGTCCAACGCGGCGGCGATGCGGGCGTCGGTCTCGGGGTCGACTTGGAGGTGGGTGTGACACATCCCGGTGACCCGGTCCACCCAGCGCCGCACACAACGCTGCTGCTCGCAACCGGTGCGAGCTGGGATATCCCGTCGTCTCGGGACAGGATCCGACCGAGGTTGCGGACCTCCCGCTCGAACGCCTCCACCGGCATCACCACCGCGGAGCCGACCACCGCCGACTCCAAATCCTTCAGTTCGGCCCGTGCCGCGTCGTCGAGTTCGGTGACCAGGCGGGCGAGGGCGTCGACATGCCCGGCCGACACCCGCCCTGCCGCCAAGGCGTCATGCACCGCGGGCAGATCAGCGCACACGGCGGCCCGCCGGGCCGCAGCCTCAGCATCCCGGGCGGAGCGGCGCCCGCCACCGGTCAGCAGGCTCGCCGCCGGCTCACAGGTGCCTTGATCGGCGAGACGGGAAGCATGCAGCGCGATCCGGGCGTCGAAGGCGTCGAGCCAGGACCGCAACTGCTGCGACGATCGAAACAAGGTCGGCCAGTCCGGTGCGGTCGCAGGCGGCCGGGTCGGCGTCGGCCAGCTCGGCGACCAATGCCAGCGACCCCCATGTCGTACATACGTTCACTCTACGTACATACGTTCCTAACGTCAAGGTCTCGGTGGGAAATTCATTGGTGATCCGGACTAACCGAGCGTGGCGGCGCCAGGGTCGCGGGTGGCCGCCCCATGATCATGCCGAGCCGCCAGGCGTTGGTGATGCTTGCCGCGGCGCCGATTCGTAGCATCCCGAACAATGCACGCCGCAGTGTGGTCGTCGATCCATTGGACATGGTCTGAACGTCGCGCCAGCGAGCTCGGCATCGCCTCGGGAAACCCCCAACTTCCGGGAGTGCGCGGCGGACGTAATCGGTCGACAACAACCCCTCGAGCGCATCGCACGTGTGCTCGAGGCCGCCCGCCACGGCACGGCCGGCGCGGCTCGTGATCGTCGGCGAGGCGGGCATCGGCAAGACATCACTGCTCGACGCCGCTGACGCGACCGCCGGCGGCTTCCAGCGGCTTCACGCGTGCGGCGTGGAGTCGGAGAACGGGTTGGACCACGCGGGACTGCTGCAACTGCTCGCTCCCGTGCGTGACCACGTCGACGCCGTACCGACGCCGCAGCGCCGAACGCTCGAGGCGGCGTTGGGATGGGGCCCGGCGGTTGCCTCCGACGACCGGTACCTCGTTGCCGCCGGGACGTTGTCGCGTGCTCGCTGCGGCGGCCGAGACGGCTCCCTTGCTGCTCATCGTGGACGACCTGCACTGGCTCGATCCCGGCTCTGCGAGCGCCGTGCTGTTCGCGGCGCGTACGTCTCGCCCACGATGCCGTCGCCATCCTGCTGGCGACCCGGCACGGCGCACCTGCCGGGACCGCGCTCGACGGTCTCGACACGATCGAGCTACGTGGCCTGTCGGCATCCGACGCCGCGCTCGTTGTCCCGCCTGGCACCGATCGTGCCGTCGTGTCGCGACTCGTTGCAGCGACTCACGGCAACCCGCTGGCCCTGATCGAAGCCGCCGAGCGCCTCACACCAGCCCAGCGCCGTGGCGCCGCCCAGTTGCCTGACCAGCTGCCCACGGGAGCCCGGCTCGAGGCCGTGTACGAGCCCGTCATCGCCGCGCTTCCGCCCGGCGCGAGACACGCTGTGCTCCTGGCCGCCGCGGCCCGCGACGAGACAGCCGAGCCCTTGATCGGTGCGCTGCGAGCGCAACACATCGACCCGGAGCTCGCCCTCGGCGAGGCCGAACGCCGCAGTGTGCTCGTCCGCGAGCCAGGTCTCGTCCGATTCCGTCACCCGATGCTCCGCACTGCGGCGTGGGCCGCCGCCACGTCAGCAGAGCAGCGTGCCGCACACGCCGCTCTCGCAGCAGCCATGCCGAAGGCCCGGCAGCGCACCGGGGTGTGGCACCTTGCCGCCGCGGCAACCGAAGCCGACAGCGCACTGGCCGACGAGCTCGAACGGCTTGCCGACGAGGACCGCGACCGCTTCGGACACGCCGCGGCGTCGGCGGCACTGGAACGAGCTGCCCACCTCTCCGTCGATTCGACGTCAAGCGCCAGACGCTGGCCGCGGCGATCGAGGACGCCGCAATGGCCGGTGACGTCCTGCGATCCCACGACCTCGCGGAGCAGCTGCTCGCCGGTGACGCCGAGCCGGCGGTGCGTGGGCGAGTGCTCGCTGCCGTCGGCCTGCTCGAACGTTCGACGGGCTCGGTCCCTCGGGCCGCGCAGCTCCTCGCCCAAGCCGCTGCGCAGACCGAAGGGCAGCTGCGAGTGAGAGTGCTCGCCGAACTGACGATGGCCCGCCATCGCCTCGGGGACTATCCCGGACTCGCTGCCTCCGCCGCCGAACTGGCCGAGGTCGCCGACCACAAAGATCCACACCAGCGATTCCTCAGCGACTTCCACGCTGGCCTCGCCGCGATCATCCAGGGGAACTACGAGCTCGGCCGCACGCAGCTGAGCCGAACGCTCGAGATGTACAGGTCCGAACCCGACCTCCGAGACGACCCTCGTCATCTCATTCCCGTGACGTTTGCCGCCGGCTTCCTCGGCCTGTCCCCCGATGCCGTGCAGTTCTTCGAAGGCCGGCTGACCCACGCCCGAGATCGCGGCGCGCTGGCCGTGCTGGTGCCGGTGCTTGCCATGTTCTCCTACGGACGGGCCGAGCTCCTCGGTGATCATGCCGGAGCCTTCGCCGATGCCGGGGAGGCCACCGAGCTCGGCACCGAGCTCGGCTTCGTCGTGGACGTCGCACCTGCCATCGAGATGCTGGCCTGGCAGCATGCCGCCCGAGGCGCCCACGACGAGGCACGCACCGAGCTCGAACGGTCACCCGGCTGGTCCAGCTCGCCGGAACGGCACCCGTCGCCGCCCATCTCGCCCTCGCCAGCGTGTTCTGCGCCTTGTGTCGCGACGACTTTGACGAGGTCGTCGCCCTGCTCGAACCTCGTCTCGAGGTCGACGATGGGCGTGGCGCGATGGGCGCGGCGCTCGGCGTCGCGCCACTGCTCGTCGAGGCGTACGTCGCGCTCGGCCGAAGCGTCGATGCCGCCCAGCTCGCCGATCGATTTGCCGCAACTCTGGAACCTGACGGCCGGACCCACGCGCTTGATCCTTCGTTGCCGCGGGCTGGCGGCCCACGAGGACACAACGGCGATCGCCGCGTTCGAAGCCGCGCTCGCCGCTCACGCCGCCGCCAGCGGTGCTCCGTTCGAGCAGGCTCGCACTGAGCTCATGCTCGGCGCACGACTCCGACGCAGCGGCCAACGAGTCGCCGCACGCATCCACCTCCGCCACGCCCGAGACCGCTTCGCCGCGATGGAACTCTCGCTGTGGGTCCGGGCGCCCGCGGCGGAGCTCGCGGCCACCGGCGAGACCGCACGACCCAGACGCCACACCGGCGAGGAGCCGCTCACGTCACAGGAGACCCGTGTTGCCCTCCTCGTCGGCCAAGGCCTCACCAACCGTGAAGTCGCCGCAGCATTGTTCATCAGCCCGAAGACCGTCGAACACCACCTCTCCAACGTCTACCGCAAACGCGGCCTGCGCTCCCGCAGCGAGCTCGCCCGAGCCATTGCGACGGCGACATCTACACTCGATGCTCAGCGGATCTCCATGCGTGATCCGGAGTGATCTGGTCCCCTGTGTCCATGGCATCGCTTCCCCTCACCGGTATCAGCCACGTCGCCGTCGTCACCGGCGACCTCGACCGGTTCGTCGACTTCTATCGAGACGTGTTCGGGCTCCAGGTGGTCGCCGCACTGGAGGACGACCATGGTCGGCACTCGATGCTCGGCATCGGACCACAGAGCTTCCTGCACGCCTTCGAGCGGCCCGGGAGTGCCCATAGCGACGGCTCATCGACGATCTTCGAGCGCGGCCACATCGACCACCTCGCCCTTGCCGCTGGAGACGCCGCCGCCTTCGAAGCGCTGCGCCAAGAATTGGTGCGGCGAGGCGCCACCGACGGCGAGGTGAGCGAGTTCGGGATCGGGCGCAGCGTCTACTTCGAAGACCCTGACGGCATGGGCTGCGAAGTCGTGATGATGGACGTGGACCTCACCCCAGACGCCGTGGAGCAGGCGGTGCTCGCCCAAGGCGCCTGACGCGCCTCCCGACGTGTCGACCGCGTCAGGAGCGGTCGAGCTCGAACTTGATGTACTCCTCGCCGGTGTCCTCGGCGTGCTCGAACTGGATGACGCCCATCTCTTCGAACCGCCGGCGCAGCCACTCGTCGTTGCGATCGAGCAGGCCGAGCTTCTTGCAGTTCGGCACGATCTTGGCGAACAGCATCTGCTGGAACATCTCGCGGGTCGGGTCACTCAGCACCAGCGGCACGACGTCCTTGGGATTGACGCCGTGGCGTTCCCACACCTCCTGGGACAGGAACCGGTCGCGCATCCGCACCGCTGCCTCGTAGGCGAACTCCTGGCGCTCCTTCATCTCGGCGTCGCTCATGCCCTCGTACACCTCGCGCAGCGACAGCACACCGAAGGCCACGTGGCGGGCCTCGTCGCTCATCACGTAGCGCAGCATCTGCTTGAGCAGCGGCTCGGCGGTCATCTGGTGCATGTAGCCGAAGGCCGCCAGCGCCAGGCCCTCGACCATCACCTGCATGCCGAGGTACGTCATGTCCCACCGGCTGTCCTGGATGATGTCGTCGAGCAGCATCCGCAGGTGGGCGTTGACCTGGAAGCTGCCGCCCAGCTTGTCGTCGATGTAGCGCCCGAACACCTCGACGTGCCGCGCCTCGTCCATCACCTGCGTCGACGCATAGAGCTTGGCGTCGTACCACGGCACGGTCTCGGTGATCTTCGCCGTGCAGAGCAGGGCCCCCTGCTCACCATGGAGGAACTGCGACAGCGTCCAGCGCCGCTGGTCGATGCCGAACTCCAGCCACTTCTTGTCGTCCCACTTCTCGACGACGGTGCCGTCGTAGTGGTCGGGGCTGAGGCCGGCCTGGAACGCCGCCTGGTCCTTGGTCACGACCTCCTCCAGGTCCACCTCGGTGTCCCACGGGAGGTCGGTCGTGGCGTTCCACTGCCCGGTCTTGGCCTTCTCGTACAGCTTGCGAAGCTGTGGCCGGGCGAGCGAGTAGTCCCAGGTGAACATCGCGTCCGCGTTGTCCTTGACGGCGTGCTCCACCTCATCGAGGTCCTGGTTGCTGATCGAGAGGATGGCCTCGATGTCATCCAGCTCGGCGCGTCCGAGAATCTCGTCGTTGTCGCGGTGGACCACGGTCATGGAATTGCTCCTTCACTGAGGGTGGAACGGATGAGCGGCGTCAGGAACGCCCGGGCGGATGTTTCGTCCCCGAGGTCGACGGTGTCGCTCGGGGCGAGGAAGTACGAGATCGTGAGACGGGCGAGGATGTCGATGATCAATCGGGCCTGCTCGCGGTCGAGGAACGGCTCGGCCAAGGGAGCGAGGAACGTCGTGGCGAAGCGGATGATGCGCGGCACGCCCTCAACGGTCAGGTCTCCGAGGGTCTTGCCGGGCTCGGTGGCCAGCATCACGGCCAGGTGATCGTCGACCCGCAGCTCCTCGGTCGCAGTGACCACGGCTCGCACGAGGAGGTCTTCGACGGTCTCGGCGCCCTCGATGCGGTCGCGCAGGACGGTGAAGAACTCCTCGAGCTCGCGCACCCGCAGCGCCTCGAAGAGCACGTCCTTGCCGCCGGGGAACATGCGATAGAGCGTCGCCCGGGAGATACCGGCGTCGGCGGCGATGTCGTCGATCGTGACGCGATCGAAGCCCCAGCGCTCACAGCCCCGCTTGGCGGCATCGAGCACCCGGTCCATCGTCGAGGACGTGGACGAGGTCATAGTGAGACGATAAGACATCAAACGTCTCAACGTCAACCTCGCGCCGACATTGGGTGTCCCTCTCCCCGGCCGGACCCGGCGGTACTGTGACCCGGCGGACATCGAACAAGGGGAGGACCGCGATGCGACGTCATGTCGTGGCGACTGCCGTGCTGGTGACGGCTGCGATGGCTCTGGTGGCGTGCGGCGGCGACGACGACGATGACGCCGACCTGGCCCCCGCCACGACGGCAGCTCCGGCCGGCACAGAGACGGCCGGCACAGAGACGGCCGGCACGGCCGACGGTGCCACGACCGTGCCAGGTTCGACGCTGCAGCAAGGGCCACCACGCGTGAGGCCCAACGAGGAGGCAGCCGCCTGCGCCCAGGACAAGACGCTCGACCCGCTCGAGTTGACGATCGCCACCGGCGAGCCGGCGTTTCCTCCGTATGTGATCGACGACGATCCCGAGAACGGGCAGGGGTTCGAGTCAGCTGTCGCCTATGCCGTGGCCGGCGCCATGGGCATTGGTCCGGCCGCCGTGACGTGGATCCGCACGCCGTTCGAAGCGGCGATCCAGCCTGGTCCCAAGGACTTCGACTTCAACATCCAGCAGTACTCGATCAGCCCCGAGCGCGAAGAGGTCGTCAGCTTCAGTCAGTCGTACTACGCCGGCAACCAGGCGATCCTCGGCTACGACGACTCGCCCGCCGCGACCGCTGAGACGATCACCGACTTCCAGGACCTCAAGATCGGCGTCGCCGCCGGCACGACGAGCCTCAACTTCGTGACGGACGTGCTGCAGCCGTCGAGCGAGCCGTTCGTGTTCAACGACAACGCCGCGGCCAAGCAGGCCCTCGACACCCAGCAGATCGACGCCATCGTCGCCGACCTTCCCACCGCGCTGTACATCTCCGCCGTCGAGATCGAGGGCACCACGGTGTTCGGCCAATTCCCCGCGGTCGAAGGCTCCGAGGGTGAGCCGTGGGGCATGTTGTTCGCCAAGGACAACCCCCTCGTCGAGTGCGTCAACCTCGCCCTCGCATCGCTGAAGGACGACGGCACGCTCGACCAGATCACCGAGCAGTGGATGACGGCGGGCTCCGGCGTCCCTGAGATCTCCCTGGAGTGATCGCGGGCAGCGGCGATCCACACCGGTCGACGCGCTCCCGCCGGCAGCGCTACGAGCAATCGCGCCGCCGGCGCGGCATCTCCACGGCGGTCCTCAGCACGGCGGTCGTCGTCGGGCTGCTGCTGTGGCTGCTCCCGAAGACGTCCGGGTGGCAGAACGTCAAGGAGTCGTTCTTCAATCCCGAGGTCTTCCGCGACGTCTTCCCGGAGCTGCTCGGACCGTTCTGGTACGACGTCCAGATCTTCCTGTGGTGCGCACCGTGCATCGTCGTCGTCGGCCTGTTGATCGCCACGGGCCGCAACGTGCGGGCGCCGGCCTTGTATCCCGTTCGGCTGTTCGCCACCCTGTACATCGACATCGTCCGCGGCGTGCCGGTGATCCTGTGGATCACGCTGATCGGCTTCGGCGTACCTGCCCTGCTGCAGACGCGTGAGTGGTACGGGGCGTTCATCATCTGGGGCTCGGTGGCGCTCGTGATGACGTACTCCGCGTACGTCGCCGAGGTGTTCCGATCGGGGATCGAAGGCGTCCACGAATCGCAGCGTGCGGCGGCCCGATCGCTCGGCCTCTCGACGGGCCAGACGATGCGCGCCGTCGTGCTGCCGCAAGCCGTGCGCCGTGTCGTGCCACCGCTGATGAACGACTTCGTCAGCCTGCAGAAGGACGTCGCGCTGATCAGCGTGCTCGGTCCGGTCGAGGCGATGCGCCGGGCGAGCATCGAGGTCGCCAGGACGTTCAACTTCACGCCCTACGTGGCCGCTGCCGTGCTGTTCCTGTGCGTGTCGATCCCGCTGACCCGACTGACGGATCACCTGCTGCAGCGCGAGCGGCGCGAGATGATGGGAACCGTCGTCACGTGAAGCTGACGCTGGAGGGCGTCGTCAAGGAGTTCGGCGACCTGCGCGTGCTCGACGGCATCGACCTCGCCGTCGACACCAGCGAGGTCGTCGCGCTGATCGGCGCGTCGGGCTCGGGCAAGAGCACGCTGTTGCGCTGCATCAACCTGCTGGAGCCGATCGACGACGGACGGATCCTGCTGGACGGCGACGACATCAGCGAGCCAGGGCGCAATCCGGACCCGATACGCAAGCGCATCGGGATGGTGTTCCAGAGCTACAACCTGTTCCCCCACCTGACGGTGGCAGAGAACATCGCACTGGCGCCGCGGAAGCTGCTGGGCCGCGACAAGGCGGCGGCCAGAGCTCAAGCGCTCGAGCTGCTCAGCCGTCTCGGTCTCGCCGACAAGGCCGACACCTATCCGGACCGCCTGTCAGGCGGGCAGCAGCAGCGCGTCGCCATCGCCCGGTCGCTGGCCATGGGCCCGGAGGTGATGCTGCTCGACGAGGTGACGTCGGCGCTCGATCCCGAGCTCGTCGGCGAGGTGCTCGACGTCATTCGAGGTCTCCGCTCAGACGGCATGACGATGGTGCTGGCGACCCACGAGATGTCGTTCGCTCGCGAGATCAGCGATCGCGTCTGCTTCCTCGACGCCGGCCACATCATCGAGCAAGGAACGCCGGAGCTGATCTTCGACACGCCGCGCGAGGAGCGCACCCGGCGCTTCCTCCAGCGGGTGATCGACGCCGGCCGTCTCTAGCGTTCTGACGACACTTGGTTGCGCTCTGCGCAACCAAGTCTCCACAGAATTCGCAGCGGGCTGCGTAGGGTCGCAGTCAAGGAGGACCCGTGCCCAAGCAGATCCTGCGCCCCGAGAACCTGAGCTTCCAGCCGCGGCCCGAGTACCCGTACTCCCCGGGCACCCGCGGTGGCCGCCTCGTGTACACAGCAGGTCAGGTCGCCTGGAACGAGCAGGCCGAGCTCGTCGGCCTCGGCGACCCGGCCGCCCAGACCCGGCAGGTGCTGTCGAACGTCGAGTCCATCCTCCGCGCCGGCGGGGCGACGCTCGCCGACGTGCTGAAGTGCAACGTCTACTTGGCCGACATCCGGTACTTCCAGGCAATGAACGCGGTGTTCGCCGAGTTCTTCGCCGAGGACCCTCCCGCCCGCACCACCGTTCAGGCCGCGCTCGCCGAGCCCGAGATGCTCGTGGAGATCGAAGCGATCGCCTACGTCGAGGAGTGACGGACGGCGACGGGCCTACGAGCTGGGGACGCCGGTGGCGAAGCGCTCACGAAGGGTCTTCTTGGAGAACTTGCCGACGCTCGTCTTGGGAACCTCGTCGATGAACACGACGTTGTCCGGGAGCTGCCACTTGGCGACCTTTGGAGCGAGGTACCCGAGGATCTCGTCCTGTGAGAGCGCCGAGCCTTCCGCGAGCACGATGCAGGCGAGCGGCCGCTCACCCCACCGCTCGTCGGGGATCCCGATCACGGCCGCCTCCCGGATCTCGGGATGCCCCATCAGCTCGTTCTCCAGCTCGACCGAGGAGATCCACTCCCCGCCCGACTTGATGAGGTCCTTCGTGCGATCGACGAGGCGGATCCGCCCTCGCTCGTCCATCGTGGCGACGTCCCCGGTGCGCAGCCAGCCGTCGTCGGTGAAGCTCTCGCTCGCCCGTGGGTCGTTGTAGTAGGTCGCCGCGATCCACGGCCCGCGGCACTGCAGCTCCCCGCTCGACTCGCCGTCGCGCGCGACCGGCGTCGTCGACCCAGGCTCGACGACCCGGCACTCGACACCGAACGCGATGCGCCCCACGCCGGTGCGCAGGTCAGCCTGCTCGGCCTCGGGCAGGTCGCGCTGGTCGGCGTCGAGGTGACACACCGAGGCCACCGGGCTCGTCTCCGTCATCCCCCACGCTTGCAGGATGGGCAGTCCGAGCTGCTCCCGGTACGCCTCCGACAGCGCCTTGGGTACCGCCGATCCGCCGCACGGGATGGCTCGTAGGGCCGAGGTGTCCCGCCCCTCGAGGTGGGGCAACACCTGCATCCAGATGGTCGGTACGCCGGCCGCAACGGTCACCCGCTCCTCGACGATGAGGTCGGCGATCGCCGGTCCTGACAGGTCCGGTCCTGGCATCACGAGGTCGGCGCCACTGGCCACGCCGGCATGGGCGAGACCCCACGCGTTGGCGTGGAACATCGGCACCACCGGCAGGATGCGATCCGACTCACGAGCCCCGAGCGAGTCGGCCATCATCGCCGCCATCGTGTGCAGGAACGTGCTGCGGTGGGTGTAGACGACACCCTTGGGGTTGCCGGTCGTGCCGCTCGTGTAGCACATGCTCGCCGCGTGGTGCTCGTCGTCGACCCGGAACTCGACCGGAGATGCCGCAGCCAGCAGCTCCTCGTAGTCGATGAGCGTGTGTCCCGCCAGGTCCTCGGGGATCTCGCCCTTCCCATCGTCCATGACGATGAGGTGCCGCAGCCGCTCGAATGTCTTGAGCTGCGGCGCCAGAAGCGCCACCAGTGAGCGGTCGACGAAGATGACCTCGTCATCGGCGTGGTTGACGATGTACGTCAGCTGGTCGGGAAAGAGGCGGATGTTCAGCGTGTGCAGCACGCGGCCGGTACAGGGCGCCGCGAAGTACAGCTCGAGGTGGCGGGCGGTGTTCCAGGCGAACGTCGCCACCCTGCCGTCGGCGGAGATCTCCAGGTCATCCAGCACGCCGCCAAGCCGGTGTGTGCGCTCGGCCCAGTCGCCGTAGGTGACCCGTTCGCGCCCTGTCGCCGTCGCCGTCGTCACCGTCTTGTGCGAGAAGTACTGCTCGGCCCGGTCAAACAGGTGCGGGATGGTCAGCGGGACGTCCTGCATCGTGCCCTTCATGCGGCGAGAGTACCGGCCGGCCCGCAGGTAGCTTCGTGCCGTGGCAGCGACCCCCAGCGACGACGGGGCCGCGCCTCCGGTCAGCGCCGACGAAGCGACGGCTGCCGACGAGGCGGCGGCTGCCGCCGAGCCAGTCCCGCACTCGCCCCCGTGGTGGGCGCCGCTGACGCTCGTCGCCTTCGTCGCGTTGATCATCTGCACGAACGTCGCCAACGGGGTGTGGGCGAGCTGGGTCAACAGCAAGCCCGAGGGTCTCCTGCTGCTTTCGTCGCGCCAGCGCTACCTCGTCCTCGTGGTGGCCGGCGGCATCTCGCCGTTGATGTACGTCGTCATCGGCACGGTCCGCATCGCTGCCGCGTTCATCGTCTGCCACCTGATCGGCCGGGCCTACCGCGAGACCGCACTGTCGTGGTTCACCCGCTACCTCGGCTTCACGCCGGAGGCACTTGACGTCTACAACCGCAACTTCTCCAAGGCCGAGATCGGGTTGATCCCGTTCTTCGCCGGCAGCAACATCGTCGCCGTCCTCACCGGTGTCCACCGCACCCCACCCGTGCGGCTCGCCGTGCTCCTCGGTCTCGGTATCGCCGGGCGCCTGGCGCTGATGTGGTGGCTGGCCAAGACGTTCGAGGAGCCGCTGCTGGACGTCCTCGACTTCCTGCAGCGCTACCAGTGGTGGGCGCTCGGGATCTCGGTGGCCATCGTGCTGCTCGTCAACCTGCGCAACTTCCGTCGTGGCGCACAGTCGTGACGCGGGAACCGGGCCATGCCGCTGGTAGAGGACGCTGAGGTTGCGCGCAGCGTCTGGCGGGGAACGCTCCCGTCATGTCGGTGCTGGTCTCGCGCGTCCTCGACCCACAACCCGTGGAGTCACTCGATGCCTACGTCGCCAGTGGAGGAGGTGCTGGGCTCGAGGCGGCACTGAAGCTCGGCTCGATCGGCACGGTCGACGAGCTCGACGCAGCGGGGCTGCGTGGCCGCGGCGGCGCCGGGTTCCCGACCGGTGCGAAGTGGCGGACCGTCGCTGGCCTCGCGGCGACGGTGCTCGTCAACGGCGCGGAGGGTGAGCCCGGCAGCTTCAAGGATCGGACGCTGCTCGTACGCAACCCGTATCGGGTGCTCGAGGGAGCCTTGATCGCCGCCCACACGGTCGGCGCCGATCGCATCGTCGTGGCCGTGAAGCGGTCGTTCGCCGAGCAGATCGCCCGCCTGCGGCCCGCCATCGCCGAGGTCCGCGACGCCGGCTGGGCCGATGGGGTCGAGCTCGACATCGTCGCTGGCCCGGGTGAGTACCTGTTCGGTGAGGAGACGGCGCTCCTCGAGGTCACCGAAGGGCGACCGCCGTTCCCGCGAGTGACGCCTCCGTACGTTCGCGGCATCGAGGACGACGAGTCCAGCGTCGCAACCGAGCCCCCACCGACGTTGGCCAACAACGTCGAGACGCTGGCCAACGTCGCACTCATCCTGGCCAACGGCGCGACGTGGTTCCGTGAGCTCGGGACCGCCGCCTCCCCGGGCACGGTCGTGTGCACAGTCTCAGGATCGACGCTGCGCGCAGGTGTCGGCGAGGTGCCGCTCGGTACACCGCTGCGGGCGGTGATCGAGGAGGTCGGCGGCGGGACGGCGGCGGGCACCGACGTGCAAGCGGTGCTCTCCGGGGTCTCGCACCCGTTCCTGCCGGCGTCGGCGCTCGACACGCCGGTGACGTACGAGGACATGGAGGCCGCCGGCAGCGGCCTCGGCGCCACGGGCTTCATCGTCTTCGATTCGGCCGACGATCTCGTCGCCGTGGCCCAAGGTGTCTCGCGCTTCCTCGCCGTGGAGTCGTGCGGCCAGTGCACGCCGTGCAAACAGGACGGCCTCGCCATCGCCGAGCTGCTCACACGGTTCTGCAGCTCTGACGCCACCGACCATGACGTGGACGAGCTGGCGAGCCGGGTGGACACCGTCACCGACGAGGCCCGCTGCTTCCTCGCCCACCAGCAGCAGCGGGTGGTGGGCAGCCTCCTCGCGCTGTTCCCCGAGGAGTTGGCCAAGCACCTCGAGCTAGCACCGGAGCGGGCCGACCCGGTGACTCCGGTGCTCATCGCCCCACTCACCGTGATCCGCGGCGACGCCGCCGAGGTCGACGAAGCGCAGGCCGGCAAGCAGCCGGACTGGACCTACGACGACATCGACTCCGGCGCGGCGCCCGCCGAGCGACTCAGGCGATGAGGCCGACAGTTACAGATTGAGGAAGCGATCGAGCCCGATGGTCAGGCCGTCGCGCTCGGCGATGTGCTTGATGGCGAGGATCACGCCGGGCATGAAGCTCTGGCGGTCATAGCTGTCCTGGCGGATCGTCAGCGTCTGACCGAGTGCGCCGAAGATCACTTCCTGGTGGGCCACCATCCCGCGCATCCGCACGGCGTGGACGTGGATGCCACCGGCCCCGACGCCGCCTCGAGCCCCGGCGAGCACCTCGTGCCTCGTCGGGTCGGCCGCCCACTCGTCGGAGGCGGCAGCGATCCGTTCGGCCGTGCTGACGGCGGTGCCCGACGGCGCGTCGGCCTTGGTGTCGTGGTGGAGCTCGATGATCTCGGCCGTCTCGAAGAACGGCGCGGCGAGCTCGGCACAGCGCATCATCAGCACGGCCGAGATCGAGAAGTTCGGCACCACTGCGCAGTTCGGTCCCTCGGCGTCGCCGAACTCGTGGGCGAACGTCTCGAGGTCCTCGTCCGTCAGGCCGGTCGTGCCGACCACGGCGTGGATGCCGTGCATCGCCAGCCACAGCACGGTGCGCCGCGCCGCGTCGGCGACGGAGAAGTCGACGACGACCTCAGCGCCGGCGTCGACGAACGCCTTCGGCTCGCCGGAGATCGCCACGCCCTCGACGATCTGGCCGGCGCCGTACGGATCGACCGCGGCGACCAGCTCGAGCTCAGGGTCCAGGACCACCGCGGCGCACACGCTCGACCCCATCCGCCCAGCCGCACCGCTCACTCCTACGCGAATCATCCGACGAATGTAGGCCCCAGGCCGCGTCGTTCAGGGATGGATGACCCGGTTCGGCACGGCGGGCGCTCCAGCGCCTTCGCCGGCCGCATCAGATACGTCGTTCAGGGATGGATGACCCGGTTCGGCACGGCGGGCGCTCCAGCGCCTTCGCCGGCCGCATCAGACACGTCGTTCAGGGATGGATGACCCGGTTCGGCACGGCGGGCGCTCCAGCGCCTTCGCCGGCCGCATCAGATACGTCGTTCAGGGATGGATGACCCGGTTCGGCACGGCGGGCGCTCCAGCGCCTTCGCCGGCCGCATCAGACACGTCCTCAGGCTGTGTAGGAGGGGCCGACCAGCACGGTGACCGGTCGAGCCGCGCCGTAGACCCGGTCGATGACCCGCCGCGCGTCGGCGTGGCTGACCTTCTCCCAGCGCTCGAGCTGCTCGTCGACCGGGATCACTCTCCCCATCGTGGCGAGCATCCCGCCGAGGCGAGACATGCGGGCGCCGGTGTCCTCGAGGCCCATCTCGTACGCCCCGGTGAGGTAGCCGATCGCCACCGTCAGCTCCTCGTCGGTGACGCCGTCCTCGACGAGGCGGGCCAACTCCTGGTCGACGAGCCGGCTGACCTCCCCGGCGTGCTCGGGCATCGCCCCTGCGTACACGGACCAGGCGCCGACGTCGGCGTAGGCGGACGTGGCCGAGTACACGCTGTACGCGAGGCCGCGCCGCTCGCGGATCTCGTCGAAGAGGCGGCTCGACAGCCCGCCTCCGAAGACGTGGTTGACGACATCGAGCGCCTCGCGGTCGGGATCCTCGCGGGCGACCGAGCGTCCACCGATCGCCAGGTGAACCTGCTCCGAGTCGTCGTCGATCGAGACGTCGACGTCGACGTCGGTGTCTCCCGGCGCCCGCCGGGCGACTCGCCCGTCGCCCACTGGCATGTCGGCGAACGCGGCGTCGACCGCCGCGACGACCTCGTCGTGGTCGACGTCGCCGGCCACGGCGACCGTGGTGGCGCCGGTGCGGTAGTGCTCGCCGAAGAAGTCGCGGACGTCGGAGGCGCGGATCGAGCGAACGGTCGACCGTTCGCCGGCGGTGTCGCGGCCGAGCCCGTGGTCGCCGAACACCTGACGAGTCAGCGTGCGAAGGGCGACGTCGTCAGGCGCGTCGTCGTCCATGGCCAGCTCCTCGAGGATGACCTGGCGCTCACTCTCGACGTCCTCGTCGGCCAGCAGCGAGTGGTTGAGCACATCGCCGAGCAGTTCGACACCCGTGGCCCCGTGACGGCGCGGCATCCGGCAGTAGTAGGCCGTGTACTCCTTCGACGTGAACGCGTTGATGTCGCCACCGACGCGGTCGACGCTGCGCGAGATGTCGGTCGCCGTGCGCGTCTCGGTGCCCTTGAAGAGCAGGTGCTCGAGGAAGTGGCTGACGCCCGACAGCTCCGCCGGCTCGTCGCGCGAACCGACGGCGACCCAGACGCCCATCGCCACCGATCTCGCCGCGGGGACGAAGTCGGTGGCGACTGTCAGGCCATTGGGAAGCCGAGAAATGCGCTCAGTCATGTGCCCGGTTCGGCGGCCGCATCTCCAGGCGCTTCGCCGGCCGCATCATCACCGGTGCCGGCGCCGGCCGCGGTCGCGGCCGCCTGCATCACGACTCTGGCCGCCACCGCCGGCCCGCTCGCGCTCGGGGTTGGGACCGAGGTCACCTACCTCCTGGCTCAGCTCGGCGTCGAACGTTTCCTCGAATGAGACGCTGACGACCGGAGCGCCGTTGCCATTGACAGCGGCCGCCGTGTCACCGCCGGCCGCACCATCGGAGTCCGGCTCGTCGCCGACGGGCGTCAGGCTGACCTTGCCCTTGTCGTCGATCTCGTCGACGCGCACTTCCAGCTCCTGGCCGAGCGAGAGCACGTCCTCGACGGCATTGATCCGCTTGCCCCGGCCGAGCTTGGAGATGTGGACCAGGCCATCGCGGCCCGGGAGGATGTTGACGAAGGCACCGAACTTCGTGATGTTGACGACCCGTCCCTTGTAGACGGCGTTCAGCTCGGCCTTGGGCGGATCGACGATCGCCAGGATCGCCGCCTTGGCCTCTTCCATCCGCCAGGCCTCCACGGCGCCGATCGTCACGATGCCCTGCGCCCCGTCGTCGTCGACGCTGATGTCGGCGCCAGTCTCGGACTGGATCGTGTTGATCACCTTGCCCTTGGGACCGATCACCTCGCCGACCTTGTCGATCGGGATGATCAGCGTGGCGATCTTGGGCGCCGTCGCGGCGACCTCCGTACGAGGTGCCGAGAGGGCGGCGTTCATGACGTCGAGGATCTCGAGACGGGCCACCTTGGCCTGTTGCAACGCCGCCGCCAGCACGTCGGCCGGGATGCCGTCGATCTTCGTGTCGAGCTGCAGAGCGGTCACGGCGTCGGCCGTACCGGCGACCTTGAAGTCCATGTCGCCGAACGCGTCCTCGGCACCGAGGATGTCGGTGAGCGTGATGTACCGATCGCCGTCGTAGACGAGGCCCATCGCGATGCCGGCGACTGGCGCCTTGATCGGGACGCCCGCGTCCATCAGCGACAGGCTCGACGCGCAGACGGACCCCATCGAGGTCGAGCCGTTCGAGCTGAGCACCTCGGAGACCAGGCGCAACGTGTAGGCGAACTCCTCCTGGCTCGGCACGACCGGCAGCACGGCCCGTGCAGCCAGTGCACCGTGGCCGATCTCCCGGCGCTTGGGAGAGCCGACTCGGCCGGTCTCACCGTTGGCCCAGGGCGGCATGTTGTAGTGGTGGAGGAAGCGCTTGGTGGTCTCCGGGCTGAGCGTGTCGAGCAGCTGGTTCATGCGCGGCATGGCCAACGTGCACACGTCCAGGACCTGCGTCTCGCCACGCTGGAAGAGGCCGGATCCGTGTGCGGTCGGCAGCACGCCGACCTCCGCTGAAACTGGTCGGAGATCCGTCAGGCCTCGGCCGTCGATGCGCACCCCGTCCTCGACGATCCGCTTGCGGACGAGCTTCTTCGTGAGTGAGCGCATCGCCTCACGGATCTCCCGCTCCCGGCCGGCAAACGAGCCTGGCTCGTCGGCGGTGCCCGCCAGCTCGGCGACGGTGCGGTCGGTGACCTCGTCGGTGGCCGCGTTGCGCTCGGCCTTACGGGCGATCGTCGCGGCCTTGGACAGCCCATCGGTCGCCACGCGCTCGACGGCGGCGAAGACGTCGTCGCCGTAGTCGTGGACCGGGGTGAACGCGAGCGGGGTGATCGGCCCATTCGTGGCGATCACGCTGGCGACGAGCTGACGCTGCAGCCCGATCGACTCCTTGATCCACTGCTTGGCGGCATCGAGACCATTGGCGAGGACGGCCTCGTCGACCTTCTGCGCGCCGTCTGCGTAGTACGCGAAGCTCTTCTCGGTCCCGCCGGCCTCGACCATCATGATGGCCACGTCGCCGTCGTCCATCTGGCGGCCGGCGACGACGAGCTCGAAGACGCTGGCGTCGCTCTCCTGGTATGTCGGGTGCGGGAGCCACTCACCGTCGGTCGAATACGCGATGCGCACCGAGCCGATCGGCCCCTCGAACGGGATGCCACTGATCATCAGCGCGGCTGACGCAGCGTTGATCGACAGGACGTCGTGCGGGTTCTCCTGGTCGGCACCGAGCACCGTCGTCACGACCTGTGTCTCGTTGCGGAAGCCCTTCGGGAACGACGGGCGCAGCGGGCGGTCGGTGAGGCGGCAGGTGAGAACAGCATCCTCGGTGGGGCGGCCCTCGCGGCGGAAGAACGAGCCGGGGATCTTGCCGGCGGCGTACGCCCGCTCCTCGACATCGACGGTGAGTGGGAAGAAGTCGACGCCCGGTCGGACGTCGTGGGCGGCATTGGCGGTGGTCAGCACGGTCGTCGTGCCGATGGACGCAACGACTGCGCCTTGGCTCTGCGGCGCCAATCGGCCGGTCTCGAAGGACAAGGTGCGCTCGGTCCCGGAGATGGGACCGCTCACGCGGATGGGGTCAGCCACAAGGGCTCCTTTCGCCCGGCGAGGCCGGGTCCTGAGGAGCGGCCGGCCGGTTCCCAGTCGGCGATCCCGCCGACCGACCCGCTCGGGTCAGGTCACGGAAGGGGCGACCGGCAACCGAACCTCGGCCGCTCGGTTTGCACCAGGATATCGAGGTTTCGGCGTCGCTGGCGCTTCCCTCGCCTCCAGGCGCCTCGAGCGGCCGTGATTCGGCGACCGCGTCGTTGTGAAGTGGAAGACCCGGTTCGGCACGCCGGCACGTGATGTCGGCCTCGCTCATCGCTCGGCTCCGGCTCGTCGCTGGCGCTTCCCTCGCCGGCAGGCGCTTCGGCGACCGCGTCGTTGTGAATTGAAGACCCGGTTCGGCACGCCGGCGCCTCCAGGCGCTTCGGCGGCCGCTTCGTTAGCGTCGCAGGCCGAGGCGGGCGACGATCTCCCGGTAGCGGGCCACATCGATCGAGCGCACGTAGTCGAGCATGCGGCGGCGACGCCCGACGAGCATGAGCAGACCGCGACGGCTGTGGTGATCCTTCGGGTGCGAGCGCAGGTGTTCGGTCAGGTGACTGATGCGCTGGCTGAGCAGCGCGATCTGCACCTCGGGCGAACCCGTGTCGGACTCGTGGGTGCGGTACTCAGTGATGGTGTCCTGCTTGGACATCGGACCAACTCTCTGTGTGTGGTCACGCTCGGCGCCGGCCGGCATCGAGCATCACGCCGCAGCCGCGCCGACAACACGCCGCAGCCGCGAACGGACCCCGGAAGACTATCGGCGCGACCTCACCGGCCGTACGCTCGGCGGCCGTGACGGCCGCCATCGAGCTCGCGGGCGTCACGCGGCGGTTCGGCGCGGTCGAAGCGCTGGCTCCGATCGACCTCACCGTCGAGGCGGGCGAGATCGTGACCGTGGTCGGCCCGTCCGGAAGTGGCAAGACGACGCTGCTCCGCATCGTCGGCGGGCTCGTCGAGCCAACGGCGGGCACCGTGTCGGTCGACGGCTCCAGCCCGCACGACGCGCGGGCCGCGAAGCGCATCGGCTTCGTGCCACAGTCCCCCGCCCTCTTGCCGTGGCGGACGGTCGAGGCCAACGCCCGCCTGCTCCTCGACGTCAACCGCCGTCGCGCCAACCCGTACAACGGCCCGACCCCAACCGAGTTGCTCGCCGACGTGGGTCTCTCGGACTTCGCCGGCGCCTACCCGCACGAGCTCTCGGGCGGCATGCAACAACGGGTCGCCCTCGTGCGCGCCGTCGCGCTCGGCGCGCCACTGCTCCTCATGGACGAGCCGTTCGCGGCGCTCGACGAGATCACCCGGGGCGATATGCGCCATCTCCTGGCTCGCCTGTGCGAGCCGTTGGCGACAACGGTCCTGTTCGTCACGCACTCGATCGCCGAGGCGGTGTTCATCTCCGATCGCGTGGCCGTGCTCTCGGCGCGTCCGGGGCGCATCGTCGGGATCGAAGCCATCGATCTCCCCCGCCCACGCCAGCCCGCGATCGAGGATGAGCCATCGTTCTTCGCGCTCGAGAGGCGACTCCGCTCACTCCTCCACGAAGGGGTCGGGCGATGAAACGTAATTGCGTTCCCCGGCCACGCAGGCCGTTTGTGGCCGCTCACTCGCTGGCGCTCGCTCGCCCGCACATGGCTACCGGTCCAAGATGACCGCGCGCCGCATCGTGCTCGCCGCGGTCACCGGGGTCGTCGTGTTCGGCCTTGCCTGGGAGCTCTTCGTCCGCATCTTCGATGTCGAGCCGTTCATCCTGCTGCCCCCGTCGGAGATCATCGCCGAGCTGTTCGAGCGGCCGAGCTACTACGCCGAGGCCGCCGCAGTCACCGGTCGTCACGCCGCCTCCGGGGTGCTCATCTCGCTGGCCGTTGCGCTCGTCGTGGGATCGCTGCTCGCGGCGTGGCGGTTCCTCGAGCAGGCGGCCCAGCCCGTCCTGGTCCTCATCCTCGTTGCCCCCTGGGTCGCCTACTTCGCCTCGATCGTGGTCTGGCTCGGACGCGGCGACCCGCCGGTGATCTTCCTCGTGGCGTTCGTGTCCATGCCGGTCTTCGTCTTCGCCTCCGTCGCCGGCCTGCGCTCGGCCGATCCTGCGGCCCGTGAGCTACTGGCCTCGGTCGACGCCAGCCGGATGGAGGTCCTCTGGCGCCTCCGCCTGCCGGCGGCCGTCCCGTCGCTCCTCGCAACGGCGCGGTACGTCACCGCGCTGGCGCTCGCCGCCGCGTACTACGGGGAGGGCGGCAACCTCTCCAACGAGGGTCTCGGAGCGATCGGGCGCAGGGCAGCCAACGGCCAGAACGGCCCGGTGCTCTGGGCGACCGTGCTGGCGACCGTGCTCCTCGGAGTCGCCGGGCTCGGGCTGATCACGTTGCTCGAACGCGTCCTGCTGCGATGGCACGTGTCACAGCGAGCACGCTCACCGCGCTGACGGCGGGTACCATTGACGCTGCACGGACACCACGGCCCGGGATGGATCATCTCGCAACCGCCCCGGCCGCCCATGCGCTGGCAATCCAACCGTTCCACAGCAAGGACCTCCGATGCGCCAGCGTGCCCTGCTCCCTCTCATCGGGCTTCTCGCCCTCGCTCTGCCGGCATGCGGCGGCGACGACGACACGGCCGACGCGACCTCTTCGACGTCGCCGACGACGCCCACAACGCCGATGACGCCGACGACGCCGACGACGACGTCCATCGGGCCGACGGCGTCCGCCGCCAGCGATCTTGCCGTCGTCGCCGGTCAGCCGCTTCCACCGGCACGGTGCGAGGCCAACCGCGCCGCCGGCACGATCACGTACCTGTCAGGTTTCGACTTCGCAGCGACGGCTTCGATCGTCGAGGTCGTCATCGCCGAGCAGGCCGGCTACTTCGACGAGCTGTGCCTCGACGTCGAGCTGCAGCCGAGCTTCTCCACTGCCAACTACCCGCTCATCGCCAGCGGCGAGGCCCAGTTCGCCTCTGGCGGATCCTTCAGCGAAGTCCTCAACTACGCCGCCGCGAACGACGCCGACCTCGTCGCCGCCGCGGTGGAGGGACGCAGTGCCATCGACGGGCTGATCCTGCATCCCGGCACAGCCGCCACGCTGGAGGATCTCGCCGGTACCACGATCGGCGTGAAGGGCGCTCTGCCGACGAGTGTCAAGGCGATGCTTGCCTCGGCTGGCCTCGAGGAGGGTGTCGACTACGAGACCGTGCTGCTCGACGGCTTCGACCCGCTCGCCCACTGGGCACTCGACGGCATCGTCGGGTTCCCCGGCTACAAGAGCAACGAGCCCGGGCAGCTCGAGCGGGCCGGCATCGCCTTCGACCTGTTCGACCCGACGGACTACGACATCCCGGGTTCCTTCGGTGTGCTCTACACCACGCAGGAGTTCATCGACGAGCACCCCACCGCCGCCCAGGACTTCCTGCGGGCGTCGATGCGTGGCCTCGCCGACGCCGTGGCTGATCCGGCCGGCGCAGCAGCGACAGCGATCGCACTGGTCGAGGCGGGAGGCAACCCGAGCTTCCTGTCTGCCGAGGGTGAGACGTTCCGCTGGAGCACGGACGCGGCCCTGCTCGAGGCTCAAGGCGGCGCGCCCATGGGCGTTCCCGAGCTCGACGGGCTGCAGGCGGAGGTGGACGCCTACGCCGACGTCGGGCTGTTCGGCGACGCCGGCGCACCGGACCTCACCGCGGCGGTGGACGTCGATCTCATCAGCGCCGTCTACGACGACGCCGGCGAAGTGGTCTGGCCCGGCGAAGGCGCTAGAACCCACCACGCACGCGAGCGTGCGCGATGTCGTGCTCGAGTTGCGCCCGTAACGCGTCGATTCCATCGAACTTGCGCTCGCTGCGCATGAAGTGGCCGAAGCGGACCTTGGCCTCCTCGCCGTACAGGTCGCCGTCGAAGTCGAGCAGGTGGGCCTCCAGCAACGAGTGGTCGGCGTGCTCGTAGAAGGTCGGCCGGCGACCGAGGTTGATCGCACATGAGTTGATCGTGCCGTCGGGCCGCTCGTACCAGCCGGCGTACACGCCGTCGGCGGGCATGCACACGGAGTTCGGCACCTCGACGTTGGCCGTCGGGAACCCCAGCAGGCGGCCGCGCTGATCCCCCATCACGACCTTGCCGCGGACCTCATGCGGGCGTCCCAGCATGCGGGCGGCCACCTCGACGTCCCCACCGGCCAAGGCCCGCCGGATCGCCGTACTGCTGATCGGCTCCTCGATGCCGTCATCGCGCTCGACGAGACCGACTGGCTCGACGACGAAGTCGTGGTCGAGGCCGTAGTCCTCCAGCAGGCGCACGTTGCCCTCGCGGTGACTGCCGAAGTGGAAATCGCTCCCGACGACGACCACCTTCACCGCGAGTGCGGTGATCAGCACCCGCTCGATGAAGGAGTCCGGGGCCTCCTTGGATTGCGCCTCGTCGAAGCGCAGCACCACCGTGCCGTCGAGCCCGGTGGCGGCGAGCAGCTCCAGCCGCTGCTCCAACGACGTCAACAGCTGAGGGGCCGACTCGGGTCGCACGATGGTCGCGGGGTGGCGGTCGAACGTCAGCACCACGGATCGGCCGTGCTCGTCATTGGCCCGGTCCTTGACCGCCTCGATGACGGCCTGATGACCGAGGTGCACACCGTCGTAGGCGCCGATCGTGACGACCGTCCGCTGGCCCGGCCAGAGCGGGCCGTCGACGTCGGTGATGACCTGCACGGAAGCGACGCTACTCGGGGACGCTCGAACGGGGCAGGACGACGGCCGGCTTGGCCTCGCCCGTACCGAAGGACTCGTACACGGCGAGCAGGTCGCCGTACTCCTCGACGATCGCCCACGGGCCCGCTCCGGGCGGTGCCGGCAGCACTCGCCCGTTGGCGACGAGGGCGGCGGTGGCGACATCGACGGTGATCCGATCCATGCCACGCACGGCCTCGGTCGGCGGCAGCAACGCGCACTGCTCCGGACCCGCCGCCTCATCGATGCTGAACGGTCCGACGGCGGTACGCCGCAGCCGGCGGAGGTGGGCACCGCCACCGAGCAGGCGCCCGAGGTCGGCCGCCAGCACCCGCACGTACGTGCCGCTCGAGCACTCGACGTCGATGGCCAAGACGTCCGGCTCATCGGTGCCGGAGACGTCGAAGCGGTCGACCGTCACGGTCCTGGCTGCGCGCTCCACCTCCACGCCCTCACGAGCCAGTTCATGCAGTCGGCGACCCCCGACGTGGAGCGCCGAGACCATCGGCGGCACCTGCTCGATCTGTCCCGTCAGATGCGCGGTGGCCGCCGCCCTGGCCGAGTCGACGGTGACACCGGCCATGTCATAGCGCGCGGTGACGGTGCCGTCGGCGTCGAGCGTGTCGGTCTCGACGCCGAGGACGACCTCGCCGAGGTAGCGCTTGCGCCCGTCACCGACGAAGCGCAGGAGGCGGGTCACGTTGCCCACGCCGACCACCAGCACGCCGGTCGCCCCCGGATCGAGCGTGCCCGCGTGCCCGATGCGCCGCTCGCCGAAACGGCGGCGGAGGAGAGCGACGACGTCGTGGCTGGTCACGCCGGCTGGCTTGTCGACCACCGCCACGCCGTGCACAGTGGCCGGCCGGCGCCGTGACACGGCTCAGCCGCCGGCTTCACCCGCTCGGTCCGCCGGCCGTTCGGTGCGCAGGATTTGGTCGATGCGCTCGGCCGCGCGGATGACGTCGTCCGGGCGGAACTGCAGGACCGGCGTCTTCTTGGCCTTGATCTGCCGGTTGATCGAGGCCTGGATGCGGCGACGGTGGCTCTCCAGGGCATCGAGCAGGGCGGGGTCGGCGTCCTCGCCCGAGAGCGAGTCGAAGTAGACCACTGCCCGGTTGAGCTCGTTGTCGACGTCAACGGCGGTGATCGTCACGAGGTGGAGCCGTTCGTCGTCGATCTTGACGAGCTCGTCGGCGATCACCTCGCGCAGCGTCTGGCCGACGCGCGCGCTGCGTGGGTAGCGATGCCCGCCCGGAGTTGCGTCGGCCGGCACGGTCCGCAGGCTAACGGTCGCAGAGCGCTGGCCCGAGTCCGCAGTGAGCGTGACTGGTCAGGCCGAGCGTCGCGACGCCAGCCGCAGCGAGGCACGCCGAGTGAGCGCAGCGACCGAGGCCATCATCACGTGCTGGCGATCTCCTGCTCCTCGTAGGTCTCGATGACGTCGCCGGACTTGAGGTCCTGGAAGTCCGACAGCCCGATGCCGCACTCGAAGCCGGCGCGCACCTCGGTGGCGTCGTCCTTGAAGCGCTTGAGCGACGTGATCGTGCCCTTCCAGATGATCGTGCCGTCGCGCAGGAAGCGGACCTTCGACCCACGGGTGATGACGCCGTTCTGGACGTAGCACCCGGCGATGGCACCGATGCGCGGGACCCGGAAGATCTCCCGGACCTCGGCGTCGCCCGTGACGACCTCTTCGTACTCCGGCGCCAGCATCCCGACCATGGCCTGCTCGATGTCCTCGAGCAGCTTGTAGATGATCTCGTAGGTCCGGATCTCCACGTCCTCGGCATCGGCGAGCTCGCGAGCCTTGCGGTCCGGGCGGACGTTGAAGCCGATGATCGTGGCATTCGTCGTTGCGGCCAGCGAGATGTCGTTCTCGGTGATCCCGCCGACGGCGCGGTGGACGAACGTCAGCTCGACCTCCGGCCGGTCCAGCTTGCGCAGGCTCTCGGTGACCGCCTCGAGCGACCCGTGGACATCGGCCTTCAACACGATGTTGAGCGTCGCCGTCTCACCCGACTGGATCTGGGCGAAGATGTCCTCCAGCTTGGTGCCCGTCTTGACACGGGCGTCACCGCGCTGGTGGCGCATCCGCAGCCGGTAGTCGCGAGCCTCACCGACCACGCGGGCGGTCTTCTCGTCTGGGGCGGCGCGGAACTCGTCGCCGGCCTCAGGCACCGACGACAGGCCCAACACCTGGACAGGCGTCGACGGACCGGCCGTCTTCACCTGCTCGCCCTTCTCGTTGATCATCGCCCGCACGCGACCCCAAGCCGCGCCGGCCACAATCGGGTCGCCGACGTTGAGCTCGCCCTTGTCGACGAGGACCGTGGCGACGGGACCCCGACCGACGTCGAGCTTGGCCTCCAACACGACGCCCTTGGCCCGCCCCTGCGGGTTGGCCCTGAGCTCCTCGAGCTCGGACACGACGAGCAGCTGGTCGAGCAGGTCGTCGATGCCGAGGTCCTGGGTTGCCGACATCTCGACGACGATCGTGTCGCCGCCCCACGCCTCGGGCACCAGCTCGTGCTCGGCCAGCTGGCTGAGGACGCGCTGCGGGTCGGCGTTGTCCTTGTCGATCTTGTTCACGGCCACGACGATCGGCACCTCGGCCGCCTTGGCGTGGTTGATCGCCTCGATCGTCTGGGGCATCACGCCGTCGTCAGCAGCGACGACGAGCACGACGATGTCCGTCGCATCGGCACCGCGGGCGCGCATCTGCGTGAACGCGGCGTGGCCCGGCGTGTCGAGGAAGGTGATCCGCTGCCCGTTCTGCTCGACCTGGTAGGCGCCGATGTGCTGGGTGATCCCGCCGGCCTCGCCGGCGACGACGTTGGCGTGGCGGATCTTGTCCAGCACGGTCGTCTTGCCGTGGTCGACGTGGCCCATGATCGTGATCACCGGCGGCCGCGGTTGCTGGTTCTCCTCGTCGTCGCTGTCGTCGAACAGCGCCTGGAGACCGATCTCCTCCTGCTGGCCCGGCTCGACCAGCATGATGTCGGCACCGATCTCGAGGGCGAACAGCTCCATCTGCTCGTCCGAGAGGTCCATCGTGGCCGTGATCATCTCGCCGTTGTTGAGCAGGAAGCGGATGACGTCGGCCGACGTGCGGTTCAGCTTCGGCCCGAACTCCTGGGCCGACACGCCGCGCTCGATGACGACCGTGCCCTCAGGGACGGGCGCGTCGCTGCGCGTGTAGTTCGTGTACTGCGGCTGCAGCTCCTCGCGGTCGCGACGACGACGGCGGCTGCGGCCACGCCGTGGTGGTCGACGCTGCCCGGACGGTCGGCCTGGGCCGCCACCGGGAGGACCACCTGGACCGCCCGGACGGCCGGTGCCCGGCCCACCCCCTGGGCGAGGTCCTGGGCTGCCGGCATAGCCGCCGGGGCGGGGGCCGCCGGTGCGGACGCCGGTTCCGCCGCCACCGGTGCGCGGCCCGCCTGGCGGACCGCCGGCGCGAGCAGCTGCCGGGCGGGCGCTGCCAGGCGGCGGAGGGATCGGCCGGCCTGATGGCGACAGCGGGCGACCAGGCGGCGGGGGGATCGGCCGGCCTGATGGCGACGTCGGGCGGGCAGGCGCACCGGCCGGCGCGCCGGCCGGGACCGGGGCGGGACGTGGAGCAGTGCGCACGGGAGCCTCGGTCCGCGCGACGGGCACCTCGACGGGTCGGTGCTCGCCAGGTGCGGGCCGTCCTGCCGACCGCACCCGCTCACCGGTCACCACACGCTCGGGACGCTCGGCAGTTGCCGGTCGGGCGGCAGTCGCGCCCACGGGCTGAGCGACGCGCTCGGGTTCTGGCGCGGGTGCCGGCACGGTTGGTGGGGCGGTTGCCGGGGCGGCTGCTGGCGGCGGTTGCTGGCACGGGTGCCGGCTCGGTTGCCGGCTCGGCCACGGGGGCAGGGGCGACCGGTTCCGGCGCCGGCTGCTCCGCTGGCACGGCGACGACGGGTGCCGGTTCCGATGGCTCGGGCGCGGGCGCAGGTGCCGGCGCGACCGCTGGCTCCGCTGGCTCTGCTGGCTCGGCCGCCGCCGGTTGCTCGGCTGGCGCTGTGGGCTCGGCGGTCGGCGCCTCGGGCTCCGCCGCCTTCTTGGCCGCCGCCTTCTTGGCCGGCGCCTTCTTCTCGGCCTTCGGCTCCTCGGGTTGCTCGTCGCGAGTCAAGCCGTCACGGTGGGCGCGACGGCGGACCATGTCGGCTATAGGCCTCGTTGAGCGACGACGAGTGGCTCTTGACGGGCACGCCGAGCCGACCACAGAGGTCGACGACCTCCTGGTTGGTCATTCCGAGCTCTTTGGCCAGCTCGTGCACTCGTAGGTTCTTCGCCACGCCGTCATTCAACCTTTCTCGTCAGGTCCTGCCACCCATGCCGCGTTCCACCGCGCTCCGAGCGCGGCCAACGCGACAGGCTCGACCGGTCGCCGCCAGGCCCGCCCGAAGGCCTTGTGGCGCATCGCCCGCTCGAAGCAGTCGCCCGGGGGCGGGCACAGCCACGCGCCGCGGCCCGGCGCTGTCCGGCTGACGACCGCCGCACCGTCGGCCTGCAGAGCGCAGCGCACCAGCTCCGTCTGCGGGCGCTGCCGCCGGCATCCAACGCACGTGCGCTCAGGATGCATCACCTGAAGAAGTCGTGGAGGCTGACGCGCCGGAAGGCTCGCTCGCCGTGCTCGATGGCTCGCTCGCCTGGCGCTTCGCTCGCGCTGCGCTCGCCGGTGCTTTCGATGCGCTCGCTCGCCTTGTGGCTCGCTCGCCGTGCTTGGCTCGTCGCTGGCGCTGCTGTGCTCGATGGCCTCGCTCGCCGTCGGCTCGCTCGGCTGCGGCTCGTCGCTGGCGCTTCCCTCGCCGCCTGTTTCCGGCTCGCTCGCTTCGGGCTCGCTCGCCGCGCCTCGCTCGGCTCGCCGCCTGCTTGCTCCGCGTTCCACTCCGACTCGCTGATGATCGTGCCGTCGGCGGCGTGCCACTCCAGCTCGCCGGACGCCGAGTTCGTCACCCATTGGCCTTCGGCGTACTCCACACCCTCATCCAGCTCGTCACGGCGCGCCGGGATGCCCTCGGCCAGCTGCGTCTCGGAGCGGATGTCGATGCGCACGCCAGTGAGGCGGGCGGCCAGCCGGGCGTTCTGTCCCTCCCGACCGATGGCGAGGCTCAGCTGATGGTCGGGGACGATGACATCGGCCTGCGTCCCGTCGTCGCTGACGATGACCTGGCTGACCTTGGCCGGTGAAAGGGCCTTCGCCACGAAGTCCTGGAAATCCTCGCTGAACGGGACGATGTCGATCTTCTCGCCGCGCAGCTCGTTGACGACCATCCGCACGCGGCCACCCCGGGCCCCGACGCAGGCGCCGACGGGGTCGACGTTGTGGTCGTTCGACCACACGGCGATCTTCGTCCGGTGGCCAGGCTCGCGGGCGCAGGCCTTGATCTCGACGATCCCATCGGCGATCTCCGGCACCTCGAGCTCGAAGAGCCGCTTGATGAGGCCAGGGTGCGTCCGGCTCACGACGATCTGCGGCCCCTTGGCCGTCCGACGGACCTCGACGATGTACGCCTTGCACCGATCCCCCGGCTGCGGTCGCTCGAAGGGGACCTGTTCCGCCTGCGGCAGCAGAGCTTCGACGCGACCGAGGTCGAGCAGCGTGTAGCGGGTGTCGGTCTGCTGGATGATCCCGGTGACGATGTCGCCCTCGCGGTTGGCGTACTCCTCGAACTTGCGGTCCCGCTCGACTTCGCGGATCCGCTGGCTCATCACCTGGCGGAACGTCTGGGCGGCGATGCGACCGAGCTCGTCGCGCTTGGGGGTGTCGTCGCGCTCGTTGATCCAGTTGCCGTCCTCATCCAAGTCGTAGGCGATGAACGTGAACTCCATCGTCTGCGGATCGACCTCCACGACCACCTCGTCAGCGGCGCCGGGCCGGCGCTTGTAGGCCGAGGCGAGGGCATCGACGAGCACGTGCAGCAACGAGTCCTCGGACAGACCCTTCTCCTGAGCGAGCAGGCGGATCGCTTCGGTCATGTCGAGGTTGGTCAAGACGAGACCTCCTTTCGCTTCTTGCCCGCCCCTGGCTTCGGTGCCGCCGCCCAGCTGAAAACTGTCTTCGCCCGGTCGATGTCGTCGAGGGCAACAGTCCGTGGCGTGCCCTCGATCTCGATGGTGGCCGTCGACTCGTCGGCGCCAACGAGCGTTCCCGTCAGCCGTCGCTCCTCGTTCCCGACGTCCCGAAGGCGGATGGCCACGACCTTGCCGAGCTCGCGCTGGAAGTGGGCCGGAGTCCGCAGCGCCCGCTCGACGCCCGGGCTCGTGACCTCGAGCGTGTAGCGACCGGGGATCGGATCGGCATGATCCAGCTCACGTGACACGAGGCGGCTGGCGAGGGCCAGTTCGTCGAGGGTCACCCCGGTCTGCGCACCTGCCGGCGTGTCGAGCGTGACCCGCAACGTGCCCCCGCGCTGCTCGACGTCATAGAGGTCCAGCCCGAGATCGGAGGCGATGGGCGCGATGAGCGCACGGACACGCGCCAGAACTGGACTTTCGGCTTCGGTGACCACATCGACCTCCTTCCATGAAACGAGGCGTGGGCGGATGCCCACGCCTCTCGGTTGCAGTACACAGCCAACAGAACGGATGACCAGCATATCGTGGCGGTCGTGTTACGAATGTCGACGCTGTTCCTCCGCACGCTGCGCGAGGACCCCGCCGACGCCGATGTCGCCAGCCACCGGCTACTGGTGCGGGCGGGGTACATCCGGCGTGCCGCACCCGGCGGTTTCACCTGGCTGCCGCTCGGCTGGATCGTCTACCAGAACGTCGAGCGGATCGTCAGGGAGGAGATGGACCGGGCCGGCTTCCAGGAGGTCCACTTCCCGGCGCTGCTGCCCCGTGAGCCCTACGAGCTGTCGGGTCGCTGGACCGACTACGGCGATTCGGTGTTCCGCGTCAAGGACCGTCGCCTCAACGACTTCATCCTGGCGCCGACGCACGAGGAGATGTTCACGCTGCTCGTGAAGGACCTGTACTCCTCGTACAAGGACCTGCCGCTGGTGATCTACCAGATCCAGACGAAGTTCCGCGACGAGGCCCGTCCGCGGGCCGGGCTGCTCAGGGGTCGGGAGTTCGTGATGAAGGACTCCTACAGCTTCGATCTCGACGAAGCCGGCCTGGAGAAGTCCTACCAGCGCCATCGAGACGCCTACATCGCCACGTTCACGCGCCTTGGGCTGCCGTTCGTCATCGTGTCGGCGATGTCCGGCGCGATGGGCGGCTCGGCGAGCGAGGAGTTCCTCGCTCCGATCGAGGCCGGCGAGGACTCGTACGTGCGATGCTCGCAGTGCGACTACGCGGCCAACGTCGAGGCCGTGCGGGTGCCGATCCCGCCAGATCAGCCGTTCGACGACGTGCCGCCGGCGGAGGTCCTGGACACGCCCGAGACCCCGACGATCGCCACCCTGGTCGATCTGCTCAACGCCCGCTCGGACCTGCGACGACCCGATCGGGAATGGGCGGCCAGCGACACGCTGAAGAACGTCATCGTGTGGCTGCGCCAGCCGGACGGGTCACGCGAGGCGTTGGCGATCGGCGTGCCGGGCGATCGGGACGTCGACGAGAAGCGCCTCGAAGCTCAGGTCCTTCCTGCCCAGGTGGAGCCGTTCACGGACGCTGACTTCGCCGCTCGGCGCGACCTGGTCAAGGGCTACATCGGGCCTGATGCGCTCGGCTCCGGCGCGCCGTCGGGCATCCGCTTCGTCGTCGACCCCCGGATCGTGACGGGCACACGATGGGTGACCGGCGCGAACTCGCCCGGACGCCACGCCGCGAACGTCGTCGCCGGGCGTGACTTCGTGCCCGACGGTGTGCTCGACGTCGCCGACGTGCGGCCAGGCGATGCCTGCCCGGCCTGCGGTTCACCGATCGAGATCGCCCGCGGCGTCGAGATGGGACACATCTTCCAGCTGGGGCGGCTGTACGCCGAGGCGCTCGGGCTGCGGGTCATCGGGCCCGATGGGCAGCTCGTCACCGTCACGATGGGGTCCTACGGGATCGGGGTCTCACGGGCGGTGGCGGCGATCGCCGAGACCACCCTCGATGACTACGGCCTGTGCTGGCCGCGCCGGGTGGCACCGGCGGACGTGCACGTCGTGATCGCCGGGAAACCGGGAGCCGAGCAGTGGCCCGCCGCCGAGGCGTTGGCGACCGAGCTGGAGGCGGCCGGGTTGCGGGTGCTGCTCGACGACCGCGACTCGGTCTCGCCCGGCGTGAAGTTCAAGGACGCCGACCTGATCGGCGTGCCGACGATCGTCGTCGTCGGCCGCGGCATCACCGATGGTTCGATCGAGGTCAAGGACCGCCGGAGCGGCGACCGGCGCGACGTCCCGTTGTCCAACGCGGTGGCCGAGCTGGTCGAGATCTGCCAGACGTGACCCATCCGAGTGTTTGAGCCCTTCGGAGTGCCGGACCTCGATTTTCCCGGGACCTGACACTCGGACGGGCTCAAACACTCGGATGGATCAGGGCCGGTGCCGGCGCCGCGACCAGAACGGGGAGTTGGGCCAGCGCTGCTCCAGGGCGTAGGCGGCCATCCGCTCGGTGCGGTACTGCTCGACGATGGCGAGGTAACGGGCGACGAAGCCGTCCGGGTCCGTGATCCCGTCGGCCACGGCGCCGCCCATCAGCACGGCCGTGAGGATGCCCTGCGACGACAGTGGGTCGAAGCACGCCGCGGCGTCGCCGACGGCAAGCCATCCGTCGCCGACCGGCCGGTCGAGGTGGGCGGTACCGGCGGCGACCAGCGTCGGTGGGTCTGGCTGCCCGTCCACGAGCGACGCGACGTGGCGCGTCGTCGCCACGAGGTCGACGAACCGCTCGGCGTGGCGGATACCGGCAGGGAGGAGATCGCCATCGGTGAGCAGCGCGACCACCCGCCGGGCCCCCGGGATCGCCGACGTGTACCACCAGCCGGACTCCACCGCCTCGACGGTCGTCGTGGTGTCGTGGTCCGCAGCGCATCGAGGAAACACGGCGACGGCCGCCATCAGCCGATCCTCCGTCACGAGTCGCGCGCCGTGGCGGCGGGCGAACGCCGCACGCCGGCCACTGGCGTCGACGACGAACGGCACCTCTGCGATCCGGTCCCCGTCGCCTGACCCCCGGGCCACGGTCACTCCGGCGGCCGAGGCGACGGCGAGCAGCCGGGCGTCGAAGGCGACGCGGTCGAGGTGCCAGCCGGACCCGAACGGGTTGAACATGAACTCGGTGTCGACCACCCGGTCCGACCCCCACGCCGATCGGTTGCCATAGCTGCGCGCGTGGTCGGCGGCGACGAACGTGCCGTGCCCGAACACGTCGTCAACAGCACGGTCGAGGCCGGGCGGCGCCCCCTCACCGACGCGCCACGACACGCCGGCGACCGAATCGTCGAACAGCAAGACCGAGCGCCCTGTACGGGCGAGCGTCGTGGCGGCGGCGGCTCCGGCCGGACCGCCTCCGATCACGACGACGTCGTGACGGGCTCGCCGTCCCACACCAGGGGATTCGATTCCTGCCCCGCGGCATTCCAGCTGACCGTCGGTTCAGACGTGAACCCGACGTTGGTCTCCACCTTCATCACGGCCGGAAACGCGCCGTCGGAGGGTCCCGGCTGCTCGGTGACGATCCCCAACTGGCCCCAGCTCTCCATCATCGTCTGGAGCGTGTCGGATCGGTTGGGCCCGGCGACGAAGCGCTCCCAGTCGTACCGACGCTCGAACGCCGCCTGCCGATCGGCCATCGGCGCTTCGGTGTCGACGACGATCAGGTAGTCCTCTTGACGCAGCACGTGGTTGGGGATGCGCGCCGGCCAGAACGTCGGGAGCACGGGCGAGATGGTGGGCTGGTACCCCGAACGGCAGCTCGCTGCGTCGCTCTGCCAGGGCGTGCCCTGCCATCGCGTCAGGTCGCCGGGACCGCTGCCGGCGAGCGGGCCGTCGGCCGCCATCGTGGCGTCCGGTGTCAGCTGATCGCCGTAGTCGATGTTCTGGACGGTCGCCGACCGCACCCGCAGTCGTAGGGGCGCCGACCACATCGACGCCACGCGCAACGTCCACGGCAGCTCGATCCCGGGGTGGTACGCCCCGCCGAGGCAGGAGTCGAGGCCGGCCCGGTCGAGCGCCCTCGTCTGCTCGAGCGGCGACATCTCCTCAAAGGTGGTTGGCGCCGGCTGATCCCGGTCGTCGGTGAACGTGCCGGCCGCCCAGGCCTGAAGTTGGGCGTACTGGATCGATGTGACGGTGAGCCACTGGTACGCCGACGTGGCAGGGATGGCCACACCATCGCCGTACATCTGCGGATCGGAGTCCGGTTGCTCGGTCTCGTAGTCGGGATTGCGGAACTGCTCGAAGACGCTCTGGCGCAACGTCGGCGCTCGCCTCCGACGGATCGGCGAGGCGGTCGAGCAGCTCGGGATCGAGGTAGTACTCCTCGCTGCCCCAGCCGTTCGAGCCGAAGAACCCGGCGTTGACCCACTGCATGTCGACGATGCGATTGAAGATCGGGAAGATGTCGTCGCGGAAGCTGACGCGCTCTGCGGTCAGCGCGCTGGCGTCGAACGGGTCCCACCCGAGCCGGGACGAGTCGTAGGCGGTGACCAGACCAGCCACGAGACCCGGCCCGTAGTTGGGCGTCGTGATGACGACCCAGCCGGGATCCGCCTCGAGCGTCCGACCATCGGGCAACGTCACGGTGGCCAGCACCGGGCCGTCGCACACATCGTCGACCCAGCCGTCGTTGTCGGAGAACGTCGTCAGGGGAGCTTGTCCGGGCGAGTAGCCCTGCCCCGACGCCGGCAGGTACACCAGTCGTCCCATCTCATCCGTCATCAACTCGCCAAGAGGCACCTGCACGTCCTGGAACCGGCCGGCGTCGAGCGGGACCGGCGTGGCGGCGACGCCGCTGATCGTCCGGGGACCCGAGGCGACGACCAGCTGGTCCCGGTCGGCACCGGTCACGTCCGCGTTGCGCCGGTTGACCGGCGCGGCGACGGGGATGTCCATCGCCGTGTCGAAGTCGTACCAGGCCGCCTTCTTGTTGGCCACGCTGACGGTCCAGGCGATCGTGCCGTCCGCCGCGGTGAGCTCCTTGACCACGTTCCCCTGGTCGTCGTAGCCGTACACGCGGAAGCGCGCCGCTTGGCGGGCCATCGCCCCCGCAGCGTCCTTGAAGCCGTCAGGCGCGATCGGTGGAGTGAGCGGGATCTCGGGACCGAAGTAGAAGCTGTCCGCGCTGTTGCCGACGCGGCCGATGCCAACGGCCGGGTGGACGGCGACCCGCACGATCTGTGCAGTGTCGGGCGGTCCGCCGAGCGGCGGTCCCGGCGATCCGGCCTCCACGGGGTCGGCTGGTCCGTCGTCGGTGCAGGCCCCGAGGAGCCCTCCCGCGGCGATGAAGGCGCCGGCCGCGGCCGTGCGCTGCAAGAAGGCGCGTCGGGTGAAGATCACCGGCGCAGGAACGGCCCGCCGCATCCGCAGTCTCAGGAGAACTTGAGGAGGCCCTGGTCGATGACGACGCGGTCGCCGACCGAGGTGGTGAACACGGCCTCACCGTCACCGGTCTCCCAGGCCCGCACCGTGAGGCCCTCGCCCGGTAGCACCGGTGCGGCGAAGCGACCCTCGATGTGCTGGAAGCGGGCCGGATCCGAGCCGCACAGTGCGTGCAGCAGTGCACGCCCGGTGAACCCGTAGCTGCACAAGCCGTGCAGGATCGGCCGGTCGAAGCCGCCCATCGCGGCGAAGCTCGGATCGGTGTGCAACGGGTTGCGGTCACCCGACAACCGGTAGACGAACGCCTGGTCGGGCGACGTCTCGTACGTCAACTCATGATCGGGCGCTCGCTCGGGCGGCGCGTTCTGTGGCCCGGACGGACCTCGCTCGCCGCCCCACCCGCCTTCGCCGCGGATGAACACGGAGGCGCGGTTGCTGTACAGCGGCTCACCGTCCATCGTCGCCTCGGTCTCGGTGACGACGACGGCAGCCTTCTGCTTGTCGTACATCGCGGCGATCCGGCCGACGAGCGTCACCGTGCCCTCGACCGGGATCGGCCGATGCAACGTCACCGCCTGCTGCCCATGTACCAGCAGCGCCGGGTTGAAGGTGCCGATCTTGCCCATCGGTGATCCCTTGCCCCAACCGATGACCACCGGAAAGGTCGGGAACACCTGCTGGTCGACGCCCTTGGTGTTCTCGGTCGTGAACGCCAGCTCCTCATGGCCGGCCCCGATGCCGACGGCGTACAACAGGGCGTCCTTGCTGGTCCAGCTCGCGTCGACGGGTTCCGTCTCCGAGCCGATGGCATCCGGGTTCAGCGGCATGTCAGTCCTCCGTCTCCTTGTTGATCAGGCTTGCACCTGGGGCCACGTGCCCGGCCGGCCGTCCATCCCGGAGTTCCGGCGGGCGTCGGCGAGGAGCTTGGCGACCACATCGCCGAGCTGCGTCGGATCGTCGATCGGGTCCGTCGTCGGACCGCGGACCCATCCTTCCGCGATCGCGAGGACCTGGCCCGACGCTTCGAAGACACGACCGGTCACTCCGGCTGACTGCTCGGAGGCGAGCCACGTGACGATTGGCGCGATCCAGTGCGGGGCCCGGGCCTCGCGCTGCTCGTCCGTCTCGGGCGCCGGCCCGAGGTCCTCGGTCATGCGCGTGAGGGCCACCGGAGCGACAGCGTTCACCGTCACGCCGTACCGACCGACCTCGAGGGCGACGATGTTCGTGAAGGCCGCGATGCCTGCTTTCGCCGCGCCGTAGTTGCACTGTCCCGGGTTGCCGTAGATGCCCGAGATCGATGTCGTGTTGATGATCCGGCCGCTCACCGGCTGGCCGGCTTTGGCCTGCTCGCGCCAGTGCGCGACGGCCCAGCGCGACGGTGCGAACGTCCCCTTCAGGTGGACGTTGATGACGGCGTCCCACTCCTCTTCGGTCATGTTGGCGAGCACCCGGTCGCGCAGGATGCCGGCGTTGTTGACCAGCACGTGGAGGTCGCCGAAGGTGTCGATCGCCGTGCGGATGAGGCGCTGCGCGCCTTCCCAGTCGGCGACGCTCTCGCCGTTGGCGACGGCCTCGCCCCCTGCCGCGACGATCTCGTCGACGACCTGCTGCGCCATCGACGCGTCGGCCCCGACCCCGTGCCGGTCGCCGCCCAGGTCGTTGACGACGACCTTGGCCCCGTGACGGGCGAGGCTCAGCGCGTGCTCTCGGCCGATTCCTCCCCCGGCCCCCGTGACGATGGCCACCCGGCCCTCGACCAATCTCGCCATGCGCAACTCCGTTCCAACGCGGTGATCTGTCCCGATCGGCGGGAGCGAGACTAGGCACTCCCTTAGCCTGACGATGTGGTCAGGGTGGCGGACGTCGTCGTCGTGGGAGCCGGCCCGGCCGGCGTCGCTGCTGCCCACACGCTGGCGCGGGCGGGGCGGCACGTGGTCCTGCTCGACAAGGCGGAGTTCCCGCGTGACAAGTGCTGCGGTGACGGCCTGACCACGCTGGCGCTCCGTGAGCTCGAGGCCCTCGGCTTCGATCCATCAGCCGTGGACGACTGGCAGGGCGTGGATGGAGCGGTGCTGCGGTCGCCCTCGGGTCGTGAGGTCACCGTCCGGTTGCCCGCCGGTCGTGGCAGCTTCGCCGCGGTCTGCCCGCGGCGCGAGCTCGATGCGGCGCTCGTCTCGCTGGCCACCAAGGGCGGCGTCGACGTGCTCGACGGGCACGGGTTCGACGGCCACCTCGACCAGCAGGTCGATCAGGTGACGATCGGTGTGTCGGGTCAGCGTTCCATCGCGGCCCGCTACGTCATCGCCGCCGACGGCATGTGGAGCCCGGTGCGGAAGGCGGCCGGCCTGGGGTTGCCGGGGTATCTCGGCGAGTGGCACGCCTTCCGGGCGTACGTCCGAGACGTCACGGGACCGGCCACCGACCACCTCTACGTGTGGTTCGAGCGCGACTTCCTGCCCGGATATGCCTGGTCGTTCCCGCTACCCGACGGCCGGGCCAACGTCGGTTTCGGCGTGATGCGCGACGGCGCACGGCGGATCCAGGAGATGAAGCAGCTGTGGACCGGCCTGCTCGATCGGCCGCACATCCGGACCGCGCTGGGGTCCGCCGCGACGCTGGACGGCCGCCATCTGGCATGGCCGATCCCGGCGCGAGTCGATCAGGTGAGGCTGACCGCGGGACGGGTGCTGTTGACCGGGGACGCCGCTGCAGCCAGCGATGTGATGACCGGCGAGGGCATCGGGCAGGCCTTGCTCAGCGGGCGTGTCGCCGCGGAGGCCGTGCTGGAGGCCGGCGCGCTCCGGCCGGCGACGGCGCGGGCCAGCTACGAGCGTGCCGTGCGCCACCACCTCGTCGCCGACCACAAGATGTCTGCCGCGCTCGGCCGGGTCCTCGCCCACGAGCGCGGGGCACGCGGCGCGATCAAGATCCTCGATCGGAGCGGCAACTGGGGGCAGCGCAACTTCGCCCGCTGGATGTTCGAGGACGAGCCGCGTGCGCTGCTGCTCACTCCCCGCCGCTGGCACCGCGGCGTGCTCTCCCGTCCGGGCGCCTCATTCGATGACGGCAACGGCGCGGACGGGGAAGGTCCCCATCCCTGACACCGCCGGCGGCACGGCGGAGAACCTGAACGGCCGGCCGGTGAGCTGATCGAGCCCGCACAGGTGCTCGACGATCGGGATGCCGGCGGCGAGCAGGATGGAATGGATCGGACGCTCGCCGGTCCGGGTGTCGTCGATGTTCAGGGAGTCGATGCCCACGAGGGCGGCACCGGCCTCCACCAGCCGCTCGGCCGCCCGCACCGAGATGAACGGGTGGCTCTCGTCTCCATAGCGCTCCGTGCCCCAGTGCTCGTCCCAGCCGGTGTGGAACAGGACGGCCTTCCCGGTGACGTCGTGCCCGTCGAGCAGGTGAACGCCCCCTTCCTGCCCTGCGGTCGCGTCGACCAGCAGGCCCGGAACATCGACCACCCGGTCGAGATCGAGCCCGGCGAGGTCGTGCCCGTCGGCATAGCGGTGGAACGGCGTGTCGAGGTACGTCCCGGTGTTCGAGATCATCTCGATGCGCCCGATCTGGAACTCGAACCCGGGCGCGTAGCGGGCGCGGGAGTCCTCCCGGCTGAGGTGGTCCGAGATCGCTGGTCCGGGCATGCCCGGATACGTGATCGTGCCGTCGGCGATGACGTGGCTGAGGTCGACGATGTGCGCCATCCCGGAATCCTTGCCCGGGTTCGCCCGTCACGGCGGACTCACGTACCGTCCGCGCATGCGCACTCGACTGACCGAACTGCTCGACATCGAGCACCCGATCATGCTGGCGGGCATGGGCGGCGTGTCCTACCACCGCCTCGTGGCGGCGGTCAGTGAGGCCGGCGGCATCGGGACGCTCGGCGCGTCGACCATGTCCGCGGAGGAGCTGCCGGAGGAGATGGCGAAGGTCCGGGAGCTCACCACCAAGCCGTTCGGCGTCGACCTCCTCACTGCCATGCCGGGGCAGGTCGAGCGGGGCATCCCGGATGTCATCGCCGGCGGCGCCCGGATCTTCGTCGCCGGCCTCGGCATCCCGCGGGATGTCGTCGACGCGCTGCACGACGCCAACATCGTCGTCGGGTCGATGTGCGGGAAGGTCCGCCACGCGCTCGGCGCAGTCGCCAGCGGCTGTGACTTCGTCGTCGCCCAGGGCACGGAGGCCGGCGGCCACACCGGACTGATCGCCACGATGGCACTCGTCCCGCAGGTCGTCGACGCCGTCGGCGAGCAGGTCCCTGTCGTCGCCGCCGGCGGGCTCTACGACGGCCGTGGCCTGGCGGCGGCCCTGACACTGGGCGCCGACGGCGTGTGGATCGGAACCCGCTTCATCGCCACGCCCGAGGCCCGCTCGGTCGACGGCTACAAGGAGACGCTGCTGTCCACGGCGGAGGACGGCACTGTGATCAGCCGCGCCTACACCGGGAAGACCTGTCGTGTCGTGCGCAACGAGTGGACCCAGCACTTCGACGAGCACCCGGAGGAGCTGCAGCCGTTCCCCGCGCAAGTGATGGCGGCCACCGCCGCCGGGGCCAACCACCTCGGTGCGCCGGACGGCACGAACGTCGACGTCGCCCGTGAGTTCTTCCCGGCCGGCCAGGGCGTCGGCGCCATCCACGACGTCGTGCCCGCCGGCGAGCTCGTCGAGCGAATGGTCGCCGAAGCCGAGCGGGCGATCGACCGGGCATCGCGGGCTGCATCCGCCTGAGAAGCTGTCGGCCGTGACGATCACAGCACCTGGGCTCCGGGAACGGATCGACGCCATCTGGGCGACGGACATCGTGCCGACGCTCTGCGAGTACATCGCCATCCCGAACGTGTCGATTGCGTTCGACGCGGAGTGGGCGGAGCACGGCTACATGGACGAGGCCGTCGAGCTGATCAAGACCTGGTGCGCCAAACGCGCCATCGCCGGGCTCACCGTCGACGTGCAGCGCATCCCCGGCCGCACCCCACTGATCGTGTGCGAGTGCCCGGCAACCGACGCCGCCGCGGCCGATCGCACCGTGCTGCTCTACGGCCACCTCGACAAGCAGCCGGAGATGACGGGCTGGCGCGACGACCTCGGGCCGTGGAAGCCGGTGGTCGAAGGCGACCGGCTCTACGGGCGGGGCGGCGCGGACGACGGCTACGCCGCCTTCGCCGCGCTGCTGGCCATCGAGGCGGCCGAGGCGGAAGGAATCCCGCACGCCCGCTGCATCGTCCTCATCGAGGCCAGTGAGGAGAGCGGCAGTCCGGATCTGCCGGCGCACGTCGACCACCTCGGCGCCAGACTCGGCACGCCCGAGCTCGTCGTGTGCCTGGATTCGGGCTGTCTCGACACCGAGCGGCTGTGGCTGACGACCTCGCTGCGCGGCATGGCCGTCGGCCGCCTCACCGTCGAGGTGCTCGAGCAGGGAGCCCATTCGGGCCAGGCCAGCGGCATCGTGCCGTCCAGCTTCCGCATCCTGCGCCAGCTGCTCGATCGCGTCGAAGACAGTGCGACCGGCGAGGTGGTGCTTCCCGAGCTGCACGTCGAGATCCCGGCTGACCGCCTCGACCAGATCGCCCGCACAGCCACGGAGCTCGGCCACGGCCCAGCCAACGAGTTTCACTTCGCCGGCGCGACCCGGCCGATGAGCGATGACCCGATCGAGCAGTTCGTCGCCCAGAGCTGGCGGCCGACGCTCAGCTACATCGGTGCCGATGGCCTGCCGCCGTCCGGACGGTCGGGCAACGTGCTGCGACCGTCGACGACGTTGAAGTTGAGCTTCCGGCTGCCGCCGACGTGTGACGCCCCAGCCGCGCTCGCCGCCGTCGAGCGGGTGCTCACCGCCGAACCGCCCGGCCAGGCATCGGTGAGCTTCACGGGCGGTGACTCGGCCGGAGGCTGGAACGCGCCCTCGCTCGCGTCGTGGCTCGCCGAGGCGCTCGATGAGGCGTCGACGACAGCGTTCGGGGCCTCCGCCGGGTACTTCGGCGAGGGCGGATCGATCCCCTTCATGGGGATGCTCGGGGCCCGCTTCCCGGCGGCGCAGTTCGTCGTCACCGGTGCGCTCGTACCGGGCAGCAACGCCCACGGTCCCGACGAGTTCCTCCACCTGCCGACGGCCCGCCGGGTGACCGAATGCATCGCCCGGCTCCTCGGCGCTCACGTCGCGTCGCCGCGCTGACCGCGCTGACCGCGCTGATCGCGCTGACCGCCTGCTCGGGCGGTGGTGCCGCTGCGTCTCCAACGGTCGTTGCCGTCGCCGCCCAGCCCTGCACCAGCCCGAACCATGCCCTCGGCTTCGGCGTCGTCGTCGCCGACGACCTCGTCGCAACTGCGGCACACACGGTCGAAGGACCGCTGCGCGACCTCCGAGTCGACGGGCGTCCGGCGACGCTCGTCACCGCCGACGCCCGCACCGACCTCGCCCTGCTCGCGGTGCCGGATGTCGACACTGCACCCGCCGAGCTGTCCGATGGCGCGCCGTCCAACGCCACGTTGCTGACACCAGGCGCGGAGCAGCCCGTCGAGCTCGTCTCGACAGGACCGCTCGTCGTGCACGACACGACCGCCGGCGTGCGCCACGAGCGACTCGTGCACCGCATCTCACCTGCCGTCGAGCAGGGCACGAGCGGCGCACCGCTCGTCGACGACCGCAACCGTGTGCTGGGCATCGTGGTGCTCTCCGAGCAGGCCGATGACGTCGCGTACGCCGTCACGGCCAGCCGAGTTGGCAGCCCTCGTCGACCGAGCGTCCGACTGCGGTCCTTACCGGTCCCGAACGAGTGCCCCGACTAAGGTCCCCGCAGCGGGCAAATCCGTGGGGAGGTTTCATGCGCCGTTCGTTTTCCCGTTTCGTGGTCCCAGTCGCCGTCGTCGCGCTGGCCGATCAGCGCGTGCTCGTCCGGGGACGATGACGATGCCGCCGAGCCGACACTGCCGGGTGCGACGGAAGCACCAGGCGGCACGTCGGACGACGCGATCTCAGCTGACGACACGGCTGCCGACACGACGACCGGCGACACCGAGGGCACGACCGCCGACACTGCGGAGGAGGTGCAGACCGGCGAATCGATCCTCGACACCGTGATCGCCAACGACGTCATCCGCTGCGGCGTGCGTGACGACCTGCCTGGGTTCGGCTCCGTCGACGCATCCGGCGAGAACGTCGGCTTCGACATCGACTTCTGCCGGGTGTTCGCCGCCGCCGTGCTCGGCGACGCCACCAAAGTCGAGTTCGTCCCGGTCGAGACCGAGGCCCGCTTCACCGCCCTGCAGTCCGGCGAGATCGATGTGCTTGTCGCGCAACACGACGTGGACGGCCAGCCGGGACGGCACCGAAGGGGTGACGTTCCTCCACCCGACGTTCTACGACGGCCAGCAGATGATGGTCGCCGCCGACTCGGGCTTCACCAGCATCGACGACATGGACGGCACGGTGGTCTGTGTCGCCGCCGGCACGACGACGGAGGGCAACGTGGCCTCCGAGTTCGCCCGCCGCGGCCTGACGGTCGAGGTGCAGTCGTTCGAGAGCGTCGACCTGATCCAGGAGGCCTTCCTGGCCGGTCGCTGCGACGGATGGTCGAGCGACGGCAGCCAGCTCGCCTCGCTGCGCTCCGCTTACCCGGCGGATGCCGGCGGCCCCGAGGGGCTCGTGATCTTCGACGAGGTGTTCTCGAAGGAGCCGCTGACTCCCGCCGTCGTCGACGGCGACTCGCGCTGGGCGCAGGCCCTCGAATGGGCGATCTACGCCACGATCGCCGCCGAGGAGTTCGAGCTCACATCGGCCAACGTGCAGGACGGCTTGACCAGCACCAACCCGAGCGTCGTGACGCTGCTCGGCGGGCCCAACCCTGACGGCACGGTCACCGATCCGGGCCTCGGCCTGCCGGCCGACTTCGCGCTGCAGGTCGTCTCCCAGGTCGGCAACTACGGCGAGATCTTCGACGCCAACCTGACGCCGATCGGCATCGAACGGGGCCTCAACGCTCTGTGGAACGCGGAGACGCCGGGTCTCCAGTACGCCCCGCCGTACCGCTGAGCGACGCGCCGACCACCGCGCCTGAAGCGTCACGCCACGGCGACCGGCCGCCGCCGTGGCGTGACGTCCGCACCCTCGCGTGGGCGTTCCAGCTCATCGTTCTGGGCCTCGTCGTCCTCACCATCGTCTGGCTGTGGGACAACTTCCAGGTCAGGACCGAGCAGCTCAACCTCCCCACCGGGTACTCCTACCTCGACCAACCTGCTGGCTTCCCGATTCCCGGGAGCGACTTCCGTCCGACGCAGCCCGTCAGCGACGCGCTCAAGGAGGGGTTCGTCAACACCCTCCGGCTGTCGATCACCGGCATCGTGCTGGGCACCGTCCTCGGGGTGCTGATCGGCGTCGCGCTGGCTGTCACAGAACTTCATCGTGCGCTCGGCGGCGCGGGTGTACGTCGAGTTCATCCGCAACATCCCGCTGCTCATCCTGCTCCTCCTGATCTACATCGCCGTCGTCCTCAACGTCTTCCCACCACCCAACGACTCGTGGGAGCTGGGCCCGATCGTCGTCATCAACGTGCGCGGCGCCAGCGTGTTCTGGTACGAGGGGCGCAACCTGCTGTTCCTGGCGACCGTCCTGATCGCCGCCGTGGTGGCGTGGTTAGTGGCCCGCTGGAGGCGGTCGGTGGCCGACCGCACCGGCAAGCCGGCCCGCTCCGGTCTGTGGGCCGGCGTCGGCGTGGTCATCGTGCTGGTGCTGTGCTGGATCGTGTTCGGCCTGGGCGGCTCGGCGCCCGAGCTCGACGGCCGGCGCGTCACCGGCGGCATCACGATGACGCCCGAGTACTTCGCCGCCCTCGCCGCTCTGGTGATCTACACCGCCAGCCACATCGCCGAGATCGTCCGCGGCTCGATCCAGGCCGTGCCCAAGGGTCAGAGCGAGGCCGCCAACTCCCTCGCTCTGTCGGGGTTCCAGCGCACGTGGTACGTGGTGCTGCCGCAGGCGATGCGCATCGCCGTCCCGCCGATCGGCAACCAGTACCTCAACCTGACGAAGAACTCGTCACTGGCGGCGGTCATCAGCTTCCCGGAGCTCACCAAGGTCACGCAGCTGGCGGTGTCCAACCGCTCGCCGGCGGTCCCCTCGTTCATGCTCCTCCTGCTGATCTACCTGGTGCTCTCGCTGTTCATCTCGCTGCTCGTCAACCTGGCCAACCGACGCCTGGCGATCGTGGAGCGCTGAGCGAAGTGACCGACACCGTGTTCACCGAGACGATGGCGATCCCGCCGCCCGAGCCACCTCGGCCGCCGGCCGCCGGGCCGGGTGACTGGGCCCGCCGCAACCTGTTCCGTTCGCCGATCGACGTCGTCGTGACGCTCGTGTCGGGTGCCGTGGTCGGCTACGTGCTCTACCGGCTCGCCCGCTACGTGTTCGTGACAGGTCGCTGGGACATCGTGCGGGTCAACCTGCGCCTCTTCCTGGTCGGCCGCTACCCCGTCGACGAACTCTGGAGGATCTCGCTCGCCCTGGTCGTCACCGCCTTCATGGGTGGGCTGGTCGCCGGGTACGTCGCGCGCCGACGGGTCCTCACCGGTCGGGGCGACCCGGTCGTGCCGAGACCGTGGTGGCGCCGTGGCCTCGATCTCATCTTGCGACTGTGGCCCCTGATCGTCGGCGTGGTGCTGCTCCTGCTGCTCTCGAGCACGATCGGGCCGTGGCTGACCGTCCTGGGAATGATCGTCGCCGCCGCCGTCGGGCGGGTGCTCGGCGGGCGCCTGCCCGTGCGCTCCACGCTGTGGTTCGTGGCCGCCGTGGTGGCGGTCGCCGCCGTCCTGGTGTGGTTCCTCAGCGTCCCACTTCCGTGGGACGAGTGGAGCGGCTTGATGCTGAACCTCTTCCTGGCCGCGGCGGCGATCACGCTGTGCTTCCCGTTCGGCGTGCTGCTCGCCGTCGGGCGCGTGGCCGGGGGCCGCATGGGCAGCACCTTCAACGCCACCTTCGCGGCGATCGTGCTGGCGCTGCTCCCGATCGTGCTGTACCTCCTGCTCACCGGCGGCAGCTCCATCGTGTCCTGGGCCACGTTGATCGTGCTCGGGATCGCCGCGGCGATGGCATTCGGGGGCTGGCGCCTCGGTCGACGTTCGAAGCTGCCCCTGGTACGGGCCATCTCCGTCGGCTACATCGAGCTCTTCCGCGGTGTGCCGCTGTACGTGTTGCTCCTCCTGTCGTACCTTGCGCTGGGGTTCTTCCTGCCCACCTGGCTGCCGTCCTGGCTGGAGGATCCCAGCCTGGCCAGCCGAGCGATCATCGCGCTGACGATCTTCACCGCCGCCTACGTCGCCGAGATCGTGCGCGGCGGCCTGCAGTCGCTGCCTCGCGGCCAGACCGAGGCGGCCGAGGCACTGGGACTGTCGCCGGTCAAGACGACCGCGCTCATCGTGTTGCCCCAGGCACTGCGCAACGTGATTCCTGGGCTGGTCGGACAGTTCATCAGCCTCTTCAAGGACACGACGCTCGTGGGCGCGGCGATGACGCTCTTCGACGTCGGTCAGGTCGCGGACGTCGTGACCGCCCAACCGGAGTTCCGGGGGCAGGGCCTGACGGCTGAGACGTACAGCTTCGTGATGCTGCTGTTCTGGGTCGGGTGCATCACCATGAGCCGGGAGAGCCAACGGCTGGAACGCCGACTGGGGGTGGGGATGAGATGACCGAGCGAAGCGAGCCGAT
>CAVZFS010000034.1:0-132093 GCA_963774635.1 uncultured Acidimicrobiia bacterium
ATCTCCTCCATCTCGCCCACACACGGTCCGGTGCACTTCTCGATGTGATAGAGCAGGCAGGGCGGCCGAGCCGCTCGTGCTGGCGGAACTTGGCCGGGTGCACGTGCGGATCGGGAAGAGCGCAACAGCTCGTCGAGGTGTCGCGGATCGCGTAGGCGTGGGCGTAGGGCCGAAGTAGCGGGTGCCCTTGGCTTCGCCCCGCATCACCAGCGCTCGCGGCCACTGCTAGTCGCCGGTGATGGCCAGAAACGGGTAGCTCTTGTCGTCCCGAAGCCGGATATCGAACCGGGGGTCGTGCCCCTTTATCAGCGAGTACTCGAGCATCAGGGCCGCGACTTCGTATCGGACGGTCGTCCACTCGACCGAGTCGGCGGGCGGCGACCATCGGGCGGTTCGCTGGGGCATACACGAGGGTCGCTGAAGTAATTGGCGAGGCGCTGGCGCAGGCACAGCGCCTTGCCGACATAGATAACCCGGCCCTGGGCGTCCTTGAACTGGTAGGAGCCGGGCGAATCCGGAATCGTGCCAGCCGGGGGGACGCTTCACCATCGGTGTTCGAGGATACGGTTGGGTCTCATGGCCGGCCGCTTCTCGTTCTCGGTGCCGGAGCGCCGCAACGCGAGCGACCCGTGGTTCCGGATCGGGACGCTGGACGTCGGCACGACCGGGTTCCTGGTCATCCTCTTGTCCGTCGCCAGCATGGTCCTGTGGGCGATCGGCGGCAACGAGATCGACTCCGTCTGGGGCCACCTCGTCCTCATTCCCGACGAGGTCAGCCAGTGGCCAGATCTGGAGGGTCGTCACCTGGCCGCTCGCCAACGAACCGGGCATCTGGGAGGGTCATCACCCTCGCCATCTTCTGGTACTTCGGCCGGGAGATCGAAGGCATGCTCGGGCGCGCCCACTTCGCCGTCCTGCTGCTGCTGCTGACGGTCATCCCGGGCATCGGCGGCCGTCCTGCTGGACATCACGCTGTTCGGTCTGAATCCGGTCGAGTTGTCGGTGTTCCTGATCTTCATCGCCGAATATCCGTTCGCCCGCTTCTTCTTCGGCATCCCGGCGTGGGCGATCGGTGCCGTAGTCGTCGGGATCCAGGTTCTCCAGTACCTCGGCAACCGAGCAGGAGGACCTGATCCTCTTGCTGGCCATCAGCGGTCGGCGACGGCGGCCTCGGCCGCCCGTTCCTTCGGTCTCGGCCACGAGCCTGCCGTGGATCCCCAAGATCCCGAATACCCGGCTCGGGGGGCGGCGGAGGCCGCCGCTCACGATCGCGCCGCTCGAGCAGCAGGGGTGAGGTGGTCAGTGGGCCATGGGCGGCGCCGCCGGACCCGTGCGCGTCTCGTGGGTCCTCACTCCCCCAGCCGCCGCGTGCTGCCGACGGCGACCAGGCCGAAGCTCGACGAGCTGCTCGACAAGATCTCGGGTCACGGCATGGACGGGCTGACGACGGCGAGAAGCGGCGCTTGGACGAGCTCTCCAAGCGCATGCGCAAGCGGTGACCCCGGTCTGTCCAGGAAACCCTTCGTTCTGATGCGGTTCCTACGGCCAGAAGGCGTTCTCAGGCGAGGACCTCGCGGAGGTAGCGGCCGGTGTGGCTGCCGTGGACCGTGGCGACGTGTTCGGGGGTGCCCTCGGCGACGATCGGCCGCCGCCGTTGCCGCCCTCGGGGCCGAGGTCGATGATCCAGTCGGCCGTCTTGATCACGTCAGATGGTGCTCGATGACGACGACCGTGTTGCCCGCGTCAACGACCGCGGAGCACGGTCAGCAGCCGGCGATGTCGTCGAAGTGCAGCCCGGTCGTCGGCTCGTCGAGGATGTAGAGCGTCCGCCCCGTCGGCGCTTGGCCAGCTCGGTGGCCAGCTTGACCCGCTGGGCCTCGCCGCCGGAAAGCGTCGGCGCCGGCTGGCCGAGGCGCAGATAGCCCAGGCCGACGTCATCAGCGTCTCCATGTAGCGGCTGATCGCCGGCTGGTTGCGAAGAAGTCGACGGCCTCGGCCACCGGCATCTCGAGCACGTCGGCGATGTTCTTGCCCTTGAACTCGATCTCCAGCGTGTCCCGGTTGAAGCGGGCGCCCTTGCACACCTCGCACGGCACGTAGACATCCGGCAGGAAGTGCATCTCGATCTGATCGTGCCGTGGCCCGCGCACGCCTCGCAGCGGCCGCCTTTGACGTTGAAGCTGAACCGGCCGGGCATGTAGCCCGGATCTTCGCCTCGTGCGTCGCCGCGAACAGCTTGCGGATCTGTCGAACAGGCCGGTGTAGGTCGCCGGGTTCAGCGCGGCGTGCGGCCGATCGGCGACTGGTCGATGTCGATGACCTTGTCGAGGTGCTCGATGCCGGTGATCCGGCGTGCTGCCGGCCGGCTCTTTGACTTGAGATGCGCTGCATCGGACCGGCAGCAGGATGTCGTGGATGAGCGCGACTTGCCGGAGCCTTACACGCCGGTGACGGCAACGAAACTGCCGAGCGGGATGGCGACGTCGATGTCGTTGAGGTTGTGCTCGCGGGCGCCCTGGATGACGAACTGCGGCGAGCCGTTACGGGGCGCCGCTGCGCCGGCATGGGATCATTTCCGCCCCGAGAGGTACTGCCCCGTCATCGACTCCTTGACCTTCTTGATGCCGCTTGACCGGGTCCGCTGTAGACGACCTCGCCGCCGTGCTCGCCGCGCCGGGGCCGATGTCGACGATCCAGTCGCGCCTCGCGGATCGTCTCCTCGTCGTGCTCGACGACGATGACCGTGTTGCCGAGGTCGCGCAGGCGGATCAGCGTGTCGATGAGGCGCCGGTTGTCGCGCTGGTGCAGGCCGATGGACGGCTCGTCGAGCACGTACAGCGTGCCGACGAGACCGGAGCCGATCTGGCTCGCGAGGCGGATGCGCTGCGCCTCGCCGCCGGCTAGCGTGCGGCCGACCGGGACAGCGAGAGGTAGTCGAGGCCGACGTCGAGCAGGAAGCCAGCCGGGCGTTGATCTCCTTCGTCACCCGCTCGGCGATCATCCGCTCGCGCTCGCTGAGCTCCAGTTCGGCCAGGAACTTGGCCGACTCGCCGATCGGCAGCTCGCAGACCTCGGCGATGTTGCGGTCGTTGATCGTGACCGCCAGCGTCTCCGGCTTGAGGCGGGCGCCGCCGCAGACGGTGCACGGCACCTCGCGCATGTAGCCCTCGTACTGCTCGCGACCAGTCGCTCTCGGCACCCTCGTGGCGCCGCTTGATCCACGGGATGACGCCTTCGTACGCGGTGGTGTACTGGCGGGCCGGCCGTAGCGGTTCTTGTACTTGACGGTGAGGTTCCCCGACTGCCGTGCAGGATGACCTTCTGCTGCTTGGCGGTCAGCGTCGCCACGGCGCGTCCATATCGATGCCGTAGGCCTCGGCGACGGCGTCGAGCATCCGCGTGAAGTACTGGGTGTGGGCCGTGCGCCACGGGGCGATGGCGCCGTCGTTCAGCGACTGGTCGGGTCCGGGATGACCAGCTCGGGGTCGATCTCGAACGTGGTGCCGAGCCCGTCGCACGTCGGGCACGCCCCGTACGGCGAGTTGAACGAGAAGTTGCGCGGCGCCGGCTCCTCGAAGCTGCGCCCGTCGACCGGGCAGACGAGGTGCTGGCTGAACGTCAGCGTCTCGCTCTCGCCCTCGCCCTCCCGGGCGACGAGCTCGACCTCGGCGACGCCGTCGGCCAGCTTCAGCGCCGTCTCCAGCGAGTCGGTGAGCCGGCGGGCGAGGCCCTCGCGCAGCACGAGGCGGTCGACGACGACCTCGATCTTGTGCTGCTCGTAGCGGGCGAGGCGCTCGTCGCGCTTCAGGAACTCGTCGATGTCGACGACCTCGCCGTCGATGCGGGCCCGCACGAAGCCCTGCCCGGAGAGGTCCTCGAGCAGCGTGTCGTACTCGCCCTTGCGCCCTCGCACGACCGGTGCCAGCACCTGGAACCGGGTGCCCTCGGGCAGCAGCAGGACGCGGTCGACGATCTGCTGCGGGGTCTGGCGCTCGAGGCGGGTGCCGTGGTCCGGGCAGTGCTGGATGCCGATCCGGGCGTACAGCAGGCGCAGGTAGTCGTAGATCTCGGTGATCGTGCCGACCGTCGACCGCGGGTTGCGGCCGGCCGACTTCTGGTCGATCGAGATCGCCGGCGAGAGGCCCTCGATGACGTCGACGTCGGGCTTGTCCATCTGGCCGAGGAACTGGCGGGCGTACGACGACAGCGACTCGACGTAGCGCCGCTGTCCCTCGGCGTAGATGGTGTCGAAGGCGAGGCTCGACTTGCCCGAGCCGGACAGGCCGGTGAACACGATCAGCCGGTCGCGCGGCAGCTCGACGTTGATGTTCTTGAGGTTGTGCTCGCGGGCGCCACGCACCGAGATGACCGGCGAGCGAGTGCGCGGCACGTCGAGGCATCGTCCGCCAACCTAGCGAGAAACCACATCGATGGCATTCCCGAGCGTTCTGTCCGTAAGAAGTCATCACACCGAACGGTTTCGACGGACAGAACGGGCTTTCAGCTGGCGTCACGGAGCTCGCGGCGGAGCTCGGCGACCTCGTCGCGGAGGCGGGCGGCGTACTCGAAGCGGAGGTCGCCGGCGGCCTCGTGCATCTCCTCCTCGAGCGTCTGGATCAGCCGCGCCAGCTCCTGCTGCGGCAGCGTCTTAGGTCGCGCTGCACCTTCTCCCGCTCGCGCTGGCGGCGCCGGTCACGGCCGGGCACCGCGCGGCAGGTCGTCCGGACGCAGCAGCGACAGGATGTCGCCGACGGCCTTGCGGATCGTCTGCGGGTTGATGCCGTGCTCGGCGTTGTAGGCCACCTGGGCCTGGCGCCGGCCGTTGGTCAGGTCGATCGCCCGGCGCATCGAGTCGGTGACCCGGTCGGCGTACATCACGACCTGCCCGTCGATGTTGCGGGCGGCCCGGCCGATCGTCTGGATCAGCGACGTCTCCGAGCGCAGGAAGCCCTCCTTGTCGGCGTCGAGGATCGACACCAGCGAGACCTCGGGCAGGTCGAGGCCCTCCCGCAGCAGGTTGATGCCGACGAGGACGTCGAACTCCCCGAGGCGCAGGGCGCGCAGGATCTCGATGCGCTGGATCGTGTCGATGTTGGAGTGCAGGTAGCGCACCCGCAGCCCCTGCTCGAGGAGGTAGTCGGTGAGATCCTCGGCCATCTTCTTGGTCAGCGTCGTGACGAGCACACGATCGCCCTTCGTGACCCGCTCGTTGACGCTCTCGATGAGGTCGTCGATCTGCCCCTTCGTCGGCTTGACGATGACCTCCGGATCGACGAGCCCGGTCGGCCGCACGATCTGCTCGACGACCTGCGACGACACCCGCACCTCATAGGCGCTCGGGGTGGCCGACATGAACACGCACTGGTTGATCCGCTCGAGCACCTCGTCGAAGGTCAGCGGCCGGTTGTCCCGGGCCGACGGCAGGCGGAAGCCATGGTCGACCAGCACGTCCTTGCGGCTGCGGTCGCCCTCGTACTGCCCGTGCAGCTGCGGCACGGCTTGGTGGCTCTCATCGATGACGAGCAGGAAATCGTCTGGGAAGTAGTCGAGCAGCGTGAACGGCGGCTCGCCGTAGTCCCGGCCGTCGATGTGCATCGAGTAGTTCTCGATGCCGTTGCAGTAGCCGACCTCGCTCATCATCTCGAGGTCGTACTGCGTGCGCATCCGCAGCCGCTGTGCCTCGAGGAGCTTGCCCTCCGCCTCGAACCACGCCAGGCGCTCTTGCAGCTCCGCCTCGATCTTCGTCATCGCCTTGGCCATCCGCTCGGCGCCGGCCACGTAGTGGGTGGCCGGGAAGATCTGCGTCCGCGGCAACGTGCGCAGCGTCTCACCGGTGATCGGGTCGATGGTCGTCAGTCGATCGACGGTGTCGCCGAACATCTCGATGCGCAGCACCGACTCCTCGTAGGAGGGATGGACCTCGATCGTGTCGCCGCGCACCCGGAAGCGCCCCCGCCCGAGCACAGCGTCGTTGCGGTCGAACTGCAGGTCGACGAACCGGCGCAGGACGCTGCGCATGTCGTAGTCGACACCGACGCTGAGGTCGATCATGTTGCCCCGGTACTCCTCGGGGCTGCCCATGCCGTAGATGCAGCTGACCGAGGCGACGACGATGACGTCCCGCCGGGTCAGCAGGGCGGCCGTCGCCGAGTGGCGCAGGCGGTCGATCTCGTCGTTGATCGACGAGTCCTTCTCGATGTAGGTGTCGCTCGAGGGGATGTACGCCTCGGGCTGGTAGTAGTCGTAGTAGCTGACGAAGTACTCGACGCGGTTGTCGGGGAAGAACTCCCGCATCTCCTGCGCCAGCTGCGCGGCGAGGCTCTTGTTGGGAGCGAGGATCAGCGTCGGCCGTTGGGTCTGCTCGATCGTCCAGGCGATCGTCGCCGACTTCCCCGAGCCGGTGATGCCGAGCAACGTCTGGAATCGGTCGCCGCGGGTGACGCCCTCACTGAGCCCGGCGACTGCCTGCGGCTGATCCCCCGCCGGTGCGAATGTCGACACGACCCGGAACGGCTGCTCCTGCACCGCGCCAGTCTACCGCCGAACGGGTGTTCTGTGTCCCTCGCCAGCCTCTGCGCGATGAGCGATGTGCGGTGCATGACCACTCATCGCTCATCGCGCGTCGGCCGCCCTCCATCAGGGCAGCCCGCAGCGACCGGTCCGCCCGAACCGGTCGCTGCGAACCGCGATGTGCATGGCGCCGCCGGTGTCCGCACCGCCGGCGACGCCATGACCCGCCCAGTGACGCCGCCCGCGTCACAAGTGGCGAACAGGAACCCACGGGCGCGCCGCCGACACGGCCGAACCGGCCGTGTCGATCGGCGCCCGCAGCGTCCAGAGAAGGTGGGGCAGGAAGATCAGCGAGAGCAGGGTTCCGGGTGCCCGGTCAACCCTTCCGGACTCGACCGACACAGCCGCCGTGCGGCTGGTGGTGGTCACGAGGAAGGGGCCCTGGGCTCCGGGGATCCGCTGGGGGGAAGACGTGAGACGAACGTGGATCTCGGAGGCGATGGCAGTTCCGCTGCCTCCTGGTGGCCCGCGTGCCAGGGCGGTCGTGGTGACCCCGCCCGCTGCGAACGCTTCGTCGAGCAGTACGTCGGTCGATCTCGGTGCAAGGAGCACGGGTGCCACAGCGACTGCCGCGGCCAGCGGCGCAGGTTCGGGGCGCGACGTGCCGCCGCGAGCCGTGGAGGTCGACCCGGCCACGACCAGCGGCCCGGCAACGCCGACGAGGGCGAGCAGCGGGCCGAGCGTGTGGAGCCCCGTCAACACCGCATCGCCGGCCCGACTGAGCGATGGCTGTGCACCGATCGTCAACGGCGGTTCGGCGCTGTGAGCGGTGCTCTCGGGCGACAACCCGATCGTCGTGGCGCCGTCGTGGCTGTCCAAGCCGGAACCGACGGTTGCCTCGACGACACCCGCCATCGAGGGAGGCGTCAACGACACGCCGAACGCGCGCTCCAGCGCGGCGGCCAATGCACCGACGTGAAGGGCCGATGTCCCGTCGAGCGGGATCAGCACGGCTGCGCCGGTCGGACCCGTGATGAGCAGCGCCATGTCGCGCGCCGTCCCCGACCACCGTGACGACGACATCGACGCCGGAGAACGTGTATCCGGCGATCGTCACCGTGACATCGTCGCCGACGGCTTCGATCGACCGACCGTCGCTGTCGAGGGTCACGGCGAACGTCCCGGCGAAGGAGACGTCAGGCACCGTCGTCGTCAGCGATCCGTCCAACGTGCCAGACAGCTTCGACTCCGTGAGCGTCAGCGTGGCGACGTCGTCCTCGAGCGTCAGGAGGGCATCGTGGCCGCCGCCGAAACGGAGCCTGGCGTCGGTCACGGTGAGGATCGCAGCCTCCGGCGTGCCGCTCACAGCCAAGGCACCCGTCAACTCGTGGTCGCGCAGCTGGATCGTGACAGGCGTGCCAGACCTGAAGGCGTTGCCCTTGCCCGACAGGAAGGTGAAGAACTCATCGGCGTCGGTGGCCGAGGGGAAGCGGATCGCGATTCCGTCCGGCAACTCGGCGGCCCTCAGCTCGTACCCACCGGCCACTGTCGTCGGCCGCACGTAGGCGCCGTCGCCGAGATCGAGACCACGGAAGCTGGTGAAGTCGCCCTGCGCCGTTCCGAAGGACAGGAACGGAACGGGCGTCGAGCCGGTCAGGCCTGCCGACGCGCCGCCGCTCACGTCGAGCGTGCCGGCGAGGTCGACGGAGTCGACGGTGAGCAGGTTGGCGGTGGGGGCGCCGTCGGTGCCGGGTTCGAGCTCGACGACGAAGCGATCGCCAGGGCCCATCTGCAGGGAGCGCAGGTCCGACTGCGCCGCGGCGACGAACGTGTCCTCGCCCGGTCCGCCGATGACGTCGTCCACGCCTGCGAACGAGACCAAGAGCGCGCCAAATCGGTCGAACAGCTCACCAGCGCGGCTTCCCGTGAAGCGGACGGTCGCGCCTGATGAAGGCATCACGAGCGCGTCGACTCCGGCACCTCCGTCGTACCTCACGAGCACTCCGAGGCCGTCGCTGATCTCCAACGAGTCGTCGCCGTCGCTCCCGGTGATCACGATGCCCGAAACATCGGAGGCTGCTCGCATGAGCTCTGGGCCGTCGCCCTCGAACTTGATGGTGATGTTGGGGCCGCTCGATCGCACCGAGGCCCGACCTGTCAACGCCACGTTCCAGAGACCGACGTTCGGCGCGCTCGGCGTGGCGACCGGGACCGGTGCAGGTTCGCTTGGAGCGGCGGGTGGCGTCGGCGTTGCGACCGGCGGTGGCGGTTCGGTGGCGGGCGGCGTCGGAGGCGCGGGTGGCTCGCTCGGTGCGGCGGGGTCTGTCACGCCGCCGGTGGGCGTGGGCACGGCAGGCGGCTCCGCAGGCGCCGGAAGATCCAAGGTGTCGACACCTCCGGGGTCGTCGGATCCTTCGGCGGGCGTCGGCTCGGCGGGCGGCACCGGCTCGTCGCCCGGGGCTGGCACGCCGGGCGCCGTGGGCGCGACCTCGACGTCATCGGCCGGCTGCGATGCCGGAGGCGCTGGCGGCTCATCCGTTTGCGCCGACGCCTCTTGGCCGAACAGCAACAGCACGGCCCCAGCGGCCAGCGTCGCCAGCGTGGCCCTGACGGCTGACCGCACGAGCCTGTCGACGGCCCCGATCCTCGGGACGGTGCGGCCGGGCCAGCGCCGACGGCGACGGCGACGCGAGAGGGCCGACAGCACGACAGCGAGGACGACCAAGGCCAGGACGCCGGACATCACGGGCACCTTCGCGGCAGGGCCTGCCGTCTCAGCACGTGTCCGCCCCGCCTCCGCATCGGCTCGCGTTTAGCACATCGGAGGTCGTTGGGAAAAGGCGCCGGTCACGGCCGGCCCGCGGTCGGCGACGTGCCAGGCGGACTCCCACAGGCGGACTTGTCTACCACCCTCGTGCATTTGTACGAGCGGCGCGTTTGTCGCCGAATGCGGATCAGCGCGCCGGCAGTCGGTGGAGCCACGCCCACAGTGCGTCGACCTCGGCGTCGAGCGCATCCTCGTCGCCGCTGTTGTCGACGACGCGATCGGCGAGGGTGATCCGTTCGTCGCGGCTCGGTTGCTTGGCCATCCGGGCTCGGACGTCGGCCTCATCCATGCCGCGCTGCTGCACCAGTCGTTGCACGGCGACCTCGATCGGCACATCGACGACGACGACCGCCGCGAAGTCGTGCTCGCTGGCGACCTTCAGCAGCGGCGTGTCGAGGACGACCACGCTGTCAGTGCCGCGTTCGGCTTCGATGCGACGGGCGATCTCCGCCCGGACCGCCGGATGAACGATGGCTTCGAGGTCGGCCAGCGCGTGGTCGTCGTGGAATGCGACTGCCGCGAGGCCGGCCCGATCGAGGGATCCGTCAGGGCGGATGATGTCCTCACCGAAGCGCTCGGCGAGGAGGTCGAGCAGCGGGGCGCCGGCGCGTTGCAACTCGTGCACGATCGCATCGGCGTCGATGAGGACGGCGCCGCGCGCGGCGAGACGCCTGCCTACGGCGGATTTTCCTGACCCGATGCCCCCGGTGAGGGCGACCAGCAGCACGGGCGTGCGGCGACCGCGTCAGGCGTTGTCTTCGTCGGCGGCGGCCGGCACGGTCTCGTCAGTCGCCGCCTCGGTCGCGTCGATCGCCTCGGTCGTCTCGCTGACGTCCGTCGCGTCTGTTGCCTCGGTGGCGTCCGTCGCCTCGGTGGCCTCTGTCGCCTCGGTCGGCCTCGGTGGCCTCTGTCGCCTCGGTGGCCTCTGTCGCCTCTGTCGCCTCGGTGGCCTCTGTCGCCTCGTCTCCGTAGTACTCGGACCAGGCGGCCTCGCGCTCTGCATCGGTGTCGCCGGCGGTCCAGTTACCGTGCTCGTCGACCTCGAAGTGCTCGCGGTATTCCTCGGCGAGCTCACCGCCCTCGGCGGCCTGCTTGATCGAGAGGCTGATGCGGCGGCGGGCCAGGTCGAGATCGATGATCTTGACCCACAGCTCCTCGCCGGGCGTGACGACTTGATCGGGCGAGTCGACGTGGTGCGTCGACATCTCCGAGATGTGCACGAGGCCCTCGATCCCGTCGCCGACCTGGACGAACGCACCGAACTGGACCAGTTTCGTGACCCGGCCGTAGACGAGCTGGCCGACTTCGTGGGTGGAGGCGAACTCCTGCCACGGGTCCTGCTGGGTGGCCTTGAGCGACAGGCTGATGCGCTCGCGGCTCATGTCGACGTCGAGGACCTGGACGTCGACCTCGTCGCCGACGGCCACGACCGAGCCCGGGTGGTCGACGTGCTTCCACGACAGCTCACTGACGTGGATCAGGCCGTCCATGCCGCCCAGGTCGACGAAAGCGCCGAAGCTGACGACCGAGGAAACCGTGCCGTGGCGGACCTCGCCGACCTTGAGGTTGTTGAGGAACTGGTCGCGGGATTCCTTCTGGGTCTCCTCCAGGTGAGCCCTGCGGCTGAGCACGACGTTGTTGCGGTTCTTGTCGAGCTCGATGATCTTGGCGCTGATCCGCTGACCGACGTACGGCTGCAGGTCGCGGACGCGACGCAGCTCGACGAGGGAGGCAGGCAGGAAGCCGCGCAGACCGATGTCGACGATCAGGCCACCCTTGACGACCTCGATGACCGGTCCCTCGACGACGCCGTCCTCCTCCTTGAGGCGCTCGATGTTGCCCCACGCCCGCTCGTACTGGGCCCGCTTCTTCGAGAGGAGGAGGCGGCCTTCCTTGTCCTCCTTCTGCAGGACCAGGGCCTCGACCTTCTCGCCGAGGGAGACGATCTCGTGGGGGTCGACGTCGTTGCGGATGCTCAGCTCGCGAGACGGGATGACGCCTTCGCTCTTGTAGCCGATGTCGAGCAGCACCTCGTCCTTGTCGATCTTGACGATGGTGCCGTTGACGATCTGGCCGTCCTCGACCTCGACCATCGTTCCGTCGATGGCGTCGGCAAACGACATGCCGAGGTCGTCGACGGCGACCTCACGTGGGGTGTAGTTGCCCTCCTCGTCGAAGCTGCCCATTCCGCCGCTGGTCGTTGGCGGTACCGGTGTTGGTGTGGTGGTGGGCGTGGAGGAGGTGATGGTGTCGGACAAGGAAAAGACTGCTTTCGAGGATTGGCGGTGGACTGCGCAATACGGCGGGCGTGCTGACCGGCCGCGACGCGGCTTACGAGGGTAGCAGTGACCCCCTGCGATTAGCTATGAGATCCACCCGTCCGGCGATCACGTCATTCAGAGGCGAGGACCCGGTTCGGCACGGCGGGCGCTCCAGCGCCTTCGCCGGCCGCATCAAGCGCGCCTCTCGGCGATGACGAGGAACTCGGGTGTTTCGGTGCTCGGCGGGTCGACGCCGTAACGGCCAGGCTCGACGCTCGCGATCCGGTCGACATCGAGGCCATGGGCAGTCAGCAGCAGACGCAGCTCGCGTGGCGTGTAGCAGCCGGTCCACCCGTCGGCCACCTTGACGCGACCTTCCGGATCGCGGAGCTCCATGCTCTCGTGCGCGATCCCGCGGTCGGCATCGAAGTCCGCCTCCGTGAAGTGCTTCACGGCGAAGTAGGCGTTGAACGCGCTGAGCGCGACGCCGCCCCCGGGACGCACCGCGCGGGCGATCCCGGCGATCACCAATTCGTCTTCGCCGGTGGCGGTCATCAACCCGAAGGCGCCTTGGCAGAGGCAGATGGCGGCGTCGAACTCGGCGTCGAACGAGAGGTGTCGCGCGTCCAGCCGTTCGAACGTCGCGCCCGGCGGCGCGTCCTCCTGCGCGAGGTCGATGAACGTCTGGGAGATGTCGACGCCGTGGACGGTGATACCTCTCCGGGCCAGCTCGTAGGCGTGCCGCCCGGGACCGCATCCGACGTCGAGCACCCGATCGCCGGCCCGAAGGCCGAGCGCGGCGACGACGTGATCGACCTCCTGCACCGTCCCCTTCGTGAAGGAGTAGCGCAAGTACGCACTTCCCAGATGATCGGCAACCGGCTCAAACCAATGAGTGGCCTCGTTCGCTCGAAACTCGCTCACTCGGCTGTGGCTCGTCGCTGGCGCTTCCCTCGCCACCTGCCGATCCATGCTCGAACCCCGGGGGCCCAAGCGGTACAACCCTGACTCACGAGACCCGCCGTCAGCTCTTCGCGTCGGCCCAGGTCTCGCCCCAGGACACGTTGACTTCGAGGGGGACGTCGAGGTCGGCCGAGTGTCGCATCAGGTCGATGACGAGCGGGCCGACGGCGTCCCGCTCCGCCTCTGGGACCTCGACGAGGACCTCGTCATGGACCTGGAGCACCAACCGACTGGCGAACCCGTGCTGCTCGAGCGCCTGGTCGACCCGCACCAGCGCGACCTTGAAGATGTCGGCGGCGAGACCTTGGATCCCGGCGTTCATCGCTTGGCGCTCCCCCGCCTGGCGGATCCGCCAGTTGCCGTTGAGGAGCTCGGGGATGGGGCGACGGCGTCCGAACAACGTCTCCGTATAACCCCGCTTGCGCGCCTCGATGACCGTCCGGTCCATGTACGCCTTGACGTTGGGGAAGGCCACGAAGTAGGCGTCGAGGATCTCGGCCGCCTCCTCGGTCGGGATGTTGAGCCGCTGCCCCAGCCCGTAGGCCTCCATGCCGTACGCCAACCCGTAGGACACCATCTTCGACTTGGAGCGCTGGTCGAGCGTGACCTCCGTCGGTCCGACCCGGAAGATCCGCGACGCGGTGGCGTTGTGGATGTCCTGTCCGCTGGTGAAGGCGGCGATCAGCCCCGGATCGGCGGCGAGGTGGGCGATGCAGCGCAGTTCGATCTGGTTGTAGTCGGCCACGAGCAACACCGAGCCCGGTGCCGGGATGAACGCCCGGCGGAACATGCGCCCCTCGTCGCGGCGCACCGGGATGTTGTGCAGGTTGGGCCGGTCAGAGCTGAGCCGCCCCGTACGCGCCACCGTCTGGTTGAACGTGGCGTGGATCCGCCCGTCGTCGCACACCTCGCCGAGCAGCCCCTCGCCGTACGTGCCACGGAGCTTCTCCATCTCCCGGTACTGCAGCAGCGGGCCGATGAACTCCGGCCATTCGTCGCGCAGCTTCTCGAGGGTCGCGGCGTCCGTCGACGGCCCTGTCTTGGTGCGCTTGATCGCCGTCAGGCCGCGGCCGGCCGGCGGCGCCGCGTACAGCAGCTCACGCAGCTGGATCGGCGAGTTGATGTTGAGGTCGTCCCGACCGACGACCACCTTCAGCTCGGCCTGCAGGCGTACGGCCTCGGCCGTCAGTCGCTCGTGGAGTCGCCGCAGCTCGACGAGGTCGACGGCGATGCCGGCGTGCTCCATGCGGGCCAGCACGCGAACCAGCGGGTTCTCGATCGTGGCATACAGGTCGGCCATGCCGTCGTTGCCGAGCCTCGTCGTGATCGGCTCGACGAGGTGGTGGACGGCAAGCGCTTCGCGACCAGCGGCCGCCAGCGGGTCCGCCTCGATGCCGTCGAGGTTCAGCTGGCCCTTGGCGACCGGCTCGTCGACCGGCGCGGCGAACGACGTGTAGCGCTCGACGAGGTGCGCCAGCTCGTAGCGCGCCTCTGCCGGATCGAGCAGGTACGCGGCGATCGCGGTGTCCAGCTCGAGGCTGGTCAAGTCGATGCCGCGGGTCAGCAGCGAGCGCATCAGCGACTTGACGTCGTGGCCGCGTACGGGCGTCGCCTGCAACGCGTCGACGACCGCACCGTCGTTGAGGTGCTCGGCGGGGACCCACGTCACCTCCGCGGAGTCGGCGTCCGTCACGACGGCGAAGCCACGCAACTCGCCGCGGCCTGGCTCGCCGTCCCAGGAGCCGGCGACCTCGAGCGCGGCGAGGGAGCGCAGGACTGCGGCGCTGGCATCGGGTGACTCGCTGCGAGTGATCTCGGCGACGAGGTGCTCGCGGTCTTCGTCGGCAAGGATCGCCGCCGCCGGTCCCAACGCCTCGACCAATCGCTCCGTGAACGTGCGGAACTCGAGGAAGTCGAACAGCCGTTGGACTTCGGACATGTTCGGGTCCATCTTCAGCGACTCGGGCAGCTCGATCGGTGCGTCACGACGCAGGACCATCACTTCATGGTTCTTGCGCACGCGCTCCTCGTGCTCGGCGAGCGATGCCCGCAGCTTCGGCGACTGCTCGTCGAGGTGGGCGAAGATGCCCTCGAGCCCGCCGTACGTGGTGATCAGCTTGGCTGCGGTCTTCTCCCCCACTCCCGGCACGCCCGGCAGGTTGTCGCTGGGATCGCCGCGCAGCGCCGCGTACTCGGGATACTGCGCGGGCGTCACCCCGGTGCGGGCGGCGATGCCGGCCTCGTCGTACAGGGCGTAGTCGCTGACGCCGCGGCGGTTGTAGAGGACTTTCACGTGTGGGTCGGCGACCAATTGGTACGTGTCGCGATCGCCCGTGACGATCACCACGTCATCGCCGCGGGTGACGGCCTGGTCGACTGCTGTGGCGATCAGGTCGTCGGCCTCCCAGCCGGCCAGCTCGCACGTCGGGACGCCGAGCGCATCGAGCACCTCCCGGACGAGGCCCATCTGCTGGCGCAGTGGATCCGGAGCGGCGTCTCGGTTCGCCTTGTATGTCTCGTCAGCGAGGTGGCGGAACGTCGGCTCCGGGCGGTCGAAGGCGACGAGCACGTCGTCGGGGCGCTGTTCCTTCAGCACGTTGATGAACATCGACGTGAACCCGAAGACGGCATTGGTGATCTGGCCGCTGGCCGTCGACATGTCCGCCGGTAGCGCGAAGAAGGCCCGGTAGGTCAGGGAGTTGCCGTCGAGGAGCAGCAGCTTGCTCACGCGCTCGAGGGTACGGGCCCGAGCGATCGATCCGAAACCGGCTGCGGTCGCACGATTCGCGCGGCAGGGCGGATCGTATGCAATGCTCTCCCGGGCTCTGGGAGCGGACTCCTCGGAGCGCCAGGAGGATGCAACATGTCTGTAGGGCGGCGCCTCATCTTCGGCGCGTTGGTGGTTGGCGGGCTCACGGTCGTGGCCCCGGGTGTCGCGTTGGCGCACACACTGTCGCTGATTCCAAGCGCGGTGTGCGTCGACGGCGGAGGCTGGCGGGCGTCGGCAGTGCTCACCCCCAGCTCGCCTGGACCCACGATCACCGGCACGATGACCATCACGCCGCCGGGCTCCAGCACCAACTGGTCGCTCGCGCCGGACGCTTCGCAGACGTTCAACTCCCCGGTCCTTTCGACCGGCGTGTCGTCGGTGACGTTCGCAACCAACGCCATGTGGTCTGACGGCTTCACCGGGGGCACCCAGGCGACCGCCAACCAGCCCGACGGGTGCACGCCGGTGACGACGACGTCCACCTCCACGACATCGACGTCCACGACATCCACGTCCACGACGTCCACGACGTCGACGACCACGTCCACCACGGCACCACCGACGACGAGCACGACGAGCACGACGGTGCCCGGCACGACGACGACCACGTCGAGCTCGACCAGCACGACGAGTACGACCGTGCCCGGCTCGACCACGACGAGCACGTCGACCACGCTCCCGAGCACGCTGACCATCGGCGCGATCACGCCGCTGTGCCAGAGCGACGCGCCCTACATCGAAGTCACGTTCGGGAACCAGCCGGCGTTCAACGGCCACACGGCGACGATCTCGTTCATCGACATCAACGGCGTCGTCGTCGCGACCCACACGGCGATCTACAACGCCAACACTTCCGTGCGGTTCATCTACCCCGGTGCCAGCGTCGACGCCGCTGGTAACGCCACGGACTGGCCCGGCTGGCGCTTCGACGGGGACGACTGGGTGCTCGACCCAACTGATGCGTACCTGCGTGACGGCCTGACGGTCCGTGTCGAGGTGAACCCCGTGGCGACCGGTCAGGTGTCCTACCCGCCGCCGGATTCGGGCTGCGCGGACCCGGTGAATCCGCCACATGGCGGTGGTACCCCCGGCCTGCCGGTGACGGGCAGCGGCGCAGGGCCGACAGCCGCCATCGCGGCCGGCGCAGTTGCCCTGGGTGGGCTCGCTTTCCTGTTGGCCAGGCGCCGGCGCGCGGCATAGCACCAGCCAACGACGCCCGGGCGCTCAGGAGGCGCCCGGGCCACGTCGTTCAGGTGAACACCGTTCGGCACGGCGGGCGCTCCAGCGCCTCGCCGGCCGCATTCAAGAAGGCGCCGGCCACGTCGTTCAGAGGTGAACACCCGGTTCGGCACGGCGGGCGCTCCAGCGCCTCGCCGGCCGCATTCAAGACGGCCGGAGCGAGCCGTCGATGATCCGTTCGGCGATCGTCCTCATCTTCGTGCGCTCGCTCATCGCCCGGCGCTGGATGAACGTGAACGCGTCACGCTCGCTCATCTTCTGCTCGTCGATGAGGATGCCCTTGGCCCGCTCGATCGCCTTGCGCGCCTCGAGCTGCTCGCCCAGGGCATCGATCTCGCCGGTCATCGCCCGCAGCTCACGGAACCGTCCGATCGCGACTTCGATCGCCGGCACGAGATCACTCTTCTGGAACGGCTTGACGAGATAGGCCAGTGCGCCGGCGTCGCGAGCCTCCTCGACCACTTCTCGCTGGCTGAACGCCGTGAGCACCAGCACTCCACAGAGCTTCTCGCGGTTGATGATGCGCGCCGCCTCGAGCCCGTCGATGCCGGGCATCTTGATGTCGAGGATGGCGAGGTCTGGCAACAGGTCACGGACGAGGTCGACTGCGGTGTCGCCACGGCCTGTCTCGCCGACGACCTCGTATCCCTCTTCCTCCAGCGTCTCGCGCAGGTCCATGCGGATGATGGCTTCGTCTTCGGCGATCACGACGCGGATCGTCACGGGCAGGGTCCTTTCGCGGGGCGAACCGCCATTCAAGCAGCACGAGGATCGCTGCCGGTCAGCCGGTCAGCTGGTCGAGGAGCTGGTCTTGGCGCAGCTCCAGCTCGGCGATCTCCGCCATGACGTGCTGGCGATGGCGGACCATCGCATCAACGTGCTTGCGGGCGTCGTTCGACTCCAGCGAGGCGGCCGGCGACTCGGCGACCAGCGCCCGCACGGCCATGTCATCGGCGTCGTCACGGAGGTGGGCGAGCTGCTCGTCGACCATCGCCAGCTCGTCGCGAAGCGTCCGCAGGCGACTCGAGACGTGGCCCAAGCGCCGCCGCACGAGCCACGACCCCATCCCCGTGAACGATAGGTGTCCGGCGACGTGACGAACGTCATGGTTGCTGCTCGTCCCGTTAGGGTAATGCTTGCAGGAGTTCCCACACCCCGACACAGGAGATAGCACCATGGCGAGCACCACGCTCCCCACGACGATCACCGAACAGCTCGACCGGTTCGAGTCGAGCCTGCCGGCGATCCCGGCACGCATCATGCGGCTGCAGCGCACGCTGGCCGGCGCCGCCTACGACCAGACCACCACCATGTTCCAGGCCTGGACCGACTCGACGAAGGCCTTCCTCGGGACTGCCCGGGTGTCGGGCAAGACCGTCACGGGTCAGGTCAAGGCCGCCGGCGAGCAGGTCGCCACGGCCACCCGCACCGGCGCGCGGACCGTCGCCGGCCAGACCGCGGCGCAGGGCCGCAGGGTGTCGAACGCCGCATCGGGCGAGGCGACCAAGCTGCTCGACGACGCCATCGACGCCGTTGACACCAACGCAGCTGCCGAGCAGCCGGGTTCCGGGGTCCCCTACGAGCAGTGGACGAAGGCGGAGCTGCTCGAGCGGGCCCGTGAGCTCGGCGTCGAGGGCCGCACCGGTCTCAACAAGGCCCAGCTGATCAAGGCCCTCCGCAAGCACAGCTGAGCGGTCGGGGCCGACCGGAGCGCGGATACCGGCACGACTGGGCGCGGACGTTCTCGATTTCGGGAACCTCCGCGCCCAGATCGCGTTCGGAGCACTCCCGCCGCCGCGTGCCCCGGGTGGGACTCGAACCCACACCGTACGGAGTTTGAGACCGTCGCCTCTGCCAATTGGGCTACCGGGGCGCTGAACGTGCCGAGGCTAGCGGCACACCTCATTACCGCTCGGTAGCGATCTGATCTGGAGGTCGAACGTCTACCGTGGCATCGATGCTCGCTTTCACGTTCCCCGGCCAGGGTTCACAGCGCCCCGGCATGGGGCGACCGTGGATCGATCACGAGAGCTGGGAGCTCGTCGAGGAGTCGAGTGAGCTGGCCGGGCGCGACATCGCGCGTACTGCTGCTCGACGCCGACGTCGACGAGCTGCGCGATACCCGCAACGCACAGCTGACCACGTACGTCTCGAGCCTGATGGTCCTCGACGCCGTCGAACGCCTCGGCATCGAGCCCAGCTTCTGCGCCGGCCACAGCCTCGGCGAGTACACCGCGCTCACCGCCACCGGCGCCCTCGGCTTCGACGAGGGTGTCCGCCTCGTGGCCGAACGGGCCGACGCCATGCACGAGGCCGGGTTGGCGCAGCCGGGCACGATGGCCGCCGTGCTCGGACTCGACGACGAGCAGGTCGATGTCGCGTGCCGGCGCGCCGATGAAGACGTGTGGGTGGCCAACTACAACGCGCCCGGACAGGTCGTCATCGCCGGCTCACCGGAGGGCGTCGATCGGGCCTCCGGCCACGCCAAGGATCTCGGCGCCAAGAAGGTGATGTCGCTGCAGGTGTCGGGCGCCTTCCACACGCCGTACATGATCCCGGCCCGCAACCGTCTGCGCAGCGCGATCGCCGAGGCGGACCCCCGTGACACCGAGGTGCCCGTCATCAGCAACGTCGACGCCCTCCCCCATCACGAGGGCAAGGAGTGGGCCAGCCTCCTGTCGGCCCAGCTCTCGTCTCCGGTGCGATGGAAGCACTGCCTCCTCGAGCTGGAGGATCTCGGCGTCACGGATTACGCCGAGCTCGGACCGGGCGGGATCCTCACCGGCATGGCGAAGCGGACGACGACGGGCCGCACGATCTCGGTCGCCACACCTGAAGACCTCAACAAGCTGATCGAGTGGGTCACCACCGATGGTGCGACCGCACCGGTGGCCCTCGAAGGCGAGCACCTCTTCGCTGTGGAACGACTCGTCGTCAGCCCGGCCGCCGGGATCTTCAAGCGTGCGGCAGGTCTCGACGACGGGGTCGTCATCGAGGTCGGCACCGTGCTCGGCCACGTCGGCGCGCACGAGGTCCGTTCGCCGTTCGCCGGCGTCCTGCAGAGCTACATCGCCGTTGAGACCGAGCGCCTGACCGCTCGTCAACCCGTCGCCTGGCTGCGCACCAGCTGAGAAGAAGGACCCCTCATGCCGAAGACCCACCCCGACGCCCGCGGTGCCGTCATCACCGGTTGGGGCGCGGCGCTCCCGCCGAAGACCCTGACCAACCGTGATCTCCAGGAGATGGGCCTCGACACCAGTGACGAATGGATCGTCGAGCGCACCGGGATCCGTGAGCGCCGCGTCGGCGGAACGACGGCCGGCCTGTCAGCCGAGTCAGGCCGGATGGCGCTCGGCATGTCCGGTCTCGACCCAGCAAGCATCGACGCCATCGTGCTGGCCACCACCACGCCCGATCGCGCCGTGCCGGGCACGTCGGCCACGATCGCTGCGGAGCTCGGACTGCGCTGCGGCGCCTTCGACATCAACGCCGCCTGTTCGGGCTTCACCTACGCGTTGGTGGCCGCCCATGGCCTGATCGCGATCGGGGCCGAGCGGATCCTCGTCATCGGCACCGACACGCTCGCTCGGATCACCGACTGGGAGGACCGCAACACCGCCATCCTCTTCGCCGACGGCTCCGGGGCGGTCGTGCTGGAAGCCGTCGATGGCAAGGGCCAGCTGCTCGGCTGGGACCTCGATGCGGACGGGAGCGCCGAGCGCTACCTGTACGCGGAGATCGGCGACTACTTGAAGATGGACGGCAAGGAGGTCTTCCGGCGCGCCGTGCGGATCATGGTCGATTCCGCCAGCAAGACGCTGGCCAGCGCCGGCGTGACGATCGACGATGTCGACCTCGTCGTGCCGCACCAAGCGAACACACGCATCATCCAGGCTGCTTGTGATCGTCTCGGCATCGGCATGGACAAGGCGGCCATCGTCCTCGACAAGACCGGCAACACCTCCTCGGCCTCGATCCCCCTCGCCCTCGTCGACGCGATCGAGAACGACCGGGTGCACGAAGGTGACCTCGTCCTGCTGGTCGGCTTCGGGGCCGGCATGACCGCGGCCAGCGCGGTCATCCGCTGGGGCGGCTGATCGGTGACGTCCGATGCGAGTGACCGAGCGCTAGCGAGGGAGCGGCTACATGCGGCCTGCGTGGCCGGGGAACGCAGTGGATAGCCGTGTTGTGTTCGTCACGGGCGGCTCGCGCGGCATCGGCTTGGCGGTGGCCCGCCGCTTCGCCGAGGGTGGCGATCGTGTCGCCGTCACGTACCGCTCGTCCGAGCCGCCCGAGGATCTGTTCGGCGTGAAGTGTGACGTCACCTCAGGTACCGACGTCGACGCCGCGTTCGCCGCGATCGAGGAGCGCTTCGGCGGCCCCGTCGAGGTGCTGGTGTCGAATGCCGGGGTCACCAAGGACGGCTTGTTGCTACGGATGCGGGAGGACGACTTCACCACGGTGCTGGATGCCAACTTGACGGCCGCCTACCGGGTCACCAAGCGAGCGGCGCAGGGGATGCTCCGCGCCCGCCGTGGCCGGATCATCCTCATGTCGTCCGTCGTCGGGCTGCTCGGTTCCGCCGGCCAGGCCAACTACGCGGCGGCCAAGGCCGGCCTCGTCGGGTTCGCCCGCTCGATGGCGCGCGAGCTGGGGTCACGGGGCATCACCGTCAACGTCGTCGCGCCCGGGCCCGTGGAGACCGAGATGACCGCCGCGCTCAGCGAGCAGCGCCGCGCCGAGTTGACGAGCGCCACCCCGCTCGGACGCATGGCCGCGCCCGAAGAGATCGCGGGTACCGTGTGGTTCCTCGCGTCGCCGGACGCCGCCTACATCACCGGTGCCGTCATCCCCGTCGACGGCGGCCTCGGCATGGGTCACTGACGAACCGGTGCGTCCCTCAATCGTCATGAGCCCCGCCAATGGCCTGTGTGCCATGCTTCCCATCACGTCCGCCTGATCGCAAGGAGCCACTCGTGGACCAGGAACTCTTCTCCCGCTTCAAGAAGTGCGCCGTCGAGGTGCTCTCCGTCTCCGAGGACCAGGTCGTGCCCGACGCTCGCTTCGGCGACGACCTCGACGCCGACAGCCTCGACCTCGTCGAGCTCGTCATGGCGCTGGAGGAAGAGTTCGACATCTCGGTCCCCGAGGAAGAGCTCGAGGGGATCGAGACCGTCGGCCAGGCGTACGACCTGGTCGCCGGCAAGCTCTGACGGCGGCACTCTGATGGAGCCCCGTGGCCGCAGGGTCGCGGTGACCGGGCTCGGCGTCGTTGCTCCGTGCGGCCTCGGCGCCGACGCATTCTGGGAGGGTCTGCTCGGGCCGGGCGTGACGTCGGGACGCACGACCGAGATCGAGGACTGGGACCCGTCGCCGTGGTATGCGACACCCAAGGAGGCGCGGCGCGCCGACCGCGTCGAGCAATTCGCCGTCGCCGCCGCGACAGAGGCCTTCGAGCAGGTCGGCGGCTCCGTCGCCGACCTCGGCGTCGACCCCGGCCGGTTCGGCACGATCTTCGCCACCGGCGTCGGTGGGTTGCACACGCTCGAGGAACAGATCGAGGTGCGCATCGCGAAGGGCGAGCGCCGAGTGTCGCCGTTCCTCGTGCCGATGATGATGGCCAATGCGGCGGGCGCGGCGATCTCGATGCGGTGGGGCCTGCAGGGCCCGAACGAGACGATCTGCACAGCCTGCGCCGCCGGGACACACGCCATCGGCAACGCGGCCCGACTCATCGCGTTCGGGCGCTGCGACGCCGTCGTCACCGGCGGCAGCGAGTCAGCGGGGACGATCACGGCCGATCGCCGGGTTCGGCAACATGACGGCCCTCACGACGAGCGGTGTCAGTCGACCGTTCGACGTCGAGCGCGATGGGTTCGTGATGGGTGAGGGGTCAGCGGTCCTGATCCTCGAGGAGTGGGAGCGTGCCGTGGGCCGTGGTGCGACGATCCTCGGCGAGATCCTTGGCGCCGCGAGCAATGCCGACGCCCACCACATCACGGCACCGTCGCCGGGCGGGTCGGGCGCCATCGTCTGCATGCGCCTCGCTCTGGAGGATGCCGGCCTCCAGCCGGGTGACATCCGACAGATCAATGCGCACGGGACCTCGACACCGCTCAACGACGCCGCCGAGGCGGAGGCGGTGCGGGCGGTGTTCGGGGAACACGGCCCGCCGGTCACGTCGATCAAGGGTGTGACCGGTCACGCTCTCGGCGCGGCGGGTGCGCTCGAGGCAGCTGCGGTGTTGCTGTCGTTCCAGAAACGGGCGATCCCACCGACAGCCAACACGAAGGTCGTCGACCTCGGCATCGACGTCGTCACCGGCGACGCCCACGATTGGGAACCGGGCCCGACGATCTCCAACAACTTCGGGTTCGGCGGACACAACGGATCGGTGGTCATCACCCCCGCCTGAACCCGTTCTGTCCGTAGAGATCGATCGTTGTGACGCGATCCCTACGGACAGTTAGGCGTCAACGACGACGAACAGCAAGTCACAGCTGCAGGCGACGACACCTTGCAGCAGCGCCCGGCCGGATCCCTTGCCGGCCCGCGCCGACATGCGGCCGAGCTCGACCTCCAGCGTGAGCTCGTCGCCGGGGCCGACCTGGCGGCGGAAGCGTGCGCCGTCCAAGCCACCGAAGAGGGGCAGCTTGCCGACGAAGCGGTCGTCCGTCAGCACGGCGATCGCGCCGACCTGGGCGATGGCCTCGCACATCAGCACGCCCGGCAACGTCGGGCGGCCCGGGAAGTGCCCGGCGAAGAACCACTCCTCCCCCGTCAGTCGCCACCGCCCCTGCGCCGACTCACCCGGCACGAGCGCCATGACCTCGTCGACGAAGAGGAACGGCGGGCGGTGCGGGAGGACGTCCGCCGGCGCCGGCAGGCTGGTCACGCGGCCAGGGCTGCGAGCAGGTTCTTCGGCGTGTCGGCCGGGCTGATCTTGTACCAGGCCTGCTCGACCTTGCCGTTCGCGCCGATCAGGAACGCCGAGCGCTCGATGCCCATGTACTTGCGGCCGTACATCGACTTCTCCTTCCACACTCCGAACGCCTCGGCGACGCTGTGGTCGGGATCGGAGAGCAGCGGGAACCCGAGCGAGTACTTCTCGGCGAACTTCAGCTGCTTCGACGGCTTGTCGGGGCTGATGCCGAGGACTGCCGTGTCACCGATGTCGCCGAGGACGTCGTTGAGGCCGCACGCCTGCGTCGTGCAACCCGGTGTGTCGGCCTTCGGGTAGAAGTAGACGAGCGCCCGCCGGCCACGGAGCGATTTCAGGGCGACCTGCTCGTCGTGCTGGTCGGGCAGAGAGAAGTCGGGAGCCTTGTCACCTGGCTTGAGCGGCATGCGACGGAGGCTAGAGCGCCGAGGCCGCCGTGCCCTCAGTGACCCGATTCCATGTGGATTCTGTGCCCGCCGGCGGACACGAATCCTCGTCAGAACCTGGAAGCCCAGGCCGTGTTGGCCTTGGCGAACTCCTCGCGGGCGAGGTCCATGTCGTAGGGCCGCTCCTCGCGGGCGCCCGGACCCCACTGGCTGCGCGGTTGGTTGACGAAGTCGCCGCCGTAGACGTGGATCGCCGCCGTCAGCCGGTCGAGCGGGTTCGAGACGCTGTGGATCACGTCGTCCCCGAGCAGGACCGTGTCGCTGAGCTTGAGCTCCTTGCCGCCTGATTCGGTGAGGAGCGGGCTTCCGGGCGCGGCACGCCGGTAGAACGCGTTGTCCTCCTGCCCGGCGTAGATGCCGATCACGGCCCACATCCGGTGGTCGTGCGGGAACAGCTCCATCCCCGGCGCCCACACGACGTGCAGCACGGTGAGATCGTCCCCGTTGTACAGCAGCGTGAGCCCGCCCTCGGTCGGACGCAGGGCGTCGCCGACGGCCGTCGGAGCGGCGACCGCCCGCTCGACGACTTCCCGAACCGCCCGCCTCGGTTCATCCTCCTCGATCGCCGAACGGCAGTCCGCGATGAGCTCGTCGAGGTCGAACATCTCACCATCGTCGCGCCGATTGCCCGCAACCGGCGCTCAATTCAGGACATCAGCTCCCCTCGACGTCGCGCGTCGCCCGCATGGCGGCGTACGCCATCACTGTCATCAGGACGGCGGCAACCACGGCGATGCCGATCTGCACGCCGAGCCGGTTCGAGAAGTCGTCCGCCGACGACGCCGCGTCGATGTCGCCGAAGCGCTGGAAGGCAACGCCCGCCACCCCCTGCGCGATGAACAAGCCCTGCCACCAGCTGATCCATGTTCGCGGTCGGTGTCGATGATTGGCGACGCGTCGCAGCTGCACGAACGGCACGACGAAGTTGCCGAACGGGATGTACCAGCCGCCACAGGCCAGGCCTGGCGACAGATCGTGACCGCCGTACGACTTGACGTGGCGGGCTGCCCGCAGCGACCAGATCGACACCACGATCAGCGCGGCGATCGCGAGCCCGGCCTCCAGGAGTTCGCCGGCTGCCACAGCGTCGTCGGCGTCCTGGAAGTCATTGACGAAACCTTCGAGGTCCTCCACGTCGTCGAACACCCGCCGCCGGTTGACGGCGGCGAGCAGGAGTAGCCAGGAAGCCCCGACGACGCACCAGAACAGGGTGATGGTGGCGGTGCGCAGTCCCTTCGTCGGGCTCGGCGGGATGCCGCCGGGCATCAACCTTGCGGGCGCCGATGGCGCCGCCATGAATGGCGGCGGAGGAGGTGGCGGCGGCAGCGGCCGGTGCTCGTCACCCGGCGGGTCGGACATGGCGGCAGCCTCGCGCGTCCGTTAGCGGCGCCGCCGCAAGCCGCCCACGGGAGGCCATCGCTGCGGGCGGGCGTGGGCGTGGTAGTGGTCGGCGATCGTCCGCAGGTCGTCGTCCACCCGGACCTCCTCGTCGAAGTGAGTAGCGACCACCGCGAGCAGCTTGGCGTGCAGCCGGTCCTTCACCTCGACGGGCGGCGCAGGGTCATGCGAACGCCAGACGACCATCGGCACACCGCACGCCTCACACTCGGCGATCCAGCATTCCTCGTCCTCGTGGAACCACTCCGTGAGCCGCGCCGCCTCGCACAGCTCACACCCGGCACGGTCATCGACACCCGGGGGCTGCGCCCCCGATCCCCATCGCCGTCCGGCTCGCTCGCTCGCCGGCTGAGCTCGCTCCGCTCGCTCACGGCTCGTCGATCGCCGCCCGCACCTCGGCCACATAGGCGCCGACGGCGTCCGGTCCCGACTCCATCAACCTCCTCACCACCGATGCGCCCTGGACGACACCGTCGGCGACCCGGCACGCCTCACGCGCCTGCTCGGCGTTCGACACGCCGACGCCGACGAGCACCGGACGATCGGTGATCCGCTTCAAACGGACCGCCAGCGCGGTGGCGGTTGCCGCCAGCGCGGCTCGCTCCCCCGTCACGCCGAGCAGTCCGACGGCGTAGACGAAACCTCGGGAGCGAGCGGCGATGCGCGGCAGGCGATCGTCCGGAGCCGTCGGGGCGGCCAGCATCACCGTCTCCACGCCGGCATCATCGGCCGCTTCGCACCACGGGCCGGACTCCTCGAGCGGTAGGTCCGGCAGGATGCAGGCGTCGATGCCTGCGGCGACGAGGCGGCCAGCGAATCGGCGGTGCCCGTCGTGGTGGACGAGGTTGTAATACGTCATCACCGCCAGCGGGATGCCGACATCGAGCTTCGCCGCAGCATCGAGGATCGCCGGGGGTGTGGCTCCGCCCTCGAGCGCCGCCTGTGACGCCTGCTGGATCACCGGCCCATCCATCACTGGGTCCGAGAATGGGATGCCGATCTCCAGTCCGTCGGCGCCGGCCGCCGCAGCGGCCCGGATCGCGTCCTCCCACCCGGGATAGCCGCCGGTCACGTACGGCACGAGCAGCTTGCGCCCGCTGGCGCGGGCGGCCCGGAACTGCTCCTCCATCAGGTCGGCTCGAGCAGGTCCATGGCCTGGGCGACGTCTTTGTCACCGCGCCCGGAGAGGCACAGGAGCACCGTGGCGTCCTGGAGCGATGCCGCCTCGCGGACCAGCCAGGCGAGTGCGTGCGCCGGCTCGAAGGCGCAGAGGATGCCTTCCGTGCGGGCCAACAGGGCGAACGCCTCGAGCACCTCGGCGTCCGTCACGGACGGGTACTCGGCACGCCCGAGCGCGGCCAGGTGGGCATGCTCCGGGCCGACCCCGGGATAGTCGAGTCCCGCCGACACCGAGTGCGCCTCCTCGACCTGGCCGTACTCGTCCTGCATGAGGTAGCTGCGCATGCCGTGGACGACGCCGGGAACCCCGCGACCGACGGCCGCTCCCCCGGCGGGCTCGGCGCCGACGAGGCGCGCAGACGTGTCGACGAAGCCGGAGAAGATCCCGGCCGCGTTCGATCCGCCGCCGACGCAGGCGACGACGACGTCGGGATCTCCGCCCGTCAGGTCGCGAACCTGCTGACGCGCCTCGTCGCCGACGACTCGCTGCAGCTCGCGCACCATCCATGGGTATGGGTGTGGACCCATCACCGAGCCGAGGCAGTAGTGCGTGTCGGCGACAGTGGCCACCCAGTCGCGCATCGCCTCGTTGACGGCGTCCTTCAACGTCCGGCTGCCGCTCTCGACGGCCTCCACATCGGCACCGAGCAGCCGCATGCGGAACACGTTGAGCGCCTGGCGCTCGACGTCGACGGCTCCCATGTAGATCTTGCACTGCTGGCCGAGCAGCGCCGCCGCCGTCGCCGTGGCGACACCGTGCTGCCCGGCTCCGGTCTCGGCGACGAGTCGGGACTTGCCCATCCGCTTGGCGAGCAGGGCCTGGCCGAGGACGTTGTTGATCTTGTGGGAGCCCGTGTGATTGAGGTCCTCACGCTTGAGCAGCAACCGCACACCGAGCTGACCGCCGAGGTTGTGGCACTCGGTGATGACCGATGGGCGGCCGGCGTAGTCGCGCAGCAGCCCGTCGAGCTCGGCACGGAATGCTGCGTCGGCCCAAGCGTCTCGGAACGCCGCCTCCAGCTCCTCGCACGCCGGCACGAGCGTCTCGGGGACGAAGCGCCCACCGAACTCCCCGAAGCGGCCCGTCGAGCTCGGCTCTCCCATCAGGGAGACCTGCGCGACGGTCACTCGTCGTTCCAGTCGTACGGCAGATCGTCCTCGCCGCGGTACGGGACCGGCGCCGCAGCCTTGGCGCGCTCGACGAACCGCTTGACGGCAAGTGCGTCCTTCTTGCCCGGCGAGCGTTCGACGCCGCTCGACACGTCGACACCCCACGGTTCGACCGCCCTGATCGCATCTGCGACGTTCTCGGGATCGAGCCCTCCGGCGAGGATCAGCCGCATGCCTTCCGGAACCTCGCCGGCCAGCGTCCAGTCGAAGACCTGACCGGAGCCGGGCGTCGCCGCGTCGAGCAGCAGGAGGTCGGTCGCCAGCGAGCCCGCCGACGCGACGTGTGGCGAGCCTGCCGGGTACGCCTTGATGACCCACCGCACGGTGGCGGCCACCTCGGCAACCGTCTCCGCCGATTCGCTTCCGTGGAGCTGCGCGGCCTTCAGGCCGGCGCGGTGGGTGAGCTCGATGACCCGCTTCGGGTGCTCGTCGCGGAACAACCCGACGGTGAGGATCTCCGGCGGCAGCCGGCGGGTGATGTCGTAGGCCTGCTGCGGAGCGATCTGGCGCGGCGACGGCGCGAAGACGAACCCGACGGCGTCGGCGCCCATGGCGACGGCCAGCAGGGCGTCGTCCTCGTTCGTGATCCCGCAGATCTTGACGAACATGTGGGGCAAGTCTGCCAGCAGGGGCGATGCGTTGCGCTGATGGGTTCTACGAGGGCGAGCGTCATCACGAGACCTTGCTGCGAACGCCGCACTTGACACAGCTCAGATACCTCGGCCGCGGCCATCGCCACCATCGGGCGACGTGGCCGCAGACCAGATGGTAGGTGGTGACGCCCGGGGTCACCACGAGCTCCAATGGTCGGTCCGGCGCTTGCGGCGCTTGCGCCTCGGGCCCCCCACTGCCACCACACTCGTGATGACGATGGTCAGGACAACTGCGATCGCCATGCCGATCACTGGAGCACCTTGACCGTGCGGGGCGGACCATCGGCTGGCCACCAGGTCACGCGGCGGAGCTGCCGCTTGAGCTTGTTGCGAACAGGCGAGGCCACCTGGTCAGGCGGCGTCTGGTTCATAACCGCACAGAGGCGTCTCGCCCATCGCTCAGCCCTCGATCTGGAGTTCGTTGAGGTCACGCTCCAGCTCGTTGACGGCGCTGGTGACGACGGCGAAGCCGATGATCGCGAGCACCACGGCGACGAGGCCGAGCAGCCATCCGGCGCGGGCCATGCCGCGGGACACACGAGCCTGCTTCTGCTTGCGGACAGCGAGCAGGCCGAGCACGAGTGCGACGACGCCGAGCGCCAGCGCCGGGACGGCCAGGATCGGGATCAGGCCGACGACGGTGCCGGTGATGCCGCACACCAGGGCGGAGATCGCCATGCCCTTGGCGGGCGGTGCGACCGGATACGCCATAGGCGCGTACGTGGGGAAATGAGTTGTCATTGGGTTGCTTTCTTTGAAGCGAGGGCCGACTGGTGACGGACGACATGAGCGGTCCGCCGGTGACGGTACGGACGGTCGCTGGGAGCGACGTCGTCAAGATTGATGACTGAGGCGCATCCAGGGGTGTTCGCGCACGAACGTGGCCATCACGTCGCGCCGTGACACCGGCCCGTATGTGCGGTTCGTCCTGGCGAAGCCTTGCGGCTCGGCCGGCGGACACACTCCGGGGGGCGGCTCGATGGCGAAGAGGTCGATCGCGTTCTGGCCGAGGATGCGCCGCTTGACCTCCGGCGTCAGTGCCGGATATCCGAATTGCTCCTGGAACGCCTCGCTGATCTCGAAGTTGCGGAACGCGGCGATCTGGTCCTGCGGCGACCCGTACCAGATGGAGTCGGTGCCCCACAGGATCCGCTCTGGCCCGAACGCGACGAGCAGCTTGCCGAGCACGTGGGCCGCCTCGTCGGGGTTGCCCATGATCGTCCGCCAGGTCGAGCCGAGCTCGGCGTACACGTTGCCGCCGGGACCGATCCCGGCTTCGGTCACGCTGCGCACGAGGCGGTCGACGCCCTCGCCGTCGGGCGAGTACGGACCCTCGGTCGAATCGGCTTCGTAGCCGGAGTGGTAGACGAGGAACGACAGGTCCGGATGGGCCACCGCCGCCGGACCGATGTCGACGGGTGAGGCGAAGCGGTTGCCGCCGGACAGTCCCTTGTGCACGGCGATCACCGGCACGCCGGTACCCCGGGCCGCGTCCAGGAAGGCGTTGCCGATCTGTGGCGCGTCGGGGTCGTGATCGTCGAGGTACCACCCGCTCGGCGCGTGGGTGTAGGCCTTCCAGGCGCTGAGGTCGATGGGCGCCGGCGACCTCCGCCATCGAGGCGAGGGCGGCATCGAGTGGACCGACATCGGGCACCGCATGGCCCTGGATGAGCACCCGGCCATCGCCGCACAGTTCGGCGGCCAGTGCCTTGCCGCGCTCCATGGCGTCGATCGACAGCGGGTCCGCGGCGCCGACGACCGGGATCGCCGAGATGACCGCGACGGCCGTGTCGCTGCCCATGAGCACGAGGTCCCGCCAGTACTCCGCCGAGAAGCAGTCGATGGCCTCCGGCTCGCCGCAGTTGCCCTGCGGGAAGCCGGTGCCCCACTCGCCGGATTCGAGGAAGTGGGTCTGCACGTCGACGACGATCTCCGCGGGCGCCGGTGCTGCCGTGGTGGTAGTGGTCGAGGACGTCGATGGACCGCTGATCGTCGTCGTTGCTTCCTCGAGGTCTGTGGCCGCCGTCTCGGGCACGGTGAACGTGCCGCCGGGCTCCGTGCCCTGTGAGCGCGACCGGTCGTCACTGCACGATTGGAGTGCGACCAGGCCGGACGCCATGCCGGCCGAGGAGAGGAGGAACCGCCGTCGGGACCAGCCATGTCGGCGGGCGTGATGGTCCGCCGCTGCACGGGCCCGCCGCATCGCCTCGGCCCGCAGCTCGTCGAGCGGCGGTGGCAGGTACTCGCCGTTGGAGCACGGCCACAGCTTCAGCGGCAGCCCAGGATCCGCGTCATCCATCTCCAAATGCTCGCGCTCGACGCCGTCAGCCGGCGCGCAGGGCGGCCAACGCAGCAGCTGGATCCGCCGCAGTCACCAACGACTCACCGACGAGGATGGCGTCGTATCCCGCGTCGGCCAGCCGCCGGGCGTCACTGGCGTCGCGGACGCCGGACTCGGCGACCTTCACGACGTCTGCAGGGATTGCGGTTGCCATCCGCGCCGCCCGATCGTGGTCGACCTCGAACGTGACGAGATCGCGCTGGTTCACGCCCACGAGCGTGGCGCCCGCCTCGATCGCCACGTCGAGCTCCGATTCGTCGTGCACCTCCACGAGCGCGTCGAGGCCGACCTCGACAGCGAGGCGGTGCCACTCGATCAGCTCGTGCTTGTCCAGCGCCGCGGCGATCAGCAGCACGCAGTCGGCGCCGATCAGTCGGGTGTCGACCACGTCGTTGGCGCTGACCGTGAAGTCCTTGCGCAGCACGGGTAGGGACGTCGCCGCCCGTGCCGCTTGCAGGTCGGTCACGGCGCCTCCGAAGAACTCGGCATCCGTCAGCACCGACAGGCAGGCGGCGCCGCCTCGCGCGTAGGCGGAGGCGACGGCAGCTGGATCGAGCTCGACGTTGAGATCGCCCTTGGACGGCGAGCGCCGCTTGATCTCTGCGATGACCGACAGTCCGGGATCGTTCGTGAGCGCTCGCCGGAAGCCTCGAGCAGGCGGCATCGAGCTGCGCCGCCGTCGCACAGGTCGTCGAGCGGCCGAGCGTCGGCGGCGGCCACCTCACGGTGACGGGCGACGATCCGGTCGAGGTACGTGGCCAGCTCAGAGGCCTTTCCCGCCGATGGGCGTGACGAACGTCAGCTCGGGGCGACCGTCGAGGAACGGGCGAATGGCTGGACCCAGCTCGGCGTACCACGACGCAGCCTGATGAGCTTCGAGGTGCTCCTCGCCTTCGTAGAGCTCGTACATCCACAGCACGTCGTCGTCGCCGCGGTCCTCGTGGAGGATGTAGTAGCGGGTGCCCGGCTCCTGCTCGACGTTCTCCAGCGCCAGCTGCAGCGCGGCGGCGAGCTCGGCCCGCTTGCCGGGCGCAGCAGGGACCTTGGCGATACAAGCGACGGCGCTCACGGCGCGGAACCTACTTCGGGGATTCAGAACCCGAGGCGGTCGGCGACCTCGGAGACGACATCGTCGACGGGGACGCGAACCTGCTCGGTGCTGTCCCGGTCGCGGATCGTCACCTGTTTGTCCTCGAGCGAGTCGAAGTCCACGGTGACTGCCAGCGGCGTGCCGATCTCGTCCTGCCGGCGGTACCGGCGACCGATCGCCTGGGTCTCGTCGTAGTCGACCATGTACCGCTGGCTCAGCGCCTTGCGGATCTCGTGGGCCAGCGGCGTCAGCGTGTCCTTCTTGGACAGCGGCAGCACGGCGACGGCGTAGGGCGCGAGGCGCGGGTGCAGCCGTAGGACGGTTCGGTCCTCGCCGTTGATCACGTCCTCGTCGTAGGCCGACAGGAGGAAGGCGGCCATCGTGCGGGTGGCGCCGGCAGCCGGCTCGATGACGTAGGGCGTGTAGCGCTCGTTGGTCTGCGGATCGAAGTAGTCGAGGCGCTCACCTGACGCCGCAGCGTGGGCCCTGAGGTCGTAGTCGGTGCGCTGGGCGATGCCTTCGAGCTCGTCGAAGCCCCAGGGGAACCGGAACTCGACGTCGGCCGTGCCCGCCGAGTAGTGCGAGAGCTCGTCGGCCTCGTGTGGCCGCAGTCGCAACATGTCGGACGGGATGCCGTGGCGGACGTACCAGTCCAAGCGCTCGTTGCACCAGTACTCGTACCACTGGGCGCTCTCGGCGGGAGCGACGAAGAACTCGAGCTCCATCTGCTCGAACTCGCGGGTGCGGAAGATCCAGTTCTGCGGCGTGATCTCGTTGCGGAACGACTTGCCGACCTGGGCGATGCCGAACGGCGGCTTCTTGCGCGTCGTCTGCAGCACGTTCGAGAAGTTGATGAACATGCCCTGCGCGGTCTCCGGGCGCAGGTACGCCGCCGCGGCCGAGTCCTCGACCGGGCCGGCCTGCGTCTTGAACATCAGGTTGAACTGGCGGGCCTCGGTGAACGACCCGTGCTTGCCGCAGCTCGGGCAGGTATCGGGGTCGTCGAGCTTGTCGAGGCGGAAGCGGTTCTTGCAGTTCGTGCAGTCGACCAGCGGGTCGGTGAAGTTGGCGAGGTGACCGCTGGCTTCCCACACCTGCGGCGGACCGAGCACGGCGGCGTCGATCAGCACGACGTCGTCGCGCTCCTGGACCATCGCCCGAATCCAGGCGTCCTTCACGTTGCGCAGCATCAGCGCGCCGAGCGGCCCGTAGTCGTAGGCGCTGCGGAATCCGCCGTAGATCTCGGCCGACGGATAGACGAACCCACGCCGCTTGCACAGGTTGACGATCTGCTCGAGGTCGGTCGCCGGCACGCTCGCCAAGGCTACGGCGACGAGGCCCTGCGGAGAGGCAGGTGGGCGAGCCGTCGGGCAGCCCGTCCAGATTCGCCCGTCCAGATTCTGACGACAGTTGGTTGCGCTGAGCGCAACCAAGTCTCCTCAGAATCCGCATAGGTCAGTGCCGTTCGAACATGGCGACCGCCCGCAGACGCCGTTCGAGGTGGTGCTCGAGGGCACGGGTGGCGAGGACCGCGACCTCGTGCGTGGCCGGAGACTCCGGGAGGGCGAGCGCGTCGTTGAGTCGCCCCCCGAGGATCGCCCGCAGCAGCGCGAGCGTCGTCGGCGAGATCGCCGCACCCGAGCGGCACGACCGGCACAGCACCCCGCCCTCGTCGAGGTCGAAGGCCACGAGCGTCACCTCCGGCTCGACGCCGCCGCAGCGCACGCAGACGTCGAGCTCCGGCCGCAGGCCTTCGGCGGCCAGCAGCTTCCAGAAGAAGGCCGGCACCGTCAGCGGCGACCCAGTCCCGGCGATCGTGCGCAGCACTCCGACCAGCATGCGGTACAGGCCCGGGTTGGGCTCCCGCTCCAACGCCAGCTGGTCGACGGCCTCCAGCGCGGCCATCGCCTGCGAGGCCCGGTCAAGATCGCCCAGCAGCGGCGCCAGCGACTCGACCGACTCCGCCTGGCTCACGATGTCGAGGTCACGCCCGCGGTACAGCAACAGACGCACGTGGCTCATCGGCTCCAGCCGTGCCCCGAACTTCGACGTCGTTCGCCGCACGCCCTTGGCGACGGCGCGCACCTTGCCGTGCTCCTCGGTCAACACGACGACGATGCGGTCGGCCTCCCCGAGCTGGTAGTGCCGCAAGACAACACCGGTGTCCCGATAGAGCCCGCTCACCCGTCCAACCCTCCGAAGCGGCGGCGCCGGCCGTGGAACTCGTCGATCGCCGTCAGCAGGTGCTCGCGCCGCAGCTCGCCGAACGGCACCGACAGGAACACCAGCTCTCCGTACCCGAGCTCCCACACCAGCGATGGCGGCAACCGCGTCGGCGGCCCGAGCACCAGCACCAGGTCGGGCTCGACATCCGCTGGCTCGTAGAGCGCAGTGGCGACCGACTTCTCGTCGACCGGCGACGTGACGGGCACCTGGCGCATCGCCTCGGCGAACCGCTCGCGCCCGTCGCCGACGGGATCGATGATCACCGTGCACTGCCCGTCCGCCGTGACCAGGTGCTGGCGGGCCATCCCGGGGCTGGCGGCCGTCGGGAGGCCGCCGCTGCCGTCCTCATAGGCCCGCAACGTGAGCCACGCGCAGCCGACGGCGGCGACGACGGCGCCCAGCTCGTTCGCCAGGCCCTGCCAGTCAGGGGCGCTCATGGCCGCCCACTCGCGACGGGTGCCCGCGACGATCAGGACGTGCGCGAGCGAGGCAGCCACGTGCTGAGTCTCCCACGCGGCTGCCGAGACGACCCGTAACGCTGGGCTCGGCTCGCAAGCAAGTTGCTCACCTCGCCGTCCCGATTGTTCGCTCGTGCTTCGCTATCCTCCACGCGAGCTCGCCGCCTCCGCTCCGCTTCGGCGTCTCACCCACCTGCCTTTTCTGCACGGCCTCTAACGTGGCAGACCGTGGCCACCGCCGAGCAGCTCGCACCCGAGCCGCGGCACCAACCGCTCCATGTGGCCTGCATCATGGACGGCAACGGTCGGTGGGCGGAGCGGCGCGGCCTCCCCCGCACCGAGGGCCACACGGAGGGTGAGGAGAACCTGGCCCGCCTCGTGCGCATCGCCGTGCGACGCAACATCGGGTGGCTGACCGTCTTCGGCTTCTCGACCGAGAACTGGATTCGCCCGCGAGCCGAGGTCCGCCACATCCTCGGCCTGCACCACAAGCTGTTCGGCCGGGTCGAGGAGCTCAACGATCTGAACGTGCGCATCCAGTGGATCGGCCGGCCGTTCGACTCGGCCGAGGCGCGGACCCCCAAGTACGTCCAGCGGGCGATCCGCAAGGCGATCGCCGACACGGCACGCAACACCGGGATGCTGCTGACCGTCGCCTTCGACTACGGCGCCCGCCAGGAGCTCATCGATGCCGTCCGACGGACCCGGGCGGACAGCCAAGAGCTGACGACGGCAGCGATCGCGCAGCACCTCTACCTCCCCGAACTGCCACCGGTCGACGTGCTCGTGCGGACGTCCGGCGAGCTGCGGGTGTCCAACTTCCTGCTCTGGCAGAGCGCCGGGGCGGCGATCCACTTCACGGACAAGACGTGGCCCGAGTTCGACGGCGCCGAGCTCGACGCCGCGCTGGCCCTCGTGCCGTGAGACCTTGAGCGACGTCGCGACGACGCTGGCCGACGTCACTGCCGCCCTGCCGGGCGCGGAGGCTCGCGCTGGCCAGACCCAGATGGCCGAGGCCGTCGCCGCGGCCATCACCGCCGGACGGCACCTCGTCGTGCAGGCGGGAACCGGGACCGGCAAGACGCTGGCCTACCTCGTTCCGGCCATCGAGTCGGGCGTCCGCGTCGTCGTGGCCACGGCGACCAAGGCCCTCCAGGACCAGCTGGCGACGAAGGACCTCCCCTTCCTCGAGCGCACCATGCCCGACGGGTTCGACTGGGCGGTGTTGAAGGGGCGTAGCAACTACGTCTGCCTCCAGCGCCTGCGCGAGCTGGCGGGCGGCGGCGAGGGCGCCCAGCTCGAGCTCGAGGGCATGGCGGCGACCACGCAGGCGGAGATCGCCAAGATCGCCGAGTGGGTCGGCCACACGAAGACCGGCGACTCCGCCGAGCTCGAATGGGCCCCGACCGAGGCCACGTGGCGATCCGTCAGCGTCGGCAGCGATGAATGCCCGGGCGCCGATCGCTGCCCGCTCGGTGATCCGTGCTTCGCCGAGCAGGCGCGCCGGCGGGCGGGCGTCGCCGACGTCGTGGTCGTCAACACCCACCTGTACGGGCTCGACGTGGCCAGTGGCGGCATGATCCTCCCGGAGCACGACCTCGCCGTGTTCGACGAGGCCCACGTGCTCGAGGACGTGATGAGCGACACGGTCGGCGTCCAGCTGGCGCCCGGCCGCTTCGTCAGGTTGGCGAGCGTGGTCCGTCGGATCCTCGACGATCCGGCGACGATCGGCCCGCTCCTCGAGCTGGCCGAACAGCTGCGGGAGGCGTTGGGACCGCACGCCGGGCTGCGCCTTTCGACCCCGTACCCGGATGCTGTGCACGACGTGCTGCTCGAGGCACGCAACCGTCTGGAGCGGGTGAACGCCACGCTGGCGGGGATCGAAACCGCGGTCGACGAAGCCAAGCAACGCAAGCTGCGGGCGCAGATCATGGCTGGACGGACGATCGAGCACCTCGACCTGGCCCTGGGCGAGCATGCCGGCTATGTGGACTTCGTCTCTGGTGCGCCGGAGACGCCGCGCCTCGAGGTCGCCCCGCTCGACGTCGGCCCGGCGTTGCGTGAGGGCGTCTGGACCAAGCGCGCTGCGGTGCTCACGAGCGCCACCATCCCGGCCTCGCTGCCGGCCCGCGTCGGCCTGCCGCCCGAGCGCACCGACACGCTCGACGTCGGCAGCCCGTTCGACTACGCGTCGCACGCCTTGCTGTACTGCGCGATGCACCTCCCGGATCCGAGGTCCGAGCTGTACCGGGACGCCGTCCATGACGAGCTGGCGGCGCTGATCACGGCGGCCGGCGGGCGGACCCTGGCGCTGTTCACGAGCTGGAAGGCGATGGACCTCGCTGCGGCAGCGGTTCGCGACCGGGTCGAGGTGCCGATCCTGACCCAGCGGGACCTGCCCAAGCCGGCGCTCGTTCGCCGCTTTGCCGCCGACGAGGCGACCTGCGTCTTCGCCACGGCCGGGTTCTTCCAAGGCGTCGACGTGCCAGGCAGGACGCTCAGCCTGGTCGTCATCGACCGGCTTCCGTTCCCTCGACCGGACGACCCGCTGCTGTCGGCTCGCCGCGAGCTGCTCGGACCCGCTGCGTTCGGTCAGATCGACCTGCCCCGTGCGGCGATGCTGCTGGCGCAGGCGTCGGGGCGGCTGATCCGCACGTCCACCGATCGTGGCGTGGTGGCCGTGCTCGATCGCCGCCTCGGCACGGCCCGCTACCGCTGGGACATCATCCGCGCCCTCCCGCCCATGCGCCGCACGCGCGACCGCGCCGACGTCGAGTCGTTCCTCGCCACGATCTGACTCAGTACGGTCGGCCGCGTGCCGGACACGGATTCCGCCGACGAGTTGGTCCATCTCGACGTGGTCGACGACGTGGCCACGATCACGCTCGACTCCCCCGCCAATCGCAACGCGCTGTCGACGCGCCTGGTGCGCGACCTCACCGCGGCGCTCGACGGCGCCGAAGCCGGCGCCGTCGACGGATCGATCCGGGCGATCGTGCTGACCCATGTCCCGCCGGCGTTCTGCGCCGGGGCCGATCTCAAGGAGCGGCGCGCCGGGCCGCCCGACTCTCGCCCGTTCGTGTCCATCCTCAAGCGGCTGATGGACGCCGAGGTGCCGACGATCGCCGCACTGAAGGGCCCGGCCCGAGCGGGCGGCATCGGGCTGATGGCGGCCTGCGACCTCGTCGTCGTTGATCGTGACCTGACGTTCGCTCTGACCGAGGTGCGCGTCGGCGTGGCGGCAGCGATCATCTCCGTCCCGATCCTGCGCCGGGCGAGCGGCTCCCGACTGGCGGCGGCGTTCCTGACCGGCGAGCCGTTCGACGCCGGCCTCGCCCGCGACGTCGGGTTGGTGACGCACGCCGTCGCCGCCGCCGAAGTCGATGCGACCGTGGCCGGACTCTGCGCTGGGATCCGTGCCGGGGCACCGCGTGCCGTCGCCACGACGAAGCGCCTGCTGCGCGAGGTCCCGCTGATGGAGAGCCTCGAGGCGTTCGAGCGGATGCGGGCGCTGTCCGACGAGCTGTTCGCGGGTCCCGACGCCGCCGAAGGGATGGCCGCCTTCGCCGAGAAGCGCCCGCCGAACTGGAAATGACGGTTCTGTCCGTAGCAATCGATCGTTGTGATGCGATCTCTACGGACAGAACGCTCGGATTGCCTGCTCGACGTCGCTCTCGCTGACCAGTACCAGGTTGGCCGCCGCGGCGAGCGGGATGAAGGAGTCCACGGCGGCCACGCGACGCACCGGTCCCGTGAATCCGTGCTCGAGAAGGCCGGCGAGGATGGCCTCACCAACGCCGCCGGACCGACGGGTCTCGTCGACGACGACGACCCGCCCGATGTCGACGGCCTGGCGGGCGACCTCCTCGACCGGCAGCGGGGCCAGCCAGCGCAGGTCCAACACTCGGCATTGGATGCCCTCCGCACCGAGCCGCTCGGCGACGCGCAAGCGACAGGTGAAGGCCGTTCGCCCACGTCACGACGAGCACGTCGCTGCCCTCCCGAGCGACGGCCGGCGCTCCGATCGGCGCGTGGTCGTGCGCCCACGCCTCGGGGGCCGAGTACGGCGCCGTCCAGCCGTCGTCGCCGGGAGCGTGCAGATCACGCGTGTGATAGAGGGCGATCGGCTCGAGGAAGACCGACACGGTGCCGTCGGTCGCCGCGGCGGCGGCGCACGTGCGGAGCATCGGCCCAGCGTCGGCGGCGCGGGCCGGTGAGGCGATGACGAGACCCGGGATGTCGCGCAGCACACCGACCGCGTTGTCGTTGTGGAAGTGGCCGCCGAAGCCCTTCTGGTAGCCGTAGCCGGCGATCCGCACGACGAGCGGGTTGCGGAACTGGCCGCTCGAGAAGAACGACAGGCTGGCCGCCTCGCCGCGCAGCTGGTCCTCGGCGTTGTGCAGGTAGGCGAGGTACTGGATCTCGGGGATCGGCACGAAGCCGGACACGCCGGCACCGAGCGCCAACCCGAGGATCGACTGCTCGTCGAGCAGCGTGTCGAACACCCGCAGCGTCCCCGCCTTGCGCTGCAACCCGCGCGTCACGCCGTAGACGCCGCCCTTCAGCGCCGACGTCCTCGCCGAACACGAGCACCCGCTCATCGGCGACGAGCAGATCGCCGAGAGTCCGGTTGATCGTCTCGGCCAGCGTCAATCGACCCTCCGTCTCCGGCAACCGCCCGAAGAACGCTGCACGGTCTGCCGGCGCCGCCGCACGAGTCGCCGCCGTCGCAACGACATCGGGCGTCCGCGGGGACAGTGGCGCGACGATCGTCGCCGCCGAGTCGAGGAGCCGGCGCTCCTCCAACAGCGACGCCGCGAGTTCTCGCACGGCGGTACGGCCGGCGAGATACCGCTCGACCAGCCCGTCCGGCGTCGCCGCGCCGGCATCGACCAACGTGCGGGCCGACGCCAGCAGCGGGTCCCGCAACAGGTCCGCACGAATGCTCGCTGCGCTGCGGTACCCCGACTCGACGTCAGTGCCGGCGTGGCCGCCGTAGCGCACGGTCAAGAGGTGCAGCACGGCCGGCCGGCGCCGGCTGCGCACCCAGTCGGCGAGATCCTCGGCGACGTCGTGCACGGCGATCGGGTCGACGCCGTCCACCCGCTCGTACCGCAGGTCCGGCCGACTCGACAGCGACGCCTCGACCCACCCGGCCGGAGTCGGCACGCTGATCCCCCACCCGTTGTCCTCGCACACGAACAGCAGCGGCATCGCCATGCCCTGATGAGCGGTGTACGACGCGGCGTTCAACGCCCCCTGCGCCGTCGAGTGGTTGACCGAAGCGTCACCGAGGCTGGCGACGGCGATGGCGTCGTCCGGCCACCGCGACTCCACGCCGAGCCGGCCAGCCCGACCGATGGCGAACGCGACGCCCATCGCTCGCGGCAGGTGCGAGGCGATCGTCGAGGTCTGCGGCAGCACCGCGAGGCCGGCGTGGCCGAAGACCTTGTGACGGCCGCCGGCGATCGGTTCATCGGCGGAGGCCAGCAGCCCGAGCAGCACGTCGCGCACGCCGTCGTGGCCGGGTACCTGGCGCGCCCGGGCGAGATAGAAGCCTCCGGACCGGTAGTGCAGGAGCGCCGGATCGGTCGGTCGCAGCACGTTGGCGACCAGCGCGTTCGCCTCATGACCGGCCGACCCGATCGTGTAGTAGCCAAGGCCCTGGGCCCGCAGCCACCGCGCCGTGTGGTCGAGGTGCCGGCTGTCGAGCTGGGCGTCGAACACGTCGGCCAGCTCCTTGGCCGTCAGCGACGAGCCGGGAGCCAGCGGGCCGGATGGCTCGGCGACCTCGACGCTCGGCAGGTCGGCGATCGCGCGGAGCAGAGCCTGCTCCAGCTCATCGAGGTCCTCCGGCCACCGCCGCACAGCGCTCACGGAACAAACGTTACAATCGTTCCAGCCAACGGAACGGGAGGGATCATGAGCATCATCGAGGCTGTGGCCGACCTCACGCCCGACACTCTCGCGCCGGACCTGCGCACGGAGCTACCAGGGCCGCTCGCGCAACAGATCATCGCACGCGACGAAGCGGTCACGAGCCCTTCGTTGACCCGGGTCTACCCGCTCGTCGTGCGCCGGGCCAGAGGCTGCGTCGTCGAGGACGTCGACGGCAACCGCTTCCTCGACTTCAACGCCGGCATCGCCGTCGTCGCCGCAGGTCACTGCCACCCAGTCGTCAACGCCGCCATCCATGCGCAGGTCGACGACGTCCTGCACTACTGCTCGAGCGACTTCTACCTGCCCGCCTATGCCGACGTGTGCGAACGCCTTGCCGCGCTGGCCCCGATGGACGATCCAAAGGTCTTCCTCGTCGAACTCCGGGACGGAGGCCGTCGAGGCCGCTCTCAAGTTGGCTCGCCACCACACCGGGCGACCGAACGTGATTGCCTTCCTCGGGGCGTTCCACGGCCGTTCACTGGGCAGTCTGTCGCTCACCGCCAGCAAGTCGCCGCCAGCGGGGCGGCTTCGGCATCGTCACTCCCGGCAGCTTCCACGCCCCGTTCGCCGACCCGTACGACGACGCCGCGCTCGACGGGCGCCGAGTACATCGAGCAGGTCCTGTTCACCCGGCTGACGCGACCGGACGACGTCGCTGCCATCTTCGTCGAGCCGATCCAGGGTGAGGGCGGGTACATCGTCCCGCCATCTGGCTGGCTGGCCGACCTCCGCCGGGTCTGCGACGAGCACGGGATCTTGCTCGTCTTCGACGAGGTGCAGTCGGGCGTCGGTCGCACGGGGCTGATGTGGGCCGCCGAGCACGAGGGCGTCGAGTGCCGGACGTGATGTGCATCGGCAAGGGACTGGCGAGCGGGTTGCCGCTGGCCGGCATCGTCGCCCGCAGCCGAGGTGATGGATTGGGAGCCGGGCGGCCACGGCTCGACGTTCGGTGGCAACCCGGTCGCCTGCGCCGCCGCACTTGCCACCCTCGACCTCGTCGAGGGCGGCCTCGCCGCCAACGCGGCCGACGTCGGCGCCCATCTGCTGGACGGACATGCGGGCGGTGTCGTCGCCGCTGGTCGGTCAGGTACGGGGTCGTGGCCTGATGATCGGGTTCGACCTGCCGGACCACGACACTGCCGCTGCCCTGGAGCGAGCGTGCTTCGAGCGAGGCCTGCTCGTCCTGACGTGCGGCGACCGTTCGATCCGGCTGGCCCCGCCGCTCGTCGTGACGAAGGCGCAAGCCGACGTCGCGCTGTCGATCATCGGCGAGGCATTGGAAGCGCTAGAGAGGCGGGCATGACGCTTCCCTCGACCAACGACCTCGCGACCAGGACGACGTCCATCCTCGCCGCGCTCGGTGCGCCGTCGCCGAGCGGCGCGTTCGAGGCGCGCACACCGATCACTGGTGGGTCGCTCGGCCCGGCGGGCGACGCGGCGGACGTCGACGCCGCGGTGGACCGTGCGGTCGCCGCGTTCGCCGAGTGGCGCGTCACGCCTGCGCCGGTCCGCGGGAACCTCGTCCGGCGGCTCGGCGAGCTGCTGCGTGAGCACAAGGCTGAGCTCGGTGAGCTGGTGTCGATCGAGGCCGGCAAGATCCGCTCCGAGGGCCTCGGCGAGGTCCAGGAGATGATCGACATCTGCGACTTCGCCGTGGGCCTGTCGCGCCAGTTGCACGGACTCACGATCGCCAGCGAGCGCCCCGGACACCGGCTGATGGAGACATGGCACCCGATGGGTCCGTGCGCCGTCATCACGGCGTTCAACTTCCCCGTCGCCGTGTGGTCGTGGAACGCCGCGCTGGCACTGGTGGCCGGCGACCCGGTGATCTGGAAGCCGTCTGACAAGACGCCCCTGACCGCCCTCGCCTGCGACGCGCTGGCGCGCCGAGCCGCGGCCGAGCTCGGGGCGCCCGAGGGCCTGACCCAGGTCGTGCAGGGTGGACCGGACGTCGGAGCGGCGCTGGCGGCTCACGAGGCCGTGGCCATCGTGTCCGCCACCGGATCGACCCGCATGGGCCGGGCTGTTGGACCGGTGGTCGCCGGCCGCTTCGGCCGCCTGATCCTCGAGCTCGGCGGCAACAACGCCGCCATCGTCGCGCCGAGCGCAGATCTCGAGCTGGCGGTGCGCGGCATCGCGTTCTCCGCCGTCGGCACGGCGGGTCAGCGCTGCACGAGCCTGCGCCGCCTCATCGCCCACCGGTCGATCCGCGACGAGCTCGTCGAGCGCTTGGGCAAGGCGTACGCGTCGGTTCCGATCGGCGACCCGCTCGCCGACGGCACCTTGGTCGGCCCGCTGATCGACGGCCGGGCGTTCGACGGGATCTCGGCCGCCATCGAGCAGGCGACGGCGGATGGCGGCAAGGTGGTCATCGGCGGGGAGCGCGTGCTCGCCGCCGAGGCGCCCGACGCGTGGTACGCGCAGCCGGCACTGGTGACGATGCCCGAGCAGACCGACATCGTGCGCACCGAGACGTTCGGGCCGCTGCTGTACGTGCTCGATTACGACGACATCGACGAGGCCATCGCACTGCACAATGCGGTGCCGCAGGGGTTGGCGTCGAGCATCTTCACCAACGACGTGCGCGAGGCCGAGCGGTTCATGTCGGCCGACGGGTCGGACTGCGGGATCGCCAACGTCAACATCGGGCCTTCCGGCGCAGAGATCGGTGGGGCGTTCGGCGGCGAGAAAGAGACCGGCGGCGGGCGGGAATCGGGCTCCGACGCGTGGAAGGGCTACATGCGCCGCGCCACGAACACCGTGAACTACTCGTCCGACCTGCCCCTGGCGCAAGGCGTCAAGTTCGAGCTCTAGGACTTCGTTCTGTCCGTAGCAACCGCATCACAACGACCGGTTCCTACGGACAGAACGTTTACCGTTGCGCCGGATGGCGGTCCTACCCGACCACGTTGACGAGCGTTCCGAGGCGTACGAGCTCAACAGGAGTCACCTGCTCGAGCTGCTCTCCGAGCACGATCGCCAGCTCGCCCTCGTCAACGGCGGAGGCGGCGAGAAGTACGTCGCCCGGCATCGCCAGCGCGGCAAGCTGCTGGCCCACGAACGCGTCGAGCTGCTGATCGACCGCGACTCCCCGCTGCTCGAGCTCTCACCGCTCGCCGCATGGGGCACTGACTTCCCCGTCGGCGCCGGGCTGTTCACCGGGATCGGGGTCATCGAGGGCACCGAGTGCCTGATCACCGCGAACGACCCCACGGTGCGCGGCGGCACGAGCACCGTGGCGACGCTGCGCAAGAACCTGCGGGCCATGGAGATCGCCAAGGAGAACCACCTCCCGGTCGTGAACCTCGTCGAGTCCGGCGGCGCCGACCTGCCCCACCAGAGCGAGATCTTCATCCCCGGTGGCCGAGGCTTCTTCGACCTGACCGACCTGTCCTCGCGCGGCATCCCGACGATCTCCATCGTGTTCGGCAACTCCACCGCCGGCGGCGCATACGTGCCGGGGATGAGCGACTACGTCGTCATGATCGAGCAGCGCTCGAAGGTGTTCCTCGGCGGCCCGCCGCTCGTCAAGATGGCGACCGGCGAGGAGAGCGACGACGAGAGCCTCGGCGGAGCCGACATGCACGCGCGGGTCAGCGGCCTCGCCGACTACTTCGCCGTCGACGAGCCAGATGCGCTGCGCATCGGCCGACACGTCGTCAGCCGGCTCAACCGAGTGAAACGGGGGCCCGGCCCTCGCCGCCCCGGTCGGCCACCTCGGCTCGACCCCGAGCAGCTCCTCGGCGTCACGTCGGCGGATCTGCGCGTGCCGTTCGACCCGCGAGACGTACTGGCGCGGGTCGTCGATGACAGTGACTTCGACGAGTTCAAGCCCGCGCTACGGCACGTCGCTCGTCACGGGATTCGCCGAGATCCACGGGTATCCCATCGGTGTGCTGGCCAACCACCGCGGGATCCTCTTCAGCGAGGAGTCGAACAAGGCGGCACAGTTCATCCAGCTGGCCAACCAGATCGACACGCCGCTGCTGTTCCTCCAGAACACCACCGGCTACATGGTGGGCAAGGAGTACGAGCAGCGCGGCATGATCAAGGACGGCGCCAAGATGATCAACGCCGTCACGAACTCGTCCGTACCGCACCTCACGATCAACATGGGTGCCAGCTACGGCGCCGGCAACTACGGGATGTGCGGGAGGGCCTACGGGCCGCGCTTCCTGTTCACATGGCCCGGCGCCAAGACGGCCGTGATGGGACCGCAGCAGCTGGCCGGCGTCCTGTCGATCGTCGCCCGACAGTCGGCGGCATCGATGGGCCGGCCGTTCGACGAGGAAGCCGACGCCGCGATGCGCTCCGCCGTGGAGGATCAGATCGAACGCGAGTCGTTGGCGCTGTTCATGACCGGGCGGGTCTACGACGACGGCATCATCGATCCCCGCGACACGCGAACGGTGCTCGGCATCTGCCTCTCCGTGATCGACAACACCGCGATCAACGGCCAGCACGGCTACGGAGTCTTCCGCATGTGATGCGGCCGCCGAAGCGCCTGGAGGCGCCGGCGTGCCGAACCGGTGCTTCACTTCTCAACGACGCGACCGACAGGGAAGCCGATGATTGAAAAGGTTCTCATCGCCAACCGCGGCGAGATCGCGGTGCGTATTGCCCGCACGTGCCGCCGCCTCGGGATTTCTACCGTTGCCGTCTTCAGCGACGCCGACGCCGAGGCGCTGCACGTCGGTGCGTGCGACGCCGCCGTGCACCTGGCCGGCACCGCCGCCACCGACACCTACCTGCGCGCCGACCTGCTGGTCGACGCCGCCCGCCGCAGCGGGGCGGATGCCGTCCACCCCGGCTACGGCTTCCTCGCCGAGTCGGCCGCGTTCGCCCGAGCAGTCACCGATGCCGGACTCACCTGGATCGGCCCACCTTTCGAGGCCATCGAGGCGATGGGCAACAAGATCGAGGCGAAGGCGCTGATGCGGGCCGCCGGCGTGCCGGTCCTCCTCGACAGCAGCACCGCCGACTACCGGGAGATCGGCGTGCCGCTGTTGGTCAAGGCAGCATCGGGAGGCGGAGGGCGCGGGATGCGGGTCGTCCGCACACTCGGGGAGCTGGACGACGCCCGTGCCGCCGCCGAACGCGAAGCGGCGGCGGCCTTCGGTGACGGCACGGTGTTCTACGAGCGCTACGTCGAGCGCGGGCGCCACGTCGAGATCCAGGTGCTCGCGGACGCGCGAGGCACGGTGACCTCGCTGCACGAACGGGAGTGCTCGATCCAGCGGCGCCACCAGAAGATCATCGAGGAGTCGCCCTCCCCCGCCGTCGACGAGGAGCTGCGCGGGCGGATGGCCGACGCCGCGATCGCCGCAGCGAAAGCCGTCGGATACGTCGGCGCGGGCACCGTCGAGTTCCTGCTCGAGGCGGACGGCCGCTTCTGGTTCCTCGAGATGAACACCCGACTGCAGGTCGAGCACCCCGTGACGGAGCTCGTCACCGGCCTCGACCTCGTCGAACTGCAGCTTGCCGTCGCCGATGGAGCGCCCCTGCCTGCACAGGCACTGGATGCGCCGCTGAACGGACACGCCATCGAGGCTCGACTGACCGCCGAAGACCCAGCCGCCGACTACCGACCATCGACGGGTCGCTTCACGACGTTCGAGGTCGACGACGGCGTGCGCGTCGACACCGGTGTGGCGACAGGTTCGATCGTGCCGCACTTCTACGACTCGATGGTCGCCAAGGTCATCGCCCACGGTCCGACACGCGACGCCGCCATCCGCACCCTGGCAGCAGCTCTGTCGGCGGCCCGGCTGCACGGACCAACGACCAACCGCGATCAGCTCGTGCGAGTCCTGCGCCATCAGGCGTTCCGGGCCGGCGACCTGCACACCGGCTTCCTCGACGAGCACCCGTGTGCCGAGCCGATCACGGGCGATCGGCGGATCGCTGCCGCTGCCGTGGCGCTCGCCGACCAGGCCGCACGCCGCGCGTCGGCCGCCGTCTGGCGCGACATCCCATCCGGCTGGCGCAACAACCCGGCCGTCGACCAGGCCGTCAGCCTGCTCCACGGCGAGCACGAATCGATCGTCTCGTACCGGCTCGGACGGGGCGCATTCGTGTCAGTCGATGGTGAGCGTCTGGATGTGGCGATCCTGGACACTGCGCCGAACGCGGTCGAGCTCGAGGTCGACGGGGTCCGGCACCGCCTCGCCGTCACGCGGGACGGCACGCGGCGCTACGTCGACGCCGCTGACGGACACGTCACGTTCACCGTCGTGCCGCGCCACCCCGAGCCCGACACCGCCTTGGCAGGCGGTTCCCTCGTCGCCCCGATGCCCGGTGCCGTGGTCCGTGTGATGGTCGCTCCCGGTGACGAGGTGCACGGCGGCCAGCCGCTGGTGGTGGTCGAGGCGATGAAGATGGAGCACCAGATCCACGCCCCGGCGAACGGAACCGTGGCAGAGGTGCTGGTGACTCCCGGCGAGCAGGTCGACACTGGCCAGGTGCTCCTGAGACTGGAGGACGCAACATGAACGAGGCTCGCCCGGTCAGGATCGCCAACTGCTCTGGCTTCTACGGCGACCGGCTGTCGGCCGCCCGGGAGATGGTCGAGGGCGGACCGATCGATGTGCTGACCGGCGACTGGCTGGCCGAGCTGACGATGCTGATCCTCTGGAAGGCACGCAGCCGCAACGCCGACGGCGGCTTCGCCACGACGTTCCTGACCCAGATGGAGCAGGTCCTGGGCACGTGCGCGGATCGCGGGATCAAGGTCGTCTCCAACGCCGGGGGGCTCAACCCGTCGGGGTGCGCCGAGCGGGTACGGGAGATCGCCGAGAAGCTCGGCGTGTCCGTTCGTGTCGCCCACATCGAGGGCGACGACCTGATGGGCCGCATCGACGGCCTGCGGCCGCACCTCGACCACCTCGACACGGGCGCAGCGTTGACTGCCGAGCCGGTCAGCGCCAACGCCTACCTGGGCGGGCTCGGAATCGCCGCCGCGCTGCGAGAGGGCGCCGACGTCGTCGTGTGCCCTCGGGTCACCGACGCGGCACTCGTCGTCGGGCCTGCGGCGTGGTGGTGGGGCTGGTCGTCAACCGACTGGGACCGCCTCGCCGGCGCCATCGCTGCCGGGCACGTCATCGAGTGCGGCGCCCAGACGTGCGGTGGCAACTACGCCTTCTTCACCGAGCTACCCGATCTGTCGAAGCCGTTGGGCTTCCCGATCGCCGAGGTCGACGCCGACGGATCAGCGGTCATCACCAAGCACCCAGGGACTGGCGGTGCGGTGACGGTCGAGACCGTCACGGCGCAGCTGCTCTACGAGATCGGTCAACCGGCGTACGCCAACCCTGACGTCGTCACCCGCTTCGACACGGTGCAACTGGAGCAGGTCGGTCCCGATCGCGTCCACGTCAGCGGAACGCGAGGAGAGCCGGCGCCACCGACCACGAAGGTGGCCATCAACTACGACGGCGGTTTCCGCAACCGCATGACCATCGTGCTGACCGGGTTGGAGCAGGAGGCAAAGGCGAACTGGGTGGCAGACGCCGTGCTCGACGCCATGGGCGGTGCCGACCACCTCCGGGAGACGGGCGTGTCGCTCGAGACGCGGTTCGTGCCGGCGCCGAGCGACGGGCCCGACCAGGAGCAGTCGAGCGGACGCCTGCACCTGTTCGCCCGTGCCGACGACGAGCGGATGGTCGGCCGGGCGTTCTCCTCAGCGGCCATCGAGCTGGCGCTCGCCAACATCCCGGGGTTCTTCGCCACGTCGGTGCCGGGGCCGGCCCAGTCGTACGGCGTGTACTGGCCGGCGCTCGTGCCCGCCGACGAGATCGATCAGGTCGTGGTCATGGACGATGGCCAGCGGATCCGGATCCCTGCATCCCCGAGCGATGCGCCCGGCACCGATCCCATCGCGGCGCCTGCACCGCCCGGCGTGGAGCCGGCGCCGATCGAGCCTGGGCAGCCGCTCGGGCACTGGTTCGGCGCCCGCTCCGGTGACAAGGGAGGCAATGCCAACGTCGGCATCTGGGCCCGGGACGACGCGGGCTATGCCTGGCTCGCCGCCAACCTCACTGCGCAGCGCCTGCAGGAGCTGCTACCGGAGGCCCGGGACCTGGAGGTGCGACGCTACGAGCTGCCGAACCTGCGCGCCCTCAACTTCGTGGTGGTCGGCTACCTCGGCGAGGGCGTGGCGTCCTCCACGTCGTTCGATCCCCAGGCCAAGGGCCTCGGCGAGTACCTGCGCTCCCGCCCGGCCTGACTGCATCCGAGTGTTTGACCCGATCGGAGTGCTGGACCTCGATTTTCCCCGGTGCCGGCACTCCGATGGCGTCAAACACTCGGATGGGATCAACCGAGCAGCCGGTAGCCCAATCCGCGGACGGTGACGATGTGGCGCGGCTCGTCGGGCTGGTCCTCGACCTTGACCCGCAGGCGGCGCACGTGGGCATCGACGAGACGGGAGTCGCCGAGGTACTCGTAGCCCCAAACCCGCTCGAGCAGCTGGTCTCGCGAGAGCACGGCGCCGACGTGGTCGGCGAACTCGCAGAACAGCCGGAACTCCGTCTTGGTGAGGCTCAGCTCACGTCCGCCCTTCAGCACGATGCCCTGCTCGCGGCGCAACTCCAGGTCACCGAAGCGGGAGACCCGGGGTGTCGACGTCTCCTGCAGCTGGACCCGGCGCAGCAGCGCCCGAATGCGGGCCGCCAGCTCCTTGGGGATGACCGGCTTCGTGATGTAGTCGTCGGCGCCCGCTTCGAGCCCCGCGACCATGTCGTAGGTGTCCGTCTGTGCCGTGATCATGATGATCGGCACGATGCTGCGGGCCCGCAGCTTGCGGCACACGTCGAACCCGGACAGGTCCGGCAAGCGCAGGTCGAGGAGGACGAGGTCAGCCTCCTGTTCGTCGAACGCGGCCAGGCCCGACGTCCCGTCGGCCGACTCCCGCACCTGGTAGCCCTCGTCTTCCAGGGCCATCCGCAGCGCCAGCCGGATCTGGTCGTCGTCCTCGATGAACAGCAGCGAGTACATTGCGGCGTCATTCTGGCGTCCGCTACGTGCTGCAGCGCCCCACCGCGGTTTGAACTGTTACACAAATCGCGCATCGATGCCGTGGCGCCGTCACAGTCGATGGTCACAGTGAGAGCCGTTCACGCTGCCCCGGTGGGGTACCTTCCTCCCCCTGGTGCCTCACCGGCAGCGGCGTGAAAAGGCCCCGTCATGGGGTCTCTCGCCGCGTCGGGCAGTTCGCTCGTGCCTGACACACTGGCACCGTGGCCCGCCGTCCAATGCGTCTGCGCACCAAGGTCACGCTCTTCTTCGGGCTCATCGCCCTGATCGCCACGGTCTCGCTGACGATCGCCACGTATGCCTTCGCCCGCTCCTCGCTGCTCGACCAGCGCACCGAGGTGGCTCGCCAGCAAGCCGTCGTCAACGCCCTCCGAGTCAAGACCCAGTTGCAGAGCGGTACCGACGGCTTCGGCGACTTCTTCCCGACGATCCAGACCGAACGCGGCGGCTTCGCCTTCGTCCGCCTCCGCAGCGGCACGGCGTTCGCCACGAACACCCGCTTCTCCGACGCCGACTTCCCGACCGACCTCCGCGAGGCTTCGGGCCTCGGCATCTCCGGCATCCAGCGGTTCACCCTGGACAGCAAGCCCTACATCGCCGTGGCGATCCCGATCGCCGAGGTCGCAGCCGACTACTACGAGGCATTCGAGCTCGACTCGACAGCGGACACGCTGAGCTCGATCCTGCTGGCGCTCGTCATCGGTTCATCGATCACGGTGCTCCTGGCCACCGGCGTGGGATGGTGGACGAGTCGCCGCCTCGTCCAACCGCTCGGGCGGATCACGAACGCGGCGGGAGAGATCGCCGCCGGTGACCTCAGCACGCGTGTCGCCCTCGAAGGCGACCCTGACCTCGACCGGTTGGTCAACTCGTTCAACGACATGGCCGATGCCGTCCAGGCCCGCATCGAGCGCGAGGCCCGCTTCGCGTCCGACGTGAGCCACGAGCTGCGCTCCCCGATCACCGCCTTGGCCGCCGCCGCCGAGGTGATCCACGGCCGCCGGGGCGAGCTCCCGGACCGCACGCAGCAGGCGCTCGACGTCGTCGTCGGCCAGGTCAGGCGCTTCGACGCCATGGTCATCGACCTCCTCGAGCTCTCGCGCATCGACGCTGGCGCGACCGAGCTGCACACCGAGGAGGTCGACATCGTCGAGCTCTGCCGCCGGATCATCGACCGCAACGGCTTCCGAGACCTGCCCCTCGACGTGCCCGACCGCACCGGCAACGGCACACCCCTCACGGCCACCGTCGACAAGCTCCGCTTCGAGCGGATCCTCGCCAACCTGCTGGAGAACGCCAACCACCACGGTGGTGGGCCGACTCGGGCCTCGATCGAGCGCACGGACGGACCGTTCCTGCTCGTCGTCGTCGAAGACGCCGGGCCAGGCGTCGCCCGTGGTGAGCGCCTGCGCATCTTCGAGCGCTTCGCCCGGGGCAGCGCGGCCCGCCATCGCATCGGGACCGGCCTGGGCTTGGCGCTGGTGGCCGAGCACGCCACGGCCCAGGGCGGCGACGCATGGGTCGAGGACCGACCCAGCGGCGGCGCCCGCTTCGTCGTACGGATCCCGTCGGAGATGATGTGACGACCGCGATCCGGCGGCGGGCGATGGTGACCATCGTGCTCATCGGCTCGACAGTGGCGGCGGCGTGCGGCGTCAGCGGCGAGGGTGAGCTGCAACGCATCGGGAGCGACAACCTCGCCGGCCTCGATCAGACGACGACGACCTCGTCGTCGACGACGTCGACCACGGTCCCGCCGTCGACGACGATGGTCAACCCGACCGAGGAAGCGACCACGACGACGATCGCCACGGAGCCTGTCCAGCTCTACTTCCTGGACGGCAGCCGGCTCGTCGACATCTCGATCAACCTTGCCGGTGATCCTTCGGTGAGCCGGGTGATCGCGGCGCTCGAGGCAGGTCCGCCGACGGACGAGGTCGGCATCGGGCTGCAGACGTTGCTACCGCCACGGCTGATCACGTCCGTGGCCGAATCCGGCTCCGGCTTCGCCACGGTGGATCTCGCCGCCGGGCCGTTCGAGGATGGCATCCAACCCCGCGACCAGCGCCTGGCGATCGCCCAGATCGTGCTCACACTGACGCGACGGCCCGGGATCGGTCAGGTGCAGTTCACCCTCGACGGGGAGCCGCTCGCCGTGCCCGGGCTCGACAACGTGCAGACTGAGCCGGGCGCACTCGTGTCACGCGTTGACTACCAGTCGCTGCTGCTCGAGCCGAGCGCCGAGACGGAGACCACACCCGAGTCGACGCCGCCGCCTGAAACACCGCCGTCGACGGACCCCCAGCCGACGAGCTGAACACGCTCGCTCGACGGCGACCAGTCAATACAAGCGGTCCACGCGGTCAGGGCGCCGCTGCCAGTCCTTGTCGACCTTCACTCGCAGCTCGAGGTAGGTGCCTGCCGGCAGCTGGCGGCGCGCTGCCTCACCGACCTGCTTGAGGACCTGGCCCCCCTTGCCGATCACCATGCCCTTCTGGCTCTCCCGCTCGACGATGATCTCGACGGTGATCCGTGAGCCCTCCCACTCCGACACGCGGGTGGCGATCGAGTACGGCAACTCGTCATGCGTGATGGCCAGCAGCTGCTCACGCACCAGCTCGGCGACCCATTGCTCCTCCGGCGCGTCGCGCACGGTGTCCTCGGGGAACAGCGGCGGGCCCTCCGGCATCCGGTCGGCCAGGTGGTCGACCAGGACGTCGAGTCCCGCACCCGTCCTCGCCGAGACCGGGAAGTAGGCCTCGGCATCGAGCATCGCCGCCGCGGCGAGCTGAGCCATCACCTGGTCCCGGCTGGCGCGATCGACCTTGTTCACGACCACCACGCTGCGCGGCAGGTCGAGGTGGCCGGCCACCCAGCGATCACCGCGGCCGAAGGGCGCGGTGGCATCGAGGACGAGCGCCACGACGTCGACCGACGAATCGGACTCACCGACGCTGCCGATCGCCGTGGCATTGACCTTGCGGCCGAGCGCCGTCACCGGCTTGTGCAGGCCGGGCGTGTCGACGAAGACGAGCTGCGCGTCGGGTCGGGTCAGCACTCCCGCGGATCCGGTGACGCGTCGTCTGCGGTTTGTCGGACACGATGCTCACCTTCTCGCCACAGACGGCGTTGATCAGTGACGACTTGCCGACATTGGGGCGACCCACGAACGTGACGAAGCCGGATCGCATCCCGTCAGTTGTAGCGGCCACTGCTCTCGATCGCGGGCGGTCGTGTCACCGTTTCCGCGATCGATCCACGGAAACGGTGACACGGACCATGATCAAGCGGGCACTGGCGGCCGCGTCATCCAGGCACTGGCGTGCCTTGGTCGGCGATGACGAGCCAGCGGCCACCTTCGAACGTGTACGAGACTCCGGTCCTGGCTGCTTGTCGGTAACCGATCGAGGGGATCTCGTAGACGCTGTCGTACAGGATGTACGCAGTGCGGCACCCGTTGACCATGCGCAGCCGCTCGGTCCACGTGAAGATCGCCTCCTGATCGTCGAAGTGGCTCGCCAGCGCGGCGACGATCGCGTCCCGGCCCTGGACCACCGTGCCGCTCGGGAAGATCGTCACGGCGTCCTCCGTGTGCACGTTGCGCCAGGTCTCGCGGTCGTAGTCACGGAACGACTCCATGTCCGTGCGCTGCGCCTCCTCGAACCGTCGTTCACATCCCCGGTTGCTCGGCACGGGGGCCATGGTGTCATCTGCCCAGACGGCGCCGGGCAGGGCAACGAAGGCGGTGATCGCCGCCACGGCGACCCCAGCGCGGCGGATGAAGCGAAGAGAACTCATGCCGAACCCTTTCGTGACGACGAGGCAGTTCGAGCGTACGAATGGCTGCCGGACCAGTGGAAGATCCGATCGAGCGGCAGACGACCAGGCCAATTACGGTGCACACGTGGATCTCCACGTGAGCCTCGTCGGGCGCCGCGATGTCACCGGGCAGATCTACGGTCAACTGCGCGAGGCGATCGTCTCCGGGGTGCTGCGACCAGGAGATCGCCTGCCGCCGAGCCGTGAGTTGGCAGCGAGACTGGCCGTCTCTCGCACGACCGTCACCGTCGCCTACGACCGCCTCGCCGGCGAGGGCTTCCTGTCCTCTCGCGTCGGTGCCGGCACGTTCGTCAGCGACCATGTCCCGAGGACCGGCGTTGGGGGCGCTCCCCCGGCGGGCGTGCTGCGAGCACTGCCGATCTGGGAGCGCGTCGTCATGCCGCGACGGCGCGACGCGACGGTCCGCTACGACTTCCGCCTCGGACGGCCTGACCCGACACTGTTCCCGTTCGAGCAGTGGCGGTCGCTGGTGACGCGCCAGCTCACCCTGGCATCGTCCGCCGGCGCGGGGTACGGCGAGCCTGCAGGTCACGAAGGGCTGCGCGAAGCGATCGCCCGGCACGTCGGCGCCTCACGAGCCGTCCGGGCGACGGCCGCCGACGTCGTCGTCACGAACGGCATCCAGCAGGCTGTCGATCTCATCGCCCGCACACTCCTGTCGCCGGGAGACCGCGTTGCCGTCGAGGATCCTGGCTACCCGCCACCCCGAGCGCAGCTCACGACGCTCGGGGCCCGGCTCGAAGGCGTTCCCGTCGACGACGAGGGGATCGTCGTCGAGGCCATCCCGCCGGACGTCCGCCTCGTCATCGTGACGCCGTCGCACCAGTTCCCGCTCGGCGTCGCGATGTCCTTGCGCCGCCGGGTCGCCCTGTTGCGCTGGGCCGAGGACCACGACGCGGCGATCGTCGAAGACGACTACGACAGCGAGTTCCGCTTCGGCGGCCGTCCGATCGAGCCGCTGCAGAGCCTCGACACGACCGGGCGCGTGCTCTACACCGGGTCGTTCTCGAAGACGATGCTGCCCTCGTTGCGCCTCGGATTCCTCGTCACCCCGCCGTCGCTGCGGCGCGCGCTGCACGCCGCCAAGTACGTGACCGACTGGGCGACGCCGACGCCGACGCAGGCCGCGATGGCGGAGTTCATCGATCGCGGCTGGTTCGCGCGGACACCTGCGACGGATGCGCTCGACCTACCGCCGGCGCCACGAGGTCCTGTCGGCGATCCTCACCGAGGACTTCGCCGACGTGGCGAAGGCGGTGCCGTCAGCCGCTGGTATGCACATCAGCGCCCACCTGCCGGACAAGTCGCCGGCGGAGGTGAAGGTGATCGTGCGTCGTGCGGTGGCGGCCGGTGTCGACCTGTACGCACTCGGCTCGTTCGGGCTGCGTCACCCACGCCCAGCTGGGATCGTGCTCGGCTACGGGACGATCAGCACGGACGACATCCCCGATGGACTGCGGCTGCTCCGCACCTGCTTCGACTGATCGGCGGCTCGCCTCGCCGTGGTCGACGCGCCGACCTTCGGCCGGCACCAGACTGGCGATCGACCGGCCGACCGGATCGGTCGGCGATCGGGGGGCTCTTCGAGTTCGCTTCCCAACCTCTGGTATGCGAAGCGAAACTCAGACGTGTGTTGTGCGGTCGGCCCAGTACGGCGCTCGGAGCTCGCGTTTGAGGATCTTCCCTGAACCGGTCTTCGGCAGCTCGTCGATCCGCGAGATCGACCGAGGCACCTTGTAGTTGGCGAGGTGAGCGCGGGCGTGCTCGCGCACGTCGTCGTCCGTGATCGATGCTCCGGGTCGCGCCACCACCACGGCATGCACGCCCTCACCCCACTCCTCGTTCGGGATCCCGAACACCGCGGCCTCGTAGATGTCGGGATGCAGCTCGAGGGCGGCCTCGATCTCGGCCGGATAGATGTTCATCCCGCCAGAGATGATCATGTCCTTCTTGCGGTCACAGATGTACAGGAAGCCCTCGTCGTCGCGGTAGGCGACATCGCCGACGGTCTGGAAGCCGTCGCGGTGCTCCTCCTCGAACTTGTCGTGCTGCTTGTAGTAGTCGGCGAAGACCCACGCGCTGCGCACGTACAACTCGCCGGTCGCCTCCGGCCCGGTTCCCTCGACGACGTTGCCGGCGTCGTCGTACAACCGGATCTCGACGAACGGCGCCTCCTTGCCGCACGAGCCCGGCTTGCGCAGCTGGTCCTCCGGCCGCAGGATCGTGTTCACGCCGAGCTCGGTCGAGCCGTAGACCTCGAACAGGGACCCCGGCGGGAAGTCGGCCACGTACTGCTGCTTGAGGGCGTAGCTCCACGGCGCGGCGTTGGCGACCATGATGCGCACGGACGACCGGTCGTAACGCGCTTTCACGTCGGCGGGCAGGTTGCAGATCATGCGAATCGGCGTCGGGGCGGAGAACGTCGACGTGACGCGATGCGTCTCGACGAGTCGCAACCAGTCCTCGGGTTCGAACTTGCGCTGCAGCACGACGGTCTGGCCGAGGGCCATGGCGATGCCCATGAACCCGCCTGGCCCGCTGTGGTACAGCGGGCCCGTCGTGAGGTACACGTCGTCAGGCGTGTAGCCGATGAACTGCAGCATCGCCCCGACCTGGACCGGATCGACGGCATTGATCCGCAGCGCCCCTTTCGGCTTGCCCGTCGTGCCCGACGTGTAGATCATCGTGGCGGCCGCCTCCTCGGACTGCGGCACCTCCGGCGGATCGTTCGGGGCGCCCGCCGTCTGAGCGTCGACATCGACCATCCCGTCCGGTGTCGGACCATCGAAGACGAGGACGTCGCGGACCTTGGGGATGGCGCTCCGCACGCGCTCGAAGAGCGGTGCGAACTCCGCATCGACGTAGACGAGCGAGGCGTCGCTGTGGTCCGTGACGAACGCCGCTTCGTCCTCCGAGAACCGGTAGTTGACCGGGACGGCGGTGGCGCCGATCTTGCGGGCGGCGACGACCAGGGAGGCGACACCGGTCGAGTTCTGACCGCACCACGCCACCTTCACGCCCGGCCCGGCTCCGAGGTCCCTGAGCACGTGTGCCAGGCGGTTCGTCACGTCCTCGAACTCGGCGTGACTGAGTGTGCGGACGTCGCCCCCGGCGCGTTCGTCGATGATGGCCGGCTTGTCCGGGTGGGCCTGGGCGTACAGGGTCAGCAGGTCCGGCATAACCCGCTTTCGTAGCAGCTGAGCCTGGTCCGGCGTCGTGCCCGAGCCCGACCCATCAGCGGAAGTTGGGGATCACCTCCGTGGCGAACAGCTCCAGGGTCTGGGTGTCCGGGTAGTCGGAACACCACGGGATGAAGCCCGTGCACCCGAGGTCGAGGTACGTCTGGACCTTCTCGCTGACCTGCTCGGGCGTGCCGACGAGGTTGCCGGCCCGCCAGCGCTCCACCGGCTCGCCCCACAGGCTCCGGGTCCCTGCCGCTTCGACCTCGGCCTCGGTGGGACGGATGAACACCTCCGGCGACCATGTCTTGCGGATCGTCGACTCATCCCGGCCGACGTCGGCGCAGTGGGCCTTGAGCACCTCCCGCTTGTGGGTCCACTGCTCCGGCGAGCCTCCGAAGTTCGAGCAGTCGGCGTGGCGGGCCACGACCCGCAACGTCAACTGCTCACCACCACCGCCGATCCACACCGGCGGGTGGGGATCCTGCAGCGGCTTCGGATCGCAGTTGGCACGCGACAGGTCGTAGTACGTGCCTCGATACGTCGTCTCCTGTTGCGTCCACATGCTCTTCACGATCTCGACGGTCTCGCGCAGCATGCCGATGCGGTCCTTCGGCTTGGGGAACTCGTACCCGTAACCGCGGTACTCGTTCTCGTACCAGCCGGCGCCGATCCCCCAGTCGAGCCGGCCACCGGACACGACGTCGATCGTCGAGGTGATCTTCGCCAACAGCCCGGGGCTGCGGTAGCTGTTGCAGCCCACCATCTGACCGAGGCGGATCCGGCTCGTCCGCTGGCTGATCGCGGCGATCGTCGTCCAACACTCGAACACGGCCTCGTGGGCCGGCCGCGGGACGTTGTGGAAGTGGTCGTAGACCCAGATCGAGTCGTACCCCAGCTCCTCGGCTCGCTGGGCGGTCTCGACGGCCTTGTTCCACTTCGCCGTCGCGCCGTCGAACGAGGCCAGCTCCATCTTCCAGCCCTGTGGCATGAATGCCCCGAAGACCACGTTCATTGCGTTCCCCGGCCACGCAGGCCGCCGGTGGCCGCTCCCTCGCTGGCGCTCGATCGCTCGTGCGCAGCTACGGGCTCAACGTCGACGTTGTCCATGCCCGGCAACGTACTGCCGCCTACCATCCGACCATGCGACGAGGGATCCTTGTGGCGGCACTGCTGCTCTCCGCGGCGGCCTGTGCCGACGACGGTCCCTCCCAAGCGATGCCCGTCGCCACGTTCGAGGTCGCCGGCCAGGAGACCTACAAGATCGCCCTGGCCACGCCGGCGCTCGTCGAGCACGCCCGCCAACTGCTGGAGGGCGAGGAGGTCGCCGCCATCCCCGTCGGCCGGATCGTTCCCGACGATCCGAGCGTCAATGCCCCATGGTCGTGGCACATCGACCCGGCCTCGCTGGAGTTCGCCGAGGTCACCACCGAGGTCTGCGACGGGCTGCCCTCGTTCGTCGAGGACGGCAGCCTCACGTCCGACACCTACTGCCCGTGGTCAGCGGAGGTCATCGCGATCGACGGCTGACCCGCCGTAACCTCGGGCCGCGATGGCGGCGCCGACGAGTTGGAATCGCGACACGCTGCCGCAGGGCGACGAGAAGCGAACCGCCGTGCGCGACATGTTCGACGCCATCGCGCCGCGCTACGACCTGGTCAACCGGGTCATGACGTTCCGCCTCGACGTGCGTTGGCGACGCCGCGCCGTTCGGGAGCTCGGCCTGCCTGCGGGCAGCCGGGTGCTCGACCTCGCCAGCGGGACGGGTGACCTGTGCGTCGACCTGGCCCGCGCCGGGCACCGTCCGGTGTCGATCGACCTCAGCCTGGGGATGCTGCGCGCCGACCACAGCGGCGCGCCGCGGGTCCAGGCCGACATCCTTCGTCTGCCCGTCCCGGACGCCGCGGTGAACGGGGTCACGTGCGGATTCGCCCTGCGCAACCTCGTCGACCTGCCCACCTTCTTCGTCGAGCTGGCGCGGGTCGTCCGCCCAGGTGGGCGCATCGCGCTGCTGGATGTCGGCACACCACACAACGGACTCGTGCGGTGGGGTCACGCGTGGTACTTCGGACGCGTCGTACCGCGCATCGGCGGACTGCTCTCCGACGCGGCCGCCTACCGCTACCTGCCCCGCAGCGTCGCCTACCTCCCGCCGTCGACCGAGCTCGTGGCTGCGATCCACACAGCGGGGTTTCGCACGGTGGAGCACCTCGAGCTGAGCGGCGGCATCACCCAGCTCATCACCGGGACCCGCTGATGCGCGCCGTCACGACTCCCGCCGACGACTGTCGCATCGTCCTCGACGATGTCGCCCGCGGCGACGGCTTCCTGTTCGTACGCGACGGCGTCGGGATCGCCGGTCGCGGCATCGCGGCCCGCGCCCCGGTCGACGAAATCCCGGCGTTGCTGGCGGCCATCGATCACGACGGCCCGACCGAGCCCGGGGTCGGCCCCGTCGCCATCGGCTGGTTGCCGTTCGACCCGGGCCAGCCCGGCGAGATGGTCGTGCCGTCGGTCGCTGTCCGTGTCACCGCCGATCGCCGGACGTGGGTGACCGTGATCGACGACGCGGCCGAGGAGCTGACCCCGGTCCGGCCGCCGACCCCGACCGCCGCTGGCTACACGATCGAGTCGGTCACGCCGATCAGCACCTACTTGGCCGCTGTCGAGGCCGTCCGGGGTGCCGTCCGGGACGGGCAGTTGACCAAGGCCGTGATCGCCCGGGAGATCGCCATCACGGCCGACCGTCCGATCGATCGCCACGGTGTGCTGCAGCGCTTGCGAGCGTCGTTCGGCTCGAGCTACAGGTTCGCCATCGACGGCCTGATCGGCGCCTCGCCGGAACTGCTCGTCGATGTCGACGGTCGGGTCGTGCGGTCGCATCCGCTGGCTGGCACCGCTCCGCGCACCGGTGACGCCGACCTCGACGCCGAGATCGCCGAGCAGCTCGTCGCCAGCACCAAGAACCAGGTCGAGCACCGGGTCGTCATCGACGTCGTTCACGACACCCTCCTGCCGTGGTGCAGCTTCCTCGACTGGGAGCCCGAGCCGTCTGTCGTCACCGTCGCCAACGTCCAGCACCTCGGCACGGCCATCGAGGGGCGGCTGTCGTCGCCGCCACCCAACGTGCTGGCGCTCGTGCGCGCGCTGTTGCCGACTCCCGCATTGGGCGGCCACCCTCGCGACGACGCGCTGCGCATCATCGCTGAGGTGGAGCGCGTGCAGCGGGACCGCTATGGCGGCGCCGTCGGCTGGGTGGATGCCGCCGGCAACGGGACATGGGCCGTGACGATCCGGTGCGCCCAGCTGTCGCCGGACCGACGCCGGGCCCGCCTCCACGCTGGCGGGGGCGTGGTCGCCGACAGCGACCCATTCGCCGAGCTGGCCGAGACGCAAGCGAAGTTCCAGGCGATGCTGTCGGCCCTCATCCGGCCGTAATCACCCAACTGTCCGTAGCGATCGCATCACAACGAACGATTCCTACGGACAGAACGGCCGACTCATCCGAGTGCCGCGGCAACGGCCGCGTTCAGCTCCTTGTGGAGTTCGACGTTCTCCCGTCGATCCGTGGCGATCCGCGTCAGGGTCGGGCCCGGCGTGGCGAGGCGGGCCGCCAGCTCCGCCGGCCGGGTGACCGTCGCCGCGTCGAGGTGATGGGCGCGGGCGAGGGCGATCACGTCCGTGCCGTGCGGCGTCCCGAAGAGCTGCTCGAATCGCCGCCCGTCGAGGTCGTTGGCCTGCGGCAGGAACGAGAAGATCCCGCCTCCGTCGTTGTCCACGACGACGATGCGCAGGTCGGCTCCCCGGGCGTGCAGGGCGGTCAGCGCGCCACTGTCGTGGACGAGCGCGATGTCGCCGACGAGAGCGACCGTCGGCTCTCCGCCCAGCGCGACGCCGAGTGCCGTCGACACCACACCGTCGATGCCGTTGGCGCCTCGATTGGCGTGAGCCCTGGCCAGCGGACCGCCGAACCACTCGAGATCGCGCACCGGCATGGACGAGGCGACGACGAGCTGCACGCCGGGGGGCAAGTGCCGTGCCACCGTGCGGGCGACGCTCGGTTCGGTGAGTGCCGCGAGACCATCGAGTACGTCGTCGATGGCCGCCTCCGCCCGGGCGTTGGCCGCTGTCCAGCCGTCCTGCCAGGCGGCGTCGGGTGCGCCCCGCACGTGCCCACTGTCGAGGGCACCAGGACCCACGTACGCCGCGACGTGATGATCGGGGTCGATGACGCCGGGCCCACCCACCTGCACGAGCACTGTCCCGGTGCCGGCGCAATCGGCCACCCATTGAGCCAACACCTTGGAGGCGGCCGGCCGGCCGATCCGCACGATCAGCTCAGGACGGTTGGCTTCGACGAACGTCTGATGACGGAGCAGTGCGTCGAAGGCGGTGATCGAGAGGTCCAGCTGGCGCGGCAGGTGACGTCGGATCTGCCAGCACGGGCCAGCGCGTGATCTCGGCCAGCTTGGCGATCGCTTCCGGGCTCACCCCGCCACGTCCGCCGGCCAGGATCACCCCACGAACCGCGTCGAGTCGCACCGCAGCGGACCCGTTGTCGGGCAGCGCGATGGCCGGCTGCGGCGGCCGACCCGGAGGCAATGGGCCTGGTCGCCCCACGAGCGGGTCGCGGAACGGCACGTTGAGGTGGACCGGGCCGGTGGCCGCGAGGTCGACGGCGCGACGGGCCAGCGAGCGCCAGGTGTGGGCGAGCTTCGCGTCGGCGACGCCGGGGTCGTGGAACCACCGCACGGAACGCCCGAACAGATGTGACTGGTCGATCGTTTGCGGAGCGCCGACATCTCGCAGCTCGGGCGGACGGTCCGCCGTGACGACGAGCATCGGGACGTGCGAGGCGCCCGCTTCGACGACGGCCGGGTGGAAGTTGACCGCCGCCGTGCCGCTCGTCGACAGCAGGACCGCAGGGGCGCCCGACAGGCCGAGCCCGAGGGCGACGAAAGCGGCGGACCGCTCGTCGTGCACGACGTGGACGACCAGCTCGGGCCGGTCGGCGAGGGCCAACGCCATGGGCGTGCTCCGTGATCCAGGCGCGACGACGGCGGTGCGGACGCCTCGCGTCAACCACTCGTCGACGAGGGTGGCGCAGAACGTCGCCTGGGCGTCAGGGACATGACCGTCCATCAGTCGGGCTGCGCCCCCGACCCCATCGCCGTCTTGCGCAGGCAGCGCGCGCTCGTCGGCCGGCCTGACCTCGCTTCGCTCGCTCATGGCGCCGGAGGTTACGACTCGCCGGCGGTCCCGAGATCGATCAGGCAGTTGACGCCGCCGAACTCGTTGGGGACGTAGTCGTCGGCGCGGTCGTCGTTGAACCAGGTGCCGTTGGCGCCGCGGTACCTGAACTCGTACTGGCGGCCGCCGGCGACCGTGACGACCGCCTCCACGACGTCGGCTCGCTCCTCGAACAGGGTTGCCGTCCAGTCCCACTCGTTGAAGTCACCGGCCACTCCGACCGGCCGCGCCGGATGCTCCACCGGCAGGACGAAGTGCAGCTCGACGTCACCATGTTCCGTCCCCACCTGTTCGATCATCGGGCTGATCCATAGCCGGCCCGGGCGGCGGTCCAGACGGCGGGCCGAAGTACCGTCGACACCCTGGACGCCGACGCCCTCCGCCAGCTCTTCGCCACTCCACCGCCGGAGTTCGTGGCGACGCGCAACGCGTTGGCGAAGCAGCTGCGCAAGGATGATCGGGAGGCGGCATCGAGTGTGGCGGCCATGCGCCGCCCAGCCTGGACCGAATGGGCCCTCAATGTCACGTCGGCCGAGCATGACCAGGACGTCGCCGCCTTCGCCCAGGCCGCCGAGGACGTGCGTGAAGCCCAGTCCGCGGCGATCGAAGGACGTGACGGCCCCGACGTCCGGGAGGCGCTCCAGGCGCTGCGCAGCTCCTCATCGACGCTGGTAGGACACGCCAACGCGACATTGCGAGCAGTTGGGCGCCCGGAGGAGACACCGGAGCTGATCGGCAAGTTGTCCGAGCTGGCGACGAGTGCCGCCGCCATCGAGCAGCTGCGTCGGGCGGTGCTGGGCTCGGGTGACGCGGGCGACTCCGACGTCTTCGCCGGGCTGGAGCCCGCACCAGCCAGTGCCCGGCGAGCACGGCCGGCCCCGGTGCCCGCGTCGAAGCCCGCAACCAGGTCGAAGACGGCGGCGAAGCAGCAGGCCGAGCCGGAGGCCAAGGTCACGGCGATCGAGAAGCGCCGACGCCAGCGCGACCTCGACGTGGCCGAGCGTCAGTTCCAGAAGTCTCGGCGGCGACTACGCGAGGTGGAGGCGGAGGCGGCCAGCGCGGGCGACGCCGTGGCCGCCGCGGAGCGCACACTGGCACTTGCTCGCGGCCGCCTCGACAAAGCCCAGGCGCAGGTGGATCAGGCAGCAGCGGCGATGCACGACGACGAGGCGGCCCGCGACACGGCCGCCGCCGCGCTCGAGGAAGTCTGACCCCTTCTGTCCGTAGCAATCGGCACGATCCGGACGATTTCGACGGACAGTTCCGTCCGTAGGGTGGACGCGTGATCGTCGAGGTGTGGTCGGACGTGGTCTGCCCGTGGTGCTACATCGGCAAGCGGCGCTTCGAGCGGGCGCTCGCACAACTCGCCGACGACCCGACCTACGACGTCGATGTCGACGTGGTGTTCCGTCCGTTCCAGCTCGATCCGAGCGCGCCGCCCGGAACGTCGATGCCCGTTGCCGACGTGTATGCCCGCAAGTTCGGCGGACCGGAGCGGGCCGCGTCGATCATCGACCACGTGACCTCGATCGCCGCGGATGAGGGGCTCGACTTCCGTCTCGACCGTGCCCGCCGGGCCAGCACCCGCGACGCCCACCGAGTCCTCGACTTCGCTGCCCGCAGCGGCGTGCCGGGAGTCCAGGCGGCGCTCAAGGAACGACTCCTGGCGGCGTACTTCACGAACGGCGAGGATGTCGGCGACCCTGACGTTCTCGTCCGTGCGGCAACCGAAGTCGGACTCGACGGCGACGACGTGCGGGCGTTGCTCGACAGCGACGAGGGGGTCACCGAGCTGCAGGCCGCTGCGGCGACCGCTGCCGAGGCCGGGATCACGGCCGTGCCGACCTACGTGATCGACGGGCGCTGGTCGATCCCTGGCGCTCAGGATCCGGACGTCTTCGTGCAGGTGCTGCGCCGGCTGGCGGCACGTGCCAGCTGACCGGCTGGCGTCCGAGCATCAGGGCGCCGGCGAGCGAATCGTTCTCGTCCACGGGTTCACGCAGACCGGCCGGTCGTGGCGCCCCATGACCGACGAGCTGTCCGAGCAGTACGAGGTCGTGACGGTCGACGCCCCCGGGCACGGTGATTCCGCGGCCATCGTCGCCGGCATCGGCGCCGGCGCGGCGTTGCTCGGCGCGACGTCCGGGCGGGCGATCTACGTCGGGTACTCCATGGGTGGGCGGTTGTGCCTTCGGCTGGCGCTCGACCGACCGGATCTCGTCACGCGGCTGGTCCTGGTGAGCACGACGGCCGGCATCGACGACGAGGCCGAACGAGCGAACCGCCAGGCCGCCGACGAGACGTTGGCGGCGGCGATCGAACGTGACGGAGTGGACCAGTTCCTGCAGTCGTGGGTGGCGCAGCCGCTGTTCGCCACGCTGGACGACCCCGATCTCGACGACCGCCGGCGCAACACCGTGTCCGGACTGGCTTCGAGCCTGCGCATGGCCGGCACCGGCGCGCAACCGCCGCTCTGGGACCGGCTCGGTGAGCTCCGCATGCCGGTGCTCGTGATCGCCGGCGCGCTGGACACGAAGTTCGTCGCGCTCGCCGAGCGGTTGGTCGCGGTCATCCCGAACGCGACGCTGGCTGTCGTGGAAGGCGCCGGGCACGCCGTTCATCTGGAGCGACCCGCCGACGTGCTCGCGGTGGTGAAGGCCTTCCTCAGCGACTGAGCACGAGGCCGAGCGTCGCAAACGCGCCGTACGTCAGCTGCACCCGACCGGTCGCGACCAGGGACACGATCAGGTCTCGCCCGATCGCTCCTCGCCGAACGACGTGCGCCGCTGCCGCAGCCAGCGGTGCCGCGCCGAACGCCAGGAGCACCCACGGCCGCCAGCGGGCGGCGATGGCGACGCACACGAACGCCGTCACGAGCAAGGCGATGTACAGCGTGCGCGTGGGCGCGTCCCCGATGCGCACCGCCAGCGTCCGCTTGCCTGCAGCCGCGTCGGATGGCCGGTCGCGCAGGTTGTTGATCACGAGCAGCGCACAAGCCAGACATCCGGCGCCGGCGCCCATCACTGTGCTCAACCAGGTCAGACGCTCGATCAGCACGTACGTCGTACCGACCGTCGCGACCAGCCCGAAGAAGACGAAGACGAAGAGCTCGCCGAACCCGGCGTAGCCGTACGGACGAGGCCCGCCCGTGTAGCACCAGGCTGCCAGGATGCTCGCCACGCCGACGGCGAGGAGCCACCACGTGGTCGCCGCGGCGAGGACGAGTCCAGCGACGGCGGCGACACCGAAGGCGATGAAGGCGGCACGCTTGACCGCACCTGGTGGGGCCAGCCCGGACGCGACGAGTCGCACCGGTCCGACCCGGGCGTCGTCGGTGCCACGGATGCCGTCGCTGTAGTCATTGGCGTAGTTCACGCCGACCTGGAGGGCGAGGCTCACGACGAGGGCCAACGGCAGCCGCCACCACGCGACATCGCCGGCTCCTGCCGCTGACCCGGCGCCGAGCGCCACCGGCACGATCGCCGCCGGCAGCGTGCGCAGCCGCGCCCCGAGGACGAACGCTCGCGTTGTGCTCATCGGCGGACGTTGCACCTGGGCCACGCCGGCCGACGATAGGGCCAGGCGACGCCGATCACCGCCGGTGCGGTCGCTAGCGTCCGCGGCGTGAGTGAGCTGTGGCAGCTGGGGGCGTTGGAGTTGGCCGACCGGATCAGGCGTCGGGACACGTCGAGCCGGGAGGTCCTGCATGCCCTGCTCGCCCGCGTGGAGGACGTGAACGGCGATCTGAACGCCATCGTCGCGCTCCTCGGTGAGGACGCCGAGAAGGCGGCCGATGCGGCCGACCAGGCCGTCGCCGACGGCGTGACGCTCGGCCCGCTGCACGGCGTCCCGATCAGCGTCAAGGAGAACATCGACGTCGCCGGATGGCCGACCACCCATGGGGTACCGACCTTCGCCGATGCCGTCGTCCCGCTCGATGCGCCCGTGGTGGAACGCATGCGTGCCGCGGGTGCCTTCCCGTTCGCCCGCACGAACATGCCGGACTTCGGCCTGCGCGTGCACACCGATTCGACGCTCCGCGGCTTGACTCGCAACCCGTGGCGGCCCGACGTCACCGCCGGTGGGTCGAGCGGGGGCGAGGCCAGCGCGCTGGCCAGCGGGATGTCACCGCTGGGCCTCGGGAACGACCTCGGCGGATCGCTGCGCAACCCCGCCCACTGCTGCGGTGTCGCCTCCATCAAGCCGACCACGGGCGTCGTCCCCCACGCCTCGTGCCTGCCACCGGAAGACCCGCTGATCATGTTCCAGCTGATGGCGGTCGAGGGCGTGATGGCGCGCCGCGTCGCCGATGTGCGCGCCGGGTTGCAGGTCGTCGCCGGAGCACACCCCCGTGACCCACTGAGCCTGCCGGTGACCCTTCGCACGAGCGAGCCGGGCGCCCGGTTCCGGGTCGCAGTGTGCACCGATCCGCCCGGCGGGACGACCGACGCCGGCGTGGCTCAGGCCGTCCGACGAGCGGCCGACGCCCTGGCGGACGCCGGCCACGACGTTGCCGAGGCGGTGCCGCCGACGTATGAGCGAGCCATCGAGCTGTGGGTCCAGCTGCTCCTCCCAGACGTCATGTCCATGAGGCCGCTGCTCGAGGACGTCATGGGCTCCGATTCCAAGGCCTTCCTCGACTTCGCCGCCATCGAGTACCCGCCGATCGACATCACGACGTGGGCGTTCATGTTCGCCGAGCGCCACGGCGTCATGCGGGACTGGGCGGCCTTCTTCGACACGTGGGACGTGCTGCTCACACCGACGTGGACGCAGCCACCGTTCCCCCACGGCGCCGACATCGGCTCCCTGGACGATGCACGAAACACACTGTCGCTGATGCGACCCGTGCTGCCGGCCAACCTCCTCGGGCTCCCGGCGGCAGTCGTGCCGGCCGGCGTGGCGGGTGGCCTGCCAGTGGGCGCACAGCTCACCGGGCCACGCTTCGCCGACCAGATCACGCTCGACGTCGCCCAGGCCGTCGAAGACCAGCTCGGCGTTCTCACACCGATCGATCCCGTCACGGGGTGACGAACCGTCTCGTCGCGCTGGACCTACCCGGCGGACCTGGCTTCGTCGACGCGCTCCGACGAGTGTGGGACGACGGCGACGCCGCGCTGCCCATCGATCCCCGTCTGCCTGCCCCGGCGAGAGCAGCGCTGTTGGCGGCGATGACGCCTGGGCGTCATCCTCAGCGAGGACGGCTCGACCGACCTCGCCGGAGGCCACCCCGTCGAAGCGGGCGACGCCCTCGTCGTGCCGACGAGCGGGTCGACAGGCGCGTCGAAAGGTGTCGTCCTGACCCACACCGCGCTCGACGCGTCGTCCGCTGCGACCAACGCCCGCCTCGGCGTGAGCGACACCGACCACTGGCTCGCCTGCTTGCCCCTGGCCCACATCGGCGGGCTGTCGGTCGTGGTCAGGGCGATGCGATCGCGAACCGCGCTCACCGTGCAGCCCGGCTTCGATCCAGTCGCCGTCATGGCCAGCGGTGCGACGCTGGTCTCACTGGTCGCGACTGCGCTCGCCCGCATCGATGCGTCGGCATTCCGCATCGTCGTGCTCGGCGGTGCAGCGCCGCCGGCCGATGTGCCCTCCAACGTCGTGACGACGTACGGGATGACCGAGACCGGAAGCGGCGTCGTGTATGACGGCGTCCCCCTCGACGGTGTCGACGTGCGGCTCGGCACCGATGGGGAGATCCTGCTCCGCGGACCGATGCTGCTGCGGGCGTATCGCGACGGCACCGACCCGCTCCGTGACGGGTGGTTCCCGACCGGCGACGTTGGCCGCTGGCTCGACGACCGTCGACTCCATGTCGACGGGCGCCGTGGCGACCTCATCATCACCGGCGGTGAGAACGTGTGGCCCGAACCGGTCGAGCGGGTGCTGCGGCAGCTGCCCTCGATCGCCGATGTCGCTGTGGCTGGCACTCCCGACGCCGAGTGGGGCGACGCCGTCACCGCCTACGTGGTTGCGTCCGGACGTCCCCCGACCCTCGATGAGCTGCGCGGTGCGGTGAAAGCCGAGCTCCCTGCCTACTGCGCTCCACGCCACCTGGTGCTTGTCGATGCGATCCCCCGCACGTCCATCGGCAAGGTCGCCCGCCACTACCTGAAGCGCACCCCTGCCCCGCCGTCGATGGAGTAGGTGTCGCCGGTGATCCAGCTCGCCTTGTCGCTGGCGAGGAAGACCGCCAGGTTGGCGATGTCCTCGGGCTCACCGAGTCGCTGCGTCGGCATCGTTGCGACCAGGGCGTCACCGAAGTTCTGGACGAGCAGCGCCGAGAAATCCGTCTTGACGAGACCGGGCGCGATGCCGACCACCCTGGTCGGACCGAGCTCGCCGGCCAGCTGACGGGTGAGGTGGATCAGCGCCGCCTTCGAGACGTTGTAGACGCCGAGGCCGTACTCCACCCGCATGCCACCCATCGAAGCGATGTTGACGATCACCCCCGGCGACTCGCGGAACGAGCGCTCCCATGCCAGCTGCGACCAGAACAGCGGAGCGCGCAGATTGACCTGGAACGTCTTGTCGTAGCGGGCCGGATCAACCTCCAACGTGGGACCGAAGTAGGGGTTCGTCGCGGCGTTGTTGACCAGGATGTCGAGCCCGCCGAACGTCTCGAGCGTGGCGTCGATGCAGGCCGCTGCCGAGTCGAGGTCGCCGGCGTTGGCGGCGAAGACCGCCGTCTGGCCGTCGATCTCGGCGGCTGCTGCTTCCAGCTGCTCCTGCTTGCGACTGCTGAGCATCACCTTCGCGCCCGACGCAGCGAAGCCTGCGGCGATCGCCTTGCCAATGCCCTTGGACGCGCCCGTGACGAGCGCGACCTTTCCGTCCAGCGAGATCTCCACGGGCAGCGACGGTAACGCGAGGGTCGCGACTACCCGGCAGCGCGATCGCCCGCGCGGCGCTCCTGGCGATCACGTTGATGACGCTGATCACCGTTGGTGGATCGCTCGTCGGGCGCCAGCGGCGTGATGCGCACCAGACGAATGCGGCGCCCGTCGATCTCCTCCGCAGCGAAGCGCCATCCGCCGTGCTCGACGGACTCCCCGGGCTCGGGCACGTGTTCCAAGGTTCCGAACAAGAACCCGCCGAGGGTGTCCCACTCCTCGTCGGGGAGGTGGGCTTCCAGCAACTCGTTGAGGTCTTCGACCTGCACTCCCCCGTCGACCAGGTAGTCGCCATTGGGCAACCGCTGGACGGCGAGCGCCTCGATGTCGTACTCGTCGACGATCTCGCCGACCAGCTCCTCGAGGCAGTCCTCCAACGTGATCAGGCCCACGATTCCGCCGTACTCGTCGGCGACGATGGCGAGGTGGAACTTGCCGGCCTGCATCTCTCGCATCAGGCGGCTCACCGGCTTGTTCTCGGGGATGAAGCGCACCGGCCGCACCAGGTCGAGCGCCGGCGTGTCGCCACGTCCCTCGCGCTCGGCCCGCATGAGGTCCTTCGCGTAGACGATCCCGGCGATGTCCTCGTCGTCCTCGCCGTGCAGCGGTAGGCGGCTGTACCCATGCGCGATGGCGAGATCGAGTCCGGCGGTGACCGTGGCGTCATGGGGCACGATGACCATGTCGGGCCGGGGCACCATCACCTCGCGAGCGACCGTGTCGCCGAACTCGATGATGCTCTCGATGAGCTCCCGTTCCTCGTGCTCGATGACCTCGTCCTCAGCGGCTGCCTCGACGATGCCGAGCAGCTCCTGCTCACTGACGAACGGCCCCTCCTTGAGACCCTTGCCGGGCAGCAGCACGTTGGTCAGGCCGATCAGCGCGCGGCTGATGACGCGCAGCGGAGGAAACGACACGAGCCCTTGCACGAACCGCGCCGTGGCGAGCCCGGCCCGCTCCGTGTGCAGCACCGCCCACGTCTTGGGCATCGATTCGGCGAGCACGAAGAACACGACCACGTTGACCACGAAGGCGACGATCAGGCCGGTCGTACCGAACAGCCGGTCGGCGAGGATCGACGTCAGGAATGCCTGACCCGTCTGCAGCACGGTGACGGTGACGAGCAGCGGGTTGATGAAGCGCTCAGGGTGAGTCACCAACCGGGCCAAGGCCTGGGCAGGCTTCGTGCCCGTGGCTTCGGCGAGCGCTTGCGCCTTGACGCGCGAGATCCGGTTGAGTGCCGTCTCGGCCGCCGCCAGCACGACGAGGATGAGCAGTAGCACGATGATCGCGATCAGGATCCAGATATCGGTGCCAGTCACTGGTGCTCCTGGTCGCCGTGGTCCTGCCGGAAACCCGCCGGGGCCGGCCCATGCCAGTGGTGGCGTTCGAGTAGCTCCCGCTCGCGCGACTGCATGCGCGTCCGCTCGTCGTCGGCGGCGTGATCGTGACCGAGCACGTGCAGGATGCCATGCACGACGAGCAGCGCCAGCTCGTCGTCGAGCGTGCCGGCGTGCAGAGACGCCTGCGCAGCGGCGACCGCCGGGCAGACCACGACATCGCCGATCAGCACGGGCACACCCGTGACGTCCTCGGTGTCGAGGGGGAACGACAGCACGTCGGTGGGGCCCTCGTGACCGAGGTGCGCGGCATTCAGATCGGCCATCTCCTCGGCGTCGACGAACGTCAGCGTCAGCTCGCCCCGCCGATGCTCGTCACGCAACACGGCCTCGGCCAACGCCGTCCATCGCGCGACGTCGACCGGAATGTCGTCTTGTTCGTCCGCACCCACCACGACAGGCGCGTCAGCCGTCGCGGTGAGGGTGGGACTCGGAGGCTCGTTCATTGCGTTCCCCGGCCACGCAGACGCAACTGCGTTCCCCGGCCACGCAGGCCGTGGTTGGCCGCTCCCTCGCTAGCGCTCGGTCGCTCGCACGTCGCGACGATTCGATCGAGCGTTCATTTCGCCCGGCCCGCGGCGGCACCGTCGCGCTCGTAGGCAGCGACGATGTCAGCGACGATCCGATGGCGCACCACGTCGGACGCCGTCAACTGGACGAAGGCCAGTCCCTCGATGCCCTGCAGCACGCGCTCGAGACCGACCAGCCCGCTCCTGCCGTCGGGCACGTCGATCTGGGTCACGTCGCCGGTGACGACGACGCGTGAACCGAAACCGATGCGGGTGAGGAACATCTTCATCTGCTCGGGAGTCGTGTTCTGTGCCTCGTCGAGGATGATGAAGCTGTTGTTGAGGGTGCGACCGCGGATGAAGGCCAGAGGCGCCACCTCCACGGTTTGCCGTTCGAGCAGCCGTTGCGCCGCCTCCAGCTCCACCATGTCGTAGAGCGCGTCGTACAGCGGGCGCAGGTACGGATCGATCTTCGCCATCAGGTCACCCGGCAGGAAGCCGAGACGCTCGCCGGCCTCGACGGCCGGCCGGGTGAGGATGATCCGCTGCACCTCCTTGGCCTGCAGTGCGCGCACGGCCATCGCCACGGCGAGCCATGACTTGCCAGTACCGGCGGGCCCGATGCCGAACGTGATGACGTTCTCTGCAATGGCGTCGATGTACCGCTTCTGTCCGGCCGACTTGGGACGGATCTGACGTCCGCGCGCGCCGCGCAGCACGTCCTGGGTGAGGATCTCACTCGGCCGCTCGTCCTCGTCGACCATGCCGATGACGTGCCGCAGGCTCGGCTCGTCGAGCTCGTGGCCCCGCTGGAGCAGGCCGACCAGCTCCTCGAACAGCTGGGCGACTTGACCTGCCTGCTCGCCGCGCACGACAACCTCGTTGCCACGCACGTAGATCTCCGTCGCGGGGAAGGCCGCTTCGATCTGGCGAAGGTGCTGGTCGCGAGGTCCGACGAGCGACGCCATCAGGTGCGTGCCGGGAACGACAACCGTGGTCGTGGTCTCGGTCGCTGTCATGCGGTCGTGCGGACGGGGCCGCCGCCAGCGTTCACCTTGGGCCCGTCACCTCGTGCGAGCAAGCGAGCGCCCACGTGGTTGCCAGCCGCAAGCGACCGAGCGCCAGCAAGGGAGCGCCATCGCGTCTGCGTGGCCGGGGAACGCAGTCAACGTCCACCGTCACGATGGTAGCGCCTGGTCCGGCGCAGCTGCTGTACAAAGCTCCGGAACGAGATCCCAGTGCTCGATCACCCGGACCTCTCGCTCGTGCCCGAGCACGGACAGGCTGGCCGCGTGAAGCGTCAAGATCTTGCCGCCGCTCGGGGGAAGACCGCACCAACGTGCCCCGAGGATCCGCAGGATGTGGGCATGCGCGACCATCACGGTCAGGCCTCCCTGCTCGACGGCGCGAGCGATCATCCGGTCGGCGCGCGCGCCGACCTGCTGCATCGTCTCGCCACCGATGATGGGATCCGTCCAGACGGACCAACCAGGGATCTTCTTGCGGATGTCGCTCGTCCGCCGACCCTCGTAGATCCCGTAATCCCACTCCAGGAGGTCGTCACAGACGATGGCATCGGACCCGACTCCGGCCAGCTCGGCGGTGTCCCGGGCCCGTCGCAGCGGGCTGACATAGACGACGGCGTCCTCGATCCCCGGCACGCGGGCGACCACCGGCCGCAGCTCCATCGCCTTGTGGCGACCTGCCTCGTCGAGCGGGATGTTCGTTCGTCCCGTGTGGCGACGCTGGAGGCTCCACTTGGTCTCTCCGTGGCGGATGAGGGCGATCCGCGTCGATGCCGGCTCGCTCATGACACCACACTCGAATCGAGTCCAAGGTGCACCTTGATCGCCTCCTCGACCTGCTCGAGGAGACCGTCCGGAACGTGACCGAGGACCTCGCCCACGCGTCCGATCTCCACGGATTGGATCTGCTCCGCATGTGCCGTCGACGCCTGCGGCAGGCCGCACGACCCAGCCGGCAGCAGGACCTGAAACGGATACGTGCGAGCGCTCGCTCCCGTGATCGGTACGACGGTGACTGCGCCGTGACCGAGCCGGCGAGCCGTTCGATTGGCGCCGTCGTTGCTCACCACGACGGCCGGCCACCGCTCGTTCGCGGCGCTCGCCGCGGTCGCGGTCATGACGTTGGAGTCGATCGACACGACGTCGCCCCGGCGCATCAGCCCGACGACACCGGGCCGACGCCGTGGATCGCGGTCCACTCGGCCCAAGCCGCGGCGTAGTCAGCGTCGAGCTCGGCGGTGCTCACGACCGCCATGACCGGTGGCGGAGCGGGTGGCGGGTTCGGTTCGGACGGCTTGCCGGCGACGAAGTCGGTGATCCGCCCCGTGATCGGATCCCACCGGTCGTCATGCTTTGCAGCACGCTCTGTCGCCTTCGCGAGCTTGGCCGGGCGGTAGAAGCGCTTGGCCCAGCGGGACGTCGGACGGGCCAGGCGGATCGCGCCGATCCACGAGAACCCAGGGATGAACGTCCCGAACAACGCCATCGGGTACTTACCCTTGAAGGCGCACACCAGGACCAGCGCCAGGTGTCCGGTGACGCCGACCGCGGTCAGGACGATCTTCGCGGAATCGCCGGCATCACCACTGAAGTCGAACGGGTTGACGCCGACGAGCGCAAGACCCGTGGCTCCGACAGCCAACGTCACCATCTCGACCGACAACCGCCCTTCCTGGGCCCAGTACACGTCCTGCAGGTGGAGGATCAGCGCGAACTCGTCCAGCACGAGCGACGTGCCGATGCCGACGAGCACCGCCGCGATCTCGGCGAACGGCGACACGGATCCCGTGCCGACCGACATGACTGCGCCCACGACGAGGAGGATGATCCCAGGCACGGCGTGATGGATGTGCATCCCGCTGTCGGAAACGTTGTCCTTGAACGGACCTCGGCCAGCCCGGATCATGCGCGTGATGAGGCGGGTGGCGACAAACGTGACGATGAACGCTAGGAAGGTGAGGAAGAGAGCCAGCCGGTCGCTCTCGATGATCTCTTCTCGGAACCACGACGCCACACCCGCGGACTGTAGAACGACGCCCCACCCATGATCGCGACGATCCTCGTGCTGTGCACCGGCAACGCAACGCGCTCGGTGATCGCGGGCGCCGTGCTGCGGGCCCACGTACCCGACGTCGAGATCCTGACGGCCGGCACGATGTCGATCGATGGACTGCCGATGAGCTGGCGCACCCGCGCCGGGTTCGAGTCCGTCGGTCTCCCCACGCCACCGCACCGCAGCCGACAGGTCGTGGCCGACGACCTCGAGCGGGCGACGCTCGTGATCGCGCTGGCACCTGAGCACGCGGAGTGGGTGCGGCGGACCCACCCGGACGCGGCGGACAAGACGGTGTCGCTGAGACGCCTGGTGCGCGACCTTGCTGATGACGAGCGCCCGCTGACCGAGCGCGTCGCCGAGCTACGCCCCGCGGACGTCGAACTGGCACCGTGGGAGGAGGTCGTCGATCCAGGCGGTGGCGAAGTCGAGGCGTTCACGGCGTGCGCGCAGGAGGTCGTCGATCTGGTGACGAGCCTCGCCCCGCGGCTGCGGCCAACCGGAGAGTTCTGTCCGTAGGAATCCGCTCACAACGAACGGTTCCGACGGACAGACCGGAAGGTCCCGGGCAGCGCATAGCGTCGGAGGCATGACGCTGACCGACGAGTTGACGGGTCCGACCACCGAGCTGTTGCAGCAGCTCATCCGCAACGCCTGCGTCAACGACGGCTCCCCAGACTCCGGTGAGGAGGTCCGCAACGCCGACCTCTTGCAGACCTACCTCGAGGGTGCCGGCCTCGAAGTCGCCAGCTACGAGAGTCACCCGGGCCGGACCTCGATCGTCGCCAGGATCGAGGGCAGTGATCCGACCGCGCCGACGCTGTGCCTGATGGGCCACACCGACGTGGTGCCCGTCAACCCCGACGGTTGGTCCGAAGATCCGTTCGGTGGCGAGGTCATCGACGGTGAGGTGTGGGGGCGCGGGGCGATCGACATGCTCAACATCACCGCGTCGATGGCCGTCGCCTTCCGCCGCCTGGCCACCGAGGGCTTCCGTCCGAAGGGGACGTTGATCTACTTCGGCGTAGCCGACGAGGAGGCCGGTGGGCACTGGGGTGCCGAGCACATGCTTGACAAGCACTGGGACGACGTCGGCGCCCAGTACGTCTTGACGGAGACCGGCGGCTGGTCGTCGACCAGCTCCGACGGCGCCCGCCACGTCACCGTGAACGTCGCCGAGAAGGGCCTCGCATGGCGGCGCCTGCGCGTCGCCGGCACACCCGGTCACGGCTCGATGCCCTACGGCGCGGACAACGCGCTGATCACCGCCGCCGAGGTGGTGCGCCGCCTCGTCGCCTTCCGTCCCCACCCCAACCTGGACGACCTGTGGCAGGCCCGGCTGGCCTCGTTGGACCTCCCGGACGACCTACGCCGCGGACTCTCCGACGCGGCGACCATCGATGACACCATCGCATCGCTGCCCACGCCCTACGCCCGAGTCGCTCACGCCTGCTCGCACACCACGATCTCGCCGAACGTGATCCACGGCGGGCAGAAGACCAACACGATCCCGGACGTCATCGACATCGACGTCGACATCCGAACCGTTCCCGGCGACACGAAGGAGGTCGTCGACGGCTACCTCGCCGAGGCATTGGGTGAGCTCGCCGAGCGAGTGGAGATCTCCTCGCTGCAGGAGGGTGATGCGACCCGCTCGCCGATCGACAACCCGCTGTGGGAGGCGCTGCGCACGCGCACACAGGTCGCGTATCCGGATGCGGACCTCGTGCCCGGGCTGATCACGGGCGGCACCGACGCCCGCTTCTACCGCCAGCGTGGCGCGGTGGCGTACGGGGCCGCGCTGTTCTCGCCCACGGTCACCTTCGAGCAGTTCAGCAGTCGCTTCCACGGCAACGACGAGCGCATCGACGTCGAGTCGCTCGGGCTGTCCGCTGACTTCTGGTACCACGTCTCCAAGCACATGACCGGCTGATGCGCATCGTCATCGAAGGGCACGATCTCCCTGGGGCCGACTTCGTCTCGGATGGCGAATCGCTGCACAACGTGCACGTCGCCGTGCAGGTCGGCAAGGAGCCAGTCGGCCTGGTTCGCGGCGATGCCGACGACGCGCGGTGGGACGTCGAGGTGCGCGCCGTGGTCGAGGACGGCAACGTCGATCTGCGCGGCCCGGCGATCCACGGCAAGAAGGGCGAGCGGTTCCTCTACCTCACGTGGGGCAACGTTCGCTCCGACGGCTCGTTCGTCATGTTCCGCAGGGCCAAGCTGATGGTCGGCGACATCCCGGCCGGGATGCTGGCCGACACGGCGCGAGATGACGGCGTGCTGGTCGCCTCACTCCCGCTGACCGACGAGTGCGGCGCGCCGCGCTGCGCACGCGTGAAGCCGCCGGTGATCAGCTGGCACGCCAGCTGAGGCCGGTCAGTCGGCGTAGCGGGCAAACTCCTCCGAGGACGCCCACCTGCTGTAGGTCGGTGACTGCGGCCACCCCTCGGGTGAGTCCTGCCACTCCTCCTGGCGTCCGTACGGCAGGAGATCGATCAGGGCGAAGCTGTGACCGAGCTGCTCGGTGCCGCGCCCCTGGGTGTTGTAGGTGCGGTACACCTTCTCGCCGACGCGGAGGAAGACGTTGACCTGGAAGCCGCCGCCTGGCGGCGCACCCATGTCGGCGCCGAAGGAGCTGTTCGCCGTCGAGTACCACGTCATCTTGTTCCCCACCCGCGCCTTGTAGGCGAGCGCGTCGTCGATCGGGCCCTGGGTGACGATCACGAAGCGGGCGTCGTGGTTGTCGAGGAACTCGAGCCGAGTGAACTGGCTGGTGAACCCGGTGCATCCCGGGCACTGCCACTCCTCGCCGGGGAACCACATGTGGTGGTAGACGATCAACTGGTTCTTGCCTTCGAAGACGTCCACGAGCCGAACGGGTCCGTCGGCGCCTTGCAGGGTGTAGTCCGGCAGCTCCACCATCGGCAGGCGACGGCGGGCGGCGGCGATGGCATCGAGCTCTCGTGTCGCCGCCTTCTCCCGAGCGCGCAAGTCGGCGAGCGCGGCGTCCCAGGTCTTCTGGTCGACGATCGGCGGCACGGCGACGGGCTGGCTGGCCTCCTGCGTTGCGGTCTGTGACATGAACCTGCTCCTCTCGACGAGCGCGGACCGCGGTCCGCTCACCGGTGTAGACCGTGGCCGAGCCGCCGATTCATCGGTGCCGGATCGACGTGACTACGGCAAACCGCACCCGCCTGGGGCCCAGTTCGTGACCACGGTCATTGCATTGCTCGGTGCCGAGGCGTTGCCGGCCTTGTCCACGGCGACGATCGTCACCGAGTTGGGCCCGAGCACCTCGGTGTACGTGATGGTCTGCGTGCCCACCGGGATGACTTCGTTGATCACGCCGTTCACCCTGACCTCGTACTCGATGCCCGCAGCGGGTCCGTCGTCGGTCGAGGCAGACCAGCGCAGCCACAGCTCCTCCGGGCAGGAGCCGTTGCCGCCATCGGACGCGCTGAGCAGCGTAGGACTCGTCGGCGCGACGGTGTCCGTGCTCGCCTGCGTCGTCGCAGCGACCACGTTGCTCAGCTGCGACACGTTGCCGGACGGGTCGATCGCCCTGACGCTGAACTGGTACGTCGCCCCTGGGTCGAGCTGCCGTACCGTGGCGCCCTGGACGGCTGGTCGGGGGATCGTGCCCGCCGGGACGTTCGAGACGGCATCGCCGGTCGGCACGCCATTGACGAGGATCTCGTGCCGCACGGGCTGGAACAGATCGGTTCCGCTGTTCCACGTCAGCGAGACCGTGGAGGCGGTGACGGCGTCGACCCGCAGCCCGCTCGGTGTCGACGGCGCGGTCGTGTCCGCCAGCGTGGTGACCGTGACGGGAGCACTCGCCACCGAGGCGTTGTACCGGGCGTCGAAGGCGGTCACCCGGAACGTCACGGTCTGTCCGGGACGCAGCAAGTAGGTCCACGTCGCCGTGGTGTTCGGATGGGTCGCGGAGACGACGCCGGAGAGGCCCTCGCCCCACAGGGAGTACGTCGTGACGCCGACGTTGTCGGTGGACGGGCTCCACGCAAGCGTCACGCTGGTCTGGGTGACCGCGACGGCGCGCAGGTTGGTCGGCTGACTGGGCGGCGTGCGGTCGACCGTCGGCCGCGGCCTGCCCGTCACCGGTCCGGCCGAGGCCGGGACCGCCACTGCGGCAGAGAGCGCGCCGGCCAGCAGCGCGCAAGCAGCGATGCGTGCGAGTCTTCGAACACCCATTGATCGATCTCCTCTTGCGAGTCCCCGTCCGCTTCTACGAGTGGAGCGGTGACACGGGTTTTCGATTCTCGGCGGGCCAGGAGATGACCGCTTTCGGCGGCCATGATGTCGCCCCGTGACGACCCTCGACCGGCGTGCCCTCAACCGGGCGACGATGGCTCGCCAGCTGCTGCTCGAACGAGCCGATCTCGATCCCTTGGCGGCGGTCGCCCATCTCGTCGGCATGCAGGCGCAGGTGCCGCTCAACCCGTACCTCGGCCTGTGGTCGCGACTGCGCGACTTCCGTCCCGAGGAGTTGGGCGCGGCGCTCGAAGCGCGCGCCGCCGTGCGCATCGTGGCGATGCGCGGCACCGTCCACCTGCTGACCGCCGACGACGCGCTGCTGCTACGCCCGCTGTGCCAACCGGTCCTCGACGGCGAGCTCGCCCGTCACCGCGACGTGGCGCCGGCACTGCAGGGCGTCGACCTGGCGCCGGTGCTGGCCTACGGCGCGCAGCTCCTCGCCGAGCGACCACGCTCGGGTGGGCAGCTGCGAGCAGCGCTCGCCGAGCGCTTCCCCAATGTCGATCCGGCGGCCATGGGCCTCGCCTGCCGCAACAAGCTGGCCCTCGTCCAGGTCCCGCCGCGAGGCGTGTGGGGCAAGACGTCCCAGGTCGTCACGACCACCGCCGAGGCATGGCTCGGCCGGCCACTCGTCGCCAACCCGTCCATCGACGAGGTCGTGCTTCGCTATCTCGCCGCCTACGGACCAGCGACACCGGCCGACGTCGCAGCGTGGTCGCGCCTGACGGGATTCCGCGAGGTGCTCGAGCGGCTGCGACCGCAGCTGCGCACGTTCCGCGACGAGCACGGACGCGAGCTGTTCGACGTGCCGGACGCTCCGCTGCCCGATCCCGAGACGCCCGCACCCGCGCGCCTGCTGCCCGAGTACGACAACGCCGTGCTGTCACACGCCGACCGCAGCCGCTACTGGCCCGGACACGCCGATCGTGGTCGACCCACCGATCCACGGATCGATCCTCCACGATGGCTTCCTCGCCGGCGTGTGGTCACTCGCGCGGTCGAAGGAGGCGACGATCCTCACGGTTCGCCATCGCCCGCTGGATCCGGCCGCGATCGACGAGATCCAGACCGAGGCCGAACGGGCGCTGGCATTTCTGGAGCCGTCGGCCGCCCGGCGCGAAGTCCGGGCGGCCGAGGCCTAGTTCACTGCGACGAGCCGCCGAGCAGCTCGAGCGCGTCGGCGACGAGCTCGGCTCGCGCCTCCGGGCTCTCCAGCTGCTCGATCCCGAAGCCGAGGAGCAGCGTGTCCTCGGTGGCGACGCCGGCGGTGATCGGGCCGAGCTGCGTGGGCCCGCTCCCAGTCGAGCTGCGTTGTCGCCGCTGCCCTCGGGCGGACCGAGCACCTGCCAGGCGCCGAGGTCCTCCTCGAAGCCTTCGGCCTCGACGACCCCACCGGTGGTCGTCAGCCGGACGTCGTCCAGGATGGCGCCGACGCCCCCAGTATTCGGGTCGGTCACGTAGCTGACGATGATCTCGACCTGCTCGCCCGCATAGGCGGAGAGATCGAAGGCGACGGGCTGCCAGCCGTCGGAGTCGCCGGTGAAGGCGTTCCACGAGCCCGGGCGCCGCTGGCGTGCACGGATCGCCTGGCGTCAGGTACCTGGTGCAGGTTCGGGTGGAGGCCGATGTAGAAACCCGCCTCACACTCCGCGGGCACGTCCGTCGTCGTGTTGCCGTTGAGGTCGGGCAGCGTCGTCCAGTCATCCTGGCCGACGGTGTGCGCCTCGACGATGACGTGGTCGAACCCGTCCTCGGTCGACCACGACCAGCTGCGCCTCGAACGTCGGGAGCCTCCGCCGGCGGTGATGCCGGTCAGGTCGAACGTCCGCCCGAGGCGCATGTAGCTCTCGTCAGCGTGGTTGGCGACGGCGGCGAACTCACCTTCGACAGCGACGGTGTTGCCCTCCGACGTCGACGTAGTCGATGACGGCCGACGAGGCGAACTGCGGGAACTGCTCCGGCGGCAGTACGTCACTGGTGACGGTGAACGCCCCCGCCTCGTCGACCGGGTTCTCCACCGTGGCTGGCCCACCGAACGCTGCCTCATCACCGGCCATCGGTCCGGCCGTGCCGACGACACTCCCGGCACCATCGATGGCGTTGCGGTTGAAGGCACCGAGGTAGTACTGGTAGAAGTCGTCGGCGAGCAGCAGGCAGTCGCTGAACAGGTCGGCGGTCGACGACGCACTGCTCCTCGGGGAAGTCGTCCAGGCCGTAGTAGATGCCGCCGAGACTGCCGCCGAGGAGCTCGTCGAGTAGCCCGTCGTAGCCGTCGTCTCACCGGCGTAGAGCAGCTTTCCTCCCTCGTTGAGGCGGTCGCGGACCCGATCGTCAGGTACTGCTGGCGCTCGGCGACCGACGTGTCCTGGAAGCCGGCCCGGAGCCGAGCAGCTCGGTGATGACGTCCTCTTGGTCCTGGGTCAGCCGGTTGTCGCCGAAGTACCAGAGCACGCGCGCCGTAGTGGCTGAGGATGCCGAGGTCGTGCGGTACGCCCTGGGCGTCGACGTCCCAGACATCGGGCGTGATGCCGTTTGCCTCGAGCGCGGCGACGTGCTCGTCGAGGTACTTCGGCGGGCCACCCCGACGGCGTGGCGGCCGGGTTGACGCCGGTGTAGTCCTCGTTGGCGATGATCAGCACAGGGTTGCCGCTGTCACTGGCGACGGTGTACGTGAAGTGCTCGCTCTCGACCTGTCCGCGCTCGTCCGCGATCGCTCGCCACGCCGGTGAACCACACCTCGACCTCGTCGCCGGCCGCTGCACCGCGCACCTCGCCGCGGAACTCGCCGTAGTAGTCGGTGTTCTCGAAGCCGTATCGCTCGCCGCCGTCCCACTCGTGCGCTGGTGCGAAGCGAGTGCGGCCCCCGTTGATGCGGTAGTTCATGAGGATCCCGGCGACATCCGCTTCGCCGTGACGGCGACGGTCTGCGGATCGCCGTAGGAGACGTCGAACGAGTCGACGACGAAGTTCGGGGTGTCGATGCCGACGACCGACACGGGGTCGTCCGGGTCGGCGGCCGACTCGGCGACGGCCAGCGCGAACGGGATGTTCTTCTCGAACTCGGCCTGGATCGAGGCCTCGTCGTCGGGGAAGTGGAAGCCGCTCTCGCAGTCCTCGGCCTCCCACTCGTCGTCCGGATCGACGTCGGACGCCGACTCGCACGTCGCCATCTCGGGCGTGAACCCGAGCGTCCCGTACGCCTCCTGCATGTGCGAGTCCGTGTCGCCGTTCGTCGTGTACAGCTCGGCGGAGATGTCGGGGTCGTAGCCGGGGATCGCCGACCCGATCTCGTCGTTGCCGGCCATCGCCTCGTAGAGCACGTCGTCAGGCGACGGCGTCGGCAACCTGCCAACCGAGGCCGTACAGCAGCAGCTCGGCAGCCGAGTGGTAGTTGATGAAGAACTCCGGCGTGATCTCGGCGAACAGCGCGTCGAGCGCCTGGTTCTCTGGTTCGGACAGCGGGCTCGGTGCCCGCGATAGGTATCGCTGGCCGGGTTCGGTGACGAGCCCTCGTTGTCGTAGCCCCAGCGCGTCGGGAAGTTGCGGTTGAGGTCGACGCCGTCGCCGGCGGTGATCTCACCGTCGCCGTTGTTGTCGCGGAGGTTCTTGCGCCACAGCCGTTCGGCGTCGTGGCGAGTAGTCGTAGCCGTCGGGGTTGGCGACCGGGATGAACCACAGCTCGTTGTTGTCGATGATCGAGGTGATCTGCGGCGTCGGTGCCGTAGCCGTCAGGTAGTGGTCGAGCAGCCGGCGGACCATCTCCGGCGTGATCCACTCCCGGGCGTGCTGGGCGGCCGACGTACACGGTCGTCGGACGCCGTCCGAGCCTCGTCCGTGTGCCCGGGTTGCTGGTCACGCGGACCGCGTTGATGTCCTGGCCATTGGATCGTCTGCCCGATGTCTGTGGAGCTCGGCGATCGCCGGATAGGCCGCCGCCTGCGCGATCAGCTCCTCCTGAAGGCCGCCAGCACCGCTGTAGCGCCGGAACACGCCGTCTTGCTGCGACGGCGATGCCGGCGGTCGGCAGCCTCCCTTGGCCGTGCAGCTCGAGCGCCCGCTGCGGCGAGCTCAGCGGCCTGTGCCGTCGCTCAGGATCACCTCGACGGGGAACTGGCCGTCCGCACCTTCGACGGGCGCCGACCTCGAGCTCGTGGCGATCGACACCCGAACCCGACGATCGTCGACAGGGCGGCGCTGTCGACGACGCCGGTGTAGACGCTCAGGCTCGCCGTCGTCTCCGCTGGGTCCGGGTGGTGGCTCGGCGCGACCCGTCGACCACGACAGACCGGCGAGCACCAAGGAACCGACGAACGCCACCGCGAGACGACGAGCCATACCGTTAACCCCCAAGTTCGGATGAGGCCCCCATCGTGGCGGGCGTGAAGGCGGCCGGTCAACGGTACGGATGTCCCCCCTTCGGGTGGACTGTGGAACGATTCGACCAGGGCGCGCCGGGCGGCGAACTGTGAGCTGAGCGTGCGGAAACCCGCTCGCTCAGGTCACACTTCCCGGTCGTCATTGCCGCTCGCGGTCCCCCGCCGGAGCATCGCGATGCGCTCCGCGGCTGCGGCGCGCAGCAAGCCCACGTCGCTTCCCGGCGTGATCAACTTGTAGCCCCACGACGCGCACTGCACTGCGTGATCGAGGTTCTGAGCGAAGATCCCGGCCGGAACGCCCGCTGCCCCAGCCCGCGTGACGACGTGCACCAGCGCATCGGCGAGCTCGCTGCCGAGCGGCCCACCCCCGGGAACCTCCCACCCGTTCGACACGGCGAGGTCGCTCGGCCCGACGTACACGGCGTCGAGGCCATCAACGGCGAGGATCGCGTCGAGGTGCTCGAGCGCTGACGCCGACTCGATCATCCCGATCGCCAGCACCGTCTCGTCGGCGCCTGCGACGTAGTCCGCTCCCCCGTACAGGACGGCCCGAGCCGGTCCGAAGCTGCGCCGTCCGCGGGGCGGATAGCGGCACGCCGCGACGAAGTCGGCGGCGTCCTCCGGCGTGTCGATCGACGGGCAGATCACGCCGTACGCGCCGGCATCGAGGAGGTGGCCGATCTCGGCGAGGTCGTTCGAGCGGCACCGTGCCAACGGCACCGCTGGCGTCGCCGACACCGCCTGCAGGCAGGCGATCGCCGTTTCGGTCCCGAACATGCCGTGCTGCAGGTCGACGGTGACGGCGTCGTATCCGCTGTGGCCGAGCATCTCGGCGACGTACGCGTTGCCCGAGGAGACCCAACCCGTCAGCGCGAGCTCGTCGCGCGCGAGCAGTTCCTGGAGTCGGTTGGCGCGCACGGCTCAGCGCTCGACCGTCTCGGCGTCGACGATGTCGTCGGTCGACTCTGCGGCAATCACCGGCAGGTCAGTCTCGAGGTAGATGCACTCGCCGGGACATCGCTCCACGGCGTCGATGGCGGCCTGCTCATACCGACGAGGGACCGAGACGCTCGGATGCGCCGCGTCGGTCACGATCTCGAGGCCGTCGTGGACGTATCCGATGCCGTCGTCGAGCACGACGAACAACTCGGGGCAGTGATCGACGCAAAGCCCAGCGCCTGTGCAGCAGTCCTGGTCGATCCAGACCCTCATCGGACCTCCCTTGCCTGGGGTCAGGGTACCGATGGCACCGGCTCGGGTTCGAGCGAGATCGTTGGGGCGGACCGGCTGCGGATCCGCGTGACGCCTACGGCTGCGATCAGACAGCAGATGCCGGCGGCGAAGAACGCCGGGCGGTACGAGCCGGTCACGTCACGGAGGTGGCCGGCCCCCCACGCGGCAACCGCGGCACCCATCTGGTGCCCGGCGAACACCCATCCGTAGACGAGCGGCCCGCGCAACGTGCCGAACTGTCCGATGCACAGCGCCACGGTCGGTGGCACGGTGGCCACCCAGTCCAGCCCGTAGAAGACCATGAACCCGAAGAGCCCGGCTCCTCCGGAGGCCAGCGCCGGGTCGATGACCATCAGGCTGAGCCCACGCAACAGGTAGTACACGATCAGCAGGCGGCGTGGATCGGTGCGATCGGTCAGCCATCCCGAGCCAACCGTGCCGATCACGTCGAACACGCCGATGAGCGCGAGGAACCCCGCGGCGGTCGCCGCCCCGATGTGATGGTCGTGGGCCGCCGACACGAAGTGGGTCTGGATCAGCCCGTTGGTCGACAGGCCGCAGACGAAGAAGCTGCCGAACAGCAACCAGAAGGTGCCGCTGCGCCAGGCGTCGCCGAGCGCGCTGAAGGCGGCCGAAACCGGTCGGATGTTGCGGTCGGCGGCCGCCGGCACCTCGGCCTCGGTCGCGCCGTACGGCAGGAGCCCGACGTCCTCCGGACGGTCACGCAGGAACACCACCACCACCGGGACGACGGCGAGGGCACTGATGGCGATCGTCACGCCGACCCATCGCCACCCGACACCCCCGGCGAGCCGGGAGAGGACCGGCAGGAACACGAGCTGGCCGCTTGCGGTGGCAGCCGTGAGGGCGCCGGTGACGAGACCGCGTCGAGCAACGAACCACCGGCTCGCCACCGTCGACGCGAAGACCGTGGCCATGCAGCCGGATCCGACGCCCACGACGACGCCCCAGAGCAGGAACAACTGCCAGGGCTCGGTCATGCGAGTCGTGCCGAGGGCGCCGAGTGCGATGACGACGAGCGCGATGACCGTCACCTTGCGCAGGCCATAGCGAGCCTGCAGCGCCGCGGCGAACGGACCGATGAAGCCGAACAGGAGCACGTTGATGCTGACGGCGGTGCCGACCGTTGCCCGGTCCCAGCCGAACTCGTCGCGCAGCGGGTCGATCAAGATGCCCGGCGTCGAGCGGAAGCCCGCCGCGCCGAGCAACGTCACGAACGACGCTGCGAAGACGACCCACGCGTAGTGAATCCGTCTCACCCGCGGCACCCCAAGACGGTACCGGTCGGGCCCTTTACACTGCCCGCTCGATGACCGACCACGAGGACCACCGCGAGCCCGTCGCCGTCGGGTCGTACTCCACAGAGGGAGAGGCCGAGGTGGCGCAGGCCAAGCTGCGGGCATTCGGCATCGAGGCCGCACTGGTCGACCAGGTCGAGGGCGGTGTCATCCAAGTGGAGGGCGAGCCGGGTGTGATCGTTGAAGTGCCCGCCGCCGACGCACAGGATGCGATGCGGATCCTCACCGACGAAGGTGACGCCGGGCAGTAGCCACGCCTCGGATCGGATGGCGCGAACGCGACGACCTCCTGCCCGCCGCGCTCGTCGCCGGCATCTTCAGCGGCACGCCCTCGACGATCCACGCCTTGGTCACACGACGGTCGTTGCGCGCCGCCGTGACCGCGGCAGGCGAGTTGCTCGGTCGGCCGGGGGTGGTGCGCGGTGCGATCGCTCACAGCTTCCTGACGATCGGCTGGACGAGCGTGCTCCTGGTGGCGCTGCCCCGAAGGGCCACCGTCGCATGGGGCGCCGTGGCCGGGGCGGCAATCGGTCTGGCCGACCTCGCCATCGCTGATCGACGCTTCCCCGCGATCGCCGCGCTCCCCCGCCTGCCGCAACTTGCCGACCACATCGCATTCGGCGCATTGGTCGGCGCCGTCGTGACCGCACGGTCAGGCAGTGTTCACGCGACGAGCTGACCTCACGGACCCCGCCACTCGCTCGATCCGCTCAGAGATCCACCGTGATGAGCGACGCAGTCGCGGCGAACGCCATCGCGACCTGGGCGTGCTCGGTGGGATGGGTCAGGTGAGGAACGTGCCCGGCTTCGGCGAACGTGTGGCGAGCAGCGTGGCGGTAGGTGGTCGCGGCCAGCTCGCGAGTGATCGCCGGCAGCCAGGCGGGGCTGTGCTGGCCATCGGTCAGCAGGGTCGGCACGACGGTCGGAGCAGGCATCGCACCCCAAGCGGGATCTCCGAGCTGCGCGACGACGGTGGCGGCGTTGGTGGCCATGATCTGACGGATCTCCTCCGTGATGAAGGGCCACGAACCTGGGCCCAAGGCGATTTCTTCGACGAACCGCCTCGCGGCGTGCTCGATGTCGCCGCAGCGGATCATGGTGACGAGCTCGGCAAACGTCGTCCGGATCGGGTCGACCAGTGCCGCCATCTCACTGCCAGCGTTGGCGATGCCGGCCAGCACGGGCTCGTGGGCCACGACGCTGCGCACGAGGTCTGGTCGCCGCCCGGCGACGGCCAGCACGATCCCTGCGCCGAACGAGTTGCCGACGAGGTGGGCAGGTGCGAGCTCGAGCGTCTCGAGGAGGGCGATCAAGTCGTCCTCGTCCTGGCCGCGGGAACCAGCCGGTCGGCGGTGGCTCCTCGAGTGGCCTCGGCGGTCGTAGGTGAGCACCCGATAGTGGTCGGCGAACGCCGGGACGACGAGGTCCCAGCTCGTGGCGTCGATCCAGCTGCCGTGCACGAGCACCAGCGGAACGCCCTCGCCGAGCAGCTCGTAGTGGAGCTCGGCCCCATTGATCGTCCGCGTGGGCATCGTCACTCCTCGGTCCCGGTCGCCCAACGTGGCGACGTTGACCGAGAGGCGTGAGGCCGTACATCACATCGTGTGGAAGAGGGTTCAGATGCGGCCGGCCAAGGCGCTGGAGCGCCGGCCGTGCCGAACCCGGCGACCCAGCTCCAACGTTGTTTGACGCGGGACTAGCTTCGGCACGTGGCCAAACGGACGGAGCTCCAGCAGTTCATGCGAGATGTGCCGTTGTTCGCCGGCCTGCTGCCCTCTGAGCTGGACCGCATCGCCTTGGTGATGAACCCGGCCGACGTCCCCGCCGGAGACGTCATCTGCACCGAGGGCGAGGTGGGCCGCGACTTCTACCTGCTCGCCGATGGCGAGGCGACCGTCGAGCGCGCGGGTGAGACCGTCGCCAAGCTCAGCAAGGGTGACCATTTCGGTGAGCTGGCCGTGCTCGACCGCGGGCCACGATCCGCAACGGTCCGGGCCATGAGCGACTGCCGGCTGTTCGTGCTCCACGACGAGAGCTTCGCCGCGGTGCTCAACGAGGTGCCGGCGCTCGCCCAGAAGCTGCTCGCCGCACTCGCCCGTCGGCTCCGCGAGGCGGAGCTGGCCGACGGCCGCCACGCGCTGGACTGAAGTCAGCGCTCACACGGCGTCCGCGCGGACGCTGGCAACGACCGCAGTGATGTCGTCGATCTTGGCTCGGGCGTGACTCGGCTGATGGCTGCGGGTGTATGCGGCGTCGACCAACCGTCGAGCCGCTCGCTCCGGGTCATCGCGACTGGCGCGCACCACCTCACGCAGCTCCGAGAACGTGAGGTTGTCGCTCACTCCGTCGGTCACGGCGAGCACCACGTCGTGTTCCTCCAGCGCGACGGTCCACGTGTGGGGGGCGTGGAGCCCTTCGCCGAGGACGCGGTCGATGACGTGGCGCTGCGCGAGATAAGCGTGCTCGAGCAAGCCGGTCGCGACGACGACCTCACCGAGGCGGCGCTGCACGTCCCAATCGGCGCCGAAGATGGAGTCGTCCAACGTGCACTGCCGGAGCTCACCGGACTCGGTCAACCGGTACACGCGGCTGTCACCGATGTTGCAGATCACGGCCGTGTTGCCGCCTTCTGGTCGGGTGCACACCCTGACCACCGATGCCGTCGTCAACCCGTCCTCGAGCGTCGCCGCAAGGAGAGCGCCTGCCCCTTGGACGGCGATCGAGAGGAACGCCGCCTCGGAGTCGACGTCGTCGAGGTCGCCGTGCGACTCGTAGGCAGCTCTGATCGCGCCAGCCGCCAACGCGGCGGCGAGCGCGCCCTGCCTGCTGCCGCCGAGCCCGTCGAACACCCCAAACAGTCCGCGCCGCGCATCGACCAGGTACGCGTCCTCGTTCACCAGGCCCTTGGCGCGACTCATCGCACCAACCTCCAGCCTCACGCCGCAAGCCGAGCCGCTACACCCGTTCGGTTCTCGATCCGCTCTCTTCGCTTCGGAGCAGCTGGGCGACAACGCGCATCTGTATGACCGACGTGACGGCAAGGCCGACCAACCCGAGGATCTGCAGGGTCTGCTGGATCCCCTCCTGATCCGCGCCGACCATGCCCGAGGCGGCCAGCAGGACGGCGGAGCTGAGCAGGCCGAACATGCCGATGGCCGCGAAGACCACGCGGTCGATCCATCGACTGACGACTGCACGGTCCTCGCCGGCGTACCGCTCGAGCCGCACGTTCAACCGCCCGCGGCGCAACTGCGCGGCGATCCCCTCGATGTGGCCGGGCAACGTGCGCAGCGACGGGAGGGCGCGGATGAGCTCCTTCTCGAGCTGCTGCTGCATCGCTTCCTGCTTGCGCTCGGCGAGTGCGGGCAGCAGCTCCTGCACCTCGCTGGCGACGTTGAACGACTGATCGATGGTGCGCAGCGTCCCCTCGAGCGTGAGCAGGGCGCGAGACAAGATCGTCATCGGCGTCGGCACGGTGAGACCGTGACGTCCCATGACGTCGAGGATCATGGTCATCGCCGCGGGATCGAACCCTCCGCTGCCGAGGCCCTCCGACAGCGCCATCCCGATGTCAGCCTCGAGCCGGCGGGAGTCGCTGTCATCATCGCTGCCGGCCAGATGCCGGGTGGCGCGGGCGAGAACGACGGGGTCCTTCAGTTGGAACCCGATCGCCATCTCCTGCATCGCCTCCAAGATCACCGGATCGAGTCGGCCGACGGCACCGAAGTCCAAGAACCACAGCGTCCCCTCTCGATCCACGAAGATGTTCCCCGGGTGGGGGTCGCCGTGATAGAGCCCGTCGCGCAACACCTGATCGAGGAACGACCGCAGCAACCTCGAGGCGAGGACCTTCGCCGGCATCGGTGACGCGGCGATCGCCGCGTTGTCGGCCACGGTGGTGCCGTCGATCTCCTCCATCACGAGCACACGGCGCGTGCTGAGCGCCTGGTAGACGATGGGAGCCGTGATCCCGGTCTCGTTCTCGAGATTCTCCAGGAACGCGGCCGCACTCAAGGCTTCCGTGGTGTAGTTGAGCTCCCGGACGAGCGAGGCGATCAGTTCGTCCGCCAGTCGTTTGACGCCGATCTGGCGGGCGCCTTCGACCCGCCGCTCGATCTGGCCGGCGATCAAGCGCAGCACGGCAGCATCGCGTTGCACGATCTCCTCGATGCCGGGTCGCTGGACCTTGACGACGACTCGCTCGCCGCTGTTGAGAACGGCTCGATGGGTCTGCCCGATCGAGGCGGCCGCCAGCGGCTCGAAATCGAACGACGCGAACTCCTCCTCGATGGTGGCGCGCAGCTCGCTCTCGATCATCACACGCACGTCGTCGGCCGGGACCGGACGGACGGAGGACTGCAGCTCGGCCAGCTCGGTCGTCAGCACCTCGGGAAGCAGGTCGGTGCGAGTCGATGCGATCTGGCCGAACTTCACGAACATGCCGCCGCAGTCCTCGAGCATCAGACGGAGCCGGCGGGCGAAGTCCGGCGTGGCCAGCTTCGCCGCGGACATGCTGCGCAGCCCTGTGAGGCCACGCCGACGGGCGAAGCCGATGATCTGGCGTGACCGCCCCAGCGGAGCGAGCTTGCGCTTCACCGTCGCGATCGGATGGAGGAATGGCTTCAGCCGCCGGGACTTCTTCCGCTCCCTCGGGCGCAGGATGACGTCGAAGACGAGGCTGACGAACATCGACACGAGCGTCCCGAAGAACACGGCGAGGAAGAAGACCTCCCGCAGATCGGCGGTGGTCCGGACGTCGCGGTCGAGGACCAACGCCGCGATCACGACGCCGATGAGCCAGCCGATGAAGCCTGACACGAAGGCTCTGAACCAGCCGCGGCGAACGCCAAGGATGCGCCCGCTCAGCCAGCCGACGATGATGGCGAACGGGATCCCGTAGAGGAAGAACCCGGCGCCACTGATCTCGACGATTACCGCTAACAGCATCCCTCGCTCCTCTCGGAATCACGTACCGTGATCCGCCGGATGGCATCGTCGCGCGGTCACGCGTCCGTGAGCGAGGATGTCGGCTGCCTGCGTGTGCACGCCTCGTCCAAATGGACGACGGTTGCCTGCCATATCCGTGGGAGAGTTACGGCTGTGTTCGTTCGATGAGGTGGCCGATCAAGGCGCTGGCCGGTGCGGCCGTTGTCGTTGTCGCCGTCGACCTGTTCGAGCGTCGTGTCCTGGCGGGTATCGATGGTGCGTCGGGAGACGACGGGCCAGACCTTGCGCCGTGGGTGACCGAACCGCGGTGGATCGACACACCAGATGGCGGCCAGCTGTACTGCGAGGTGCGCGGCGACGGCTCACCAATCCTGCTGTTGCACGGTCACGGCGCCACGCTCGACACGTTCACCACGCTGGCGCCCCGCTTGGCCGCCGCCGGCCATCGCGTGATCGCTGTCGATCAGCGGGGCTTCGGGCGGTCGTCCGCCGTGCCCGACGGATTCGACGGATTCGGTCTGATCAACGACGTCGCCACCATGTTGGAGGTGCTGGAGCTGCAGGAATCGACGGTTGTCGGTCACTCGATGGGGGGACTGGTCGCCCTAGGGCTGGCCATCCACCGTCCAGACGTCACGACGCGGGTTCGTGGCCTCGTGTTGCTCAACGGCATCGGTCGCGGACCGGCTGACAACCGTTTCAACCGGGCACGCGTGATGGCGATGGACTGGCCGTGGCTCGAGGCGCTCAGTCGCCATCCGCGCCACGGGACGATCCTGACCCGTAGCAACTTCGGCACGACGCCCCGTCGTGGCGACGTGGAAGCAGCTCGCCTCGTCGGGCTCGACAGCCCGATCGGACCGCGTCGCGGATTCGCCCGACGGCTGCTCGGTACGGACTTCACGCCATCGTTGCCCACCGTCCGGCTGCCGGTGCTGGCCATCGCTGGCACAGCTGATCGTGTTATTCCCGCCCGCGAATCGGTGCTGCTCCGGGAGCTCCTCCCCGACGCGCGAATGGAGATCCTCGACGGTGCGGGGCACATGTTGCCGATGGAGCGCGCTGCAACGGTCGCCGAGTTGATCGTCAAGTTCCGCGGGGAGTTGGACCAGCGGCCATGACAGCCGCCCCTGGGATCCCGCCGCTAGGTTGGCCTCATCTCACGTCAAGCGACGTAGGCGTGATGGCATCGGCTCCGTCGTCGTGGTCGTGCTCTCTGCTCGCGGAGATCTGCCGTCGAGGATCAGGAGAGCCATGTCAACCGATGCCAGCACCTCGTGCCCGCCCGTCTCCTCTGACGCCCTGACGTCGTCTCGGACGGTCCCACCCGGGACGGAGGGACTGACGACGACCGCCGAAAAGGTGATCACCGCGTTCATCGTGACGATTCCCTTGCTCGTCCTGGTGTTCGGGATCGTGTGGTTCTGGGGCGAGGGTGTGCACCTGCGCGATGTCTTGATCGCCGTCGGGCTGTACATGGTCGTCGGACATGGCATCACCGTCGGCTTCCATCGCTTGCTCGCCCACCGGTCGTTTCGAGCCCGCCGCCCGCTCAAGTTGTTGCTGGTCGGTGCTGGCTCGATGGCGTTCCAAGGTGGCCCGATCGGGTGGGTCGCCGACCACCGCCGTCACCACGTGTTCTCGGATCAGCCCCACGATCCACACTCACCGCACCGGTTCGGGTCAGGTGTCTCGGCTCGACTCCGTGGGCTCTGGCATGCACACGTCGGGTGGCTGATCAGCCACCATCGCACCTCGTGGAGCCGGCATGCTCCCGATCTCCTCGCCGACCGGGACCTCGTGGTGATGAATGCGCTCTTCCCGTTCTGGTGCATGGTGTCGCTGGCCATCCCCTTCGGGCTCGGCTGGCTCCTCGGAGGGGGTGTCGGCGGCGCGCTGACCGCCCTGCTGTGGGCCGGCGGCGTACGCATCCTCGTTCTCCACCACGTGACGTGGAGCATCAACTCGCTGTGCCACACGTTCGGGACCCGCCCGTTCTCGACCACCGACCGAAGCACCAACCTCGGAGGGTTGGCGGTGCTCTCGATGGGTGAGTCCTGGCACAACGGGCACCATGCATTTCCGCGCTCCGCGCGCCATGGAATACAAGCTGGTCAGTGGGACAGCTCGGCCCGCCTGATCACGTGCTTCGAACGGCTCGGCTGGGCGAGCAACGTGCACGTGGCCCGCGCGGATGCGATCGCCCGTCGGACCGTGTCGCAATAGCGTCCACACGCTGGTCATGACGCCGCCCAGGTGCAACCGCGAGGTTGCACCTGCCTAGGCTGACCCGGGATGCCTCCCTTTCGCTTCGGCTACCAGTTCCGCGATCCAGAGCCCGACGAGCTACGTGTGGCGGCGCGCCAGGCGGAGGCAGCCGGCTTCGATGTGATCAGTTCCTGGGACCATGTCGCCGCGTCGTGGACCCCGTTGTTGCCGTTGCTCGCCGTCGCCGAGGCCACGACCAAGGTCCGGGTGTGCCCGCTGGTGATCAACAACGACTTCCACCATCCGGTGCACCTCGCTGCGGCGATCGCTGATCTCGACGTCCTCACCGATGGCCGTGTCGAGCTCGGCATCGGCGCCGGTCACGCCTTCACGGAGTACGCCGCGCTCGGTCAGCCGTTCGACCCACCGGCGGTGCGCAAACAACGCCTGATCGAGGCCGTCGGGCTGCTGCGCCGACTCCTCGACGGCGAGGAGATCACGATCGACGGCGATCAGTACCGGCTGGCCGGACCCCGCATCCGACGCACCCGCCAGGATCACCTCCCGATCCTCGTGGGCGTCAACGGCCGCGACGCACTGGCCGGTGCCGTTCCGATCGCCGACACCATCGGGCTGACCATGCTCGGCCGCACGCTGTCCGACGGTCAACGTCACGAAGTCCGTTGGCAGTCGGCACGCCTCGACGCCACCATCTCCCACATCCGTCGCCAACCGGGCGGGGCGGCCATCGAGTTGAACGCACTCGTCCAAGCGGTTCGCATCACCGACGACCGAACTGCCGTGGCGCACGAGCTGGCCGATGCGGTCGAAGGACTGACCGTCGACGACGCGCTCGAGACCCCGTTCCTCGCACTCGGCACGGCGGACGAGATCACCGAGCACTTCATGCGGTGCCGGGCCCGGTGGGGCATCTCGTACCTGACCGTGCGCGACATCGACGCGTTCCAACCGGTCATCGAACGACTCCGCACCCTCGACGGCCGTCAACAATGAAGAGCCGCTGACCAGGTACTTCCTGATCAGCGGCTGCAACCCGCGACGTCGGAGCGAGCCGCGCCGGCCCTCGGGCGACTTAGGGCTGCGGTTCCCAGTCGCACCAGCAAGCGTGCTCGATCGCGACTCGACGGCTTCGAGCGTCGTGCAGTACGAGCTCAGCCTCCTTCCGGGCCGCCTAGTGCGGCACCGGGCAGGATCTCCCAGCTGCGCTTGTCGGTGACGCGAAACCGGCGACCGCTCACCACCTGGGGGTCGATCCTCACGAAGTGGTGCTTTCGTCCGGCATGCCAGGGGAACAGGGGTAGATGCATCACCTCGAAGAGGTCGTGGTTTCGCTCGATCTCAACGGCCCGCCCCTTGATGATCACGCTCCAGGCCTCCCCCGCATCGGGGTCATACCCGTCGGTCTCGAAGGCGACGATGCGACCCTCGACCGCACCGACGAGCTTGGTTCCCTGGGCGGTGCGGAAAACGACGCTGCCGCGGTCGACGACGAAGTTGATCGGGAAGACCTCCGGCTCCTCGTGGATACACATCGCGATACGACCGACGTCCGCCTGCCGAAGCATGTCCCAGCAGTCATGCACGTTCAGTTCCGTGATGCCGTGGCGGTCGGTGCTCATGTCTGGAGCATCCATCGGCACATGAATGAGCGCCAGGGGCGAAGTTCCCGGTCTGTTGCGGAACCCGTCGGGGCGCGAGAGAACCGACAGCTGACGCGTCGATCGGCATGTGGGGCGCCGGACACGGTTGCCGGCAGGACGCTCACCTCCGCCAGACGTCTCGGTCCGTGGTCGGACCTGTGTCACTGCTCCCACGTCCCGCAGTGCTGGTCGAGCGTTTCGACACCGCAACGCTCAGGACGCCGGCACCCCGGCGAACCAATCACTGTCGGTCGGGGCATGGATGACGCGGCTCGTGATCGACAGCGGGAGCACCATGAACAGGCGCTCCCGGCTGCCGGGCGCCCAACAATCGAGCGGCAGCCGCTGCACGCGTTGTGCGGCCACGTCGGTGGCGGTCGTGATGTCGCGGGCGACACCTTGGACGAGGATGGACCAACCGCTCCGCAGCGTCGTCTCGTAGCCGTCGATCTCGATCGCGACACGTCGCCCGTCGAGAGAGCTGAGCGGCCCCGTCGAATCCGTCCGGAACACGATGCGGGCTTCGTCGTCGCTGGCGACGTTGACCGGAACAACGATGGGCTGGTCGGCATCGACATAACCGATGCGGGCGACGCGGGCCCGTCGGAGGCGTTCGTACAGCAACGATTGGTCGAGCTGGTCCATCTGATTTGCTGACGTCGACAAGCCAGATCGATGCTCGGTCATTGCGGTGAACCTGACGTCTGGACGGTTGCTGGGACGAGGGACGCGCCCCAGTCGCGGGCGCGCTGGAGCTCGCCTTCGGCCAGCGGACCGGGAGTGTCCGTGACGGTGAAGGAGACGGGCTTGCGGACCTCGAACCCGAGGCGACGGAGCCGGCGCCGAACGCCTCGTGCTGCCGAACCGAAGAGGAATGGCTTGCGGATGCGCGTGTCGAAGCATGCCGCCGTGGTCGGTCTCGAGGGACGCTCGAGCTTGCTCAACCATTCGCGCACACCGTGGTCGGCTTGTCCGGCGGCGCCCTGGGCGCGGGCCGCCTGCCTGGTTCCCGGTCGGGACATGCCGAAGGCGTGTGTCGGGCCGCCGACGATGAGCAGATCGATCTGCTCGAACTGATCGGGTGCCGATTCGACCTCGTAGGCCGTCGCCGTGACGCCTTGGGAAGCGACGCCTTCGCTGATGCTGCGGGCGATCGCTTCAGTGTTGCCGAACATCGACTCGTACACCACCACGACGCGCCCGATGACGGGATCACGTTGCATGATCGAACCTCCTTACTGCCCCCAGTGTCGAGGTCAACCAGTTCGGTGGAGTAGGGCCGAAGGTCACCTACAGCCCGCAGAGTGCGGGATCCGGACCCCGTCGATGGTTCAACACGTTCGTCGTGGCGTTGGCTCGGGGACGACGGCGGCGCCGGGAAGCGTCCCGGTCGACGGGTGACCTTCGGCCCTAACACCGACTGCACCGTTCGCGCACCATTGGTGCATGACGATCTCGGAGGTCGGAGCCCTTCCCGTCTCGGTGTTCGCTGGCGATGGGCTGGTTTGGATCAACGCTGAAGCCAACATGTGGGAGATCGCGACGGCGCTCCTCAACGCAGACGTCGGGGCGCTGGCGATGGGAGACGGCGATGACGTGACCGGCGTGGTGTCGGAACGAGACGTTGTACGGGCGCTGGCTGGCGGGATGGATCCCACAACGACGACGGCTGGCGACGTTGCCCACAAGCAGCTCGTGTGGTGCAGCGTCGACGCACCGGTGGTGGCGGTCGCCGAGGAGATGCTGGCACCACTACGTCCGCCACGTACTCCTGGAGGATGGCGGCCGTGCGGCCGGGATGGTGTCGGCCCGCGACCTCCTCGGCGCCTATGCGGCGGCTGACTCAGCCGGCATGAATTGACCGCATCGTCCGAATCGCACGAGACGGCCTTATCGAAGGCGAGGAATCACTCAGTGTCGTGGTGGGCGGCGCACGTTGCGGGCCAGTGCCACGCGAGTCGTTTGAGCACTGTCAGTCAGATCGCGGCAGTCACTCAGTCTCAGCAACGGAGGGTGCACGATCCGGATTGCAGATCCGTCGGCCGGTCATCTTCAACGGGACGACGCGGAGCCACCGGGTCGACGATCCCGTCCGCCAGAGTTGCTCTCGTGTTCGTGCCAGCCGAGCGATCGTGTTGGGGTCGCTGACCTCCTCGACCTTCCCGACGACAAGGACGCTCCACCCTCGACTGCCGTCGGGGCAGAAGCCATCGGCCTCGAACGCCACCGAGGATGACGCGCGCAGCGTGCGGCTTCGTGCCGGTGTTGGACGGGAAGGTGACGCAGCCCACGTCCCGACTGTTCCAGCGCTGGCGTCGCGTCCGCAAGCAACGCCGTCCAGGTCGAGCACGTGCACGCGGCCCCACCGCCTGGGACTGCGCGTTGGCCTCGCCGATCACAACGATGTCGTCCTCGGTCTCGAGCACCTCGCGCACGCCGCGCCGAGGCAATGGCGCAGCCGGCATTCAGTCGGCGGGCATGTACGGCAGGAAGGTACCGTCGGGGCGCTGGCGCCGTCGGCTGATGGCACGTCCAGTGATCGTTGATGGGACGATGCGAATCCACTCGTCCCGATCCCCGGGAGCCCATGGTTGCGGGTCCGGGGCATCGATTCGGCGCTGAGCCGGAGCAGCGATCCGTTCGGCTTCACCGCGAACCAATACGCTCCAGCCTGTCTGCTGGTCGGCGGCGGCAGCATCCACCTCGAATGCGACGGGCTCACGTGCCGTGAGATCTCCCAACGGTGAACTGCGGTCCGTGCGGAACACGACGGTTCGATGGTCGGTCACATGGTTCACCGGAAGGATCATCGGGCGACCGCCATGCATGAAGGCAACTCTGCCGAGCGGCTGTTGATCCACCAGCTGCCAGCAGGTGTCCTGTTCGAGTTCGGACATCCACACGACCTCGCTGGACGGATCCTTGTGTGTTACGGGCTGATTCATGTGGCTGCGCTCTGACCTTCCTTCGGGGGGAGCGATGACGACGACTGGGCAGCGAGCGTGAACGGCCATCCGATGGCTCACGGAGCCGAGCGATCTTCGGGTCGACCTAGCGCGCCGGCTCAACTCGATTTGGCGGCACGCCTGTTGAGATACCGCTCGAGCCCGTCGAGCGTGAGGACCAACGGATAGTCGACCTCGGGCACAAGAGTGCCCGACTCGTCGGCGATTGCCGCCATCAGCTGCTCGAACTCCAAGGAGTCCAAGTCCGCCTCCACCACGATCGGCTCAAACCGGCTGAACTCCTCGAGATCCGTGAACGGCCTCACTTGCCGCATCGCGCGCATCACCGCGCCCCAGATCAACCACCGCTGCCCAGTGTCTGCATCGTCGACGACATCAGCGGGCAATTGGCCTGACACTTCCGATGTGCTCATACGACAAGCGTCAGCATGAACTCCCCGCGACGACAGGGCCGAACGTCCTGATACTCAGCGTCTGACTTCCGAACGAAGCTGCGGGACTGCTCACGACAGCCGGGAATGGCCTCTGAGCAGGGAAAATAGCGCGTCGAACGACGAGAGGCGACGAGGGGAATCGAACCCCTGTACAGGGCTTTGCAGGCCCTTGCCTGAACCACTCGGCCACGTCGCCTTGGAGGTCCACGACGATACCGGGCTGGTCAACGCCCGGCTGGGTGTGATCTTGGGCGCCGATCCTGACAGGGGCCGGCGGAACGGGCGCCCAGATGCGGGAATGGCGGAGATGGCGCCCAGATTCCAGGTGCGAGACTCGGGTCATGGCGTACAACTCGACGGGGTTGGTCGTGCATGATGCCGACGCCCACATCATGGAGCCGCCGGACTGGTTGCGGGATTACGCCGACCCAGGGGTGCGGGAGCGCATCGAGCCGCTGCGGTACTCGAGCGGCAACGAGCTCCGCCAGACCGGCGACGCGAACGAGCAGCTCCGTGACCTCGACGACGCCTTCGCCCGCCTCCGCGCCCGCCACGCCAGCGACGACTACCGCCACGACGAGGCGGCGGAGATCATGAACCGCAAGAACTTCGCCGCCACCGGCTCGTTCGTGGCGGAGGATCGCGCCCGGGCCCTCGACCTCCTCGGATTCGCCAGCCAGCTCGTGTTCAACACGTTCCACAACCGGCGGCTCCGCGACTGGGAGCACAGCGACGACGTCGAGCTGGCCATCGGCGCCGCTCGCGCGCACAACCGCGGAATGGTCGAGTTCTGTTCCGTCGATCCTCGACTGCTCCCCACGTGCTACGTCCCGCTCATGGACCTCGACCGGGCCGGAGCCCTCGCCGAGGATGCGATCGAGCTCGGAGCCGCGGCGCTGCTCATCGCGTCCGGCTGCCCCCCGACGCACTCCCCCAGCCACCTCGCGCTCGATGCCGTGTGGGCGGCCGCCAGCGAGGCTCAGCTACCCATCGTCTTCCACGTCGGCGGCACCGGCGATCTGATCGATCCGAACTACTTCCGCAACGGCCTGCCGATCCCGCCGGACTTCCACGGCGGTGAGGAGAACTTCCGCTCGGTCGACTACATGGGGATCCCTGGTCCGCCAGCTCAGACGCTCGCAACGATGATCTTCGACGGCGTGCTCGATCGCTTTCCGACGCTGCGCATCGGCGTCATCGAGCAGGGCGCGATCTGGATCCCGTCGTGGATGCGCCAGATGGAGTCCGCCTTCGACGCCTTCGCCCGCCACGAGGAGCGGCTGCAAGCCCTCGAGCTGCGTCCGAGTGAGTACGTCCGGCGTCAGGTCCGGGCGACCCCGTACCCGACCGAGGACGTCGGCTGGATCATCGAGCAGGCCGGCCCGGAGGTGTGCCTGTTCTCGTCCGATTATCCGCACGTGGAAGGCGGCCGCCGTCCGATCGAGCGGTTCGAGGCCTCGCTGCGGGGCACCGAGACGACGGACGCCGCTCGGCATGCCTTCTACCAGGACAACTTCGTCGACATGATGGGTGCAGGACTACCCGCTGGACTCCTCAACGAGCGAGCCGCGCAGCACGACCTGGCCCGATGACTCAGGGCCGGCGCCCTCTTCCTGCAAGGTCACCGTGATGATGGGGTGGGTGTCGACGTCGACCGCCGACCACAGCGTGACCGTCGAGTCGCCGCCCCGCATGTGGAACGTGCCGATGGCCGTGAGATCGGGAGCGTCGTCGTTCGCTGTGCGCATCCACGCCTCGTAGAAGAACCCCTCGGGTGCCGGCGGGAGCCCGCGAATGTCGAGCTCGATCTCCAGCCCGCTGTCCGTGTCGTCAACCGTGCCTGTGGCGCTCGCCGAGCTCGCCAGATCGGTCCCGGCCATCGCGAACTCGTCTCCGCCGCCGCCATCGCGCGTGGCGATGACCCCGACGGCGACGACGATGGCGACAACCGCAGCCGCTGCGGCGAGCCACCACGTCTGGCGCGGCCGGCGCTGACGTCGGGTCCTGGCCGGTGCAGCGGGCGCCACGACGGCGGGCGCTGCCTCGGCGCGCTCGTCGGCGATGGCTGCCACGATGGATTCGGCCAACCACGGAGGCGGCTCCGCCCACACGGCGGAATCCCGCAGCGCGTCGGGCATCTGGGCCACGAGTGCCTCGAAGGCGTCGTCGTCCACCGGCTCGTCGATGTCTTCGTACTTGTCGCTCATTCGGATACGTCTCCGGTCCCGCTCTGACCGTCACCACCCAGTACGTCGGACACCGATGATCGGTTCTCCGGTGCGATGTGGGCGAGCAGCGTGGCCAGACGGCGGTGGGCGCGATGCATCCTCGACTTGACGGTACCCACGGGGATGCCGAGACGCTCGGCGATCTCCGGGTGGCTCAACCCGTCGAACCAGCCAAGTCGAACGATCTCCCGCTCATCCGGCGGCAGCTTGTCCAGCGCGACCCGGACCTCCCACGCCTCCCACGTCCGCTCGAGTGAGGGCGGCAGCTCGACGATGTCCATCGACTCGGTGTCCATCACCTCGACTCGACGCGTCCGCCGGTACACATCGATCGCCTGGCGGCGGGCGATCGAGTACAGCCACGGTCCGAGCTCCCGATCGGGAGTGAAGCGGGCGGACGCCCGCCAGGCATTCAGGAAGGTCGCCTGGACGACGTCGGCGGCCGCCGACTGGTCGTGGAGAACGGAGACGGCGATCGTGTGCACGGCCCTGCCATAACGTTCGTACACGGCGCGAACGACCTGCTCGTCGCCGCTGGGAAAGCGGCGCGCCAGCTCACGGTCATCCATCAACACCGTCGCGAATCCTCGCGCGCCACACACGCCGAACCCGGAAGTTTCGAGGTCCGCGTGAACCGATTGACCCTGTCGCTCGTAGTGCTGATTGTGAACACCACGCACTCGCACTCCGCAGCTGGCCGCCGGCCGGCGCGCATCCTCGTCGCCCTCGGCGCGACCGCCATCCTTGCACTGGCCGCATGCGGTGAGGATGGAGACTCATCCAGCTCGGCGACTGAAGCGGCGGGAACGGCCGCACCGGCGGCCGAGGCTCCGGGAACTACGGCCGCCCCGGCCACCACAGCGGCTTCCGCCGGCGGCGGCTACGGCTACGAGCAGGCAGCGCCAACGCCCACTCCGGCGGCGCCGGCCCTCGCCGCGGCGAGCGTCGCGACGGCCGAGACCGATCTCGGCACGATCCTCGTCGACGCCAACGGCATGACCCTGTACGGCTTCACTGACGACACCGCTGGTGAGCCCACGTGTGTCGATGGCTGCGCCGACGCCTGGCCGCCCGCTCTCATCGAGGGTGAGCCGGAGGTCGGCGATCTGGACGCCAGCGTCTTCACGGTCGTGGAGAACGCGCTCGGCAGCCAGCTCAAGGCCGGCGATTGGCCGCTGTACACGTTCTCCGGCGATGCGGCGCCCGGCGACACGAACGGCCAGGGCTCCGGTGGCAAGTGGTTCGTCGTCGCCGCCGACGGCAGCCTCATCGAGTCGTAATGCGGCAGGCAAGGCGAGCAACTTGATTGCGAGCCGCGGCCGCGGAAGCGAGCTGGGTGAGACGCCGAAGCGCAGCGGAGGCGGCGAGCTCGGCAGGCAAGGCGAGCAACTTGGTTGCGAGCCGAGCCCGAGCATCAACAGCTCTCGGGGGACCTCCACCCCCCGGGAATCCCATGGGCGGGACCCACGACGGCCCCGGTGCAACGGCGCACCGGGGCCGTCGTCGCGTTCGGCCTACTGCGGCAGCATCCCGTAGGCACGGGTCGGGCGGAGCCGCACGACGAGGCGCTGGTCGGTGACCATCGCCCGCCGGTACTCGTCCCAATCCGAGTGCTCACCGGCAACCGCTCGGTAGTACTCGACCAGCTCATCCGCGGTGGCATCGTCGGGCGAGGTGGCGACCGGAGCCAGCTCTGCGTCTCCCTCCAACACGACGTAGGCGTAGAAGTCGTCGCGAGTCACGTGCAGCGACACCCGGTCGTCACGGCGGATGTTGGCCGTCTTCGCCCGCCCGTTCGTGATGGAGATCCGCACCACGCCGTCGTCGCCGACGTAGTAGGCGATGTTCGACAGCTGTGGGCGACCGTCACGCTTGAGCGTGACGAGCACGCCCTGGTGTCGTGAGCGGACGAAGTCGAGAGCGGCGTCGAGTTCCATGGGGCAGAGAACCGGTCGCGCGTGGCAGTCATTCCGCTGCGTGTCTGCGCAGGACGGCGATTGCCGCCTCGTGCCCGGCCGCCACCGCAGCCGTTTTGTCGGCTCCGGCGATCGTCGCGGCCAGAAACCCGCCGGCGAAGGCGTCGCCGGCGCCCGTCGTGTCCGCCACTCCGGTGACTTCGTCGACTGGGACCAGCTCGCGCTGATCCCGCCCGACGACGAGCTCGATTGGCTCGCCACCCCGCTTGACGACCACCAGTGGCACCGCGACGCCTGCCACGAGCGGAGCCTCGTCGCGATTGGCGAAGACGACCTCGGGCGCCAGCGACGCCACCAGTTCCCGGAACGCGTCCTCCCCGAAGGAACGCACGAGCGAAGCCGACGACACGTCCACGCTGATCCGCCCCCACGACGCGCGCACGTGCTGGGCGGCGGCGATCGTCGACGTGCCGATCGGTTCGGCGCACAGGGAGTACGCCGGCACGTGGAGCCACGTCGCGCCCTCCAGCCAGGTGCGATCGATGGATTCGAGCTCGACCGCCGCGGCACGGTCGGGCAGCATCGTCCGCTCGCCGCCCGGCTCGACGAGCACCACGACGGCACCTGTGCGGCCCGGACCCCGCTGGACACGCACGTCGACGCCCTCGTCCTCGAGCGCGTCGACGAGCTGCTGGCCCACCTGGTCGTCTCCCACGCGCCCGATGAACCGTGTTGGGCAGCCGGCCCGAGAAGCGGCGACGGCCACGTTGGCCGCGCTGCCACCGCGCCGCCGCACGATGCGTGCGGGCGTGTCCGTCGCCCGCTCGGGGGGAGACTGGAGGTGGACGACCACATCCTCGACCACGTCACCAACGATGCACAGCACCGGCCATGTGTACACGACGACGCCCAGCGCCGAGCGCGTCACTTCACCCGCTTCAATTGACGTCGTGGCCGAGGAGTTGAGCGTCGTCGTCGCTCGCGCCGCCCGGCTGCTCGAGTCGGCCGAACGACAAACCACCTGGCGGGAACGGCGACGCAGCCGGCGCCTCGGCGGTCTGCTCGCCGACCGGGAGGGGCGGGAGCTCCTCTTCCGCCTCACCGACGAGGTCCTGCGGACTCCGACGGCCACCCGCTCGATGCAGCAGCTGCGGGCGCTCGTCGACGCCGGGCTGCCCCGATCGTTACCGCCGGCGGACCGCACGGCACTGCGCCTTGCCGCCGTCGGCGGGCGTCTCGCGCCACAGCCCGTTGCGGCGATCGTGCGCCGCCGAATTCGCGGCGAGACCCGAGGCGTGATCATCCCCGCTGCCGATCCGGCGTTCGCCCGTCACGTGGCGGCTCGGCGAGAAGCCGGGTTCACGGTCAACGTCAACCTGCTGGGTGAGGCGATCCTCGGCGACGCCGAGGCCGACCGCCGCCTCGACGCCCTGTGCGCGCGGATGAGCCGGCCTGACGTCGGCTACGTCTCGGTCAAGGTCTCGGCGTTGTGCGCCAATCTCGACGTGCTGGCGTTCGAGCACGAGGTCGAACGGATCGCCGATCGACTGCGCACCGTCTACACGGTCGCGTTGGAGCGCGATCCACCGGTGTTCGTCAACCTCGACATGGAGGAGTACCGCGACCTCGACCTGACCGTGGAGGCGTTCTGCCGGGTGCTCGACGAGCCGGCCTTCACCCGCCTTCCCGCAGGACTCGTGTTGCAGGGCTATCTGCCCGACACGCATGCCGTGCTCGACCAGCTCGTCAAGTGGGCCGCGGCGCGGCGCCAGCAGGGCGGCGGTTACGTCAAGATCCGCCTGGTCAAGGGTGCCAACCTGGCGATGGAACACGTCGACGCCGAGCTCGGCGGATGGGTGTCCGCCCCGTACGACACCAAGGCCGAGGTCGACGCCAGCTACAAGGCGCTGCTCTGGCGGGCCCTGGACGCGGCGGCAAGCGGTGACCTCGTCATCGGCGTCGGCAGCCACAACCTCTTCGACGTCGCCTTGGCCCTCGAGGAGCGCGAGCGCCGCCAGCTCGTCGACGTCGTCGGCATCGAGATGCTGGAGGGCATGGCGCCGCCGCAGGCACGCGCCGTCTTACAGGACGCCGACGGCGTGCTGTTGTACACACCGGTGGTCAGCGAGGAGGACTTCCCCTCGAGCATCGCCTACCTGTCGCGCCGCCTCGACGAGAACGCGGGACCAGAGAACTTCCTGCGGTCGCTGTTCACGATCGAGGTCGGCTCACCTCTCTGGGAACGCGAGCGCGAGCGGTTCGAACAGGCCGTCGAGGACGCGGCGGCGGTTCCGACGACGCCGCGTCGTGCCCAGGACCGACGCACCGAGGAGCGCCGGTTCGACGTCGACGCAGCCTTCACCAACGAGCCGGACACCGACTTCACGCGTCCTGCCAACCGGGAATGGGTCGAGGCGCACCTGAAGGCCGACCGACCGGCGCCGCTGCCGCCCCTCGTGACGACCACGGCCGGCATCGACGAGCTGGTCGCACGAGCCCGACACGGTGCGGAGCGGTGGCGAGCGATGACCACCGCCGACCGTCGGGCGGCGCTGAACCGGGTCGCCGAGGTGATGGCCGCCGACCGCGGCCGAACGATCGCGGTGATGGCTCACGAGACCGGCAAGACCGTCCGCGAGGGCGACACCGAGGTCTCGGAGGCGATCGACTTCGCCCGCTGGTCCGCGGCGTGCACGCGCACCCTCGACGAGTTGGCGGCCCACGACGTCCGAGGCGACCCACTCGGCGTGGTCCTCGTGGCGGGTCCGTGGAACTTCCCCACCGCCATCCCGACCAACGGGGTCGTCGCCGCCCTGGCGGCCGGCAACGCCGTGCTGCTCAAGCCCGCTCCCGAGGCGATGGCGTGCGGCGCCGAGATCGTGCGCCACGTGCACGATGCCGGCATACCCAACGATGTCGTGCAGCTCGTGCGCTGCCCGGACGACGATGTCGGTCGACATCTGGTCACCCACCCCGGCGTCGACGGCGTCGTGCTCACCGGCGCCTACGACACGGCCCGACTGTTCCTGTCCTGGCAACCGTCGCTGCGTTTGCTCGCCGAAACGAGCGGCAAGAACGCGCTGGTCATCAGCCAAACGGCTGACGTCGATCTGGCGCTGCGTGATCTTGTTCGGTCGGCGTTCGGGCACGCCGGTCAGAAGTGCTCGGCGGCGAGTCTCGCCATCGTCGAAGCACCGCTGTACGACGACCCGGCGTTCCTCACGCGGCTCGCCGACGCCGTGCGCAGCCTCCGTGTCGGGCCGGCCACCGACCTGGCCTCGATGGTCGGCCCGGTGATCACCCCGCCCGACGGCAAGCTGCGCCGTGGGCTGACGGAGCTGGACACCGGCGAGTCGTGGCTCGTGCAGCCACGGGCCATGGACGACGCCGAACGGCTCTGGCGACCCGGCGTGCGCCTCGGCGTGCAGCCGGGATCCTGGTTCCACCAGACCGAGTGCTTCGGGCCCATCCTCGGCGTGATGCGAGCCGACGACCTGGACCACGCCGTCGAGCTGCAGAACGCGGTCCCGTACGGACTGACCGGCGGGCTGCACAGCCTCGACGACGCCGAGATCGATCGGTGGCTGGCTCGCGTCGAGGTCGGCAACGTCTACGTCAACCGGCACACGACGGGTGCCATCGTCCGCCGGCAGCCGTTCGGAGGATGGAAGCGCTCATCCGTGGGACGGGGGGCGAAGACGGGTGGTCCGGACGACATCCTGCGGTTCGTCACGTTCCGCCGCATCGGCGCACCGCCGTCGATGGACGAGGCCGCCGAGTCGTACCGCCACTGGTGGTCCGAGCAGTTCGGCCGGTCGATCGACCGCAGCGGGCTGCGCGCCGAGTCCAACGTGCTGCGCTACCGCCCCGTGTCGAGGGTCCTGGTACGTGTCGACCGGTCGACGGCGGCGTTCGACGTGACGTCGATCCGCGCCGCCGCCGAGGTGGCCGGCGTACCGGTCGAGGTGTCGGGCCCACCCGAGACGGCAACGCTGGTCGACGTGGTCGAGGACGATGCATCCCTCGCTGCTCGCCTGGTCAGCGGTGGGTTCGAGCGACTGCGGCTGCTCGGAGCGTGCGACGACGTCGTGCGCAACGCCGCCCATGAGCAGAACATCGCTGTCGACGACAGGGCGGTGACCCACGACGGCAGGGTCGAGTTGCCGTGCTGGGTGCGCGAGCAGGCGATCTCACGGACCGTGCACCGCCACGGGCGCGTCCCGTCCTGATCGCACGGTCGGCGGTCCGATCACGCCGCTGGTGAGCCCGAGCGACAATGATGCGCCCGTGGAGACCGCGGCTCCCAGCACCGCCCGCGGCCGGCGGACCAGGGCGCAGTTCGTCGACGCCGCGTCGCAAGTGTTCGCCGAGAAGGGCTACATCGACACGAACGTCGCCGACATCGTGCGCCGCGCAGGTACCGGGCACGGCACGTTCTACCGCTACTTCGGATCGAAGGAGGACGTGTTCCGCGAGGTCGCGCTGGCATTGCAGCGCACGATGCTGAACAGCACATACGACGACGGCCCGCGCGACGGCGATGTGCCGGCGACCTACGGCTCCGTCGAGGAGGAGATGCTCTGTCGCATCACGCGGGCGACTCGCCGGTACCTCGACGCCTACCGGCAGAACGCCGCGCTGATCGCCGTCATCGAGCAGGTGGCGACGTTCAACGACACGCTGCGGGAGATCCGGCGGGAGATCCGCTGCGCCTTCGTCGACCGGGCGAGGGCATCGATCGAGCGGATGCAGGCCGCAGGCATCGCCCTGCCCGATGTCGACGCCCGTTACGCGGCCAATGCACTGGGCTCGATGATCGACCGGTTCGCCTTCGTCTGGCTGGTGCTCGACGAGCCGTTCGAGCTGGAGGAGGCGTCGCGCACCCTGGCCCTGCTGTGGACCCGCGCCCTCGGCATCAGCGTCCCGTGCCAGCCCGCGGCCACGCCCGGGCAGCGCGATGAGCGATGAGTGGTCATACGGCGCACATCGCTCATCGCTCATCGCAGCCCTAGAGCACGACGACGAGCGCGATCACTTGCAGCACGAGCAGGGCGGCGGCGACCGGCACGGTCGTGAGTGCCGCGGGAGCGGCGCGATTCTGAGCCGTGAGCGCCCGCGCCCGCCCCAACGCCACGACCAGGACGACGGCCAGCGCGGCTGCTGCGATGGCTCCGAGGACGACCGCCTCCACGGTCCCGGCCGCGCCGCGCACGATCAGCCCGGCAGCGACCACCGCCGCCAGGGCCGTGCGCCACCACGCCAGCGCCGTCCGCTCGTTGGCCATCCCTCGTGCGTCGCTGCTCGCTCACTCCGTACTCCTCTGGGGGCTGCGCCCCCAGACCCCATCACCGTGCGGCGAGCTGGCGCTCGCCCGCCCGGCCGGACCTCGCTCGCTCCGCTCGCTCACTCCGTGACCACCAGCACGAACGCCGTCACGCCGATGACGACCAGCACCAGAGCACTCAGCGGCACGAGCGGCGCCGCCGGCAACGGCTCGCCGCGCCGGACGGCACGCTGCACGGTCACCCAGCGCACGTACCCACCTGCGGCGAGCACGACGCTGGCGCCGATCGCCAGCAGCGCCAGCGCGGTCCGCGATCCAGTGACCCCGAACGGCTCGACGAGCTGACGCACCGCCACGCCGCCCGCCAGCAGGCCGAGCGACGTGCGGATCCATGCGAGGAACGTCCGCTCGTTGGCCAGCGTGAACCGGTAGTCCGGCTCGGTGCCCTCGGCCGGATCGTCTCGCCACCAGCGTGTTCCCGGCACGCACGGCGACGGTAGTGCCGGAGCCATCCTCCAGACAGACTTCTTGTCGTGGCGGAGCTCGGAGGTCTCTCGATCTGGCGGCATGCCGCGGTGGTGACGGCAGTGGCCGGCTCGACCGCGCTGGTCGCCGCCGGGCTGATCGGCTCACCGCAACGCGAGGAACGATTCGAGTCCAAGCAGGTGCTCGTGACGCCGGCCGGCGGCGAGGGGCTCCACATCCGGGAAGTCGTCGACATCGACTTCGGGAGCGACGAGCGCCGCGGGTATCAGCGGCTGATCCCGAACGACTTCGGAGCGCCCGTCGACGTCGATGCCTTCTCACCCGACGCGCCCGACGACGTATCGGTGGTGCCCGAGGGAGACATGACACGGATCCGCGTCGGTGACCCGGCAGTGACCAACACCGGCCAGCACCGCTACGTGCTGACCTACACGCTCCCGAACGCCCTCCTCTCGACCGGCGACCTGGCGCTCGACATCATCGGCAATGACGAGACGCTCGCGACGGAGCACGTCGAGATCGTCGTCGCCGGCCTCGACCTCGTGGACCCGCTGTGCAACGTCGGCTCGTTCGGGCAGTCCGGCGGATGCGACCTCGAACCAGCTGCCGACGGCACGTTCCGCGCCGAGATCGAGGACCTCGAACCCGGGGCCGGCATCACGATCGGTGGGCGCATCACAGAGATCACGACACCACCAGCGGTTGCCGAGCCGCCGCTGCCACCCCGCATCTCCGAGAACCGAGTTCCGCTGGCCATCGCCATGGTGCCGCTCGGGCTGGCATCTGGCGGAGCCGCCTACCTCTGGTCGCGTCGCCGCGGCCGCAACGAGGTCTTCGCCGGCGGTGCCGCCGACGCCGCCTACGGTCCGACACCCCTGTCACCCGGAGCACAGCTCCCGCCGCCGCAGCAACTGTCGGCCGCTCGGCAGTCCGACCCCGTGCGGCTCGTCGCCGACCAGCAGCTGGCCGACCTGGCAACGATCGAGTTCGTCCCTCCGAAGGGAGTCGATCCGTGGCAGGGAGCGGTGCTGCTCCGCGAACGGATCGACGACCAGACCGTCGGCGCGTGGTTCTCCGGGCTGGCGGCGAGAGACGTCCTCTCCATCGAGCGCGACGGCGACGACACTGCGGTCCTGCGCCCCGGTGCGCAGATCGAAGGCGCTCGCCCCGACGAGTCCGCAGTCCTGTCGGGCCTGTTCACCGACGGTGACGAGATCTCGCTCGGCCGCTACGACCAGGACTTCGCCAAGGCGTGGACCCGGGTGCGGGCGGATCAGGAGCGCTCGATCGCCGCTTCGGGCTTCTGGAAGCGCGACGCCCCGCGAGCAACGCGGACGCGGTTCTCCTGGACCATCGTCGTGGTGCTCGTCATCTGGGTCATCATCGGCACAGGATCGATTCTCTCCGCGGTGTTCGGGTGGTTCTCCAGCCCACTCGGGGCGATCCTGTTCGGGATCGTCGTTCCGGGTGTTGTCGGGCTGCTCGCGTACCGAACCCTCCTGCCGGTCCGTTCGGCAACCGGCTCGGCCCTTGCGCTGCGCACCGAGTCGTTCCGTCGCTTCCTCGCCGCCAGCGAGGGGCGCCACGTCGAGTGGGCGTGGAAGCAGGGCCTGCTGCGGGAGTACTCGGCATGGGCCGTGGCCCTCGGCGCCGCAACGGCCTGGGAGCAGGCGCTGGCGTCCTCCAGCGTGCCGCCCGTCGAATACGTCTCCGGGCCGCTGCTCGTCTACAGCATGGGGCCGGCGTTCACCAGCGCGCACACCGCACCATCGAGCTCCGGCGGGTCCGGCGGCGGGTTCTCCGGCGGCGGATTCTCCGGCGGCAGCGTCGGCGGCGGTGGTGGCGGCGGCAGCTCCGGCAGCTGGTGACGTTTCGTTTCGCAACCGGAGGTTGCGAAACGAGCTCGAAGAGCCGGCCTTCGGCCGGCGCCCAGGCTGCAGCGATCGACCGGCGAAGCCGGCTCGATCGCGAAGCGGGGGGCTCCGGCGAAGCCTCTGCCCCCCGCACCCCCCGCCGAGACGTAAGAGCTGTCGCGTCGCCGGCCGGGCGGTGCGAAGCGAGCTCACTAACGAATCGGACGTCCCCCGAACGAGGACCTCCTTGCGAGAGCCGTTCGTAATCCTCTACCTTTCTGCGGACACGGGGGGCGTAGCTCAGCTGGGAGAGCACGGCTTGCCGAGACAGAGGTTCAAATCCTCTCCCCTCCACCACGATCGACCCAGGGCCGGGCAGCTGCGCGCTGGACCGTGATCACCCAGGAGGGAGCCCCGATGGCCTGGACCGTGGAGCAGATCGCACAGCGTTTCCTCGACTTCATGGTCGAGCGCGGGCACGTCGTGATCGAGGGTCACTCCGTGCGTTCGCCGACTGACGACGTGCTGTTCACGACGGCCGGGATGCACCCGCTCACCCCGTACCTCCTCGGTCAACCGCATCCGGCCGGGCACCGCCTGTGCGACGTGCAGCGTTGCGTACGGACCACCGACATCGACGAGGTCGGCGACAACCGCCACCTCACGGTGTTCGAGATGCTCGGCAACTGGAGCCTCGGCGACTACTTCAAGGAGACCTCGATCCCCCAGTCGTTCGAGCTGTTGACCGAGGACTTCGGCATCGACCCGCGCAGCCTCTACGTGACCGTGTTCGGTGGCAGCGATCAGGTCCCGGCCGACGCAGAGTCGCCGGACATCTGGCGCCAGGTCTTCAGCGATGCCGGCGTGGATCCGACCGGTCGGATCAACCCGCTGGGTGAAGACGACAACTGGTGGTCGAACGGGCCGACCGGTCCGTGCGGTCCCGACACCGAGATGTTCCTCTGGGTGGGCGAGGGCGATCCCCCGCCGTTCGCCGACATCCCCGAATACATCGAGATGTGGAACAACGTCTTCATGAGCTACAACCGTGCCGAGGACGGCAAGCTCGCGCAGCTCACCCAGCGCAACGTCGACACCGGCATGGGCCTCGAGCGCATCGCCGTGTTCCTCAACGGTCACTCCTCGGTCTGGCAGACCGATGAGCTGGCCCGCCTGCTGGAGGTCGTCGCCGAGCAGCTCAACGTGAAGCCGAGCGCGCTCGACGAATCGGCCGCCCATTCGCTGCGCGTCGTGACCGACCACCTCAGGGCCGCGCTGGCGATTGCCGCGGCGGGCATCCGCCCTGCCGCGACCCGCCAGGGCTACATCCTCCGCAAGCTCGTGCGGCGCGCCGTCCGCCACTCCGAGCTGCTGCTCGGCACGGACCGCGGCCTCGGCGCAGCGATCGGCAAGGCGACCGCCAACGTGTCCGACGTGATGGGAGCGCGCTGGCCCGACATCGGCGCCTCCGAGTCGGGTGATCTGGCCCGCGAGACGATCAGCAAGGAAGCCGACAAGTTCTCCAAGACGCTGGCTCGCGGCGTGGAGAACCTCCACGAGGTCGCCGCCGAGAAGGGCGTCTTCGACGGCGACCTGGCGTTCCGGCTCGCCGACGAGCGCGGCTTCCCCACCGAACTGTCGCTCGAAGAGGCGACGCGGATGGGTCTCACGATCGCCCCGGATTGGGAAGCTCGCTACTGGGAGCTGCGCGAGCAGCAACGAGCACGCTCTCGCCAGTGACGCAGCCACTGGCACGCGCCGACGAGCTGGTTCCGGCGCGTGGCCTCACCTCGGCCGAGGTGGCCGAGCGCATCGCCAACGGCCAGACCAACAAGGTCGTCAACAGTGCCGGGCGCACCACCGGTCAGATCATCTTCGCCAACGTCTTCACGCTGTTCAACCTGATCGTCGGCGCGCTGTTCGTGCTGATGGTGATCGTCGGCCCCCTGCAGGACGCCGTGTTCGGGCTCGTCGCCATCGCCAACACGCTGATCGGCACGATCCAGGAGCTGCGGGCGAAGCGGTCGCTGGAGCGCCTCGCGTTGATCGGGCGCCCGACGGTTCGGGCCTGGCGCGACGGCGCCATCGTCGAGCTGCAGCCGGAGGACGTCGTGCTGGACGACGTCTTGGAGCTCTCGAGTGGCACACAGGCCGTCGTCGACGGCACGGTCATCGAGTTCGACGCGCTCGAGGTCGACGAGTCGCTGCTCACGGGTGAGGCGGACCCGGTCGTCAAGCGGGATGGGGACCAGGTGATGTCCGGCAGCTTCGCGGTTGCCGGGAGCGGCTCGATCCGCGTCACGGCCGTCGGAGCGGATGCCTACGCCGCCAAGCTCGTCGCCGAGGCCAGCCGCTTCGAGCTGGTGCACAGCCAGATCATGTCCGACATCAACCAGGTCCTGAAGCTCATCACCTGGGTGATCATCCCCATCTCGGTGCTGTTGGCGATCAGCCAGCTGCGTGACAACGAGAGCTTCTCCGACGCCGTCAGCGGCACCGTCGCCGGCATCGTGACCATGATCCCCGAGGGCCTGGTGCTCCTGACCAGCATCGCGTTCGCCGTCGGCGTGCTCCGTCTCGGCCGCAAGGGCTGCCTCGTGCAGGAGCTGGCAGCCGTCGAGGGCCTTGCCCGCGTCGACGTCGTGTGCGCCGACAAGACGGGCACGTTGACGGAGGATCGCATGGAGGTCGTCGAGCTGTTGATGCTCGACGGAGCCAGTGAACAGGAAGCCCGGACGGCGCTCGCCGCCCTGGCCTCCTCCGACGCCCAACCGAACGCCTCGATGCAGGCCATCGCCGCCGCCAATCCGGGCGATCCGGGGTGGACGATCACCGGCAGGGCGGCGTTCTCGTCGGCGCGCAAGTGGAGCGGCGCGTCGTTCGGCGAGCACGGCAACTGGGTCGTCGGAGCACCCGAGATGCTGCTGTCGGCGGGCACCGACGCGGTGGCCCAGGCCGGTGAGCGGGCCGAGCGAGGGCTGCGCGTCCTACTGCTCGGACGCTCCAGCGAACCCGTCGATGCGGCGGACGCACCGGCCTCGGTCGAGCCGGTGGCCTTGGTCGTCGTGGCCCAGGCGGTCCGACCCGACAGCGCTTCGACGCTGGCGTACTTCCGGGATCAAGGTGTCGGCGTCAAGGTGATCTCCGGTGACGACCCGCGCACCGTCGGCGCCATCGCAAGTCGGTTGGGACTGGACATGGCCGATCGGCCTGTCGATGCCCGCAGCCTGGCCGACGACTCGGCGATCGCCGCTGCCGTCGCGAACGGCTCGGTGTTCGGCCGAGTCACGCCGCACCAGAAGCGGGCGATGGTCAGCGCCTTGCAGGCTGAGGGTCACACGGTGGCGATGACCGGCGACGGCGTCAACGACGTCCTCGCGCTCAAGGACGCCGACGTCGGCGTCGCGATGGGGTCCGGGTCGGCGGCCACCCGCTCGGTCGCCCAGCTCGTGCTGCTGAACAACCAATTCGCCGTGCTGCCGGACGTGGTCGCCGAGGGCCGCAAGGTGATCGGCAACATCGAGCGGGTCGCCAAGCTGTTCCTGACGAAGACGGCCTACGGGGCACTGATGGCGATCACGACGGGCATCATCGGCCTGCCGTTCCCGTTCCTGCCCCGCCACCTCACGATCGTGACGGGATTGACGATCGGGATCCCGTCGTTCGTCCTGGCCTTCACGCCGAACAAGGACCCGGTGGCGCCCGGCATGGTGGCCAGAGTGCTGCGCTTCAGCATTCCCGCCGGGGCGATCGCAACCGCCTGCTCCTTCGGCAGCTACTGGGTCGCCCAGACCTACGTCGACTCGACGTTGGAGGAAGACCGCACGACAGCGACGATCTCGTTGTTCATCGTCGCCCTCGCCGTGCTGATCGCCGTGGCCCGGCCGCTCGTGCTGTGGAAGGTCGGGCTGATCGCGGCGATGGCCGGCCTGTTCGTGCTGTGCCTGAGCCTGCCGTTCGCCCAGGAGTTCTTCGCCCTCGAACCGGGCGAGATCCAGGACTCGTTCTTCATGCTGCTGGTGTCAGCGGTGGGCGCGATCGCCGTGCTCATCATCGGCGCGCACACCATCCCCCGAACGTCAGGCGGACGTGAGCACCGAGACGATCGCCTCCCCGACGGCTCGCAGCTGATCCGCGCTGAGTGAGGCCAGGGACACCCGCACGTCCCAGCCGGCGGCGCCGAACAGCACGCCCGGCAGCACGACGACCCCGTGCTCGGAGGCCAGACGCATGGCGAGGTCCTCCGGTCGCACGCTCTCCTTGAGACGACGAGCGAAGTCGGGGCCGCGCTGGGCCTCGGCCACCTCGAGCAGGTCGATCAGCGCGTAGTAGAAGCTGTCCTGCCCGCCTTCTGCGGGAATGCCCAGCGGGGTGATCAGCGCCTCGAGCCGGCCAGCGAGCTCCGCCCGCGTGGCGTCGATGTACGCCCGCCCTCGGGGCAGCAGGTACGAAAGCGCGAACAGCGCCATCTGCACCTGCCCGGGCGTGGCCAGGCCGGCGATGTTGTGCAGCGCCACCTCACGGCTGTCGGCGACGAGGCGGTCGATGAAGCGCAGCTTGGTCACATCGGAGGTCATCGACCCGTAGCGCACCTGCTGCGCGGCGCGGGTCGCGTCATCCTGCTTCCCCAGAAGTTCGTCGAGGACGTTGTCGTGGTGGACGGCGATGAATCCGACGCGGGTCCCCGTGGCGCCGAAGTTCTTCGAGAAGGAGTGCAACGTGATCACGTTGCGGGGCAGCTCGGTCATCGTCCCGCGGAACCCCTCCACGAACGTCGCGTACACCGTGTCGGCGACGATGATCAGGTCCGGACGGTCGTTGGTGACCAGCTCACGCAGCTGCGCCAGCCTGGCCGGCGGGAGCGCCCTGCTGTCCGGATTGCCCGGGTTGATGATGAAGAAGGCCTTGACCGACGGATCACGCAGCCCTTCGAAGATCTCTTCGCCGAAGCGGTGCGCGCCGCCTTCCGCGGCGAGCTCCACGACGTCGAACCCGAACCCCGCCAGCACCGGGATCTGCAGGTACGGCGTGAAGACCGGCGTCGCCATGGCGATCTTGTCGCCGGGTCCGAGCAGTGAGTTCTCGCGCAGCGAGCGGAACAGGTAGGCCATGCCGGCCGCTCCGCCCTCGGTCCCGAAGATGTGGTACGACCCGGTGGGGGCGAACGGGCTTCCGATCGCCGTCAGCAGGTAACGCTGCATGATGCGCTCGACGTGCGGCATCATCCGCGGCGGCGCGGGATAACCCACGCCGAGCACGCCGCGCAGCAGCTCGTGGACGAGCGCATCCGGGTCGTAGTCGAACTCGCGCCCGCAGTACTCGATGGCCTCGGTCAGCAGCGCACCGCCCTGCTGACCGGAAACCGAGTCGATCAGCCGCTTGGCCACGCCGACGTGATCGGGCACGGTCCCCCACTCCGGAGACGGACTGGCCTCGAGTGCCTCGGCTGCGGCGAAGTGCCCAAGCGTGAACAGGGCCGCCCGCGGCTCGAGGGCGATCCAGTTGGGCTGCCCACGCCCAGCGTCGAGGACCGTCCGCCCAGAATTCAGCGCCGCGGCGACGATGCCGGACTGCAACTCGAAGGTGGACATCGGTTTTGGAGTCATTGGCGCACCCTTTCGACAATGCGAGCGAGCGAGCGCCAGCGAGCGAGTGGCCAGCAGCGGCCTGCGTGGCCGGGGAACGCCGTGTTCGTCACAGCGTTGACCGTAACGACTCGGATCGCTGTCGCTCGCCGAACCTCATGCCGATGCGGTTTGAGGCACCGATTGAGCTTCCTTGTGCGGGCGCAGCATCTCACCGGTCATCGACACCCAGTCCTTCAACGTCGCGTCGGGCATGTAGGCCCTGGCAACAGCGATGCCGATCTCCGCCAGGGCCGTCTCGTCCGGGTATACGAGGTACATCGGCAGCAACTCCGGCTGGAACTTGCGCTTGAAGGCGAAAAGGGACTGGAACCCGTAGTACGGCTCGAGTGCGTCGCCGAGGAAGTCGAGCAGCTTCTGCAGCACCTTCTGGTCGCTGTTGCCCGAGAGCGAGTCGGGCGCCTTCGCCAACGGCGCGGCCGAGAGGCTGATGAAGCGGTAGCCCTCCTCCTTCAGCTGCAGCGCCGAGGCCCCGATCATGAACTCCATCACCGGGCGGAAGCCCTGGTCGCGCCGGCGCATGAGGTCGAGCGTCCATCCCACCACCTGGTCGTTGTCGCTGACGGGCATCCAGGACGTGAAGCCCTCGATCGTCTCGTCGGCGTCGACGGCCAGGTGTAGGCGCACAGCGGGGTCGTCGGCCTCCGCCAGGCCGCCCAGCGTGAAGCCCATCTCCGGCAGCGACTTGTCGGCGACCCACGCTCCGCTGATCACCGTCAGCTGGTCTCGCACCACCGGCTTGGCGTCGGCCCACTGGGTGACGACGAGGCGGACGTCCTGCTTGCCGGCCTTGTTGATGGCGGTACGGATGTCCTGCCACTGCTTGCCCTTGAACTCGAGGTGCTCGAGGTGGACGACGCCGTCCTCGGCGACCTGCACGGCCTTCCAGCCAAGGGCCGGCGCCGCAGCCGCCGTCTCGGTGCCCGCCGCGAACAGGCACGGGATCCACCCGTTCCGGAAGCAGTAGTCGTCGAACTCCTTCAAGGCGCCGGCGCGGCGATCCGGCGGGCCGACCGGATCTCCGAGGCACAACGCGACCGAGCCGACGATGCGGTAGCCGATCGCCGTCTCACCGTCGGCGGACAACCAGATCGTGTTGCCCTTCCAGGTCAGCATCCACTCGATCGACGACGACGGGTACTTCGACAGCAGCTCACGCAGCCGCGTGCTCGCCTCGGGCACGGGCCGCGGGCGACGACTCTGGTAGATCAACCCGACGCCGGTGATGATGATCGTGACGATCCACACCGCGCCGATCGAGGTCACGAACCAGTCGGCCGCCCGTGTCTGCGGCTCGATGTTGCCGCTCGGCTGGAACACCAGCCGGCTGAAGAACTCGCCGATCATGTCCGCCGGCGTCGCCTCCGGCACGAACTCCTCCTTGAGCGCCCAGAAGCCGACGACCGTGTAGACGAACAGGCAGCTCGCCACGACGAGGAGCCGCCGGACGACACGGCGCAACGACTTTTGCCGGGTGCGCACGGTGAACGCGCGATAGGTCCCGAGCAGCAGGGCGAGTTGGGCTCCGACGATGATGAAGTGGGCGGTCCGTTCGGCGCTCGGCTCGACGAAGAACAATCCGATGAACGAGACGGCGAAGAGCACGGTCACGAACAACCACGCCATCCGACGGCCACGCCGCAGCCCATCGGCGGCGATCAACCGCATGATGGCGAAGATGATGATGACGAGCGTCACCGACGTTGGATGCCTCGCGATCCTCGCCCCCGGTGTGGAACGGCCCACCGTTGCCAGGAAAGGCAGCCTCGATCAGTGAGGCGACCGCCGTCACGGCGATGATCAGCGCCACGAGCGCCCGCTGGGTGCGAGGTCCGAAGTCCAGTGTCGGCCGTTGCGGCCGGCGGCCGACGAGCAACGGCCCGGCGATCAGCCCGACCGTCCACGCCGCCAGGTGCTCGACATCCCACAGCAAACCGGAATCGAGGACCATGACGATGAGGAAGGCGCTCAAGCCGACGCGCACCCGGCGCCGCCACACGGGCTGCATGACGGCGGTCAACGCTGCGATGACGGCGTAGCCGCCGGCGGAGATTCCGAGGTCCGTCTCCCTGCCGAGCTCGACGGCCCACGTCCACCCCGAGTCGCTGAAGATGCGGAGGAACCCGGCGGTGATCAGGACGCCGAGGGCCTGCCCGCCGATCACGACGACCAGCGTGCGCCAGTGCCCGACGCGGCGTTCGTAGGTGCCGGCCGCGATCATCAGCAGCAGCAGGACCGGGATGTAGATGATGAGGCGTGGCGTGAAGAACGCGCCGGTGATGAGCGTCGACCACCGGCCCTCGCGCAGTGACGGGAGGCCGTACGCGACCTGGTCGTGGAGCTGGCTGCCCTTCTCGATCGGGCGCCACAACGCGCCGGTGACGAGACCGGCGATCAGGACAGCGGCGATGAGGAGTGTCGTCGCCCAGTAGTGCCGCAGCAGCCGGGGTACTCGCCCTCGGCGCGCCGGACCCGCTGGCGCAGTTGGCGTCGGCACGTCGACGCCCGGCCCGACGGGCTCGGCGTGGTCGACGGCCGCAGCGGGCGTGGTGAGGTCACTCGACACGGCGGTCCCATCTCGCGCGCATCGCTCGAATCATCGCGCGCCGATGGCGCGGCCAGCGTGAACGTCGGCGGGCGATGGTGGGGATGCAGGTGGGTGAGACGCCGCTGTGAAGCGGCGGCGGCGAGCTCGGAGGCGGGGCGAGCGACTTGCTCGCGAGCCGAGCCCGAGATTGACGGTACGGTGCCCCGGCGATGGATGGCCGGCTGGCGGGACTGCTCGTCTTCGTCGCCTCCGGCGCCGTGCTCGTCTTGGAGATCCTCGCCGGACGCCTGCTGGCGCCGTACGTCGGCGTCTCCCTCGAGACGTTCACAGGCATCATCGGCGTCGTCTTGGCCGGCATCTCCATCGGGACATGGCTCGGCGGACGGCTGGCCGACCGGCGCAATCCGCGTGTCCTCCTTCCCGTCGCCCTCTCGCTCGGTGGTGCCGCAGCGATCGCCGCCGTGCCGATCATCCGCGCCCTCGGTCCGTCGGCCGACGGGGCACGGCCGTCGACGATCGTCGTGCTGGCGGCGCTCGCCTTCTTCGTCCCGTCGGCCTTGCTGAGCGCCGTCACGCCGCTGGTCGTCAAGCTGCAGCTGCGCACCGTCGATCACACGGGACGCGTGGTGGGTCGTCTGTCGGCGCTGGGGACGGCGGGCTCGCTGGTGGGGGTATTCGGCACCGGGTTCATCCTGGTCGCCCAATTCCCGACGACTCCCGTGGTGCTCGGGCTCGGCAGCGCGCTCGTGCTGACCGGTATCGGCCTGTGGTGGGCGGCGGCAGGTGGCCGCGCCTTCGGCTCCACGGTCGCCGCCGGAGCCATCGTCGCCGTGCTCGCCGCCGGCACGACCGTGTTGGCCGGCGACCCGTGCGACGTCGAGACGGCGTACTTCTGCGCCAGCGTGCGACACGACCCGGAGCGGCCGTCAGGTCGGGTGCTGGTGCTCGACGACCTCCGCCACGCCTACGTCGACCTGGACGACCCGACGTACCTCGATTTCGCCTACGTCCAGCTGCTCGGTGACGTCGTCAACGCGCTCGATGGACAAGGCGAACCCATCGACGCCGTCCACGTCGGCGGCGGCGGGTTCACGATGCCGCGGTACGTCGAGGCGACGCGGCCGGGCTCCGACAACGTGGTGTTCGAGCTCGATCCGGGCGTCGTCGAGATCGCCGAGGACGAGCTCGGGCTGCAGCTCAGCCCACGGCTGCGGGTGCGCACCGGTGACGCGAGACGCCACGTGAGCGAGCTGCCGGCGGAGTCGGCGGATCTCGTCATCGGTGACGCATTCGGTGGCCGGGCGGTCCCCTGGCACCTGGCAACACGGGAGTTCGTCGGAGAGATCTCGGAGGTGCTGCGTGACGAAGGCGTTTTCGCCCAGAACGTGATCGACCAGCCGCCGCTGCGGTTCCTCGGTGCTGTCGTGGCGACGTTGGGACGGGTCTTCGAGCACGTCGCCGTCATCGGTCCCCCGGAGCGCTTCGACGGGACGGCAGGTGGCAACTCGATCGTCATCGCCAGCGACGCTCCGCTGCCACTCGAGCGCATCCACGCGGAGATCGCGGCTCGGGGTGATGACGACGTCGTCGTGAGCGACGACGTAGCCCTGGACGAGCTGATCGGCGACAGTCCCGTACTACGCGATGACTACGCGCCGGTTGACCAGCTGCTGACGTGAGTCAGTACGTCGCGGCCGCGGTCTTCGGCGGAAGCAGCAGGATGATGATCAACCCGATCACCGGGAAGATGAAGCAGATGATCGGCCAGAGGACTGGTCCTCGCCCCTTGCTCACCGCGATCCTGTGACCGAGGTACGCGCAGATGAGGGCGATGATGAGGCCGACGATCCCGATACCGATGCGCACGGCCCGGCACGCTACGTGACCACGAGGACCACACCGCGGATGCCCTTCTGTCCGTAGGAATCGATCGTTGTGATGCGATCCCTACGGACAGAACGGGTTCAGCCGTCGCCCATGGCGTAGAAGTACCCGTCGCGGGTGCCCACGTACAGGCGGCCCTTCCACAGCGCGGGGGTCGATTCGATGTTGGCGGGGAGCTGGACCGTCCACAGCGGGCTCGGCGTGCCGGGCGTCGTGAGGTTCCAGGCGTGCACCATTCCCGTGGCGTCGGCCTGCATCAGCACGTCGTCGACGACGACCGGCGAGCTCATCACGGCCCACGGAAGCTCGATCGTCCAGCGCACCGCCCCGGTCGCCCGGTCGATGCCGTACATCGGCCCGAGGTACGTCGGCCAGATGATGAGGTCGCGGTACAACGCCGGGGTCGACCACGTCCCGGCCTGCTCGAGCCGCCCTGGTCGGCGATCGACCACACGACCGGGTTGTCGGGGTTCCGAGGATCGAGCTTGAGCAGCTGGCCGACCTCGCGGCCCCGGTCGTTGCGCCGGTCCCACTCCTGACCGACGTAGAGGAAACCCTCCTCGTCGGCGACGATCGTGGCGTCGGTGTCGTCACCCGACCAGAAGCGGAACGTGCGGGTGATCTCGCCCTGACCCGTTCGCAGGCTGCTCAGGTCCCAGCCCTGGACCAGCCCGCCCGACGTCGTGAAGTACGCCGTGTCTCCGACCAACACGACGGCGTTCTCCACCGAGACGCGGTCGTCGGGGAGGTTGGCCAGCAGCTCGTCGTCCCACGCCGGGGCGGTGAACACCAGCTCTGGCGCCACCTGCACGAGCCCGTCCGGCCCGTAGGAGCGGTTCAGCCGCACGACGTGGAAGCGGCTGTTCTCACCGCCCGTGACGAGGTAGTCGCCAACGATCAGCGGGGCGGCGTCCCAGTCGCTGTTCCACAGCCGTGGCTGCAACGCCTCGTCCATCGAGTCGAGCGCCCACAGCTCGACGGCTTCCGGACGATCGATCGCCAGCACGCGCAGCTTGTTGTCACGTGATCCGCCGTACACGAGCGGGAACCCGTCCGGGTCGACCGTCACCGTGCCCTTGGCGATGTCGCCGGTCGGGAACGGCGGCAGGATCGGCGTTCCCGTCGCCGCGTCGAGGAAGTGGAACTGGTAGTCGTACGCGCCGAAGACGACCCAGGTGCGACCGTCCCGCTCGAACACCGCCGGTTGGCCGACCCATCCCGTGCCGCACCACGTTCGCGTCTCGCCGTACTCGCTCGACAAGCCGCACATCCCGGAGTCGGGGTAGCGCCACAGCACTGACGGGTGGGCGGGGACGGGTCCGGCGCCGTGGTACGTCCGGCTCGGGTTGCCCCGGAACGTCAGCAGGCCGGCGACCGCCGACCCCCATGGACGCCCGACGTCGGACCCGTAGGTCAGTGCCGGCGGCTGGCTCGTCGTCGGTGCCGGCACGGTCGTCGTCGGTGCCGCTGCCGCTGGCGGCGCCACTGCGGTCGCCGGTGAGCCCGCAGCCGTCGCCGCCACGCTCCCCGCCGAGGGCGGCGCGGTCGCCCCAGGTACCGAACCGATCACCGGCACGATGGTGACCACGGTCTGATCGCTGCCGGCGCCGCCGTCGTCCGGGGACGACTGGCACGCCAGCAGCCCCACGCCAAGGAGACCGAGCAGGCAGCGCCGCATGTTGCGACGGTAGCGAGACGGCACGGCGCGATTCGGGCATCCCGCCCAAACGAGCGCCAGAGCCGTATGGTGGCCGCCGTGCGGCGGCTCCCGCTCCTCGTCGCGGCGTCGTCAGCGTTGATCGCCTGCGCAGGACCGTCACCGAGCGCGCTCGAGCCGAACGAGCCACCAGCGGCGACCGGTTATGCGACCTTTCCTCCCCCGCCACCCACCACGACGACGGTGGCCGACACGGCGGAGCCCGCATCCGCAACTCCACCTCCGCCGACCCCGGACGACACAGCTCCGATCGCCGCGCCGACAACCGTCGCCGCGCCCGCGCCCGTGACCGCCGTGCCGCCGACGACCGTCGCCCCACCGCCGACGACGCCGCCCTGCCGGACGGACCTTCAACGTGCTCGTCGCCGGCGACCTGCTCTCCCACATCCCGGTGCTCGACCAGGCTCTCGAGTACGGAGCCGGCAGCACCTACGACTTCACCCCGATGTTCCACGCCGTGGCGCCGCTGATCGCCTCGGCCGATCTCTCCATCTGCCACCTCGAGACTCCCGTGGCGCCGCCGGGAACGCCGCCGGACCCGACTCCACCTGACTACGGCGTGCCGGCGCAGATCGCGGCCGGTATCGCCGCGGCCGGCTTCGACCGTTGCTCGCTGGCCTCGAACCACGTCATGGACAAGGGGGCCGCCGGCATCGACGCGACGCTGGCGGCCTTCGACGCGGCAGGCCTCGGCCACGCCGGCATGGCCCGCACGCCGGAGGAGGCCGGTCCACAACTCTTCGACGTCAACGGGATCACGATCGCCCACCTGTCCTACACGTTCAGCTACAACGGCATGCCCGTTGCGAACGGGGAACCCTGGCGGTCCAACTTGATCGATGTCGACCGCATCGTCGCGGAGGCGCGGCAAGCGCGTGAGCACGGTGCCAGGTTCGTGATCCTGTCCGTCCACTGGGGCGCCGAAGGCGTCACCGAGGTGACCGGCGATCAGAGGCAGTGGGCCGAGCAGATCACTGCCAGCGGTGCGGTCGACGTGATCGTCGGGCACCATGCCCACGTCGTGCAACCGATCGAGCAGGTCAACGGCCGCTGGGTCGTGTTCGGGCTCGGGAACTTCCTCAGCGCGATGAGCGCTTCGACGGAGTGCTGCGGCATCCGCGGACAGGACGGCCTGCTGGTCCGTCTGACGGCAACCGAGCAACCCGACGGCTCGTTCGCCGTCGCTCCCCCACAGGCGATACCGACCTACGTCGACCGCAACGACTACGTCGTCCTCCCAGTGCAGAGCGCCCTCGCCGACCCCGTGCTTGCCGCCGGCGTCGGGGTGCCGGCCCTCGGCGAGTCGCTGGCTCGGACGTCGCGCGTGGTCGGCAGCTACGTCACGGGCTGACGATCGCGCCGCGCCGCACCGTGGCGCGACACGGGCCCGCGCGTGGCAGAGTGCTGCGTCGGAAGTTCTGGACGAGGGAGATCAGAGATGGGCAACACTGACGTGATCCGCGGCGCGTACGCGGCGTTCGAGGTCGGCGACGTGCCGAGCGTGCTCGGCGTGCTCGCCGACGACATCGAGTGGATCGATGCGGAGGGATTTCCGACGGGGGGCACCTATCGCGGCCACGACGCCGTGGTCCAAGGCGTCTTCATGCCCCTCGTGCAGGACTACGACGGGTTCACGGTGAAGCCCGAGGCGTTCGTCAGCGAAGGCGACACGGTGGTCAGCGTCGGGTGGTACGAAGGCCGCTTCAAGGCGACCGGCAAGGTGGCCCGGGCCCGCTTCGCCCACGTCTGGACCGTGCGCGACGGCAAGGTCATTCGATTCGAGCAGATCGTGGACAGCGCCACGTTCAATCAGGCGTTGAGCTGAACCACGTCGCTCTCGCGGCGACGAGCCGGCGGCGCTACCCGCCGTCGGCAACGCAGTTGTAGCCGTTGGCGGCGGCGACGTCTGACGGGACGAAGCCGAGGTCGAGCAGCGTGCCTGGGTCGCCGAGCGTCTGGTACAGCTCGGCGGCGGCCGCGTCGATGTCCTGCTGCGACGCGGTCTCGGCCATGGCGTCCAGCAGCGCCGCCTGGACCGTCGCCCCATCGGTCGGCGGCGATCCGGACAATGCGTCGGCGGCCTGCGTCGCGAGGGCGGCGACGTCACGATCGTCGAGCCCCAAGCTCTTGAGCGCCTGCACCGCCTGCTCGGCGCGCTGACGGAGGGGATCCGCCCGTTCGAAGAGCTCGGCTGGAGCGGCCGCGAGGTACGGCGTCAGCGCCCGGACGAGGTACGGCGAGAAGGCCAGGTCAGAGTGCCCAGTCTGGGACGCCGGCTCCGTCAGCACTGCCTCCGCATAGCCCGTGACGGAGGCCAGGACGTCGGCGATCGACGGGCAGAACCGACCCGGATCGCCTCCCGTCAGGGTCGTCACGATCTGGTCGGCTTCAACGCCGGGAAGCGTGCTCGGCGGCGTCGTGCTGGCCGGCGCGGTCGTCGGTGGAGCCGCGGTGGTGGGTGGCGTGCTGGTCGTCGACGCCGATGCCGGCTCCGCCTCGTCGGGAACCTGGTCGAGCAGCTCGAGGTTGAGGTCGGCAAGCCGCTCGACGAGATCGGAGGTCTGGGCGTAGTCGACGGCAACGATGTTCGGCAGCTTGCCCCGCTCCTCGATGCAGCGCTCAAGACGGCGCCGCACGACGTCATCGGCGTTGGCTTGGCGCGCCGTGCTCGGGCTCGGCCCGGACGTGGTCACCCAATGGTTGACGAGGAACAGCTCACCATTGGTCCCCCCTCGGTTCGGCCCGCAGTCGAAGGCGTTGACCGCATCCCATTTGAACGGCGTCTCCTGGACCCACCCTTGGTACGCCGGTTGGTACCAGTCGGGTGCCCCGCCGCCACCGCCGTCCTCGGCGAAGACGATGACCGTGGTGCCGGCGTCGATCAGCTCCTGCAGCGTCGGCAGCGGCTCCCCCGGCTTCAGCGTCGCGATGTGCTCCTCCAGGCCGGCGTCGATGAACGCCTGTGCCGTGTCGGCCGGCGTCGTGGCGTCCTGGATGTCGATGATGATGACGTCGTCGGGATGCGTCTCGACGAAGTCCTTGATCTCCTGCAGCACGCTGGCAAACGACACGGCTCCCAGCTCGCAGTAGTTGTGGCACAGGTAGAGGCCGCTGTCGGCGTCCACTGCCTTGGGCGCTCGCGCCGCCAGGGTGTTGGCCCTGTCGACGACGCCGGGGTCGGCCTGTTCGAACGACGGGTTGGCGAGCTCTCTTGCTCGATCCGTCAACACGATCGGGTTCTGCGAGCCGGGCATGCGGGCGCGCGACGGGACGCCGTAATGGGTGTCGAAGAGCAGGGCGCGGATGCCGCTGTTCAACTGGTCGCCGATCGGCCCGATCTGCTCGCCGAACAGCCAGCCGGGGTACAGCGGCGACGACATGGAGTTGTGCGTCGCGGCGAACATCACCTGGTCCAGGCGGAGGTCGCAGAGCTCGTCGGAACCGTTGCAGCCAGAAGGCGCCGAATCGGAGGCATCCGCCGCCGACCGGGACGTCGTGATGATGAGACCCGCCGTCAAGCCGGCGAGCACGAGCATCACGACACCAACGGCCAGAACCGGTCGCCACCACGAGCGCCGGGCCTTTTCCGAGACGGCGACGCGCCGGATCAGCCGGAGCAGCTCGGCGGTGCCGAGATAGGTCAGCCACAGACCCGCGACGACCGCCAGCACGATCGAGGCGACTTCGAGGTTTTGGATGATGAGCAGGCCGAGCAGCAGCCCGAGCAGGCCGACGAGCAACGTTCCTCGGCTCGTCTGCCGGCGGTCGTCCAGCCACCGTCCGGCGCGCCGGACGACCACGGCGGGCGTGTACAACCGGTCGGCGGCGGCGGCCGCGCCGGCGACCACGACGCCGTAGCCGATCGTCCACAAGGCCAGGGTCCGCAGGTCGACGGTCATGTCGCTGAGGCCGCCGGACACCGCGGCGGCAAGCTCCGGGTCGGAGAACCGCGTGCCGATGTACCACTGGACGACCCACAGCAGGGCGGCCACGAAGATGCCGACGGCGACGAGCACCCAGCCGAGCCACCAGACCGCCCGTCTTCGGTCGGCCGCAAGCACGATCGCAACCGCCGCCGAGACGACCGCACCAGCGAGGCAGGCGTAGCCGACGATCTCCACCGTCGACTCCAGGCTCCACACGCCGAGCGAAGCAAGCCGCTCGGTCGTGTCGGCGAACGTGGTAGCGAAGCCGCCCTCCTGGATCGGCTGACCACGCGCGTCGGAAGGCAGCTGCAGCGTGCTGGTGATCACCGAGATCGAATCCGAGAGGTTGATACCCGAGCTCCCGGAACCGCCGCGCAACACGTCGGCGTGGACGGTGCGGACGGCGTTGCGGAAGATGCTGCGGACGGTGTCGGTGTCGAGCGCCGCCTCGATGGCCGCCTCGTAGCCCGGCCGGAAGCTGATCGCCTGCTGGTTGCCGGCGCGCACCAGCTCGGTGGTCAGTCGCTCGGCGACCTCCTTGCGCACGGCCTGGGAGTCGAGGATCGACGTCGCCCGGCGAGCGAACGTGGAGCTGTCGTAGATGGTTGCGTGCGCCCACAGTCCCAACCCGCCGATGAACAGGAGCACGCCGGTGAGGACGAGGAACACGGGCACGAACGCCCGACGCATGTCAACACCCGTCCCGAGTCGGTCGGGGACGAGGTCTCCCCCTCAACACCGCGCTCATCCTGGCACAGCTGCACGGCGGTACGCCGTCACTGGAACCCGGTCACCGATGCGAGCGACCGAGCGCCACTACGCAGGTGGCGTGCTCGCGAGCGAGCGCCAGCGAGCGAGCGGCCCGACACGGCCTGCGTGGCCGGGGAACGCAGTCGCGTCTGCGTGGCCGGGGAACGCAATTGCCGTCACTCATCATCCACCACCCACGCGACACGCGTGGGTACTGTCGTACCCCGCTTCCTGAGAAAGGGGCAGGTCATGACGACCATCAACACTCCCGCCATCCGCCCCGCCACCGTCACGATCGTGCAGTGGCTGGCCTACATCCAAGGTGCACTGTCGATCCTCGCTGGCATCTTCTTCTTCGTCTATCGCAATGACGTGTACATCGGGCCGGTGTACTCGCCGAACGAGGCGACGATCGCCGGCCTCATCGCCATCGCCATCGGGTTGGTCACATGGTGGGTCGCGACCAGCTACAGCCGTGGGTCACGCCTCGCCATGTACCTCATCGCTGCCGTGGCCCTGCTCAACCTCGGATCGTCGGTCGGCTACCTGTTCCTCCATCCGGCGCACATCATCGCTGGCATCGTGAACATCGTGATCTCGGCCGCCATCTTCTACTGGGCGATCCTGGCGCGAGAGACCCGCGAGTACTTCGAGCGCTACGGCCACTGACCGTTCTCGGGGCTCGGCTCGAGCAACTTGCTTGCGGCCGAGCCCGAGCATTTAGCAGCCGGCGGCGCGCACCCACGGGTACGGGTTGACGGCCGCTCCGCCTCCTGGGTGGACCTCGAAGTGCAGGTGCGGCACGCCGGCATTGCCAGTGCTGCCGACATAGCCGATCACCTCACCCTGGCCCACGGACCGGCTCGAACCCTCGTAGCGCGAGAGGTGCGCGTAGTAGTACTTGTTGCCGTCGACGCCGGTGAGCCAGACGGCGTTGCCGCCGAGCGAGTTCTGCGAGAACCGCACACTGCCTGCGACCACGGCGACGAGCGGTGTGCCAGTGCGCGCGATCAGGTCCACGCCTTGATGTCGCCGCCCGCCTGAACGCGGCGATCCCCAGGTGTCGGAGTACGACATCGAGCCCTGGACCGGGCAGACGATGCCGCCCGAGCCACCGTCGTCGCGTGGCGGCGGATCCGGGGCCGGCGGCGGCGCCGGAGGCTCGTGCGGCGCCGGCGGAGGCTCTGGTGCCGGCGGTGGCTCAGGTGCCGGTGGTGGCTCGGGTGCCGGTGGCGACGGCGGAGCCTGAGGCGCCGCCGGTGGCTCATTGGCGACGGGGGCCGGCGCGGCCGGGAGGGCCGCCTCCTCGGGGGCGGGAGCCGCTGCCACCGTCGCTGCCGCGGCTGCCTGAGCCGCAGCCTCGGCATCCGCCGAACCTTGGACATCCGCCGCAGCCTGACGTTCGGCCGCCGCTGCAGCCTCCTCCGCAGCCGCCTCTGCTGCGACACGAGCGGCCTCTTCGGCCTCGCGCTGGAGTCGCAGCTCCTCCGCCCGCCGCACGGCTTGCACCTCGAGGGCGACCCGTTCGTCCTCGAGCCGGCGGGACTCGACCTCTTCCAGGTGCACGACTTCCGCCTCGGCGGCGCGCCGGGCGTCTTCGAACTCGTCCTGCTGGCGGACGAGCGCCTCCTGGTTGTCGGCCACCGCCGCCTGGTTGGCCGCCAGGGCTCGCTCGGCCGCTTCGTATTCGTCCATCACGTCCGCCGACGTCTGCGTCGCGATGTTGACCAGGGCCCGTGCTTGCAGCTGGTCGCTGGGCGTCCGGTAGCTCGTGAGCAACGGGATGGCGTTGTCGCCACTCGACATGAAGCGATCGACGGCGATCTGCGACGCCTTACCTCGAAGGGTGTCGACTTCGGCCGTCAGCTTCTCGGCCTGAGCGGCCAGTTCGGCGGCCTGGTCACCGAGCACCTCGTACTCCGACTGCGCCTCGAAGTAGTCCGCCGCCGCAGCATCGGCACGCTCTCGGGCCGAGGCGATCTCATCGGCGGCGGCCGCCGCCGCATCCTCGTCGGGTCCAGGAAGTGCTGCCATGGCCCGCCCACCGGCCGGCACGACGGTCGCGACAATGACGGTTGCCAAGATGACCGCCCGACCGCGACGCACTGCGGCATCGTAATCCAGATTGCGTTTGCGTAACAGACCGACATCGCCCGCCGGCGCCCGAAATTCAGCCGGCGGGCATCTCGAGCACCACGCGCACGCCGAGCAGCCGGACGGCCCGGTCCGGCTCGAACCGGGCGAACAGCTCGAGGGCGGTGCTGGCGACGACGGTGGCGTCGATCGTCGGTGCCGGAAGCTTGTGGATCTTCGTCCGCGTGAAGAAGGACGGCCGGCGGACCTTCACCGCGACGTGCGTCACCCGGCGCCCCTCGGCGACGACCGACTCCGTGACCTCCAGGGCCAGCAGCACGATGTGCTGCTCGATCTCCTCTCGAGCAGTGAGGTCGTGCTCGAACGTCACTTCCTTCCCACGCGACCGCGCGACGTACGGCGTGCCGTCGATCGGCGTCTGGTCGCCGCCGAGCCCGAGCACCTTGAGACTGGGCCCGATCGTCGGCCCGAACGCGCGCGCCAGCGGCTCAGGATCCGCCCGTGCCAGGTCCTCGACGGTGGCGATGCCGAGATCGGCCAGCCGTTCGCTCGTGCGGGTTCCGACGCCCCAGAGCGCCGACACGGGCTTGGCACCCATCGTCCCGATCCACGTTGCCCGTGTCAGCCGGGCGACGCCGGCCGGCTTGGCGAACCCCGTGGCTGTCTTCGCCTGCAACCGTGTCTCGCCGATCCCGATGGCGCACGACAGGCGGGTCCGCTCGCGCAGGCGGGCCTGCATGGACGCCGCCAACGCTTCGGGATCGGCCGTGCGAGCTCCCACGAACGCCTCGTCCCATCCCCACACCTCGACGACCACCGGGAACGAGCGCAACGTCTCCATGACCCGAACCGAGGCCGCTTCGTACGCCGGCTTGTCGGACGGGAGGAACACTGCCTCGGGACACTTGCGCGCGGCCACCCCCAGCGGCATGCCGGATCGGATCCCGAACGCCCGCGCCTCGTATGACGCCGTCGCCACGACCTGCCGGGGCCGCCGCGGGTTGCCGTCACCGCCGACCACGACCGGCCGTCCGGCAAGTTCGGGATGCCGTAGGACCTCCACCGCGGCGAGGAACTGATCCAGGTCGACATGGAGCACCCAATCGCGAGGGTCTTCGCGCTGCGGCTGGATCAGCTCCACGTGACTCGCTGGGTGGCGCGCCAGCGGTCGAGCAGCTCCGAACGCCCGGTGACCTGGACCTCGTTGCCACGGTTCCACAGCGCCAGGTACAGCGCCGGCGCGGCGCCCGAGATGGTGGCTGCCGCCGTGTTGTCTTCCACCGTCGGGTCGCCCGGCTCGACGGTCAGTCGCTCGTCGACGTGGAGGATCCACCTGCGATCGGCATCGTTCGGCACAACCGCCAGCGTGAACGCCTCGCCGTCGTACAGCTTCGACCTGCCTCTCGTGTAGAAGCCGCGCAGGAGCTCGTCGATCCCGTCGAGGGCGAGGCCGTCGTCGACCGCCGCCTCATCCGTGGTCGGCACGCGCCCGTTCGCCGCGGCGAGCGCATCGACCATGTGGATGGTGGTCTCGTGGCACTGCCGCCGCGCCCAGAACCGGCGAGGCGACGGTGCGTCCTTCAGGAACGTCATGGCCTCGAGGTCGTTCGGCGCGCCCCGCAGCGCAGCGAGGAGCCCACTGAGACCGTCCTGGTAGTAGGCCGGCAGGTCGGCGACCGTGCGTCGCAGCTCGGTCTCGTTCGGTACCTCGTCGGGGTCGTCGCCGCGCACGTGGGCGGTCGCCCAGCGATGGACCATCGCCTGGTGGGCGACCAGCGCATCCACGGACCACGCCGGGCACGTCGGCACCCGCGCCTGCAGGCCGGCCGTGAGGGCGAGCTCGAGCAGTCGCTCCCCCGCCGTCTCGATGCCGGCGAGGTGCTCGTCGATCGATGCGGACGTGGGCACCCGAGGACGCCGATCGGATCAGTCGGCGCTGCCGTCGGGGTCGTCCATCGCCCTCCCGATCAGCGATTCGCGCTCCGGATCGTCCAGCAGGATGCCCGCTTCTTCCAGCTCCTCGATGTCCACGTCGCCGTCACCGTCCTGCTCCACCCCGGAGTACTGCAGGCGGGTCTCGTCGAACGGCGTCTCGTCGGACTCGGCCACGAGGTCGGCGATCTCATCGGCATCGGACAGCTCGGCCTCGTCCGTCAGCTCGGCGACCAGCGCCTCCTCGTCGTCGTCTCGTTCCTCGTAGTCGTCGAGTTCGTCGGTCACGTTTCGATCCTCGCACGACGCAGTGGGAATCGCTACCGGGCCGAACGCGAGGATGGGGGCGTGACCGTCATGCCTGCCGTCTTCTTCGGCCACGGCTCGCCGATGAACGCCCTCGACGACAACCGCTACACGAAGGCGTGGCGCTCGTTCGGGGCTTCCGTCCCGCGGCCCCGGGCGATCCTCGTCGTCTCCGCTCATTGGTACATCAACGCCTCGGCCGTGACGGCGATGGCCAGCCCGCGCACGATCCACGACTTCTACGGGTTCCCGCGCGAGCTGTTCGCCGTCGAGTACCCCGCACCAGGCGACCCTCAGCTGGCCGAGGAGGTCACCGAGCTCGTCAAGCCGACCTGGGTCGGCCTCGACCACGACAGCTGGGGTATCGACCACGGGACGTGGTCAGTGCTCGTCCACGCCATGCCGGCCGCCGACGTGCCGGTCGTGCAGCTGTCGATCAACGCGTTGCAGCCGCTGGATTACCACCTGGAGCTCGGCGCGAAGCTCGCCCCGTTGCGCGAACGCGGTGTGCTGATCGTCGGCAGTGGCAACGTCGTGCACAACCTCGGGTTGATCGACTGGAGCCAGCCTGACGGAGGCTTCGACTGGGCCCGCAGGTTCGACGAGGAGGCCCGTCGCGTGCTCGCTGAGGCACCGGGTGAGCTGGGACAGCTGGAGCGCCACCGTGACTGGGCACTTGCGGTGCCGACACCCGACCACTTCATCCCGGTCGCGTACGTCGCGGGCTTGGCGGCGGCGGCCGGCGAGCCGGCCAACGTCTTCGTCGACGGGTGCTCGATGGGGTCCCTGTCGATGACGGCCTACACCGTCGGTGCGGCCGTCCCCGCAACGGACGACACCGGTCCTCCGCCCCCGCTGCCTCCGGTCCCACCCGACGAGACGAACATCTGACTGCGGTGCGGTGGCCCGACGATCGCCTTGCCACCGGTGATCCGAACGTCGTAGTGATGGCCGTGCGCGCCCAGCCCGTTCAGCTCGAACCCCTCGAACGCGTCGAGGTCCGGCCTCGTCACGACCGGCCCGTCGGGGGTGACGTCGAGTCCGAGCATCGTGCTCGTGAGGAGCAACGTGGACGCCGACGACCACGCCTGGGGCGAGCAGGAGGCGGGATACGAGATCGGCACTGGCAGGTCCCGCCGGGAGATGCCCGAGAACAGCTCGGGCGGTCGGCCGGAGAACCGGGTCGTGGCGTCGAGAGCGCCATCGACGAGGTGGTCGACGACGTCCCACCTCCCATAGCGGGCGGCACCGGCGGCGCAGATCGCGGTGTCGTGCGGCCAGACGGAGCCGTTGTGGTAGCTGAGCGGGTCGTAGGCGCCCATCGACCTGGCCAGCGTGCGCAACCCCCAACCGGACCACAGATCCTCCTCGAGGAGCCGGTCGAGGTACTGATCGGCGAGCGCCGGGTCGGCGATGCCGCACCACAGCGCATGGCCGGGGTTCGTGGTCAGTGCGTCGATCGGCCGTCCGGACCCGTCCATGCCGAGTGCAAACCAACCGCGGGGATCCCAGAACTGCTCGTTGAAACTGTCGCGCAGCGTCGCCGCGCGCTGACGCAGGTCATCGGCGTCCAGATCGGAATCCGGTAGCTCTGCGGCGAGATCAGCGGCGGCCAGCAGTGCCGCGTACGCGTACCCCTGCACCTCGACGAGCGCGATCGGCGGATCAGGGAGTGCTCCACTGGAGAACGTGATGCCGTCCCACGAGTCCTTCCAACCCTGGTTGGAGAGACCGCCCTCGTTCTGGCGCGCGTAGCTCACGAAGTGCTCGGGGAGTCTCTGCGCCTTGAGCCAGCCAACCGCCGCGACCACGGCCGGGGACAGTTGCTCGAGCGTGGCGCGGTCGATGGCGCCCCAGCGCCAGGCGTCGGCGACCACCATCAGCCACAGTGGCGTGGCGTCGACGCTGCCGAAGTACCTGCCGCGTTGGGTGAACGGCTCGCCGCCGGCGCCGTGGCGCACCTCATGGAGGATCTTGCCGGGTTCCTCCTCGGCCACCGGGTCGTACCGGCGACCTCGCAGCTCGGCCAGCGTGAGGAGGACGCCGGGTGCGAGCGAGGCGTCGAACGGAAGCGACATGCGCGTCGTGAGCAGTGAATCTCGCCCGAACAACGTCATGAACCACGGCGCCCCTGCGGCCACCAGGACGCGCTCGGGATGAGCGACGTCGCGGATCTGGAGCGCGGCGAGGTCGATCAGCGCCTGCTCGACGGCAACGACGATGCGAGCATCGGTGGACGTGACGCTGGGGCGCCCATGCCACCAGCCCCCGACGTCTCGAATGGCCACGGCATTGGCGACCGGGTCGTCGCCATCCATCGAGAGGATCGGCTCACCGTCCACCACCGGTAGAGCGGTCAGGACGAGCGACGAACGTCCGTGCGGCGAGGCCGTGATCTCCCACGTGACCGAATCACCGTCGACGCGGATCGGCGGCCGGTCCCAGCGCACCTGCGTGGCCCATTCGCCGCTCGTGGCGACGAGGTCGAAGCCGCCGTCGACGGCGC
>CAVZFS010000035.1:0-50821 GCA_963774635.1 uncultured Acidimicrobiia bacterium
CATCCTCCCCACCGACACGCTCGACCTGCCCGTGCAGATCACGCTCAGCGACAGCGGCGGGGTACCGATGGCGGTCGCACTCGTCATCGCCCTGGCGATGGCCGCGGTGATCGGGCTGGCCGCCCACTTCCTCGTGTTCCGACCGCTGCGGCACGCCGCTCCGCTCGGCAAGGTGGTCGCTTCGCTCGGACTCGCCCTCTATCTGCAGGGCGTCGCCCTGCTCAACTTCGGCACGAGCTACCCGACACCCAAGTCGGTCTTCCCCGGCGAGAACGATCCGTTCGACAACTTCCTCGGGCTCGGCAACCCGTTCCCCCGCAACAGCCTCTTCGCCTTCTTCGCCGCCGTCATTGTCGGCGCCGTCGTCTGGGCGGTCTACAAGTACACCCGCTTCGGCATGGCGACGAGGGCCGCGGCGAGCAACGAGAAGGGTGCCGTGCTCCTCGGCTACTCGCCGCAGCGGCTGGCCGCCACGAACTGGGTCGTCGCCTCGCTCGTCGCCACGCTCGCGGCCATCCTCGTGGGACCGATCCAGGGCCCCATCACACCGGTTGGACTCACGGCGCTGATCGTGCCGGCGCTGGCTGCGGCGCTGATCGGCAGCCTCAAGTCGGTGCCGATCACCATCGCCGGTGGCATTGCGCTCGGGATGGCCAACTCGCTGCTCCGGGAGCGCAGCGACGACTGGTTCGAGTGGACCCGAATCGAGCGCGGGATCGTGTCCGCACTTCCGCTGATCGTCATCGTCGCCGTGCTGTTTCTGCGCGGTCGCTCCCTCCCGGTGCGCGGAACGGTCGAGGAGCAGCGGTTACCGCTGTCGCCGTATCCGGTCCGGGTCCCGCAGCACGCTGTCGTGTGGATCACGGTCCTCGCGTTCTTCGCCTTCGTCTTCGAGAACAGCGGCATCCGCACCGTCTTTGCCGGCGCCATCCAGACGTCGCTGGTGTTCATGATCATCATGCTCTCGCTCGTCGTCCTGACGGGCTACACGGGCCAGATCTCGCTGATGCAGATGTCGCTCGCCGGTGTGGCCGCCTTCTTCATGGCCCGCATGATGGCGGACGGCACGGTTCAAGGGTCGGGGCTGAGTGCGGTCTCCGGACCCGGCCTTCCATGGCCGCTGGCGGCCCTGGCGGGCGTCGCCGTCGCCGTCCTCGTCGGGCTGGCCCTCGGGCTTCCGGCCGTGCGCATCAGGGGTGTGCAGCTGGCCGTCGTCACGATCGCCGCGGCGGTCACGATCCAGGACGTCTACCTCGACAACGACAAGCTGACAGGCCTCGTCTCTGGTGCGCCGGCGACGATCGTGCCGCCCGGCCTCTTCGGGTTGGACATCGGCGCCCGCAGCGAGCGAGCGCAGAACGACAACCCTGGGTTCGCCATCTTCGAGGTGGTCGTACTCGTGGTCCTGGCGATCGCCGTGGCCAACATCCGGCGCTCCGGGCTGGGTCGTCGCTTCCTCTCGGTGCGGGCCAACGAGCGGGCGGCGGCAGCGTCCGGGATCAACGTCGCCCGCACCAAGCTGCTGGCCTTCGGTATCAGCGCGGCGATCGCCGGCATCGGTGGCGTCATGCTCGCCTTCAAGCAGGTCGAGGTGTCATCCGCCAACTTCCCCTACACGGCGAGCTTGGCCCTGCTGGCCTTCGCGTATCTCGGCGGCATCACATCGATCAACGGAGCCGTCGTCGGTGGGCTCCTCGTCGCCGGCGGCTTCGCCGCCGTGACGTCGAACTACTTCTACGCGTCGACGATCGAGAGCTACCTCGGGATCATCGGCGGCCTCGGCATGATCCTGACGGCGATCATCCACCCCGAGGGCATCGCCCCGTTCATGCAGGGGAGCCTGCGCTACGCCGGCAATTGGCTGCTGTCGGCGATCCCCGGCGCGCGGACGCTGAGCGAGGCCTACGCCGGACGTTCCCGGCAGTTCCTCAACGTGGTGTTCGTCGTGGTGCTGGTCGGCTTGGCGGTCTGGCTGAAGCTCCTCAACGACACCATCATCGACAACAACCTGGCGTGGGCGCTGTTCAGTGGGTTCCTCGCCTGGCTGGTGCTGCTGGCGGTGGCCAGCCGGCTGGGTCCGATCAGTCCCACCTTCGGCGAGGCCGGGCAGCGCTGGGCCAGTGCGGCAGTGCGTTTCGGACCGACGGCGCTCGTCGGCTACGTCCTCGGGTGGGTGCTCTTCCCGTTGCGGGATGATCAGTACAGCAAGCTGTACATGCCGTTGATCTTCGCGGGGATCGCGCTGATGGTTCGCTCGATCGCGCTGCGCATCTACCGCGCCAGTACCGGCAAGGTCGATCCGATGCACGCCGCCATCGAGGCCCATGCGCCGCTCAACCAACCACCCCCCGAGCGCGTGGAGACGGCAGTCTGATGGCCCTGCTCGAGGCCCGTGGACTGACGGTCTCGTACGGCGGGTTGCACGCCAACGAGAACATCGATCTCGACGTCGAGGTCGGCAAGCTGGTCGGGCTGATCGGGCCCAACGGCGCCGGCAAGACGACGTTCATCGACGCCATCACCGGCTTCACCCATGTCAGCGCCGGCCAGCGTGATCTTCGACGGCGTCGACCTCGCCGGCAAGACGCCCGACCGGCGGGCCCACCTCGGGTTGAGCCGGACGTTCCAGTCGCTCGAGCTCTTCGAGGACCTCACGGTGCGGGACAACCTGCTGGCCGCCGCCGAGCGTCCGCGCTGGCACTCGTTCCTCGGCGACGCGCTGCGGCCGGGCTTCAACGAGCGGGCCTACTACGAACAGGTCGACCGGGCGCTCGCCGTGCTCGGCTTGAGCGGGCTCGCGGCAACGTTCCCGACGGACCTCAGCCACGGTCAACGCAAGCTGATCGGCGTGGCACGGGCGCTGGCAGCGGATCCCAAGCTGGTCCTCCTCGACGAGCCGGCCGCCGGTCTCGACACCGCCGAGAGCCAGCTGCTCGGCGTCCACCTGCGGGAGTTCCTCACGCGCGGCATGTCGGTGTTCCTCATCGACCACGACATGGGACTCGTGCTGAACGTGTGCGACTACATCTACGTCCTCGACTTCGGGCGCGTCATCGCCCACGGCACGCCGGCGCAGGTGCGCGCCGACCCTGGCGTGATCAAGGCGTACCTCGGCGAGTCGGCCGGTGAGGCGCAGGCCCGCGTTGGCGCCGACCTCAGCAGCAAGCGCCACGGGGATGGAGCCACGACATGACCGACCGGCTGATCGACATCGAGGGCCTGCACGCCGGGTACGGCGGCATTCCGGTCGTCCGTGATCTGACCCTGCACGTCGACGCCGGCGAGGTCGTCGCCCTGCTCGGCCCGAACGGTGCGGGCAAGACGACGACGCTGCTGACGATCTCCGGGTTGCTGCGCCCGATCGAGGGTTCCGTGCGCGTGCTCGGTGAAGACGTGACGGGAGAGCGCCCGTACACGATCCCTCGCCGTGGCCTGGCCCACATCGCCGAGGACCGCTCGCTGTTCTTCGACATGACCGTGAACGAGAACCTCACGCTGGGCCTGACGACCGATCGGGCCAAGCGGAAGGTCGCCTATGACCGGGCGATGGAGATGTTCCCGGCACTGATCCCGCTGAAGAACCGCATGGCCGGACTGTTGTCGGGCGGCGAGCAGCAGATGCTGGCGATGGCGCGGGGGCTCGCGTCGGAGCCGAAGTGCCTGCTCGTCGACGAGATGAGCCTCGGGCTGGCGCCGATCATCGTGGAACGCCTGCTGCCACTCGTGCGGCGCATCGCCGACGAGACCAATGCCGGCGTGCTCGTCGTCGAGCAGCACGTGCACATGGCGCTCGAAGTGGCCGACCGCGGGTACGTGCTGAACCACGGTGAGCTGGTGCTGTCCGGTCCCGCTGCCGAGCTCCTCGAGCGGCGCGACCTCCTCGAGGCCAGCTACCTCGGCGACGTCGCGCTCGAGGCACCGTGAATGTTCGGGCTCGGCTCGCAAGCAAGTTGCTCGCCTCACCTGCCGAGCTCGCCGCCGCCGCTTCGCAGCGGCGCTCGCCCCCCTCACGGAGAATGACATGACCGCTGTCGTCTCGCGAGGTCGGCTCGTGCGCGCTCGAAGAGCTGGAGCTGGTTCCGCCGGGCGGACCGACGTCGTCGTGCGCGTCGAGGCCAGCGGCATCTGCCACAGCGACGTGTCCGTGCTCACCGGTGACCTTCCGGCGCCACGACCGATGGTGCTGGGACACGAAGGAGCGGGCGTGGTCGAGGACGTCGGTGCCGACGTCACGACCGTGCGGCGCGGCGACCGCGTCGTGCTCTCGGCGATCCCGACGTGTGGACGCTGCTACTTCTGCTCGCGCGGGGAGCCGTTCCTGTGCGTGTCGGACCTGCGCCGGGATGGCTTCACCGATGGTTCGGTGACGATCCGCGGCAGCACTGGCCTCGGGACGTTCGCTGATGCGGTCGTCGTCTCGGAGCAGGCGGCAGTGCCCGTGCGGACCGATCTCCCCGCCGAGCAGCTGGCGCTGCTCGGTTGTGCCGTCGTCACGGGGACGGGCTCTGCCACGAACCTCGCATCGATCCGGCCGGGCGACAGTGTCCTCGTGATCGGTGCCGGCGGCGTGGGCCTCTGCGCGCTCCAGGGCGCTCGGCTGAAGGGAGCCACACCGCTGATCGCTGTCGACCCGGTCGCGGCAAGTCGCGAGCTGGCGACGAGGTGTGGTGCGACGCACACGTACGACCCGGGCCAGGACGATGTCGCTGCGGCGGTGGTCGAACTGACCGGTGGCATCGGCGTCGACACCGTGATCGATTGCGTCGGGTCGACGGCGACGCTGGATCACGCGTGGACGCTGTCCCGTCGTGGTGGCACGATCGTCGAGATCGGTGTTCCCGGTCCGCAGATCCCGGTCAACGTTCCGTTGGCCCAGATCCCCCTGACGGGCAAGCGGCTGATCGGCTGCGTCTACGGCGGCTCATCGGTGTTCCGGGACATCCCGCGCTACGTCGCTCTGGCGGAGGCTGGTCAACTCGACCTCGGCATCCTGCTCGGTCAGCGTGTGCGGCTGGACGAGGTGCCGGGCCTGCTCGGCGGACCGCTCGGCGCAGGCCGAACGGTGATCGTGCCGTAAGCCTGGGGCTCGGCTCGCAAGCAAGTTGCTCGCCTCGCCTACCGAGCTCGCCGTCGCTGTCACGCGCGACTCCGGGCTCTCGACGTCAGCGCGAAGCGACGGCTCGCCCACCTGCCCATCCGCGGGCCTCTCATCACTCCGAACCGCGTGATCAGAGCCGCAGTAGCTGCTTGCCGAGATTTCCGCCGCTGAACAGCCGCTGCAGGCCGCTCGGTGCCTGCTCGATCCCTTCGAGGACGTCGGACTGCTGCTGCAGACGGCCGTCAGCGACCCAGGCCGCGAGCTCGGCGCGGGCTTCGTCGAAGCGGTCGGCGAAGTCGGTGACGATGAAGCCCTCCATCCGGCCGCGACGCGTCGTCAGCAACTGGTAGTAGTGCAGCCCGACCTCCGGCCGCTGCGGCCGGTAGCCGGTCGAGATCGACCCGCACAGGACGATGCGGGCTCGCTCGGCGATGTTGAAGATCGCGGCGTCCAACAGCGCACCGCCGACGTTGTCGAACACCACGTTGTATCCCCCGGGGCTGACCTCCCGCAGCTGGCGGCGGATGTCGTCGTCGTAGTGGCACCGGCAGTCGTCGAAGCCGGCGACGTCGCGCACCCAGGACCGCTTCTCCTCGGCACCGGCCGTGCCGATCACCCGTGCCGCGCCCTTGATCCGGGCGATCTGCCCGGCGATCGACCCGGTGGCGCCGGCGGCCGAGGTGACGAGCACCGTGTCGCCCTCGACCGGACGACCGATCTCGATCATGCCGAAGTACGCCGTGAGGCCGGTGATCCCGAGCGCGCCGAGCATCAGCTCGGGGGCGGACACCGTCGCAGGCACCAGCTCGAACAGCTCCGTCCGGGCCGGATCGACGACGGCGTACTCCTGCCAGCCGATCGTCGTGTGGACGAGCTGCCCCACCTCGACGTCGTCGGCGTTCGACGCCACGACCTCGCCGATTCCGTCAGCCCGCATGACCTCACCGATGGCCACCGGTGGCACGTACGACCGCACGTCGTTGAGCCAGCCGCGCTGCGCCGGGTCGAACGACAGCCACCGTGTCCGCACGAGAACCTCGCCGGGACCAGGCTCCGGGACCGCTACCTCCACGAGCTCGAAGTGGTCGTCGGTGACGTCGCCCGTCGGACGTTCGCGCAGCCGCAGCTGCCGGTTGATGTCGTTCACAGGGACATCATGCTCACCCCGTGGCGACCGACTGGCCGCCATCGACGCGTAGCACGCTGCCCGTCGTGAAGCTGGACGCGTCGCTGGCGAGGTAGAGGGCGGCGCCGACGATCTCGTGCGGCGCACCTCCACGGCCCAGTGGGAAGTGCGTTGCCAGTTCCTGGAAGGCGTCGAGGTCCCACGCTTTGGAGATGTCGGTGAGGAACGGTCCGGGCATGATCGTGTTGACCCGCACGCGTGGTCCGTACGCCTGGGCGAAGCCGACGGTCAGGACATCGAGCGCCGCCTTCGCCGCGCCGTATGGCAGCTCGGTCGGCGTCGGGCGGATGGCGGCGACGCTGCTGACGTTGATGATCGAGCCGCCGTCGCCGGCGGCCATGCGCGGCGCGACGAGCGCCGACAGACGGAACGGCCCCTTGAAGTTGACGCCGATCACCTTGTCGAACAGCTCCTCGCTGACGTCGGGCAGGCTCGGGTACAGCGGCGACATGCCGGCGTTGTTGACGAGCACGTCGACGTGGCCCATCTCCGCATAGGTGCGCTCGACCAACGTGTCGAGCTCCGACCAGTGTCCGACGTGGCAAGCGACCGGGAGCGCTCGTCGCCCGGTCGCGCTCGCCACCTCGGCGGCAGCGTCGTCGCAGGCGTCCTGCTTGCGGCTGGCGATGACGACGTCGGCGCCAGCGTGGGCGAAGGCGAGGGCCATCTCGCGACCGAGCCCCCTGCTGCCCCCGGTGACGAGCGCCACCTTCCCCGACAGGTCGAACCGATCGATCGGCATGACGTGCTGGTCTAGCTCAAGGTCAGCGAGGCGGCATCACTCGCGGGCGCGGTAGTCGCCGAAGGCACGATCACGCTCGGTGAGGGCGGCCGCCACGCCTTTGCTGGCGAACGATGCCATGTACTCCCGGGACGATGTCTGATGGAACCCGAGGGCCTGGATCTCCGCGGTGGCTCGCATGCCGGCGCGGATGCCCATCGCCTCCATGGCCCGGTGGGCTGCCCGCTTGTTGAGCGCCAAGAGGTCCGGCGGCACCTTGGCGACCCGTTCGGCGATCGCCAGCACGCCAGCCTCGAGCTCGGCAGCCGGGTACGCCCGGTTGGCGAACCCGCGCTCGGCGGCCTCGACGCCCGACATCGAGTCGCCCGTCAACAACGCCTCCATCCCGTGGCGCAACCCGAGCAGCCAGGTCTGCCACTGCATGTCCGGCGGCGACATGAGCCGCACCGGCGGATAGCCGATCTGCGCATCGTCGGCGACGTACACGAGGTCACAGGCCGTGGCCAGCTCGGAGCCGCCGGCCAGGCAGTACCCGTGGACCTCGGCGATGATCGGCGTCGCCATGTCCCACATCTCGAACCAGTTGTTGACGACGTGGCGTGACCACCATCCGTCGGCGTGGGCGATCGGCCGCTCCACGTCGTGGTTGGGAGCGGCGAGGTCGTAGCCGGCGCAGAAGCTGGGGCCGGCGCCGCGGATGATCATCACGGAGACGTCCCGGGCACGGTCACCCGCCCGCAAGGCATCGAACAGCGCACCGCGCAACGCGTCGTTCAAGGCGTTGCGCTTCGCGGGTCGGTTCAGGGTCAGTCGCCGCACCTTCGGCACCGGCTCGTCGATCAGCAGGACATCTGGCTCGGCCACGTTCACCAGTTTGATCAGCAGCGAGTGCGGCGGCCGTGTGGAGCTACCAGGCGATCTCGGCGACGCCGTACGTGACGCACAGACCGGCGCCGCTGATCAGCACGAGCGCGCCCACGATCGCTGCGATGACCACGCGGCGGGACCGTCCGACGCGGCCCGACCCGGGCGATGGCATGTACCAGGTGGGCAGCAAGCCGCTTGGTGTCTCACCCGCATCAAACGGGGTAGCGGCCGGATCGAGCGGCGCGTCGTGGTCGGCGGCGAGGGCGAGCGCCGTCAGTTCCTCGTCCGTGATTCCGGTGTCGTCGATGGAGGTAGCCCGCACAGGCGCGAAGCTACAGCGCGGTGACTCATGGATGACCTCGTGCCAGCCGGGTTCGACGTGCCGACGAACCTGGTGACGCCCCGCTTCCGGCTCGAGCCTCTCGGTCCGCAGCACAACCGCGCCGATCACGCCGCCTGGATGTCGAGCATCGAGCACATCCGCGCGACGCCCGACTTCCCCGATGGGAACTGGCCGCCGCTCGCGGGCATGTCGCTGGAGGAGAACCTCGCCGACCTGCAGCGCCACGCCGACGACTTCGCGCGGCGCCGCGGCTTCACCTACACCGTGCTGGAGAGCAGCAGCGACGACGTCATCGGTTGCGTCTACATCTACCCGTCGACCCGCGACGGGTATGACGTCGACGTTCAGTCGTGGGTGCGGGCCGATCGAGCCGAGCTCGACGGTCCGCTGTCAGTCGCCGTGTCGGAGTGGCTCACCGCCGAGTGGCCGCTCGAGCACGTCAATCAGCAGGTGCGCTGAAGAACGGGTGAGCGGCGCCGCGCCGGCGGCGCCGTCTCGAACGCCGACCGAACCGCTCCTCGTCGGCCGTGCGAACGATGTCGTCGCGGCGGTCGTACATGAGCGGCTGCAAGAACAGTTGGTGGTACATGGGCGCATCGTGCGTGCCGCCGACCCGGAGTGCCATCGGATGATCGCCCGGTTCGCCGGGTGAGGGTGGTGTCCTCCGATCGGTGGACATCGCGGTCGTCTCTCCCATCCACCGACCGTCTGATACCGCCGCAGCCGGCCTGCTGTCACGCTCATCCTGTCCTCGGGAACTGGTCCCGAGCGAACAATCGAAAAGGAAGTTTCGTCATGCGCAAGCTCATCGCTCTCGCCACCCTCTCCACCGTCGCCGGCCTCGGCGCCGCTGCCGGTCTCGCCGGCACCGCCAGTGCCGCAGGAGGAACCGGCGTCATCACGCGGCAGACCGCGTCGTTCAGCGGCCCGTCGACCAACACGACCCAGATCTCCCAATACGGGGCGGGCGACATCGTGGAGACGGTTTGTTGGACCAAGGGCCAGGAGGTGGACGGCAGCCACATCTGGATCGGCATTCGCGACGACGGGAACGAGGCGTACGTGAACCGTGCGTCGATCAGCCCGCCGGCGGGCATCGAGCACTGCTGAACGCGCTGCGCCGGGGTCTCTACTCCAACAGGCCCCGGCGCATCGCCTCGGCAACCGCGGCTGCGCGATCCGAGACACCGAGCTTCTCGTACAGCCGCTGGGTGTGGGTCTTCACGGTGCTCACGCCGATCGTCAGCTCCGCCGCGACCTGAGGGACCGAGCGCCCGCGGGCGAAGGCCTGCAACACCTGGCGCTCGCGCTCGGAGAGGACGGGCGCGTCCGACTGCGCGCGCAGGCGGATCTCCCCGGCCAGCGCACCGGCGAGCGCGGCGGGAACAACGCTCTCGCCGCGTGCCACCTTGAGCACTGCTTCGACGATCTCCGCGCGGCCTGCGTCCTTCGGGAGGAATCCGGCGGCGCCTTCCTGGAGCGCCTCGAAGACGAGTGCGCTGTCGGTGTGGGCGGACAGCAGGAGCACGCGTGTCGCCAGCTCGTCGCGGACGATGGCACGCACGACGCCGACGCCGTCGACCTCGGGCATCTGGTAGTCGACCAACGCCACGTCGGGCTGCTCGCGCCGGATCGCCTCGATGGCATCTCTGCCGTTCTCGGCTTCGGCGACGACCTCGACCCGACCGTCCTGGTTCAGACCGCGCGTCACGCCGTCACGGAAGAACGGGTGATCATCAGCAACCACCACGCGCACGCGGGCATCTTTCGCTGACATCGATCCCTTCCTCGCCGGCGCTCGTTCAGCCTACGGAAAGATGCACGCATGATCGAGCTCTCCGGTGCCGTCCTCGAGCACGCCAACCGCGGCCTGCGGCTGCAGCTCCTCTTGCGGGGGGCGCTGGTCGTCTTTCTCCTGCTCACGGTCATCCTGATCCCACCCGTGCAGGGTGCCACCGCCTACTACGTCACCGTCGCCGCCTACGCGACCTGCGCGGCGACCTTCGCCGGCTGGGCGTGGAAAGGCGGGCCGTCCGTGTCCCGTTGGGGGTGGCTCGGATTGTTCGTCGACCTCGCCGTGCTGGCCACGCTGACCCTCATTGCCGGTATCGAGGCGCAACAGAGCTGGACCGCCGACGTACTGGTCATCGGGTTCTTCCTGCTGCCCGTGCTGGCCGCGACACAGCTGCGCCCCGGCATCTGCGCCGCGGTGGTCATCCCGACCACGGCCGTGTATCTCATCGCCAGCCTGGCCACGCAAGCGGCGAACGAAGAGCCGTGGGAGTCGATCGTGCTGCGGACGTTCATGCTCGCCAGCGTTGGCGGCGCAGCGGTCGGACTGTCGCGCATCCAGCGCTCCCGGGTTCGCACGATCGGTGGTCTGCTGCAGGACCGCACGACCCTGCTCGACGACCTCGTGCACCTGGAGGAGCGGGAGCGCCGCGACCTCTCCGAGCGGCTGCACGACGGGGCGCTGCAGTACGTGCTGGCGGCCCGGCTCGATCTGGACGACGTGCGCGACGGCGGTGGTGCTGACACCATCGACCGCATCGAGCGGGCGCTCACCGAGTCGACGCGGATGCTTCGCTCGACGGTGTCCGACCTGCATCCTGCCGTGCTCGAGCATGCCGGGCTGGCACGGGCCGTCCATGACCTCGCCGTCGCGCAGGCGCGCCGCGACTTCACGGTTGACGTCAACGTGGACGACTGGCCCGATGGCGTCCAGACGCCGGTGGACGCGCTGCTCTTCAGCGCGGTCAGGGAGCTGCTGAGCAACGTCGTCAAGCACGCCGGCGCCAGCCGGGCGTCGATCGCCGTTGGTCTCTACGGGGACTCGGCTCGGCTGGTCGTCACCGACGACGGAAAGGGGATCACCGACGGCGCCCGGAACAAGAGCCTCGAGGCCGGGCACATCGGCCTTCATTCGCAACGGCTGCGGATCGAGGCGGCCGGCGGCACCCTGACCATCGCGGGATCATCGTCGGGGACGGTCGCCACCGTGATGGTGCCGGTCAAGGCCGCCGACGAGCTGCTCGGGTCGTCACGGCGCTGACGTTCCTCGCGCGAGGCTGGCGGGGGTGTCCGCCTCACCGAGCTCGTTGGACCCGGCTGGCCCGGGCGCGCGGGACATCGCCACCTTGTGGTGGGTTCTGCTCGCCGCGGGCACGGCGGTGTTCATCCTCGTCCTGGTGCTGTTCGTGGTTCCGCTTCTGCGCCGCCAGCGCGACGAGGCAGGGGATCGGGACGACGTTCCGGCTCGCACGGCGTCCCGCTGGATCGTCTGGCTCGGCATCGTCCTGCCGACGGTGGTACTGACCGGCGTTCTGTTCGTGACCGTGCTGACCATGCGGTCGGTGTCTCGAGCCGCTCCGGAGGGCAGTGTCCAGATCGACGTCACCGGCTACCAGTTCTGGTGGGCGGCGACCTATCCCGAGCACGGCGTCACGGTGGCCAACGAGCTGCACATCCCCGTCGGCGAGCCGGTCGAGTTGCGGCTCACCTCGGCCGACGTCATCCACAGCTTCTGGGTGCCGGAGCTGCACGGCAAGCTCGACCTGCTCCCGGAGACCACCAACACGCTGGTGCTGGAGGCTGATGAGCCCGGCGTCTATGGCGGTGAGTGCGCCGAGTTCTGCGGACTGCAGCACGCCAACATGGGATTCCTTGTCATCGCCCAACCGCGCGAGGAGTTCGACGCCTGGCTGGCGGCGCAGCGTGAGCCGGCGGCGGCGCCCGGCGGACCCGACGCCGAGCGCGGTCGACAGGTCTTCCTCGACGCCGACTGCGGGACGTGCCACACGATCCGCGACGTCGCAGCCGCCGATCAGCCCGGTCCGGACCTGACGCACGTCGCCAGCCGCCGCACGCTCGCCTCGGACACGCTCACCAACACGACCGAGAACCTCGAGCGCTGGTTGCGCGACCCCGAGGCGATCAAGGTCGGCACGACGATGCCGACGCCGGATCTCACCGCCGAGCAGCTGGCCGCGCTCGTTGCCTACCTGGAGGGCCTGGAGTGAGCGACACGCCTTCGGTCGACACGGCACCAGCAACGGCCGAGCGGATGGCGGCACTGTGGGCGGACCCGCCCGGCCTGAAGGGCCGGCTGATGGCGGTGCAGAACGACAAGATCGGCAAGCGCCTGCTGTTCACCGGGTTCTTCTTCCTGCTGCTCGGCGGAAGCGTGGACTCGCTCGTCATGCGGCTGCAGCTGGCGTTCCCCGAGAACGACTTCATCAGCCCCGAGCTCTACAACGAGCTGTTCACGAACCACGGCTCGGTGACGATGTTCCTCGTCATCCTTCCGATCACCGAAGGCTTCGCCATCCTGCTGCTGCCGTTCCTGCTCGGCACGCGGGAGATGCCGTTCCCTCGCCTCGGCGCCTACAGCTTCTTCACGTACCTGATGGGCGGGCTCTTCTACTACAGCTCCACGCTGTGGCAGGCCGTGCCCAACGCCGGCTGGTTCGCCTACACGCCGCTCAGCACGGCCCGCTTCTCGCCCGGGCTGAACCTCGACTTCTGGGTGCTCGGTCTCAGCGTGGCCGAAGTCGCCGCCATCGCGGCCGGCATCGAGATCGTCATCAGCATCCTCAAGTTCCGGGCGCCGGGCATGACGCTGAGCCGGATGCCGCTGTTCGCGTGGGCGATGCTCGTGACGGCGTTCATGATCATCTTCGCCTTCACGACGCTCGTCGTCGGGAGCCTGCTGCTCGAGCTCAGCCGCAGCTTCAACTTCCGGTTCTTCGATCCCGAGGCCGGCGGTAGCTCGCTGCTCTGGCAGCACCTGTTCTGGATCTTCGGCCACCCGGAGGTCTACATCCAGTTCCTCCCGGCGGCGGGCGTCGTGTCGATGATCGTCCCGGTCTTTGCACGGCGCAAGATCGCCGGGTACGGCTGGCTCGTCGCCGCCTTCATCGCCATCGGCTTCATGTCGTTCGCCCTGTGGGCCCATCACATGTTCACCGTCGGCCTGCCGCCGGTCGTCCTCAGCTTCTTCTCGGCCGCCAGCATCGCGATCGGCGTGCCGGCCGGCATCCAGATCTTCGCCTGGCTCGTCACGATGGCCGTCGGCCGGCCGGTGTGGAAGACACCGCTGCTGTTCGTCGCCGGCTTCCTCATCACGTTCGTCATCGGCGGCATCACCGGTGTGATGGTCGCCTCGGCGCCGTTCGACTCGCAGGCCCACGACTCCTACTTCGTGGTCGGCCACCTGCACTACGTGCTGATCGGCGGCGTTGCGTTCCCGATCTTCGCTGCGGCCTACTACTGGCTGCCCAAGTACACGGGCAAGCTGCTCGACGAACGGCTCGGCAAGGTCAACTTCTGGCTGATGTTCGTCGGGCTCCACGTGACGTTCTTCCCGATGCACATCGTCGGGCTGCTCGGCATGCCGCGGCGCTTCTACACGTACGACGCCGACTCCGGCTGGGGCCCGTACAACCTCGTGTCGACGATCGGCGCCTTCGTGCTGTTCAGCGGGATCCTCGTGTTCATCGTCAACCTCGTGTACAGCCGTTATCGCGGCGCGCCCGCCGGCGACAACCCGTGGGGGGCCGACACGTTGGAGTGGTCGGTGTCATCGCCGCCGCCCGATCAGGGGTTCTCCATCCCGCCGATCGTGCACAGCCGCCACCCGCTGTGGGACCAGGACGACCTGCACACCGGCGAACCACGAACCGTTGCTCTTCTCAACGCGCTGGCCCACTGGCCGCTGAAGTGGCGAGCGGCGCTCGTGACCGGCACCAACGACGGGCAACCCGAGGAAGTGATCCGCGTGTCGGGCCCGTCGATCTGGCCGTTCGTCGCCGCCTGCGGCACGGTGCTGCTGTTCATCGGCGAGATGCTCCACCACCTCGCAGTGATCGGCGTGGCGGCGGCGATCGTGATCGGCGCCGTCGTCCTGTGGAACCGCCCCGAGCCGGTGACCACGACGGAGGAAGAGGAAGAGGCGTTCGAACAGACCCACGGCATCTCTGTGCGCGTCGACGGTGGCAGGACGTTGGCGACGTGGGGGATGGGCATGGCCATCCTCGTCGCCGCGGTTGCCTTCGGCACCGCGCTGCTCGGCTACTTCTACCTCCGCATCGAGAACGAGGCCTGGCCGCCGCCCGGTGTGCCGGATCCGGGCCTGGTGCTTCCGTCGCTCGGCGTGGTGGCGATGGCCGCTGCCACGGTGGCGATGGCCCGGGCCCACCGGTCGGTCCGGCGCGGCGCCTTCACTGAATTGCGGGCGAAGTTGGTGGTGGCAGGCGTGCTGACGCTCGTCGCCGGCGGCCTGCAGCTGTATGACCTGACGACACTGGACTTCTCCGCCCAGGACCACGCCTACGGCTCGATCTTCTACCTCGTTGCCGGCTTCCTGCTCGCCATCGCCTTGGTCGGTGTCGTCATCGATGCCGTCGTGGTCGGCGCCGCCGTCCGCGGCGAGTTCACGCGGCGCCGGTACGCCGCGGTCACGAACGCCACCCGTTACTGGATCGCCCTGTTCGTCATGTGGGTCGCCGGCACGGCGACCCTCTACCTCGTGCCGCGGATGGTGTGATGGACCCGCTCATCGCGCCGACGAAGGTCCGCCCCCGCGTGCCGCCGACGTGGGCGATCGTGCTCGCCGGGCCGGTCATCGGGACCGTCTACTTCTGGGTGATCTACCTCTTGGCCGAGGCTGGATGTGCCGAGGAGCTCGAACTCGTCGACGAGACGGTGCTGCGCCTCGTCGTGTTGGCCGGCGGGGTTGCATCGGCGGTGCTGCTGACGGCGTTCGCCTGGCGCGCCGGCCGCCTGCGCCGCTCGGTGCCGGTGGACAGGTCCGCCGAAACCACCGCCGAAACCACCGCCGACATCGTCGACGACTCGGAGCGGTTCATGGCGACAACGGGGCTGATGCTGCTCGGGCTGTTCATGCTCTTCACCGCCTTCCTGGCGGTTCCGGTGATCGGGATGACCCTGTGCTGATCCACCACGGCGGCCCGCTCGAGCCGTCCGAGGCGTGGGCGGCGTGGAACTGGGATCCGGTCGTCTGGCTGGTCGTCGTCGTGCCGGCCGTCGTCTACGTCGAGCTGTGGCGACGGGCGGGTCGGCGGGACTCGATGGCACGATGGCGGCGCCGGTCGTTCCTCGCCGGCATCGCCGCGCTGGCGGTGGCGCTGCTGTCCCCGCTCGACGCCATGGGCGGCTCTCTCGCCTCGGCGCACATGGTCCAACACCTGCTGCTGACGACGATCGCCGCGCCGCTGCTCGTGCTGGGCGTGCGGTGGCGCGTGCTCACCGGTGGCCTGCCGCTGGCGCTGCGACGGCGCACGTCCCGGTGGAGGACGACGAGCGTGGCGCGTGCCGGGCGGTCCGTGCTCGCCCACCCAGTCGTGGCGAGCCTCCCGTTCGTCGCCGGGTTGTGGGTGTGGCACGCCGAGGGGCCGTACGAGGCGGCGCTCGCCGACCCGCTCGTGCACGGCTTCGAGCACGTCTGCTTCCTGGCCACCGCGCTGCTGTCGTGGGCGGCGATCCTCACTCCGCCGCGTCGCAGAGCCGTGCCGGGGATGGCCGTCCTCGTCCTGTTCGGACTCGCCACGGTGAGCGGCCTGCTCGGTGTGCTCCTGACGTTCGCCCGGGCGCCGTGGTACCCGGCCTACGCCGACACCACAGCGGCCTGGGGACTCACGCCGCTCGAGGACCAGCAGCTGGCCGGCGTCATCATGTGGGTGCCCGGCGGCGGTGCGTACCTCGTGCCGGCCCTCGTCCTGGTCGCGTTGTGGGTGCGCGCACCCACCGCGGATCGGCCACGACCGGTTTTGACTCCCGGTCAAGGTCATATCTGACACCGAATTTGCCAGAGAATCCCTCAGCGACCCTCGAGGATCGACTTCAGCTTCATGAGGTCCTTGCGAGTGGCGCGGCGCATGGCCGGAGCCATGAGCCAGGCGCCGACCTTCGAGAACCCCGCCGGCTCACCGCGGTTGCGCAGCGTCATCCGCGTGCCGTCGCCCGAAGCAGTCGGCGACCACGTGTAGGTGGTCTCCATCGGAAACGGTCCCTGCTGTGTGCGCATCACGAGCCGCTCACCAGGCACGAGCTCGGCGATCTCGTAGGTGTACTCGAGTCGACGGCCGAGGAAGCGGGCGACGAAGGCCATCCTGGAGCCGACGGCGACGGGCGGCGCCGTCTTCCAGTCGACCGACTCGATGTTCGCGTACCACTGCGGCGCATTGGTTGGGTCCGCAGCGTACGTAGCGACCTCGACCACGGGACGATCGATGACGATCTCGGTCAGGACGTCGACGCTCATCCGGTCTGCTTCGTGGCCGCCCGCTTCTTCGGTTGCTTGGGTGGGAGCGCCGCGGCGTTCGCCAACGCGGCGCCGATCCAGCGCTTCGCCTTTCGGGAAGTCCAACCCGCCGGCAGCGCGACGTAGCCGCCCATCGGTCGCTCAGGCGGACCGAACGGTCCGGCCCCGGGCTCGGCGAGCAGCCGGATGCGATCCGCCTCGGGCAGCTTGAGGCCGATGTCGGCGCCGAACAGGCCCATGAACATGTTGCCGTTGACGAAGGCGCCCAGGTTGCCGAACATCGGCTTGACTTCGACCCCCGGCGCATCGGGAACGAGCGAGGGGAAACGGTCTCGATCTGCGTCGGTTGGCTTCGGCATCTTCACGGTCGTGCCTCCTGCCCGGTCGTCCTGGCGACTGCATCAGCGAGGAGCGGCAAGTAGAGCGCCCAACCCTCGCGGTGCCGCTCCGCATCGGTGACGGGGACACCGGTGTGGCGCAGTGTCAGGACCGTGTCGCCGGCATCCTCGGCGAGGGTGACCTCGACGCGGGTCGACCCCGGCGGGATGTCGGGCGCGCCGTCGGTCGCCTCCCAGCCGAACGTGAAGACGATGCGCTCGAAGGGCACCAGCTCGATGTACTCGCCGCGCATGATGGGCCCGCCAGCCATCTCGACACGGCACGTCCCGCCCTCCTGTGCGTCGAGCTGCACGGCTGCGCCCCACCAGTCGCACATCCGCTCCGGGTCGGTCCAGTAGCGCCACACAGTCTCCGGATGGGCGCTGATCCGCATGGTCTGTACCACGACGCCGGTCTCGGGCCCGGTCAAGGTGCTGCCTCCTTCGCCGCAACTCCGCGGTCGCGCCGCGCGGCGCGCGCCCGGCGCGGCCACTCCTCTCGCTCGGCGGCGATCTTCAGGCGAGCAAGGCGGTCCGACCACATCTCGTCGAGAAACGCCGCCGCGTCGTGCAGCCCCTCGCGCCGCCATCGATAGAGGCGTCGGTTCCCTGCCGGCCTGACATCGACCAGGCCCGCTGCGCTGAGGACCCGCAGGTGCTGGGAGACCGCCGGGCGGCTGATCGACGGGAAGTGACGAGCGATCTCGCCGGCCGCCAGCTCATCGTCGCGCACCAGGCGCAGGATGGCCCGCCGGGTCGGGTCAGCGACCGCTCGCAACGCCTCGTCCATACATCCTTCCCCTGGGTCCCGTCACTTGCGCACCACACGCTAACACTGCAAGTGTGTAAGCAATACCTTACACACCGATCGGAGGAGCGATGGACCTCGTCGACACGCTCGATCAGACCTTCCAGCACGCGCAGCAGATCATCGCCGGGGTGCGGCCCGAGCAGTACGACGACAAGACGCCGTGCACCGAATGGACCGTGCGTGACCTGTTGAACCATGAGATCGGCGTCGTCGCCGGGCTCGGCGCCGCCGCCACTGGCACGCCGCGCGACACCTTCACGCTCGGCGCTGACCCCGCGGGACAGTTCGCCGAAGCCGCCGCCGCAGCGCTGGCGGCATGGCGCACGCCCGGCGTGATGGACCGCACGCTTGACGCTGGTGCTGGTCCGATGCCGGGGCACGTCCTGGCGAGCATCAACCTGGTCGACACGGCGACCCACACCTGGGACCTCGCCAAGGCCACCGACCAGCCGGCCAAGCTCCCCGACGACGTGGCGGTGGCGGCGCTCGACGCGGGCCGGATGATCATCACGTCTCCGGAGATGCGCGGCGGCCGGTTCGGGCCGGAGGTCCCGGCCCCGGACGGCGCCGATGCCACCGACCGGCTGGTTGCGTTCCTCGGGCGCACGCCCTGACGCGCTGACATCTGGGCGGCGGTGGTCTCGAATCCGAGACTGTGACCACCCAGATCGCCCGATGAGACCGTGACCACCCAGATGCAGGGCGGCGAGCGGTTGACGCAGCAGCTGCTCGGGCTCAGCGGTCTTCGCGGAAATACGGCACGGCGAGCGCGGCGGGGGCCGAACTGCCGCGCCCGCGGCGGCTGACGGCGGCCAGTCCTGCGGGCAGCAGGATCAGCGCGAGCGTGACGAGGTACGGCAGCATCGCCAGCACGTAGCTCGGGACGTTCCACTGCCGCGCCTGCGCCACGAAGCCGAGCGACGTCATCGCACCGAAGAGGAGCGACTCCCAGCACGACGAGGAACGGCCGCCAGGCGGCGAAGATCACCACCGCCAGCGACACCCAACCGGCTCCGCTGACGACCCCGATCGACCAGTTCTGCGTGTACCCGAGCACGAGGTGCGCCCCACCGGCGCCGGACAGCGCAGCGCCGATGGTCGCGTACGTGAACCGCATGCCCGGTGACGTTGACCCCGACGGCGTCGGCAGCGGCAGGGTTCTCGCCGACCGCGCGCAGGTTCATGCCGTGCCGGGTGCGGAAGAGCAGGAACCAGAGCACCACGGGCAGCACGTAGAACGTGGCGTACACCACCGGGTCCTGGTCGAAGAGGGCTTCTCCGAGGATCGGGATGTCGCTGAGGCCCGGGATCGCGACCGGCTCGAACCGGCTGATCAGCTGATCGCCCTGGCGGCCATTGCCGAGCTGGTTGGCCAACCCGACGCCACCAACGGCGAGCGCCAGGCCGGCGAGGACCTGGTTGGCGCGGATGACCACCGCTGCCGTGGCGAACACGATCCCGGCGACGGCGCCGACGAGCAGGCCGACGCCAAGAGCGAGGAACGGATTGCGTGACGTTCGTGCCGACGATGAAGGCGGCGACGGCCCCGAGGCTCATCAGGCCCTCCTGGCCGAGGTTCAGCGTGCCCGCCCGCTCGTTGAACATCTCGCCGGACGCCGCAAGCGCCACGCCGGTGCTCGCTGGCAATGCCGTCTCGAGGATGTCGGCGACGAGCCCGCTCATGCCGCTCGACCGCGCGCTCCTGCTCGACGACTGGCCCGCACGAACCGGAACCGCGCCGCCGCCTCACCGACGGCGATGCCGAGCAGCACGAGCCCGTACAGCGCGGCGACGATGAACACCGAGAAACCGTCGGCCTGCAGCGTGATCCCCGCGTGCAGCAGCCAGGCGATGAAGACCGACCCGGCGACGACGCCGACGACGGAGTTCCCGGCGAGCGCCGCCACGATGAAGCCGGACAGCCCGTAGTTGTTGGAGATCGACGAGTTCAAGCCGTTGCGCCGGGCCGGCGAGATGGAGCATCCCGGACAGCCCGGCGATGGCCCCGGAGATGAGCATCACGACGACGATCCGGCGGGTGACGTCGGATGCCGGCGAACTCGGCGGCCCGCGGGTTCCCGCCGATCATGTCGACCTCGTAGCCCCACCGTGTCGAGCGGAAGAGGAAGAACATCACGGCGGCGATGACGATCGGCACGAAGATGCCGACGTAGAGCGTGTCCGAGCCCGGGAAGAACGGGCAGTCGCGCCTTGACGACCGGCGTCGACTGGACGACGGCGGCGGCCCGGTCACGCCAGATGTCGAAGCTGAACCAGGCGACCCACTGGATGGCCACGAAGTTGAGCAGCAGCGTCGTGATGATCTCGTTGACGCTGCCAGTGGGCCCCGCCAACGCCGGCACGAGGATCCACGCCGCGCCCGGCCAGTGCCGCGGCGATTCCCATCACGATCGAGCACGAGCCACTCGCGGCCCGCCCAGTAGAGGCCGATACCGGTGGCCGCCCAGGCGCCCATGAAGAACTGGCCCTCCGAGCCGATGTTCCACAGCTTCATGCGCAGCGCGATGTGCACGGCCAGGGCGTTCATGAGGATCGGCGTGAGCAGCAGGACCATCTCGCTCGAAGCCCTGACGCTCCCCGAACGTCCCGTCGATCGCCTTCCACAACAGGCTCCCGGCGTTGCGGCCGGTCACGGCGAGGATCAGCCAGCCGATCACCAACGCCACGAGCGACGCCGCCGACGCGTGCCAACGCGGCTTGTCCAGACGTCACGCTGAGGCGTCGCTCGAGGCGCCACGACCGCGACGTCGAGTGCCATCAGCGCTCGTGCCCGCCCATGAGGAGGCCCAGCCGCTCCGATCCGCATCACGCCGATCGAACAGCCCGACGATCCGCCCCTCGTAGATCACGGCGATGCGATCGCTCATCAGCAACACCTCGTCGAGATCGTCGGAGATCAGCAGGATGGCGCAGCCCGACTCCCGCGCTGCCAGCAGCGCCGCCTGCACGTCCTGCGCGGCATGCACGTCGAGCCCCGGGACGGATGCACGGCGACGAATGCCACCGTCGCGACCAGTGCTTCGCGGTGGACGACGAGCCGCTGCTGGTTGCCGCCGGAGAGGATGCCGTGATCGACAGGATCGATGGCGTGCGAACACGTGCCCGCTCGACGAGCCGCTTGGCGAACCCGCCGGCCGCCGACCGCCGCAGCACCAGCCGTCCGGACAGCTGCGGGGTCCGGTAGTGACGCAGGATCGGCGTTGTCGCGCACGGGCGCCGAGCCGGACGAGACCGGTGCGGATGCGGTCTTCAGGGATGTTGCCGACGCCGGCCGAGGGCGAACGGCGCGCGGCCCCGCATTCGGTCAGGCGTCGCCCCGCGACGTACGAAGCTCGCCGCCATCGACGCGGCGCAGCCCGGTGCAGCACCTCGGCCAGCTCGGACTGGCCGTTGCCGGAGACGCCGGCGATGCCGAGGATCTCCCCGCGCGCACGTCGAGGGTGACGCCGTGCAACGCCGGAAGGCCTCGCGAGCTGCTGGCGCGTGACGTCGCGCAGTTCGAACGACCGCCGGGCTCTCCGACGTGTCGCGGTGATCGACGGACAGCTCACGCTCCTCGCCGGTCATCAACCGCGCCAGCTCGCGGCGTCGCGCCGGCGGCGTCGATCGTGACGACGTCGCTGCGCCGTTGCGCAGCACCGTGATCCGGTCCCCGATCTCGAGCACTTCCTTGAGCTTGTGCGAGATGAAGACGACGGTCCGTCCCGACTCGACGAGCGACCGGATGACGTTGAACAGGTCGCTGGCCTCCGGCCGCCGTCAGCACGGCGGTCGGCTCGTCGAGGATGAGGATCTGCGCGCCCCGGGCCAGCACGCGGAGGATCTCGACCCGCTGCTGCTCGCCGACCGACAGCTGCCAGACCTTGGCCGCCGGGGGGACGCGCAGCCCGTACTCGTCGATGAGCGCCGCCGTGCGGTCGACGAGGTCGCTTCCGCCGGACCCGCCGCGGCGTCTCCGTCCCATCCGAGGTGGATGTTCTCCGCGACGCGTCATCGTGTCGACGAGCTTGAAGTGCTGGTGCACCATGCCGATGCCGGCGGCGATGGCGTCGGCGGGCGAGTGGAACTGGCGCTCGACGCCGTCGACCTCGATGCGTGCCTGCGTCGGCGCGGTAGATGCCGGCCAGCACATTGGACAGCGTCGTCTTCCCGGCGCCGTTCTCGCCGAGCAGCACGTGGACCTCGCCGCGGCGTAGCTCGAGGTCGACGTCCGTAGAGGGCCGGCACGCCGTCGAAGCTCTTCGAGACGTCGTGGACGGCGACGGCCGGTGCGCCAGACGGCGTTGCGAGCGCCTCCGCCAGCCTCAGCCTTCGACGCCGGATGACACCCTCGACGGCCCAGTCGACGAGATAGGCCTGCTGCGCGTCCAGCGTCTCGCCGTCCGCCAATCGCTCGTTGCCCTGGTTGTCGACGATCGGCCCGGTGTACGGGTTGAGCGACTCGTCGAGCAGCTGCGGCCGCAGCTCGTCCACGGCGTCTCTGACGTCCTGGGGCACCGTTGTCGCCCCAGTCGCCGAGGTCGAGCGGCGAGCAGGTCGGGTTCGTTCTTCGCTGCCCACGTGCCCGCCAGGGCGGCCTCGGCTTGCTCGAGGTAGAACGGCCCGAAGTCGAGCTGCAGGGTGTTCACGTAGACCTCAGGCCCGAACTCCCGCACGTCGGTGTTCCAGGCCCCAGCCCAGACGCCGGCGTCGTTGGCGACCTGCAGGAACGACGGCTCGTCCATCACGGAGAAGAGGAAGTTGATGTCCTCGCCGAGCAGCGCGTTCGCCGCCGACGTCGCCTTCGGTGGGTCGAAGAACGAGCTGATCATCACGGCCTGGACCGTGCTGTCCGGGTTGATCGTCCGGGCGCCGAGGAGCAGACCGTTGACGTCGTTGAAGGCGGTCGCGGTCGGGAAGGCCCCGATGTAGCCGATGCGCACGGGCTGGCCGTCGTTCAGCAGCGCCGCCGGCCACGCCGAGGGCGTACGTCGGCTGCACGTGGCGCACGTAGTAGCGAGTACAGGTTGTCGAGATAGGCGTGCCCGTCGCACTCGAGGAAGTTCACATCCGGGTAGTTGGCGGCGACGTCCGTCAGCAACGTGGCGTACTCGCTGTTGATGATGACGAAGTCGTGGTTCGGAGGCCAGGTCCTCGAAGATGGGCGTCGTCAGCGCAGGGTCGAACGGGACGTTCTCCACGAACGACGCCGGTCACTTTGTCGCCCAGCGTGTCGAGGACGTGCTGGCGACCCCGGTGGTGCTCCTGGGTCCACCCGTTGTCGTTGATCGGCCCGATGTAGCCGAAGCCGAGGCGCAGCTGATCGAGGGCCTCGCCCGGACGCCAGCGGGCGCCCCGAGGTGCCCGGTGCGCCGGCGGCGGTCGTGCCCGGAGCGACCGTTCCACCCGGCGGGGTCCCGGCACCGCTCGCCGCCGTCGTCGTCGTCCCCGCCACATGCGGCCAGCACGTTGCCGCCGACGAAGACGCCGGCTGCCGCAGCGGCGCCCATGTGGAGCAACCCCCGCCGGCTGACGCCGGCTCCTTTCGGCAGCACGAGACGAGGCGGTTGCTGTCGAGCGCTCATGATCCCTCCCCGAATCCGGCGACGGCCCGCACGCGCGGCCCGTGGCGTGCGATGGGTAGTTCGTCAGCGGGGCGGGATTCCGTGCTCGGCGCGCAGCTGATCGAAGTCGCCGGTGAACCGATCGCGCAGCGCCCGCTTCTCCTCCTCCGGTGCCCAGCACGCGTCGATCCCGGCAAGGCTGATGGCCTCCATGTCCTCCAGCGAGTAGCCGTAGGCACGGGCGACGGCGACGTACTCGTCGGCGACGTCAAAGCGCATCATCCCCGGATCGTCGGAGTTCAACGTGACCAGCACGCCTGCCTCGCGCTGGCGGTCGAACGGGTGCTCGGAGACGGACGACACGACGTTGGCGATCACGACGTTGAGGTCGGGCAGACGTCGAGGGGGATCTGGCGCTCGACGATCTCGGCCGTCGAGCGGGATCATCGAGGAGGCGGAAGCCATGGTCGATGCGCTCGCAGCCGAGCTCGTGGATGGCGATGGCGATGTTGTCCGACGGCCCGTCCTCACCGGCATGGATCGTCCGCCGCAGGCCGTAACGCGCCGCCTCGGTGAACGCGGCGGCGAACGCCGAGTGGTCGATGTCCCGCTCGACCGAGTCGGCGCCCATGCCGACGAGGAGGTCGCGATCCGGCTCCGAGCCGGCGAACGCCGCCATTTCCATGGCGTGGGCAGGGCCGCTGGGCTTGTCGAAGTCCAGGATCATGCGGCAGTTGATGTCGAGGTCCCGACGCGCGTCGAGGACGCCGGCCTTGACTCCCTGCCACACGGTCTCGACGGGAACGCCGAAGCGGATCACGAAGCCGGGGGAGAAGAACATCTCCCGGTAGCGCACCCCGGCCGCTGCGCCGTCCTCGAGCGCCTCGTAGGTGATGCGCCGGAAGTCGTCCGCCGTGCGCAGGCTGGCGCAGATGATGTCGTAGATGGAGAGGAACTGGTTGAGGCTCGTGAACTCGAACAGCTCGGCCGGGTCCTCGACCGGCAACTCGACGCCGTGGCTTGCGGGCCAGCTCGGCAATCGTCGACGCCCGCGCCGAGCCTTCGAGGTGGCAGTGGAGTTCGACCTTCGGCAGACGGCGCAGGTGGTCGTCGGTCGCGCTCCCTCATCACGTGCTTCCTTCTCGGGGATCGTGCCGTACGTGAGCCCGAGCTCGGCCAGCCAGCGCCGGTAGGCCGAGGAGGCGCGGTCGGCCTTCTGGGCCAGCTCGGCGGTCGGATCGAGAGGGATCCGGCGGGGCCGCTGGGACTCGAGGATCGGGATGTCCTGCAGGAAGATCCTGTGGTTGAAGTCGCAGAAGTCCTCGACGGTGACGTCGGCATCGGTGAACGCACCGATCATCCAGGATCGGCAGTGCTCCTCGTCGACGGGTGAGGCCATGATCATCAGCGAGAACCCGGCCGCGCCGTCCGCCGGCACCTTGGTCAGTGTGGCGACGTACGGGTGCGGCACCCGGTAGCGGTACTCGACATCGGCACCGCCGGTGGAGCCGGGCGTCGCCGCCGGCTGCCAGAACCAGCAGTCGGTCAGCTCGATGCCATCGGCCTTGGCGATCACGGTGTAGTCGCGCACTTCCGGATGCGATTCCGTGCCGAGCACTTCGGGATGGACGAACGGGAAGTGGGCCATGTCGAGGAAGTTCTCGACGATGCGTGGACCGCAGGCGTGCACGACGACCGGCTCGTCGTGGTACTGCCGCATCCCCGGCTCGTCCCACTCCGGGAAGTAGTCCGGCGGTTCGGCGGGAGGCCGGCCGAGGGCGACGAAAACGACGCCGTAGCGCTCACACACGGCGAACATCTCGAGGTGCGCATTGGGTGGCGGTGTCCGCCCAGGCATCGCCGGCTGGAGCACGCAGTGCCCGCCGTCGTCGTACCGCCAGCCGTGGTAGCCGCACATCAGCGTGTCGCCGCGCAGCTCACCCAGCGAGAGTGCAGCGCCCCGGTGCGGGCACTGGTCACGGGCGGCGCTGAGGCCCCCATCGGGACTGCGCCAGAGCACCATTGGGGTGTCCAGCAGCGTCAGCCCGAGTGGGGGCTTCGGTGTCGATGTCGCGTGCGTTGGTGACCGGTAGCCAGCTGTCTCGAAGGACTGAGTCGCCCATCGCGGGCCATCTTCGCGCCGGAATCAGCCGGCGTTCTTGCCGAAGTCCGTCGCGGGGCTCGGCGTGCGGCCCTGCAGTCCGCGTCGACGCTCGAAGAGCTCCTCGGCGGCGGCCTGTGCATCGGCGGCGACGCTGCTCACGTCGACGGTGACGACGCTGCCGTCGGCCACGACGCGCTGGCCCTGTACCCAGACGTCGCGGACGTCGTGGCTGCTGGCGCTGAACACGAGGTGGGCGGCGATGTTGAAGTCCGCGCCGTGGAGCACGGGCACGAAGTGCAGCCCGCGCAGGTCGACGGTCACGACGTCGGCGTGCTTGCCCGGCTCCAGCGATCCGGTGACGTCAGCGAGTCCGAGCGCTCGGGCCCCGGAGCGTGTCGCCATGTCCAGGATGTCCCATGGGTCTCCGGTAGTGGGGTCGAGCGTGCTGACCTTCTGGAGCAGCGAGGCGAACTTCATCTCCTCGAGCATGTCGAGGTTGTTGTTCTCCTTCTCGCCGTCGGTGCCGAGCGCGCACGCCACGCCGCGCTGGCGGTAGTGGCCGATGCGGGCGGCGCCGGACGACAGCTTCATGTTGGAGCACGGACAATGCGTCATCGCCGTGCCGGTCTGCGCCATGACCTCGACCTCACGATCGTCGAGCCACACGGCGTGGGCGATGACCGTCGACGGACCCGAGGATGCCGCGCTGGTACATCTCCTCGATCGGGCGACGACCGTATTGGCGCAGGCACTCCTCGACCTCCCAGATCGACTCCGAGGAGTGGGTGTGGATGCCCGTGTCGAACTCGTCCGCCAGCGCCGCCGCCCCGCGGAACATCTCCGGCGAGCAGTAGAAGATGTGCTCGAGTCCGACCCAGGTGCGGACGCGGCCATCCGACGCGACGAGGTGCGTCTCGAGGAGGCGGCGATTGGACTCCAGTGACTCGAAGTAGTCGTAGCGATCGGCGGTGTACGGCGCCAGCGTCGCCCGGATCCCGATGTCGTCCGCCGCCTCGCGCCGAGCCCTCCATGAAGCGCCACATGTCGAGCACGGACGTCGTCCCGCCGCGCACTGCCTCGGTGTACGCCATGTACGAAGCGGCACGGGCGATCTCGGGTGTCAGGGCGCGATGCGCCGGGTCGATGTGGTTCTCGAGCCACTCCCACAGCGCCATCGACTCGGCGGTGCCGCGCAGCAGGCCCGAGTGGAGGTGCGCGTTGTGCATTCCCGGCATCACGGCGTGCATCGCCGCGTCGACGCGTGCGGCGGAGTCGGCAGCCGGGTGGCGGGCCACCTCCTCCGGCGATCCGACGGCGGCGATCACGCCATCGACGACGAGCACCGACCCCGGGTCGTGGACGGTCCGCGTGCCGTCCATCGGCAGGACGATGCCGTCGTGGATCAGGACGTTGAGGGTCGCCGCCGTCGGAAGTCAGGCGCCGTACCCCTCGACGTAGCGGCCGATCTCGTCGAGGTAGCCGGCACGCCGGTCGGCATCGACCCATGAGATGAGGAAGGAGTTCTGCGCCAACGTGACGATTTCGTCGACGGTCAGCTGCGCATGCCCAGCAAGGGCGAGGTAGTTGTCGGCCACGTAACCCCCGAAGTAGGCGGGGTCGTCGGAGTTCACCGTGACTCGTACGCCCGCCCGCAGCAGGTCGGTGATCTCCTTGGCCTTCATGTCGTTCGTGACGAAGCGGTTGGAGATCGGGCAGCACGTCAGGCCGATGCCTGCCTTGCGCAGCTCGTCGACCAGCGATGGGTCCTCGACGATGTTCGTGCCGTGGTCGATGCGCTCCGTGCGGATGTCGTGCATGACGGTGCGGATGTTGTCGATGCTGCCGACCTGATCGATGTCGCAGTGCATCGTCAGTCGGTAGCCGAGCTCGCGGGCGCGGGCGAACACGTCGGCGAACTTCTCGGGCGGGTTGCCGCGCTCGTCGGAATCGAGGCCGACGCCGAGGATCCAGTCCCGGAACGGGATGGAGGCCTCCAGCGTCTCTGCGGCGCTCTCAGCGCTGTGGTCGCGGACGAAGCACATGATCAGGTCGGCATCGATCCCGAGCGACGCGCCCTCCTCGGCGGCGCGGTGGTAGCCGGTCACCACGGACTCGAACGGCACGCCGCGGGACGTGTGGGCCTGCGGGTCGAAGAACATCTCGACGTGGCGCACGCCGTCGGCGACGGCGCGCTGCAGGTAGTCGCGGGCCAGCTCGTAGAAGTCCTGCTCCTCGACGAGCACCTCCATCGCCGGGTAGTAGATGGCGAGGAAGCTGGTCAGCGAGTCGAACTGGTAGGTCGCCTCGACTTCAGCGATCGTTCGCTGCCCGATGTCGACGCCGTTGCGCTCGGCCAGCGCCAGCTTGAGCGCCGGCTCGAGCGTGCCCTCGAGATGCACGTGCAGCTCCGCCTTCGGCAACCCGACGACGAACTTCCGGGTAGGTGTCTCCGGTGCCCCCATGCTCCGCTGATCCTCCTCGCGCCCAGATCCGGTTTTGAATCCCGGTCAAGGTCAGATTTGAGCATCAACTTGCCACAGAATCAGCCAACGACCAGAGTTGCGCCATGGCGGCGGAACCTTCTCCTGAACAGATCCTCCAAGTCGGCCTCGGTTTCTGGGCATCGAAGGCGCTGCTGTCGGCGGTCGAGCTCGAGTTGTTCACCGCACTGGGCTCGTCGTCGATGACAGGCCCGGAGGTCGGCGACCGGGTGGGGCTCCATCCGCGCAGCCGGACGGACTTCCTCGACGCGCTCGTCTCGCTCGGGTTCCTGGCGCGCGATGGCGACGGCGCCGACGCCCGTTACTCGAACACCGCCGACACCGCGACGTTCCTCGACAAGAACTCGCCGGCGTACATCGGTGGACTGCTCGAGATGGCCAACTCGCGCCTGTACGGCTTCTGGGGCAACCTGACCGAGGCGTTGCGGACGGGCGAGCCGCAGAACGAGATCAAGGGCGGCGCCGACGACCCGTTCGCCGTGCTGTACGCCGACGAGCAGCGCCTCGAGGTGTTCCTGCGGGCCATGCAGGGCATCCAGATGGGCAGCTTCATGGCGCTCCTCGAGCGAGTCGACCTGTCGACGGCCTCGACCCTCTGCGACGTCGGAGGCGCCAGCGGCATCCTGTGTGCCCTGGCCGCGCAGCGCTACCCGCAGCTGCAGGCGGTCTCGTTCGACCTCCCGGCCGTGGAACCGGTTGCCAAGCGGACCATCTCGGCGATGGGTGTCGAGGACCGTGTCAGCGCGGTCGGGGGCGACTTCTACGAGGACGACCTGCCCCGCGCCGACGTCATCGTGATGGGCAACGTGCTCCACGACTGGGATGAAGCACAGAAGCAGGAGCTGATCCGCAAGGCGTACGCCGCCGTGAACGACGGCGGCCGGTTCGTCGCGGTCGAGAACGTGATCGACGATGCTCGGCGGGCGAACACTTTCGGGCTTCTGATGTCCTTGAACATGCTCATCGAGACGCCCGGAGGGTTCGACTACACCGGCGCCCAGTTCGACAGCTGGTGCCGCGCGGCCGGCTTCACGCGCACGGAGATCGTGCCGCTCGCCGGCCCGACCAGCGCCGCTATCGCCTACAAGTAGTCAGTCCAGTCCGCCGAGCACGTTCTGGTCCCAATCGATCACCGAGCCGGTGACGACGCCACTGCGGTCCGACAACAGGAAGACGACGAAGTCGGCGATCTCGTCGGGCTGGCCCAGCTTGCCCATCGGCACGGACTCGGCGGCGCGCTCTCGCCACCGATCGTCGGCATCGTGGAACCGGCGTTGGGTTGCGTCCTCGCCCTCGGTGTCGGTCCAGCCGATGTCGAGGCCGTTGATGCGGATCCGGTCCCACCGGTGCGCATGGGCGGCGTTGCGGGTCAGCCCGGCGAGGCCGGCCTTGGCGGCGACGTACGGCGCCAGGTACGGCTGACCGCCGAGCTCGCTCGAGGAGATGATGTTGACGATCGTGCCGGGCGCGCCTCGCCTACGGAGGTCGGCGACGACGGCCTGCATGGCGAAGAACGGTGCCCGAAGGTTCACCGCGATGTGGGCGTCGAACAGCTCGGGCGTCGTGTCGAGCAGGGTGCCGCGGGACGTCAATCCCGCAGCGTTGACGAGGCAGTCGACCTTGCCATGGTGGGTGATGACGTCGGCCGTCGCCGCTTGGACCTGATCGACGTCGGCGAGATCCGCGTTGATGTAGGACGCCGGCACGCCGCCAGCACGCAGCTCGCCGACGAGCGATTCCCCGATCTCCGTGCGGCGGCCGGTCACGGCGACGGTCGCGCCCTCGCGCCCCGCGGCGCGGGCGACGGCACCTCCGACACCTTGCGTCCCACCGTGGATCAGCACGACCTTGCCGTCCAGCAGACCCATGCACAGAGTCTGCCCCGAGTGAGCTATTGACGCGCGAGGGGCACCGCGGTTTCGTGCCCGATCGGATGTCGGGAGTAGAAGCGGCGCAGCCCGTCCGCCACGGCGATCGGGTTCTGCACCATCAGGAAGTGCCCCGTCCCCGGCACGGAGAGCCGTTCGGCCTCCGGGAACCATGACTGCACGAGCTCGCTGCCCTCCACGAACCGCGGCGCGCTCAGCTCCCCGAGCACGTTGAGCACCGGCTGTGTGATGCGTGAGGCGTCACCGGGTTGGAAGCTCCATTGCCGCACGGCCGCCAGCTCCGCCTGGAAGAAGAGGTCTGCCTCGGCGAGGGCTTCGTCGAAGGCGCCCGGGATCACCGACTCCAGCACCGCGCGATAGCCGTCTCCGCACACATGGCGGAGGAACCCGTCGACGGCACCAGCGGTGTCGCCGGAGCTGTAGGCGGCGATCACCGGCTCGAGCGCGGCCGCCACCTGCGCCGAGCTGGAGACGCCTCGTGCCGCCGGTTCGAGCAGCGCTACGGACGCCACTCGTTGCGGAGTTGTCATCGCCGACTCGAGCGCGACCAGCGCACCGTAGGAGTGCCCGAGGACGTGGGCCGTGGGCCAGCCGACGTGATCCATCAGTCGGACCAAGATCGCCGCGTCTTCGGCGACCGTGAGTGGGCGGTAGCCGCCACCCTCCGCTCGCTGCAGTCGCCGCCGGTACCACAACGTCGACAAGTCGGGCACATGCTCGACGAGCGGGCCGTACCACGAGACGAACGGGCTGGCGTGCACGAGGACGACCCGCTCACCGCCCCCGTCCAGTCGGTACGTGACCTCGATGTCGTCGAACTCGAGACGATCCATCGCGACCCCCTCCGTGCCCCTCACGGAACTGCACGTTCACTCCATAAGGACTGTAGTGAATTAGTCGTTACTGTAGTGGAATGGCTGGACAAGTCAAGGGCGTTCGGCGTTACCACTCGCCGTTGCGCGCCGATCAGGCCCAGCAGACCAGACGAAAGGTGCTCGAATCGGCCCGCCGGCTCTTCGTCGCTCGCGGCTACGCAGGCACGACGGTCGCCGCGGTGGCCGATCACGCCGGAGTCTCGCCCGAGACGATCTACATGTCCCTCGGTGGCAAGCGTGGGCTGCTCGAGGGCGTCATGGACATCACCGGACCCCACGATTCCGCGGTCGACGACGACCAGTGGTGGACGATGGTTGCCGAGCTGCCCAGCGCTTCTGCTCGCGTGGACAAGATGGTCGAGTACAGCTGCCGGATCCTCGCCCGCACACGCCCGATCCACGCCATCATCCGCGGCGCCGCCGACAAGGAGGCGTTCGCCGCCGACCTCGGCCGACGACTGTTGAGCGAGCGCTTGGCGAACCAGACCGAGCGCATCCGCCGATACCTCGCGGGTGAGCTCAGGGCCGGGCTGTCATTCAGCGCCGCCGGGGAGCGATATTGCGCGCTCACCAGTCCGGAGCTCTACCACCTCCTCACCGTCGAGCTCGGCTGGAGTGCCGAGCAGCACCTGCAGTGGGTCACCCAGCTGCTGCGTTCGGAGTTGATCGGAGCGGACTGAGATGAGCGAGCGACGTGGATGGCCGACGCTGCCGAGCGACGACTGGGTGGACACGTTGGACACCGTGCACCTGTGGACGCAGGTCATCGGCAAGATCCGGATGGTCCAGTCACCGTGGATCAACCACTCGTGGGGCGTGACGCTGTACGTCTCTCCGCGAGGGCTGCGCACCTCCCTCGTCCCGTTCGACAGCGAGGGCTTCGAGTGGGAGTTCGACTTCGTCGAACATCACGTCGACCTGACGACGACGCGTGGGTACCACCGCACGATCCCGCTCGTGCCGATGACGGTGGCCGCCTTCTACGCCATGGTCCTCGACGCGATGGACGCCGTTGGCATGCCGGTGACGATCGACCCGATGCCCAACGAGATCGCCGACGCCATCCCGTTCCAGGACGACACCGTCCACGCCGCATACCAACCCGATCACATCCACGCCTGGTGGCGCGCCGTCCTGCAGTCGGCCCGCGTCTTCACCCGGTTCCGCGCCGGCTACTGGGGCAAGGCCAGTCCCGTCCACTTCTTCTGGGGCGGCTTCGATCTTGCGGTCACGCGCTTCTCCGGGCGGACGGCGCCGCCGCACGCCGGTGGAATCCCCAACTTCCCTGACGACGTCGCCCGCGAGGCGTACTCCCACGAGGTGACGAGCGCCGGGTTCTGGCCGGCGACGCGTGTTGCTCCGACGCCCATCTTCTACGCCTACGCCTACCCGACGCCGGACGGGTTCGCCGAGGCGGTCGTCAACCCACCGGAGGCGTTCTGGCTGGCGGAGCTCGGCGAGTTCGCGCTGCCGTACGACGCCGTGGCCACTGCTGACGATCCCGATGCGTACCTGATGTCCTTCCTCGAGTCGACGCACGCCGCCGCCGCCGACCTCGCCGGATGGGATCGTGCTCAGCTCGAGTGCAACTTTCCGAACGGCCCCGACTGGTGGCAGACCCGTCCCAGCCGTCGGTAAGGGCCTTCTGTCCGTAGGGATCGCATCACAACGCGCGATTGCTACGGACAGAAGGCGGACAGAGCCTCCTACTCGTCGGTCGCCTTGGCGGCGGCGCGCTTGCGCCGCTTGCCCTCATGCATGGCGGCGACGCGGGCGACGGGGATCTCGTGGCCTTCGGCGACGAGGTCGGCCGAGAGGCGCTGCGGTGACGGCATCGTCGCCGCCCACGGGTCGGCGTCACCCAGCCGGTCGAGCGCCGTCTCGATCGTCAGGTCCGTGGGCACGACCTGCTCCAGCTCGTCCCACGACACGGGGTACGAGACCGGCACGCCGGGACGTGCCCGCGGGCTATAGGCGGAGACCACGGTGGCTCCGCCGGTCCGCGTGGCGTCGACGAACACCTTGCCCTCACGGTCGGACTTGAGGAACGCCGTCGTCGCGATCGCCGGATCGTGGCGCTCGGCGCGCCTGGCGATCGCGCGCGTCGCCGCCGCCGCGTCCTCCATCGACGAGTGGGCGGTGATCGGAACGAAGACGTGGACGCCCTTCGCCCCACTGGTCTTGACCGCGCCCTCGAGGCCCACGTCGGTGAGCGCCTGGCGAACGAGGAGCGCTGCCGCGACAGCTGGCCCGAAGCCGTCGGTGCCCGGCGGGTCGAGGTCGAGCACGAGGTGGGTTGCCCGGTCGAGTCGGTCGGCGAGCCCGAGCGTCGGGTGGTACTCGATGGCCCGCTGGTTGCCGAACCACAGGAGTGTTCGGCGGTCGTTGCACAACGCGTAGGTGACCGTGCGCTTCGAAGCCTCCGCCCAGAGCGCAACGGTGGCGACCCATTCCGGCGTGTACTTCGGCACGTTCTTCTGCATGAACGGTGCCTGATCGCCGGTCGAACGGATGACGGACAGCGGACGGTCACGCAGCACGGGGAGCAGACGATCGCGCACACCATCGAGGTAGTCGACGAACTGCCGCTTGGTCGCGCCCGCGCCCTCGAAGAGCGGCTGATCCAGGTTCGTCAGCTCGACCCCGTCCCGCACTTCTGAGACGCCGCTGCGACGCGCCATCGCGGCAGCCTACGATCGACGCGGCGATGGACCTCCACCACCGCCTGTTCGAGACGCCGCCCGCGGCAGACGACGACGGACGGTGGGCGGACTCCGGCGCCATGGCACTGACCGGCGGAGCGGCGCCGGCTCTGCCGCCGCGATCGCTGATGCCAGTGCTGCGCAGCCTCGAGAACGAGCTGGCTGCCCGGACTGCGGAGCTGGGAACACGCGTCGACGTCGATGCCGTGGCCCTGCTCGGCGAGCGTGCCGCGATCGCCGGATTGACCCGTCGCGGTCGCACGAGTTGCGGTGGATCGACCCGGCTCCTGCGGGCTCGGGACGCCTGGCTGGCGGTAGCGCTGCCCCGCCCCGACGACGTCGCGCTGGTCCCGGCCTGGCTGGGGACCGACGACGTGGCGCGTGGGATCGAAGGGCGCGATGCCGTCGAGGTGATCGAAGCCGGCGTTCTGCTCGGGCTTGCGTGCGCCCGACTCGGTGAGACGACCACCTCGTGCCCTGCCGTGCACTGGCAGCGTCACGGTGACGCGGCTCCACGCCGCAGCTTGCGCGATGCGCTGGTCGTCGACCTGTCGGCGCTGTGGGCGGGACCCTTGTGCGGACACCTCTTCACGAGCGCAGGCGCGCGGGTCGTCAAGGTGGAGAGCGCGTCCCGCCTCGACGGGGCGCGTGGCGGGCCTCCGGGGTTCTTCGACTTGCTCCACGCCGGGCAGGAGTCGGTGGTGCTCGACCTGCGAGCCGAGCGCGACCGGCTGCGCTCCGTCGTGCGGGCCGCCGACATCGTGATCGACGCCTCGCGACCGCGTGCGATGTCGCAACTCGGCGTCGACGTCCACGAAATCGCCGCCGGCGGCACCGTCTGGGTGTCGATCACCGGCCACGGTCGCGATGGGCCAGGCGCCGGACGTGTCGCCTTCGGCGATGACGCCGCCGTGGCCGGGGGACTGGTCGCCGCCGACGGCGGTGGGCCGGTGTTCGTCGCCGACGCAGTCGCCGACCCGCTCGCCGGAATGGTGGCTGCCGTCGCCGCGCTCGATCGCTTCGCCGCGGGAGGTGGATGGGTCGTCGACGTCTCGATGGCTCGTGTCGCAGCCTGGTGCGCAGTCACGCCTCCGCCGGCCGACCCGTGGACGGGACCAGCCGCCCCGCCGCGCGCCAGACGCGCCGCCGGCACTGCCGCGCCACCCGGACGGGACACCGCCCGCGTCCTGCGGGAGCTCGGCGCATGAAGCAGCGTGCGGTTCCGAACGGCCGAGGTCGACGGCGCCATCGTCGACGTGCGCTGCGCCGGCGGCTGTGTCACCGATGTCGCGCCGTCAGTTCCCGCGGCGGACGTGGTCGTCGACGCCGACGGCGGCGCTCTGCTCCCCGGGCTGCACGACCACCACATCCACCTGTTCGCCCTCGCCGCGGCACGGGCATCGATCGACCTCGCATCGGCGACGTCGGCGGCCGATCTCGACGAGGCCGTCCGCTCGGCCATCGGATCGTCGGGCGGATCGTGGCTGCGCGTCGTCGGCTATCACGAGTCGGTCCACGGGCCGCTCGATCGCCACCGCCTCGATCTGCTGGCGCCAGCGCGTCCCCGTCCGCGTGCAGCACCGCACCGGGTCGATGTGGGTGCTCAACACGTCTGGACTCGAGCAGGTCGGCCCGCTCGACGGCGACGGTGTCGAGCGAGGGGTGGACGGCCAGCCGACCGGGCGGCTGTACGGGATGGACGACGTCGTGCGACAGCGCATCGAGCTCGAGCCGGTCGACCTGGCCGCCGCTGGACGCGAGCTGGCCGCCCACGGGGTGACCGGCGTGACCGACCTGACGCCGACCGCAGACCCAGCCGTCGTCGACGCGCTGGCGGAGCAAGCGCTGGCGCCGGAGTTCCCGCTCCGCGTGACCATCACGGGAGCACCGGCATTGCCTGCATCCGCCGGTCAGGGCCTTGCGCGTGGGCCCGCGAAGATCATCGTCGGCGACCACCGCCTGCCGACGCTCGCGGAGCTGGCTGCCGCGTACCGGCAGGCGAGGGCAGGCGGGCGCAACGTGGCCGTGCACTGTGCGACGCGCGTCGCCCTGGTGTTGGCTCTGGCGGCATGGGACGAGGTGGGCGCACAGCCCGGCGACCGGATCGAGCACGGGGCGGTGATCCCGCTCGAGCTCGTGCCGAAACTGCGCGAGCGCGGGCTCGTCGTCGTGACCCAGCCGGCGTTCGTCGCCGCCCGCGGGGACCAGTACCTGTCCGACGTCGAGGCCGACGACGTCGGCGATCTGTGGCGCTGCGGCAGCCTGCTCGACGCCGGTGTCGGTGTCGGCGGCAGTACCGACGCCCCGTTCGGGCCCGCCGATCCGTGGCAGGCGATCGCAACGGCGGTCGACCGCCGCACGAGGTCGGGCCGGGTGCTCGGCGCCGCCGAGCGCATCGATGCCGGACGCGCCCTGGCGATGTTCCTGTCGCCGCCCGACGACCCGGCAGGTGCACCTCGACGTGTGGCCACCGGCGCCTCGGCCGACCTCTGCCTGCTCGATCGGCCGCTCGCAGCCGCCCTCGCGGCGCCAGGGCAGGTCACGGTCGTCGCGACGCTCGGTCGCGCGGGCCTGCGCACTTTCGGGTAGGACGACGGGGTGGACTTCTCAGCCGCCCCGGATGACACCGAGCCATACGACGAATTCGCCCTCGTTGCCGAGAACGCCGCCGAGATGGGGGTCGACTGGCCTGGACCGCTCAGCCCGCGACGGGAACAGCTGGCACTCGCCAGCGGCCAGACGCTGAGCGCCATCCGCTGGGGGAGCGGTGCGCCCGAGCTCGTCTTCCTCCACGGTGGCGGGCAAAACGCCCACACGTGGGACAGCGTCATCGTCGCGCTCGGTCGCGATGCCCTCGCGTTCGACCTGCCGGGACACGGCCAGTCCGACCGGCGCGACGACCGCAACTACGGCCCGTGGGAGAACGCCCTCGCCGTCGCCGAGCTGATGGAACAGCACGCGCCGGAGGCGCAGGGCGTCGTCGGGATGTCGCTCGGTGGTGGCTCGACCATCCGGCTCACCGCTCAGCGGCCGGACCTCGTCCGTCACGCCGTCATCGTCGACGTCACGCCGGCGGTCAGCGCTCCTGGCCGGGTGATGACGCCCGAGCAGCGCGGCTCGGTGGCCCTGATCAGCGGGCCACCGACCTACGACTCGTTCGAGGAGATCTTCGATGCGACCATGGCCCTCTCGCCCAAGCGGACGGCGGCCGGTGTGCGGCGCGGCGTGCGGCACAACTCGCTTCGCCTGCCCGACGGGAGGTGGGCGTGGCGCTACGACCTCTTCGGCGGGACCGACGGTGAGCGTCCGCAATGGACCGAGTTCGCGTCGCTCTGGGACGACGTCAGCGCGATCTCAGTGCCGACGATGCTCGTCGTCGGCGGCGACTCGGTGTACGTGCTCCCTGAAGACGTCGACGAGCTCAGGCGCCGGCTGCCCTCCGTCCGGGTCGAGACCGTGCCGGGGGCCGGTCATGCCGTCCAGAGCGATCAGCCGGCCGCCCTGGTGTCGCTCATCGACTCGTTCATCCCGCCGCGGACCGCTCCATGACGCCCGTGAAGTACCTGGGCGACGGTGGCATCGAGCTGGCTGCCGACGTCGCCGGAGAACCCGGGAGCCCGCCGGTGCTGTTGCTGCACGGTGGGGGACAGACCCGGCATTCGTGGGGTACGACCCAGCGGGACCTGGCGGCGCGGGGATGGTTCGTGGCGTCGCTCGATCTACGTGGGCACGGCGACAGCGCCTGGGCTCCCGACGGCGACTATCGCCTCGAGACCTTCGCCGCCGACGTTGCCATCGTCGCCCGCCAGCTCGGCCGTCCCGTCCTGGTCGGCGCGTCGCTGGGCGGCACGTCCTCGCTGATCGCCGCCGCCGGTGATGGACACGGCGGCACCGAGCTGGCCCGCGGACTGGTGCTCGTCGACGTCGCGCCGAACATCGAGATGGAGGGCGCCATGCGCATCGGGCGGTTCATGCGCCAGCACGTCGACGACGGATTCGGCTCGCTGGAAGAGGTCGTCGACGCCATCCAGACCTACAACCCGCACCGGCCCCGCCCGACGAACCTGGAGGGGCTGCGCAAGAACGTCCGGCTGCGCGACGACGGTCGCTGGTACTGGCACTGGGACCCTGCATTCGTCGTGGGCCGCATGGGCAGTGAGGACGAGACGCGTGCTGCGATGGCTGCCACCCACCGCAGCAGCACCTTGGAAGCGGCAGCCCGTTCCTTGACGATCCCCACCCTGCTCGTGCGCGGACTGCAGAGCGACCTGCTCTCCGAGGACGGGGCACGGCGATTCCTCGAGCTGGTCCCGCACGCCGAGCTCGTGGATGTCGCCGGGGCCGGCCACATGGTGGCTGGCGACCGCAACGACTCGTTCAACGACGCAGTGGTGAGCTTCCTCGAGCGTTTGCCGGAGTGAGTCTTCTGTCCGTAGGAATCGATCGTTGTGATGCGATTCCTACGGACAGAACGGTGGTCCTTCCACAGCAAATAGGGTGAGTGGCATGGAGCTCAAGGTGGGTGCCCGGCTACGCAGCGTCACGGATTCCACCGAGGTCGTGGTGGTTCGTGTGGGGTCCGGAGATGTGGATCTGCGATGTGGAGGCCATCCGATGGTGCCGCTCGGCGACGGCGGCGAGGCCCAGATCGAGTCCGGCTTCGACACCGGCGCGGAGGTCGGCAAGCGCTACGCCGACGAGGAGGCCGGCATCGAGGTGCTGTGCACCAAGGGCGGGCAGGCGACGCTGTCGGTGGGCGCCGACCCGCTGCCGCTGAAGGGGGCCAAGCCGCTACCCAGCTCGGACTGACGGCCGATGAGGCCGCCGCCGTGAACCTCGCGATGTTGCTGGAGATGGTCGCCGATGCGGCCGGCGACCGGTTGGTCGTCGGCTCGCGTCGCGGAGGCCTGACGGCAGCGGGAGCTGCAAGCGGCGGCCAGCCGTGCGGCGACACTCTTCCGCTCGCGAGGCGTCGAGAACGTCGGGATGGTCGACCTCAACTCCGAGGCGGTGCCGATCGCTCTGTTCGGTGCGTCGCTCGCCGGACTGCCGTTCGCGCCGATCAACTACCGCTTGACCGATGACAGCTTGAACGGCATCGTCGGCCGCCTCGCGCCGGGCATCGTCGTCGCCGGCGCCGACATCGTTGGGCGCCTCGAACCACACGACGGGATCGAGATCATCACCACCGACGAGCTCCTGTCGACCGCTCGCGACGCGTCGTCGCCGGTCGACGACGACCTGCCGTTCGTCGATCCGGAGGACATCGCCATCTTGCTGTTCACGAGCGGCACGACCGGCGAGCCGAAGGCTGCGGTGCTGCGCCATCGCCACCTGGCCTCGTACATCATCACCACCGTCGAGTTCCTCGGTGCCGAACCGGACGACGCCCAGCTGGTCAGCGTGCCGAGCTACCACGTCGCCGGCGTGTCGGCAGTGCTGAGTTGCCTGTACGGCGGGCGCCGCATCTGCTACCTGCCGGGGTTCGATCCCGAAGAATGGGTGCGCACGGTCGAGGACGAGCAGATCTCCCAGGCGATGGTGGTGCCGACGATGCTCGGCCGCGTGCTCGACGAGATGGAGCGCCAGGGCACGTCGCTGTCGTCGCTGCGCCACCTCTCCTACGGCGGTGGACGGATGCCCGTCGAGCTGATCGAGCGGGCGATGGTGACGCTGCCGGACGTCAACTACGTCAACGCCTACGGCCTGACGGAGACCAGCTCGACGATCGCCGTCCTGACGCCCGACGACCACCGGGAGTCGGCGGCGAGCGACGATCCGGCCGTGCGGCGTCGACTTGGATCGGTCGGTCGGCCCCTGCCGTCGATCGAGCTGGAGATCCGCGGTCCCGAGGGCGACGTGCTGCCGGCGGGTGAGCGCGGCGAGATCTACGTCCGCGGTGAGCAGGTCGCCGGCGAGTACCTCGGTCGCAGCGTCCTCACCGACGAGGGCTGGTTCCCGACCAACGACGCGGGCTACCTCGACGAGCACGGATTCCTCTACCTCGAGGGCCGCCTCGATGACGTGATCGTGCGTGGCGCGGAGAACCTCTCACCCGGCGAGATCGAAGAGACGCTGCTGGCGCACCCTGCGGTGGCGGAGGCTGCGGTGGTCGGCGTGCCGGATCCCGAATGGGGCGAGGCCGTCGCCGCTGCCGTCGTCCTGGCCGAGGGCGAGCAGGCCACCGAGGCCGAGCTGCAGGAGTGGGTACGGGCCCGCCTCCGCTCGACGAAGACGCCCCAGCTGATCGGCTTCTACGAGGAGATGCCGTACAACGAGACCGGCAAGCTGTTGCGGCGCGTGCTGCGCAGCGACCTTGCCGCAGCCAGCGAGGAGCGCGACGCCGGCTCGACCTGACCGGCTGGCTACCGCTTCTTGGCCGTCGTCGTCCGCCGGCGCGCCGACTTGCTCGCCGACTTGCTTGTCGTCTGCTTCGCCGCCTTGCGGCCGGCGAGGAGGTCGAGGTGGTCGAGCGTCGGGGTCAGGACGGCCAGCACTTGCTCGGTCTGCTCGCGGTGGCGCTTGGCCAGCTCGGTGAACCGGTCGGCCAGCTTGCGCTGCTCCTCCGCCCACGACGCGATGGTGTCGATGATCTCCTGCTGCTCCTCGAGGACCGCCCGCATCGGGGCGACCCAGAGTGTGGACAGCTCGACGGCCCGCTCTCCCCACTGCGCCATCGGCAAGGAGGCCGGTTGGGACTCGGCGGCTGCGTCGCTCATGCTGCGCGCCGCGGTGGCGAGCTGCGCGCCGAGCTCTTGTACGCGGCGCAGTGCATCTGCGGGGGAGAACCAAACGGTGCTCGCGCCCTCGTCGTCTTCACTTGCCATGACTACCTGCTTTCCACCAGCTCGTCGGATCGTTCCCACAACCGCTGCGCCAGCCTGTCGCTGTAGCCCTGCGGGTGGTGCAGCGCCACCCGCCGGGAGCTGTAGTACGCGCCTTGGCGCAGTCGCTCGACCGGTGCCGTGGCCAGCCACACGAGCGTGTCTGCTCCCTGCTCAGGCGTGCGCATGAGCCGTCGCAGTGGCGACCGGTCGATGAAGCCGCTGGCGTCGTCCCGGCCGAGGCGGGTCGCCACCAGCCCCGGGTTGAAGCAGGTGGCGAGCACTCCCGTGCCGTCGAGGCGCCGCCCCAGCTCGCGGGTGAACAGGATGTTCTCGAGCTTGCTCGTTCCGTACACCACGCCGCTCTGGTACAGGCGCCGCGTCTCGAGGTCGTTGAGCCGCACGAAGCCCCAGCTGTTCGCCACGCTCGCTGTCGTGATGACCCGCGACGGCGCGGAGTCCGTCAGTCGATCGAGCAGGAGGTTGGTCAGCAGGAACGGAGCGAGGTGGTTGACCTGGAACGTCATCTCGTGGCCGTCGTCGGTCTCGGTCCGCGTGGAGACGAAGAGCCCGGCGTTGTTGACGAGCACGTCGAGGCGTGGACAGCGGTCGAGGATCTCCTTGCCGGCGGCACGAACCTCGTCGAGGTGGGCGAAGTCGGCGAGGATCGGCTCGGTGCCGACCTCAGCGGCGATGGCGCCGGTGCGCTCTGGCGATCGTCCGACGACGTGGACTTCTGCGCCCAGGTCGTGCAGCTCTCGTGCCGCGGCTTCGCCGATCCCGCTGCTCGCTCCGGTGATGACGACCGTCTTGCCGGACAGGTCGGGATCCACCGCGCAGAGGGTACTCAGGCGCGGTGAAACTGACCGATAGCGTGACCACTGTGTCGCAAGCCCACAAGGTGCGGATTCCCGGCCGAGGGACCCCGTGGGTCCGCGACGTTGCCGGGCCACCGGGCGCCCCGACCGTCGTGTTGTTGCACGGGCTCGGAGCGACGGCAGCGATCAACTGGCCGGGGGCGCCTGAGTTCCTCAGCACGAACTTCCGAGTCGTCACCCTCGACCAGCGCGGTCACGGCCGTGGCATCCGGAGTCCGTGGCCCTTCCGTCTGGAGGACTGCGCCGACGACGTGATCGGGCTCGCCGACGTGCTCGGCATCGAACGCTTCGTCGCCGTCGGCTACTCGATGGGCGGACCGGTGGCCATGCTCACCCGACGCCGCCATCCGGAGCGCGTGTCCGGACTGGTCCTCTGCGCGACGAGCGCCCGCTTCAGCGACGACACGTCCGCCTCGCCGATGGTTGCGGCGATGGCGGCCTCGCTGCGTCTGATGCCCGGGCCTGTGCGCCGCCAGCTCGCCTCGTCGATGACCGACTACGCGGCTCGCCGGTGGAAGGTGCCTCCGGCGATGGTGGAGGAGGTCAGGCGTCACGATCCCGCGGCGATCGTCGAGGCGGCGCGGGCGATCCGCCGGTTCGACGCGACGGGCTGGGTCGGTGAGCTCAACTGCCCGGCCGTCTCCATCGTGACCATGAACGACGGGTTGGTGCCGGCGCGCATCCAACTCCAACTGGCTCATTCGATCGGCGCCACGGTGTTCCGGATCCCCGGCGACCACGCCGTGCCCGGGCGGAACCCGCAGACCTTCCTGCCGGCGCTCGATCACGCTTGTCGCACCGTCACAGCGCGCACAGCCATCACCTACACCAGTCCCAGCCGCCAGACCGGCTGACCACGTCGCGACATCTACCGTTGTCGGGTCAACATCGATGCGAACCCTCCGGCGCGACCCGTTGAGCTGGCGGTGCTTCCCGCGCCGCTCGATGCGGTCGCACTGCTGCAGACGCTGATCCCGTTCGCCCGGCTCAGCGACGAGGCGCTCGCCGCACTGGCCGACACGGTCGAGTGGCTCGAGGTACCTGCCGGCGTGCGGCTGTTCAGCGAGGGTGACGCGCCCGATGATGGCTTGTACGGCATCGTCTCCGGGCGCGTCCGTTTCTTCGCCGGCGTGGACGAACGAACGGTGCTCACCGCCGAAGCCGGACCGGGAATCACGTTCGGTGAGGGTTCGATGCTGCTCGAGGGTGGCCGTTCGCGAACGGCGGTGGTCTCCCGTGACGCCCTGCTGATCCGGCTCGCGCCCGCGCACTTCCAATCGCTGATGTCGTCATCGCCTGTCGTAGCGACCGGCGTGGCAAGTCAGCTGGCGGCCCGCTTCGCGGCGTCTCCGGATCCGGCTGCCGAGCGGGCACCAGCGACCATCGCCATCGACGCGACCGTCGGCGGCGACGATCTCGAGTGGTTCCTCGGCCACCTCGCGCGGACCCTCGGTGCGCAGATCGTGCCGTCAGGCACGATCGACGACGACGAGACCGGCGGCTGCCGCATCCTGCGGGTCGACCCGAGCGATCCCAGGGCCGAGCGCGTGTTGCGTCAAGCCGACGTCGTCGTGGTGCTGCGTGACGCCGACCGACGCCCGCATGGGCTCGAGGCGCTGAGGTCATGGTGGTCGACCGTCGACCCGCTTGCCGCGCCGCGAGCGGAGTTGGTCCTGCTTCGCCGCGGCGGCGACGGGCGCCCTGTCGGGACGGCGACGTGGACCGCGGCCTTCCCATTCGTCGGGCACCACCACGTCCGCCGCGGCGTCGCCGACGACGTCCGCCGCGTCGGCAGGCACCTCGGTGGTACGGCGGTCGGCCTCGTGCTCGGTGGTGGCGGGGCGCGGGGGATGGCGCACATTGGCGTGCTGCGCGCGCTCGCTGAGCTCGGCATCCCGGTCGACCGCGTCGGCGGGTCGAGCATGGGCGCCATCGTCGGTGCGCAGGCTGCGCTCGGCCAATCGTGGGAGCAGATCCTGGAGGAGAACGACCGGGCGTGGAACCGGCGGGCGCTGCGGCTGGATCTGACGTTGCCGACGGTCTCGGTCTCGTCGGGGCGGCGGGCTCGCCGCATCTTCGACCACTTGGTGGGCGACGTTCAGCTCGAGGACTTCCTGGTCGATTTCTTCTGCACCACCACGAACCTGAGCCGCTTCGAGTTGGTGATCCACCGTGAGGGTCCGGCCAGCCAGTGGATCCGGGCCAGTGCCAGCTCGCCCGGCCTGTGGCCGCCGGTGGTGGACGCCCTGGGCGAGCTGCACATCGACGGTGGGCAGCTGAACAACGTCCCGACCGACGTGATGCGCCGCCTGCACCGCGGTCCGATCATCGCCGTCGACGTGTGCGCCAGCCAGGCCGCGATGACCGTGCAGCCCGGCGTCGAGCCGCCGGTCGGAATCCGCCACCTGCTGCGGCGGCGGTCCGCCGATCGGTTCCCGAGCCTGGTGGACACGCTCAACCGCTGCGCGCTGCTGGGCAGCCTCAAGCAGCAGGCGCAGTCCGCCGGGCAGGCCGACGTCTATCTCACGCCCGATGTGGCGACGATCGGGTTCAGCGGATTCGCCCGGATGCGCGAGGCAGCCGAGGTCGGCTACCGCGTGGCGCTCGAGGAGCTAGGGCACGTCGAATGATGCGGCCGGCCAAGGCGCTGGAGCGCCGGCCGTGCCGAACCGGGCCATCCACCTCTGAACGACGCGATCGACCCCGCCGTTGATGCGGCCGGCCAAGGCGCTGGAGCGCCGGCCGTGCCGAACCGGGCCATCCACCTCTGAACGACGCGATCGACCCCGCCGTTGATGCGGCCGGCCAAGGCGCTGGAGCGCCGGCCGTGCCGAACCGGGCCATCCACCTCTGAACGACGCGATCGACCCCGCCGTTGATGCGGCCGGCCAAGGCGCTGGAGCGCCGGCCGTGCCGAACCGGGCCATCCACCTCTGAACGACGCGATCGACCCCGCCGTTGATGCGGCCGGCCAAGGCGCTGGAGCGCCGGCCGTGCCGAACCGGGCCATCCACCTCTGAACGACGCGGTCTGACGTCCCCTCCGCTCGCTCGGCGGCTACGCCGCCGTTCACACCCGGGGGCTGCGCCCCCGAACCCCATCGGCGTCCGGCTCGCTGGCGCTCGCTCGGCCGCCCGGCGGCTACGCCGCCGACTTCTCCAGGATGTGGACGCCGCAGGCCGAGCCGAGCCCGATGACGTGGGCGAGACCGACCGTTGCACCTTCGATCTGGCGGTCACCCGCTTCGCCGCGCAGGTGGTGGCAGACCTCCCAGATGTTGGCGATGCCCGTGGCGGAGATCGGGTGGCCCTTGGACTCGAGGCCGCCTGACACGTTGACGGGCGTCTTGCCGTCGCGCCACGTCGCGCCGGAGTTGAAGTAGTCGGCGGCGCCGCCGGGCTCGCACAGCTGCAGGTTGTCGTAGTGGACCAGCTCGGCGGTGGCGAAGCAGTCGTGCAACTCGACCAGGTCGAGGTCCTCGGGTCCGACGCCGGCCTGCTCGTAGGCCTGGGTGGCGGCGTTGCGAGTCAACGTGTTGACGTTGGGGAGGATCTGGCAGGCCTCCTCCCACGGGTCGGTGGTCAGCACGGACGCGGCGACCTTGACGGCCCGTCGTTGCTGCTCGCCCGACAACGTGCGCAGCTTCTCGCCGGACACGACGACGGCAGCGGCCGCGCCGTCGCAGTTGGCCGAGCACATCGGCCGCGTGTTGGGGTAGGCGATCATGACGTCGTTCATGATCTCGTCGAGCGTGAACCGCTTCTGATACGAGGCCAGCGGGTTGAGGGTGGAGTGGGCGTGGTTCTTCTCGGCGATCTTGGCGAACAGCTCGAAGCTCGTGCCGCCGTAGCGGTGCCCGTACTCCATCCCGATCTGGGCGAAGACGCCGGGCATCGTCTCGGTGCCGATGCGCCCGTCGACGGGGGCGACGGCGCCGTAGCGGCCCTTGGGCGTCCACTCGTTGGCGTCCTTCTTGGCCTGCCCGCCCCCGCCGAGCAGCCCTGCGCCCGCCAGTTTCTCCACACCGACGGCCATCCCGACGTCGACCTCGCCGGCCTTGACCGCCATGATCGCCGTGCGCAGCGCGGTGGCGCCCGTGGCGCAGGCGTTGGCCACGTTGTAGACGGGGACGCCGGTCTGGCCGATCTGCTTCTGCAGCTGCTGCCCGAATCCCGCCGACGCGTTCATCAGGTTGCCTGCCGCCAGGACGCCGACGTCGCGCATCGTCAAGCCTGAATCGGCGAGGGCGGCCATCGCCGCCTCGGCGCCCAGGTCGACGACGTCCTTGTCGGGGTGCTTGCCGAACTTGGTCATGTGGATCCCGAGGATCCAGATGTCGTCGGTACTCATGCTCGTCCTCCGTTCTCAATGCGGCCGGCGAAGCGGCTGGAGCCGCCGCCGTGCCGAACCCGGTCTCCGTTTCTGAACGACGCGATCCGATTCCATCAGGCCGCGGGTTCGAACCCGAAGCCGATCGCTTCCACGCCGTTGTCGTCCGTGCCGAGCGAGAAGGTGGCCAGGCGCACCTTCATGCCCGTCGCCACGTGGTCGGGGTCCGGGTCGACGTTGATCAGGTTGCCGCGTACCGGAGTTCCAGCACAGTCGACGACCGCCGACACGAAGGGCACCGGGATCCCGGGTGCGGCCATGGCGACGATCGTGAACGTCTCCACCGTCCCGTCCGTGGCGACGTCGATGTTCCGGAAGTCGGTGCCGAAGCACGACGCGCAGGCATTGCGGCGATCGAAGTACCGGGCGCCGCACGACGTGCACTCGTGGGCGACGAGATGCGGTTCGTTCCCCAGCACCAAGTAGTCGACCAACGGAACCTGTTCAGCCACGTACATCCTCCTCGGGTCGGCTCATCCTACGAGTGAGTCGTTCGGCGCAACGGAGTCGAGGTCGTCGACGAGCCCCCACTCGAGCGCCGTCGATGCCGGCACGGAGCGGGTGCTGAGCGCCATCAGCGCGGCGCGGTGCCGGCCGATGCGGGCCGAGATGCTGACCGTCCCGCCGGCGCCGGGGACGAGACCGATGCCGAGCTCGGGGAGGGAGATGACGGCATCCGGGTCGGCGACGACCCTCCCGGCGAAGGCCGAGACCTCGATGCCGGCACCCATGCAGGCGCCATGGAGGAAGGCCGTGCAACGAGGGCCGAGCAGGCCGACGAGCCGGCCCGGGCTACGGGTCAGGCGGCTGACGTGCGCCGTCGCCGGGTCAGGGAACGTCCCGAACTCGGCGAGGTCACCACCGCTGGAGAACGACGGCCCTGCACCGCGGAGCTCGACCGTGACGGACTCGTCGACGACCGCCACCGACAGGGCGTCGGCCAGCGCGGCGCGCAGCGGTTCGTTGACGGCGTTGTGGCGGCGCGGGCGGTTGAGCGTGACGATGAGGCGGTTCCCGTGGCGCTCGGTGCGGACGGGTTGTTCGTCACGGACCGATGGTTGTGGAGGTGGTCGCGTCTGCAGCCAAGCGGCGAACTCCGGGCCGGCTTGGAGCATCGAGTACACGGCGGATTCAGCGGCGAGGCCGAGCTCGATCCGGCGGTGCGGGAACTGCCGCAGCAGGACGGCCAGTGACGTGGCGGCGATCGGGTGGGCCTCCACGTTGTGGATCACGACATCGAGCAGCGGGTCGTCGGCAGCGAGCACCACGTCGCACGGATGATCGGGCGCAATGGTGTCCGCCGACCCCGGCGGGCGGACGCCGATCATCACGACGGGGTGCGCGCCGGGCGACCAGTCCAACGGCTCGTCGCCCTCGAGCTCGACGAGCACGTACGGCGCTCCGCCGACCGCGCCCAGGTTCTCGGCGCCGAGCACCCAGTCCGGGAGCGACGGCGCCCGAGAGACGGTCACGCCCTGACGGTACTGCCGTTCTGTCCGTAGGAATCGTTCGTTGTGATGCGGTTCCTACGGACAGTTCGGGATCGCCGGGGCAAGATGTTCGAACGATGACCACGTCATGGCGCCACCGTCCCGGCTACCTCGACACGGCGACGTACGGCCTGCCGCCCCGGCAGACCGTCGAGCTCTCCCAGCGGGTGCTCGACGACTGGGCCGAGGGAAGCGTGGACTGGCGCACGTGGAACGACGCCGCCGACGAGGCCCGCCGGCTCTTCGCCGGATTCGTCGGCGCGGCTGCCGACTCGGTTGCAGTCGGCCCGGCGACCGCCAACCTGGTCGGGCTGATCGCGGCGGGCCTTCCACCAGACGCCGAGGTGGTCACGCCCGGCGGCGAGTTCACGTCGCTGCTGTTCCCGTTCCTCGTGCAACAGGAGCGCGGCGTCACGGTCCGGGAAGTGCCGCTGGAGGCGCTGGCCGACTCGATCGGGCCTCGGACAACGCTCGTCGCCTGGAGCGCGGTGCAGTCGTCTGACGGGCGGCTCGCCGACAACGATGCCGTGGTCGAGGCAGCGGCAGCAGTCGGAGCGCTCACGGTCGTCGACGCCACACAAGCGACCGGGTGGCTACGGGTACCGCACGACCGCGTAGACGCGACCGTCTGCTCGGCCTACAAGTGGCTGTGCTGCCCTCGAGGCACGGCCTTCATGGTGGCGTCGCCTCGGGTGTTGGGTGGCTACCTGCCGAACGCCGCCAGCTGGTTCGCCGCCGATGAGATGCACGCCGGCTACTACGGGACGCCCCTCCGTCTGGCTGCAGGTGCCAGGCGCTTCGACATGTCACCGGCGTGGTTCTCGTGGATGGGTGCGGTGACGTCACTGTCGGCGCTCTCCGAGCTCGGGATGGATGCCATCCACGGGCGCGACGTCGTGCTCGCAGACGGGCTGCGCAGCGAGCTGGGAGTCGAGCCGACGGGCTCGGCCATCGTGGCGGTCGGAGGCGACGACCTGGAGTCGGCCCTGGCAGCGCGGGCATCAAGGCGGCGACACGCGCCGGTGGCTGCCGGCTCTCGTTCCACCTCTACAACGACGAGGACGACGTCGCGGCGGCGGTCGCCGCGCTTCGCGAAGGCGCCCGCGAGCTCACCGTGACGTGACGTCTTCCACCGGTCGCCCGACCACCTGGAATCAGGCGATCATCGGAATGCTCTCCAACGGGCGCATCGCGTGCTTCACGCGCTTGGGCACACACATGCGCCGCGGCGTCCAATCCCGCCCATCGAGGTAGCGATACCAGGCGTCGACGGCTCCGAACTCAGAGTTGCGCCAGTTGCGGACCTGCACGAACCATTCCTCGTCGGGAAGGGTGTCGATGATGGTCTGGATCGTGCGCAGCCCCGTACGGCTCGGCGCGTTCGGCAGCTCCAGCCCGTCGCGCAGCAACTCGACCTCAGCTCGCCGGCTGGCCGCGACGGCGCCGCCGCGTCGAAGTGCCTCCTCGTACACCTGGACCAGATCAGTGGCCGTGCGGATCCCGAAGTGCCGGAGATGGCAGAGGTTGTCGCGGACGTCGGGTGGGATCACTCCTGGTACGGCCGCCTCGCCGTCGAGGTCGCGGGCACGCTTGGCGAATGTGTCGCCGCCGACGCGGAGATAGAGGATCGCCTGGTCCGTCCAGTCGACCAGCTCGGCGGCCGCGATGCGCGTGCTGCTCATCAGGTCGACGATGTCGGCGTGGGCGAGCGCCTCGACGTCGTTGATGCCCTCCTCGGCCAGTCGGGTGCGGTCGTAGAGATCGATGCCCTCTAGTCTCCCGTGAGCGGGGCCGGTTCGTGGAGCGGCAGCTTCCCCTAGATGCTGTGGTCTTGTATTAGCTTCTCCCGAAGTGAGACCAGCGTGTCTGTGTGGGATGGGTCCCACCAAGAACATGACCACCTCGGCGGCCGGACCGTTGTACACGACGCTCACGACGAGCGCCATCGCAGAGGCAGCGAGGATCCGCACGACGATCGTGTTGTACGTCTTGGGATGGAGGTCCCGGCGTTGGTAGCCGTGGATCACGTGGAAGAGCGTGAAGATGTAGGCACCCAGGAACGCATAGCCGACCAGGTAGAGGAACGGTTGGAAGAAGGCGGCGACTCGGAACATGTTGCCCGCCGACTCCGACCAGACGTACTCGGCGCCGTGCGGGCCGACGTTCAGCTCCAGCGGCGGCACCTTGGTCGTCGCGATCAACGAGGAACCAGCCGATCACGAGGAGGATCGTCGCCACGATCACCGGTGAGCGGCGGCCGCTGCGCAGACGCAGGCCGGAGTCCGCGGTGAGGTCGCCGAACGAGGCCTCGATCTGCGATCCGTACTTGGCTTCGATGTCGCGGACGGTGCGCACGGTGGGATCGAGGCGGAACACCTCGTGGACCCAGCGACGCTCGCGGACTGCCGCCAGCCGCTGGCGATCGAACTGGAAGTACATCGCGGCCGGCACCAGCGTGGCCACGGACACCAGGATCCACTGCGCGACGTGCCCGACGAGGAGTTGCCAGAAGGCCGGGCTGTCGCGGGCGACCTCGCTCACGGCGCCGAACGGGTTGTCGAGCTGCAGATATCGCCCCGTAGTCGATGGGCAGCAGCTCGTTGAGTTGGGTCGTCTGATGGATCGCCACGCCCAGACCGATCACGCTGACGACCACCGCGCCGATGAGCACAGCCACCTCGGCGGCCTGCCGGGGTACGCCGTCGACGAATGAGCGGACCTGCTGTTTCGCTCGATGCCCTCGACCGACCGTTGATCGGCGTTCGAGCTACCCGCGGCCTGGCTCGCACAGCGTCGCCCGGTACTTGCGGAAGCGCAGGTACAGGCGGACCCGGAACGTGGCAACGAGCAGTGCGATCAGGGGGACGAGGACGACAGAGGCCACGAACCAGGCCCACGGAACGGCACCTGCGCCGCCGAAGAACAGCGCCCACGCTCCGAAGCAGAGACCCACAGCGAGCCAACCGAAGATCACGATGGCCCGCGGCAGGTTCGTCAGGGTCTGCCTCGGTGCCGGCCGTACCTCGATCTGGCCCAAGCGGCGCATGGTGAGCGTGTTCAGCCCGCATGCGTCCTCGGCCGGCACGGTCGTCTCACCCAAAGGCAGGGATCGACAGGACCTTGACGACCGCGTCGGTGCACCCGTTGTTGTCCGGGATGGTGCGTTCCGGCGGCAGGGGACGGCCGTGGGCGGTCCCAAGCACGCGTAGATGCGCCACGGTGTGAGGTTCTGGTAGATCCACCGCCGGGGGGCAGCCTTGTGACGGGCGTGCGTGTGTGGACTGCTGAGCCTTCGACTCTACTTCGACCATCTGGAAACCCCCAAGGCGTCGATTCGTCCGCAACGAGAGGCGTGGTGGTGCTCTTCTGTTCTGATACACAACGTGCGCGATGGTTCGAGTGGTGCCCGCTCAGGTCGAATGGCTCGAGGGGCTCGTCGTAGGTGACGACGTGTTCACGCAGCGCTTCGGGGTCCCGGTCGTCCCCGGCTGGGTCGGCTTCCCCGAGGTGCTGCACGTGACCCTCGAGGCGACCCGCCGCGACCGGCGCCGAGTGGGGACCCAACCCATCTTCGACGAGCACGATGGCGCGCTCGTCGGCTTCGGCGGGTTAAAGGGCCGCCGGCCGATGGCGAGGTCGAGGTGGGCTACGCCGTCGCCCGGCGCGCCAGGGTCGAGGGGTGGCGACGACCGCCGCCCGGGGATGGTCCGCCGGGCACAGCGCGCGGTCTGACGCTCGTCCCCGCCTACACCCTGCCCGAGGTCAACGCCTCGACGACCGTGCTCAGCAAGTGCGGGTCGGGCGCGGTGCCGACGTCGTGGAGGGCGCCTACGCTGGGGGGCGCTGGAAGGGACCGCCGCGTCCCCCGTCGAGCGGTACCGTCGCCGGCATGACGTCGCT
>CAVZFS010000036.1:0-189538 GCA_963774635.1 uncultured Acidimicrobiia bacterium
GTTCGATGCTGCTCGAGGGTGGCCGTTCGCGGACGGCGGTGGTCTCCCGTGACGCCCTGCTGATCCGGCTCGCGCCAGAGCACTTCCAATCGCTGATGTCGTCATCGCCTGTCGTGGCGACCGGCGTGGCGCTGAGCTGGCCGCCCGCTTCGCGGCGTCTCCGGATCCGGCTGCCGAGAGGGCACCGGCGACCATCGCCATCGACGCGACCGTCGGCGGCGACGATCTCGAGTGGTTCCTCGGCCACCTTCCGCGGACCCTCGGTGCGCAGATCGTGCCGTCAGGCACGGTCGACGACGGCGAGACCGGCGGCTGCCGCATCCTGCGGGTCGACCCGAGCGATCCCAGGGCCGAGCTGGTGTGCGGCAAGCCGACGTCGTCGTGGTGCTGCGTGACGCCGACCGACGCCCGCATGGGCTCGAGGCGCTGAGGTCATGGTGGTCGACCGTCGACCCGCTTGCCGCGCCGCGAGCGAGTTGGTCCTGCTTCGTCGCGGCGGCAACGCGCGCCCTGTCGGGACGGCGACGTGGACCACGGCCTTCCCATTCGTCGGGCACCACCACGTCCGCCGCGGCGTCGCCGACGACGTCCGCCGCGTCGGCAGGCACCTCGGTGGTACGGCGGTCGGCCTCGTGCTCGGTGGTGGCGGGGCGCGGGGATGGCGCACATTGGCGTGCTGCCGCGCTCGCTCGGCATCCCGGTCGACCGCGTCGGCGGGTCGAGCATGGGCGCCATCGTCGGTGCGCAGGCTGCGCTCGGCCAATCGTGGGAGCAGATCCTGGAGGAGAACGACCGGGCGTGGAACCGGCGGGCGCTGCGGCTGGATCTGACGTTGCCGACGGTCTCGGTCTCGTCGGGGCGGCGGGCTCGCCGCATCTTCGAACACTTGGTGGGCGACGTTCAGCTCGAGGACTTCCTGGTCGATTTCTTCTGCACCACCACGAACCTGAGCCGCTTCGAGCTGGTGATCCACCGTGAGGGTCCGGCCAGCCAGTGGATCCGGGCCAGTGCCAGCTCGCCCGGCCTGTGGCCGCCGGTGGTGGACGCCCTGGGCGAGCTGCACATCGACGGTGGGCAGCTGAACAACGTCCCGACCGACGTGATGCGCCGCCTGCACCGCGGTCCGATCATCGCCGTCGACGTGTGCGCCAGCCAGGCCACGATGACCGTGCAGCCCGGCGTCGAAAGCCGCCGGTCGGAATCCGCCACCTGCTGCGGCGGCGGTCCGCCGGTCGCTTCCCGAGCCTGGTGGACACGCTCAACCGCTGCCGCGCTGCTGGGCAGCCTAAGCAGCAGGCGCAGGCCGCCGGGCAAGCCGACGTCTACCTCACGCCCGATGTAGCGACGATCGGGTTCAGCGGCTTCGCCCGGATGCGCGAGGCAGCCGAGGTCGGCTACCGCGTCGCGCTCGAGGAGCTCGGGCACCTCCAATGATGCGGCCGGCCAAGGCGCTGGAGCGCCGGCCGTGCCGAACCGGGCCATCCACCTCTGAACGACGCGATCGATCCCGCCGTTGATGCGGCCGGCCAAGGCGCTGGAGCGCCGGCCGTGCCGAACCGGGCCATCCACCTCTGAACCACGCGTCTCGATCCCGCCTGTCATGCGGCCGGCCAAGGCGCTGGAGCGCCGGCCGTGCCGAACCGGGCCATCCACCTCTGAACGACGCGTCGCCATCCCCCTATCCCAGACCCTCCTCTTATTCTCCATCCCGCCGTTGATGCGGCCGGCCAAGGCGCTGGAGCGCCGGCCGTGCCGAACCGGGCCATCCACCTCTGAACGACGCGTAATCGATCCCGCCGTTGATGCGGCCGGCCAAGGCGCTGGAGCGCCGGCCGTGCCGAACCGGGCCATCCACCTCTGAACGACGCGATCGACCCCCACCGTTGATGCGGCCGGCCAAGGCGGCGTCCGGGTCGCTGGCGCTCGCTCGGCCGCCCGGCGGCTACGCCGCCGACTTCTCCAGGATGTGGACGCCGCAGGCCGAGCCGAGCCCGATGACGTGGGCGAGACCGACCGTTGCACCTTCGATCTGGCGGTCGCCCGCTTCGCCGCGCAGGTGGTGGCAGACCTCCCAGATGTTGGCGATGCCCGTGGCGGAGATCGGGTGTCCCTTGGACTCGAGGCCGCCTGACACGTTGACGGGCGTCTTGCCGTCGCGCGACGTTCGCGCCGGAGTTGAAGTAGTCGGAGACGCCGCCGGGCTCGCAGAGCTGCAGATTGTCGTAGTGGACCAGTTCGGCGGTGGCGAAGCAGTCGTGCAACTCGACCAGGTCGAGGTCCTCGGGCCCGACGCCGGCCTGCTCGTAGGCCTGGGTGGCGGCGTTGCGGGTCAGGGTGTTGACGTTGGGAAGGATCTGGCAGGCCTCCTCCCAGGGGTCGGTGGTCAGCACCGAAGCGGCGACCTTGACGGCCCGTCGTTGCTGCTCACCCGACAGCGTGCGCAGCTTCTCCCCGGACACGACGACGGCAGCGGCCGCGCCATCGCAATTGGCCGAGCACATGGGCCGCGTGTTGGGGTAGGCGATCATGACGTCGTTCATGATCTCGTCGAGCGTGAACCGCTTCTGATACGAGGCCAGCGGGTTGAGGGTGGAGTGGGCGTGGTTCTTCTCGGCGATCTTGGCGAACAGCTCGAAGCTCGTGCCGCCGTAGCGGTGCCCGTACTCCATCCCGATCTGGGCGAAGACGCCGGGCATCGTCTCGGTGCCGATGCGCCCGTCGACGGGGGCGACGGCGCCGTAGCGGCCCTTGGGCGTCCACTCGTTGGCGTCCTTCTTGGCCTGCCCGCCGCCGCCGAGCAGCCCTGCGCCCGCCAGTTTCTCCACGCCGACGGCCATCCCGACGTCGACCTCGCCGGCCTTGACGGCCATGATCGCCGTGCGCGCGCGGTGGCGCCGGTGGCGCAGGCGTTGGCCACGTTGTAGACGGGGACGCCGGTCTGGCCGATCTGCTTCTGCAGCTGCTGGCCGAACCCGGCCGACGCGTTCATCAAGTTGCCTGCTGCCAGGACGCCGACGTCGCGCATCGTCAAGCCTGAATCGGCGAGGGCGGCCATCGCCGCCTCGGCGCCCAGGTCGACGACGTCCTTGTCGGGATGCTTGCCGAACTTCGTCATGTGGATCCCGAGGATCCAGATGTCGTCGGTACTCATGCTCGTCCTCCGTTCTCAATGCGGCCGGCGAAGCGGCTGGAGCCGCCGCCGTGCCGAACCCGGTCTCCGTTCTGAACGACGCGATCCGATTCCATCAGGCCGCGGGTTCGAACCCGAAGCCGATCGCTTCCACACCGTTGTCGTCCGCGCCCAGCGAGTAGGTGGCCAAGCGCACCTTCATGCCCGTCGCCACGTGGTCGGGGTCCGGGTCGACGTTGATCAGGTTGCCGCGCACCGGAGTTCCAGCACAGTCGACGACCGCCGACACGAAGGGCACCGGGATCCCGGGTGCAGCCATGGCGACGATCGTGAACGTCTCCACCGTCCCGTCCATGGCGACGTCGATGTTCCGGAAGTCGGTGCCGAAGCACGACGCGCAGGCATTGCGACGATCGAAGTACCGGGCGCCGCACGACGTGCACTCGTGGGCGACGAGATGCGGTTCGTTCCCCAGCACCAAGTAGTCGACCAACGGAACCTGTTCAGCCACGTACATCCTCCTCGGGTCGGCTCATCCTACGAGTGAGTCGTTCGGCGCAACGGAGTCGAGGTCGTCGACGAGGCCCCACTCGAGCGCCGTCGACGCCGGCACGGAGCGGGTGCTCAGCGCCATCAGCGCGGCGCGGTGCCGGCCGATGCGGGCCGAGATGCTGACCGTCCCGCCGGCGCCGGGGACGAGACCGATGCCGAGCTCGGGGAGGGAGATGACGGCATCCGGGTCGGCGACGACCCTCCCGGCGAAGGCCGAGACCTCGATGCCGGCACCCATGCAGGCGCCATGGAGGAACGCCGTGCAACGAGGGCCGAGCAGGCCGACGAGCCGGCCCGGGCTACGGGTCAGGCGGCTGACGTGCGCCGTCGCCGGGTCAGGGAACGTCCCGAACTCGGCGAGGTCACCACCGCTGGAGAACGACGGCCCTGCACCGCGCAGCTCGACCGTGACGGACTCGTCGACGACCGCCACCGACAGGGCGTCGGCCAACCGGCGCGCAGCGGTTCGTTGACGGCGTTGTAGCGGCGCGGGCGGTTGAGCGTGACGATGAGGCGGTTCCCGTGGCGCTCGGTGCGGACGGGCTGTTCGTCACGGACCGACGTTTGTGGAGGTGGTCGCGTCTGCAGCCAAGCGGCGAACTCCGGGCCCGCTTGGAGCATCGAGTACACGGCGGATTCAGCGGCGAGGCCGAGCTCGATCCGGCGGTGCGGGAACTGCCGCAGCAGGACGGCCAGTGACGTGGCGGCGATCGGATGGGCCTCCACGTTGTGGATCACGACATCGAGCAGCGGGTCGTCGGCAGCGACCACCACGTCGCACGGATGATCGGGCGCAATGGTGTCCGCCGACCCCGGCGGGCGGACGCCGATCATCACAACGGGGTGCGCGCCGGGCGACCAGTCCAACGGCTCGTCGCCCTCGAGCTCGACGAGCACGTACGGCGCTCCGCCGACCGCGCCCAGGTTCTCGGCGCCGAGCACCCAGTCCGGGAGCGACGGCGCCCAGAGACGGTCACGCCCTGACGGTACTGCCGTTCTGTCCGTAGGAATCGTTCGTTGTGATGCGGTTCCTACGGACAGTTGGGATCGCCGGGGCAAGATGTTCGAACGATGACCACGTCATGGCGCCACCGTCCCGGCTACCTCGACACGGCGACGTACGGCCTGCCGCCCCGGCAGACCGTCGAGCTCTCCCAGCGGGTGCTCGAGGACTGGGCCGAGGGAAGCGCGGACTGGCGCACGTGGAACGACGCCGCCGAGGAGGCCCGCCGGCTCTTCGCCGGGTTCGTCGGCGCGGCTGCCGACTCGGTTGCAGTCGGCCCGGCGACCGCCAACCTGGTCGGGCTGATCGCGGCGGGCCTTCCACCAGACGCCGAGGTGGTCACGCCCGGCGGCGAGTTCACGTCGCTGCTGTTCCCGTTCCTCGTGCAACAGGAGCGCGGCGTCACGGTCCGGGAAGTGCCGCTGGAGTCGCTGGCCGACTCGATCGGGCCTCGGACAACGCTCGTCGCCTGGAGCGCGGTGCAGTCGTCTGACGGGCGGCTCGCCGACAACGATGCCGTGGTCGAGGCAGCGGCAGCAGTCGGAGCGCTCACGGTCGTCGACGCCACGCAAGCGACCGGGTGGCTGCGGGTGCCGCACGACCGCGTCGACGCGACGGTCTGCTCGGCCTACAAGTGGCTGTGCTGCCCTCGAGGCACGGCCTTCATGGTGGCGTCGCCTCGGGTGTTGGGTGGCTACCTGCCGAACGCCGCCAGCTGGTTCGCCGCCGATGAGATGCACGCCGGCTACTACGGGACGCCCCTCCGTCTGGCTGCAGGTGCCAGGCGCTTCGACATGTCACCGGCGTGGTTCTCGTGGATGGGTGCGGTGACGTCACTGTCGGCGCTCTCCGAGCTCGGGATGGATGCCATCCACGGGCACGACGTCGCGCTCGCAGACGGGCTGCGCAGCGAGCTGGGAGTCGAGCCGACGGGCTCGGCCATCGTGGCGGTCGGAGGGGACGACCTGGAGTCGGCCCTGGCAACGCGGGGCATCAAGGCGGCGACGCGCGCCGGTGGCTGCCGGCTCTCGTTTCATCTCTACAACGACGAGCACGACGTCGCGGCGGCGGTCGCCGCGCTTCGCGAAGGCGCCCGCGAGCTCACCGTGACGTGACGTCTTCCACCGGTCGCCCGACCACCTGGAATCACCCGATCATCGGAATGCTCTCCAACGGGCGCATCGCGTGCTTCACACGCTTGGGCACACACATGCGCCGCGGCGTCCAATCCCGCCCATCGAGGTAGCGATACCAGGCGTCGACGGCTCCGAACTCAGAGTTGCGCCAGTTGCGGACCTGCACGAACCATTCCTCGTCGGGAAGGGTGTCGATGATGGTCTGGATCGTGCGCAGCCCCGTACGGCTCGGCGCGTTGGGCAGCTCCAGCCCGTCGCGCAGCAGCTCGACCTCAGCTCGCCGGCTGGCCACGACGGTGCCGCCCGCCGAAGTGCCTCCTCGTACACCTGGACCAGATCGGTGGCCGTGCGGATCCCGAAGTGCCGGAGATGGCAGAGGTTGTCGCGGACGTCCGGTGGGATCACTCCTGGTACGGCCGCGTCGCCGTCGAGATCGCGGGCACGCTTGGCGAATGTGTCGCCGCCGACGCGCAGGTAGAGGATCGCCTGGTCGGTCCAGTCGACCAGCTCGGCGGCCGCGATCCGCGTGCTGCTCATCAGGTCGACGATGTCGGCGTGGGCGAGCGCCTCGATGTTGTTGATGCCCTCCTCGGCCAGTCGGGTGCGGTCGTAGAGATCGATGCCCTCGAGCTCCGTGAGCGGGGCCGGTTCGTGGAGCGGCAGCTTCCCCAAGACGCCGTGCGGTTGAGACAGCTTCTCCCGCAGCCAGACCAGCGCGCTCTGCGGCATGAAACCGACGAAGAACATGACCACCTCGGCGGCCGGACCGTTGTACACGACGCTCACGACGAGCGCCATCGCGTAGGCAGCGAGGATCCGCACGACGATCGTGTTGTACGTCTTGGGATGGAGGTCCCGGCGTTGGTAGCCGCGGATCACGTGGAAGAGCGTGAAGACGTAGGCACCCAGGAACGCATAGCCGACCAGGGACAGGAACGGTCGGAAGAAGGTGGCGACCGGGAACACTTCTCCGGCCGACTCCGACCAGACGTACTCGGCGCCGCGCGGGCCGACGCTCAGCTCCAGTGGCGGCACCTTGGTCGTCGAGATGACGAGGAACCAGCCGATCACGAGGAGGATCGTCGCCACGATCACCGGTGAGCGGCGGCCGCTGCGCAGACGCAGGCGGGAGTCCGCAGCGAGGTCGCCGAACGAGGCCTCGATCTGCGATCCGTACTTCGCTTCGATGTCGCGCACGGTGCGCACGGTGGGGTCGAGGCGGAACACCTCGTGGACCCAGCGCCGCTGGACTGCCGCCAGCCGCTGGCGATCGAACTGGAAGTACATCGCGGCCGGCACCGGCGCGGCCACGGACACCAGGATCCACTCCGCGACGTACCCGACGAGGAGTTGCCAGAAGGCCGGGCTGTCGCGGGCGACCTCGCTCACGGCGCCGAACGGGTTGTCGAGCTGCAAGATCGCCCCGTAGTCGATGGGCAGCAGCTCGTTGAGTTGGGTCGTCTGATCGATCGCCACGCCCAGACCGATCACGCTGACGACCACCGCGCCGATGAGCACTGCCACCTCGGCGGCCTGCCGGGGTACGCCGTCGACGAATGAGCGGATCCTGCTGTTTCGCTCGATGCCCTCGACCGACCGGTGATCGGCGTTCGAGCTACCCGCGTCCTGCTCGCACAGCGTCGCCCGGTACTTGCGGAAGCGCAGGTACAGGCGGATCTCCCGGAACGTGGCAACGAGCAGCGCGATCACGGGGACGAGGACGACAGAGGCCACGAACCAGGCCCACGGAACGGCACCTGCGCCGCCGAAGAACAGCGCCCACGCTCCGAAGCAGAGACCCACAGCGAGCCAACCGAAGATCACGATGGCCCGCGGCAGGTTCGTCAGGAGCTCGCTCGGTGCCGGCCGTACCTCGATCTGGCCCAAGCGGCGCATGGTGAGCGTGTTCAGCCCGCATGCGTCCTCGGCCGGCACGGTCGTCTCACCCAAGGCAGGGATCGAGAGGACCTTGACGACCTCGGTTGTGCACCCGTTCTCGTCCGGGATGGTGCGTTCCGGCGGCAGGGGACGGCCGTGGGCGTCGAAGCACGCGTAGATGCGCCACGGTGTGAGGTTCTGGTAGATCCACCGCCGGGGGGCAGCCTTGTGACGGGCGTGCGCGTGGGACTGCTGAGCCTTCGACTCGACTCCGACCATCTGGAAACCCCCAAGGCGTCGATTCGTCCGCAACGAGAGGCGCGAGGCTTTGTTCTGATACACAACGTGGCGATGGTTCGAGTGATGCCCGCTCGGCTCGAATGGCTCGAGGCGCTCGTCGAGGGTGACGACGTGTTCACGCAGCGCTTCGGGGTCCCTGTCGTCGACGGCTGGGTCGGCTTCCCCGACGCGCTGCCCGTGACCCTCGAGGCGACCCGCCGGGATCCAGACGGCGAGTGGGGGACCCAACTGTTCTTCGACGAGCACGATGGCGCACTCGTCGGCTTCGGCGGGTGGAAAGGGCCGCCGTCTGATGGGGAGGTCGAGCTGGGCTACGCCGTTGCCCCGGCCCGTCAAGGTCGTGGGGTGGCGACGGCCGTCGTCCAGGAACTGGTCCGCCGGGCGCAGCGCGCCGGTCTGGCGATGGTGACGGCGCACACGCTGCCCGAGGTGAACGCCTCGACGACGGTGCTCAGCAAGTGCGGGTTCGGGCGCGGTGCCGACGTCGTGGAGGGCGCCGACGCGGTGTGGCGCTGGGAGCTACCGCTGCGTCCAACGTCGAGCGGTACCGTCGCCGGCATGACGTCGCTGACCACTGTCGCGCCAGCCTTCGTCGAGATGGCCCACCGCATCGTGTGGTGCGTTGCCGCCACGACGGGCAAGGACGATCGCGCCCGGACGCGGGTGCTGCACCCGATGTGGGAGTGGGACGGCGAGACGTTGACGGGATGGATCCTCACGTCGCCGCGCTCGCCGAAGTCGGCCGACCTGGCCCGCGTACCGGCGCTGTCGCTCACCTACTGGTCGCCCGACCACGACACGTGCACCGCTGACTGTGACGCCGCGTTCCAGGACGACCCGGCGGATCGCCGGGCCGGATGGGATCGCTTCGCCGGGGTGTCCCCGCCGCTCGGCTACGAGCCGTCGATCATCCCGGCCTGGACAAGCCCCGATGCGCCGGATTTCGGGGTGCTGCGGCTGACGCCGCGGCGGCTGCGGGTGATGCCGGGCACGGTGATGACCGCCGGGGCCGGCGAACTGCTCACGTGGTCTGCGGACGCGTAGTCGTCGCCACCAGACGTTCGTCGACGGACCACGGTCCGCCGCCGGCCCACAGCAGGAACAGCGCGGCGATCAGCAGGACCGAGCCCAGCCCGACGTGATACAGGTCGACATCCACGCGCCCTCCGGTGAGCAGTGCAACTGCCATGTTGATCGCGACGACGGCGGCGGCAACGCGCGTGATGAGGCCGACGAGGAGGAGCAGGCCGCCGCCGAGCTCGACCGCGCCCGCCACGTACACGCTGGCATCTGGCAACGGCACTCCGTAGCGCTCGAACGAGTCAACGAGGGCTTCGTGTCGCGTGAACTTGGAGAGCGATACCACGATCAGCGTGACGCCCGCCGCAACGCGCACGACCAGCGGCCACCAGCCGAGGCCGCGCCGAGTGGTCAGCACCTCCAACGCCGCCCCGCGAGCCCCCACGATCGGATCGTACGGGGCGCCGTTCGTCAGGCGGTGAGTAGCGCGGCGTACCGGGTGAGATACAAGGGCCAGCCGTCGTCGCCGTCGACGCCTTCCTGGACGCCTTCCCAGCCGGGACCATGGCGGTCGATGTTGCGATGTTCGAGCTCGACTCGGGTGCGCTGGGGACCTTCGGCGACGAAGCGCACGTCCACTTCGCTGGCACGGTCGGGATCCGTCTCGAGCTGCCACGTCGGGCCGATGTCCCAGCTGAACACGACCCTGGTCGGGGGCTCGTAGGTGAGGATGCGGGCCCAGCGGCACTCACTGCCGTCTTCTGCGCGGTCGTAGATGTGGCCGCCGACACGGGGCTCGAACACCGTCTGCGCGATCGGTGCACGCAGCAGGTTGTGCTCGGGTGGCTTGAAATCGCCGAAGCGGTCCGTGAAGACGCTGAAGGCGCGTTCGATCGGTGCTTCGACCACGATCTCTTTGCGCACGACCGCGGTTGCTGCCTGTGTCATGACTCTTCCTCCGTTTCGCCGATCGTGGCCTCGTAGCCCGCGAGGGCGCGGTTCCAGAACGTGTCGAGTTGATCCCGCAAGGCGCTCACGCCGGCAGGGTTCAGCCGGTAGATGTGCCGCGTCCCGACGGCCTCGTCGCTGACGAGTCCGGTCGCCTTGAGCACCTTGAGGTGTTGCGAGACCGCCGGCCGACTGACCGGAAGCCGCTGCGCGAGCTCACCCACGGCGCACGGCTGTTCGGCAAGGCATTCCAGGATCGTCCGCCGCGTGCGGTCGCCGAGGGCCTCCCACACCGCATCCGTCGGTCCGTAAGTGGGCACGAACGGTAAGTTATGTCTTACCGATGGCGAGCGTCAAGGCGAGGCTGTCGGGGGATACAAAGTTTCCCGGGCCAGGTTTGGTGGACGAGCTGCCAGGTGCCGAGTTGCATGACACGGTGATCGCCTTCCAGCGGGAGCGAGCCCGACTCGGGTCGGTTGCCGCTGGCCTGCTGGCTCGCACGGATCGTCGCGGCGTGTGGGCCGGCGATCGCTCTCGATCCGCCACGTCGCGATTGTCTGAGAGCTCTAGTGCCACTCGGCCGGTGGTGTCGCTCCGCCCGCGCCGCCCGCGCCGCCCTCGAGGTGGTGAAGCTCACTACGTAGGAGGTCGGCGCGGAGCTCGCTCGGATCGACGGTGGGAACGGGGTCGGACACCGGTAGCGGGACGTCGACCGAGGCAACGGTGCCCACGCTGGGCTGCGGCCGGCGGCGACGGCAGCGTCGACCGCGTGGTCGTCGAGACCGGGCCCTCGTCAATCGCCTGCAGCCGTGCGGCGGTGTCATCGCGGACAAGTCGCGCCCGCGCCGTCGATGGATCAGCGTGGCTGGCGGCGTTCGACAGCAGCTCCCGAGCCGCGTTTTAGACAGCGCATCGACGGGCGTGCGCCGACCCTCTGGCCAATCGCGCAGCTCGACCTCCACTCGTCCGCCCTTTGGCGGGCTGGTCACGCTGATCGCCTGGGTTCTCGTCCGCGTCATCTGGGGGCGACGACCGTGAGTCTTCAGAGGGGCGGCAACCACGTTGTCGTCGACGGCTCGGCCGCGGAATCCCCAGGGGTGCGACTGACCAGCGCGTAGTCGCTAACCCAGCGGCTCGATCACTCGGATCCAATCGGCCTCATCACGAGTCAACAGGCCGACACCACGCAGCACGCTGGCCACCACCTCGCGGTCGTGCTCATTCAACCGCTCGGCGTCGATCATTACCCGCAGCCCCATCAGCAGTTCGTGATGTTCTCCGTGATGCGGTGTCCCCGCAGGCGCAGCATCGACGTAGCGCTTCTCCCGGGCCAACAGGCCCCGCGGGGTGCGTGACGAACTGGATGACCTTGTCGGGTGGTACCCCGTCAGCGCCGGTGTCCGTGCAGGATCATGTATGGGTACATGGCGGTGGGTGAACGGCTGTCTTGGCCTTCGTGGCCCGCTAGTGGTCCGCCGTTGGTGCGGACCTTCGGCTCGTGCGGAGTTCACCGCGGGCCCTCGTGCCACCGTCGCAGCAACTCGAACGAGTAAATGCCCGTGCTGTGACCGTCGTTCCAGGTGATGTTGAGCCCCCACGCGCCGTGCAGTTCGGCGTGCTCGACACGAAGCGGTACCGGGCTGTCCGGGCGGGGCCAGCTGTCTTCTCCCCGCTCACGCATGTTGCGGCACGTCGCACACGGGCACCCTTGACGCAGGCTCAGCAGGTCGAACTGAGCGACGTAGCCGTCGTAGAACGTCACCGTCACCCCGACCTCCTTGGCGACGTCGATGGACTGGGCTTGATGGCGTTCGTCCACGCAGCCGCGCTAGAGGTGCGCCGCGGCGGCGGCGACGACCACCGCCACGATCGGGCCCCAGTCGTAGCCGGGTTGGCGCCTCACCGTCACGAAGTCATTCACGCCGAAGATCGACGCAACCCCTCCCGCGGCGAACACCGCTTCGGCGAACGGCACACCGACGGCAGCGTCCGGGCTCGTCACGTCGAGCGTCTCTGGCAGCGTGGTGTCCAACGTGAACTTCATCGCGTCGGGGTTCGGTGTCGGCGATGGTGAGGCGTTCGCCACGTGCCGAGCGTACGGCCCAGGGCCGACGTTCGCGGACCGTGGCGCCGAGGCCCGCCCCGATCCGAGCCGGTGGTCGGCGACGCCTTACATCGCCTGAGCTGATCGCGCTCACCGCGCTCGGGCCGTAACGACGCGTCGAGCTCAAGTCAGCGCGACGGAACGCCGACCGCCGGCCCGCTGGTCACGGACGTGCCGTGGCCATGACGGCCGTGCTCTGCGATACCCCGGACTCAGTTGCGCTTCGTTGAACAGGCGAGCGCGCCAAGATCGAAGCCCGCTCGCTCGACCCCGGGGACCGGTACGCATGTGGAACGACGAAAGTCGACGACGCGAAGAACATTCACTGCCCGCCGCTGACAAGGGAGCGTCGGACGCCGCCCAGGGTGGGCGTCGGTGCGTCCAGGCTGCGGCGCGGCAGCACCCATCACGGGCAGTCACTCCGAAAGCGGCGAGGCCGTGTTCCACCTTACGTGCGGCTGACGCCGCCACCTGCGGTACGTCGTGTTTATCGCTGCGGCAGACGCGGTCCAGTCCGTGGCGATCAGTCTCGATGTCGAGACCGGGCCGTCTAGACGATGTTGAGAGTGTCAAGGAAACGTGTAGCGAGGTCGCGATCACCGGTCAGCGTGACGTCAGCACGCCAGTCGGATCGTTTGGTGGCCCAGATCACGAAGGCGTGGCCATCCGACGTCATGCCGGCGGCGGCCTGCGGGTGTTCGCCTGGGAGCACTTCGACGTTGCCGTCGCCGATACCAGTGATGGTCCAGCTGCCTCCGCCCGCTCCGGTCAGCCAGAGGTTTAAGGGTCGGTCGACGAAGGGGAACGCGGCGCCCTGCATGTTGGGGAGTCCGGCGAGCATCCATGCGATTGCGGGGCCGAGCCGGGCGGCATCGGCGGGTGGCACGTCGCGCTCGACCGGTCCGCGCGGCGCGAGCACATCGATGCGGAGGTGGCAGTACAAGTCGAAGGCGTATGCATCGGCCAACTGGTGCATCTTGTACGTCCCTAAGTCGGCCATCGTCATGGGACTCGAGGCGACCGGCTCTAGCTGTAGGGCGTCCAACGTCTCGAGGAGACGTGGCCCATACGTTCTGACCTCATCGAGCACCTGCTCCGGTGTCCAGTTCCGGCGGGGTTCGACGAGGAGGTCCATCATGCGCTCGGCGGGCATCGGCGCAAGCGGCTCGGCGGGCGGCGGCGGAGGGTCCACGGTCGCCTTGAAGTTCGAGCCGGCGTGGGCGGCGACGTCCTGCACCCGCCATCCCGCACACCCGCTGGGTCGCGACCATTCCTCCTCGCTCAGGCTCTCGAACACGACAAGCGCGTCGTCGATTCCCAGCCGGACCGCGGTGACCCCTTCTTTCGACACGCTGCCCCCTTCTCGAGGTCCGCCAGCTGAGCCCGATGCTGGTCAGGCTCGCGAACCGCCTGCGCACGCGTCAAGTGGCGTTGACACCGCGGGCCGAAATGGCGAGCATTGCCGCAGTTCCGGCTGGTTCGGGGGTAAGCGCCATGGGAAGGTTCGATCGTTCGGTGGTGATCGTGTCGGGAGCCGCCCGTGGGCAGGGCCTTGCCATCGCCCAACGGTTCGCGTCGGAAGGCGCGGACGTCGCCATCGGTGACATTGGCACCGCCGCCAGTGGCGGTACCGAGTACGCCCTGTCGAGTGACAGTGAACTAGCGGCGGCGGCGAAGGAGCTCGAGGCCGTGGGCGCTCGGGTCGTCGCTCGCACCTGCGACGTGCGAAGCAGCGACGACGTCGACGCATTCGTCGGGGCGGTCGTTGATGAGCTCGGCGCGCCGAGCGTGCTGGTGAACAACGCCGGCATCCTGCCGGCGATGGGTCGAGCGCACGAGATGTCGGACGCCCAGTACGAAAACGTGCTCGCGGTCAACCTCGGCGGCGTGTTCCGCATGTGTCGGGCCGTGATCCCCCACATGATCGCTCGAGGCGGCGGTCGCATCGTCAACACCTCCTCCGCCGCAGGGCTGACGGCCGCTCCGATGTTCGCCGCCTACTGCGCCTCGAAGCACGGCGTCGTCGGGCTCACGAAGGCGCTGGCGGCCGAGCTGGCCGGCGACCACATCACGGTCAACGCCGTGTGCCCCGGTGCAGTCATCACACCCATGGTCGAGCACACCGCCCGAACATTGGCGGAGCAGAGCGGCGTCACTGTCGACGAAGCGCTCACCGGGTTCCTGAGCACGCACCTCATCCAGGAGTTCGTCACCTCGGAGCAGGTGGCGGGAGCGGTGCTGTTCCTCGCCGATCCCGAGCAGACGACCCTGACCGGGGTAGCCCTCCCAGTCGACGGCGGCTGGACCGCCTGAGACGCCCATCCCTGCTGCTTGCGGCACGGTGTCGAGACGCGCCTGCCGGGACGCGCGTCACGACAAACGCCAAGGCATCCGCTAGATGGCGGTCCTCACACACACGGCCAATCGCGACGCGATGTCCGAAGTTGCGCGCCCGGAGTACCGCGGCGCAGCCGTCGTCCGCACCTCCGATGGCTGCCGTTGGCCCCAGCCCACCGCTCGCAATCGCAAGCAGAGGCAACGAGATGCCGATCGGTGCGGTTCAGTGTTCAGCACGAGGCGCGCCGTGCGGTCAGGCGCCAGCCTTCAGCATGCAGATCGCCAGGTGAGCCGCGAGCACAGACTCGCGCGCATCACCCGACAACCCTGCATCGGCCTCGGCAGCAACCTTCGCACTATCGCCGGCCTGCTCCAGCTCCACCACGAAGTCGTGATCAGGTAGGCCACCGGCCGAGTGCTTTCTCGCCTTCGCAAGCTTCGCCTGGAACTCTCCGACGACGGCTACCAGCACAGGCGATGCGCCCGCATCGGCTTCGACCTGCCGCACAGCTTCAGTGATCTTCTCCACCACTTCATCGAACTCGACCATCATCGTCCCTTCTTCGGGCCGCTGCTAACGAACGAACACGTTGCCTTCTCGCTCGACAACCACACCCCGACCGAGGGGCAAGACCCTCGTCAGCAGACGGTACCCAGCATCCGAGCCGGGAATCTTCGCGAAGAAGCCCTGTGGGCCCCGCGTCATCCGGCCCGTGGCCACGTCGTATCGGGCGCCATGCCACGGACAGACCAGGCAGCCCTGCCGGTCGACCGATCCGTTTGCGAGATCGGCACCGAGATGCCGACAACGGCGAGTCACCGCAAACAGCTCACCGTTCGCGTTTCCCACTGCGTACCGTCCGCCACCGCGGACAACCCCCGGCACCAGCTGGGCGGCGGCCCCCACCTCAGTCTCTCGTGCCATCGCCCCTCCGACAGGTCACTCCCGTTCACCGTAGCCAGCAGCGCCTTGATCGTGCCCGATCGGTCGTAGAACGCGCTGGCTGTGACGTCGCGACCGAGCGGGCGTCGACGTTGCTCTGTATTGACGGGTTCCTCGCTGATCGCCGACTCGGCATCGTGACACCACCGGTCGCGTAGATGCCGATCGGTGCGGCTGTCTTCAGCCGTGAGGAAGTGGTTCGGTCGCGCGTTCGGTGTGCCAGGGCGTTCGATGCCAGGTGCGCGGTGCTCGCTGTGCCATGTTCTCGTCGGCGAGCACATCGCTGCGGTCGCTTCCGATAGCGACGCTCATCGTTTATCGAAAGGCAGGCAATGGCAAAGGCAACGGTCGAGGTGTTGGTCGACGACCTCGATGGGTCCGAGGGCGCTGAGACGGTCCGGCTCGGCTGGAACGGCGACTGGCGCGAACTCGAGCTGTCGAGGAAGAACCTGGCCTCGCTGTCGAGGGCAATGGACAAGTATTGGGATGTAGGCCGGCCGGTCTCGGGCGACGGGCAGTCGAGCCGTCGTAGCCGACCGAGAACGCGGACGTCGTCACGTTCGACCAAGGCCAAACGGGATCCCAAGGCGATCCGGGCGTGGGCGAGGGAGTACGGGGTCGCAGTACCGGCTCGGGGTCGCATCCCGGGCGCCGTGGAGCGGCAGTACAACGAGGCGAGCGGGCGCTCATAGCACGTGCCCACAGCAAACGCCCCACCGACCTCGCTTGGTACCCGGCCACGCCCTTAGTGCCGATCGGGCACGGCGTACTGTGTCTGCGGGCGGTCATTCACGTGCGGACGTTCGGTACTCGAGAAGCGCGGCGAATGTCCACGGCGGGTCGAGAGCCAGTCACGCGACTCGGGGCGCTTCAGGGCGGCCGCTCTGGCGGCTCATGCCCGGGCGTTGTCGTCGCTCGAGATTGGCGCTCGACAGACGTCGATCACCGTCCAAGCTAGATCGACGTTCCTTCCGGATTGGGCCTTCCCACACGATGCGGCGGATCTGCAGCGGTGGAGAGCGCTGCCGTGCCTGACAAGGCGATGACGGCTGCGGCAAACGCCGCCAGCCACCGGATGCGCCGACGCCCTCGCTCAGCAAACGAGATCATCACTGATGGTTCCTTTCGCCGCGCCAGCGACACTCCGGCTCGCGTCTGGGGTGGAGACGCGAGCCGGACTGGGCCGTGGTTGGCGGCAGGTCAGCAGCTGACCTGGACCTCGACGTCAGGGGCGCAGCCGTCGATGCCCAACCCGCCGTCACCATGGTCGAAACCTGCCTCGCCGAAGATGCGATCATCGTTGGGATTGCCGTATCCGAAGTCGTCGCCTGCCCCGAGGCACAGCGTGTCATCACCCGTGTTGCCGCGCACGATGTCGTTGCCGTCGCCGGACAAGATCAAGTCGTTGCCGCCCCCGCCGTCGATCAGATCGTTGCCGCCGAGCCCGAGGATCAGGTCGCGTCCACCGCCCCCGTTCAGCACGTCGGCGGCGGGACCGCCGACGATCACGTTGAACCCAGCGGCGGCGGCCGCCACAGCCCGGGACTCGCAAAGCTCCCCATCGAGCGGCGGCAGATCAACCCAGTCGTCGGCCTCGGCAACGCCGCCAGCGAGCACCACGAGGCCCGCCGCGCCAGCGACGACCATCCATCGTCTCATCATGTTCATCGTCCAACTCCTGTCTGGTCGAGCCCCGGTTGTCGGAGCAGGTTCTGACCAGTCAGACGAGTCAGCGCTAGCGGGCCGCTAGCCGGCCACCCATCGAACCGGATCGACAACCAGATCACCTCTGGAAAGCAACGCGACGGTCATGCTTGATTGGGCGGGCTGCGCTGAACCGCTGACCGTGATTCAGTCGTGACGATCGCTGCCGGTGATGCGCGTCGTTCGGTGTCAGAGCGTTCGGTAGGCTTCGGATGGCGCAGGAGGAATGACGTTCCGTCGCCGGACGCTCGCGGCGCCGCCGACGTCGGCCGACACCGTTGTAGAGCTGTCCGCTGGTGGCTGCTACTCGCCGACAGATCCGTCGATCGCCTCTCGCAGCAGGTCCGCATGTCCGTTGTGACGGGCCGTCTCCTCAATCATGTGCAGCAGGATCCAGCGCAGTGAGATCGTGGCGCCGGTCCGAGGATCGGTGACGGCCGATCGCCTGTCGAGATCCCCTCCGACTTCCACCACCGCGGCCCGGCTGCGCGTACAAGCGGCGTCATAGAGCCGCAACAGCTCATCGGGCGTGTCGTCTACCGCCGAGTGCCAGTCCCAGTCGGGATCGACATCGAACGGTGCGCTGGCCCATGGCTCGAGCTCGGGTCGACCGAGGAACTTGACCTGGAACCAGTCGTCCTCGACCAGGGCCAGGTGCTTCAGCATGCCACCGAGCGTGATCGCGGATGACGGGACCGCACGCGCGGCGAGCTGTTCGCTCGACAGGCCGCTGGCCTTGATGACGAGCGTTGCCCGGTGAAAGTCCAGGAACTGTGACAGGGACTTGTGCTCGTCCCCGGCCGTGTCGGGATCGATCCTCCGCACCGCTCGACGGTATCGGAGACAAACGGTCCCCGCAGCCGCAAGGACATGCCGATCGGTGCACCTTGCGACGATGACTTCGCCGTCATTCGGTGTTGCAGTTCGGGCGCGCGCGATGAGATCCACGTCGCGGCGGTGTCCAGGGCATCGGGGGCGAGCTGTCATCAGCGGGGTGCGGCCAACCGTGCGGGTGTCACCAGCTGAGCGTCTTCGAGGGCCTGGAGGTGCTTGAGCACGCCGGTCACGGTCATGCTGAGCGGCGTCGCAGCTGCGAGGCCGCGATGGGTGCCGCGCTGAGCAGCTCCAGGATGTCGCGCCGGCCCAGTCAGCGAGATCGACTCCGGCGCACGCAGTGTTCGGCGGTCCAGGTCGGTTGGAACCCGGAACGGTGGAAGGCGTCGGTGGCGGCACGGCGGCCGTACCGCAGCACGTCGAGGACGTCGTCACCGGTGTTCAGTCGGTAGGCCCATTGCACCATGGCGGTGAGGAGCCGCGGTGGGACGAGCGGCAACTCGATGAGTGGTTTGCCGGCCAATCGGGCCGCTCGTCGCCAACGGATGAGCCGATGGGAAGCGACGTTGTAGACACCGGCCAGCTCGTGGTCCGCGGCGTGCTCGAGGGCGGCGACTGCGTCATCGACGTGGAGTAGCTGCACTGTGGGGTCGAAGCCCCAGATGGCTGGTACGACGCGACCGGCCAGCAGCTGGCCGAGCGGGTCCGTGGTGTCGTGTCCGGTGAGATCGGCGAGGCGCAGGATTGAGACGCTGAGGTTTGGATTGGTGGTGGCGAGGTCGCGCATGAAGCCCTCGGCTTCCAGTACAGACGCGGCCGGTGTTCCCTCTTCGGCGTGGAGTTGTTCCGTCTCGGGATGCAGCAGTGGGGCCCGGCTAGATGCCGGGTACACGGAAGTGGAGGAGGCCATGACGACACGACGCACGGTGGCCGCGTCGTGGGCGGCCGCGGCGGCGAGTTGCATGGTGGCGATGACGTGCTGACTATGGCCGTCCCCGCCGACATCGGAGTGCGTCCACCGCCGATCGGCGTGGATGATCGTGTCGACGGCGCGGCTCACCAACAGGTGGGCGAGCTCGGTGTACTCCCGGGGCAGGCGTATCACCTCGACGCCGTCGATGGCTGAGCTGGCAGCGTCCGCCGCGCCGATCACGATCTGGAGGTCGGCGCGGGTCGCCATGCGTTCGGCGAGCTTTCGGCCGAGTGGGTCGTCGACGCCGGTGATGAGCACGCTTCGGGCGCTCATTGACGCCTGCCCCCGGGTCGCGGCCGTACGTCGTCGAGGGTGGCCTGAATTCGATCGCGGATCATGTCGGCGACGGCGGCGACACGGTAGGTGGGATAGCGCTCGAGACCCGGCGGCTCATCGAGCTCGACCGGTTCAAGCACGCGAGCGGTGATCGTCGCTGGGAACTGAACGCCGGCAGCGAGCGGGCCGAACATGAGCGAGTTCAACGTCACCGGCCAGCCACCGGGGAGCCGGAGCATGATCGGCATCGTCTCTTCTGTGCCGACGATTGCGATCGGCACGATCGGGACCCCCGCCCGCATCGCCGTGTCGACGAAACCGCCGCGTCCGAACCGTGCGAGGCGGTATCGATCGCCGTACGGCTTGTTGGTGCCTTTGGCACCTTCAGGAAACACGAGCAGCAACTGGCGGTCGTCGCGCAGCAACCGCAGGGCGTTGTCTGGGTGGGCGACGACCCCACCTGCCCGTGCTAGCAGCGTTCCGAGCACCGGCACCGCAGAGAGTCCGTGGTGGTGGAGCCCGTACACCGGCCGGTCCAGTTCGCGCTCGATGCCGTGCATCACCAAAGCAGCATCAATGGGGACCACCCCGGCGTGGTTGGCGACCAGCAGTGCGCCGCCCTGGGTCGGGATTCGCGCCAGGTGCTCGAAGCTGAACCGGAACCAGTACCGGTACGCCGGCTCTGACAGCGCCCGGATCACCTGCCTCGCTCGCGCCGACCGGCCCCACGGGTCGATGCCATCACCGTCGGGATCGGTGTCGGGCGTCGCGGCCTCGACCTCCGTGAACGACGTAAGTCGAGAAGACGTTGGAGGGACGTGTGGCTCCGGAACCTCACGGCCACTGACGTCCGCGATCCTCAATGCGATGGAGCGCTCACCTTCGCTCGGCGCCCAAGCATTGACTCCACGCCCGTCGAGTCCCTCATCATCAAGGGCCTCGAGTTCTCCGGTGACGATCACGTTCCAGGCTCGATGGTCCTCGTTGCGGATCTCGTCGAACTCGAACGACGCGGCCAGTGCCTTGGCAGCGGCCGCCGACAACGCAGGGTCGGCGGTGCGCATGACGATGCGCCCGTCCCGCAGCGCGAAGTTGACGGGGCGCATCGTCGGCGCGGGCCGGCCAGGAACAGCGATTCGTCCCACGCCGCCGCGCTCGAGCAGGCGCATGGAGTCTTGGCGGGTGAGGACAGTGAAGCCCCGAGACGTTCGGTAGTCGGCGGCCTGCACGATGGAATCCCTCCGACATGGGGAGGCGTCGAGCCGTACAGAGCGACAACCACAAAGGTCTGGCCCAAACCAGGCGTCTCTTGAGTTGATCACCCTACCGGCGCTCTCGTGACGGCAGCCGTCCCGTGACCCGAGGAGCAAACCCAGGCGTCTGGCGGCTCGGGATTGTTTCACGCGTTTCGGGTACTGCCTTGCCACGGCCATGACGGCCGTGCTCTGCGATACCCCGGACTCAGTAGCGCGTCGTTGAACAGGCGAGCGCGCCAAGATCGAAGCCCGCTCGCTCGACCCCGGGGAGCGGTACGCATGTGGAACGACGAAAGTCGACGACGCGAAGAACACTCACTGCCCGCCGCTTGACAAGGGAGCGTCGGACGCCGCCCAGGGTGGGCGTCGGTGCGGCGAGGCTGCGGCGCGGCAGCACCCATCACGGGCAGTCACTCCGAAAGCGGCGAGGCCGTGTTCCACCTTACGTGCGGCTAACGCCGACAACCTGCGGTACGTCGTGTTTATCGCTGCGGCAGACGCGGTCCAGTCCGTGGCGATCAGGTCTCGATGTCGAGACTGCGCGGGCTAGACGATGTTGAGAGTGTCAAGGAAACGTGTAGCGAGGTCGCGATCACCGTTCAGCGTGACGTCAGCACGCCAGTCGGATCGTTTGGTGGCCCAGATCACGAAGGCGTGGCCATCCGACGTCATGCCGGCGGCGGCCTGCGGGTGTTCGCCTGGGAGCACTTCGACGTTGCCGTCGCCGATACCAGTGATGGTCCAGCTGCCTCCGCCTGGTCCGGTCAGCCAGAGGTTCAAGGGTCGGTCGACGAAGGGGAACGCGGCGCCCTGCATGTTGGGGAGTCCGGCGAGCATCCATGCGATTGCGGGGCCGAGCCGGGCGGCATCGGCGGGTGGCACGTCGCGCTCGACCGGTCCGCGCGGCGCGAGCACATCGATGCGGAGGTGGCAGTACAAGTCGAAGGCGTATGCATCGGCCAACTGGTGCATCTTGTATGTCCCTAAGTCGGCCATCGTCATGGGACTCGAGGCGACCGGCTCTAGCTGCAGGGCGTCCAACGTCTCGAGGAGACGTGGCCCATACGTTCTGACCTCATCGAGCACCTGCTCCGGTGTCCAGCTCCGGCGGGGTTCGACGAGGAGGTCCATCATGCGCTCGGCGGGCATCGGCGCAAGCGGCTCGGCGGGCGGCGGCGGAGGGTCCACGGTCGCCTTGAAGTTCGAGCCGGCGTGGGCGGCGACGTCCTGCACCCGCCATCCCGCACAGCCGCTGGGTCGCGACCATTCCTCCTCGCTCAGGCTCTCGAACACGACAAGCGCGTCGTCGATTCCCAGCCGGACCGCGGTGACCCCTTCTCTCGACACGCTGCCCCCTTCTCAGGTCCGCCAGCTGAGCCCGATGCTGGTCAGGCTCGCGAACCGCCTGCGCACGCGTCAAGTGGCGTTGACACCGCGGGCTGGATTGGCGAGCATTGCCGCGGTTCCGGCTGGTTCGGGGGTAAGCGCCATGGGAAGGTTCGATCGTTCGGTGGTGATCGTGTCGGGAGCCGCCCGCGGGCAGGGCCTTGCCATCGCCCAACGGTTCGCGTCGGAAGGCGCGGACGTTGCCATAGGTGACATTGGCACCGCCGCCAGTGGCGGTACCGAGTACGCCCTGTCGAGTGAGAGTGAACTAGCGGCGGCGGCGAAGGAGCTCGAGGCCGTGGGCGCTCGGGTCGTCGCTCGCACCTGCGACGTGCGAAGCAGCGACGACGTCGATGCATTCGTCGGGGCGGTCGTTGATGAGCTCGGCGCGCCGAGCGTGCTGGTGAATAACGCCGGCATCCTGCCGGCGATGGGTCGAGCGCACGAGATGTCGGACGCCCAGTACGAAAACGTGCTCGCGGTCAACCTCGGCGGCGTGTTCCGCATGTGTCGGGCCGTGATCCCCCACATGATCGCTCGGGGCGGCGGTCGCATCGTCAACACCTCCTCCGCCGCAGGGCTGACGGCCGCTCCGATGTTCGCCGCCTACTGCGCCTCGAAGCACGGCGTCGTCGGGCTCACCAAGGCGCTGGCGGCCGAGCTGGCCGGCGACCACATCACGGTCAACGCCGTGTGCCCCGGTGCAGTCGTCACGCCCATGGTCGAGCACACCGCCCGAACATTGGCGGAGCAGAGCGGCGTCACTGTCGACGAAGCGCTCATCGGGTTCCTGGGCACGCACCTCATCCAGGAGTTCGTCACCTCCGAGCAGGTGGCGGGAGCGGTGCTGTTCCTGGCCGATCCCGAGCAGACGACCCTGACCGGGGTAGCCCTCCCAGTCGACGGCGGCTGGACCGCCTGAGACGCCCATCCCTGCTGTTTGCGGCACGGTGTCGAGACGCGCCTGCCCGGACGCGCGTCACGACAAACGCCAAGGCATCTGCGAGATGGCGGTCCTACACACACGGCCAATCGCGACGCGATGTCCGAAGTTGCGCGTCCGGAATACAGCGGCGCAGCCGTCGTCCGCACCTCCGATAGCTGCCGTTGGCCCCAGCCCACCGCTCGCAATCGCAAGCAGAGGCAACGAGATGCCGTTATGGCGCGGCCTCGTTGGGAGAGCGACTGTGATTCGGTGCTGACGTTCGGTACTCGGCTGAGCCTCCCGGCGACCCTGCTTACAACTCAGGACCGTGCTCGCGGGCGCAAGCACCGCTCGGGCTCAAGTCACATTGTCGTTATCGCCTCCTCCCGAGGCTGGCGTTGGTGTGCCGTCACCGCGAGGCGGAATTCGCGGACGATGGTGGGATGGTGCGTCCGCAGCAGCGCTGCTGAGCACCGAGCCGTCTGATCTGTGCCGGCGGCGACTACGACCTCCGATGCGAAGGACGTCGTGTCGACGGGCACGCGCACGAAGCGTTGACCTTCGCCGACGAGAGCTACTCTCGGCACCGGGCGGGCGGCGCAAGCGGGCGGCGCCTCTGAAAGGGGGCCTCCATGAGGCATCGATGGGTTGTTGGCGTTGTGGCTGGCTTGGCGACGGTGGCCGTTAGCGCAACGGCTGCGGCGAAGCCGTTGGACAGGGGTGAGTTCCGCAACGAGTTTGACGGCGTCGTGGAGGATTTCTGCGAGGTCGAGGGGTTGACGGTGGAGTTCCACGCCGTGGTCGAGGGTCGGTTCCACGTCAACACGCACGGGCGGGATGGTCTCGTCTACTTCGCTGAGAACACGCGTGTAACCAACACGTTGACCAATATGGACAATGGCAACTTCGTGAGGGAACACAGGGTGGTGCTCGGCAAGGATCTCAGCGTCACCGACAACGGCGACGGCACGTTGACGGTTGTCCAGCTCTCAACGGGCAACGCCACGGTCTACAACTCCGCGGCGAGGCGATCGGTCGCAACCCCGGCCAGATCCGGATCGAGTTCGTGGTCGATCACACCGGGACGCCAACGGATCCCTCCGATGACATCCTTCTCTCCGAGACCCTTGTCAAGGGATCGACGGGGCGCAGCGATGACTTCTGTGAGGTCGTCGTTCCAGCCCTCGGGTAACGACGCGCCGCCCGGCGGCGTTCGTGATCGTTAGCACTCCGCTGGGATCCACTTCGGCACGCTTCATGCCCCCACTCGGCGCCGCGCCCACGCCCGGGGCGGGTCGACGACAAGGTGCCTTACGACTCGGCGATCGGCACCCATGGGCACTGAATCGATCTGAACCGGCGTGGTGGCATCGAACGTCGCACCACCGTGCCGTCGAGGCCCGTCGCGGATCACGTCGGACGGCCGCGTTGAGCCCGGCGGGCACCAATCCTCGCGACCTGTCGCCGGCGGCCGCCCTAAACCGTGCTCGTGCCTGCGGCCGAACCCATCCCTTGCCAGCGAGTACGGCCACCGCATGGAAGCATTCTGTTCCTTGACGGTTCCCACAGGGAATTCCTCTCCCTCGAGCCGGACTGTGACACCCGCTCGCTATGGTGCCTTCCACCGATCGAGGGGCCTGGTGCCGCTCCCCAGCTCGAACCTCATCGTTCGTCGGAGGGCACTGTGCTCGCATCCATCCCGTCGGCCACACTCCTCGGCGCCAGCGGTCATCCGGTGACCGTGGAGGTCCATGTCGGTCCGGGCCTTCCCGGCTATCACATCGTGGGGCTCCCGGACGCCGCGTGCCGAGAATCCCGCGACCGGGTCCGTGCCGCCGTCATGAGCAGCGAGCTGCCCTGGCCGACGGCGTGCATCACGGTCAATCTTGCGCCGTCGGGACGCCGCAAGACCGGCGCCGGGCTGGACCTGGCGATCGCCATCGGGGTGCTCGTCGCCTCACGAGCGATCCCGCCGGAGGCCGTCGCAGGGCACGGGTTCGTGGGCGAGCTCGGGCTGGACGGTTCGCTGCGCCGCGTTCCGGGGGTCGCGCCGATGGTGGCCGTGCTCGACGGGCTGGCGGTCGTCGTGCCGATCGCGTCGAGCCCCGAGGCACACGTCGCTGCCGCCGGTCCAGTCCGCGTCGCGTCGAAGTTGAACGAGGTCGTGACCTGCCTCACGACGCGAGACGCCGTGGCCTGCCGAGCCTGGCCCGCCGGTCGGCGCCGAGGCACCACCGCCGCCGGACCTGGCGGACGTGCGCGGGCAGCCGGTGGCCCGGCAAGCCCTCGAGATCGCCGCGGCCGGCGGCCACCACCTGCTGCTGGTCGGAGCGCCCGGCTCGGGCAAGACGATGCTGGCGCAACGCTTGACCGGCGTCCTGCCGCCCCTCGATCGAGCCGACGCGCTGGCGGCGACGATGATCCACTCGGCGGCCGGCGTGGCCATGCCGCCAGGTGGACTGGTCACCGCTCCGCCGTTCCGGGCGCCGCACCACACCAGCTCGGTCGTCGCCCTGGTCGGAGGCGGCTCGGCCACTGTGCGTCCGGGCGAGATCAGTCTTAGCCACGGTGGCGTCCTCTTCCTCGACGAGCTCGGCGAGTTCCCGCCATCGGTGCTCGACGCGCTGCGTGAACCACTGGAGGAAGGCGTCATCCGTGTGGCGCGGGCGAGCAACCACGCCGTCATGCCGGCCCGCTTCCTCCTCGTCGCCGCCACCAACCCATGCCCGTGCGGCGGGGGTGCACCTGGATCGTGCGAGTGCGACGACGTCGCCCGGATGCGCTACGTCCGCCGGCTCTCGGGGCCACTGCTCGACCGGTTCGACCTCCGCGTCGCCGTGCAGAGGCCGGCCGTCGACGAGCTGCTCGATCCCGGCGGAGGTGAGCCGAGCAGCGTCGTTGCGGCACGCGTCGCCGCGGCTCGCCGCATCGCCATCGAGCGGTGCGGACGACTCAACGCCGAGCTGCACGGCGAGTTGCTCGACCGCTGGGCGCCGGTCACCGCGGACGCCCGGGCGCTGCTGCGATCCGAGATCGAACACGAGCGGCTCACCGGCCGCGGCTACCACCGGATCCGTCGCGTCGCCCGCACGATCGCCGATCTCCACTGCGGCCGTGACGGCACCGCACCCCCGGAGGCGCTCGACGTGGAGCATGTGTCGATCGCCCTCTCGCTGCGCACTCGTCTCAGGGCGGCGGCCGCCGGGTTGGTGGCGTGATGAGTCCCGGATCTTCCCCGCCGGCCGCGCCTGCCGACGGTTGCCTCGCCGCGCTCGCCGGGTTCGACCTCATGACCGTCCAGCGGCTGCGCGTCCTGCTTTCCCACCACGAGCCCGTCGAGGCGCACGCCGTCGCCATCGGCCGGGCCGTGCCCCACCCGAGCGTGGCGCGGCTGCTGACGCCGACGATCCGAGCCGCCTGGCGGGCGTCCGCCGACCGTCGTGACCCCGCCGAGTGGGCGGCGCGATGCCGGATGCACGAGATCCGCGTCATCAGCATCCGCGACGACAGCTACCCGGCGGTGCTCATCAACGATCCGGAGCCGCCGGCGGTCTTGTTCGTCCGTGGCGATCTGGCCGTCCTCGACAGTCGGCGCGTCGGTGTGGTCGGTACGCGCAACGCCACACGGGCTGGTCGCGACATCGCCTTCGAGCTCGGCCGCGACCTTGCCGCGGCAGGCGTCGTCGTCGTGTCCGGCTTGGCCAAGGGTGTCGACGGCGCCGCCCATGCAGGAGTGCTGCGGGCCGACGGAGCGCCGCCGGCCGCCGTCGTGGGCAACGGACCCGACGAGCCGTACCCGCGGGTTCATGCCCGGCTCTGGGAGGAAGTGTGCGAGCACGGGGTGCTGTTGTCGGAGTGGCCACCTGGAACCGTCCCCGAGCCGTTCCGCTTCCCGCTGCGCAACCGCATCCTGGCCGCGCTCAGCGAGGTGCTCGTCGTGATCGAAAGCCGCGAGCGGGGCGGCTCGCTGATCACCGCGCAAGCGGCCATCGAGCGCTCGATCGACGTCATGGCCGTGCCGGGATCGGTCCGCAACCGGGCCGCCGCAGGCACCAACCAGCTCCTCCGCGACGGTGCGGCTCCCGTCACGTCGGTCGACGACGTGCTGGTCGCGCTCGGGCTCGACACTCGCCGGGCCGGGACGCCGGGCTACGACCCCCGGCCGCTGCCGCGAGGCACCGCTGCCGCAGTGCTGGAGCGGTGCCGGCGAGATCCGTGCACGTTGGAAGAGGTCGTCGTCGAGCTGGGTTTGTCGATGTCGGACGCGGCGATGACCCTCGCCCGCCTCGAGCGGACCGGGTGGGTTCAGGAGTCGGGCGGCTGGTTCGAGCCCGTGGTGTCATGGCTGGAGCAGGCATGAGCGAATACCCTCGCTCGAATGCCGGAAGCACGCGTCGACAGCGACGTTCGCGGCGCGCGCGACGTTGGCGAGGGCATCGCTTCCGCAGATTCGCCCGACGAGCGGGCGCAGCACTGGCTGGTCGGGTCGTTTGCCCGCTCGCTCGCCTCGCTGTCCGGCCATACGGTCACTGCCTACGCGTCGGACGTTCGTGGGTTCGCCGAGTGGGCGGCGCGGCTGGGCATCGAGGATCCGTCGGCGGTGACCCGCACGACCGTCCGTCGTTATCTGGCGCACCTCACCACGAGGCAGTACGCGCGGCGCAGCATTGCCAGGAAGACGGCCGCCCTGCGCAGGTACTTCCGGTGGTTGGTGCGGACCGGTCAACTGACCACCGACCCGACGATCGGGGTGCAGGCCAAGGGCGGGGACGGTCGGCTGCCGCGGGTGCTCGACCGTCGCGACCTCGACGCGCTGCTCGAGGGTGGCCTCCCCGAGGACGAACCCGGCTGGCGGCGCCGTCGCGACAACGCCGTCTTGGAGATCCTCTACGGCTCGGGGCTGCGAGTCAGCGAGCTGTGCGGTCTCGACACGACGTCGATCGACCTCGACCAGGGCGCCGTCGTCGTGTGGGGGAAGGGTTCGGTGCAACGCCGCGTCCCGCTCTCGGAGCCGGCCGTTGCGGCGCTGCGGGAGTGGGGGAGCGTGCGAGCCGACGTGATCGAAGCCGAGCAGCCGGAGCTGTTCGGCAACGAACGGGGGCGACGCCTGACCCCGCGGGACGTCCGACGGATCCTCGACCGCAGGTCCCCGTCGCCGACGCACCCGCATGCGTTGCGCCACAGCTTCGCCACCCACCTGCTCGATGGAGGCGCCGACCTGCGGGCTGTGCAGGAACTGCTCGGCCACGCCGACGTCGCGACCACCCAGCGCTACACCCACGTCAGCCGCGAGCGCCTCCGCGCCGCGTATGGCGACGCGCATCCGCGGGCCTGAGGCGACGGTTCACGAGTGACCATCGTCGACGTCGATCCGTACCTGGCGACGCAGTGGGAGCGCTGGCTGCGGCGACGCAGCTCCAGCGCGCGTGACCACCTGATCGTCTCGTACGCCCCGCTCGTCAAGTTCGTCGCCGGGCGGGTCGGGGCCGGCTTGCCGGCCAGCGTCGATCCCGGTGACCTCGTGAGCTCTGGCGTGCTCGGGCTGATCGACGCCGTCGAGCGCTTCGACCCACAACGTGGGGTGAAGTTCGAGACGTTCGCCACGCCGCGCATCCGCGGCGCGATCTACGACGGGCTCCGCGAGCTCGATTGGGTGCCCCGCTCCGTGCGCTCGAGACGCGCGAGGTGGAGCGGGCGATCGCCGATTTCGAGGGTCGGTGGGGCCGTGCGCCGAACGACGACGAGCTTGCCGACCACCTGCAGATCGACCGGACTCGACTGGACCAGTGGCTCTCGACGATCGCTTCGACGACGGTCGGGCCGCTCGAACGGGCGCTCGACGCCGGAGCGGAGCCGCGCGCCCTCAGCGGCGAGGTCCCGATCGTGCCTTCGGCAGTCGTCGAGGAGCAGGAGGTGCGGGAGCTCGTGCGCGCCGAGATCGGCAAGCTGCCAGATCGGGAGAAGCTGATCCTCTCCCTCTACTACGACGAGGGCCTGACGCTGGCCCAGATCAGTCGTGTGCTGGGCGTGAGCGAGAGCCGCGTGCCCCAGCTGCACTCGAAATCGGTGCTCCACCTCCGGGCCCGTCTGACCGCAGCCGGCGTGGCCTGACCTCGTCGCGGCGCCTGCGCCGCCCGAATTCGTCTTCAGGCCCCGTGTCCGGGCCACGCAGTCGGGAGGTACCCGGTGCCGTTCCTCGTTCCTGCTCTCGCTCCGTTGTTGGCGGCGAGCTGCCTGCTTCCTCCGGTCAACGCCCCGGTGGTCGACGCCTTCCGGGAGCCGTCGTGCACCTGGTGCCCTGGCAACCGGGGGCTGGAGTACGCCGTCGCGGCCGGCACGGCTGTTCGTGCGGCGGCGGCCGGGCGGGTGACGTTCCGCGGAACCGTCGCGGGTGTGCTGTACGTGGTCGTCGAGCACGCTGACGGCCTGCGTGCCACGTACGGACGCCTGGCCAGCACCGAGCTGTCGACGGGATCGACGGTGGCCCAGGGAGCCGTGGTCGGTCGAGCATCGAATGCCTTGTACTTCGGGCTGCGGCGCGGCGACAGCTACATCGACCCGGCGCCGCTGCTCGGCCGGCTGGTCCACCGATGGCGACTCGTGCCGACGGACGGGTCGCCAGGCCGGCCGGCGCCACCGCCCCGGCTGCGCTGTCCGGCATCGCCGTGAGCAGGCGGGCGACCTGCTCCTGCCCGGTACACTCCCGGGTCGGCTCACCGTCCGGTGCGCCGACCACCACTCATCGTCCGCCACCACCTTGCGGTCGCTCCGGCGCCGGTGGCGGGTCCGATCAACCGCGAAGGAGAACACATGGCCGTCATCACGATGCGGCAGATGCTGGAGGCCGGCGTCCACTTCGGGCACCAGACCCGGCGGTGGAACCCGAAGATGAAGCGCTTCATCTTCGGCGAGCGCAACGGCATCTACATCATCGACCTCGAGCAGACGCTCAAGCGGGTCGAGACTGCGTACGCATACGTCCGGGACCTCGTCGCCAATGGAGGCGTGATCCTGTTCGTCGGCACGAAGAAGCAGGCCCAGGACCCGGTTCGCAGCTACGCCGAGAAGTGCGGCATGCCGTTCGTGAACGAGCGCTGGCTCGGCGGGATGCTGACCAACTTCGACACGATCTCCAAGCGCGTCGGCAAGATGCTCGACTACGAGCGGATGCGCGACTCCGGCGAGTTCGAGGTGATGCCGAAGAAGGAGGCGCTGCTCCTCACTCGTGAGATGGAGAAGCTGCAGCGCAACCTCGGCGGCCTCCGCGGCCTCGCGCGCAAGCCCGACGCGATCTTCGTCCTGGACACGAAGAAGGAGCACATCGCCGTCACGGAGGCCAACAAGCTGGGCATCCCGGTCGTTGCGGTGGTCGACACCAACGTCGACCCGGAGCTCGTGCAGTATCCGATCCCTGGCAACGACGACGCCATCCGGGCCAACTCGCTACTGGCTCGAGTGATCGCCGATGCGGTGGAGGAAGGGCGCTTCATCGCGGCCAAGCGGGACCCGGCGAACGCCCCGGTCACCCGGACCGCGGAGCAGGAGGCGGCCTTCGCCAGCGAGCAGGCAGAAGCACGCCATGCGGCGGCTCGCGCGCAAGCCGAGCGCGATGCCCGGCTCGCTGCAGCCCGCGAGATCCCACCCCCGCCGGTGCCGGCGTCGGACCATGTGGAGCAGGAGACGCCGGCGGCGGCTGAAGCTGAAGCGGTGGCCGAACCGGAGGCGGTGGCACCAGACGTTGCTGAGCCGGAGAGCTGGCTGAGCCGGAGGCGGCTGAGCCGGGCGTCGCGACTGCGAGCGCTGACGCCACCAACACCGAGACGACAGCCGGCGAAGTCGCTTCCGACGAGGCGTCCGTCTCGACCACCGAGTCCTGAGCCCACCTCACCAAGGAGACTGCGAGATCACGATGGCGTTCACCGCCAAGGACGTACAAGCACTGCGCCAAGCGACCGGTGCCGGGATGATGGACGCCAAGCGCGCCCTCGAGGCCTCCGACGGCGACGCAGAGGTCGCCAAGCAGTGGCTGCGTGAGCAGGGGTTGGCCGCCAGCGCCAAGCGCGACGACCGGGAGAACACCCAGGGTGTCGTCGCCCTTGTCGTGGAGGACGGCGTCGGCGCGATGGTGGAGCTGAAGAGCGAGACCGACTTCGTGGCCGGCTCCGAGCACTTCAAGCTGGAGGCGCAGGAGCTGGCCCACCTGGTCGCGGCGAAGGGCGTCGACGCGGTCGGCGAGCGCCAAGATCGCCTCGAGGATCTCAGGATCACGCTCAAGGAGAAGATCGAGGTCGGGCGGGTCGTCCGGCTCGAGGCGGAGTCCGGTCAGGTGATCGACAGCTACCTGCACGTGCAAGGCGGCCGCGGTGTGAACGGCGTGCTCGTCGTGCTGGCCGACGGGACGCCTCAGCTGGCCCACGACGTGGCCGTGCACATCGCGTTCGCGCGACCGAGGTACCTGTCCCGCGACGAGGTGCCGGTGGAGCTGGTCGACGAGGAGCGCAAGACGCTCGAGTCGATCACCCGCAACGAGGGCAAGCCGGACCAGGCGATCCCGAAGATCGTCGAGGGCCGGCTCGACGGCTTCTTCAAGACGATCGCTCTGCTCGATCAGCCATACGCCAAGGACGACAAGCAGAGCATCGGCCAGCTGCTGGGCGGCGCCCGGGTGGCTGGCTTCGCACAGGTCGAGATCGGCTGATCGTGCCGAACCCGCGCTGGCGCCGCATCGTCTTCAAGCCCTCGGGCGAGGCGTTGGCCGGTCCAACGGGGTACGGGATCGACGGCACGACGCTCGACCAGACCGCACGCGACATCATCGATCTGCGCCAGGGTCTCGATGTCGACGTCGCCGTCGTCGTGGGTGGCGGGAACTTCTGGCGCGGGCGCGGAGGCAACCTGGCCGGGATGGACGCCACGCAGTCCGACCACATCGGCATGCTCGGCACCGTGATGAACGGGTTGGCGCTGCAGGACGCGCTCGAGCGTCTCGGCCAGCCGACGCGGGTCCAGTCGGCGATCGAGATGCCGCGCATCGCCGAGCCGTACATCCGCCGGCGCGCCGTCCGCCACCTCGAGAAGGGGCGGGTGGTCATCTTCGCCGCGGGCACCGGAAACCCGTTCTTCACCACGGATACGGCGGCCGCGTTGCGGGTGGCCGAGATCGACGCCGAGGCGCTGATCAAGGGCACGCACTCTGGTGTCGACGGCATCTACGACGCCGATCCCCGAACGAACCGGGACGCGACGAAGTACGACGAGATCAGCTACATGGACGTCATGAACAAGGACCTGCGGGTGATGGACGCCACGGCGATCGCGTTCTGCCGTGACAACAAGATCCCGATCGTCGTGTTCGACATGTCGAAACCAGGCAGCCTGCGGGCGATCCTCGAAGGACAGCACGTCGGCACGATCGTGCGCTAGGTCCGCCGCGCCCAGGGCCACAAGGACCGTCCCCGGCTCGCGTAACACTTCCATTACGCTGTCGCCGTGGTCGAAGAGACGCTGCTCGATGCCATCGACAAGATGGACAAGGCCATCGAGCGCGTGCACGCACACTTCCAGACCGTCCGTACCGGGCGGGCCGCACCGGCGCTGATCGAGAAGCTGAACGTGGTGTACTACGGGGCCCCCGTCCCGTTGCAGCAGCTCGCCGGCATCCAGGTTCCGGAGGCCCGCCAGCTCATCGTCCGCCCCCATGACCGAAACTCACTTGGCGCCATCGAGAAGGCGATCCGCGACTCCGACCTCGGCGTCAATCCGAGCAACGACGGCACCGTCATCCGGCTGTCCTTTCCTCCACTCACGGAGGAGCGTCGCAAGGAATACGTCAAGGTCGTCAGGCACATGGCCGAGGAAGGCAGGGTCGCCGTTCGCAACCTCCGCCGCGACGCACGCAAACACCTCGAGGGCTCGGAGCGAGCCGGCGAGATCTCCGCCGACGAACTCGAACGGGCCGAGAAGGAACTCGAGAAGATCACCCACGATCACGTCGAGAAGATCGACGCCGCGCTCGGGCGCAAGGAGTCCGAGCTCCTCGAGGTCTAGCCCGATCGGGCGCTTGGGTGTTTGGTCGATGCGGACAGTGACCAGGGAGAGGTGATGAGCGACGACATGTGGCGGCGCCGACGTGAGCACGGCGACGAAACCGATGAGTTCGGCGGGCCGCTGTTCCCCGACGAGGAACCGTCGAACAGCGCCCAGGGCCCGAGCGAGGGCGACGACACTGGCGAGCGGCGGCTCAGCTTCGGTCCCGACACGGGCCCGCTGCCGCATTGGACCGAACCCCCTACTGGCGAGGTGCCCCGTGTGGAGCCGTCGACCGCCGCCGGATCGGAAGATGACGAGGACGACGTCGACGTGTGGTCGTCCTTCACGACGGAATCACCGGTGTGGCGCGACGACGCCACCGATCCGAGCGGCGAGCAGCGACGCGCCTCGGACTCGGACGTCGACTCGACCGGCCAGGTGTACACCGACGACCTCTCGACGCCCATCGCCAGCCCGCGGACGGGTGAACAGCCCGTAACCACGCCCCCGCGTCGGGAACCGGGCCGGATCACGATCGGCACCGACCCATCCGGCGTCCCGCGTCGGCCACCGCCGGGTACCTCACGTCGGCGCTCGGCGCAGCAACGGTCAGGTCGCCCAGCGGGTCCTGCCCGCACCGCCGCTGGAGGGGTCGGATCGGGCCGCAACCTGCCGGCCGCCGTGATCGCCGGTGTCGTGCTCGCTGCGCTCTTCGTCGTCGCCACGCTGTGGCGACCGGCTGCAGTCTTGGCGCTCGTCACCGTGATCCTCGCCATCGCCGCCTTCGAGTACTTCGGCAAGGTCACCGAGAAGGGTTACCGCCCGGCCGTTGCGCCCGGCCTGGCGGCGTGCGTCGCCGCGCCGCTCGCCGCGTATTGGGCGGGCAACATCGCCTTGCCGCTGGTCGTCGCGTTCGCCTTCATCGCCGCGTCGGTCGGGTTCCTCGGCGCATCGGGCGTCGAATCAGGCCCGCTTCCCAACATGGCCGTCACCTCGATGGGAGTGGTGTGGATCGGGCTGCTCGGTTCCTTCGCCGCCCTGATCCTCGGGTGGTCGAACCAGCCCGGGTTCGAGAACGTCGGAACGGACACGCTGTTCCTGATCGTGCTGGGCGTCGTCGCGAACGACATCGGCGCGTTGCTCGTCGGTTCGGCGGTCGGCAAGACACCCCTGCGCGAGTGGATCAGCCCCGGCAAGACCGTCGAGGGGTTGATCGGCGGCACGTTCATGACCTTCCTGGTGTTGTTCGTCGTCGGCCTCACGGATCGCAGCGACACGTGGACAACCCGTGATCTGCTGCTCCTGGCGTTGATCGTCTCGGTGTTCGCTCCGCTCGGCGATCTGGCCGAGAGCATGTTCAAGCGCAACCTCGACGTGAAGGACTTCGGCACGGTGCTCTCCGGGCATGGCGGCGTTCTCGACCGTTTCGACTCGTTCCTGTTCGTGCTCCCGGTCGCTTACTACGTGACGTACGTGCTCGAACCCTGGACGCGATAGCGCCGCTGCACTGAGTCGTCTCCGCGTCGCCGTCGCCGGCTCGTCCGGCTCGATCGGCACCCAGACCCTCGACGTCATCCGGTCGGAGCCCGATCGCTTCGAAGTCGTCGCCCTCGGCGTCGGCAGCGCGCTCGAGACGCTGGTCGAGCAGGCCACACAGCTGCGTCCGCGCTACGTCGCCATCGGGGATCCGGCGCGTCGCGCGGAGCTTGCCGCCGCGGTGCCGTTCGCCACCGTCGTCGATGAGCTGGCCGACCTCGTCGACAGCGCCGACGTGGTCGTCAACGGCGTCGTCGGCTTCGCCGGGTTACCGGTGACGGTGCGCACGCTGCGCGCCGGCCGACGCCTGGCTCTCGCCAACAAGGAGAGCCTGATCGCCGCCGGACCGGTGGTCCAGCCGTTGCGGGCGACGCCGGGTGCCGAGCTCGTGCCCGTGGACAGCGAGCACGGAGCGATCCACCAGTGCCTTCGGGCTTCGGCGCGCGCAGGTCACGAGGTCGCTCGCATCCTGCTCACCGCGAGCGGTGGACCCTTCCGGGGCCGGCGCGCCGCCGAGCTGGCCGAAGTGGGCGTTGACGAGGCCTTGGCCCATCCGACCTGGCAAATGGGTCCGAAGATCACCATCGACTCGAGCACGCTGATGAACAAGGGGCTGGAGGTGATCGAGGCCCACGAGCTGTTCGGCGTTCCGTACGACCGGATCGAGGTCGTCGTCCACCCTCAGTCGATCGTTCATTCGATGGTCGAGTTCACCGACGGGTCGACGATCGCCCAGCTCAGCAACCCGGACATGCGCCTACCGATCGGCTACGCCCTTGCGTACCCGGAGCGCATCGCCACAGCATTCGGCCGGATCGACTGGTCGCAACTCGGCCGCCTCGATTTCGAGCCGCCGGACCTGGAGACGTTCCGTTGCCTCGGTCTCGCCTACGCCGCCGGACAGGCGGGCGGGAGTGCGCCGGCCTGGCTCAGCGCGGCAAACGAGGTCGCTGTCGAGGCATTTCTGGCCGGGCAGATTCGGTGGAACCGGATTGCTGACGTGTGCAACGGGTCCCTGGACAGGCATGATCTAGGGGTGCCGTCGACGGTCGAGGAGGTCGTCGAGGCCGATCGGGCGGCGAGAGTCGTCGCTCGCCAGCAGGTGCAGGACGTGATGGAGCGGTGAAGACCAGCGAACACTTCGAGGAGGGCCGCTACGGCCGCTTCCGCAATGAGGTGATGGCCGGCGGATCCGTGACGGAGGCACCTGAGGAGGAGCCCACGGCAGGCCCTCTCGGCGCCCTCATCGGAATCGTCATCCTCGGCCTCTTGGCGTGGCTGGCGTTCGTCAACGTCTGGATGTTCGTCTTCGTCGTCGGCATCCTGATCTCCGTCTTCCTCCACGAGACCGGGCACTTCGTCACCGCCCGGCTCACCGGCATGAAGGCGACCCAGTTCTTCCTCGGCTTCGGCCCCCGCCTGTGGAGCTTCCGGCGGGGCGAGACCGAGTACGGCGTGCGGGCGCTGCCGTTCGGCGCGTTCGTGCGGATCATCGGGATGAACAACCTCGACGACGTCCCGCCGGAGGACGAGGCCCGGACGTATCGCCAGCAGAGCTACCCCCGTCGGATGTTGGTCATCACCGCCGGCTCGCTGATGCACCTCCTGATCGCCATCGTCTTGCTCTTCACCGTGTTCGCGGCGAAGGGCGAGCTCGCCGACGAGCCCGGTTCCGAGGTCACTGCGCTGACCGCCAACGGCCCGGCCGAGGAGGCCGGCATCAGGTCGGGTGACATCATCCTCACGATCGACGGCCAGGACGTCGACGGCCCGGACGATCTCGGCACGGTCGTGCGATCGTTCGAGCCTGGTGACGAGGTCGTCGTCGACGTGCAGCGTGGCGGCCAGACGGTGACCGTGCCCGTGGTGCTCGGCGAAAACACGGATCAACAGAGCCCCACGTTCGGCGCTGCCTTGCTCGGGGTCGGATCGCGCACACCGCTCGGCTGGGACGAGATGTCACTGGGCGAGGCCGCCGTATCCAGCGTCACGGAGTTGTTCCCCGTGACCTGGGAGTCGACGAAGGGCATCGTGCAGGTCCTCAACCCGGTCAACATCTTCGAGCACCTGAGCGGTGAGAGTGACGACCTCTCGACGCGGCCGACGACCGTGGTCGGCATCACCCAGGTCAGCGGAGAGTTCGGCGACGAGCTCGGGTTCTACGGGATCTTGCTGTTGCTGGCCAGCGTCAACGTCTTCGTCGGCGTGTTCAACATGTTCCCCCTGTTGCCCCTCGACGGTGGACACGCCGCGGTCGCGACGTACGAACGGCTGCGCGAGCGGGACGGGCGGCGCTACTTCGCCGACGTCTCCAAGCTGATGCCCCTCGCCATGGGCGTCATTGTCGTGCTGCTCTTCCTCTTCATGTCGGGCCTGTACCTCGACATCACCGACCCGTTCTGATGAAAGCCGGGTCCGTCACGCAGAGGCGGCCGACCCGCCAGATCCACGTTGGCTCAGTTCCGGTCGGTGGCGGTTCGCCGGTCAGCGTCCAGTCGATGACGATCACGAAGACGGCCGACGTCGAGGGCACGCTGCAACAGATCTACGGCCTCGCCGCTGCGGGTTGCGACATCGTGAGGTGCACCTGCAACGAAGCCGAAGCCGCAGAAGGCCTGGCGCAGATCGTGCCCCGTTCGCCTGTGCCGATCATCGCCGACATCCACCACCAGTACCGGATGGCCTTGGCGGCGATCGAGGCCGGGGTCCACGGGCTGCGCCTCAATCCGGGCAACATCCGCAAGCCGGAGCACATCAAGGCTGTCGCCAGTGAGGCCCACGACCGTCAGCTGCCGATCCGCATCGGTGTCAACGCCGGGTCCCTCGACCCGTCGTTGTACGAGAAGCACGGCGGCGTGACGCCCGAGGCGATGGTCGAGTCGGCCCAGCAGGAGATGGCCTACTTCGAGGAGGTCGACTTCGACCTCATCAAGATCTCCGTGAAGGCCTCGAGTGTCCCGCTGATGGTGGAGGCCTACCGACAGCTGTCGGCGGTCACCGATCATCCGTTGCACCTCGGCGTCACCGAGGCCGGGCCGCCACCTGCAGGTCTCGTCAAGGCGACGGCCGGCATCTCGACGCTCCTGCTGGAGGGGATCGGTGACACCATCCGCTTCTCGTTGACCGCCGACCCGGTCGAGGAGGCGCGGGCTGGCCGGCAGCTGCTCGAGGCGCTCGGTCTACGCGAGCGCAAGAACGTGGACCTCATCGCCTGCCCATCGTGCGGGCGAGCGGAGATCGACGTGATCGACGTGGCCAAGCGGGCGATGGAGGCGTTCGGCGAACGTCAGCTGCCGTTGCAGGTCGCGGTGATGGGCTGTGTCGTGAACGGACCAGGCGAGGCGAGGGAGGCCGATCTCGGGATCGCCGCCGGTAACAAGCGCGGCCACCTCTTCGTACGAGGCCGCAACATCGCCGTCGTCCCGGAGGACGAGATGGTCGGCTCGCTCGTCGAGTGGGCGGAGTTCATCAACGAGCACGGCATCGACGCGGCCATCGCTCGGGCGGACACGGCGAAAGCCGAGCGCGAGGCGGCCAGAGACCGCAGCCAGCTGCTCGAGGCCAAGGGCGATGACGTCAACCAGAGCGGAGAACGGATCGTCAACATTCGCGAGCGGATGACTGGCGAGAGTTAGCGCTTCACGCCGTGGCGACGTAGGCGATCACGTCAGGCTCCACGGCGAGTTGCATTCCTGACGCGAGGTAGCCGGTGCTGCCGTCTGTCGTGATGACCAGCTCGATGCCTTCGGCCGTCCGTTCGTGCGGTCCGACGAGGCGCAGTAGACGGATCGACGTGTGACTGAGCGGATACTCGGTACCCGTGGGCATCACCGGGTTGTCGAGGGGCTCGGCGTCGACGATCGTCAGGAGGTCGGCGACGTCGACGGGCTTCGTGGTCAGCCCGCCGCGCACCACGTTGTCGCTGGCGCCCATCAACTCGATGCCGGCGCCACCGAGGTAGGCGTGGAGGTTGCCTGGTCCCAGCTGCATGGCTTCGCCAGGTGACAGGCGGACGAAGTTGAGGAGCAACGTCGCGGCGACGCTGGGATCGCCGGGGTAGCGGGCGGCGAGACGCGAGATCCACACCGCCTCAGGCCGCTCGCTCGCCTCGGCGGCAGCGACGATCGGATCGACGGTCAACTGTCGGTGGTACAGCGCGGTCAATGCCGCGTGCGGGCCACCGGCGCGGAGTACCCCGGCCAGCTCGTCGACACCAAGCTCGTCGAGCAGCTCGAGCGTCGCGCCGATCGGACGGATGCCGCAGAACGCCTCGAAGGTGGTCAGCGCGCACAGCAGCTCCGGCTTCGGCTCGGGATCGGAGTAGCGGCCGGCGGCGAAGCCGGCCTGGGCTTGTGACCGGCTCGGATGGAGCTGTAGGGACAGCGGCTCAGCGGCGGCGAGCACCTTCAGGATGTACGGCAGCGTTCCCGTCACCGCCGACAGCGGGCGTCCGTCGGGGAGCGTGGCAGGACCGTGCGGATGGGTCCCCAACCACAGCTCCGCCCACGGGCGACCGTCGGGTGGCTCGCCGAGCAGATCGGGGATGAACGTGTGGTCGCCCCACGCGTAGTGCTGCACGGCACCACAGATCGGCTCCACCTCGGCAGATTCAGGAAACCACCGGGAACTGGAACGGTCGCATTACCGTCCAACGACCGTGAACCGGCTGCTGCTCCTCGTCCCAACGTTGCTCCTCCTGCCGCTCGCATCCTGCGGTGGTGACGACGACGCGTCGTCAGACTCCACCGTCGCGCCGCCGGCAGACGCCACGCTGCCGACCGTGCCCGCAGGCGGCAGCTACGAGTACGCCACGGGAGCCGACGACGTCGTCGTCGAGGTGACGCAGGAGGGTGGGTTCGTGCCACCCGAAGTGATCTTCGCCCGCACCCCGACGGCACTGATCAGCGGTGACGGACGGGCGCTGTCGACCGGGCCGACGATCGCCATCTTCCCTGGCCCGCTGCTGCCCAACCTGCTGCAGCGCTCGATCACGCCACAGGGCATCGAGGCCGTGCTCGCGAAGGCCGACGAGCTCGGCTTGCTGGCAGAAGTCGAGTACCCGCGCAACGACCAGATCGCCGATGCGCCCGACACGGTGGTCACGATCACCGTCGACGGCACGACGTACCGCCACCAGGCATACGCCCTCGGGTTCGACACCGAGTCGGATCCGGCCCGCGCCAACCTTGCGGAGTTCGTTGCCGCGATGACCGACCTTCCGGCCACCGCCGGTCAGGATCAGCTCGGTCCCGAGGAGCCGTACGCGGCGACGACGTATCTCATCCAGGCGACCCCGGTTGACCTCGAGACCATGACGTTCGACGTCGAGCCGACGGTCGTGCCGTGGCCGGCGGAGGCGACGGTCCGTCTCGCCGACGCCGAGGAGTGCGCAGAGCTGCCTGCTGCAGAGGCCGAGGCCTTGTTCGCCGACGCCAACCAGCTGACGTTCTTCACCGACGACGACGTGACGTACCAGGTCGCCGCCGTGCAGCAGGTCCCCGGCCGCACGTGCTGACCGTTCTGTCCGTAGATATCGATCGTTGTGATGCGGTTCCTACGGACAGAACTCACACGCCGAGTTGGTTGGCGCGCTCGAGGACCCGCGTCCGCTCAGCGCCGATGGTCGTCGACTCGCCGTGGCCGGTGTGCACGACAGTGTCCTGCGGGAGGGTGAGCAGCGTGTCGCGGATCGAGCGGAGGATGGTTGGCTCGTCGCTGTAGCTGCGCCCGGTGGCGCCAGGGCCCCCGCAGAACAGCGTGTCGCCCGAGAACACGACGCCCTGCACGGCATCGCGGAAGCAACAGCACCCGGGGGAGTGGCCGGGCGTGTGCAGCACGTGCAACGTGTGCCCGCCCGCCGTGATCTCCTCACCGGAGGTGGTCGCGTGATCAGGAGCATCCCCGGGCCACACGACGTCCCACAGCATGCGGTCGGCGTCGTGCAGCCAGATCGGCGCGTCGACGACATCGCGCAGCGGCACGGCGGCGTTGATGTGGTCGTTGTGCCCGTGGGTCAGCACGATCGCCGGCACCCGACGGCCGTTGATGGCGTCGACGATCGGCTGGTGATCGTGCGCGGCGTCGAAGACGACGACCTCGCGTTCGTCGCCGACGAGCCAGATGTTGTTGGTGACCTCCCACTCACCGCCATCGAGAGCGAAGATGCCGTCCGTCGTGACGAGCTCGATGGCCATCAGAGCACGACGACAGAGCGCAGCACCTCACCGCGCTCCATCTTGTGGAACGCCTCCTCGACGTCTTCGAGCTTGATCTGCTCGCTGACGAATCGATCGAGGTCGAGGCGGCCCTGCCGGTAGAGGTTGATCAGCATCGGGAAGTCCCGCGATGGCAGGCAGTCGCCGTACCAGCTGGACTTCAGTGCACCACCCCGACCGAAGAGCTCGATGAACGGCAGCTCGATGACGTCCGTTGGCTGGGGCACTCCGACGAGCACCACCGTGCCGGCGAGGTCGCGGGCCTCGAACGCCTGCCGGTACACCTTCGGGTTGCCGATCGCCTCGATGCAGACGTCGGCACCGAACCCGCCAGTCACCGACTTGACGAACTCGACGGGGTCGGTCGTCGACGAGTTGCAGGTGTGGGTGGCGCCGAAGGCCTTGGCCCACTCCAGCTTGCGGTCATCGATGTCGATGCCGACGATCGTGGTGGCGCCCGCGAGGGCGGCGCCGGCAATCGCCGCATCGCCGACCCCTCCGCAGCCGAACACGGCAACGGATTGACCTCGTCGCACGCCTCCGGTGTTCATCGCCGCACCGAGGCCGGCCATCACGCCGCAGCCGAGCAAGCCGGCGGCCGTTGCGGGCGCGGAAGGGTCCACCTTGGTGCACTGACCGGCAGCGACGAGCGTCTTGTCGACGAACGCGCCGATGCCGAGCGCCGGTGACAGCACCGTGCCGTCCTCCAGCGTCATCTTCTGCTTGGCGTTGTGAGTGTTGAAGCAGTACCACGGCTCGCCACGCGAGCAGGCCCGACATTCGCCGCACACCGCTCGCCAGTTGAGGATCACGTAGTCGCCCGGCGCGACGTCCGTGACGCCTTCGCCGACCGACTCCACGATGCCCGCCGCTTCGTGTCCGAGGAGGAACGGGAAGTCGTCGTTGATCCCGCCCTCGCGGTAGTGCAAGTCGGTGTGGCACACGCCGCACGCTTGGATTTGGACGACAGCTTCGCCGGGTCCCGGGTCCGGAACGATGACGGTCTCGATGGTCACGGGCTCGCCCTTGGCCCGGGCGATCACCCCACGTACGCGCTGAGACATGGGCCGGGACCGTAGCCGTCAGAACAGCCGGAGGTCTCCTGGAGCCATCCCCCGAAGAGCGTCGTAGTCGACCTCCACCCATCGGAAACCGCGGGCCTCGGCGAGGACACGGGCCTGGGGTTTGACGACCTGGGCGACGAACATGCCGCGGACGGCGCCGAGCGTGGAGTCCAGTTGGAGCCGCTCGATGTAGCGACCGAGTTGCTCGACGCCGTCGATCTCACCTCGACGTTTGACTTCGACGGCGACGACGCGGCCCTCGGCGTCGCGGCACACGAGGTCGACCGGACCGATCGCCGTGGGGTACTCGCGGCGGACCAGCGTCATGCCGGCTTCGATCGCGCTCGGGGTCGCCGCAAGGAGCGCCTGGAGATGCGCCTCGACACCGTCCTTGCGCAGCCCAGGGTCCTGCCCGAGCTCGTGCATCGAATCAGCGACGACCTCGTGCAGCGTGATCGTCAGGCGTTCGCCCTTGGGGTTCGTCACCACCCAGCGGTCAACCGTCATCTCCAGGTGGTTCGGCGCGTTCATCCAGTTCAGCGGCTTGTATGCGCCACCGTCGGCGTGCACCGCCACGCAGCCGTCGGCCTTGACCATGATCAGCCGCAGCGCCTCGGGGAGGTGGGCGGAGAGGCGGCCGTCGTAGTCCACCGAGCAGCGCGCGATCACGACCCGCACGGCGCCGACCATACCGGTCCCGGTTCGCGAGGCTGGGGTTGGCTATGACGACTGTCGCACCGGTGCCGCGCCACGATCTCCTGCACCCCGACGGCAGGGCGTTCCACATCTACGGCGAGTTGCGCGGAACGCTCGCCGGGCGGCCCGCCCACGTCGACCTCGGCGGCGTCCACCTGCGCTACGACGCGTTGACCGACACATGGGTGGTCGTATCGCCGGCGCGCAACACGCGACCGGGCGGCGACGTCGTCGCGGCGGCGGAGGAGAGCGCGTGCCCGCTCTGCCCGGGCGGCACTGAGCTGCCGTTCGCCTACGACGCCGCGGTGTTCGACAACCGCTTTCCTGCGCTGTCGCCGACGGCTGCTCCCGTCCTCGATGATCGGCGTGCCGCGCCAGCACGAGGGCGCTGCGAGATGGTCGTCTACACGAGCGACCACGAGGGATCGTTGTCGACGCTCACGCCGGCGCGGGTCGCCCGAGTCGTCGCCATCTGGCGAGACCGCTGCGCCGACCTGTGGGCGCGAGGCCACGAGTACGTGATGGCGTTCGAGAACCACGGTGCCGACGTCGGCGCCACGTTGAGCCATCCTCACGGGCAGATCTACGCGCTGTCGTTCCTGCCGCCCGCGATCGTCGCGAAGGTGGCGGCCATCGATCGCCATCGGCGAGAACGAGCGGGGTGTCTCGGTTGCGAGCTCGTCGCCGGAGATGCAGATGGCGACCGGACCGTCGTCGCCAACGACTCCTTCACGGCAGCGGTTCCGTTCGCCGCCCGCTGGCCGTTCGAGGTGCAGTTGCGGTCCCGCCGTCACGGTTGCGGTCGACTCGGCGACCTGACCGATGCGGAGGCGCTGGATCTGACCAGGGCGATCCGCGGCGTCACCGCCCGCTACGACGGGCTGTTCGGTCGGGAGCTCCCGTACATGCTGTGCATCCAGGAGGCGCCGGCCGGTACGCCCGATTGGCATCTGCACGTCGAGCTGCTGCCGCCGTACCGGGATGAGCACCGCCTGAAGGTCCGGGCGTCGGTGGAGACGGCGTTGGGCGTGTTCCTCAACGACACCCTGCCGGAGGATTCGGCACGGCACCTGGCGGCGGTGCCGATCGATGAGGCCTCGTGGGCCGGCGTCATGGTGCCGCGAATCGCGCCGGCCTGAGTGGTCGACCGCGTCGTTCTGAGCTGAGGACCCGGATCGGCACGGCGGGCGCTCCAGCGCCTTCGCCGGCCGCATCAAGCACGGTCAGGGACGGTCCCGCATGCGGTGCTGGATGACGGCGCGACGGGCCTGCAGCTCCCGGTGGGTCAGCCGCTCGACGCTCTGGTCGACGCCGAAGCCCGCCTTGACGCCGGCCAGATCGACCTCCACGCCGTTGATCCCGAGCTCGCGGCCGAGCTGCTCGCCGTGGCGCACCGCGAACATCATCGAGATGTTGGCGATCTCAGCCAGGATGTCGAGGTCCGGCGCCAACCGGGCGATGGCGGCGTCCAGGAACACGAGGTTCTTGACGTAGAGCATCAGCTCCTTGGGCATCCGCGCCCCGTAGCCGAGCAGGGCCTTGACGACTCGCTGGACCTCCTTGACGAGCTGGTCGCCGGTCAGCGTCGTCGGGTCGACGGGCGCCTGGTCCAGTCCGAGATCACGGATCACAGCCCGCAGGTCCGTGTCCTGGGGCAACGCGCCAAGGTCGCGGAGCGCCGCCATCTGACCCTTCAGGTCGTTCGTCGTGGCGCACACCATCAGCCGCAGGAAGGCGACGCGTCGCTCGTCGGACAGCCGCCCGACGATCCCGTAGTCGAGGAGGGCCGTGCGGCCGTCGGCCATCACGAACAGGTTGCCGCCGTGGAGGTCGCCATGGAAGACGCCGGCGATCATCGCCCCTTCCATGAGCGCGACCATCGCCGTGCGCACGACGCCTTCGGTGTCGATGCCGGCTTGGCGCATCCCGGCAACGTCGTCGAACTTGAAGCCGTCGAGTCGCTGCATGACGAGCACTCGGCGGGTCACCAGCTCAGGATGCGGACGGGGGACGACGTAGCCGGACTGGTTGAGGTTCCGCAACATCGTCGCAACGTCGAGCATGTTGGCCGCCTCGATGCGGAAGTCGAGCTCCTCGACGATCGTGTCGGCGAACAACTCGACGAGTGCCGGAGGGTTGGCCAACGAGGCGACGGGGATCCGACCGACGAGGTGCGGCGCCACCCAGGCCATGGCCCGCAGGTCGGTGTGGACGAGGCGCGAGACGTCCGGTCGTTGCACCTTGACGACGACCTCTTCACCGGTGCGCAGTCGGGCCGCGTGGACCTGGGCGATCGAGGCGGCGGCGATCGGCGTCTCGGCGAACTCGGCGAACACATCGTCGAGCGGTACGCCGAGGTCGTCCTCGATGGTGCGCCGCACGTCTGCGAACGTCTCGGCCGGGACTTGATCGCGGCAGCGCTTGAACTCCTCGACCAGCTCGGGCGGGAAGAGGCCTTCTCCGGAGGAGATGATCTGACCGAGCTTGATGAACGTCGGTCCGAGCGACTCAGCGGCCAGGCGCAGGCGCCGTGACAGATCGGCGATGCCGGCCGAGCCGTCCGCCCGGCCACGCCGCCGGCGCCACATCCACGGCAGCACGGTGGCGGCCAGCCGCCAGGTGACGGCGAGGCCGCGGCCACCGGGCGGCAGCCGGGTCGGCGTCGTCAGTGCCGGCACCCGGCGGCGGGCGGCGTGCCGCACCCGGCCAGCGTCACCCAGCCACGTGATCGTGTTCCGGTCGAGCACCCACGGCGCTGTCTCGGAGAACGCCCCCCACTCGAGATCCGCCGGCTCCGTCATCGGCGTCCATCATGGCGCCGGAAGGAGTCAGTCGGGCTGTTCGGTCACGAAGGCCCTCCTACGACCCATGGGCGTGATCGCACCAGCGCTCCTGACCCTCTGGGACCGTGCCCGCCCCGACGCCCTCCAGCGCGGCGAACGGGCCGCAATCGTGTGGCGTGATCCAGACGTGGATCATCGCCGCCGGGTCGTGCTTGATCGAGCGGTTGCCGGCAGGTTCCATCTGGACGGGTCAGGCCGGCGACCTGCGGCGCGACAGGGTCGTCGGTGTAACAGAGGTTGTCGTGGATGTGCCACTGCATGAGCGCACCGCCGAAGTTGGGCACGTCGGCCAACGCCACGGAAGGCGGCAGCATGAACATCGCCGACACCAGCTTCTTGGACCCGTCCGGCTGCGGCTCATAGACGAGGCTCTCGGGCGCGTCCGGGTCGAGCCAGACGTTGTCGTCGATCCAGTCCCACTGCACGTAGTGCTCGTGGCCGGTCGCGGCGTCACCGATCGAGTGGAATCCCGCCGCCTCGGCGACCGCCGGATCCGACCACTGCGGCAGCCGCATGACCGTCATCGCGACCAGGTTCTCCGCGTACGCCTGCTGTTCCGGCGTGACGCCCTCCACTCCCGACAGATCGATCGGCTTCGTCGGGTCGTACGGCACCGGCGCGACGGCGGCCGTCTCCGCGTGGCCGCCATGACCCTCGTGCGCGCACTGATCGACCCGTTGACCGTCACCGGCGGTCTGTCCCGCACCGTGACCTTCCAGCGCGGCGAACGGCCCGCACTCGTGCGGGGCGATCCACACGTGGACCATCGGGTTCTCACCGCCGGCGTGGACGGACGGGGGCGCGCAGTTGCCTTCGGCGTCGGTCAGCCCGACGACGACCGGTTCGCCGGCGTCGTTCAACCCCCAGCAGAGGTTCTCGTGGACGTGCCACTGCATGAGCCCTCCGCCGAAGTCGACGAGCTCCGGATCGTCGACGGCCTGGTCCTTGGCGATGAACATCGCGGACACGAGCGTGCGCTGGTCACCATCGACGGCGTACACGAGGGACTCCGGCTTCGACGGGTCGAGGAACGCGTCGTCGAGGATGTAGCCCATGTTGATGTAGTGCTCGTGCCCGGTGCTCGAGTCGCCGATCGACCGGTAGCCGAGCGCCGGGAGGGTCGAGACGTCGGCGAACTGCGGGAGCTGGTCGAGCGTCGTCTGCACGAGGGCCTCGGCGCGGGCCTGCTGCTCGGGCGTCACGCCCGGCACACCGGAGAAGTCGATCGGCTGCGTCGGATCCCACGGCCGCGGCCAAGCCGCGGCCGCCGGGGTCGCCGTCGCGTCGTCGGTGTGCTCGTGCGCGGTCGTCTCCTCGGCGTGGTCGCCGTCGTGGCTCGTCGCTGCCTCGCGTGGCTGCTTCGTCGCCGTGGGCATGGGCGGTGGTCTCGGTCGCCGCCTCGGTGCCGTGCTCGTGCGCGGCGGTGGCACCCTCGTCAGCGTGCTCGTGATCGCTCGCCGATTCGCCGTGGGAGTGGACGTGGCTCGCCGTCGTGAGCATCGCCGCGACCGTCACCGCGGCAACGGCGATGGCCGGTGCGATGATGCCGCTACCGACCCTGACCGTCCGCTCGGCCGGCCGCAGCGCGACCACGGCGGCGATGGTGGCGATCACTCCCAGTGCGGCGCACGCGGTGTCTGCGAACTGCGGCGCCTCGGCCTGCTCCAGGCCGCCGATCCACGAGATGTCGGCGACTCGGGTGACGGCCCAGGCCACGACCGCCGCACCGTTGATGAGGGCAGTCCCGATGGCGGTCAGCCGGCCAGCACGCAGCAGCACGAGCGCGCCGATGAGCACCTGGGCCGCGGCGGTGGCAACGAACAGGCGCGCCAGCAGCTCGTGTTCGGCGTGCATGCCGGCCGCAGTGGCGTGGACGGCTCCGGCACCGATCGATGCCAATCCAGCGACGGCGAAGGCGCTGATCCGACGGTTCACGCGGCGAGCTTACGCCTGGTAATCGACACCCCGCCGGTCGGCCGTGCCGAGCCGCCTCATCCCCACAGCGCGTGGAGGACGGGCGCGGCCCACTCGGGCCGGCACAGGAGCAAATCGGGCAGCCACGGATCACGGTCGTTGTAGACGATCGGTGACCCGTCGATGCGGCTGACGTGGAGGCCCGCAGCAAGCGCCACGGCGGCGGGCGCCGCGGAATCCCACTGGTACATGCCGCCGTCGTGCACGTAGATGTCCGTGTCGCCGGTGACGACGGACATGGCCTTGGCGCCGGCCGACCCCAGCTGCACGGCCTCGGCTTCGAGGGCATGGGCGACCACGGCGGCGGCGTAGGGCGGTCTCGACCGCGAGGTCACGAGCCGTGGCCGGGACCGCCCAGACGGTGGAACGACCGCCGGCGGGTCGGTGCCGAACGCCAGCCCCATCGCCGGCAGGCTCACCGCCCCCGCCCCGAAGGAGGACCCCGTCCAGAGTGCGACGTGCACCGCCCAGTCCGGTCTCCCCGGCTCACCGAACTCGCGGGTGCCGTCGAGCGGATCGATGATCCAGACCCGGTCCAGGACGAAGCGGCGGGGGTCCTCGAGGCCCTCCTCGGAGAGCACCGCGTCGTCCGGCCGAACGCGTTCCAGCTCGTCGGCGAGGAAGCGCTGGCTGGCAGTGTCCCCACCGTCCATGACCTGCCACGGACGGGCCCCCGACTCGACCAGCTGACGACGCACCTCGAGCAGCCCGTGCCCTGCCTGCGTGGCGAGGCGCAGCGCCAGCTCGACGTCGGTCTCCACCTCGATCGCGACGTCGGGCTCGGTGCCGTCACCCGGCACCGCCCGACTCTCGCTGGTCACGCCAGCTTCTTGTACTTGATGCGGTGCGGTTGGTCGGCGGCGGCGCCGTGTCGCTCTGGGGGCTGCGCCCCCAGACCCCATCGCCGCCGCTCGCTGGCGCTCGCTCGCCGGCCGGCGCCGCCTCTCGACCGGTCACGCAGTTTCTTGTACTTGATGCGGTGGGGTTGGTCGGCGGCGGCGCCGAGCTGCTTGCGGCGCCACTCCTCGTACTCCGTGAAGTTGCCCTCGAACCAGCGGACCTGGCTGTCGCCCTCGAAGGCGAGAACGTGCGTGGCGATGCGGTCGAGGAACCAGCGGTCGTGGCTGATGATCACGGCACAACCCGGGAAGCTCTCGAGGCCCGACTCCAGGGCGCGCAGCGTGTCGACGTCCAGGTCGTTCGTCGGCTCGTCCAGCAACAGGACGTTGCCGCCGCTCTTCAGCAGCTTGGCCAGGTGGACGCGGTTGCGCTCACCGCCGGAAAGGTCACCCACCCGCTTCTGCTGGTCCGATCCCTTGAAGTTGAAGCTGGCGACGTACGCCCGACCGTGCACCTCGCGGTTGCCGACCTTGAGATGGTCGACGCCGCCGGTGATCTCCTCGTACACCGTCGCATCGGCGACCAGGCTGTCGCGGGACTGGTCCACGTAGCTCAGGCGCACCGTGTCGCCCACGGTGATCGTGCCCGTGTCGGGCGCTTCCTCACCGGTGAGCATCCGGAACAGCGTCGTCTTGCCCGCCCCGTTCGGGCCGATCACGCCGACGATCCCGGCCTTCGGCAGCGAGAACGACAGATCCTCGATGAGCAACCGGTCGCCGAACCCCTTACTCAGGCCGTTCACCTCGATCACCGTCTCGCCGAGGCGCGGACCGGCAGGGATGGCGATCTCCAGTCGGGAGTCGTCGCTGCGGGCCGCCTCGGCCTCGGCCTGCAGACGGTCGTACGCGGCGAGGCGGGCCTTGCCCTTGGCCTGGCGGGCCTTCGGGGCCATGCGGACCCATTCGAGCTCCCGCTCGAGGCTGCGCCGGCGAGCCTCGTCCGTGCGTTGCTCACGGGCCAGGCGGTCCTGCTTCTGTTCCAGCCACGACGAGTAGTTGCCCTCGAACGGCAGACCGCGGCCACGGTCGAGCTCGAGGATCCACCGGGCGACGTTGTCCAGGAAGTAGCGGTCGTGCGTGATGGCCACGACCGTGCCCGGATAGCTCTGCAGGAACTGCTCGAGCCAGTCCACGCTCTCTGCGTCGAGATGGTTCGTCGGCTCGTCGAGCAAGAGGAGGTCCGGCCGGCTGAGCAGCAGGCGGCACAGCGCCACACGGCGCCGTTCGCCGCCGGACAGCGTCGTGACGTCGGCGTCGTCGGGCGGGCAACGCAGGGCGTCCATGGCGATCTCGACGTTGCGCTCGAGGCTCCACGCGTCGGCAGCGGCGATCCTGTCCTCCAGCACGGCCTGCTGGGCACCGATCTTCTCGTAGTCGGCGTCGGGATCGGCCCACTTCGCCATCAGCTCGTTGTACTGGTCGATGATCGACTGGACGGCGGCCACACCGTCCATGACGTTGCCCTTGACATCCTTGGTGGCATCGAGCTGCGGCTCCTGCGGGAGGAAACCGACGCTGAAGCCCGGGGTCAAGCGTGCCTCGCCGGTGAAGCCGTCGTCCAGGCCGGCCATGATGCGCAGCAGGCTCGACTTGCCGGAGCCGTTCGGGCCGATGACGCCGATCTTGGCGCCGGGGTAGAACGACAGCGAGATGTTCTCCAGCACTGTCCGGTCGGGCGGATAGAAGCGGGCCAGCTTGTAGCAGGTGTAGATGAACTCGTGCGCCATGCGGCGCCCCAGGCTACGGGCGGCGGGCGCGACCCCGAAGCCTGACGCTCCTGACTACTGGTCGAGATAGGTCTCCTCGAGATCGAGCTCCCGCTCGAGGGTGTGCATCACCTCGTTGCTGATCTGTCCTGCGTTGCGAAGGTCCACGATCGCTCTCCGCTCGGCTCGGTAGACGCGCAGCAGGACCTGCCGCCGGATCGTCGACTCCTCCTCGTACCCGTCGTCTTCGATCTTCCCGGCCCTGGCGGCATCGCGTCGCTTGCGCTGCCCGTAGTACTGGCGGGCCCGGTTGAGGGCCTCCTCGCCGGCCCAGCCCTCGGCGGCCATCTTGTCCACCTCGTCCAGCGCCGCCTTGCTCGCCGCCATACGGGCGACGAGCACCTCGTGCTCCTCTTCCCGCCCGGCGGTGACGCCGAGACGGCGGATCACGATGGGCAGGGTCAGCCCTTGACCAACGACGGTGACGAGCACGACGGCGAACGTGATGAACACCACGAGGTTCCGTCCCGGCAGCGGCGCGCCGGCGTCCGTCGCCACGGGCAGGGCGAGAGCGGTGGCGAGGGACACCGCCCCACGCATCCCGCTCCACGCGATGACGGCCCGTTCGGCGGCGCCGACGCGGCGCTCCCGCTGCTGCGGTCGCCGGTCGATCGCCCGGATGAGGTACGGCGCGGTGAACATCCAGGCGAAGCGGGCACCGATCACCACGACACAAACGAGCGCCGCGTACCCGATCAGCTCGGGCATCGACTGACCGGAGAGCCCGTCGAGCACGACCGGCAGCTGCAGACCGATGAGCACGAACAGCGTGGCGTTGAGCAGGAACGTCAGCACCTCCCAAACGGCGTAGGACTGGAGCCGCGTGGTCGGTGAGGTCATCTCGGGAGATCGCCAGCCGAGGTACAGCCCGGCGGTCACGACGGCGAGGACCCCAGACAGGTGCAGTTGTTCGGCCGGCAGGAAGGCGGCGTAGCCCGTGACGAGGCCGATCGTGATCTCGGTCAGCGGGTCATCCAGCCGGCGGCGGATCTCACTGATCACGAACCCGACAGCGAGACCGAGCGCCACTCCGCCCACCCCGGCGATGACGAAGCGGGCGCTCGCGTCGAACAACGAGAACGTTCCGCCGACGGCAGCCGCGACCGCCGCTCGGTAGGCCACGAGCGCGGTGGCATCGTTGACGAGGCTCTCGCCCTCGACCAGGTTGACGATGCGGCGGGGTGCGCCAAGACGGCGCATGATCGACGTCGCCGCCACCGGGTCGGTCGGTGAGACGACGGCGCCCAGAGCGAAGGCCACGGGCCAGTTCAGCTCCAGCACGTAGTGGCTCACGACGGCGACGAGCACGACCGTCACGAGCACGAGGCCGATGGCTGACATTGAGAGCGCACGGGCGTACCCGCGGAGCGCCTTGACGTCCGCGAAGTACGCCGCCGCGTAGAGCAGCGGCGGCAGGAAGACGAACAGCACGAGGTCTGGGTCGAGCTCCGTCTCGGGTACGCCGGGCAGGACGCCCAGCACGAGGCCGCCGAGGACGAGCACGATCGGGTACGGGATGCCGATGCGCCCCGCCAGCGCGTTGAGAACGGCGATCGCCACGAGGACGGCGGCCAGGCCGAATTCGAAGCTGTCCACGACGGGAACATACGAGAACTGGCGCGGCGCGCGCCTGGCCTGTGCGGCTACGCGGCGAGCAGTTCGAGGAGCTCCGCGCGTCCGGGACCAGGCGCCGGTGAGGGGCTGCCGAGCGCAACGGCCTTCTCGGCGACACCGGGCTGGCGGAACACGTCCACACCTCGCTCGAGGAGCGTGGTGATGCTGATGAACGCACGCAGCAGATCGGGATCGCGCGTCGATGCGTAGCGCAGCGCCTGGCCCAACTTCCACCCCATGTCGTCTGTCTCGTACGGGCGGCCAGCGATCTGCGCGTCGATCTCGGCGAGGCGGTGGCGGCTGAACGCCACGGCGTCGTGGAACAGCGGCTCGACGGTCACCGCCGTCTCGATCGCGAACCGCTCCACGAGCTCGACGGGGGAGCGCGGCGTTGCCTCCGCCAGCACGTCGCGTAGCGCGACGGCGTGGCGCAGACCGATCGACGCGCCACGACCGAGTGATGGGTTGGTGCAGGCCCACGCGTCGCCGACGGCGAGGAGCCCGGTGACGACGGGCTGATCGTCGAACCAGTACTGGCGTTGACGATCCTCGATCCTGGCGAAGACCTCGACGTCGGTGAGCGGCTCGCCGTCGAGCCAGTGGGCGACGAGCGGATAGCTGCGCAGAACGCGGTCGAAGACGTCCGATCGGCGGGCCTCCCGCATCGCCTTGTCGGCGGCGCTGGCGACGATCGCAACGCCCCACGTGCCGTTGTCCGCCGGGAGGGTCACGATGGTCAACGTCTCGTAGGGCTGCACCGGCGGTGCCTTGGACACGGGCACGCTGCCGTCGGGCGAGCGGAAGTGCCTGCTGTAGTACACGAATCCGTCGTCATCCATGTGCTCGACGGGCGGTCGACCACCGAGCTCGACCAGCCAGCCCGGAGCGGGTGAGCGCCGGCCGCCGGCGTCGACGACGAGGTCGGCGTACATCTCGTCGCCGCCAGCCGTGACCACGCCCGCGACGTGTGGGACGTCGGCCCGAGCGGGGGTCCCGGTGAGGAGCCCCCGCACGGCGACCCCGCGGCGGATCTCCAGGCCTGGTTCCTGGCTGGCGAGCCGGGCGATCGTGCCCTCGACGACCGGTCGGCGGCCGGTGACGTGGGCGAAGCGCTCGTCACCGATCCGCCAGCCGCCGGTCAGCGTGTCGGGCAGTGCCGTGATCCGGTTGCCGTGCAGCGCACCATCGGCGATGAGGGCCGGCACCACCTCTGGCAGCTCTGCGTCGAGCAGCTGCCGGAAGCGGGGGAGAAAGCCGTGGAGTTGGCGGAACTGGGTGACGCCGCGGCGCTCCCAGTCCGACCAACGGTCGTCGGGCCCGGCGGGTGGGGGCGCCGGGTCCCGATCGAGGATGCGCACGCGGTGGCCGTCCCGGGCCAGCAGCATCCCGCTGCACAGCCCGGTGATCCCCCCACCGATGATGATGACGTCAGCCACGGTGCGTCCTTTCCGAGGTCGCTACGGGTCAGGCCGGAGCGCCGTCGACGAACACGCTGATCACGCCCGGCACGAGCGCTGCCGTGTCGACCGTGTCGTTGCCGCCGAGGGTCTCGAGGAGCAGCTGGTCGGACGACTCGGCGTCGACGATCGTCACCTCGGGCGCGAGCCCGGCGACGGAGATCGACGCGGCATCGCCGCTGACGCTGATGTCGTCGTCACCTTCGGTGCCCCTCATGATGATCTGATCAGCGGCGCCATCGCCACCGGACGCCCCGAGGGCCGGTCCGAGGTCGATGAGGCTCGTGGCGACATCGGTGGCCGACAGGTCGTTGATCGTCACGACATCGGCGCTACCGAGCGCGTTCACCGTGACCGCCTCGACGTTGTCGGTGTCCATGCGCACGTTGCCCGGCTGGCGGAAGAAGTCCAGGCGCCCGCCGATGGCGGTCATGTCGAACGTCTCGGGACCACCGGCCCCGTTGAACGTCATGGTGTCGATGCCTGTGTCGCCCTCGATGACGTCGTTGCCATCGCCTGGGTCCCAGATGAAGTTGTCGTCGCCGCTGCCCATGATCCCGGTGTCGTTGCCCCGGTTGCCATCGGCGACGTCATTGCCGGTGCCGCCGCGGAAGACCTCGGCGCCGCCACCGCCGAACAGGCTGTCGTTGCCGCTCTCGCCGTCGACCGTGGTGGCCTCGGTGTCGGTGAACGTGCCGTTGGTGTCGTCGATCCGCAACACGTCGTTGCCGGACCGGCCGAGGATCAGGATCTTCGTGAACTGGTCGCGGGAGAACGAGGCATCAGCGACCCCATCCGCCGGTGCATCGACCTCGACGGTGGTGGGGTCGCCGGCCCGCAGTCGCAGCGTGATCGTGTCGGCACCCGAGGTGCCGAGGACGCGCAGCGTGTCGCCGCTGACTGAGGCGTCGACGCCGGCGGCGCCGATGACGCCGACCGCTGGAGCGACGAGCGCGACGGACACGCCCGCCACTACGGACGAGAGGAACATGGTGGTTCGGTTCATGTCGGCCCACGGTGCGCCAACGTGCTCTGAGGCACATCGGACGGACGTCGTATTCCGGTTCTTACGTGCGCTGCGCGCCCAGATCAGCCGTCGTAGGTGCGGATCTCGATCATGTTCTCGTCGGGGTCGGTGACATAGACGGACCACCCGTCGCCCTTGGCCCCGAACCGGGTGACGGGTCCGGCGACGACGTTGAACAGCGTGCCGTTGCCGGCGGCCACGGCGTCCACGCTGGCCCGGTCGGCGACGACGCAGAAGTGGTCGACGTTGCGTTCGGCGACCGGTCCGTCGGCGGGGATCAGGTCGATGATCGACTCAGCGGAGAGCCGCACCGACGGGAACGGGACGGCGCCCTCTCGCCACTCCTCGACGCGGACGGGCTCGAGGCCGAGCACGTCGACGTACCAGTTGAGCGAAGTTTCGACATCCCGACAGCGCAGGACGAGGTGGTCGAAGCCCGTGATCTGCAGCCGTGCCATCAGAAGAAGGTAGATGATGCGGCCGGCTACGGCTCCGGCACCGGGAACAGGTCGAAGAAGCGCGGCACGAGCGCGCGGTCGCCGTGGACCACCAGGTCGCCTCGCCGCTCGGCGTCATCGGTCGCGGGTTCGAAGAACGCAAGGTGTTCGAGCGTCGGAGGGTCGGTCTCCAGGACCACATCGGGGGAGTCGGCCGGGCCACGGGCGATGTTGATCGACCCGTCGCGGACGGTGACTCCGAACGTGCCGAGTGGAAAGCGGACCTCGACGACCATCGCCTGGTCACCGGCGACGGCCCCGTCGAACGCGTTCTTCAGGGCGAGCATCGCGGCGTCGCACCCGATCGGCACGTCCGGCGAGAACGACGGTGATCCGGCCCCCCATCGCTGCAGCTCGAGCAGGATCGGCTCGAGCTGGACGCCCCACTCGGTCAGCTCGTAGACGTTGGCCGACGCAGGAGGCGGCATGCGCCGGCGGCGGACCACCCCCGTGGACTCCAGCTCACGGAGTCGCTGCGTCAGGACGTTCGGACTGCCGTGGGGCAGGCCGACCTGCAGGTCGCTGAAGCGCTTCGGGCCGAACAACAGGTCCCGGACGATCAGCAGGGCCCAGCGGTCCCCGACCAGGTCGAGGGCGTGGGCGGAGGAGCAGCCGTCGCCATAGGTACGCCGTTCGCTGATCATCAAACCGTAGTGCATTGTTCCCAATTCCACTTGACAACTATGAGTAACAAAGTGTTTACTCCTAAAACTATAGCACACGTCGAGAGGAGTGACAAGTGAGCGCAACGACCGCTACCAGCACGGTCCGGGTCGGAAGGCGCCTCGCGCCGCTGTACGCCTCGGCGTTCACCGGCGGGATCGCCCTGTGGGTGCCCGTCGAGAAGCTGTTCCTCGACGAGCTCGGGTTCTCTCCAGCGATCCTCGGCGTGATGGCCGCGCTGTACGCCGCCGCCGTGCCGTTGCTCGAGGTGCCGTCGGGCATCCTCGCCGACCGCTGGAGTCGTCGGGGCGTCCTCATCATCGGGAATCTCGGGGCGCTGGCCAGCGTGGCGGTCGGTGGGCTGAGCACGAGCGTCGCCATGTACCTCGTCGCCGCCGTCCTGCTCGGCGTGTACTTCGCCATGCAATCCGGGACGTTCGACGCGATCGTCTACGACACCGTTCTCGAGGAAACCGGCTCCAGCGACACGTTCGAGGCCGTGCTGGGCCGTCTGCGCGTCGTGTCGAGCGCAGCGCTCGTCATCGGTGCGCTCGCCGGGGGCGCGCTCGCAGCTGTCACATCACCGCGGTTCACGTACTTCGCCACACTCCCGCTCCTCGCCGTCTCGACGGTCGCCCTCCTCGGCTTCCGGGAGCCACGGCTGCACGAGGGCGGGGAGTCGATGGCGCTGCGCCAGCACGTCGCCACCACCTTGAACGCCGTGCGTCGCCAGCCGGAACTGCTGCCGATCGTCGCGTTGCTCGTGGTCACGTCGCTGCTGACCCAGGCGGTCTACGAGTTCGGGCCGCTGTGGCTCGTCGCCGCAGATGCTGGTGCCGGCCTGTACGGCCCGGCGTGGGCACTGCTGATGGCCTCGCTCGGACTCGGCGGTGCGATCGCATCACGACTCAGGATCGAGCGTCCGGGACAACGAGTCCTCGTCATCGGTCTGCTCGCCATCTCCGGACTGACGCTTGTCGTCGTGCGTGACCCCATCGTCGCCACGGCCGCCCAGGTCGTGCTCGCCACGTTCGCCGTCGCTGCCGGCGTGATGGGCACGCGTCTGCTCCACGACCGCATCGCGTCGAGTGTCCGCGCCAGCGTGTCCTCCGGTGTCGGTGCGGCGACATGGCTGACGTTCGTGCCGTTCGCCATCGGGTTCGGAGCGATCGCCGACCACCTCGGCGTCCAGGCCGGTGGTTGGCTGCTGATGGGCCTCACGGTCGCCAGCATCGGCCTGCTCCTCCGAGTCACGCGACAGCGAGTCAGTCAGACCTCCGCTTGGACCGTCAGCCACGAAGCTGACGAAGCGTGCGCCGTCGCCAGCGCGGCGTGACGTGCCGCCCGAGTGTCAGAGCAGGTCGGCGATCAGCTGGGCGGCGCGCGCCGCGCCGTCGGTCTCGACGTCGCGGTAGGCGACAGGGCGACCGATCGTGTCGCAGATCGCGGCCGCCAGGAGGTCGGGGTCAGTCGACGCGAACTCCATGCAGCGACCGGCGCCGTAGCGATCGAGGCGGTGGCGGACGTGGAAGTTCTGCTCGAAGTGGTGGCTCAGCGGGAAGTACAGGAACGGCCGCTTGGCCGCGGCCAACTCCATCGTCGTGCTCAGCCCGCCCTGCACGACGGCGAGGTCGCACACGCTGAGGTGTCGATACAACCGATCGACGTAGCCATGCACCTCGAGCCCGGGATGGCTGGGGAAGCCGGCCGGGTCGATGCGCGGCCCGGCAACGGCGATCATCCGCAGCGCCGGCAGCTGCCGTTTCGCCAGCGGGTAGGCGGTGATGACCTTGTCGAGGAGCGCTCGCCCGACACCACTGCCGCCCACGGCAGCAACGCACACCAGCTCGTCCTCGCCGTAGCCGAGCTCGGCGCGCCACGCCGACACCTCGTCCGCCGACGGTGGTGTGAACCCGGTGACGTAGCCGGAGAACGCGAAGTGCTCCTCGGTCCACTCGCGGATCGCCGGCAGTTCGCCGCCGAAGCGATCGGACACGACGTCGTCGGGGTTGCCGACGAAGATCGCCCGGTCGCGGATCCACGGGTATCGAGCGACGTGCTCGATCATCTCTGCGTTGTAGTCAGTGGTGAGGAACGCCTCCCGCGCTCCGCCGTCTGGCATCGGCAGGAAGCCGACGAAGTCGGTGAGCCACACGTGCTGGCCGCGCTTGAGCTCGGGGTTCTCATGCCAGAAGTGGTCCACGTCCCACGCCTCGTCGCCGATCACGACGTCGTAGAGGCCCTCCTCGACGACCTCCTGGAACACCATGAAGTTGGCCACCAGGATCTCGTCCATGCTCCGTAGCGCCTGGAAGCAGTGCAGGTCGTGCTCGCTCGACTCGGACGCGATGTGCGCCGACTCGTTGGCCAGCCACCGGCTCGCCGGATGGATCTGCTCGCCCTCCGCTTCGAGCACCGTCGTGACCGGATGCTGGGCCAGCCAGTCGATCTCGACGTCGGGACGGAGCCGTTTCAGCTCCTTGGCGATGGCGACGTCACGGCGGGCATGTCCCAGCCCGATCGGCGACGACAGATAGAGCGCCCGCTTCGGCCTGTTGAGACCACGTGTCCACACTTTGGTCTGCATCTGCACTCCTGTTGCCTCCTCGACGAAGTCGAGGATCAGATGGTTGACCCGCACCGGATCTCGCCCGTGCGGCAGATGGCCCGAGCCGTCGAGCACGACGAGCTCTCCCCCGGTGAGCTCGGCGACCCGCCGTCCCCGCGCCAGCGGCTGGCAGCGGTCGTCCGACCCATGGATGACGAGCACCGGGCAGCGCACGTGTCCACACAGCTCCTCGGCCGCAGGGCCGGTTGGTGCGTTGCGACCCTCCCGTTCGGCGATCATCGCCTCGGGCTCGGAGTCCAGCGCCCAGGCGACGGCGTCCTCGAACTGCTTGGTCGAGTGCGGCTCGGGGAGCAACTGGTCGAAGAAGAACTCGACCCATGCTCGGTATCCACCCTCGCGGCGCCAGAACGCACGGTTTCGCATCTCCCAACGGGTGGCGTCGATGACGGGCTCCTGCCAGCGTCGCTCGGCTTCGGTGGCGTATTCGTAGCCCGGCATGACGGCGATGCCCGGCGAGATCGCCACGAGTCCGAGGACTCGTTCGGGCACGTCGGCGGCGAGCCGCAGCGCCCACGGCACGGCGTGGCAGTGGGCGATCACGACGGTTTGTTCGAGCTCCGCAGCGTCGAGAACGTCGATCAGCTCGGCGGCGATCTCGTCTGGTCTGTAGCGATCGCGCTCGTGGGGACGGTCGGAGCGGCCGGTACCCGGCCCGTCGATCGTGACCACGGTCAGGTGCCGAGCGAGGTATGGGATCAAGCCCTTCCACGACCGGGCGTGCGTGAGCGGCGACGCCGCGATGAGGAACACGCTGGCCGCGCCGCCGCCGTGGACCTCGTAGGCAACCTTCACGCCGTCGCGCTCGACGAAGCCTTCCCGCGTCGGTTGGCGTGCTCTCATCGGCCGATCCGGTCGACGAATCGCTTGATGGTGCGGTTGACGACGACCGGATCGCGACAGTGCGGCGCGTGGCCGCCCCCGTCGACGGTGACGAGCGTGCCGCCTGTCAGCTCGGCGAGTGCGGTACCGGCGGCGTACGGCCTGATCGCGTCGTTGTCACCGTGGATGACGAGCAACGGCTGCTGAACCCGCTCGCACACCGACCGCGTGCTCTCCTTGCCGCAGGCATCGAGGCCGTGGTGCGCGTCGGCGAGGGTCGGGACGTCTGTTTCGAGCCCCCAGCCCACGCAGTCGTCGATCGCCTTCGTCGAGTGGGTCTCGGTGAACATCCGGCCGAAGAAGAACTCGAGGAAGCCCTCGTAGTCGCGGTCCCAGTAGTGGCGGTTGTACTTGGCCCACCCTTCCGTGGTCTCGATCGGCTCGTCGAACGCGTGGACGTTGCGCGGGGCGTCCAGTGGCGCGAGCGGGACCGCGGGGCCGATGACCACGATGCCGAGCACCCTGGTGGGGTGGTCGGCCGCGACCTGCACGCCCCAGAGCGCGCCACACGAGAAACCGACGAGCACGGCCTGCTCGGTGGCTGTGGCGTCGAGGACGGCGACGGTGTCGGCGGCGAACTCGAGGTGCGTGTAGGCCTCCGCGCCGACGGGACGGTCCGAGAGTCCACAGCCCCGTCCGTCGAACGTCAGGACCCGATGGTGGCGGGACAGGTAGGGCACCTGGAACTTCCAGTGGCCGGAGTGCACGATCGACCACGTCGGCAGCAGGACGATCGTCGGTTCGCCGGCGCCGAACTCCTGCCAGTGGACCCTCACGCCGTCGCGCTCGACGAATCCGCCGGCCACAGGCTCGATCGCCTTCATCACCGCAGACCGTCGGGGTCCCGGTGCCCGTCGCCGTTCGATCGCTCCTCGGCGGCCCGGATCAGCTCGCCGATCCGGCGCAGGCTGGCTCTGATCGGCATCTCATTGCGGTCGAATCCGAGCAGCAGCAACGCCTCCGCACCGATGAAGGCGTTGACGATGAGCGCGGCCGCTTCGGCTGGCGAGAACGGGCCGAGGCCGCCGAAGCGGGCGGCGGCCTCTGTCGCCACGTCCGCGAGGAGCTCGTACCAGCCGCTCAGCATCTCCCTCGTGGCGTCGCCGATCTCGGGGGTCGACCACCCGGCGGCGATCATCTCCTGGAGGACGCGGACGTAGCCCGACTCGAGATCGTCCTCGAGGAAGTCGCACGCTCGCTCGTACCGTCGCCACAGGGGGACGTCCTCGGAGTACATGGCCGCCTGACGGGCGAGGCGGCGCTCGTTCTCGGCTTCCAGCAGGGCGAGGACCATCCCGCCCTTCGAGCCGAAGTGGTAGTGCACCTGGGAGAGCGGCACGCCGGCCTCCTGGGCCACCTTGCGTGTCGAGAGCCTGGCGTAGCCGTCGCTGAGGAGCCTCGTGCGCGCCGCGCCGAGGATGAGCTGGGCGGTAGCTGGTTCGGTGGCTGGAAGCGCCAATTGATCCTCCTCGGTCGATCGACCGAATCAAGTATCACGGTGACGGCCGTCAAAATCAAGCTTGACAAACACCTGGTTCAGCGCGACGCTCTCGGTCGGTCGATCGACCGAACAGACCGCCGACCAAAGGAGTTCCCCATGACCATCGTCGAGCATCCCAGCCGCAACGGTGTCGACACCGCCGCCCTCTTCGCCACCATCGACGCGGTGAAGGGCAACACGGAGATCGCCAAGTTCCAGTTCCGCGCCTCCAACACGTGGGTCAGCGGGACCCACAACCGCTCCACCATCCACGGCTTCTACGGGGCCATGCAGGAGATGACGCACAAGGAGGCGCGGACCTACGACGCCGATCACCCGGCCGTACTCGTCGGCAACGACAACGGCCCGACGCCCGTCGAGTTCGTGCTCCACGCCCTGGCGGCCTGCCTGACGTCCGGCCTCGCCAACATCGCCGCCGCCCGCGGCGTGAACCTCACCGAGGTCACCTCGACCGTCGAGGGCGACATCGACCTGCTCGGCATCCTCGGGCTGTCGGACGAGGTCCGCAACGGCTACCAGCAGATCAAGGTCAGCTTCAAGCTCCGGGGCGACGACCCGGAGAAGCTGCGTGCCGTCGTCGAGCAGTCGCGGAAGCGCTCCGCCGTGTACGACGTCGTGACCAACGGCGTGCCGGTCGCCATCGAAGTCGACGCCGGCTGACCTCCCGTCCCCCTTCTGCTTCACCGAAGAGCGGCTCGTCGTGCGCAGCATCCACACCGTCATCATCGGCGCCGGCCAGGCCGGTCTCGCCGTGAGCCGCTCCTTGACCGACCGCGGGCTCGAGCACGTCGTGCTCGAGCGCGCACGGGTCGCCGAGCGCTGGCGCAGCGAGCGGTGGGACTCGCTGCGGCTGCTCACTCCGAACTGGATGACCCGGCTGCCCGGCTGGTCGTACCGCGGGCCCGACGTCCACGGCTTCATGTCCGGCGGCGAGGTGGCGTCCTACCTCGAGGACTACGCCCGCGCTTCGGCGGCTCCCGTCGAGGAGCAGACCGAAGTCGAGCACCTCGACGCAGCGGACGACGGCTTCGCCGTGCGTACCAGCAGTGGGCACTGGCGGGCAGCAAACGTGGTGATCGCCACCGGGTGGTGTGACCGTCCGACGGTGCCTCTGATGGCGGGCCAGCTCGATCCTTCCCTCGTCCAGCTGTCTCCGGGCACGTACCGCAACCCAGCCTCGCTGCCGAGCGGCGGCGTGCTCGTCGTCGGCGCATCGGCCAGTGGCGTGCAGCTCGCCGACGAACTGTCACGCGCCGGTCGTGACGTCGTGCTGGCAGTCGGCCGCCACAGCCGGCTGCCGCGCGCGTACCGCGGCATGGACATCTTCTGGTGGCTGGAGCGGATCGGCACCCTCGATCGGACGATCGACGACGTGCCTGACTCCGTCGCGGCGCGTCAGGAACCGTCGCTGCAGCTCGCTGGCCGGCCGGACCATCGGACCCTGGATCTCCTCGCGCTCCGTGGGGCCGGCGTCGAGCTGACCGGGAGGCTCAGCTGGATCGAAGGCCGGCGTGTCGGGTTCGCCGACGACCTGATCGGCAACGTTGCCGCAGCCGATGCCCGGATGCGGCGGGTGCTGGCCGAGATCGACGCCCATGTCGTCGCCGCCGGCCTGACTGCTGAAGTTCTCGCCGCCGAACCCCCGCCGACGATCAGCGTCGATCAGTCGCTCCGCGAACTGGATCTGCACGACCGCCGTATTACGAGCGTGCTGTGGGCGACCGGTCATCGACGTGTGTATCCGTGGCTGCACCTCCCCGTGGTCGACGGTTCCGGCGAGATCCGCCAGCGGCGCGGGTGCACGGCCGTGCCCGGCCTCTATGTCCTCGGCCAGCGCTTCCAGCACCACCGCAACTCGAACTTCATCGACGGCGTCGGCCGGGATGCGGCACGGGTCGCCGACCACCTCGCCCACCGGACCTCCTCGCTGTGCCGAGCATGAGTTCGTCACATCGCGCCCTCGATCGCAACTACGACGTCGTCGTCGCGGGAGCGCGTGCGGCCGGCGCTGCCACGGCGATGCTCCTCGCCCGCGCCGGCCTACGCGTCCTTGTCGTCGATCGCGGCCGCTACGGCGCCGACACACTGTCCACCCATGCCCTGATGCGTGGCGCCGTGATCCAGCTCCACCGGTGGGGATTGCTCGACCGCATCGTTGCCGCCGACACCCCGGCCATCACGCGCACCACGTTCCGATACGGGGCCGAGACGATCGACATCCCGATCAAGCCCTCGCACGGCGTGGACGCGCTCTACGCGCCACGGCGCACCGTGCTCGACCGAGTGCTCGTCGATGCGGCAGCTGCTGCGGGCGCCGACGTCTCCTACGGCGTCACGGTCACCGACGTGCAGCGCGACCGGCATGGCCGGGTCGCGGGCATCCTCGGTCGCGACGGCTCAGGCCGTCCGGTCACCGTCGACGCATCGCTCGTCATCGGTGCCGATGGCATGCGCTCGACCGTGGCACGACACGTCGCGGCGCCGGTTGAGTGGCGCGGTTCCGGAGCGAGCGCGGTCACGTACGGCTACTGGTCTGACCTCGAGACGAACGGCTACGAGTGGATCTTCCGGCCCGACGCCTGCGCCGGCGTCATCCCGACCAACGGCGGGATGGCCTGCGTCTTCGGCGCCGCGTCGCCCCGTCGGGTCGGCCGGGGCGGGCCGAGCGTGCTGCTGTCCGTGCTCAGGGAGGCGTGCCCGGAGACCGCCGCCCGCGTGCAGGCCGCGACGTTGGCCACGGGCGTGCGTACGTTCACGGGTCATCCGGGCTTCGTACGTCGGGCATGGGGACACGGCTGGGCCCTCGTCGGCGACGCCGGATATTGGAAGGACCCGTTGAGTGCCCACGGGCTGACCGACGCGCTGCGCGACGCGGAGCTGCTCGCCCGGGCCGTTCTGGCCTCCGCGTCCGGAGAGGTGGGCGAGGCAGAGGCGTTCGATCGATATCAGGTCACCCGTGACCAACTGTCGATGCCGTTGTGCCGGATCACCGACGAGATCGCCGCGCAGCGCTGGACCGATGCGACGATCGGCGAGCTGCTGATCCAGCTCAGTGCCGCCATGGGCGATGAGATCGACACGCTCGTGGGTCTCGATGCGTTGGCGGTGCTCTGAGCCGGCGCGAAGCTGTGGGGGATGTCGGGGAAGGCGGAGGCGGACAGGGCATTGGCCGCGGCTGACGAGGCGCTCAACCGCTCGGATGCCGAGGGTGCCGTCGCCCACCTGTCGGCGGCGATCCGCGCGCTCACTGACAACCCGTGCGCTGCGGCGATGGTGTGCCTGCGCCTCGGCAGTGTCTACGGCTGGCGGCTCGGCAACCTGACCGCAGCCAGAGCGTGGTTCGCCAGGGCGCGGCGCCTCATCGAGTCCGAGCCACCGTGCGTCGAGCAGGGGTGGGTGGCTGTCGCTTCGATGGGATGTGACGTCGATGATCCGCTCGAGCTGCTGGCGGCGGCCGACTTGGCCCTCGACCGGGCCCGCCGGTTCGGTGATCTGAACCTGGAGATGAAGGCGCTCGCCGACGGCGGCTTGGCCCACGTGCAGTGCGGCCGCGTCACCGAAGGGATGGCGTTGCTGGACGAGGCCATGGCGCTGGCGTGCGGAGCGGCCGACGACGTCTCCACCGCCGGTCAGTCAGCGTGCTCGTTCTTCACGGCCTGCTACTTCGCCGGTGACTTCGGCCGGGCCGGGTCGTGGGCCGAGCTGTTGCGCCGACACGGTGTGATCGGCCCCGCCAGCGGCACGCAGGTCTTCCTCTCCAGCCATTGCGACAGTGTGCAGGCGACCCTGCTGATGGAGCTCGGTCGCTGGGGTGAGGCGGAGGCGTTGCTCGAACAGTCGAGGGCGGAGTTCGAGCGGGCGATGCAGATGCCGAGCTGGCACCCCGACATCGCGCTCGCCGACCTGCGGATCCGGCAGAGTCGTTGGTCGGACGCTGAGGCGCTGTTGCTCGGCAAGGACCAGGCCATGCAGGCGCTGCTCCCGACTGCCCGGCTCCACCTGGCCCGGGGCGACATCGCGCTGGCGCGGGCCGTCGTCTCTCGTGGCTTGCGCGTGCTCGGTGAGGACCGCCTCCGGGCCGTCGAGCTGTTGACCGTCCTCGTCGATGCGGAACTGGCAGCAGGTGACGTCGCCGCGGCGGCCGCGGCCGCCGACCAGCTCGAGCAACGGCTCGCCGACGTCACCGTGCCGGCGCTCCTGGCACGCGCCTGCGTGGCGCGGGCGCGCGTGTTGGCCGCCAGTGGCCAGCTCGAGCTCGCGATCGGGGCGCTCGAGATCGTCGTCGACCGGCTGGCCTCCGCAGAGCTCCCGTGGCTGTGGCACGACGGTGCGGCTCGAGCTCGTGCGCTTGCGGGAGCAGGTCGGCGACCCGGCTGCTGCGGCTGAGGCGGTGGCGGTCGCCGGAGCGCTGGAGTCCCTCGACGTCGTGCTCGCGCCATCCGATGTCGCACTGCTCGAACGGCTGACCGAGGCGTCGCTCGTCACGGCGAGACCCGCCGCTGAGCTGACGCACCAGGGGAAGTGGTGGACGGTCGACTTCGACGGTGCACGGTCGCGGATGCCCGACAGCAAGGGACTGCGTTACGTCGCCGAGCTCGTCTCGCGGCCGGGCGTCGAGCGCCACGCCCTGGATCTGGTCGACCGTGTGGAAGGAGTCGACCGGATGGTCGATCGTCGAGCTCTCGGAGATGCCGGCGCGGTGCTCGACGCACGGGCCCGCACCGCCTACCGGCATCGCATCGAGGAGCTCCGGGCGGAGGCCGACGACGCGCTCGCTGCTGGACTGCTCGAGACTGCCGAGGCTCGGGAGGCCGAGCTGGAGCAGCTGGTCCACCAGCTGGCGGCGGCGTTCGGCGTGGGCGGGCGCGACCGGCGGGCGTCGTCGGCGGCAGAGCGGGCGCGGCTCAACGTGACGCGGGCGTTGCGAACGGCGCTGACCAGGATGTCCGAGGCGGTGCCGGGCGCCGGGGATGCCCTCGACCGGCGCATCCGCACGGGTCTCTACTGCGTCTACGAGCCGGCGCCGGAGGACGTTCACTGGATGGTCACGTCAAACCCGTGACCCTGTGCGAGCGAGTGAGCGCCAGCGAACGAGCGGCCATCAACGGCCTGCGTGGCCGGGGAACGCAGTAATCGTTCAGTGCTGAGTGAACGGATGTGGCCCGATTGGCACGCTTGAGGGGCATGGAACCCATGCAGCCAGTCATCGACGAGATCGCCGACGGGATCTACCGGATCGCGACCTTCATCCCGGAGGTGAGCCCGGAAGGCTTCACGTTCAACCAGTTCCTGATCGCGGCGGACGAGCCGTTGCTGTTCCACACCGGGATGCGGGGCCTGTTCCCGCTGGTCGCGGAGGCAGTGGCAACCGTCGTGCCGGTGGAGTCGCTGCGGTGGATCACCTTCGGCCACGTCGAGGCGGACGAGTGCGGGGCGATGAACATGTGGTTGGCCGCGGCGCCGGCCAGCACCGTCGCCCACGGCGCGCTCGGGTGTGATGTCTCGTTGAACGACCTGTGCGACAGGCCGCCGCGGGCACTCGCCGACGGCGAGGTGATCGATCTCGGCGGCAAGCGAGTGCGGCAGATCTCCACGCCGCACGTCCCGCACGGATGGGAGGCGCAGGTGCTGTTCGAGGAGACGACCGGCACGCTGCTGTGCGGCGACCTGTTCTCGCAGCTCGGCGCCGGCAAGGCGTTGACGTCGAACGACGTCGTCGGTCCGGCGATCGCCGCCGAGGAGATGTTCCACGCGTCGACGCTCGCTCCCCAGACCGCCACGATCATGCGGGAGCTCGGCGACCTGCGGCCGAGCACGTTGGGGATCATGCACGGCTCCTCGTTCACCGGCGACTGCCGGCAGGCGCTGTACGACCTGGCGAACCGGTACGAGTCGCTGATGCAATCGAGCGCCGCGGCGGCCTGACCCCTCAACTGTCCGTAGGAATCGTGCGATCCTGAGCGGTTCCTACGGACAGAACGCAGTGCTCAGTGCACCGAGGCGACGTTGGGCGCAGACGCCTTCTTGATCTTGTCGATGAGGTGGTTCGGGAGCAGGTCGTAGTGGTCGTGGACGGCAACGAACGTGCCTCGCCCACCCGTCATCGACCGCAGGTCGACGGCGTAGCGCTGGATCTCCGCGGCCGGCACGAACGCCGCGATCTCGTGGTTCCCGTTCCCGAGCACCGACGTGCCGCTGACCCGCCCACGGCGCGAGTTGAGGTCGCCGAGCACGTCGCCCTGGTAGCCCTCCGGCACGGTCACGGTGAGCACCGAGACCGGCTCGAGCACTGCCGCGCCGGCCTTGGCAAGAGCCTCCTTCAGGCCGTGGGCCGCCGCCGAACGGAACGCCATGTCCGAGGAGTCGACGGAGTGGTACTTGCCGTCGTAGCACTCGACACGCACGTCGACGACCGGGAACCCGTGCACCCCGCCGGTGGCCATGGTCTCCTCGACGCCGCGCTGCACGGCGGGGATGTACTGCTTGGGGATCGTGCCGCCGACGATCGAGTTGACGAACTGCGACCCATCGCCCCGCCCGGTCGGGCTGACCCGCAGCATCGCCACGGCGAACTGCCCGTGGCCGCCCGACTGCTTCTTGATCTTCCCCTCGGCCTCGGCCGAGCCGACGATCGTCTCCCGGTAGGGCACGCGCACGTCCTCGGTCTCGACGTTGACGCCGAACTTCCGGGCCAGCCGCTCGAGCGCCACCGACAGGTGCGTGTCGCCCGTGCCACGCAGCACCGTCTGCCCCGTCTCCTCGTTGCGATCGACGACGAGCGCCGGATCCTCCGACAACAGGCGACCCAGGGCGCCCGAGAGCTTGTCGTCGTCGGACTGCGTGACGGGGCGCAGGGCGAACCCGTACACCGCCATTGGAGGTGTGGGGGCGTTGACCCGCACTGGAGAGTCCTTCGGGGCCAGGGTCGACCCGGTGACCGTGTCGTTGAGCTTGGCCACGGCGGCCAGATCGCCGGCAACTACCTGACCAGCCTGGACGTGCTCCTTGCCGCGGAGGTGGAACAGGCCGTGCAGCCGTTCCTCGGCCCCCGTCGTCGTGTTGACGAGGCGGTCGTCCACGGCGATCGTGCCCGAGAGCACCTTGAACAGTGAGACCTGGCCGACGAACTGATCGGCGACGGTCTTGAAGACGTAGGCCAGCGGCTTGCCAGTTGGGTCGGCGGCCACCTCGACCTCGACGCCGTCGGCGCCACTGCCGGCGAGGACGGTCACGGGGCGCTCCGCCGGGGATGGCCCGAGCTCGCAGATGAAGTCGACGAGGCGGTCGACGCCGACGCCAGTCGAGGCGGACCCGACGAGGACGGGGAACTCGCTTCCGTGCAGCACCTCGTGGGCCAAGGTCTTCTCGAGCTCGGAAGCTGAGGGCGTGTCGCCGGAGAGGTACCGCTCCAACTGCTCGTCGTCACCGGAGACGATCTCCTCGACGAGCTCGTCGTGCCGGCGGTGCTCCTCATCCACCACCTCGGGGGGCAGCGGCTCGGCGTGATGCTGTCCGTCCGGCGTGTACTCGAAGCCCTGGTCGCTGAGGAGGTCGGCCACACCGTGGAACGACTCCTCTTCACCCAGGGGTAGCTCGAGCACCACGAAGCCCGATCCGAACCGAGTCCTCAGGTCGGAGAGGACCTGGTGGAAGTTGGCCCGCGGCTTGTCCTCCTTCGTGACGAACACCAGGCGCGGAATGTTGCGCTCGGCGCATTTTGCCCACGCCGCCTCCGTGCCGACCTCGACGCCGTCGACGGCACTGACGACGACCACGGCCATGTCGGCGACGGACAGGGCGGCGTCGACATCACCGCCGAAGTCGGCGTAGCCGGGGGTGTCGATCAGGTTGACCTTGTACGTCTGTCCGTCGTCGCACTTCCACTCCACCGGCGCGATGGCCAGCGAGAGCGACATCGTCCGCTTGACCTCTTCGGGCTCGGTGTCGCACACGGTGGTGCCGTCCTCGACCCGCCCAGCCCTGGGCACGACCCCTGCCCGCAGCAGAATCGCCTCGACGAGTGTGGTCTTCCCGCACCCGCCGTGGCCGACGATGGCGACATTGCGGATCTTGTCCGTGGACGGACTCATCAAGCTCATGACCCCCGACTGGTTGTGCCCTCTGGTTGTGCCCCTGGGGAGCGCACTCTACTGAGCAGAATGCCCGAGTGAACCCGTCGGAGAAGGCCCGCCAGAGGGTCCTGCGGGCCCGCGCCTCCCGGTCCGTCGACGAGACTCTCGACGCCTACCGCGACTGGGCCGCGGACTACGACCGGGACGTCTTCGAGGCGCTCGGCTACACCGGGAGCGACCGGATCGCTGACCTCCTGGCCGACCACTCGGCCGACCCCACCGCGCCAGTTCTCGACCTCGGGTGCGGGACCGGAGCGGTCGGATCCCGGCTGGCCAGCCTCGGCTTCACGGCGGTCGACGGCATCGACATCTCCCGGGCCATGTTGGAGGTCGCTGCCCACAAGGGCGTCTACCGAGCGTTGCTCGAGGCCGATTTGGAGCGCCCGTTGCCGGTCAGCACCGGTTCCTATGCGGCCGCGGTCTCGGCTGGCACGTTCACCGCCGGAGGCGTCGGCCCCGGTGTGCTGGCGGAGGTGCGCCGGGTGCTGCGCCCGGGCGCGACCGTGGCGTGGGTGATCGGCTCGTGGGAGCAATTCGAGCCGCTGTTGCGCGATTGGGAGGTGCTGCACCTCGCCGTGGAGCCGATCCGGCGGGATGGCCCGCCGGAGGCAACGATGGTCGTGGCTCGCGCCGGCCCGCTCGCCCCACCCGCCGCGAATTCGTGGACCGGTACTCTAGATACGTGACTGCGACAGCGGGTCCTGGCTTCGGTACCAACTCCTGGTTGGTCGAGGAGATGTACGAGCAGTTCCGCGCCGACCCCGAGTCGGTCGGAGAGGCGTGGCGGGAGTTCTTCGCCGACTACAAGTCGATCACCCCCGAACCGCCCTCCAGCAGCGGCGAAGCCCGCGGAGGCGGCGCCCGCCATCAGCGGCTGCTACGCGAACCAGCGATGAGACCGGAACCGCCGGCGCCGCGAGCGCGAGCGAGCCGCCGGCACGTGCCCGGAGCCCCCAGGCGGAGGGGCACAATTCATCCGCGGCACGGCGGCAGTCATCGCCGCCAACATGGAGCGCAGCCTCAGCGTGCCGACGGCGACCAGCTTCCGGGAGATCCCGGCCAAGCTGCTCGAGGTCAACCGCAAGGTGATCAACGGCTACCGCTCGCGCAGCGGCACGGGCAAGGTCAGCTTCACCCACCTCATCGGGTACGCCATCGTGCGAGCCATCGCCGACGCCGTCCCCAACATGCGCAACACCTTCGTCCATGGCGACGACGGCAAGCCCCGCCTCCAGCGCAACGAGACGATCAACCTCGGCCTCGCCGTCGACGTCGCCAAGGGCGACGGCACACGCACGCTCGTCGTCCCGGTCGTCCGCGAAGCCGACCGCATGGACTTCGCCGGGTTCCTCGGCGCCTACGAAGAGCTCATCCGCAAGGTCCGGTCCAACAAGCTCACCGTCGAGGACTTCCAGGGCGCCAACGTCAGCCTCACCAACCCCGGCACCATCGGCACCGTCCAGAGCGTGCCGCGGCTGATGCAAGGCCAGAGCGTCATCGTCGGAGTTGGGCGCATCGACTACCCGGCCGAGTTCGAGGGCGCCGACCGCGCCAACCTCAGCTCGCTCGGCGTCAGCAAGGTCGTCACGATCACCAGCACGTATGACCACCGCATCATCCAGGGCGCCGAGAGCGGCATGTTCCTGGCTCGCGTGCACGAGCTGCTGCTGGGCGAGCACGAGTTCTACGACGACGTCTTCCACTCGCTGGGCATGCCCTACGAGGCGGTCAAATGGCGTCCCGACGTCAATCCGATCGACCACGTCGAGGCGATGCTGCACAAGCAGATGCAGGTCGCCACCCTCATCCGCGTCTACCGCGTCCGCGGACACCTCATCGCCGACCTCGATCCGCTCAAGTGGAAAGAGCCGGCGATGCCCAAAGAGCTCGACCCCCTGACGTACGGGTTGACGATCTGGGACCTCGACCGGGAGTTCCTCACCGGTGGTGTCGCCGGCACCGAGAAGATGCAGCTCGGCGCGCTGCTCGGCGTGCTGCGCGACGCCTATTGCCGCACGATCGGCATCGAGTACATGCACATCCAGGACACCGAGGAGCAGCGCTGGATCCAGTCCAAGGTCGAGGGTGTGCATCCGGCCTTCGACAAGGAGGCCAAGCACCGCATCCTCGAGCGGCTCAACGCGGCCGAGGCGTTCGAGAAGTTCCTCGCCACGAAGTACGTGGGCACCAAGCGCTTCGGGCTCGAGGGCTCAGAGTCGGCGATCGCCATCCTCGACGGAGTCATCTCGGCGGCCGCCGACGCCGGCCTCGACTCGTGCGTGCATCGGCATGGCCCACCGCGGCCGGCTCAACGTGCTGTCGAACATCATCGGCAAGAACTACGACGCCATCTTCCGGGAGTTCGAGGGACACGTCGATCCCTCGTCCGTGCAGGGCTCCGGAGACGTCAAGTACCACCTCGGTGCGACGGGCAAGTACGTCAGCCCGTCTGGCGCCGACATCCTCCTCGAGCTCGCCGCCAACCCGAGCCACCTGGAGACGGTCGACCCGATCGTCGAGGGCATGGTCCGGGCGGCCCAGGACCAGATCGACCCGCCCGGCTCCTATCCGGTCCTGCCGATCCTCTTGCACGGCGACGCCGCCTTCGCGGGGCAGGGCGTCGTGGCCGAGACGCTGGCGATGAGCGACATCTCCGGATATCGGGTCGGCGGCACCGTCCACCTCATCATCAACAACCAGATCGGGTTCACGACGGCCCCGGAGTTCGCCCGGTCCTCGATCTACTGCAGTGACGTCGCCAAGACGGTGCAAGCCCCGATCTTCCACGTCAACGGCGACGATCCCGAGGCCTGCGTCCGCGTGGCCCGCTTGGCGTTCGAGTACCGCCAGCGCTTCCACAAGGACGTCGTCATCGACATGTGGTGCTACCGCCGGCACGGGCACAACGAGGGCGATGATCCGAGCTACACGCAGCCGCTGATGTACGCCGCGATCGCGGAACACCGCAGCGTGCGCAAGCTGTTCGTCGAGACGCTCGTCAAGCGTGGCGACATCACATTGGAGGAGGCCGAGCAGGCGCTCGACGACTTCCAGGCCCGCTTGCAGGTCGCGCTCGACGAGACGCGCGCCCAGTCCACAGTGCCGGTGAAGGCCGCCAAGCCGCCCAAGCCGGCCGGCGTGCTGCCGCACATCCCGACCGGTGTCGAGCGGCCCGTCCTGGACAAGATCTTCCACCAGCTGACGGAGTATCCGGAGGGCTTCACGGTCCATCCGAAGCTGGCCAAGCAGTTCGAGACGCGGGCGAAGCTGTACGAGACCGGAGAGGTCGAGTGGTCGACGGCCGAGGCACTCGCCTTCGGCTCGCTACTGCTCGACGGCCACAGCGTGCGCCTTGCGGGCGAGGACTCCCGTCGTGGCACGTTCAGCCACCGCCATGCCGCGCTCGTGTGCAACACGACTGGCAAGCCGTGGATCCCGCTCGACGACCTCGCCGGGGCCGAGGGCAAGCTGTGGGTCTACGACTCACTGCTGTCGGAGTACGCCGCGCTCGGCTTCGAGTACGGCTACGCCCAGGAGAACCCCGAGGCGCTCGTCGTGTGGGAGGCGCAGTTCGGCGACTTCATCAACGGCGCCCAGGTGATCATCGACCAGTACGTGGCGGCTGCCGAGGACAAGTGGAACCAGCAGAACGGGCTCGTGATGCTGTTGCCGCATGGCTACGAGGGCCAGGGGCCGGAGCACTCGTCGGCCCGGATCGAACGGTTCCTCACCCAGGCCGCCGAGGACAACCTGCAGATCTGCAACGCCACCACGGCGGCGCAGTACTTCCACCTGCTGCGGCGCCAGGTCTACACGGAGCGGCACACACCCCTGATCATCTTCACGCCGAAGCAGGGCCTGCGCATGCGCCAGACCCGCTCCCAGGTCGAGGCGCTGACGACGGGGTCGTTCGAGGAGATCCTCGATGACCCGTTCGTCACCGACGCCGACTCGGTCCGGCGCATCGTCTTCTGCAGCGGCAAGGTGGCGTGGGACGCCATCGGCGAGCGCGACAAGCGCAACGCACCGGTCGCCGTGGTCCGAGTGGAGCAGCTCTACCCGTCGCCGATCGATCAGCTGGTGGCCCTGCTCGACCGCTACCCGAACGCCCGCGAGCTCGTCTGGCTGCAGGAGGAGCCCGAGAACATGGGCGCTTGGGCCTTCGTCGAGGCGCGCGTGTGGAGGATCAAGGAGCGCGGGTACGACCTGCGCCACGTCGCCCGGGTCGAGTCGGGGAGCCCCGCCACGGGCTCCAAGACGATCCACGACCAGGAGCTCGCCGACCTCATGGACGAGACGTTCCGCGACCTCTGACATGGCCGATTGACATGGCCGATCTGGCCAAGCTGGATGCGCCCGGGCGTCGTCTGCTGCAACAGCGCGACCGTGTCCTCGCCGTGTTCGTCCGTGGCGACGCGCCGTTCGACGATGATCAGCTCGAGGCGCTGCGGGCCGACGGGTTGCAGATCCGCACGGTTGCCGGTGACGTGCTCACCGCTGATGGCGGTGTGGAGGCGATCGAGATCGTGACGGAGCGTCAATTCGTGCGGTCCGTCCAGATCTCGGCGCCGCTGTTCCCCGAGGAACCGGACGGCGGTCAGTCGTACCAGTAGTAGGTGACGTTGGCGCCTGGCAGTCCCTCGACGTCGGCCGCCTCACCGGAGCATCCGAACGCCTGCCGCGGCGTCCAGCTTGCCGGCGCCCCACGCGTGGTTCGGCGTGGCGCCGGTGAACGCGTCGGCGCGCGCGGTGCTCATCAGGCAGTCGCGGATCTCGGCCGCCGTGAGCTCGGGGTTGCCCTGCAGCATGAGGGCGACCGTGCCGGTCACCATCGGCGCAGCCATCGACGTCCCGGACATCGGGCCGTACGAGTCTCCGGTGCTCGGCGGTTGCGGAGCGATGATCGACTGGCCCGGCGCGGCGATCGTCGGCGCCTGCCGACCGTCCCGCGTGGGGCCCAAGCTGGAGAACGTCGAGATCGAGCCGACGCCTGCACCGCGCGTGACGTACGACGCCGCCGTGATCAGCTCGTAGGCGGTTCCGGGGATCGACATCGTGCGCGCCGGGTTGCGGTGTGGTGCCCGGAACTCCGGACTTGGCTCGCCGCGCTGGATCCACGCGTCCCACTGCCCGTTGCTGACCGTCGTACCGATCAGCGTGATCGTCCACGTCCCCGGCGTCAGGGTCGCCGCGCCCGCGCGTGAGAGCACGATGAAGATCCGGTTGTCGTCGTTCCCGGGGTCGCCGACGGCCGAGTCGACGAACACGGAGTTGCCACCCGTGACGTTGACCGCGGTCGTCTCGCCGGGCGACACGATCGCTGTGGGGCTGCCTCCGGGTGGCGTGATCGTCACATCGAAGCGATCCGCGCCCGGGTACCAGACGTCGATCGTCACCGGCGCCGCGCGTGCCGGCATCGTGACCTGCACGGGCTGACTGTCGCCGGGCTGTACGGCCCCGCTGGCGTGCCGGTTGCGGTTGCCCTCGTTGCCCGCCGACTTGACCATCGCCCGGCCATTGCCGCCCAACATGTTGTCGAGCCCTCGCTCGAGCAGGCTCGTCCCGTCGTGCGGGCCGAGGTTGTCACCCTGGCTCTGGTTGATGACCACGGGGCGGCCGAGCGCCTCCGCGAGATCGAAGATGTAGCGCGCCGCATCCAACGTGTCGGCGGAGTCACCGAGGCCGCGCTGCCCGGCGGCGGCACCACGGGTGTTGGCGACAATGACGAGGTCCGCCTCGGGCGCCACGCCGAGGAACGTGAAGGGCGGCTGTCCCGAGCCGGCGACCGAGCCGTCGCCCGCGGCAATGCCTGCGACGTGAGTGCCATGGAACCCGTCTCCGGGGATCTGCAGATCGCGATGGCGCACGACGGCGAACGGGTCAGGGGCGGCCAGCGCGGCATTGATCTGCGGCGTCCGGTACTCGACGCCGTAGTTGAACCCGGCCGGACTCGACTCTCCGGCCTGCGGCACGAGTCCTTGATCCCAGATGGCGAGGATCCGTGAGCTCATGTCGGGACGTCGGAACGCTTCATGCATGAAGTCGATGCCCGAATCGATGATGCCGACGATCACACCGTTGCCACGGTGGCCAGGCGGGCCGGCGTGGACGGCGTCGGCTCGGATCTCCGGCAGCGCGAGGTCGAGGTCACGGTGCATCGCTCGTGCCACTTCGATGCGGCGCACTTCGTCGAGCTCGGCCAGCCGATCGACCTGCCGCAGCACGATCTCACCGGACACGACGTCGCCCGCAACGGCACTGACCCGCAGTCCCGCATCCGCGAGCGCGGCCACCTCGCCTTCGAACTCCACAAGCACCGAGGCCGTCGGCTGGCGGCCAGGCGCTGAGTCGAACTCGAAGATGGATTCCGCAGCCATCTGCGTGAGCACCGTCTTGCGCTGCTCGGAGAGGAACTTCAGGCCGGGGTCGAGTTTGCCGTTCATGGCGTTCCCCGGCCACGCAGAGCCAGCGTTCCCGGCCACTGGCCGCTCCCTCGCTGGCGCTCGGTCGCTCGCAGGCCCGTCCCGGCTGGCGCTCGGTCGCTCGTACGTCACGACGGGTTCACCACCGACGTCAGGTCCAGGCCGAGCACCTGCTCCAGCTGGATGATCGCCTCAGCCGGATCACCGACCTTGATCGTCGTCATGCCGAACTCACGCGCCGGCTTCAGGTTGACGCCGAGGTCGTCGAGGAACACGCACTCGTGCGGTTGCACGGCCAGTCGCTCGCAGGCCAGCGCGTAGAACTCCGGCTCCGGCTTGCGCACGCCGAGCTTGCTCGACTCGAGGATCAGATCGAAGCGGGCCATCACGGCCTCGACGTCGGGACGAATCGGGCCGTCCGCCACAACGTTGTTCGTGAGGCACGCCGTCGCCAGGCCGGCCGCCTTGATGCGGTCGAGCGCGACGACCATCTCCGGCCGCACCTCGCCCATCAGCAAAGCCAGCACGTCCGCACCCGGGACCCGGTGCCCGAGCGCGGCGGACTCGTCGGCGAACGTCGCGTCGAACTGGTCGGCGCTGATCTCGGCGCGCTCCAGTCGAGCCCAGGCGTTGGCGTGCGGGTTGATCGCGTTGACGGTACGGATGAAGTCGGACGGGAGGCCGTGCTCGGCCTCGTAATGCCGGAACGCCTCGAAGGGGCTGGAGAGGATGACCCCACCGAAGTCCCAGAGCACCGCTCGGATCACGCGCGGTGACTCTACGATGGACCGCTCCATGACCGTTCGCTGCGTTCCCCGGCCACGCAGGCGCCATTGGCGTTCCCCGGCCACGCAGGCCGCGTGTAGCCGCTCGCTCACTGGCGTTCGCTCGCTCGCAGCCCAGCACGCTGCGCGCTCGCTCGCTCGCAGTCGGTGACGCGCTCGAAGTTGAACACGAAGTCCAATCATCCAGAGGTCGTGGTGGTCGACGGATCGAACATCGCAACCGAAGGGCGGTCCACTCCCAGCCTCGCCCAGCTGAACGACGCCGTGATGGCGTTCCGAGACGAGTTCCCAGACGCCGTGGTGACGGTCGTCGTCGACGCCACGTTCGGGCATCGCATCGACAAGCGGGAGTCCACCGCGTTCGACGAGGCGGTCGCCCACAACGAGCTCGTTGCCCCGCCGGCCGGTGCCATCGGGCGCGGCGACGCTTTCGTCCTGAGCATCGCCAACAAGGTCGGCGCCCGCATCCTGAGCAACGACTCATTCCAGGAGTTCCACGGCGACTACCCGTGGCTCTTCGACGATGGGCGCTTGATCGGCGGCAAGCCCGTGCCGTTCGTCGGCTGGGTCTTCGTGGAACGGTTGCCCGTCAAGGGCGCGGTGAGCCGCAAGGCACAGCGAGCCGCGCGTGGCGGCGCCGACCGCAAGGTGGTGCGCCGGTCGGCGAGCAAGGAAGCGAGCCAGCCGATGCCGGTGCCGACGTCGCCACCGCCGAGTGTGAAGCGACCCGCGGCAAGCGTGACACCGAACGCCCCTGCCGCTTCGGCGCCGACGCCCGAACGAACGCCCGCTTCGGCCGGACCAGTCAACGACCTCCTGCCATTCCTCGATTTCGTCGAGCACCACCCGGTCGGCAGCAGCGTCAACGGGGTCGTCGAGTCGTACTCGTCGCATGGCGCCTACGTCACGATCGGCGACATCCGTGGCTACGTCCCGCTCCGGCTGATGGGCGAGACCCAACCGCGCAGTGCCCGCGAGGTGATGCGCATCGGTGATGCGGTCACGCTCGTCGTGACGAGCTTCGCCCCGGCGCGGCGCAGCATCGAGCTCGCCGTTCCCGCGATGGCGCCCGGCAGCACCGTCGCCGTCACGCCCGAGCTGGTCGAGCTGGTCGAGGCGGTGGTGGACCAGCCGGCCAAGAAGCGGGCGGCCAAGAAGACGCCCGCCAAGAAGGCCGCGGCGAAGAAGGGACCGGCGAAGAAGGAAGCGGCGAAGAAGGAAGCGGCGAAGAAGGAGCCGGCCAAGAAGGCCGCCGCCAAGAAGGAGCCGGCCAAGAAGGCCGCCGCCAAGAAGGCCGCCGCCAACGAGGCGACGAAGAAGGCACCGGCGATGAAGGCCCCAGCGACGAAGGAGTCGGCCAGGAAGGTGAGGGCGAAGAACGCAGTGAGCGCGGGAACCGAGGAGCAGCCGCCGCGCAAACGTGCGCCGCGCAGGCAACCGACGATCAGCGGCGCGGGCGTCGCCGCAACGGGAAGTGCGTTGTGACCCGCTTCGCGACGTGGAACGTCAACTCGCTGAAGGTGCGCCAGGAGCGTGTGGACCAGTGGTTGGCGGACATCGCTCCCGACATCGTCTGCATGCAGGAGACGAAGATCGCCGACTCTGCCTTCCCACAGCTGACGTTCGAGGCGATGGGCTACGACGCCGCCCACCATGGCGAGGGACGGTGGAACGGCGTGGCGATCCTGTCCCGCAAGGGTCTGACGGACGTCTCGTTCGGGTTCGCCGACGGTGGGCCTCCCGATGCCGAGGCGCGGCTGATGACGGCGACCTGTGACGGGATCCGCATCGTCTCCGCGTACGTGCCCAACGGGCGATCGCTCGACGCCGATCACTACCAGTACAAGCTGCAGTGGCTGGACCGCCTCGGCGCCCACCTCGACGAGGTCGCGTCTCCTGGCACCGATGTCATCGTCGCCGGAGACCTCAACATCGCCCCGGCCGACGCAGACGTCTACGACCCCGCCAAGTACATCGGCACGACCCACACCAGCGAGCCGGAGCGGGCCCGCTTCACCTCCCTGCTCGACTGGGGGCTGACGGACGTCTTCCGGCAGGAGCACCCGGATGCGCCGAAGGTCTTCTCGTGGTGGGACTACCGGGCTGGCGACTTCCACGAGGGGCGTGGGATGCGCATCGACCACGTGCTGGCGTCGGCGTCCGTCGCCGCGCGGACCGAGTGGATCATCATCGATCGCAACGCCCGCAAGGGCAAGAGCCCGAGCGATCACGCACCGATCGTCGTCGACCTGGCCGACGCAGCCTGAGCGCTGATCAGTCCACTGCGGCGACGAAGTGCCCGACGATGGCGTCAGCGGCCGGATCGATGAGCCGCGGGTCGTCGTAGAAGTCGATCTGACCCTGCGACTCCAACCAGCACTCGGTCTTGGGCGCGCTCACCGCCGCGTAGAACTTGCGGGCGAGCGGGGGAGCCAGGGCGTGCTCGGAATGGATGAGCAGGAACGGCACCGAGATCCGGCTGGCCGCCTCTTGGGCGTCGAACGGCGTCGTATGAGCGAGTGACTGGACGGCGAAGCCGTTGGTGTAGTTGTCAACCGCTCCGCGCGGTGTGCCGTAGAACTCGTACGCCTCCTGCAGGGGCATCGCCACATCACCACCGTCCGGCGCTACCGCGGGGATGGTCTCCGCTTCGCCCGTGTCTCGCCATTGCTGCTCAGCGGTGAGTCCGCGGTCGACCGCCGATTGATACTGCTGCGGTGACGACCTGGCGAACTCGGCGGCGTCCGAGTAGTAACCGGCGACGCCGGCGAACGCACGGATGCGTTGATCATCGGCGACCGCCCTCGCCATGTACCCGGCGCCAGCGCACACGCCGACGGCCATCACGGGTAGGTCGCGAGTTCGGTCGTCGCCAGCCAGGGCGGTCACGGCGGCTCGCACGTCGGCCGCCTTGCCCTCGGGATCTTCGAGCTGGCGAGGCTCACCCTCGCTCTGGCCGAACGTTCGATGGTCGAAGGCCACCGCAGCGAAGCCCCGCTCGGCGAGTGCTCGCGCGTACGCTCCCGTGGCTTGTTCCTTCACCGACGTGAGCGGTCCGGTGGTCACGACCGCCGCCACTGGCTGCTGCTCGGGCAGGTACAAGACGCCGACCAGCTGGTCACCGTCGCTGGTGAAGATGAACGGCTCACTTCTCATCTGGCTCACCTCTCGACCAACAACTCCGCCATGCGGCGCATTCCGATCCGTCGTCCATGGAGGTATCGGACCGCCGGCGCGCTGGTCGTGTCGGCATTGGCCGTGCTCGCCGCCTGCGCGGACGACGACAGTTCCTCCCAGACGATTGACATCGGTGACGGCCGAACGATGTTCCTCGACTGCATGGGTGATGGCGAGCCGACCGTCATTCTCGAGTCCGGCATCCACGACTCGAGCGAGTACTGGACGGTGTCCCAGCTCCTGCCACCAGCGGTCAACCCACCGGTCATGCAGGGCTTGGCGGAGACCAACCGGGTCTGTCGCTACGACCGACCGGGCACGGTCGTGCCCGGCGACCCGCCGGCCATCACGGACCGCTCGAGTGCGGTGCAGATGCCGCGCACGGTCGCCGATTCCGTCTCCGACCTGCACACGCTGTTGGAGGCGGCGGACGTTCCCGGCCCCTACGTGCTTGTCGCCCACTCGTGGGGCGGCATGATCGCCCAACTGTTCGCCCGGTCCTATCCCGACGAGGTCGTTGGACTCGTCCTCGTCGACGCATTCGCGCCCGCCGTGCGTGACCTGTTGGGCGACAAGTGGCAGGCCTACGCCGAGGTCCTCAACAACCCGCCGGGTGAGACGCTCAACGCGCAGCCGGACTACGAGAAGTTCGACATCGACGCCAGCATCGACGAGGTCCTCGCCGCTCCGGCGCTCGCGGCGGACCTTCCACTGGTCGTGATGAGCAAGACGGAGCCTTTCCCCGCGTTTCCCGCCGACGCGGGTATGACCAACGCCGACATCGATGCGATCTGGCCGGAAGCACAGCAGACCCTGGTCGATCTGCTCCCCAACACGCCGCACGAGATCGCCACCGGCAGCATCCACTACCTCCAGGTCACGGAACCGGATCTCGTGATCTCCGCCGCGCGGCTGGTCATTGGACGGGCCGCCGGAGCGTCCTGAGAAGTTGCGCAGGTTGCGCAGGTGGGCGAGCGCCGCTGCGCAGCGGCGGCGGCGAGCTCGGGAGGGGAGTCGAGCAGCTTGGCTGCGAGACGAACCCGAGTGAAGCCGTTCAGCCCTCGGCGTCGTCGAGGGCGGCGCGCAGGCCGGGGAACAGCCGGGAGGCCGTGAGCATCCCGATGCCGGTGACGGCGGCGAGCCCTTCGGCCGACGTCGGAGACGCCGCGGCGACGGCCACGAGGTCACTGTCGGAGCACAACTCGCTCGGTAGCACGCCGGCGGCCCGAGCCGCCCGGTCGCGCCACGACCGCAGATCAGCGAGCTGGCGGTCCTCGGTGCGCGCCGAAGGGCGCAGCTCGGCGGGCATTGGCGCCGCCGGAGGCGGATCGACGTCGAGTCCGCTGATCAGTGGGCTGGGACGGCGGCCGTAGCCGCCCCGGCGGCGCGACCACGTGACGACCAGCCGTTCGGAGGCTCGAGTCATCGCGACGTGGAGCAGCCTCGCCTCCTCGACGCGAGCAGCGTTCGTGGTCGCCGAGCGGTGGGGGACGAGCCCCGTCTCCACCCCGGTGACGATGACGGTCGGCCACTCCCGGCCCTTGGCGCCGTGGAACGTCAAGAGCTCGACACCGGCCGCGGCGCCTGTCTCCTCGAACGGGTTGGTGGAGGCGATCCACCAGCGGAGCGCGGCGCCGTCGCCACCCGGCTGCTCGCGCAGGAACTCCAGAACGGCGATGGCGACCAGCCGCTCGTCGGCCGCCCCGACGTCTCCGGTGCCGTCACCTCCGTCGTCGAGGGTGTCATGGGCCCATTCGCGCAGGCGCGACGCCGACGGTAGGGCCGTCGCCTTGCGGACGGCGCGCCCGAGCGGGGTTCCGTCGGTGAGGCGGCGGCGGCGCAGCGGAATGTGTGCGGCGGCCAGCGTGTCGTTGAACCGGGCGAGCTGGTGGTTGGTGCGGGCGAGGACCGCCACGGCGCCGGCTCGAACGACGGCGGGGTCCAGCGAACGGATGAACGCACTCACGAGCGAGGCCTCGTGATCCTCGTCGTCGGCCGCCACGACGCGCACGGCCGGGCCCTCCGCTCGCGACGAACCGGCCGTGTTCCCGGTCTCCGTCGCCCCCAGCACGTGCGCGGCGGCGGCAACGATCTGCGGCGTGCACCGGTGGTTGGTTGGGAGCCTGATCACCTCCACTCCCGGCAGGCGGTCGGCGAGCGCAGCCAGGAAGGTGGGATCAGACCCGTTGAAACCGTAGATGGCCTGGGCGGGGTCGCCCACGAGGTAGAGGTCGTTGCGCGTACCCGCCACGACCTCGAGGAACCGGTACTGGATCGGGTTGAGGTCCTGCGCCTCGTCGACGAGCAGATGGCGGTAGCGCCAGCGGATGGCATCACCCCACGGCGTGTCTGCCTCCAGCTCGCGCACCGCCATCACCAACAGGTCGTTGAGGTCGACCACGCCGCGACGGTGCTTCAACTCTTCGAATGCGGCGAGCGCTTCGGCGATGCGTTCGGGAGGCACAGCGCCCCGACGTGCGGCCGCCCGTGCCGCCTTCGCGTACCTCGAGGGTTCGATGCCGCGGGCGGCCGACCAGTCCGCTTCGGTTGCCAACGTGGCGACCGGGAGGCCACCGGCGATCACGGCCAGCAATCGATCGCGATCGTCGGCGACGGTGAGCGGCGGACGGTCGAGGTCGCGGCGGCGCTGGCGGACGAGGGCGAGCGCCACGGCATGGAACGTCCCGGCCTCGACGTGGTCGTGCACGCCACTGCGGCGCAGGCGCCGGCGCAGCTCACCCGCCGCCTCCCGCGTGAACGTCAGCGCCAGGGTGTGTGCGGCGTCGGCGGTCCCCGCCGCGATGCGGAACGCGATGCGGCTCGTCAGCACTCGTGTCTTGCCCGAGCCGGCACCGGCGATCACGGCGACGAGCGTCGACGGTGTCGTCACGGCCTCGATCTGCGTCGGGTCGAGACCGATCAGTGCGTTGTCGACCATCCCCTGACCGCTGGCATCGGAGGCCGACCGCACACCCCCCACCCTATGACCACGCCATTCGTCGCTCAGGCTCGGCTCGCAAGCAAGTTGCTCGCCTCGCCTGTCACGATCGTTCGCTCGTACGTCGTACTCGCTCGCACAGCGAGCTCGCCGCCTCCGCTTCGCTCCGGCGTCTCACCTGCCTGGCCGCTTCTCGGGACTCTAAGCTCGTCCTGCATGCCGTACCCGAGGAAGCTGCTCAACGACTACGAGACGCTCGCCCTCGACCTTCACCCGCACTGGTGGTACTTCGCCGAGTCGGTGTTCTCGCTGGTGGCGTCGATCGTGCTCGGGATCGTCGTCGTGGCCATGGACGCCGAGTCGTGGCTCAAGTGGGTCGTGCTGATCTTGATCGTTCTCAGCGCCCTCTGGGTGTTGCACACGTATCTGAAATGGATCACGACGCACTTCGTGATCACGAGTGACCGCGTGATCTTCCGCCACGGGGTGCTCGCAAAGAGCGGCATCGAGATCCCGCTCGAGCGAGTCAACAGCGTGCACTTCGACCAGGGCATCTTCGAGCGGATGGTCGGAGCCGGCGATCTGTTGATCGAGTCCGGGGCGAAGGAGGGGCAGCAGAAGTTCACCGACATCCGCAACCCCGACCGCGTCCAGAACCTCATCCACTCGCAGATGCAGGCCCGTGAGGACAGCATGTACGGCGTCAATCAACCGGACGCCGCGACCGGCGCGTCCGGTGACGTGGCAACGCAGCTCGAGAAGCTGGAGGGCCTTCGCGACCGCGGCTCGCTGTCGCCCGAGGATTTCGAGCTGCAGAAGCGCCGCCTTCTCGACGGCTGACGTCGGCCACGCCTCTCATGTCGTCGTCGCCACCGCCGTCATCGACGTCGTCCATCGCCTTCGACCGGATCGCCGACCGGTACGACACGACACGCGGCGGAGACGCTCGCGGCCGTCACACCGCGGCCGCGTTCGGGCCATGGCTTCCGCCAGGCCCAGTCGTCGAGTTCGGTGTCGGCACCGGCCTGATCAGTGCCGCCCTCGCCGCTGACGGCCATCAGGCCGTCGGCGTGGACCTGGCCCGGGCCATGCTCGACCGGGCTGCTGACCGCCTGCCCGGACGGGTGGTGCAAGGTGACGTCCTCGCGCCGCCGTTCCGCGTGGGTGCGGCCGCTGCGGTCGTCGCGGTGCACGTGCTGCACCTCGTCGGTGACCTCGTCGGCGCGGTCGATGCGGCGGCGGCACTGTTGCGACCCGGCGGACGTTTGGTCATGTCCGGCATCGAGGGCAACCGCCAGTCCGACGACGAGCTCTGGGCCATTGACGGAAGCCTGACGGCCCGGCTCCGTCCCATACCCAATCCGGCGACCGATGAGATCGTCGAGATCGCTCGCCGCGACGGCCTGGCGCTGATCCATGACGGCCACATGCCTCGTCGCAGCTTCACGCAGTCACCGGCGAGCGCCGCCGACCTGCTCGAGACACGGGCGTGGTCGTGGTGCTGGGGCGTGTCTGACGACGTTTGGGCTGCCGAGGTCGTGCCCGCGATCGACGCCCTGCGCGCGCTCCCTGAGCCCGCACGTCCGCGGCCGCGTTGGATCGAATGGCGCTACGTCGTACTGGAGGCGGCGGCGACCAGCTGAGGGCGCGTCGAGAGACGTCAGTCGAGCGATGCGAGGAGACGGCCGGCGCGCCGAATGGTCTCGCGGACGTTCTCCTCGGAGGTGAGTTCGAGCGCGTCTGCGGTAGACAGCCATCGCAGCTCTGCCGTCGGACGCTCGGGACGTGCTGCTTTCCGGATGTTGAGTCTTCAGCACGAACCGCAGGTCGGCGTGCTCGTGCGCCGGTTCGTGCTTGTTCGCCGGCACCGGCACGACGACGACGTGCCGCAACTCCGCATCGGGCCACGGCGTGAGGTCCGGCAATCCGGTCTCCTCTGCGCCTTCGCGCAATGCGACCACGAGTGGGATCACCTTCGCCGGGATCGGCGTGGCCGCCGATCTGCAACCACGCCTGCTGTCGCTCGTGCCAGCGCAGCAGCACCCGGCGGGAAGGGGGATGGACGATCAGCGCAGAGGCCGTGACGTGAAGCGGGGCTCGACGGTCCCACGGCGACCCGTCAGCCATCAGTTGCAGCACTCGACGGACGTCAGGGCGTTCAGAGGCCGTCGGGACGTATGCCCGTAGCTGGTTGCCGAGCGGTGTCGCGCCCTCGCAGCCTCCCATCACGCGAGCTGCATCACCGTGCTGAATCGTTCGAGGGCATCGACGTCGAACGGAGCACGAAGCGCCAGGTTGATCTGATCCGCTCCGGCGGCGACATACTCGCCGACGCTGTCCGCGACCTGGTCGATCGACCCGGTGAGAACGCCGGGTCGGACGAATTCTGTGATGTGGCCGAACTGCTGTCGCAGGCTGTCTTCCGTCCACGCCAACCCCACATTGACGGCGCACATGATCTCGCCCGGATCGCGGCCGATCTCCTCGCAGTGGCGGCGCAGGACGGCCTTCTTGGCGGCGAACGTCTCCGGTGAGACGAATGGCGCATTCCACCCGTCGGCGGCGCGAGCAGCGATGCGCAACGTCCGGCGCTCGCCATTCCCGCCGATCCAGATCGGCAGGCGATCCTGGATCGGGCGAGGCTCGTTGCGGGCGTCGCGCACCGAGAACCACGTGCCCTTCGAACGTCGTCACCTCGTCGTGGAGGAGGCCGCGGAGGATGGTGACGCCCTCCTCCAGCTGGTCCATCCGCGTGCCCGACTGGTGGGAAGTCGATGCCGTAGGCGCGGTACTCGACCTCAGCCCAGCCTGCACCGATGCCCATCGCGGCCCGTCCGCCCGAGATCAGGTCGATGGCCGTGATCGCCTTGGCCAGGACGGCCGGATGGCGATAGCCAATGGAGTACACGAGGGCTCCGCATTGCACCCGCTCTGTCTCGCAGGCGAGGGCGGCGTGCATGGCGACGGCTTCCAGACAGGCGGCGTCGGCTGGGTCGCCGGTGGCGCCGTAGAAGTGGTCCCAGATCGAGATCCAATCGAAGCCGAGGGACTCGATCCTCTTCCACAGGAGGCGCAGCTCGTCCGCCGTGGTGTGCTGCAGGCCGGTGTGTACACCGAAGCGGGTCATCGGGGACCGCGTTCCTTGGTGCGAGCGACCGAGCGCCAGCGAGGGAGCGGCCAGCACCGGCCTGCGTGGCCGGGGAACGCAGTTGCGGTGCAATACGAGCGACCGAGCGCCAGCGAGGGAGCGGCCAGCACCGGCCTGCGTGGCCGGGGAACGCAGTTGCGTAAGTGCGAGCGACCGAGCGCCAGCGAGGGAGCGGCCAGCACCGGCCTGCGTGGCCGGGGAACGCAGTTGCGTCGTCATCTCGTCGGAACGTAGTCCGGTCCGGCAGACTGCGCCCGATGCCTCGCACCACCGTCGCCACCACCAACCCGCAGACCATCGACGTCGAGTACGAGACATTCGGGTCGCCGAGCGATCCGGCACTGCTCCTGGTGATGGGCTTCACCGCCCAGCTCATCGCCTGGGATCTCGAGCTCTGCCAGGAGCTGGCCGCACGTGGGCGGTACGTCATCCGCTTCGACAACCGGGACTGCGGCCTGTCGACGCACCTGGACGGCCAGCAGATCCAGCCGATGGTGGTGCTCAACGCCGTGCTCAGCGGCGCCGAGCTGCCCGACGTGCCCTACACGCTGTCGGACATGGCCAATGACGCTGTCGGCCTCCTCGACGCGCTCGGCATCGAGCGGGCCCACATCATGGGTGCCTCGATGGGCGGCATGATCGCCCAGACGATCGCTATCGAGCATCCCGAGCGGTGCCTCAGCCTCGTATCCGTGATGAGTGCTCCCGGTGACCCTCGTGTCGGCGCGCCTTCGAAGGAAGCGCTCGAAGTGCTGATGAGCGTCCCACCGAGCGACCGCGACCGGTACATCGAGCGTGCCGAACGGATCGCGGTCTGGTGCTCGAAGCGGTACTTCGACGTCGATCGAGTCAGGCAACGGGCCGCTGATGCGTTCGATCGCGCGTTCTATCCCGAAGGCGCGACCCGCCAGCTCGCCGCCATCTACGCGAGCGGCGACCGATCGGAGCGATTGGCGAGCGTCGAGCTCCCGGCGCTCGTCATCCACGGGCGCGACGACCAGCTCATCACGCCAGGTGCCGCGGAGGCGACGGCGGCGGCGCTGCCCAACGGTGACCTGCTGCTGCTCGCCAACATGGGCCACGATCTGCCCAGGCCGCTGTGGCCGGTGATCATCGACGCCATCATCGGGCACACGGATCGCGCCGTCGTCGAGGCGAGCGTCTGACATGGCCGGCCCACTGAGCGGCTATCGCATCATCGAGCTGGCGGGGATCGGGCCCGGGCCGTTCGCCGCGATGCTGCTGGCCGACATGGGTGCCGACGTCATCCGCGTCGACCGTGCCGGGGCAGTGCGCGGACCGGCCCCCGAGCGGCCGCACGGCGACCTCATGCTGCGCGGACGGCGCAACGTCGCCGATCGATCTCAAACACCCCGACGGTGTTGCCACCCTGCTCGACCTGGTCGCCCAGGCCGACGCGCTGATCGAGGGTTTCCGCCCGGGCGTGATGGAGCGCCTCGGCCTGGGCCCCGCCGAGTGCCTGGCCCGCAACCCGAAGTTGGTCTATGGGCGGATGACCGGATGGGGACAGGACGGACCGTACGGCCGCGCCGCCGGTCACGACATCAACTACATCTCGCTGGCCGGCGCGTTGGCCCACATCGGCCGGGCCGGCGAGGCTCCGGTACCGCCACTGAACCTCGTCGGCGACTTCGGCGGTGGGGGCATGTTCCTCGCCTACGGAGTCGTCTGCGGGCTGCTGGAGGCTCAGCGCAGCGGTGCTGGACAGATCGTCGATGCGGCGATGGTCGACGGCGCGGCGACGCTGATGACGATGTTCTGGGCGATGTTGCAGATGGGGATGCTCGACGAGGCGAACCGCGGCAGCAATCTCCTCGACACCGGAGCCCACTTCTACGACGTCTACCGCTGCGCCGACGGCGAGTACGTGTCGATCGGTTCGATCGAGCCGCAGTTCTACGCCGAGCTGCTGCGCCTCACGGGCCTCGAGGGCGACGAGGAGTTCGCTGGCCAGATGGATCGGTCCAGATGGCCGGCGTTGAAGCACCGCCTGAGCGAGGTGTTCGCGTCGAAGTCGCGCGCCGAGTGGTGCGCCCTGATGGAGCACACGGACGTGTGCTTCGCCCCCGTGCTGAGGATGAGCGAGGCGGCGGAGCACCCGCACAACGTCGCCCGCTCCGTGATCGTCGATGTGAACGGCGCGAAGCAGCCGGCACCAGCGCCTCGCTTCAGCCGAACGGTGCCCGAGCTCGACCTGCCGCCCGCACATCCCGGCCAGCACACCCGCGAGATCCTCGAGGAGTGGGGCGTTGCCAAGGACCGCATCGACGCACTCGTCGAGTCCGGCGCCGTGGTTGACGCGTAGATGGCCTCGCTCGCTGCGCTCGCTCGGCGTGCCGAGCTGTGCCTGGCGGCACGACGCTCGGCCTGACCATGCATGCCCGCTGCGTCACGAACGCTCGGGAGACTAGCGCCACGCACGTCGGCGCAGCACCTCGTAGCGTGCGGCGGCGATGGCGACGATCGTCTTCGTCCATGCCCATCCCGACGATGAGGCCAGCCTGACGAGCGGATCGATGGCGCGTGCCGCCGCGGAGGGTCATCGCGTGGTGCTCGTGGTCTGCACCGACGGGCGCTACGGCGAGTCGCCGGAGGACCTGCCCGACGGCGAGACGCTCGTCGACCGTCGCCGAGCGGAGACGGCCCGCTCCGCCGACCTGCTCGGCGTGGCGAGAGTGGCCTGGCTGGGCTTCCACGACTCCGGTATGACCGGGTGGGAACACAACGACGACCCAGACTCGTTCTGGCAAACCGACGTCGACGAGGCAGCCGAGCGCCTCGCCGCGATCCTGCGTGAGGAGCAGGCCGATGTGATCGTGCTCTATGACTGGCACGGCGGGTATGGCCACCCCGACCACATCCAGGTCCACCGGGTCGGTCATCGCGCCGCCGATCTGGCAGGCACGCCGCGTCGCTTCGAGGCCACGTACAACCGCGACCGCCTCGCCGCGATGTTTCAAGAGGTCCCCGAGCCCGAATTCGACCCGAACGGTCCAGCCGACGACGGCAACCCGTTCGGCACCGCCGAGGCCGATCTCAGCCTCGCCGTCGACGTCAGCGAGTACACCGAGCAGCGGCGGGCAGCGCTGGCTGCCCACGCCAGCCAGGTCACCGACATCGGGATGTTCCTCGCCATGCCCGAGGAGCAGTTCCGCATGATGTTCTCGACCGAGTGGTTCATCGACCCCAGCGCGCCACCGGGCATGCGCGAGGGCTGGCTGCTCGACGGGTCGAGTGCCTGATGCCCCGGCTGTACCTCGTCCGCCACGGACGGGCGACCAGTGGGTGGGACGTCGACCCGGATCCCGGGCTCGACGCCGTGGGTCGCCGGCAAGCTGACGGTCTCGTCGAGCGGCTCGGCCCGCTCGGCCCGCTGCCGATCTTCAGCAGCCCACTTCGGCGCTGCCAGGAGACGGCCGCCGCGCTGGCCGCCCACTGGCAGGTCGAGGTCGCCATCGAGCCGCTCGTCGCCGAGGTCCCCTCACCTCCAGGTGTGCCGATGGCGGAGCGCGTCGCCTGGCTGCGCCAGGCGATGGCCGGGACCTGGACGGCGTTGGGCCCGCGCTGGACGGACTACCGCGACGCGGTGCTCGACTTCATCGGCTCGCGCACGGTCGACATGGTCGTCGTGTCGCACTTCATCGCCATCAACGCCGTGATCGGGTCGTGTCGCGGTGAAGACCGTCTCGTCGTGTGCAGCCTCGACAACACGTCCGTGACGATCGTCGAGACGACCGCGTCGGGCCTGGTACTGCTGGAAGCCGGCCACGAAGCCGACACTCTGATTCGCTGACGCGCAACGATGGGGGCATGCCCCGTTCCCCCCGGCTCTTGTTCGCGCTCGCGCTCACGCTCGGAGCCTGCAGCAACTCGAGCGAGAGTTCCGACACCTCCGCGGAGGCTCCGACCACATCTGTGGCGGTCACGTCGACGACAGTGGCATCGACGACGACGCAGCGTCCGACGACGACTGCGTCGACGACGACCACCACCGAGACGACGACGACCGAGCCGCCAACGACCACCGTCGCGCCTCCCTCCACCACCGGAGCTCCGCCCTCGACGACGGCGATCCTCCCGACGGTGCCACTGCGTTCCGACGGCTTCTCATCGGTGGCCTTCGGTACCGAAGCCGAAGCAGCCATCGCCGCCTTCACCGCCGAGCTCGGAGCGCCGACCGAGGACACGGGGTGGGTCGATCCGCTGTCGATCAGCTCGTGCGGCGGCACGCAGGCGCGGCGGTTGAGCTGGGGCGCACTCTCCATGCTCTTCGGGGACCAGTCGCCACACCTGCAGGGCTCGCCGCACTTCCACGGCTGGTCCTACGGCACCGTGGACGGCATCGGCGCGGAGCCGATCGGGCTCGTCACGGACCAGGACATCGGCCTCGGCGACACCGTCGCCGGCCTGCGCGCCGCGTACCCCGGTGTGACGGTGACACCTGGGGAGCAGGGCTTGATCGAGACGACGTTCTCCATCGACGACTCGCTCGGCGGCCTGCTCACGGGCGACACGGACGGCGACACCGTGACGGTGCTGTCCGCCGGCCCCTACTGCGGGTGATCGCCAACGCCACGCTGGACTGGCACGGCGTCCTGGCGTGGGTGCTGATCGCCGTGAACGCGCTCGCCGGCGTGTGGGCGCTCGCCGCGCACCAATGGCAGGCGCTGCGCGGGTGGCCGCTGTGGACGGTGATCGTCGCCGCGCAGTTGACGGCGATCGCCCAGGCGATCACCGGGACGATCCTCATCGCCCGCGACGACCTCGAGGCCGAGCAGCTCCACGTGCTGTACGGCTTCTCGGCGGTCATCGCCGTCGGCATCCTGTACAGCTACCGCGGCAGCTCCTTCATGCGCGGCAAGCAGTACGTCCTCTACGGCCTCGGCTGCCTCTTCATCATGGGCCTCGGCCTCCGCGAGCTGGTACTGGCCTAATTCGATGCGGCCGGCGAAGGCGCTGGAGCGCCCGCCGTGCCGAACCGGGGCTTCGATTCTGAACGACGCGGCCGACGCGCTTGTTGCGGCCGGCGAAGGCGCTGGAGCGCCCGCCGTGCCGAACCGGGGCTTCGATTCTGAACGACGCGGCCGACGCGCTGTTGCGGCCGGCGAAGGCGCTGGAGCGCCCGCCGTGCCGAACCGGGGCTTCGATTCTGAACGACGCGGCCGTCGCGCCAGTTGCGGCCGGCGAAGGCGCTGGAGCGCCCGCCGTGCCGAACCGGGGCTTCGATTCTGAACGACGCGGCCGCGTTGCGGCCGGCGAGGTTGCGGCCCGAGCCGGTAGAGGAAGGGCGTCGGTGAGGCGTGTAGGTTCCGGACGTGGGCGAGGAGCGTCCGGCATCGCGGCGATTCGTCGTCCCGGTGGAGGGCAGCCGAGGCGGCGTTGCATCGACAGGAGACTTCGCCACCGAATCGCTCGACGACGGCACGATGGTCGTGACCGTCCCGAGCTCGTCACCCGCGGACTGGCAGGAGGTGGCCGCCGCGACCGGGGCCAGCTGGGTGGCTCCCGTGCTGGTCGACGACAGCGACCACGAGTCGTATCCGACAGGGCAGCTGACGGTGCGCTTCCACGAATCGCCGAGTGCTGCCGAGCTCGAGGAGGTCGAGCGGGAAGGCGGTGTGCGGGTCATACGTCGCAACGAGTACGTCGATACGCAGATCGTGGTCGAGCCGGTCGATCCGGACCACCTCTACCTGCCGGATCTGCAGGCCCGCTTGGAGCAGCGTGACGACGTGGCCAGCGCGTGGCTGAGCACCAAGAGCGGCTACAGCAAGGCATGACGAACGCCATGTACTTCACCGGACGCCACGGCGAGCAGCTGGGACTCACACTTGTGACTGAGGCACAGGTGCCGAAGTCGCTGGCCAGGACGGCGACTGCGGCCGCGCCGATCGAGCGCGTCGCCCGGTCGGGAGGAGCGGATTCGACGGTGATCGCTGCGGCACGGGCGCACTTCGATGCCACCGCACCCGAGCGGATCAGCAAGCCGCTGCCACGCCTGCCGCTCCTGCTGGACGACGCGAGCGGTCACCTACGCACGGTCTACAAGGAGATCGTCGTGCGCTTCGCGCCCGGGCTCAGCGCGGCGAGACGCGCCAAGCTCCTCAGGGCCCGGCGGCTCGTGGTCCGGCGGACGAATCCCTACGTCCCGGAGCAGGTGGTCGTCACCGGCACCAAGGTCGGGCTCGACCTGCTCGAGCCGGCCAACGCTCTGGCGGCCGTGGACGAGGTGGTCTTCGCCGTGCCGAACTTCGTGTCGGAGTACCGGCGTACGGCGACGATCCGCATCCCGGTCGCCCAGTGGCACCTGGACAACCGGGCGAGGCTCGACGGGCAGCTCGACCACGAGGACGTCAAGGCCCGCCAGGCGTGGCGAACGACGAGAGGCAACAAGTCAGCGGTCGTCGCCGTCATCGACGATGGCGTCGACATCGACCATCCGAACCTCCGGTCGCGCATCTGGGCCAACCCGGACCGTGCCGATCCGGACCAGCACGGGCGCGACTTCTTCATCCCCGACGACAACCCGGACCACTTCGATCCGCGCCCGAAGCGCTTCGAGTTCCCCTTCGACGACACCGACCGCAACGACATCCACGGCACGTGTTGTGCCGGGGTCGTCGCCGCCAGCGGCGCCGATGCGTGGGGCGTCGCGCCGCGTTGCGTGATCCTGCCGATCAAGGTCTTCCACGCCAACGAGATGGCGGCGGACGAGCGGGTCGCCGACGCCATCCGCTATGCCGCAACGAGGGCGACCGTGATCAGCTGCTCGTGGACGGGCGCCAGAACGCCGGACCTCGCGACGGCCATCGAGGATGCCGGACAGATCGGCCGCGGGGGCTTGGGCGCACCGGTGGTCTGCGCGACGGGCAACGACTCGAGGTCACGCGTCGGGTACCCGGCATCGGATCCGAACACGATCGGTGTCGGGGCTTCGACCGACACCGCCGAGCTGGCCCCGTACTCGAACCACGGCGCGGAGGTCTCCGTCGTCGCACCGAGCGGTGGTGGCGTCCTCGACATCTACACGACCGACGTCTCGATCCCGGGCCGCGGCTACAACCCTGCGCCGATGCCAGCGGGGTTCCACACGGACACGTTCTCCGGGACCTCATCGGCGACGCCGCTGGTCGCGGGTATCGCCGCCCTGATCATCCACGCCAACCCGCGACTGACTCGCGACGAGGTGCGTGAGGTGTTGCAGTCGACAGCCCAGAAGATCGGGGATGGCTATCGCACGCGAGGCGCGCACGCCGGGCACTCGAAGCGCTTCGGGTACGGGCGCGTCGATGCCGACGCGGCGCTTCGAGAGGCCAAGCGGCGCCGCCGCTGAGGCCGTCGTTCAGTTGCTCGACGCGAGCTGCTCGGAGCGAGCCGCAGAGTGGCGCCCGGCGAGGTATCCGTAGACCATGGCTGGTCCGAGCGTTCCTCCCGGACCGCCGTACGTCATCCCGAACGGCGATCCCATCACGTTCCCTGCGGCGTACAAGCCCGGGATCGGGTCGCCGTCGATGTTGAGCACGCGACCGTCGGGATCGACTCGCGGCCCGCCCTTCGTGCCCAGCGCCCCGCTGTGGATCTCGTACGCGTAGTACGGGCCACGCTGGAGCGGACCGAGCGTGGCGTCCCGGCGACCCTTGCGATGCGGGTCGCCCCACCAGCAGTCGAAGGCACTGTCACCACGGCCGAAGTCGGGATCGTGGCCCTCGGCGCACAGTGTGTTCCAGCGCTCCACCGTCCGCTCGAGCTCCTCGCCGTCGATGCCGAGCGAAGCAGCTAGTTCGGCCGGTGTGTCACCGCGCGGGACCCAGGACGGCACCTCTCCTCCGCCAGCCCCGGCCGAGACCCGGAAGCCATACGTGTCGACGTACGTCTGGTCGAACACCAGCCAGCACGGCAGGTTGGCGTACTCGAAGCGCGACACGTCCTCGACGTGGAAGGCGGCGCCGAACGCGTTGTAGTTCGCCGCCTCGTTCGTGAACCGCCGGCCGCGCTTGTTGATCATGATCGAGTGCGGAAGTGTGCGCTGTCCGTTGACGAGGATCCGACCCAGCGGGTTGTCGTCCACGGGGACGTCGCCGACGGGGATCCACCAGGCCTCGCGCATGTTGGTGATCATCGCCCCGGCCTTCATCGCCATCAGCAGGCCATCGCCGGTGGACGTCTCCATCGAGACCGGATGGGTCATCGGTCCGCGCAGGAAGGAGCGGACCAGATCCCGGTTCCACTCGAACCCGCCAGAGGCGAGGACGACGCCGTTCGTCGCCCGGACCTCGAGCGGACCGTCCGGCGTGTCGACGAGGACGCCGACGACCGCACCGTCCTCGAGCAGCAGCTCCCGTCCGGCACTCGACGTCCGCGGCTCGATGCCTCGATCAAGGCATGCCCGCAGCAGACGGCCAGCGAGGGCCTGCCCGCAGCCCGCGCTCGTTGCGGACCTCACGGCGGGCGTGCTCCTCGGGTGACGGCGGCTCCGGCACGGCCTTGCCCAACGGGGTTTCGCTCATCGTGATGTGCGGGTCGTGGAAGTACGGCGACGGCGTCAGGCGCGATGCCCAGTCACCGAGCTCGTCGAACGGGTAGAGGTGGCACTCCAGCGTGCGGCCACCGTCGGGACTGCCGCCTGGGAACTCCGGGTGGTAGTCGGGCATCCCGGCGACGGCGTAGAACTGGACCGGGGTCTTCGCCTCCAGCAGCTCGACCATGTCCGGCCCCGCGTCGACATAGGCCTCGACCAGGCGTCGCTCGAGCATGTCCCGCGACAGCGACATGATGTAGGTGATCGCCTTCTCGCGGCTGTCGGTGACACCCACCTCACCCATGTGCCGGTTGTTCGGGATCCACACCTGCCCGCCGGACCACGCGGTGGTGCCACCGACCTGGTCAGCCTTCTCGAACACCGCCACCGTCGCCCCGCCCTCGTGGGCGGTGATCGCCGCCGTCAGCCCGGCGGCCCCTGTCCCCAGCACCACGACGTCGTACTGCTCCATGCCACCATCCCTTCAACGCGATTCGAGCGTGCCGCCGATCGTACTCAACGTGCGAGCACTAACTTGACAGAGAGTCGAGTCAGACCGTGCCGAGGTGCTTGATGGTGAACGACCGACCCGCCGCAGGCCCGAGTGAGACGACCGCGTCGGTGATCGACTGCGCCAGCGGTCGGGCGAACGGGTAACCCATGTCCCGGGTGTCGGGGTACCGGTCGACCGCGCCGCAGAAGCTCATCGACCCGCACTGCGTGGGCTGCGGGACGCGATCGATCGCCGCATTCGTGCAGATCGCCATCATCCGGAACGGCATGCCGTCGGGACGTCCCCGTGGCAGCACCAGGCTCCATGGCCAGCCGCAGTCGCAGTATCCGTCGTCGTTCGGATCGTCGTCGCCGGGCTCGACGGTGCCTGGATCGGTCTCCGCCGGTCGCTTGAGGACCGAGAAGTCGACGTCGGAGCGGTAGACGACGGTCGTCGACCGGCTGGGGATCCGCACGGCGACCTTGTCCAACTCGATCCACGCCCGTCGGTCGTCGGCCAGTTCGGCGGGGACGACGAAGACGCGCAGCGTCACGTCGGCGTTCGAGCCGCGTGAGTTGGCAACGCGGACGGCATAGCCGAATGGCAGATGGGTGAGATACGTCACCTGGGATCCGGCGAGTGTCCGTGTCCGGAACTGCGTACTGAGCTCCGACGTGAAGCGATAACCCGTCAGGCTCGGCACCGCCTTGTCGGTCACCGCGCGATCGGCGTTCGTACCGCTGAGCGCCGCCCTGATCCTCGTCACGGCGTTCGCCGACTCAGTGGCTCGGGTGCGGCTGACGAGATAGAGGTCAGGGCTGGCCCACGGTGTCGACGCGTTGCCCTCGAGCCCGTCGCGGATGCGCACCGCCGGCAGGTCGTTGAAGGCGCTCGCCGGCTGGGCCTCCTCCCAAGAGGACGCGAGGTCGTCGATGTTCTTGTGCCAGCGCCAGAAGATCGGGTCCCGGATCGCCGCCATCGGATCGTTCATCACGGCGCGCCGCTGATCATTTGGCCCGGTCGGCACCGAGATGCCGGCGATGCGACCGTGACCGATGTTGTGCAGACCCACGTAGCGCCCGGTGCGCAGGGGCGCGCGCAAGCGTGGGTCGGCAGCCTCGAGTGCCTCGCCGATGTTGGTGCGGTCGATGGGCACGCCGCCCGGTCTGGCGCCGTCGAACTGCGTCGCCGTGATGGCGTTGGCCAGCTCCTGTTGGAGTTGAACCAGCTCCGTGGAAGATGTCGTGGCGATCTTGCGTCGGGACGGACGGGGCAGGTAGTTGGGCAACGGTGCGGGGTCGTAGCCGTCCGGTGGGGTCGACGTGAACGGTGGGCCGAATGGGCGAACCCGTCGCAGCCCGACGGACAGGCGCTCGGCGTCGTACCGGGCGAGCATCTGGCGGTGCATGTAGACGAACAGCTCACCTTGGCGGTCGTTGAGCCGTAACAGGGTGCGGTACGGCTCGGCCGCCAACTCGAACAGGAACTGCCCGAAGCGGCCCTGCTGGGCCAGCGCGCTCGCCCGGCTGAGGAACGCATCCGCGATCTCGGCAGTCGGCCGGGACTGCACGAACGTGAGCCATTGGTTCCCGGGCCGTGGCTCCAGGGCCTGCAGCAGCGCCGCGAGCCCGCGCCTGTCTGCCGTTGCGGCCCACTCGGTCCAGTCGGCCGGGAACAGTCCGGAGAACGGATACACCTCGTGCCAGTGCTCGTGGTGCTCGTTCGCCAACGCATCTTCCCGCCAGTAATCGAGCTGGGCCTCGGTCGTCGAACCCAGCGTTCTGGCTTTCCCGCCCCGCCGTGGCAGCTTGCCACGGTCACGCGCGGAGCCGCCGGTCGTGCCGACCCGCGACGGCCGGAACGCCTCCGGACGGGCGACCACCGAGCGCGGCTTGCCCAGACGGCGGGCCGGCTTGTGATGGGTGACGAACATCGCCAGCGCCTGGCGGACGAGCGCCGGAGGGTCCTCGCTCGCTCGTTGCTCGGCCAGGTCGAGCGCTGAGGAGAGTCCGTCCTCGACGGTGGCGTGAGCGCCGGTGATGACGGCGAGCTCGGCGGCGAGCGCCGTGGCCTTCGCCGCATCCTCCGGATCGAACCAGGAGAATGACGCCGGTCGTCCCGTGCGCGGGCTGACCATCGCCCGGGTGGCGGCGGCAGTTTGGCGGCGCCGCGTCGGCGGATACTCGGCGCTCAACAGGTCCGTGAACAGCTGGGCGCTGCGGGCGCGCAGTTGCTCCACCTTCGCGGCTCGCGACGTACGTCTGGACGGCACCCGACCTCCCTCAGTGACTGCGCCTCGCCGGTGGAGAGCTTCGCGCATCGCGGGAGGTCACTGGTGAGGGGTGACGGATGCCTGCGACACTGCTGCGCCATGTCGGATGACCGCCGCTACCGCGCCCTCAGCTTCGATTGCTACGGGACGTTGATCGATTGGGAGACCGGCATCGCCGCCGAGCTCGTTCCCTGGGCAGAGCGCCATGGCGTGGCCGCCGGGCGCGAGGAGCTCCTGGCCGCGTTCGGCAGCATCGAGACGGGCGTCGAACGGGAGCACCCGACGATGCTGTATCCCGACGTGCTCGGCATCGTCCTCGATCGCATCGCGGCCCGTTTCAGCACGTCGGCGACGCCCGCCGAACGCGGAGAGCTTCGGCGCGTCCGTCGCCCGCTGGCCGGCCTTCCCTGATTCCGCCGAGGCGCTGGCCCGGCTGCACGAACGATGCCGGCTGGTCATCCTCTCCAACATCGACCGCGCCTCGTTCGCCGCCAGCCAGACGCTCCTGGGGACCGACTTCGATCTCGTCATCACGGCCGAGGATGTGGGCTCCTACAAGCCCGACCCGGCCAACTTCGAGGCCCTCGTGAAGGGCGTCGGTGGTCTCGGCATCAGCAGCGACGAGCTGTTGCACGTCGCCGAGTCGCTGTACCACGATCACGAGCCGGCGCGGGCGATCGGCCTCGATTCGGTGTGGATCCACCGCCGCCACGACCGCGGCGGCCACGGCGCGACGTCCCCGCCCTCCACGTCGTGGGTGCCCGAGCGGCGGTACGCGTCCCTGACGGAGTTCGCCGAAGCGTTCTGTCCGTAGGAATCGGTCGTTGTGACGCGCTTCCTACGGACAGAACCTCATGAACGTCATGGCTCGCCCAACCCCACTCGCCGCGCAAGCACGATCGCTTGAGCGCGATCCGACGCGTGGATCTTGGCGAAGACGTTGGAGACGTGATTGCGCACGGTCTTCGGGCTGAGCACCAGGCGGCGGGCGATGGTGTGGTTGTCCAGCCCTTCGGCGATCAGACCCAGCACGTCGAGCTCGCGGTCGGTCAGCTCGGGGAAGGGGCGATCGGTGGCCGGGCGACGAGCGTGGGCCAGCGCACCGACGGCGGCGGCCAGCTCGTGGTCGAGCACGACGTCACCGGCGGCCGCCACGCGTAGGGCGTGTTCGACGCGTTCAGGTCCTGCGCCCTTCACGAGATAGCCGCAGGCGCCGTCGCGCAACGCCGTCAGGGCGGTGTCGTGGTCCTCCGACATCGTCAGCATGATCACCTTGACGTCGGGGTGGTGACCCGCCACCCACCGGTTGACCTCCAGGCCGGAGCCGTCGCCGAGCCGCACGTCGAGCAGCAGCACGTCGGGTGTCGTCGAGGCGACGAGCTCATGCGCGCCGTCGACGTCGGCGGCTTCGCCGACCAGCACGACACCGTCCATCTCGCCGATGGCGACGGCGAGGCCCATGCGGAACATCGGGTGGTCGTCGACGATGGCGACCCGCAGGAGGTTCATCATCCCACCGCCGCGGGAAGCTCGACGTGGAGGTGGGTGCCGTGGGGCAGCAGCGGACGCAGTTCGACCTGGCCGCCCAGCTCGGCGGCCCGTTCACGCATCGCCGCCAGCCCGACGCCAGACGCAACCGCGTCGCCGATGCCGACACCGTCGTCGACGACGTCGATGTCGACGGTGCCGTTGGGCGTCGCGGTGGTGATGGTCAGCCAGCACCGCTCGGCGCCGGCGTGGCGCACGACGTTCGTGACCGCCTCGGTGACGATGCGATACGTGGCCACCTCGACCGCCGCTGGCAGCTGCAACGGGTCGGGCGGCAGGTCGAGTTGGATGTCGAGGTCCTCGTCGAACTGGCGGGCGAACTCTGTGACGGCGCCCAGCAGCCCGAGCTGATCGAGCACGGTCGGGCGGAGGTTGCGGATGATCTGCTTGAGCTCGACCACGACGTTGTCGACCTCGTCGGCGAGGCGCTCGAGCAGTCGCTGTGCCGACCGGACCTCCTCCGTGGCGGGGGACCGAGCGAGACGGCGCACCGACGTGCGCAGGCCCAGCGAGATGCCCGTCAGGGTCGGGCCGATCCCGTCGTGGAGGTCACGCCGCAGCCGCCGCCGCTCTTCCTCCCGGGCGACGACGATGGCCACGCTGGAGCGCCGCAGCTCGTTGGCCAGCTGCATCCAGCGGACGGCGAGCGTCATCGGTCCCGTCAGGCTCGTCAGCACCAGCTCGTCGCGCTGACCGCAGCGGCGGTCCGTGCTCCCAGCCCGACGACGAGCCGGCCCACGACCTGGTCGCGGTGGCGCAGCAACACGTCTCGATGGTGCGTGGTCGGCGCGCCGACCGACACGACCCGCTGCCACTCGTCGGGCAAGGCGACGTCGATCGCGACGGCGTCGACGCGCAGCTCGCGCATCAGATCGTTCGCGAGGGGGGCCAGGAGATCGTCGCTGCCGGAGCCCACGTGGTCGACGATGCGCTGCACGAGGGACAGCGGGTCGTCTCGCGACCCGTAGACGAGCCGATCGGCGAGGCGGTGGATGTCCCGCCGGGCCGGTTCGAGTGCCAGTGCGATGGCGCCGGTCGCGGCGACCAGGAACCACGTCGGGCCGCTCCCGCCGACGAGCTGACCGAGGCCGGCGACGAGCGCCGTGTACACGACGAGGATGCTCGCCGTCAGCGTGATCCACTCGACCGCACGATGGGCGGCTCGCTCGCGGCCGCTGCTCGAACGGCGGACGAGCTCCAACAGCACGCCGGCCACGAGCAGCGGCACCGTCGCCACGAACAGCATGGCCGTGACCACGTCGCGACCCGGCAGGCGCCAGCTGGCCAGGTCCGTGGCGTCGGGCACGACGGCGAGCCAGGCGACCACCGTTCCGGCGGCCAGCCACGCCGGCAGCGGATCACGAGCTGGTGCGCTGATCCCGCCACCAGCGACACGACGACGGCGGCCGTCGCAATGGTGGCCACGATGCAGAGCGCCCATGTGGCGACGCGGGTCACCCCGCTCGGGCCGTCGAGCGCTTCGACCGCGATCACCACGATCAGCGAGACCGCCGCGACAAGCTGCAGAACGCGGGCGGCGCGGTGGTCACGCCACGTTCTCGGCAGGAGCTCCCACGGCACCAGCGCGGCCAGCACGCCAGCCATCACCGGGCGCGTCCAGTCATGGAGGTCGGCGAGGCGTGGCCACGGAGGTCGACCGCCGTTGGCCACCACGAAGCCTTGGTACTGCACGGAGACGGCCGTCAGGAGCGCCGTGGCGGCGACGACGAGGAACCAGATCGCGAGGCGCCGCCGGGCCGGCCAGAACAGCAAGGCAGCGCCGGCCGTGCCGTACGCGCCGGCCATGACGAACCAGCACACGAACCACCAGTTCTGGCCCGCTGGTTCGGCTCCGGGATTGTCGGCGCGCAGCTTCAGCACGAACGACAAGCCGGCGGCGACCAGCCCGCAGACGGCTGCGACCGCAATCCGGCGCCAGGCGGCGAGGTGGTCCATCCGCTTCCCTCCGCCGACCAGAGTACGACTCCCGAGGTCCCGGCCGGATGGTGCCGGTGTCCCGACCCCTGCCCGGGCGACAGACGGGACCGAACGTGACGCTGGGCCGTTGCGGCCGGGACGACGGCGTGCCAACGATGAGCGCACAACCAACTGGAGGAGGGAGTCCGCCATGTCCACCAGATCCACCAAGCTCGCCCGCACCGCCGGTCTGGCCGCCGCTCTGGCTCTCGTGCCCGGCATCGCCGCCGGCGCCGAGGGCCGCCGACGACGAGGAGCCGCGTCTCGTCGGGCGGGCCGTGCTGCCCGTCAAGACGTACGCACCCGGACCGCCGAGCGGGACGCTTGCTGCCGACCGGCGTCGTGAACGGCATCACGTTCCCGCTGCCGTCGCAGCCCGTCGAAGGGTTCTCCGCGATCGTCGAGGGCCGGCGAGCAGGGCGAGTACCTCGCCATGCCCGACAACGGCTTCGGCGCCAAGGCCAACGTCGCCGGGACTTCCTGATCCGCGCCTACTGGATCCGGCCCGAGTTCAAGACGGCGCCGGCGGCAGCGGTGCGGGTGAACGTCGGACGTCAACGAACTTCATCCAGTTCAGTGACCCCGACGGGCTGATCGGGTTCCCGATCGTCAGCGAGGCCACGGCGGAGCGGTGGCTCACCGGCGGCGACATCGACCCGGAGTCGCTGCAGGTCGACCGCCACGGGGACCTGTGGGTCGGCGACGAGTTCGGCCCGTGGATCCTCCACTTCGACGCCGAGGGGCGCCTGCTGGAGACGCCGATCCCGCTGCCCGGCGACCTCATGTCGCCGAACAACCCGCACCTGTCCCGATCGGGAGCGCCGCCACGCAGCCCAACAGCCGCGGCATCGAGGGCATGGGCATCGACGGCCGGTACCTGTACCCGATCCTGGAGGGCGCCACGGTGGCCGACGTGCACGCCGACTTCGACCCGCCGGCTGATGTTCGAGTACGACACCAACACAGGGCGAGTTCACCGGACGCCAGTGGGACGTACCGGGTGGACCCGCGACGCCACTTCGTCTCCGACGTCGCCCCGCTCGACAGCGAGCGGCTTCGTCGTGATCGAGCGTGACGGCGTCGAACCCGGGCGTGCAGCCGCCGGGTCTACGTCGTCGACCTGCGCAACGTCGATGCGGCGAGGGCAACCTCGTCGAAGCACGCAGGTCGCTCGACCTGGCCGCCATCCCGGACCCCGACCTCGTGTCGCTGCCGCCGATCCATACGGGCGACATCGGCCTCGGCAACCCGTTCCGGGTCATGTGCGAGTCGGTCGAGGCGATCCGGGTGATCGACCGGGACCAGGTGCTCGTCGGCTGCGACAACAACTTCCCGAACACCGGGCGCAACCCGGGCTTCGCCGACGACAACGAGTTCATCGTCGTCGACGTGCCGGGTCTGTCCGACCGACGCTGATCCGGCGGGAACAGCGTTCTGTCCGTAGCAACCGGTCCGACACAGCCGGTTGCTACGGACAGCTCTGTCGTTTTCAGCCCAGGCGGGCGTCGAGGGTGTCGAGCGCGACGTTGAGCGAGGCCGGGAGATCCCGGCCGAACTGCGCGTAGTGCTCGCGGATCTGGGGGACGGCGTCCCGCCAGCCGGTCACGTCGAGCGACAGCAGCTCGTCGAGGTCCTCGTCGGCGATCTCCAGACCATTGGTGTCCAGCGCGGCGGGCGTCGGCAGCAGCCCGATCGGCGTCTCGATGGCATCGGCGTCGCCGTTGACCCGCTCGAAGACCCACTTGAGGACGCGGCTGTTCTCACCGAAGCCCGGCCACAGGAAGCGTCCATCCTCGTCGCGGCGGAACCAGTTCACGAAGAAGATGCGCGGCAGCTTGGACGGGTCGGTCGCTTTCCCGATCGACAGCCAGTGCGCGAAGTAGTCGGCGAAGTTGTAGCCGCAGAACGGCAGCATGGCCATCGGGTCGAAGCGCAGCTTGCCGACTGCGCCGGCCTGCGCCGCCGTCGTCTCCGACGCCATGATCGAGCCGAGGAACACGCCGTGCTCCCAGTCGTAGGCCTCCGTCACCAGCGGGACGGTGGTGCGGCGACGGCCCCCGAACAGGATCGCCGAGATCGGCACGCCGGCCGGGTCCTCCCACTCAGAGGCGAGCGACGGGCACTGCGACGCGGGCGCCGTGAACCGGGCGTTGGGATGGGCGGCGGGCGTCTCGATCTCCGGGTTCCACGCGTTGCCCTTCCAGTCGGTCGCCCGCGCCGGAGGCTCATCCGTCATCCCCTCCCACCAGACGTCGCCGTCGTCGGTCAACGCGGTGTTGGTGAAGATGCAGTTCCCCCACAGCGTGTCCATGGCGTTGGCGTTCGTCTTCCAGCCGGTCCCAGGAGCGACGCCGAAGAAACCCGCTTCGGGGTTGATGGCGTAGAGGCGGCCGTCGTCGCCGAACTTCATCCAGCAGATGTCGTCACCGACGGTCTCGGCCGTCCAGCCCGGGATCGTCGGGACGATCATGGCCAGGTTCGTCTTGCCGCACGCAGAGGGGAAGGCGGCGGCGATGTACTTCGACTCCTTCGCGGGGTTCGTCAACTTGAGGATCAGCATGTGCTCGGCGAGCCAGCCGTCGTCGCGAGCCATCACGGAGGCGATGCGCAGGGCGAAGCACTTCTTGCCGAGCAGGGCATTGCCGCCGTAGCCGGAGCCGTACGACCAGATCTCGCGTGTCTCGGGGAAGTGGACGATGTACTTGTTGTCCGGGTTGCACGGCCACGGCACGTCCGCCTGGCCGGGCTCGAGTGGCGCACCAACGGAGTGGACGCACGGCACCCACTGGCTGTCGCCGAGCACGTCGAGTGCCTGCTGGCCCATGCGCGTCATGATCCGCATGCTGACCGCGACATAGGCGGAGTCGGTGAGCTGCACACCGATGTGCGCGATCGGCGAGCCCAGCGGGCCCATCGAGAACGGGACGACGTACATCGTCCGTCCCCGCATGGCGCCGGTGTAGAGCGCGGTCAGGTCAGCACGCATCTCGTCGGGTTGGCGCCAGTTGTTGTTGGGGCCGGCCGACCGCTCGTCGGCGGAGCAGACGAACGTCCGATCCTCGACGCGAGCGACGTCGCCGGGATCTGAGTGGGCCCAGTAGCTGTTCGGGCGCTTCGCCTCGTCGAGCGACGTGAACGTTCCCGAGGCGACGAGCTCGGCGCACAGTCGGTCGTACTCGTCGGCGCTGCCGTCACACCAGTGAATGGAGTCGGGCTGTAGGACGACCGCCCACTCGTCGACCCACTGCAGCAGCTGCTGGTTTCCTGTCTGACCGCTCATCTGTGAGTCTCCGTGTTACTGAAGGTTGCCGGGCGTCTTCATATCGACCTCGGAGCCGAGGCGTAGTCGTACGGCACGCCCGGATTCGTCGAGGTCGAAGATGACCCGCTGCCCCTGGCGGAGCATGCGGAAGACCGATCCCTCGAGAGCACCCGAGCCGAGGTCGTAGTCGGCGAGATCGGTATCGCAGGTGATGAGCCCGTCCCCCGTGACCGGGTCATAGGACTTGACCACTCCTTGCAAGTAGTCACTCCGTTCCGTGCATTCGCCTCAGGTGGTCGTCCCGGCGGGGACACGGCGGCCCGGCGCCTTCGTGATCTTGCCTGCCTTCAGGCAGCCCGTGCAGACCTGTACTCGCTTCGTCGTACCACCGACGACGGCGCGCACGCGTTGGATGTTGGGATTCCACCGCCGCTTGGTGCGACGGTGGGAGTGCGACACCGACATGCCCCACGAGGGCTTCTTGCCGCAGATTTCACACACAGAGGCCATTACTCACCGTCACCGCTTGCCGACGCGCATTACCGAACAGTGGTACGAGGTTAGCGAGCAAGGGGTCCGATCCCTACAGTGACGCGGTGCCGACGCTGGAGCGAAACCTCTTCGGCGTGCGCGAGCTCAGGCGCTCGGTGGCGGTGTTTCGTGACCTGCTGCACGCCCACCAGGCCAGGATCGACCAGCTCAACGTGTACCCGGTCGCTGACCGTGACACCGGCACGAACATGGCCCGCACGCTGGATGCGGTCGTCGCTGCGCTCGACGAAACACCTGCTGACCTTGCGATGACCTGCGACGCAGTCGCGCAGGGCTCGCTGATGGGCGCTCGCGGCAACAGCGGCATCATCGTCGCCCAGGTACTGCGGGGGTTGGTTGGCAGGCTGCGCGACGCGACGGTGCTCGGTCCGGCGACGGTGGCCGAGGCGCTCCGAGCGGCGTCGGACGCGGCGTACCAGGCTGTCCTCGAGCCGGTCGAGGGCACGATCCTCACCGTCGTGCGCGCCAGCGCCGACGGCGCGGCTGAGGCGTCCGCCTCCGGCGCGGATCTGGCTGGTGTCGTGCGCGCGGCCAGGGATTCCGGTCGTGCCGCGTTGGACCAGACACCCGACCTGCTGCCGGTCCTCGCCGCAGCCGGTGTGGTCGATGCCGGAGGCGCCGGCTACCTGCTCCTGCTCGACGCGCTCATGCACGTCGTGGCGAACGAGCCGCTGCCGACGACTGAGGCGGTGTCATCCGTGTCGCCTCCTGGGACCATGGGTGAGCAGCGGTACGAGCTGATGTTCGTCTGCCACGCCGACGATGACAGCATCAACTCGTTGAAGGCACGATGGGCGGAGATCGGCGATTCGATCGTCGTCGCCGGTGGGGGCGGGCAGTGGAACTGCCATCTGCACACGAACGACGTCGACGCCGCGATCGCGGCGGCCATCGCTGTCGGCGGGCAGCCGCAAGGAACACGTGTGACGGACCTGTACGCGACCGAATGACCGACCCGATCACGCTGCGCGAGCTCGACGAGATCGACGTTGGGCGGTTGCGCGGCGTGGGTGAGCGCAAACGCGATGCACTGAAGACCGTTGGGGTCGAGTCGGTTCTCGACCTCCTGACGACGTACCCGCGGCGGTGGGTCGACCGCACGAACGAGGCGCGGGTCGCCGACCTGGCGCCTGGCACCGAGGCGCTCGTGCTCGTGTCCGTGCGATCGGTGCACAAGCGGGTCGGGCGCAACCGTCGGGCGATCGTCGAGGCCGTGGTCGGTGACGGCACCGGACGCATGCACGTCGTGTTCTTCAACCAACCGTGGCGCGAGCGCCAGCTCCGGCCGGAGCTGCAGGTTGCGCTGTTCGGCAAGGTCGACACCTATCGCGGCGGGCTGCAGATGACGAATCCGATCGTCGACCTGATCGGAGACCGCACCGGACGGATCGTGCCCATCTACCCGCAGAGCGAGAAGGCACAGATCACGACGTGGGAGCTGGCCGGCTGGGTCGAGAACGCGCTCGAGCGCTCTCGACCCCGCGGGTTCTGTGATCCCGTACCGGATGAAGTCCGCCGACGGCTCGGGCTGATCGACCGGGGGCGGGCCCTGTGGCAGATCCACACGCCGGAGTCATTGACCGAGAAGGACCAGGCCCGCCGGAGGCTGGCCTTCGACGAGTTGCTGCGCGTCCAGCTCGCGTTGGTGATCCGCAAGCGGGCGATGGAGCGCGAGTCCGTCGGCATCTCCCACGTTGTCCGTGGTGAGCTCGTGCAGCGGTTCCACGAGGCGCTGGCCTTTCCCCTGACTGCAGCGCAACGCCGGGTCATCGACGAGATCTCCCACGATCTCGCCGCGCCGCACCCGATGCATCGGCTGTTGCAGGGCGACGTGGGGTCGGGCAAGACGGTCGTGGCCGTGTCGGCGTTGCTGGCGGCCGTGGAAGGCGGACACCAGGGAGCGCTCATGGCGCCGACGGAGGTGCTCGCCGAGCAGCACGCGGCGAGCGTGCGGATGATGCTGTCGGGGTTGCTCGTGCCAGCCGGGAACCTCTTCGGCGAGCGGCCGCTGTCCGTGGAGCTGCTGACGAACCGCGTGACCGGGAACGAGCGGAAGCGGATCCTGGGTGGGATGGCCTCCGGTTCGGTCGATCTCGTCATCGGGACACACGCGCTGATCCAGGAGGGCGTCGAGTTCCACAGTCTCGGGGTCGTGGTCGTCGACGAGCAGCACCGGTTCGGGGTCGAGCAGCGGGCGGCACTGCGGGACAAGGCAGGAGGGGTAGTTCCCGACGTGCTCGTCATGACGGCGACACCGATCCCGCGCACCGCGGCGATGACGGTGTACGGAGATCTCGACGTGAGCGTGCTCGACGAGCTGCCGCCGGGGCGGACGCCGATCGTCACGCGATGGGCGGCCGGTGGGCTCCTCGAGGCGGAGGCGTGGGCGGCGATGCGGGCTGAGGTGGAAGACGGCCGGCAGGGCTACGTCGTGTGCCCGTTGATCGAAGAGAGTGAGAAGTTGGAGGTGGCGTCGGCGGAGGAGACGTACCGCCGGCTGGCCGCCGGCGAGCTGAAGGGAATGCGCCTCGGGCTCCTGCACGGGCGGCTGGCGCCGGCCGAGAAGGAAGCGACGATGGCGGCGTTCCGCGCCGGCAAGGTCGATGTGCTCGTCGCCACGACGGTCATCGAGGTCGGCGTCGACGTGCCGAACGCGACCGTGATGGTGATCCTCGACGCCGACCGCTTCGGGATCGCCCAGCTCCACCAGTTGCGCGGGCGCGTCGGGCGAGGCGGCGACGAGTCGCAGTGCTGGCTGTTGACCTCCGGGTCGTTCGACGACGGTCCCGGTCCGCGCGTGGAGGCACTGGTTGCGACGACGGATGGGTTCGAGCTGGCGGAGGTGGACCTGGAGCTGCGCGGCGAGGGGACGCTGATGAGCACGGCGCAGAAGGGACGCAGCGATCTGCGCCTGGCGTCGCTGCGGCGTGATCGCGAGCTGGTGCAGTTGGCGCGAGATGCGGCGTTCGAGATCGTCGACGCCGATCCCCTCCTGGACGCCCACCCCGCCCTCCTGGATGAGCTCCACCTCCTCCTCACCGAGGAGGACACGGAGTTCCTGACCCGCAGCTGAACCCATCCGAGTGTTTGACCCGGCCGGAGTGTCAGACCCCGGGAAAATCGAGGTCCAGCACTCCGATGGCGTCAAACACTCGGATGGGTCACACGTCCGGGTCGTCCTGCTCGTCGTCTTCGAGGACGAGGTCCCAGCGGTCGAGGCAGTCCCCGCAGCGGTACGTGGCGATGTCACCCGGCTCCCAGCGCGGGGCGTCGATGTCTTCGACGTCGAGATCGCGCCGCCGGTTCAGGAGGTGCGCCCGCCCGCCGCAGTCGATGCACGTGATGACGGGGTCCGGTTCAACCACCGCCACGAGTATGCGCTCCTAGCCTGCGCGAGTGCGCGTAGTTGCCGGCGAGCTGCGGGGACGGCGGCTCGTGGCGCCGCCCAGCAAGGGCGCCATCCGCCCGACCACCGACAAGGTGCGGGAGGCGGTCTTCAACGCGCTCGCCAGCCTCGACGTGGTCGTCGGCGCCCGCGTCGCCGACCTGTACGCCGGCAGCGGTGCACTCGGCATCGAGGCGCTCTCGCGCGGCGCCGCGCGCTGCACGTTCGTCGAGCGGGACCGTGCCGCCGTGGCGGCGATCGACGAGAACATCGCAACACTCGGTCTGCGCGATCGCAGCACCGTCATCGTCGGCGACGCCATGACCACCGCCCCGCGGATCGAGGCCGACCTCGCCTTCGCCGACCCGCCCTACGACTTCGACGACTGGCCGCGGCTCCTCAGGGCGATCAGCGCGTCGCTCGTCGTTGCGGAGGCAGCTGCGCCCGTCGACCCACCGGTCGACTGGGAGCAGGGTCGCACGAAGCGCTACGGCCGCACATGGGTCACGTTCCTTCACCGCGAAGTACCGTGACGAGACCCATGGGCACCGTGCTCAACCCCGGCAGCTTCGACCCGATCCACCTCGGTCATCTCGATGTCATCGAGCAGGCCGTCGAGCTCTTCGGCCACGTCACCGTCATCGTCATGTTCAACCACGAGAAGCCCGGCGGATTGTTCACCGTCGACGAGCGCCAGGAGCTCATCCGCGCCTCCGTCCGCGACATCGGGCTCAAGGACGACGTCGCCGTCTCGTGCCACGACGGGCTCGCCGTTGACGCCGCCGCCGAGGCGGGCGCGTCGTTCATCGTCAAGGGGCTGCGCACCGCCGCCGACTTCGAGATCGAGCAGCAGATGGCGCTCACGAACCACTCCGTCACGGGGATCCGCACGGTCTACCTGCCGTGTCGCGCCGACCGCGGCTACATCAGCAGCCGCTTCGTGCGCGAGATCGCCCGGTACGGTGGAGCTGTCGGGCACATGGTGCCGCCCGCAGTGGCCGACGCCTTGGCCAGCAAGCTCTCGAACCGGACGACCACAGCATGAGCTACGACGACGACGACTACGACGACGAGTACGACGAGTACGACGAGATCGACGACGAGTACCCCGAACCCGGCGAGGGCTATGTCGGCGACGCCGAGACGCTGTTGCGCCGCTCCATCGACATCATCGCCACTGCCCCGACGATGCCGCTGTCATCGTCTCCCCGCATCGACCGCGACGAGATCATCGAGCTGCTCGAGGAAGCTCTCCAGCGCCTACCCGACGAGCTGCGCCAGGCCCGTTGGATGCTGAAGGAGCGCCAGGAGTTCGTCGCCAAGACGCGCCGCGAAGCCGACGAGCTGCTCGAGGCGGCTCGGGTCCGCGCCGAACGGATGGTCCAGCGGACCGAGGTCGTTCGTGCCGCCGAGCAGCGGGCTCGCCAGGTGATGGAGACCGCCGAGGCGGATTCCCGCCGCCTCCGCCACGAGACCGAGGACTTCCTGGACCAGCGCCTCGGCAGCTTCGAGATCCTGCTCGACAAGCTGCAGAAGACCGTCGGCGCCGGCCGCCAGCGTCTGTCGATCGGCGCCGTGCCGATGCCTCCGTCCGACGATGAGGACGAGGACCCGACGAAGGGCTTCTTCGACCAGGACAGATAGGACGGTGGAGCGGTGAAGCAACTCCTCGTCAACGCCGTCGAACTGGCCCGCCAGCCGGGCACCGTCCGCCACGTCGCCACGGTCGTCCCGCTTGCCGAGCTCGACGCGCTCGACCCGCGACTCGGCGGTGACGCCGGCGACGTCGCCGTCGAGCTGATGCTCGAGTCGACGCTCGACGACATCGTCGTCACGGGGACGCTGACGGTCGAGTGGTCAGACGAGTGTCGGCGCTGCCTGCGCCCGCTCGCCGACACGCTGCGCATCAACGTCGACGAGCGCTACGCCGACACACCCGAGCTCGACGAGTTCCCCATCGTCAACGGTCAGATCGATCTCCGCCCGATGGTCCGCGAGGAGGTCCTGCTGGCGATCCCGGACGCCCCGCTGTGCCGGGAAGACTGCCCCGGGCTGTGCCAAGTGTGCGGGATCGACCTCCAGTCCTCGCCGGAGCACGGTCACCCCGAGGAGCGCGACGATCGCTGGGCCGTCCTCGACCAGCTACGGGAGACGTAGCAGGACTTGCCGCCTCGACCGGCGCGTGCGACGCTGTGCGAACGTGCGAGCCGGGATTCCCGGCCCGGCACAGGAGGGAGCGGCTGGTGGACCGATTGATGTGCTCGAAGTGGTGGGCCATGCCCGCCGTGCTCGCAATTCCGTTGCTGGCGGTCACCGTGACGGCAGCACCGTCGGCCGCGCAGGAGGCCACGCCTGCTCAAACGCTGACGTTCAACTACACCGGCGGCCCCCAGTCGTGGACCGTGCCTGCGGACGTCCACCAGGCGACGTTCGACGTCTACGGATCCCAGGGCGGCAGGAACGGCCCGCTCTTCCCGGGCGGACAGGGTGGACGCGCCACCGCCACCATCCCGGTGACGCCAGGCGAGGTCCTGGCGATCATGGTCGGCGGCCAAGGCCTCGAGACCACCCCGCCCACCGTGGAGTGTGTCCTGGTCCCGGGGGGCGGCGGCTTCAACGGCGGTGGCAACGGTGGCAACCTCGCCAGCGAGTGCGCGGGCGCCGGCGGCGGGGGCGCCTCAGATGTGCGGCGCGGGGGATCGGCGCTGGCCGAATCGCATCCTCATCGCCGGGGGCGGCGGCGGGGGTGCCGGCAACCTGGTCTGCAACCAGGCCGGCGGGGGCGGCGGCCTCACGGGAGGATCGGCGACGCAGAACATTCTCTGCTCCGGCGGCGGTGTTGGCGGCAACCAGAACGGCACGACCGGCAGCGGCCAGCTCGGACAGGGCGGCGTTGGGGCCGACGACGATGGCTTCTCGGGTCCGGGCGGCGGTGGCGGGGGCGGTTACTACGGCGGTAGCGGTGGTAACGCCGGGCTGGGTGGCGGCGGCGGCAGTGGGTTCGGTCCGGCGGGCACCGCGTTCCAGACCGGTGCCAGATCGGGCGCTGGGCTCATCACGATCGCCTTCGGTTCGGCGCCGACGGTGACCGGCGTCACCCGAACATCGGTCCAGCACGAGGCGGCTTCGAGCTCGGTGATCACCGGGACCAACTTCGTCCCCGGGACAGACCAGCGTCATCTTCGGCCGGCTGCCGCGCCTCAGGTGAGCTGCGGGTCGACCACGCAGTGCAACGCCGTGAGCCCAGCAGGCACTGGCACGGTCGAGCATTCGCGTCACCGCCAACGGGCAGCAGAGCTTCGACACACCCGCCGACGACTACACGTACCTCGGCGCCCCGACGATCACCTCGATCTCCCCGACCGCAGGTCCACAGGGCACCCTCATCACGATCGAGGGCACGAACTTCTTCCCGTCGCGATTGGCCCACGTTGGTGATCTTCGGGTCCGACAATAACGTTGTTGAGACGAGGTGCACGTCGTTCACGCTCTGCACCGTGGTGAGCCCGCCGGGCGTGGGCACCGTCGCGCTCGCCGTCGGCACGCAGAGCGGTGAGAGCAACAGCGTGCCGTTCACGATGCAGCCCAGCGTGACGAGCATCACGCCGACTGGCGGACCGGCGGCAGGCAACACCGCCGTCACGGTCACGGGCACCGGCTTCAGCACCGCATCGAACGGCACCGTCGTCCACTTCGGCAGTGTCGCCGCTTTGGCCGTCGGCTGCGCCAGTGCGACGACGTGCACTGCAGTGAGCCCGCCCGGTTCCGGAACGGTCAGCGTGCGGGTCACCGTGAATGGCGTGCAGAGCCCCGACACCGCCGCCGACGACTTCCGGTACGCCGATGCGGAGCCGCCGCCGGACCCGTCCGCTGACCTCGCCGCGTTGGAAGGCGCGGTACAGGGTGCCGGGCGTGTGGGCCCGACCCTGGCCAGGCTCGCGGCGCGGGCCCGCACGGCGCTCGAGGACGGGCGCACGAACACCGCTTGCGCCGTGATGCGCGGCTTCCTCAGCCTGGTGCGCAGCCGCGCCGCCGTTGGCCAACTGACCGAGGTCCAGGCCGTGCAGTTCTCCACGCACGCCATGCGCATCCGCACCACGCTCGACTGCCGCTGATCCGGCCAGCCCGGCGGGGGTGGGCTTCCGCCGCGCCTCGCCGCTAGCCTGCAACGGCCGCGAACCCAGCCGGAGACCACCATGGCCGTCCCGAAGAAGAAGAAGTCGAAGTCGAAGAGCCGCAGCCGCCGCGCCGGTGCGTGGAAGCTCGACGCTCCGTCGCGCAGCATCTGCCCGAGGTGCGGTTCGGCCAAGCAGCCCCACACCGTGTGCCCGACCTGTGGGTGGTACAAGGGCCGAGTCGCCGTCGACGTCAGCGCCTGACGCCGCGGCCGCGCCCGCTCGCCGCGTATGAAGCCGATCGCCATCGACGCGATGGGTGGCGATCGCGCCCCTGACGAGATCGTCGCCGGTGCCCTTGCGGCAGCGGCAACCGGCATCCCGATCGTCCTCGTCGGTCCACCTGACCTCGCCGGCCGCGGTGAACTGCCGTTGATCGAGGCGTCCGAGGTGATCGCCATGGACGAGGATCCGGCCGGTGGTGTCCGCCGCAAGAAGGACTCCACGCTCGTGCGCGCCGCCGAGGCTGTCCGTGACGGCCGCGCCGGGGCCATGGTCTCCGCCGGCAACACTGGCGCCACCATGGCCGCCGCACTCCTGCGGATGGGGCGCATCAAGGGCGTCAGCCGCCCGGCCGTGGCGACCCCGATCCCCGTGCCTGGCTCGAACCCGACGATCCTCCTCGATGCGGGTGCCAACGCCGAGGTGCAGCCGGAGTGGCTGGTGCAGTTCGCCCAGATGGGCTCCGTCTACTCGCGCCACCGCTTCGGCCGGCTGCGCCCGCTCGTCGGGCTGCTGTCGATCGGCGAGGAGGCGGGCAAGGGCGACACGCTCCGCAAGGACGCCTTCGAGCTGCTGTCCGCGGCGTCCGGCATCGAGTTCGTCGGCAACATCGAGGGGCGCGACATCATGACCGACGGCGTCGACGTCGCGGTGACCGACGGATTCACCGGCAACGTGGTGCTGAAGACGCTCGAAGGCGGCGTCAAGGCGATCCTCAGAGCCTTCGACGACGTGTTCGACACGGACGAGAACCGGCCGCACGCCGAGGCCATGCAGGCGTCGCTGCAGCCGCTCTATCGCACGCTCGATCCCGACTCCTACGGCGGGGCCATCCTGCTCGGTGTCGATGGCGTGTGCATCATCTCCCACGGGTCGGCCGGGTCTGCGGCCATCCTCAGCGCTGTCAACGTCGCCAAGGAGATGGTCGAGCACGAGATGGTCGAGGAGATCCGCGCCGCGATCGGGCTGCACCCCAGGTCCTGACCCTCGACCAGTAGGATCACGACGTGCCTGGTGAGACCGCCCCCCTCGAGCGGGCAGAGATCTTCGAGATCGTCCGTGACCGGCTGGCCGACATCCTGGAGATCGAACCGTCGACGATCACCGAGGGCCAGTCGTTCGTGGATGATCTGGACGCTGACTCGCTTGCGCTGATCGAGCTCGTGGAGGCCCTCGAGGAGGAGCTGAGCGAGCGCACGACGGGCTTCCGGATCGAGGACGAGGACCTCGCCGACCTCAAGTCGGTGCGCGACGCCGTCGACTACGTCCACGAACGCACGCGAGGTGGCGCCTGACGAGTCAAGCGCCGGCGCCGGCTGACGGGGCCTCTCGCGACGACCACCCGCTGGCGCTGCGCATTGGTCACCGGTTCGCCGATCCGGCGTTGCTCGAACGCGCCATGGCCCACCGGTCGTGGTGCGCCGAGCATCCAGGCACGCTGAGCAACGAGCGGCTCGAGTTCCTCGGCGACGCGATCCTCGGGTGGGTCGTTGCCGACCTCGCCTACCGCCGGTTCAGCGAGCTCCCCGAGGGTGATCTCACGGGTGTCCGCAAAGGTGTCGTGAACGCACTCGCCCTGGCCGACGTGGCAGAGGGGCTCGGCCTCGGTGAGTTCCTGCTGCTGGGGCGTGGCGAGGATGCCGCCGGCGGGCGGGAGAAGCCGTCGATCCTCTCGGACGCACTGGAGGCCGTGTTCGGGGCGGTCTACGTGGACGGCGGTCCGGGTGTCGCCTACGACGTCATCGAGCGGATGATCGGACCGCGGCTCGGTGCTACGGCCGCCCGCCTCGACCACCTCGACCACAAGTCGAGGCTGCAGGAGCTGGCAGCGATGGACGGCGCCGGCGCGCCGGAGTACATCACCCGCTCGGAAGGGCCCGATCACGCGAAGCACTTCTTCGCCACGGTCGTCGTGAACGGCGCGGCGCTCGGTGAGGGCGCTGGTCGCTCGAAGAAGGCGGCCGAGCAGTCGGCCGCCGAGGCGGCCTGCCGCGCGTTCACGAGCTGATGCCGGAGCTGCCCGAGGTCGAGACCGTCCGGCGCGGCCTTGCGGCGCACGTCGTCGGGCGAACGATCACGGGTGTCGAGGTCGGTCGGCTGCGCAGCGTCCGTCGCACGTCGGCCCAACAGGTCATCGACGGTCTCACGGGCACGAAGGTGCTGGCGGCGCAGCGGCGCGGCAAGTACCTGCTCATGCCCCTCGACACCGGTGACACGCTGATGATCCACCTGCGCATGACCGGGCAGCTGCTGCTCGCCGCGGCGGAAGCGGAGCGTCCACCGCACACCCATGTGGTCATGGCGCTCGACGGCGAGCCGGCCGAAGCGCTGTGGTTCGTCGACCCGCGCACGTTCGGTGAGGTCGTCGTCTTCGATCCCGACCACGTCGACGTCGAGCTCCCCGAGCTGTCCCACCTCGGAGTTGATCCACTGGCCGACGGACTGGACGTCGCCGCGCTGGGTCGGCTCCTCGCCGGTCGGCGCACCGTCCTCAAGCCGCTCCTGCTCGATCAGCACGTCATCGCCGGCGTCGGCAACATCTACGCCGACGAGGTCCTGCACGAGGCGCGCCTCCACCCCCTGCCGCGTCGCCGGCTCACTACGCCGTCAGGAGATCCGACGGCTCCACGATGCGCTGCACCGCGTGCTGCTGGCGGCCGTCGGCGCCGGTGGCTCGACCCTCGGCGACAATCAATACGTCGACCTGATGGGCTCCGAAGGCTCGTACCAGGACGACCACCTCGTGTACGGCCACGCCGGCGAGCGGTGCCGGACGTGCGGCCGGGGCGTCATCCGGCGCATCATCAGCGGCGGCCGCAGCACGTACTTCTGCCCATGGTGCCAGCGGCTCCCATTGGTCCGCCAAATTGCCGATGAAGCATCCCTCAACCGGCCGGCCGGCGGCCGGTAACTTCGCTGGCGCCGTGTTCCTGAAGAGCTTGTCCCTCAAGGGGTTCAAGTCGTTCGCCGAGGCGACGACGCTCGACCTCGAACCGGGAGTGACGGTCGTCGTTGGGCCGAACGGCTCCGGCAAGTCGAACGTCGTCGACGCCATCGCTTGGGTGCTCGGCGCCCAGGCCCCGAGCGCGGTGCGCAGTCAGAAGATGGACGACGTCATCTTCGCTGGCACCGCGACGCGGCCGGCGCTCGGGCGCGCCGAGGTCGCGCTGACGATCGACAACTCGGCCGGTCTGCTCGACATCGAGCTGACCGAGGTCACCGTGCGCAGGACCCTGTTCCGCACCGGCGACAGCGAGTACGCCATCAACAACGTGCCGTGCCGCCTGCTCGACGTGCAGGAGTTGCTGTCGGACGCCGGCGTGGGCCGCCAGCAGCACGTGATCGTCAGCCAAGGTCAGATCGACGCCGTGCTCAGCGCCCGCCCGGAGGAGCGCCGGGCGATCATCGAGGAAGCAGCCGGAGTCCTCAAGTACCGCAAGCGGCGGGAGAAGGCGCAGCGGCGGCTCGAGGCGACCGAGGGCAGCCTGGTGCGCGTCCAGGACCTGCTGCGCGAGGTTCGCCGGCAGCTCCGTCCGCTCGAACGTCAAGCTGAGGCGGCGAGGCGACACGGCGAGCTGATCGGAGAGCTGACCGCGCTGCGCGTCCACCTCGCTGGCCGTGAGCTCGCCGCGTTGCGAACCCAGCTTGCGGCGCTCGCCGCGGTCAAGCTCGACACGACCGGCGAGGAAACGAGGCTGAAGGGTGAGCTGGCCCGGCTCGACGCCGAGGTCGTGGCCACCACCGCAGAACTGACCGCTCGTGGCGCCGAAGACCTGAGCGACCAGCTGGGGGTCGTCGAGCAGCTGCGGGAGCGGGCGCGCGGGCTGGCTGCGGTCATCGCCGAGCGGCGACGCAGCCTGGAGCGCGACCGCGGGCAGCTTCTCGACGCCGGTGTGGTCGCCAACCTGGAGAGCGAGGTCGCCAGGGGTCGGGACGAGCTGGCAACAGTGCAGGCGAACCTCGAGGCCCTGGCCCCGCAGCTCGCGACGATCGATGACGATGGGCCCGACCAGGCCGCCGATGCCGGGGCCGGTGGTGATGCGGCCGAGGTCCGAGGTGAGGTGCGCAGCCGGCGCGCGGCGCTGGAGCGGACGTCGGCCGAATTGGCCCGCGCCGCCGAGCGCGCTGCTGCGCTGGGCAGGACGGCCATCGATGCCGAGCACCGCGCCGATCGGTCCCGGCACGACTGCAACGCCGCCGAGCTCGTGGAGACACCGCTCGTCGACGACATCCACCGCGCCGAGGAGCGGCTGGCCGCCGCCGAGAACGAGCGGGAGCGCTGCGTGCTCGTTCGCCAGGAGGCGATGGAGCAGGCAGCGGCTGCCGCCGGTCGCGTCGAGGCGCTGCAGCAGGCGCTCGATGCGGTGCACGCCCGGGCAGGTGCGGAGCGGCTGAGCGGACTCTCCGGTGTGCTCGGAACGTTGCTCGACCTCGTCCGTATCGACGACGGGTGGGAAACGGCGGTCGAGGCGGCGCTGGGCGAAGCATTGAGCGCGGTGGTGGTCATCGATCCGGCAGCCGCAGAGCGGGCGCTGCAGGCACTTCGTGAGTCGGACACGAGCGGGGCGGTTCTCGCCCTCGGATTGACCCAGTCCGCTGGCTCGCCGTTGCCTCCCGACGGCGATCCGGTCCGGCCCCACGTGACCTCGCAACGGCCAGGCGTGGAGGTCCTGCTCGATCGGCTGCTCGCTGGCGCGGTGCGCGTCGATGACGTCGCCGCAGCAGCCGAGCTGGCCGCCCGCGACTGCTCCTTGGTGGTCGTGACGAGCGTTGGTGACCGGTTCGCCACCACCGGCTGGCGCGTCGGCGCCACCGCAGCGGGTGGCGTCACGGCGGCTGCCCTCGATGAGGCCACCACGGAGGCGCAACGGCTGGCAGGCGTTGCCGAACGGAGCGCCCGCGCCGCCGACACCGCAACCGAGGCAGTCACGGCGACGCGCCGTCAGCTCGATGACCTGCGGACCCGGCTGGCTGCGAACGACGCGCTGCTGACGGCGGCATCCGAGGGTTTGGTGGCCGCGAATGCCGAACGCAGGGAGGCGATCGCCGAGCTGGAACCGCTGCTGGCGCGCATCGACGAGCTCGAAGCGCACGTAGCGAGTGAGCAGGCGAGCATCGCCGAGCTCGAACGGGTGATGCCCGATCTGGAGGCGCGGGCCACCGCTTTCGAAGTGCGGCGGCGCGACCTCGAGGCCCGGCGGGCCGGGCTGCACGAGCGGGCGCAACTCCTGACGGTCCGGATCGAGGACGCCGAACGCCGCTTGGCCACGGACTCGGCGGCGCGCGCTGCTGCCGAGCAGCAGCGCATGGAGGTCGAGCGGGCGCTCGGCGCGCTGGAACGCCTCGGCCGCCTCGTGCTCGCCCATCGCGGCGTGCTCGACGCTCACCATGGCGAGCTCGTGGAGCGGCGCCGCCAGCAGAGCGAGGAGGTCCGGGCGTTGACAGGGCGGCTCGACGAGCTGCGTGCCGAGCGGGCAAGCGCCGAGCGGGCACTCGACGCGGTGCGTGAGCGGTCCCGGCGAGCCGAGGTCGAAGAGGCCGAAGCCCGGCTGCGCCTGGAGTCCGCCGTGGAGCTGCTGCGCCACGATCTGGACGTCGAGCCGGAGACGGCCGAAGCGACTCCGGCACCTCCGCTCTCCGATGGCGTTACGCCGCGGGCTCGGGTCCGCGACCTGGAGCGCGAGGTGCGGTTGCTCGGGCCGATCAATCCACTTGCACTCGAGGAGTTCAGCGAGCTGCAGCAGCGTCATGGCTTCCTCGAGGAGCAGCTGGAGGACGTGCGCACGACGCGCCGGGAGCTCATGCGGGTGATCCGTGCCGTTGACGAAGAGATCCAGTCGGTGTTCGCAGCCGCCTTCGTCGACGTCGCGGCGAACTTCGAACGCTTGTTCATCACGCTGTTCCCAGGCGGCGCGGGCAAGCTCGTGCTCACCGATCCGGCCGACCTGCTCGAGACCGGTGTCGAGGTCGAGGCCAAGCCGAGCGGCAAGAACGTGAAGAAGCTGTCGTTGTTGTCGGGCGGTGAGCGCAGCCTGACCGCGTTGGCCTTCCTGTTCGCCGTGTTCCGCAGCCGGCCGTCACCGTTCTACGTGATGGACGAGGTCGAGGCGGCGCTCGACGACGTCAACCTCCACCGGTTCCTCGGCCTGGTCGCCGAGTTCCGCCAGGAGGCGCAGCTGCTGATCGTCAGCCACCAGAAGCGGACGATGGAGGCCGGCGACTGCCTGCTCGGCGTCACCATGCAGCCGGGCGGCTCCTCGCGGGTGATCACCGAGCGGGTACAGCCAGCGCGCAACGAGCAAGCTGAAGATTTCCTGCGCGAGCGGAGGTTGCGGCGAGCTCGTCGCTTCGGCGGTGACGTCGGACGAGCGCCGGAGCCAGCCGCATCGATCGCGGGCGGGCGAGCTCGGAGGGCCGCTGGCGAGCAACTCGCTCGCCGGTTGTGCAGCGAAACCTCGATAGGTTCGACCAGCGATGGAGTGGATCTACCTCGTCCTGATCGGCTTGGTGCTGCTGTTCGGCATCGCCGTGCTGATCGTCAGCCGGCGCAGGGCTCAGCGTTCGATCGAAGCACCGAAGGCGCCTCCCATCGCGCCTCCGACTGCGCCTCCACGGCCTGGCGCCCCGACGACGGTGCTCGAACCGCCGGTCGTCGAACCCGAGGTCGTCGCCCCGCCGGTCACGCTCCGGGGCCGGATGACGAGAGCTCGGGCCGCACTGGCCGGTGCCTTCGCCGGAGTCCGCGGGCGCAAGGGCATCACGGACGAGACGTGGGAGGACCTCGAAGAGGCGCTGCTGCGGGCTGACGTCGGGATCGGAGTGACGACCGATCTGCTCGACGGGCTGCGGACGCGGGTCAAGGACAAGGAGCTCACGGAGCCCGACGAGCTGCTCGACGCACTGCGCACGGAGATGAAGGAGCGTCTCGTCGGTGCCGACCGTGAGCTGCACTTCGTGCCGGGGGAGGAGGACAGCCCGAACATCTGGTTGTTCGTCGGCGTGAACGGTGTCGGCAAGACCACGTCGATCGGCAAGGTCGCCCGACAGCAGCAGGACGACGGCCGGCGCGTCCTCCTCGCCGCGGCGGACACGTTCCGAGCTGCAGCCGCGGAGCAGCTCGAGACGTGGGCCGAGCGCGCCGAGGCCGACATCGTGCGGGGGAACGACGGCGGGGATCCGAGCGCCGTCGTGTTCGACGCCGTCGAGCGGGCGTCGTCGAAGGGCTATGACCTCGTGCTCGCCGACACGGCTGGCCGGCTGCATACCAAGACCAACCTGATGGAGGAGTTGCGCAAGGTGCGCCGGGTGGCTGAGAAGGGTGCTGGTCGGGTGACCGAGGTGCTCCTCGTCATCGACGCCACGACCGGGCAGAACGGCCTCGCTCAGGCCCGCGAGTTCGGCGACGCCACGCAGGTGACCGGGATCGTGCTGACGAAGCTCGACGGCTCGGCCAAGGGCGGCATCGTGTTCGCCGTGGAGACCGAGTTCGGCACTCCGGTGAAGCTCGTCGGGATCGGCGAGAAGATCGAGGATCTCGTCCCGTTCGACCCCGACGAGTTCGTCGACGCCCTGTTCGACGAGTAGGGCGGGGGGTTCGGGGGGGGGGGGTGCCGGCCGCAGGACGGCTCCGATTGCTCGTGCGGAAGGCTCTGCCTTCCGCACGAAGTTCACCCCGCGTTCTGCCAGAGCCCCATCAGGTTGCCCTCGCTGTCGCGGAAGTAGGCGGCGAACCCCATCTCGGCCACTTGGATCTTGTCGCCTGCCCTCGATCCGCCGTGGTCCTCGACCGTCGCCAGCGTCTTGTCGATGTCGTCGACCTGCAGCGTGATGACCGGCGCCGGCACCATGTCGCCCCGCGGGGTCATCCCTCCACCGATGTAGCCCGGCTCGGTCGGCATGCCCTGGTCGTTCGTCGGACCCGTCGAGACGCCTGTGTAGTCCATCTCGGGTATCGGCATCAGGTTCCAGCCGAAGACCTCTCGATAGAAGGCGTAAGCGCGATCGGCGTCGTCGAACGGGACCTCGAAGTGCACCACGCGAGAAGTCATGTCGTCCTCCAGTTGTCGTCGCCCGGCGCCCCCGCCGAGCGCGGTAGAGCGTATGCCGCGGGTCAGACCGGTCGGCGCGGTCAGAGCAGGCCGCGCGCCCGATCCGGATCGTCGACCACGAAGACCAGCCGGGTATCGCTCGCGACGTACCCCACTTCGACGTTGATGCCGGCGTCACTGAGCTTCGTGGCGATCTCGGCCAGGTAGCCCGGACGGTCCTCGCCCCTGTCGACGAGCAGCGCCTCGTGCTCTGCGGCCACGGTGTGTGCTGAGGCCTCCAGGGCTCTGCGGGCGCCAGCGGCATCGTCGACGAGGAGGTGGATGGAGCCCTTGCCACCGCTGCCCACTCCGCAGTAGCCCTCGATGTTCACGCCGGCCGAGCCAAGTGCACTGGCGATGGCGGCGAGGACCCCGGGATGGTTGTCGGCATCGATGCGCAGATCGGTCGCCATTGGGCACCTCCGTAGCAACTCGAAGTCGTCGGCCTCCATGTTCGCCCCTTGGACTCGGCGGCGCCAGGGGTGTCGATAGCGTCAGCAGCGCATGTTCGAGAACCTGTCCAGCCGTCTGGAAGGCGTCGTCCGGCGGATCCGGGGAAAGGGTCGCCTGACCGAAGCCGACGTCGACGAGATCCTCCGAGAGATCCGCACGGCGCTGCTCGAGGCCGACGTCAACGTCGGTGTCACGCGCGACGTCATCAGCCGGTTGCGCGCCGAGGCCATCGGCGCCACCAAGTCACAGGCGCTCGATCCCACCCAGCAGGTGGTCAAGCTCGTCAATGCCGAGCTGACCCGCATCCTCGGCGGCGAGACGCTGCGCATCACGTACGCCAGCCGGCCGCCCACCGTCGTGCTGATGGCCGGCCTCCAGGGCTCCGGCAAGACCACCGCAGCGGCCAAGCTGGCCCGCTGGTTCAAGGCGCAAGGCCGCCAACCGCTGCTCGTTGGTGCCGACCTCCAGCGCCCCGCAGCTGTCGAACAGCTGCGCACGCTCGGTCGCCAGATCGACGTCCCGGTGTTCTCCGAGCCAGGTGATCCGGTGCTCACGGCAGCGAAGGGGCTGGCCGAGGCCCGCCGGCTCGGCCGCAACGTCTTGATCGTCGACACCGCCGGGCGCCTGGCGATCGATGCCGAGATGATGGAGCAGGTACGGCTCATCTCCGGCGCCGTCGGCCCGCAGTACACGTTCCTCGTGATCGATGCGATGACGGGCCAGGACGCCGTCGGTGTCGCCGAGGCCTTCAACGCAACCCTCGCGATCGACGGGGTGATCCTCTCCAAGCTCGACGGCGACGCCCGCGGCGGTGCTGCGCTCTCCGTCAAGGAGGTGATCGGTAAGCCGATCGCGTTCGCCTCCACGGGGGAGAAGCTCGACGCCTTCGAGCAGTTCCACCCCGACCGCATGGCGGGGCGGATCCTCGGCATGGGCGACATGTTGACGCTGATCGAGCAGGCCGAGCAGGCCTTCGAGCAGGATCAGGCCGAGGAAGCCGCGGCCAAGCTGATGGAGGGCGCCTTCACGCTCGACGACTTCCTCGAGCAGATGCAGCAGCTGAAGAAGATGGGTCCCCTCGGCAACCTGCTCGGGATGATGCCCGGGATGCCGAAGGAGCTGAAGGGCGCCGAGATCGACGACGACGACCTCAAGCCGGTCGAGGCGATCATCCGCTCGATGACGGTGGAGGAGCGGGCGCAGCCACAGATGATCAACGGGTCCCGCCGCACGCGCATCGCCAACGGGTCGGGAACGTCGCCGTCGGACGTCAACCGCCTCGTCAAGCAGTTCTCCGAGATGCAGAAGATGATGAAGCGCTTCGGGATGTCCGGGATGGGCAAGGGCAAGAAGGGCAAGCGCCGCGCCATGGCCGGCCTGCCTCCTGGTGGTGGCTTCCCCGACCTTGCTGAGTTGACCGGCGGCGGACCGGCGTTCCCGCAGCGCTGACGTCCCGCCTTCCGGGTGCCCGCCCAGATCGCCAGGCTCCCGCCTGACTGGCTCACACCCGCCGGAGCGGGCGCCTGCCCCGATAGCCTTCCCCGGTCGTTGTCGCACCCCTTCGGAAGGGCTTTCCATGGCAGTGAAGCTGCGCCTCACCCGCGTCGGTAAGACCAAGCAGCCGCAGTACCGCATCGTCGCCGCCGATTCTCGGTCGCCTCGTGACGGTCGGTTCATCGAGATCGTGGGTCACTACAACCCACGCACCGACCCGTCCACGCTGACCGTGGACCACGACAAGGCGGCGAAGTGGCTTCGCCAGGGTGCCCAACCGACCGATCGCGTCCGCAAGCTGCTGGAGATCGCCGGCGTCGGTACGACGGGCTCCGCCACTCCGACAACGACCACCACTGAATCGTGAGTGACGCAGTCGACGATGCCGTCGACGCCGAGGGCAACCGGGCGCTTGCTCCCACCGCCGTCGCCGTGCTCACCCACATCGTCACCTCCATCGTCGATGACCCTGCGGCAGTCACGGTCGATGCCGCGCCGAGCCGCGGGCGAGTACGCCTCGACGTACGCGTCGGTCCCGGCGATCTCGGCCGAGTGATCGGCCGACGCGGGCGGACGGCCCAGAGCATCCGCACGGTGGTACGGGCCGCGGCGTCCCGGGACGACACCGACGTGGACGTCGAGTTCCTGGACGATTGACCGTCCCCGCCGGGCTGCTCGAGATCGGGCACCTGCGCAAGGCGCACGGCCTCCGCGGTCAGGTCAACGTGCAACTCGGCACGGACCGCCTCGAGCGACTCGTGCCGGGCACCCGCTGGTTCGCCCGCGACGGCTGGCTGACCGTCGTCGCTGCCGCTCCACACCAGGACCGGTGGCTCGTCACGTTCGAGGAGATCAAGGATCGAGCCACGGCACAGCGCTACACGAACACACCCGCGTACGCCGAGCCGCTGCAGGACGCCGAGGAATTCTGGGTCCATGAGCTGATCGGCACGAATGTCGTCGACGTCGGCGGCACCGAGCACGGCAAGGTGGTGGCGGTCATCGCCAACCCGGCCGCCGATCTCCTCGAGCTCGAGTCCGGGGCGCTCGTCCCCGTGGTGTTCATCGTGGAGCGCACCGCCGACCGCACCGTGATCGACCCGCCCGCTGGCCTCTTCGAGGTCTGAGTGCGCATCGACGTCTTCACGATCTTCCCTCGTCTCGTCGATGAGTTCTGCGCCGCCAGCCTGCTCGGCAAGGCACGCTCGGCCGGTCTTCTGGAGCTGCGCACGCATGATCTGCGCGAGCACACGACCGATGTCCACCGCACGATCGACGACAGCCCGTTCGGTGGCGGGGCCGGGATGCTCATGCGCCCGGAGCCGGTCTTCGCCGCCGTCGAGGCGGCCGATCCGCCACGTCCGCTGTACCTCCTGGGGCCTGCTGGACAGCGCTTCGATCAATCCCTCGCGGAGGAGCTGGCGGCCACCACCGGGTTCAGCCTGCTGTGCGGCCGCTACGAGGGTGTCGACCATCGCATCCGCCAGCACCTCGTCGACGGTGAGCTGAGCGTCGGCGACGTCGTGCTGGCCGGCGGGGAGGTTGGGGCGTGCCTGGTGGTGGAGGCCGTCACGCGCCTCGTGCCGGGTGTGATGGGCAACGAGTCCAGCCCGCTGACGGAGAGCTTCGGCAGTCGCGGGTTGCTGGAAGAGCCGCAGTTCACTCGCCCGGCGGACTTCCGCGGCTGGTCGGTGCCGGAGGTCCTGCGCAGCGGAGACCACGGCCGCATCGAGCGCTGGCGCCAGGCACAGGCACTGCACCGCACGATCGCGGTGCGCCCTGACCTGATCGAGGCCAGAGGTGGTGTGACGCCCGAGGAAGCGCGGCTGTTGGAAGAGTTCCCGCCCCTCCCATATCCTTGACCAGCCCCCCGGCCCACGCCGACGATCGGACTCGCGCCATGAAAGCCACCGACCTCATCGACAACGACTCGCTGCGTAGCGACATCCCCCGCTTCTCGCCAGGTGACGAGGTCAAGGTGCACGTGCGCGTCGTCGAGGGCAACAAGGAGCGGGTGCAGATCTTCCAGGGCAACGTCATCGGCCGCCAGGGCAGCGGCCTCCAGGAGACGTACACCGTCCGCAAGCTGAGCTACGGCGTCGGCGTCGAGCGGACGTTCCCGTTGCACACGCCGACCGTGACGAAGATCGAGGTCGTCAGGCGCGGCGACGTGCGCCGGGCGAAGCTGTACTACCTCCGTGGCCGCACGGGGAAGGCCGCCAAGATCCGCGAGAAGCGCGAGTTCTGATCATTTCGAGCGGAAGGCGGAGCCTTCCGCTCGAGCTCGAGGCGCCGGCCTTCGGCCGGGCATCGAAGAATTGCAGCCGATCGACCGGCGGAGCCGGATCGATCGGCGATCGGGGGGCTCCGGCCCAAAGGCCTCTGCCCCCCGAACCCCCCGCTCCCGGTGGTCCCACACCGCGTGCGCTCTGACCACTTGAGCGGAAGGCGGAGCCTCCGCTCACCGCACCGGGCGACCACTGGCGTCGAAGCGCAGCTCCGCCAGCTCGCCCGGCCTGACTTCGGCGTCGATGCCGAGGGCCACCGGCACCTTCTGGTAGTTCCACTTCATCACGTCCAGCGTCAGCTCGAGCAGCTCCTCGCGAGTGAAGTGCTCGTACGCCGCACGGCGGAGCTCCGGCGTGATGGACCCTGGCTGCGTCATCATCGCGTCGGCGACCCGCAGGGCGACCTTGTGGCGCTCGGGCAGGTCACTCGTTTCATAGCGGTCGACCTTGGCAGCCATCGTCTCGTCGAGTCCATGCTGCGTGGCAACTGCCAGGCGGAGAGACATTCAGGTGTGGCAGTCGTGGTAGCGGGCGCAGCGGAGGCGCACGAGCTCCGTCGTGACGACATCCAGCCGCGAGAGCCGGACGACTGCCGCCTGCCATTCATCGAGCGCTTGGGCCAGTTGCGAGGTCGCCCTCACGCCGTCCGGGATCCGCCGCGCCCGACTCACGGTTCGAAGAGCCGCTCGTAGGCCAGACGAAGTCGCTGGCGCTGTTCGACGACGAGGAGCGCGGCTGACGAAGTCGCGGAACGCCTGCGGGCCAAGCTCGTCGGAGACGGCGAAGGCGAGGTCGTCGTCCATGCCGGCGACGTCGATGACGAACTGCTCGCAGAACGCCAGGCACGCCCGCTCGCGCCGCCCGAAGCGCTCTGATGTCGGCCACGCCGGCAGGTCGGCGACGGTCGCCTCATCGAGTCCGGCGGCGGCCGCCGCTTCGGTGCGCAGGCCTTGCTCGAACTCGCATCCGAGCAGCTTGGCGATCCGCAGGCGACACAGCTCCAGCACAACGGGATCGACGACACTCCAGGCGGCGTCGTGGAGCGTCTCGAGTGATTGCGCCACGTCTGGCTGCTCGTCCAGAGCACGCTCGAGCACGCCATGGTCGGCGCCGTCAGCCATCGCGCGATCGTAGGGCCGATGGAACCGTGCTCGCCCTCCCGCGTCGCCGTCACCGATGAGACGCTTGTCGACCTCCGCGATCGACTCGCCCGCACACGCTTCATCGACGACTTCCCCGGCGGCGACGGCTGGGACTACGGCGTCAGCCGCTCGTACCTGCAGGAGCTGTGCGACTACTGGCGGACGACGTTCGACTGGCGGGCCCAGGAGGCCGTCCTCAACTCGTTCGACCAGTTCGAGCTGCGGGTCGACGGTCAGCCGATCCATTTCATCCATCAGCGTTCGTCCAATCCCGACGCGCTGCCGCTCCTCCTCGTCCACGGATGGCCCGGCTCGATCTTCGAGTTCGTCAAGGTCATCGGGCCGCTGTCGGCGCCGGCAGCGTTCGGCGACGACGAAGGGGATGCGTTCCACGTCGTGGCGCCGTCGATCCCCGGGTACGGGTTCTCGGGGCCGACCGTCGAGCCGGGCTGGGGACCGAAGCGCATCGCCGCGGCATTCGCCGACGTGATGAACACACTCGGCTACGAGCGCTACGGAGCTGCCGGCGGCGACTGGGGAGCAGTCATCACGACGCAGCTGGCGCGTGCGGACCGGGGCCGGCACCTCTGCGGACTGCACCTCACGTCGCCGCATGGTGAGCCGCCGGACGACGGTCCGGAGGAGGTCCTCAGCGAGACCGACCGCAGGGGTCTCGAGGACTGGGCCGCCCACCAGGCCGGCGGGACGGTCGTGCACGTGCAGATCAACAGCACACGCCCGCACACCCTCGCCTACGGACTGAACGACTCTCCGGCCGGCCTGGCGGCCTGGTTGCTGGACAAGTACCGCTCCTACAGCGACTGCGGCGGGGACGTCGAGCGCAGCTTCACCAAGGATGAGCTCCTTGCCCAGATCACCACGTATTGGGTGACCGGGACCATCGCCTCCGCCTCGCGGCTGTACTACGAGCGCGCGCAGGACGGTACGAACGTCCCGCCGCGCCCACGCGTCGAGGTCCCGACCGGATGTGCCATCTTCCCCCGAGACGTGAAGCGGGCACCTCGGCCGTGGGTCGAGCGGGAGTACAACATCCAGCGGTGGGTCGAGATGCCGAGAGGCGGTCACTTTCCCGGGGTCGAGGCACCGGAGCTGCTCGTCGCCGAGCTGCGTGAGTTCTTCCGTCTTCTGCGTGCCTAGGCGTCAGGCGAGGCGACGCAGGATCGACGAGCTGGTGCCAGGGGCGAACGCGTGACCGGCGCGATCGATCAGCTTCAGCCACTCCTCGTCGGCCACCAGGGAGGCGTTCGCGGCCTCGACTTCTGCCAGTTCATCGACACTGGAGAGCCACCCGACGGCTGCGTACGTTCCGGTGACCGCGGTCGCGAACATGACGGGGACACCGGTGATGCGGGTCGCCGCCTCGGCGAGCTCGACACCGATTCCCATGGCCTCCCCGATGCTTCCGTTGGCGCAGACCGCTCGAGTCGCCTGGACGTACGTCTTGGGCGGCCCCGTCGGCGCGCCGTGCACGACCTGCGAGATCAGGTCCGAGCTCGGACCGGCGAAGAGCCCGTCGTTGTCCTCGACCCATTGGGCAAAGCCCTCGTCGGCGAACAGCGCGTCGTCGGCCGCGATCGCGTCTGCGAGGTGCTCGACGCGCACGCTCCAGGACACGGTCGGACCCTCGGCCGAGAAGATCGACGACCACACGAAGACCTCCCGCCCGGTGACGGCGCTGGCGCGCGCTCCGGCCTCGACCGCGGCGGCGATGGCCGCTCGACCCCTGGCCTGATTGATCCGGCGCGCGCGTGTGGCGATGTACATATCCGTTCCCTCCTGCGCCGTCCACCCGAACGGCGTCGCACTCACTGTCGCGCCGTGAGGCGGTCGGGTCAATCGCTTGCGCAGGTCATTGGAATGTCGGCATCACCTCGCGGGCGAACATCTCCGTCGTCCTCGTCATCATCGGCGCGTCCGGCGCCTCCTGGGCCGTGGCGAAGATGAGGCACGCCTCGTCGAACCCGATCGCGTCGTGCCAGCGCCGCATCTCGTCGATGACCAGATCCGGGGTGCCGGCGAAGGCGCGATCCTTGACGAACTCCTGGTAGGTCACTGGTTGACCGGTGCCCACGCGTTGCAGCACGGGATCGTCGTGGTCGCCGCGGGTGCCGGTCTCCCAGTAGTAGCGGTGGAACGACAGCGCCCGTCCGAACCACTCCTCCTCGACGGCGGCATCGTTGCCGGCGACCCATGCCTCACGCATCAAGCAGATGCGTGGCGTCGTGCCGTATCGACCACACGCCTCGCGGTACTGGTCGGCGAGCGCGCGCACGTAGTCCAGCGTCTCCATCGGCAACGTGAACCACGTGTCGCCGAGCCGAGCGGCCCGCTCGATCGCTGCCCGCGACGTGCCGCCGACGTAGATCGGCGGGTGGGGTTTCTGCACGCACGGCGGATACAGCTTGAGGTCGTCGAAGTGGAAGAACTCGCCGTCGTGCTGGAAGCTGCCCGTCGTCCAGGTGTTGCGGAGGATCTCGAGCGTCTCGTTGAGACGCCGGCCACGTTGTCCGAACGGTGATCCGTAGGCGTCGAACTCGTACTTCCGATAGCCGGTACCGACCCCGAACACCGCCCTGCCGCCCGAGATCTGATCGAGCGTCGCCACCTGCTCGCAGACCGTGATCGGGTGGTGCAGAGCACCGAGGAAGACTCCCGTGCCGACGCGCAGCCGCTCCGTCCTCGCCGCGATCGCGGCGAGCAACATGAACGGGGCCGAGGGGTCCTTGGTCTCAGGCGTGAACGAGTGATGGCCGATGAAGGCACCCGTGAAGCCGACGGACTCGACGTGGCGGGCCAGCTCGTACGTCTGCCGGAACGGATCGCGGTTCCCCTGATCCTCGTACCGGGGGAGCGTGAGGTGAAAGGCGATCCCGCTGGCAGGCATGCTGGAGTGTCGCGCGTCGCCCTCCGACGGTGCCAGCTTTCTTGACACCTTGTTCAGCTGCCGTAGATTCAGCGTGCTTCGATCTCACGGTCAGGAGTGGCGATGGCCTATCCGCATCTGTTCGAGCCGGTCGACGTGGGCCCGATCACGATCCCCAACCGCATCGTGCGGACCGCGCACGGAACGATGCTCACCGGCGAGCGGCTGATCGCCTATCACGAGGCCCGTGCCGTCGGCGGCGTGGGCATGAGCACCCTCGAGGCGACGGGCGTTCACGCCAACGCGCCGAGCGTGACGCCTCTCTACAGCGATGACGTCATCCCGATCTACCGGGAGATGATGGCCCGCATCCGGCCGCACGGGATGAAGATGTTCCAGCAGATCTACCACCCGGGCTCGGCCACCCGACCGAAGAAGGCCGCCACCCAGGTCTCCTCCAGCGCCATCCCCAACCCGATGGTCGGAGGCATCCCGGTGGAGATGGACCACTCGATGATCGCCGAGATGGTGGACGCCTTCGCCGCCGCGACCCGGCGCTGCCGTGACGGTGGCCTGGACGGCGTCGACCTCCACGCCTCGAGCGGCTATCTCATCGAGCAGTTCCTCTCACCGGCCAACAACGTTCGGACCGACGAGTACGGCGGGTCGTTGGAGAACCGCATGAGGTTCCTGATGGAGATCCTCCAGGCAATCCGCGCGGAGGTCGGCAATGAGTACTGCGTGGGGATCCGTCTGCCCAACGAGGAGTACATCCCGGGTGGACTGACGCCCCACGACGTCGCCGAGATCGCACAGCTGGTCGAGCCGTACGTGGACTACATCTCGCTGCACATGGGGTCGTATTGGCGGTTCCACAAGCTGCTGTCACCGATGGATGACCCACTCGGCAGCGAGATGCCGGTCAACGAGGTGATCACCCGCGTCGTCGACAAGCCGACGATCGTCGTCGGCCGGATCATGACCCTCGACCACGCCGAGCACATCGTGGCCAGCGGCGGCGCCGACATGGTGTCGATGGTGCGGGCCCTGATCGCCGACCCCGCACTCGTGAACAAGGCTCGCGATGGCGACGAGCATCTGATCCGGCCCTGCATCGGATCCAACTTCGGTTGCGTCGGCAATCTGATGTCGACCGGCACGCTGTCATGCGTCGTCAATGTGGCGGCCGCGGAGGAGACGACGGTGAGCTTCGAGCCGTCGCCGGCCGACGTGCGCAAGAGGGTGCTCGTCGCCGGAGGCGGACCTGCCGGGCTGGAGGCCGCCCGCACGGCGGCGCTGCGGGGGCACGAGGTGCACCTCTACGAAGCGACCCGTCGCCTCGGGGGCCAAGTGGCGATCGCCGCGACGGCACCTCATCGCTCGGATGTCGGGGCGATCACCGAGTGGCTGACGAGCGAGATCGAGCGGCTGGGCGTGACGATCCGTCTCGCCTCGATGGTCGAGCCGGACCTGGTGGCGGAGCTCGCACCCGACGAGGTCATCATCGCCACGGGCAGCTCACCTCGTCGCGACGGATTCCAGCTGGCGACTCCGGTCGCTCCCGTCCCTGGCTTTGACCTGCCCCACGTGTTCACGTCATGGGACGTGTTCGGCTTCGGTGGCCGGGCGCGGCTCGAGGATCCTGCCGTGGTCTTCGACGACACCGGAACGTTCGAGGCGATCTCGGTCGCCGATGCCTTGCTCGCCGCTGGATTGAAGGTGACCATGGTCGCCCGCAACCAAGCGATCGGGCAGAACGTTCCCTATCCGCCGGCGACCGTTGGTGCGGCGCACGAGAGGTTGATGTCGGGTGACTTCGACTTCATCGGCGGGCATTACCTGCAGGGCATCACGCCGGATGAGGTCATCATCGGCGTGCCGTTCACCGAGCGCGTGCGGGCGGTGCCGGCGCGCACGGTCGTGCTCGTGACGTACAACAACCCCAACCGTGAGCCGGCCGAGTACCTGGCCTACGAGCCTGGGCCGTGGAACGTCCACCTCGTCGGCGACGTCACCGGAACCAACGGCATCCGTCCGGCCATCCATCAGGCCGCTGCGGTCGCGCGAGCGATCTGACGCCGCGGCCTCCGACCCCGTACTCCCGTGAGACGGCTGGCCTGCGGCTACGACGCCGAGCTGCGGCGGCACAACGAGGTCCTGCGCCGGGCCTGCGGCATCCAGCTCCACGACCACGTCCTCGACATCGGGTGCGGGACCGGGCAGACGACTCGGCAGGCCGCGTGCGGCCCCGGCGGGCAGCGCGTTCGGGGTCGACGTGTCCGCGCCGGCGATCGAGCGTGCCCGCGAGCTGGCCGGCGCGGAGGGGCTGCGCAACATGTCGACGCTGGTCTCACCGGAGGTGTGGAAGGAAGCGACGACCGAGCTTGTCCCGTTCGTCTTCGGTGGGAACTACAACGGTCCGGGGGAGTGGCTCAATGCGCTCGGGTTCGACGAGACCGGCGGGTTCTACGTGGCTGAGGGCAGCTTCGCCGGCTACGAGTCGTCGTCCATGTACTCGCCGAAGCTGGACACGACGATCGCGGTGGCGACGACCAAGATGTGGAGCGCCATCAATCCGCCGCCGATGATGCAGGCCCTCGCCATGGCCATCTTCGGCGACGACGTCGACTTCGGGCTCACCCTCGACCAGGCCATGGAACCCAACCTCGGCGCGGGCCACGACGCCGGCCCGGCAACGACCATGGCTTCGACCGATGAGTAGGTGATCTTGCTCGATCACGTCGAGCGCTACGAGCGGCTGAAGGCGGTGTCGGGGGCGTGACGAGTGCCACGGAGCCGTTCGCGAACTGTTCAGAGGAGGCCCACGTACGGAGCTGTGCCAGACGGAAGTGTCAAGGAGATCACCGTGATCGATCAGCTCGAGCCCTCCCCGGGATCACAAGAAGTTCGCCCTGCCTGGATCCGTGCGTTTCTGCTGGCCAGCCACGACTCCGCCGTCGACGAGGGACACACCGAATGCCGGTCCCGCGTGCGGCCCCACCCGGGTGCACCGTCGACGCAGCGACGCACGTTGTGTCCGCACCCTCGCCTGACTCGTCAACCTTGACGTTGCCGCACAGGCAGGGATCCCGCTGCCGCGGGCGGATCGTAGAAAGTGACATCGGGCGGCAGGCGGTCGCTCTGGACGGGCATGAGCGCACCGCACAACTACTACGACCTGGACGAAGACTCCGGCGGTGGACGCCGCACTGCCCGCTGGCGCGGACGCGCTGCGGCCGGCCTGGCGGCCGGGGTCGCAGTCGGTGCGGCGGCGCTGTTCTTCGGGTGCCAGCCCGGGCAGCCGTCAGCCTGGCCGGCCGCCATCCCGGACCAGCCGGCTGACGCGTCGACCACCACGACTTCCGCGCCGACGCCGACGACCACCACGCCGGCGCCGACGACGACCGCGCCGGCGCCGACGACCACGACACCGACGCCGGACACCCCGCCCCCCGACGATGCTCCCGAGGACCATCCCGACGACGGCGACGGCGACGGCGGCGGCGACACGGACGGCATGGAGCCCGACCCCGCAGACGACGATGAGCCCACCGAACCGGATCCATGCGACGCGCTGGAGGACGGTGCCGCGCTGATCGTCACGCCGGACCCTGCCGTGCTGGAGGACGGGCTGATGTGGTCGGAGCTGACCATCACCAACTGCACCGACGAGAACGTCGACTGGACGGCGGCCACCTTGTCGACGGTCACCCTCGCCGACGAGGGTGGCAACCTCGGCCCCGGGTCAACGTCTGCGCTGGCGTTCGAGATCGACGCCACGGCCTATGAGCCCGGCGCCATCGAGGTCACGATCTTCATCACTGAGGCCGCCGCCGAACACGCCGTCGACGTCCTCGCCTTTCACGAAGAGGTCTTCACCTGAGCGACGAGGCGGTGGGTCAGAGATTGCGCCGCAGTAGCGAGTGGACCCGCTCCCAGTGCAACTCGGACGCCGCCCGGTCGTGCCGCGGCCCGGCCGGAGCGAAACCGTGCTCGGCCTCGGTGAAGAAGTCGACGGTGTGGGCGACACCAGCCGTGTCGAGGGCGGCGGTGATCACCGGGATGGTGTCGACCGGTGCGGTTGTGTCGTTGTCGCACCACGCGAAGTACACCTCGGCCTGCACGCCGTGGAGGTCGAGGTGCGGCGAGTCGGGAGTGTCGCGCACGAGCCATGCGCCGTGGATCGACGCCGCAGCCGCGATGCGGTCGGGCATCGCCTTGGCCAGCGCGATCGTGAGCCCACCGCTCATGCAGAACCCGATCGCGCCGACCTTGCCGTCACGGGCGTTGGGGTCGGCGTCGGCGACCCTCAGCAGGGCCTCAGCGTCGCCGATGATGCTCGTCGGGGTCACGGTCTCCATCAGCTCACGGCGCTGGTGCATGTCCTCGTCGCTCATCCCGAACTCGCGGAACGGCCCACCCCGATAGAAGAGGTACGGCAACATCACGTAGTAGCCCGCCGTCGCGAGACGTGAGGCCATGTCCTTCAAGGCCGGCCGGATGCTCGGGCCGTCCATCAGGTAGAGCACGACTGGATGCGGGCCATCGTGTTCGGGGTGGAAGATGAACGTGAGCATCTCCCCATCCGGCGTCGTGACCATCTCTTCGCGTTCGACCACGTCGTGAGTCTGCCAGAGCCGTCGTCGGGGCTCCTTCGAGCGGAACACGTCGCCACGGCCACAGAACGCGGCCTCGTCGATCTCGCCTTCGTCAGCCTCCAGTGATCTCGAGCGAGGCGCTCGAAGGGATCTCACCGTGGATGCTGGCGACGGCATCGGCCACGTCGTCGAACGTTCCCTCGACCGTGACGTTCAGCGCCACCATGGTGTCGTCCAGGGTTGCGGGTTGTTCTGACGAGATCAGCTCGACTCCGTCGGCATCCGCGAGTGCGGTCGCGACACGAAGTGCGAGTGCCGCAGGACCCTCGAATCTGACGCGGTAGTGGGTCACGTCCCCAGCGTCGCACGTCCGTGAAACCGCGTGTAGCTTCGAACGGACCCGACGGGGAGGCAGGATTTCGTGGGCTCTCTCGACGAGCGCTTCGACGGTGACTCGCTGAATCTCGACGTGTGGCTCCCGCACTACCTCCCGCACTGGAGCTCACGCGCCGAATCAGCCGCGACGTGGTCCTTGCAGGACGACGGGCTCCATCTCATCATCCCGGTGGAGCAACCACTGTGGTGCGAAGGAGTGCACGAGGAGCCGCTGAGGGTCTCGTGCATCCAGAGCGGGAGCTTCGCTGGACCGGTCGGCAGCACCGTCGGGCAGCTCCCGTTCCGGGACGGGCTCGTGGTGCGTGAAGAGCAGCCGACGTTCTGGGGCTTCACACCTCATTTCGGGCACGTCGAAGTGCGGATGCGCGGCGACATCACGCCGCGCTCGATGTTCGCGTTCTGGATGTCGGGGATCGAGGACCGTCCCGAACGGTCAGGGGAGATCTGCGTGGCCGAGATCTTCGGAGAGACGGTCCGCCCGGGGTCGGCCGAGGTCGGGATCGGACTACGGCAGTTTCGTGATCCTGCGCTCGTCGGTGAGTTCTCCACCATCCCGATTCCGATCGACGTCGCCGAGTTCCACACCTACGGCGTGGACTGGCGCCCGGGCTCCTTCGCCATCACCGTCGACGGCGAGGTCGTGCGGCAGATGGACCAGGCGCCCGACTATCCGATGCAACTGTTCATCGGCGTGTTCGACTTCCCCGCCAAAGCGTCAGCCGATGATCAGATGGCAGTTCCCGAGATGGTCATCTCGCATGTCCAGGGGCGACCGCTGACCTGAACCGCTCACGGACGACGAGCGTCCACCACAGCGCCATCAGCTGGCGGCCCGAGCGGGCGATCGCGGGGAGTCGGAAGAACTGCGACCGGCCGTGTGGCCGGGCGTAGTGGCTGACACCGACCTCGGCGAACGTGGCGCCGGCGACGCGGAACTTGCGCATCATCTCGACGCAGATCACGCCGGTTGTCGACGTCAGCTTGACTCGCTCAACGAGCTCTCGTTTGATCAATCTGAAGTCGCAGTCGGTGTCCCGGACGCGCAGGTTGAAGAGCAGGCGCACGGTGTGGTGGTAGGCGCGACCGATCAGCTTGCGGTACCACGGGTCGCCCCGGCCGAGCTTGTAGCCCTGCACGACGTCGATCTCCGGTGTCACCGCATCGATGCAGCGAGTCAGCTCGGAGGCCCGGTACTGCGCATCGCCGTCGGTGTAGAAGACCCACGTCCGGGTGGCGGCCGCGAACCCGGAGAGGAGTGCTCCGCCGTAGCCGCGGTTGGTCTCGTGCTCGACGATGCGCAGCTCCGGGATCTCGCACTGCAAGCGGCGGAGCACGTCGACGGACCCGTCGCGCGAGCCGTCGTCGACGACGATGATCTCGAAGTCCTCGACGGACTCGCCGAGCGCGCGGTGGACATCGCGGACCATCCGCGGGATGGCGAGCTCGTCGTTGTAGCAGGGGAAGAACGCCGAAATGTCGCGTACCAGCTCGTTGCGCGGGATCACGCCAGTTCCGCCAGCACGCCGACCACATGTTCCACCTCGTCGTCGGTCAGCTCGGGAAAGCACGGCAACGACACGCATTCGGCGGCCCACGCCTCCGACTCCGGGCAGCGATGGACGGCGAACTGCTCGTATGCCGGCTGCTGCGTCAGCGCCAGCGGGTAGTGGACGCCCGTCTCGACACCAAGGTCGGCCAGGTCGGCGCGGAACTGCTCGCGATCGTCGGCACGTACCACGCACTGGTGGACAACGTGGCGCTCGTGATCGGCCTGCCACCGCAGCTTGGGCGCGGCGTCCCGGTATCGCCGCGCGATGTCGCGCCTGCGCTCGTTGTCTCCGCGCAGCGCCGGGGCCTGCAGCCGCAGCCAGGCCGCCTCCAGCTCGCTCATCCGATAGTTCTGGCTCACGTCGAGATGGACGTACTGGCGGTCTGCGCCGTGGGCGCGGCGGCGCCGCACGCTGGCGGCGAGGCCGCCATCCGGCGTGACGACAGCGCCACCGTCACCGATCCCGCCGAGGTTCTTGGTGGGGTAGAAGGAGTACGCCGCGGCGACCCCGCGCACGCCCTCGAGCGCGCCGTGCGCCTGGGCAGCATCCTCGATGATCGGCACGTCGAGTTGCAACAGTTCGGTCATCGGTGCCGGTCGTCCGTACAGGTGGACGACGACGATCGCTGCGGTGCGCGCCGTCACCGCAGCGGCGACGGCTTCGTGGTCGAGACAGGCCGTGTCGGCGTCGACGTCGACCGGAACCGGGACTGCTCCGACGGCGCAGACCGCCGAGGCCGTCGGGACGGCGGTGAACGCCGGCACGATGACCTCGTCCCCTGGCCCGACGCCGAGGGCGGCCATGAGGACTTCGAGGGCGGCCGCTCCGCTGCTGACAGCGACGATCTCACACGGGGCGGCGTCGATTCCGTTGAGGTGCGGGCCGAGCTCGTGCTCCAGCCCTGTCAGCTCGTCACCGAAGAGCACTCGGCCGGACTCGAGGACGCGCCGCGTGGCGTCGACGAACGCTTCCTCGAAGCGGCGATGGCGCCGCCTCAGGTCGACGAGGGGGACCACGATCGATCGACGTAGTACCGCAGCGTCGCCTCGATCCCTTCGGCGAACGACGTGCCCGGTGACCACCCGAGCACCCGCTTGGCCTTGGAGAAATCACCCTGGAAGCTTCCGATGTCGATGCCCACGAGCTCGTCCGGCCACGGGACGCAACGGACTGCACCGCGGTCGCCTGCGGCCCGATGGGTCAAGCGGGCGATCTCGGCGAGTGTCAGCGAATCCGGATGGCCGAGGTTGAACACGTGACCCACGGCGTCGGGCGTGGTGGCGGCGGCGATCAGTGCGTCGACGACGTCGTCCACGTACACGCAGTCGCGACGTTGGGTGCCGTCCCCGTAGAGCACGATCTCCTCACCGGTGAGCGCCTGTCGGACGAAGACCGGCAGGAAGCCGAGGTCCTTGCGTTCGAGGTTCTGTCGCGGCCCGTACACGTTCGTCAGGCGCAACACGGAAACGGGCATCTCGTAGTGGCGGGCGTAGAGCAGGTGCAGCTGCTCGCAGGCCAGCTTGTCGACGCCGTTGACGTCGAGCGGAGCGGTCGGGTGCTCCTCGTCGACGGGCAGGTACCGAGGGCGGCCGTAGACCTGTCGCGTCGAGGTCTGCACCACGACGGCCTTCGGCGCTTCGCGGCGCAAGGTCTCCAGGAAGGCCAGATGACTGCGAACGTTGAGATCGAGGTCGCGCAACGGTTCGTGCATCGAAGCGAGGTGGCTGACCTGACCGGCGACGTTGAACACGATGTCGGCGCCCTTGACGGCGTCGGCCGCCTCGTCGGCACCGATGTCAGCGTGAAGGACTTCGACATCTCGGCCCACCGTGAGGCCATCGAGGTTGCTCGGATCGCCACCATGCTGAGGCACCAGTGAATCGACGACGATGACCGAGGCGCCCGCGTGACAGAGCCGGTGCGCCACGTTGGATCCGATGAATCCGAGTCCACCCGTCACGACGCACCGCCTCCCGGCGAGGTCGCCGTCAGCAGGCGTGCGCAGGTCGCGGTCGTTGTGCTGGTGATCGGGCATGGGCGGGCCTCGGCGCTCGAACGGGGATGCCGGCGGTTGGCCGTCGATGGCCGCCATGATGCTATCTGCGCGTTGGCGCCACAGGACGGACCGGATGGAACTCGCTGAATATCGTCGCATGGCCGAAGTGGAGGACACCCACTGGTGGTACCGGTCGACGCGTGCGTACCTGCAGCAGCTGCTGTCCGCGGAGCTGACGCCGGGTGGCCGCTTCCTCGACGTCGGTTGCGGCACCGGTGCGACCGGAGCATGGCTGTCCACGCGTGGGCGGTTGATCGCGGCCGACTTCGAGCCGCTCGCGCTCACGCTGCACCGCGAACGCCACCCCGACAGCGCGGTCGTCGCGTCCGACGCGCGGGCGCTTCCGTTCGCCGACGCCTCGTTCGATGCGGTGCTGTGCGTGACGGTGCTGTGTCACCGGTCGATCGAGTCACCGCCGGCCGTGGTGGCCGAGATGACCCGGGTGCTCCGGCCCGGCGGCCTGCTGTGCCTCTGGGAGCCCGGCGTGCAGCGCCTGTGGCGTGCGCACGACCGCGTCACCCACACCGGGCGGCGTTTCGCGCCGGCAGCTCGCCGCGCTGCTCACCGGCAACGGGTTGAAGATCGAACGCACCACGGGCGCCTATGCCTTCCTCGTGCCGCCGGCGGCCATCAAGACGCTGCTCGAACGCGATCGCACGTCGAGCGACCTCGATCACCATCGGAGTGGGCTCGGCGGCGTCCTGGCGGGAACGGCGCACCTCGAGCGGCGACTGCTCCAGCACGTCAATCTTCCGTGGGGCCTCTCCGTCGTCGCCATCGGAAGGCGTCGCTGATGCCGACCGGCGCGGCGATCCGTGTGTGGTCGCGCCCGCACGTGCAGACGCTCCTGTGGCTGCTCGGCGCGCTGGGCATCGTGTCCGCCGGCTACGTGTTCGTGGTCTATCGCAACCGTGGGTTCTTCCTCGTCGACGACACGGAGAGCGCGATCTTGCCGATGATGGCGCATCTCGGCGATGAGCTGAGACGAGGCGTGTGGCCCGCCATCAGCGAGCGCAACTGGACCGTCGGCCTGGTCGCCGGGGACCCGCAGTACTCCACGTTCAACCCGTTCTCGCTGTTCGTGTACTGGGCAGTGGAGCCGCTGCAGAGCCTCGTCTTGCGGATCTTCCTCATCGTGCTGGTGTACGTCAACCTGCTGACGGCGGGCGTCTTCTGGTGCGCACGCGCGCTCGGGTCGACTGCGCCGTTCGCCGCGTTGGCGGCGGTCATCGCAGGGCTCAACGTCTTCATCCTGTACTGGCAGGCCGCTGGGTGGGTGACGTTGTTGCCGGGCGTCGCCTGGTTCGCCGTGGCCACCGCCGCCCTCATCGCCGCGCTCGACCGCCCGGACCGACCGTGGCGGGCGATCGGTGCCGGATTGGCAACCGTGATGGTCGTCTCCTCGGGCAACCCGTTTGCCCTCGCCGGCTTCGTGCTGACCGCCTTCCTCCTGGTGGTGTGCTTCGTCCGCCGCGACCGCGCTCCGCTACGCGACCGGCGCTTGGTCATCGGTTCCGCGATCTCGGGAGCGGTCCTCGGGGCCGTGCCGTGGGTCGTGTCGCTGAACTACATCCCGTACACGCGGCGCCAGGCGGGCACGTCGAACAACGGCTTCCTGACAATGCACCTCGAGTCGTTGCTGATGAGCTTCTCGCCGGCGATCCGGCCGTTCGCTGGCACGTTCCAGGGATGGAAGTACCTCGATCAACCCGCGACGTACGGGTCGTGGCTGTTCGCCGGTGCCGTTGCGCTGCTCTGGGCCCGTCGCGTCGAACTGCGGGCGATGCACTGGGCGGTCCTCGGCTCCGGTCTCGTGCTCTTCGCATGGACCATCGGGCCCGAGCGCCTCGGCCCGTTCCGCTGGCCGTTCCGCCTCATGCCGTTCGCCCTGATCCTGCTCGCGCTGGCGACGGTCGTCGTACTCGAGCGGTCGATCGGCGCAGCGCGGCGCGGCACTCGTGATCGGCGCGTCGACCTGGTGATCGCGATCGTCGTTCTGACCGCGCTCACCTTCACGACCCATGCCAGCTTTCGCGCTGCGCTCGTGACGGCGCTCGTCCTTGCCGTCGGCGTCCCGTTCGTCGTCTGGTGTACCAGTCACGGGCGTGGCCTGCTGCTCGTCCTGGTCGGTCTCGTGAGCACGGCCGCCGTGTGGGTCGCCATCGTGGTGGCCAACCCGGAGACGACTGACCTCATCGACCTCAACGGGCCAGGCGATCTGGCAACTGTGCAGGAAGACATCAGCCCGCTCAACGGACACAGGACGCTGCAGCTCCTCGAACGGATGCCCAACGCCAACATCCGCACGATCCTCGCCAACGACTACTCGCTGTACGGGAAGGAGCCCGCCGAGGTCATCAACGGGTACACCTCGCTCGTGCCGGACGAGCTCGGGCAACTGCTCTGCCTCGCCGACCCCGGCTACGTGTGCGTCGATGCGGCGTCGCGCATCTTCGAGCGCGAACCGGAGACCGGCGAGCGCTACGTCGACCTGTTCGGCGTCACGCAGATCATGGTCCAACGAGGTGCGCTGCTCGAGCGCTTCGAGCAGGCCCGGTCGCCGGAATGGGTCCCTGTCGCCGAGTCCGAGTATTGGGTGATGTACCAGAACGGGACCGAGCTCGGGGAGAGCCCCGTCGTCTGGACGAGCGAGGGCGGCAGCACGGAGCGCGTCGACGGGGTCGATCGAGTGACGCTGCCCGCCGATGGCCAGCTGGTGCTCAGCCGGCCGCTCTGGCCCGGCACGAAGGTGACGGTCGACGGCGTCTCCGCGGACTTGGAGCCGGTCGGAGGTGTCTTCGTCGGCGCCACGTTCGCCGAGGCGGTCGACGGCGAGCTGACGATCAACCAGGAGCTTCCCGGTAAATGGGCGGCGATCGCGACCGCCGTGATCGGTGTCGCGATGCTCGCGACATGCGTCGGTTTCGCCATCGCGTCGAGCCGGCGGCGGCGGCGGTAGCGTCCCCTTCGATCGAGCGCCCGGCGCGCTCCCCGTTCACTCGACACGGGAGAGAAGCGTGGCCGCGTCGCACATCGAGCACGGTCGTTGGGGCGAGGATGTCGCTGCAGCCTGGTACGAGCGCCACGGCTACACGGTGGTAGCTCGGAACTGGCGCTGCCGCGCCGGGGAGATCGATCTCATCGTGCGGCGCGGGCGCCTCGTCGTGATCTGTGAGGTGAAGGCCCGCCGGACCCCGGCGTTCGGGCCGGCCGCCGGCGCCGTCGGGCCGGTCAAGCAACAGCGGCTGCGGCGGCTCGCCGCGGCCTGGCTCTCGGCGACCGGCGTCCGCGGCGTCGACGTTCGCTTCGACGTCGTCGCCATCAATGGACGGACGTTGGAGGTGATCCCCGACGCATTCTGAGTCATAGGGTCGGGCGCCATGACCTTCGAGACGCTGATCCTGGACCGCGACAACGGCGTCGTCACCCTCACGCTGAATCGTCCCGAGCGCAAGAACGCCGTCAGTGGCCAGATGTGGTCCGAGCTGCTCGCAGTGTTCCGCGAGGTCGCCAGCAGCCGAGACGACCGCGTCCTCGTCGTCACGGGTGCCGGCGGCGACTTCTGTTCGGGGGCGGACGTGTCCGGCGAGGATGAGCGCGGCCGCGATCACCACCTCGGCGAGATGCGCCACGTGGGCGACGTCGCGCTCGCGCTGTACCGGTTGCCCCAGCCGACGATCGCCAAGGTCCGCGGTGTGGCCGTTGGCGCCGGCCTCAACATGGCCCTGCTGTGCGATCTCGTCGTCGCCGACACGACCGCTCGCTTCTCGGAGATCTTCGCCCGTCGCGGGTTGTCCATCGACTTCGGCGGCTCCTGGGCGCTGCCGCGGCGCATCGGCATGCACCGCGCCAAGGAGCTGGCCCTCCTCGCGGAGATCATCGATGCGTCAGCGGCGGAGCGCATCGGCCTCGTCAACCAGGTGGTGCCCGACGGCGAACTGGACTCGTTCGTCGACGACTGGGCGCGACGGCTGGCCGTCGGGCCGCCGATCGCGCTGTCCCAGACCAAGCGGCTACTCAACGTCGGCGTCGGGTCCACGTTGGAGCAGGCGCTCGACGAGGAGGGGGCGGCACAGGCGATCAATCTCGTCACCGCCGACGTCGCCGAGGCGATGCGGGCGTTTCGTGAGAAGCGCCAACCACGGTTCGAAGGTCGCTGATCCCAACATCTGGGTGGACTCCGTCTCACCGCCGCTTCTGGGTGCTCATGGTCTCGGATTCGGGACTGTCGCCACCCAGGTCAGGATTTCCCATCGCGCCCGATGGTGATGGTGAAGCGGGCGGTGAAGGTGTCGCCGGGTGCGATGAGCTGCGCCGTGCCCTCCACCAGGCTGTTCGTGGGCGCAGCCATCGGCTCGAGGGCAACGAACGGCCGCCCGGCAGGAACCCAGACCTGTCCGTAGGGATACGTCGGGCCTCCGCGGACGCTGATCGACGTGCCATCGTCCGCCGTCACCTGCAGCGTGCGATCTCGTCCGAGCGCGTAGAGGTCGTCGAACGTGCGCCGACCGATCGGAGCGGCCTCCCGCGGCTCTGCCACGGACGCGCCGGTTGGCAGCCCAGCGGGATCGAGCTCGAGGTGCGTGCGGGCGGGCAGGTGCAGACGCCATCTCGCGCGGGGCACGCCTGGGAGCCGCAGGTACGGATGCCAGCCGAAGGCGACGGGCACGCGACGTCGGCCAGTGGGGATGAGGGTGGTGTCGACCGTCAGCTGTCGATCGTGGACGGCGGCGACGACCTCGATGCGGTGGGGAAACGGAAAGGCGGGTGCGTCGACGTCGATCGACGCGCGGACGCTGGCCCGCTCGCGGGCCGCCGTTCGGGCCTCGACCCGCCAGCCTGGCTGGCCGACGAGCAGGCCGTGAATCGGTAGGCCATTGCCGTCGGTGCCCAGCTGCATCCCCGAGAGGTCCACGGCGACTCCGCCGGCGCGGTAGCGGCGCGACCCGAGACGGTTGGCCCACGGCGCCAGCAGCGGCAGACCGAGGGTGTGGCCAGCACGCAGCGCCGGCAGACCGCCGGGCAGCGCAAGGTGCTCGGCGTCGTCGCAACGCAGGGAGACACCGGTCATCCCGAGGTCGGGGAGGAACGTGGCCTCGATCCGACCGGCGGCGAGGACGACTGCCGCCGCTCCACGAAACCGCCGTTCTTCGACAACCGGACGCGTCACGGACAACCTCCCGTCTGCTGGGCCTTGTCAGTCAGAGGCAGAGTACGGTCCGTTCGCTGACACGTCGATGAGGAACAAGGGGGTCATTGCCGTGAAGACCAAGGCCGCGGTGCTGTGGGAGCTGGGGAAACCCTGGGAGATCGAGGAGCTCGAGCTCGACGGGCCAGGTGAGAACGAGATACTCATCCGATACACGCACGCCGGGTTGTGCCATTCGGACGAGCACCTCCGCCACGGCGACATCGTTCCCCGCTTCCCGATCGTCGGCGGCCACGAAGGCGCCGGCATCGTCGAGGAGATCGGCCCCGGCGTCTCACGCGTCAAGCCGGGGGACCACGTGGTCTGCTCGTTCATCCCGAACTGCGGCGTGTGCCGTTGGTGCGCGACCGGCCAGCAGAACATCTGTGACCTCGGTGCGACGATCCTCGACGGACATTTGCCGGGAGGGCGCTTCGTGTTCCACGGCAAGGGCCAGGACCTCGGAGCGATGTGCATGATCGGCACGTTCAGCCAGTACGCCACGATCCACCAGAGCTCGGCGGTGAAGGTCGATGACGACCTCCCGCTCGACAAGGCGGTGCTGGTGGGATGCGGCGTACCGACCGGATGGGGTTCAGCGGTCTACGCCGCCAAGGTCGAGCCAGGCGACACGGTGGTCGTGTACGGCATCGGCGGCATCGGCATCAACGCCGTGCAGGGCGCTCGCTTTGCCGGCGCGGCCAACTTGATCGCCGTCGACCCGCTGGAGAACAAGCGCGAGATCGCGCAGCAACTCGGCGCCACGCACGCCGTGGCCTCCGGGCAGGAAGCGATGGAACTCGCATACGAGCTGACGCGCGGTGTCGGTGCCGACAAGGCGATCATCACCGTGGACGTCGTCGACGAGACCGTCGTTCAACAGGCCTTCGACACGATCCGCAAGGGTGGAACGGCGGTGATCACCGGACTCGCCGACCCGACGAAGCTCACCGTGCACCTGTCGGGCGCCGTGATGACGCTGTTCCGCAAGGAGGTCAAGGGAACACTGTTCGGCAACTCGAACCCGACCTACGACATCCCGAAGATGCTCGACCTGTACCGCCAAGGCACACTGCGCCTGGACGAGCTGATCACGAGGACCTACACGCTCGACCAGGTCAACGAGGGCTACGACGACCTGCTCGCCGGCAAGAACATCCGCGGTGTCATCGTCCACGATGCCGCCTGACGCCGGTCACCTGCCCGTGACATAATGCCCGCCATGCCGATGACCTCCGGCTTCAACCACGTCGCCACGATCACCGCCGACCTGGACCGACTGAAGGACTTCTACGCCGCGGCCTTCGGCGGTGAGGTGATCTCCGAGATGGCGGCCAAGGGTGATCACCCGCGCATGGCGATCATCGATCTCGGCGGGGGAGCAGCGCTCAATGCGTTCGAGGTCGACGCCTCCACGATCCTCGGCGACCGTCGGCGGCAAGGTGGCCGCGGCCCGATCGACCACTTCGCGCTCGCCGTCGACAGCCTTCCCACCCTCGAGGCCATGCGCGGCCGGCTCGTCGGCGCGGGGGCGGAGATCGGCGAGATCCAGCGGCTCGGCGACGAGTGGTCCCTGTTCTTCCGCGATCCCGACGGCATGGAGCTCGAAGTGTGCTGTCCGGCCGATTCCGAGCCTGCTTGACCTGATCCGGCGGGACCGGTCGCGTACCCTGGCGGCCGTGCCGACCCGCGCTCGATCCCGTCGCGGCCGTGTGGCGGCGCTCGCCCTCGTCCTGGTGGGCGTCGGCGTCGGTCTCGCCGGCGCAGGGCGCGCCAGCGCACAGGAACCGCCGCCGCCGCCGGCGGAGGCAACTGCCGGCAGCGCGGGCCGCCGCTGGCCGGTCCCTGCGCCGGAGGGCTGCACGCTGCCAGCCCTGCCCGACGTGGTGTTCGTCGGGACGGTGATGGACGCCGACTTCCAGACGGCCCGTTACCGCATCGACCAGGTCCGTGCCGGTGACATCCAGCCATTCGCGTACGGCGGACTGGTCGACGTTCGATACGGGACGGACGCGAAGTTCCTCGATCGTGGCGCTCAGTACGTGATCGGTGCCCAGGTCGACCCCAGCATCAACGCCCTGTCCTCGAGGGTCCGGGAGGTCGAGCCGCTGTTCGCCGGCGACGACGTGATCGGCATCGCCGAGACCGACGTCAACTGCCCCCAGCTCGCCGATCCCGTCCGCACGCTCGAAACGGACGGCACTCCGGTCGAAGCGAGCGTGCTCGCTCCGATGACCAACGCCAAGGGTGACCTGCTGCGCGCCGTGCTGCTGCCGCTCGTCGTGGCATTCGCAATCATCTTCGGGCTCGTCGCACTGCGGTGGCTCTTCACCGGCGTCTTCAAGGGGGTCGGGTCGGTGGCCCACACCGCTAGCCAGACGCGCGAGGTGCGCTCGGCGACAGCCCGGCGCCCACCCGGTCTAGTCGGGTTCGTCTCGCAGCCAAGCTGCTCGACTCACCCCGAGCTCGCCACCGCCGCTTCGCAGCGGCGCTCGCCCACCTGTCTAGTCGGGTTCGTCTCGCAGCCAAGCTGCTCGACTCACCTCCGAGCTCGCCACCGCCGCTTCGCAGCGGCGCTCGCCCACCTGGCCGATTCCGCGTCAGCCTCAAAGGCTGGCTGGTCACTCGGTCGCTGGTTCCATCGCCAGCTCCAGCTCGCCGATCGCCTCGTCCCACCGCTCCACAGCGAGCTCCTCGGCCGGACTATCGAGCCGGCAGCGCACGACGATTGCTCCGGAGATCGGTTCGTCGAGCAGTCGCCGTAGCGCGATGCCGTAGGCGGCGAGCTGGCGCCGATACTGCGCCAGCCGCGTCGCTCGCTCGATCTGTGCCGGCCACTGGTCGGTCTTGTAATCGACGATCACCAGCCCGTCGTCGGTGCGCACGAGCAGGTCGACGTAGCCCTCGAGGACCGTCGACCCGAGCTCGGCGACGACGAACAGCTCTCGCCAGTGCGGTGCGCCGTCCGCCGCCCGGCGCACGATCGGCGCGGCGAGTGCCGAATGGCTGAGCGCGGCGACCTGCGCTTCGAACCCGAAGATGCCCTCTGCCGCGCACTGCACGGCCGCAAGACCATCGATGTCGTCGCCGGTGGCCAGGTCGGCGTCCTGGAGCACGGCGTGCACGGCCCGCCCGATCGCCGTGCCGTAGCGGCCACGCTGCCACGGCGGCAGGTCGAGATCGACACCTTCCTTGGCCAATCCGGGATCGACCGCCGTCGCCGCGATCGGGCCGGCTGGGGCGTGGTGGGCGAGGCGGGTGGCCGACGTCGTCGAGCGCACCGATGCCACGCCGATCGCACGCGCCCGCTCGACGCTCCAGACCATGGGGTCCTCCCATGGCAAGGTCACGGGCTCCGCGAACGAGCGAGGCAGGGCCTCGGCCGCCGGATCGAGCAGGCGCGCCCCGTGACCGGCCGCGCCTGCTTCGGCGAGCACGGTTGCGCTGGTCGCTTTGGCGGTTCCCCGATCGATCGACTCGGGCTTGCGGTGCAGCGACACCACGAGGTGATCGATGGCCCGCGTGCAGGCGACGTAGAGCAGGCGCCGGCGCTCGGCATCGCCCATCTGCTCGTCGAGTGGACGGAAGTCCTCGAACAGCTCGTTGCCGCGCTCAGCGAGGGTCCAGCCACCGTTGGGCCAGACAACAGACATCACGCGCGCCCCGCGCATCACCGTGGTCAGCCCGGAGAGGACCGTGATCGGGAACTCCAGGCCCTTGGCGGCGTGCACGGTCATGATCCGCACGGCGTCATGGTCGTGCTCCGGGAGGATCGTGTCGCTGGCTCGCCCTTCCGCTGCCTGGTAGGCAGCCCATCGGAGGTAGCGCCGCAACCCGCGGCCGCCGGCATCGGTCCACGCTCTCGCCTGGTCGATCACGTACCGAACGCGCCGCCAGACGTCACGCCCGTCGGGGCCGGCCAGCGCAGCCTCGAGGACGCGACGTCGCTCCACGAGCTGCTCGAGCAACTCGGCTGGACCCACGTCCCCAACGGCGCGTGCCATCGATCGCACGTCGGTGATCGATACGGCGACCGGGTGCTCTTCGAATCCTGCGGGCGGTTCGGCGAACGGGCTCCACCGTCCGCCCGCCACCCGCCAGTCGTAGAGCTCGACGTCACTGCAGCCGTACAGAGGCGTGCGGAGCGCGGCGACCATGGCCAGTTCGTCGGTGGGATCGGCGGCTGCTCGCAGGGCGAGCAGGAGGTCGCGGATCTCAGGCGCCACGTAGACCACGGAGGCGTTCTCGGCGCGGTACGGGACGTCGAGCTGCGCGAGCGCGGTCTCGAGCATCGGCAGCGAGGTCCTCGCTGGCAGGAGGATCGCCACATCGCCGGCCCGGCACGGCCGCAGCCCGCCGACGCCGTCGGCGATCGGCCACCGCTCGCGCAGGGCGGTCGCGACCGTTGCGGCGACGGACGCCGCCTCGAGCTCGCGCAGTTCCTGCGCCCGCAGCTCCTCGTCGTGCGGCTCGAGCCCGAGCACCGTGACCGTGCCGTGGCCGCTCGGCTCGGGCCGGCACGCATCGAGTGCGGCATACGCCGGCTGGACATCGGCGGTCGCCTCGATGACGTGCGAGAACACTCCATTGACCCAGTCGATGACAGCCGGCGTCGAGCGGAAGTTGGCCGTCAGTGACTCGCGTGCCGACGACATCGAGCTGCTCGCGGCGAGGTAGGTGGCGATGTCGGCGCGCCGGAACCGGTAGATCGACTGCTTCGGGTCACCGACCAGGAACAGGCGACCAGGCGACGGCACCAGCTCGCTCGCATCACGTCCCTGGCGGTCTGGAGCGGCCGTCAGCCTGGTGGCGATCTCGAACTGGATCGGGTCGGTGTCCTGGAACTCATCGATCAGCACGCGGCGATAACGGTTGTGCAAGATGCGCCGGACAGTGGCCTGGGTCGCGAGGAGGCGCCGCGCCAACACGAGCAGGTCGTGGAACTCGAGCGTGCCTGCGACGGCTCTCGCCAGCGCGCCGTCGAGCACGAAGCGGGCGGCGATCGCGCCGACGACCGCCTGGCGGTACTGCCGCCAAGGCGTCAGGTGTGCGTCGACGGCGTCAACCAGCGTCAGCTCGTCGGCCCGCAGCGCTTCGAGGGCCGCGACGCCGAGCTGCTTCCAGTTCACACGATTGCCGCACCGGTTGATGCCCTTGAGCGCTGTCTTCACGGCGTCGAGCCCCCGAAGCACGTCGCCCACACCACCGGCACGGGCCAGCTGTTCGGCGGCCGCGGCCAGGCGTTCGAGCAAGGCTTCCTGGCCGTCGCCGGGAGGGACAGCACGCGCCACGAGGTGGCGCGCCTGCTCGAGCACGCTGTCGACGTCCGTCTCCGGCCGTGGAGGCGGATCGAGTTGGACGCGGTCCTCGACGAGGTCCCAGTTGGCCTGGAAGTCCTCGACGATGCGCCGCAGGCCCCTCGTCCCTCCGAAGGACCCCCATTGGCACAGCTGCACGAGCTCGGCCGCGCTCAGCCCAGGTGCGACCTCGCGAGTGGCGTCGTCGAGGAGCTCGTCGAGCAGATCCTGCCAGCGCTCGTCGAGCGCCAGCTGGCTCTCCAGCTCGTCGAGCACAGTGAAGCCGGGCGGCAGGCCGGCTTCGACCGGGAACTCGAAGAGCAGGCGCCTGGCGAAGGCGTGCAGGGTGCCGATCGGGGCGTGGTCGAGCGCCTCGGCGGCGGCCTGCCGACCTGGTCCGACCAGCGCGGCGCGAAGGCGGTGGCGAAGATCGGCCGCCGCCTTCTCGGTGAACGTGATGGCGGCGATCGACTCGATCGGCTCGCCCTGGTCGACGAGCGACACGATGCGCTCGACGAGTGCAGAGGTCTTGCCCGCGCCGGCCCCGGCCTCGACGAGCAAGGTCGATGCGGTGTCCTCCCGGATGCGCCGGCGGGCGGCCTCGTCGGGGGGCTCCCGGCGGCCGTCGAAGGAGAACGACAGCTGCTCCGTCACTCGCGAGCCATCCTCATCCGGGTCGCCGAACCACCGCGCCAGGCGGGGGTCGTGGCGCTTGCGCTCCCACTCCGCCCAGCGCACGGCCGTCCCGAGCCCGTCGGGCTCGCAGTACTCGCAGTCGACGAACGGGCGCCACGCCGGCGGCTCAGCTCGCGCCGGGAAGAAGCCGGACTCGATGCCGTCGACCACCAGCGCCAGTTCCTCCCCGACCTGGGCCCAGATGCGATCGTCGAGCGTGTAGCCGATCCGCTTGAAGTCGCCTCGCTCGAAGAAGCTGTACTCGGCGCGGACAGGGCCGCGCGGCCGCCCGAGGGTCTGCATGGCAGCCGCCGCGTACACGGGAAGCTGGAAGCGTGTGGCTCCCATCGTCGGCGCCTCGGCGCAGAGCTTGCTCAGCGAGTCGGCACGACCCGTCTTGTGGTCCGTCACGACGAGCGTGCCGTCGGGCAGCTCGTCGATCCGGTCGACTTGGCCAGTGAACGAGAGAGGCCGGCCGTCCGGCAGCACGAGCCGCACTTCATCGTCGTCGCCGAAGCGCAGCTCTGAGTGGAGGATGCGGCGACCGTGCCACTGTGCCGCGTCGGCGTCGATCCAGCGGTCGAGCTCGGCGAGCAGAGTGGCGCGCTCGTTGGCCCACGAGGCATCCCGCCCGGTGCGCCCGCCCGCCTCGAGCTCCTCCGCCACGGCCGTGCCGATGCGCGCCAGCGCGTCGCGGTGGACCTCGGTCCAGCCGTGCGGGCTGGGATCGGGCAGCCGGCCGGTCAGCACCTCCTGCTGGAGCCGGTCGATCGCGGCGTGCATCGCGGAACCGCGGTCGAGCGGCGACAGCGCCTCGATCTCCTCGGGTTCGTCGAGTGGCCGCACGCCCAGCACGTAGCGGACGAAGTAGGCGTGCGGGCAGCGAGGCCACAGCTCGATGCGGGTGGCCGACACCGGCCCCGTCACTCGCGGCATCGTGCGTGCGGAGAGGTCGCCGTCGTACTCGGACAGCACGTCGCCGGCGCGGGCGTCCCGCAAGCGCAGCGCTCGCTCGAGGACCGGATCCGAGGCACCGAAGTCGTGCGCGTCGCCTCCGGAACGCACGTGAGTCCAGAGTTGGCGCCGCCGATGCTCGGCTTCGGAGACGGGGAAGACCGTCGAGGCCAACGTGTGCGCGTGTGAGTGGACCGTCGTCCAGGATCTGATGGCCCCGCCGCCGAGCGCCTCGAGCCATCGGGAGGGCTGGTTGTCGGCCGATGCCCGCAGGTCGCCACGGGGAACGGTGACGAGGCTGACGGGCGTCGTGCCCACGGCGGCCAGGAACTGGCGATGCGCCGCCGTGACCCGTTCCTCGGAGCCGACGAGTCCCGCCGCGACGCGCTCCGCGTCACCGAGCAATGGGTCGACCTCGGGCGGCGGGGGAAGGAGCCCATCCGCCGCACCGATGACCACGACGAGGTCGACGTCGAGCCCGCCCGCTCCGGCGAGGGAGCCGACGTGCACACCGTCGCCGACCTTTCCGTGGCGGGCCGGTGCCACCTCCAGTTCTGCCACGAACGTGGCGCGGAACTCGGCGCGCGTGACGGGAGGACCGATCGAATCGAGGTGGCCGAGGCGCGCCAGGACGAGCTGCGTGCGCTCCCACGCATCGCGTTCGACTCCCTCGAGCCGGTCGAGCCCCCGCCGACCGAACCACCAGTCGAGCCGCTCGTGGGACCATGCCACCCATTGGGACCAGCGCCGGACATCGGACGGTGCGCCGAGAGCGGTCCGCAGCTCGTCGACGAACGTCTTGAGCGACTCTGCCGCGGCTACCTCGGACGGACCGCGATCTACAGCGTCGGCGATCGCCTCGGGAAGGCGGGCCTCCCAGTCGGCGTCGCGCACGATGCCGGCACGGCGTCCGATGCGCTCCCAGCGAACGCTCGGCAGCGGTCGGCCGCCGGCGTCTCGAGCGGGGACGTCGCCGAGGAGCGCCATCAGCGCGCTGCGGCGAAGGCCCCGACGATCGAGCTCGAGCAGATCCGCCAGCAGCCGCGGCACCATCCTCTCGTCCGTGCCAGTGCCAGGGCGGCCGTTCCAGGGGATGCCGGCTGCGGTCAGCTGGTGCTCGACCATGCGGGCGTATGGCCGGCGCGTCGGCCAGAGCACAGCCATGCGGTCGAAACGGGTGCCACGGCGGGCGCCATCGACGACGGCGCGGACCGCCAGTCGCACCTCGTCGTCGGCATCCGTCGTCGAGATCACGTCGACCAGCCCGGATCGTGGGGCCGGCACGCTTGCCCAGGCGGCGCCTCCGGTCAGGTCGGCGGCGAGCGCGTGGATCGGCTCGTCAGCGTCGGGGTGGGCGGTCATCCCGACGATCAGTTCGACGTCGGCCGTCGCGGCCAGTGCCCGCAGGAACTGCTGTTCGAGCGGACGCAGCCGCTCCGGCAGGTGCACCACCACGCGGGCCAGCCGATCCGGAAGGTCACGACGCGTGGCCGAGGCGGCGGCCGCCAGCAGGTCACCTTCGTCGTACCACGACGGTGCCAGCAGGCGGGCGACCTCCGCGGCGACGCGTGCCGGCTCGTTGCCGCGTGCCGTGCGAGCCAGCGCCGTCAGCGCCGTTGGCCCGGCAACGCGCAGCTCGCGATAGAGGTCACGAAGCGCCACGACCGTCGACGGATGGCGGTGCACGGGCCCGTACAGCCCAGGCGAGCGCGTGAGCACCTGCTTCACCGCGAGGTCGACGACGGGCGTCGAGACGGGTTTCCGGCCGCCCGCCAGCAGCGATGGCGAGCCGAGGAGCTCGGCCGCCCGGAACAGCGTGAGGACGTCGATCGCTGTTGCGCCACCGCGGCGACCAAGGGCGCGCCGGGCCATGACGCCGGCGCTGTTCGTCGGCACGATGACGGTCACCGGCACGAGGGGATCGCCATGCTTGGCCCGACGAACGGCGGCCGCGAGCGCGTCGAACGCGGCGGCCCCGTAGCCGGTGGCGGTGACCTCGATCGGCACAGCGCCGATCGTACGGAAGGGGTGTGAGATCGAGCGGAAAGGCGGAGCCTTCCGCTCGGCTCGATGCGCCGGCCTTCGGCCGGCACCGAGGAGTCGTGGCCGGTCGACCGGCGAAGCCGGATCGACCGGCGGTCGGGGGGCTCCGGCGAGCCTCGGCCCCCGAACCCCCGCCTCGTAGGCTCGGGCGGGTGACGAGGCTCCTCCTGCGTCCGGACCGCTTCGCCGCAGGCGGCGATGCCGTCGCCCGTGACGAGGACGGACGTGTCGTCTTCGTGCGTGGAGCGCTCCCCGGCGAGACGGTCGAGGCGGAGATCGTCTCGGAGAAGAAGGACTGGGCCCGGGCGTCCGCGGTCGCCATCACCGTGCCGTCACCTGATCGGGTCATTCCGCCGTGTCCCTCGCGCCGTGCCGGGTGCGGTGGTTGCGGGTGGCAGCACCTGACCATCGACGCGGAACGGTCAGCGCGAGTGGGCATCGTGACCGAAGCGCTGCGTCGCATCGGTGGCGTCGCCGATCCGGAGGTCGCGCACGACGGAGGCGTGACGCCGACGGGATATCGCACGACGGTTCGCGTTGTCGGCACCAGCGACGGCCGGGCCGGATTTCGCTCCGAGAGCTCGCACGACGTCGTGGCTGCTCCCGCCTGCCTGATCGCTCACCCACTGCTGGCAACCGTGCTGCCTCAGCTGCGGCTCGACGACGGTGTCGAGCCGACGTTGCGTGTCTCCGCGGCGACGGGGGAGCTGGCTGCCCGCTGGGACCGGTCCCAGGGCGATGTGCACGGTCTGCCGGAGGGGACGCCGGTCGGTTCGTCCGTCACGCTCGAGGAGGTCGTCTCTGGACACCGCCTGCGGGTGTCGATGGGATCGTTCTTCCAGTCCGGTCCGACCGCTGCGGAGGCGCTGGTCACGGCCGTCCAGCGCGCCGCGCCGGAGCTCGCCACGGCACGCCTCGTCGTCGACGCCTACGCCGGCATCGGGATGTTCGCGATGTGTGCCACGGCGCCGAGCACACGGGTGATCGCCATCGAGACGTCGCGATCGGCCGTCGCCGACGCGTCCCACAACCTGTCCGATCGGGACGCGCAGGTCGTGCGCGGCGAGGTCGGTGGGTGGCACTCCCCACCGGACGTCGAGGTGGACGTCGTCGTCGCCGATCCGGCGCGGACCGGCCTCGGGAAGCCGGGTGTTCACGCGTTGGCGCGGGCGAAGGCACCCGTCCTGGCGCTCGTCAGCTGCGACCCGGCATCCCTCGGCCGCGACGCCAAGCTGCTGGCGGCAGCCGGCTATCGCCACGAGCGGTCCGAGGTCGTCGACACGTTTCCTCACACGACCCAGGTCGAAGCGGTGACACGATTCGTACGGCAACGACGAGCGGGCGACTGGTGATCACGCCGGTCGTCAGCTCGGAGGTCGGTGCGGCACTGGCCGACGGCCGCCCGGTCGTCGCTCTGGAGTCGACGATCTTCTCCCACCTCGGCCTTCCGTCGCCCGCCAACGAGGCGGCGCTGACGCGGTGCATCGAGGCGATCGTCGGCGGTGGCGCGGTTCCTGCAGTCACGGCGGTGCTCGACGGCCAACCGCGTGTGGGCCTCACCGACGGGGAGCACGAGCGGATCCTCGGTCCCGCTCGCAAGACGGCCGAGCGCGACCTCGCCGTGGCGATCGCCCAGGCATGGGACGTCGGCGCGACGACCGTGTCAGCATCGCTCGCGCTCGCCGCAGCGGCCGGCGTCGCCGTGTTCGCGACCGGCGGGATCGGTGGCGTCCATCGAGGCGCCGATCAGACCGGCGACGTCTCGTCCGACCTCGACGCCATCGCTCACCACCCGGTCGTGACGGTGTGCGCCGGCGCCAAGGCGTTCCTCGACCTACCGCGCACGCTCGAGTACCTGGAGACCGCCGGGGTTCCCGTGCTCGGATGGCGCCACGACTGCTTCCCCGCCTTCTACACCCGTTCGTCGGGGCTGTCGGTACCGCACCGCGTCCAGTCGGCGGACGAGGTCGCGGCGGTGCTGTCCAACCGCAGCCGACCCGAGACCGGCGTGCTGTTGACGGTGCCGATCCCCGAGGCCGACGAGCTTGATGCGGACGAGCTCGACGCCGTCGTCGAGCAGGCCCTCGCCGACGCCGGCGCAGCACGGTCCACCGGTCCCGCGGTCACCCCGTTCGTGCTGGCCCGCATCGCCGAGGCGACCGCCGGGCGGAGCATTCCAGCCAACCTCGCTCTCGCCGAGCACAATGCCGCCGTCGCCGCCGAAGTCGCCTCCGCGGTGTGTGCGATGTCAAGGTGATCCGCCGCTGCGAGGTGTGGTTCATGCGGCGAGGGAAGCGCTAGCGACGAGCCGCAGCCGAGCGAGCGAGTTTCGAGCGAACGAGGCCATCAGCGCGGCGAGCAACTTGCTTGCGAGGCGAGCCCGGACATTCAACTCACAGGCGGCCAGGGGAGATCGCCGCGCGGCATTGGCGACGTGCCGAGGATCTCGCCACTTCGCAACACCGTGACCGGCCCGTCTTCGCTGACGACGATGACGGTGGCCGGGGCGTCGTCGTAGCTGTACCGGCGGCCGGACGTGTGCCGCATCCCGCGCAATCCCTCCACCTCGGCGACGGCGGTCGGACTCGGCACGAGGCGGACCCCGAGCTGGCGCAGGATTCCCTCACCGTCGATCACGGCGGCCCCATCGGTCTGCGTGAGGGCGTGCCGCAGCGGGGCGAGGTCGCTGGCCTGGCGCACGTCCAGCGCCGGCGGCTCCGGCAGGCGCAGCTCCAGGCCACCCTGCCACTCGCCATCCGGGACGTAGATCAGGATGGCGCCGATCCCGCGAGCTCCGAGATCGTGGACGGCGAACTCGAGCAACGTGTCGAGGACCTCGCGGTTCAGGTATTCGGTGCCGGCGGCGATGGCGTCGATCCACTGGCCGATCGGCGGCTCGTGGTGCCAGAGCAGCCCTTCCCAGCGCAGGACTCCGAAGGGGCCGACCACGCGCACCGAGCCGTTCGGGTGACGCTGCACGACCGTCGCGCCCATCGACTCGGCGAGCACGATGAGGTCTCGCTCGGAGCCGGCCGGTCGGTCGAACACCGCCCATTCGTCATGGCCGGAGGTCGTGCGGATCAGCCAACTCGCCACACCGTCGGCGAACAGGCGGGCCCCTGACAGCGGCATCGACTCCACCGGCCGCCTCGTCACCGTCAGCCGGGTGCCGAGCTCCCAGGACTCCTGCGGCGTCGTCGGTTCGAGGATCGACCCGACGCTCGGCACCCGCCGCTCGTGCACCCGGGGCCGCAAGGCGTAGTCGAGCTCCGTCAGGACGAGCTCACCCCAGTCGGTCTCCGGATCGAGGTCGAGCCCGACCTCTGCGAGCTCCTCGCGGAGACGCCTCAGACGCCCCGAGGTCACGAGAGCTTCCGCTCGATCTTGTCGAGGAAGCGTCGCCGCTTGTCATCCGTCGCCGTGTCGATCCCGTAGAAGGCGAGCCAGGTCGTACGCGTCAACGGATGGCACAAGGAGCGCAGGGTACGGCTGACCATGCGCTTGCCGACTTCGCCTTCCAGTGCGTTGCTCAGCTTCGAGGACCCGTGCGACGTGATGGCGACGATTCGACGGACGTTGCGGAGCCGCCCGCGCAGCCGGTTGGCACCGGCGGGCAGTTCCCACGCCACGCCGTTGACCCAGACCCGCTCGATCCAGCCCTTGAGCATCGCCGGCTGCCCGCTCCACCACGTGGGGTACACGAGGACCAGGCGTTCGCACCACAACAGGTCGTCGACGTAGGGCGCGACTGCTGGGTTGGCGCCGTGTTCGAGGTGGTGCTCGCGTTCGGTGGCCGTGAACAACGGGTCGAAGCCCTGGGCGTAGAGGTCGTCGACACGGACCTCGTCCCCGCGGGACTGCAGAGCGCCGACGGCTCGATCGCGCACTGCCGCCGTGAACGACGCCGGATCCGGGTGGCAGTAGACGACGAGCGACTTCATGCCCCACCACGGCGGCGAGACATGGAGCGCTCGACCCGGTCGAGAAAGGCGGCTCGATCGGCGTCGCCAAGCGTGTCGAACGAATACAGCGCGAGCCACCTCGTGCGCGTGCGCCAACCACAGTTGAGGCGCAGCGCTCTCGTCAGCATCCGTCGGCCGCCGTCGTTGAGCAGCTTGACGTACCGCCGCGGGGAGCCGTACGTGCTGATCCCGACGATCTGGCGCACGTTCGTCAGCGCAGGTCGCAGCTTGCCCCGGGCGTCGAAGCGGAACGCGACCCCGGGGACGAACACTCGCTCGAGCCAGCCGCGCAGGATCGCCGGCGGTCCGCTCCACCACGTCGGGTAGACGAACACGAGCATCTCCGCACGCTGCACGAGCCGGGCGTGCTCGGACGTCAGAGGATCGATCAGTGGGTGGTCGGTGTGGTACGCCGCCCGCTCGGCGGGCGACATTGCCGGGGCGAAGCCGAGCGCGTACAGGTCGAGCGACGTGACGTCGTTTCCGCCGCGTTCGAGCCCCCGGCGGGCGGCCGCGGCGACGGCGTGGGTGAAGCTGTCGGCACACGGATGGGCCGTCACCATCAGGATGTTCACTCGAGCCCGAAGGTACTGCGATCACTCGGCGGTCACCGGAGTCGCTCGGTCAGGCGCTCCTTGACCGCTGGCCAGTCGTCGTCGGTCATGGCGAACATCGCGGTGTTGCGTGGACGTCCCACCTCGCCGGCGACGTACGACAGGCGATGATGTCGCAGCACGCCCTCGAACGAGGCGCCGATGCGCTCGATCGCCTGGCGGCTGCGTTCGTTGCGGACGTCCGTGCACAGTGCGACTCGCGACACCTCCCACGTCTCGAAGGCGTGGGTCAGCAGCAGCAATTTCGCCTCGGTGTTGACGGGGGAGCGCTGCGCGTCGACGGCGAGCCATGTACCGCCGATCTCGACCTCGTCCGGGAATTCCCGACCGTGCCACCAGCGCAACTCCAAGAAACGTGTGCACCCGACGAGCCGCCCGTCGGCGAGCCGGCGCTGGGCGAACGGCACGACTTCATCGGCGTCGCGGGCGGCGTGCAGCCGGGCGATGTAGTCGGCCATCCACTCCGGCGTCGCCGGCACCTCGGTGAGCTCGAACGTCGTACGGTCCCCGGATGCGGCGGCGACGAGCTCGTCGATCTGATCCGTCTCCAGCGGCACGAGCTCCACATGCCGACCGACCAGCGTGAACGGCTCGATCCTCACCGTTCGGACGGTACCTGGACGTCAATCAACGACAGCGATCTCGGCGCCCAGCTGGGCTCCGCCGGCAAGCTGCAGACGATCGCCGCTCCAGAACTTGCCCGGGTCGTACCAGTTGGCCGGGTGCTTGCGGTCGAGCAGGCCCATCCGCCGGAACGTGATCGCCAGCAGCTGCGCGCAGTACACCGCCTCACCGGTCGCCTCGTGGCGGACGCGGCCGGCCAGCCAACGTCCCATCAACCCTCGCGTGGTCGGGAACGGGCGACCGTCGTAGGCGGAGATCACCCGCAGCAGTTCGTCCTCCATCGCCCTCGTCACCTCGCCTGTGAACTGGCGGACATAGGCCCGCTGGCCGTACTTGCCCGTCCAGACGCGGTACGCCTCGTCGAGTCGGTGCAGCTGGGCGCCACGATGGTGGTCTCCGGTCCACACGTCCTCCAGCGACTGGCCGAGCTCGGTGTGCCACAGCAGCGGTGGCAGATCGTCGAGCGCGACGACCATCGCGACGTGGTTGACCGGAGCGTTCGTCGCTATCCGCACCGCACGGTCGGCGATCCGGCTGCCCCTGAACAGCCAGACGTCGCCGGTCACGGCCGATTCGATCGCCTCGTCGGCTGGGATCGTGCCGGTCTGGCGGCTCACGGGCCCGTACTGTAGGCAGGTGCGGCTGTGGAAGATCCTTGGCATCGCCACGCTGTTCGGCGTCGTCGCACTCGGTGTGGCGGCCGAACGCAAGCGGCGGGTCTACCGGTCGATCGACACCGACGAGCTGCGCACGCGCCTGCACCAACGCCTCGCCGAAGCCGGGTAGCGCGTCTTTGATGCGGCCGGCGAAGGCGCTGGAGCGCCCGCCGTGCCGACCCGGGGCTTCACCTTTGAACGACGCGGCCGTCTCCATCACGAGTCGGGCGGGCGGATCGTGAACCCGTAGCCGCGCACGGTGTGGATCAGCGGCTCCCGACCGCGATCGATCTTCCGGCGGAGGTAGCTGACGTACGTCTCGACCACGCTGCGGTCACCGTTGAAGTCGTGGGGCCAGACGTTCGCCAGGATCCGCTCCTTGGCCAGCGCCCGACCGCGATGGCGCATGAGGAAGCGCAGCAGCCGGAACTCGGTCGGCGTCAGTGCCAGCCGCTCGGTGCCCCGTCGCACATCACCGTCGAGCGGATCGAGCTCGAGGTCGCCGACGCGTAGCGTCCACTCGCTTCTGTCGCCCAGCAACGCCTCCACGCGCACGACGAGCTCGTCGAGGGTGAAACCCTGTTCGAGGATCAGCACCTCGGCATCGATCTCGCGCCCACCGTCGTCGACCACGACGACGTCCCACGCCGCGGCATCGAGCATGGCCGACACTTCGGCGCCCGGCGGCCGTGCCGTGAGCGTCGTACCCCTCGTCGCGGAGCGCCTGACGGGCCAGATCTCGGATGACCTCATCGTCGGCAACGACGAGCACGCGCTCCACGAGGCGTAGTGAACGCCCGCCACGTCAGTGCAACATGGGAGGCACCCGAGAGTTTCCTGAGAACATCGGGTCTCAGGCGGCGTCGAGCGCCCGCAGGTCGGCGTCGTCGAGTGCCACCTCGGACGCCGCCATGTTCTCGGCGAGGTGAACCGGATCGCCCGTGCCGGGGATCGGCACGAGCTGCGGCGAGCGAGCGAGCAGCCATGCGATGGCGACCTGGGCGGGCGTGGCGCGGTGACGCTTGGCCACCTGCTTCACCGTGCGCGGCAGCTTCCCGTCGCCACCGAGCGGGTGCCACGGCAGGAACGGCAGGCCGAGCCGTTCGCATGCTTCGAGCACCGGCTCGTTGGTGCGATCGGTCAGGCCGTACTTGTCCTGCACGGACACGATGTCGGCGATCGAGCGGGCCTCGGTCAGTTCGTCGACGTCGACGTTGGACAGCCCGAGTCGCTCGATCTTGCCCTCGCGTTGGAGCTCGACGAGGGTGCCCAGCGACTCGGCGAGCGGCACAGCTGGATCGACCGTGTGCAGCTGCAGCAGCCCGAGCTGCTCGCAGCGCAGCCTCGACAGGCTGCCCTCGACGGCCTGGCGAAGGTGCTCGGGCCGGCCGTTCGGCACCCACTGCCACGGGGCCGGGCGGTCGAACCCGGCCTTCGTCGCGATCAGCAGATCCTCGGGATACGGATGGAGCGCTTCGGCGATCAGCTCCTCGGACGTGCTCGGGCCGTAGCTGTCGGCGGTGTCGATGATCTGCACGCCGGCGTGGACGGCGTCACGCAGCACCCGGATGGCGCGGTCACGATCGGGCGGAGCGCCCCAGATCCCGCGGCCGGTGATGCGCATCGCGCCGAAGCCCAGCCGGTGCACCTGGACGTCGCCGAACGAGATGGTGTCTGCGGGCATGCCGCGAAACCTACGTTGCTGCCGTGGCCCGACTGTTCCTCGCCGTGTGGCCGCCGCCCGAGATCATCGAACGGATCGCCGCGCTTCCGCGGCGCGAGCAGCCGGGTATGCGATGGCTGCGGGCGTCGAACTGGCACGTCACGCTGCGCTTCTTCGGTGAGGCGGAGGAGGTCGACGTGGCGGCGCGCCTCGACGACGCTGAACTCGTTCCGGCGCAGGCCACGGTCGGACCGGCCGTCGCATGGCTCGGGCCCGGCGTCGTCGTCGTTCCCGTCGACGGCCTCGGCACCCTGGCCGGGGCTGTGGTGGACCTGACAGCCGACGTCGGCAAGCCACCGCCGCGCCGGCGGTTCCACGGGCATGTGACCATCGCTCGCCTTCGGACTGGCGCCCGGTGCGACCTCGTCGGCACGCCGATCAGCGGCGGCTTCGCTGTCTCCGAGGTGCTGTTGGTGCGCAGCACGCTGCACCCGGCCGGGGCGCGCTACGAGGTCGTGAGACGGTGGGCACTCTAGAGGCTCCCGCGTATTGGGCAGGTGGGCGAACTCGAGTCAGCGGAAGATCCACGGTGTGACCACCGGTGCCGGCCCCGCGGCGTCGATCACGAACCGTAGGCGGGCACCAACTGCCGGGGTCGTGAAGCGTCCGTGGCGGTCCGTCTCGAGCGGCATCTGACCCGACTCCGACTCGACGACGAGGACGCCGTCCGACGGAGAGATCCGGCCGACGATCGTCGCGTCGGGCTGCAGCTCGACGTCGAGCTCGCGCCCGGCGGCGGCGAAGGACAGCGACCTTGCCTCGTCGGCGCCGCGAACCCCTGCGGTCATCTCGAATGCCGTGTCGTAGAGCAGTTCGGCCAAGGCGGCGTCGATGCGGCGTGAGGCAAAGGCGTCGCGCTCGATCATCTCCGCGACGTCCTCGCGCAACGGCTCATCCGCATCGAGCACGTCGCGCAGCGCGGCCAGGAGCTCGTCGTCCGTGCTCATGTCGGCAGGAACGATCGCAGGGGCCCCTTGGAGCGCAACATGTCGAGGCAGCGTCGTCGCGTCGGGCCGATCGAGCCGTGTGGCATCTCCAGCAGCGCACCGACGTCGTCGTAGGGAATCGGGGGGTCGGCAGTGAGGATGCGCAGCAGGCGCTGGCACCGTTCGTCGAGCAAGGCAAACGCTTGGCGCATCGCGTTCCGGAGCTCGTCGCGCACGAGGGCGGCGTCTGGCTCCCCGTTGCCGGTGTCGCGCTCGGGCACGGAGTCGACGACCACTGTCCGGCGGCGACTGCGGAACAGTCCGAGCGTCTCGTTGCGGGCGGTCGTCGCAACCCATCCCGGCAGGCGCTCTGGATCGCGGATGCGGTCGAGGTGCTCGGCCAGCCGGAACATCGTCGCGGCGTACGCGTCTTCCGCGTCGGCGCCGCGCACGCCGTAGCTGTTGATGGTCTTCCAGGCGACGTTCTTCACTCTGCTGCAGAGCTCCCGCCAGGCGCGCTCGTCGCCGTCGCGTGCGCCGGCCACGAGCTCAGAGAGCGTCGAACCGGAAAATGCTTCCGACGACGATCGCACCCGGTCACACTACGGGCCCGTGGGCCGCTGGACGTTGACTTCGAGGCGTTCACGGTGCACAGAGGCCGGACGTCGGCGCCAGATAGCGTCGTCGTCCGGTTTCGTATCCTGCCCCCGACCTCTCCCTCTAAGCATGGTGAACATGAGAACCTTCCCGCCTTCCGCCCGGGCGGTCGCCGTCGTCGCAACACTGTTGTGCGGCGCCGTCGCCACGGCTGCACCGCAAGCGGTGCACGCCCAGCGCCCTGACCCGTGTGGACCCCGTCGGCGACCTCGAAGAGCTGGTGTTGAACGACCGCTGCACGTTCGGGGCGGCCGACTCCCGACGACGTCGACGGCGTCGAACATCGCCGCTGGGCTCACCGAGAGCGGCGATGTTCGCGACGACGATCGAATGTCTGAACGGCACGGAGGCGGTGGTGGTCGCCCGGCCCGACGAGCTGATCGTGTCCGCTGGCTCGCCGAGCCGCGACTCGCCGCCGGGCTCTCGGTGCTTCGCGAAGAGTTCGGGGAGGGCCTCGGTGGAAATCAGCGCACTGAGCGGGCTGTCGCGCTGGTGGAGGTGCCACCGGGCACCATCGATGAGGACTTCCTGCGCGAACACGATCCCGCGCTCCAGGGCGCAGGGATTCAGCATCGATCTCAACTACCTGGAGCCGGCGCAGCCGAACAACGGGTTCCGTCCGGAGGACGACCCGATCGAAGCGGCGGCGGCGCCGATGGGTCAGCGGCGGTCGGGGCAGCGTGCTGGTGGTCGATTCGCCGTCGCAGCGGTCCGCCCATCCTGCTGCACCTGACGTCGTCATCTCCACGATCGGCCAAGCCGTGATCTACGACGTCGATCGCAACGGCTACATCGACGAGGACCACGGCCACGGCACGTTCGTCGCCTCCCTCGTGAAGCGCCTGGCGCCGGGCGCCGAGGTCGTGCTGGCCGGCGTCAGGGGTCAGACGCTCCTGCGGTCGGCGCGGTGGGCGCCGATGATGTTCAGCGATGCCGACCTGATCAATTCGTTGCACAACTCGTTCGGGCTGTCGTCGAACGGGCTGGTGACCCGCCGCACGTTCGACGCCGTCAACCTCTCGCTCGGCGGCGCAGGTTGCGATGGCTTCGCAGCGCGCCTGGCGCTCGGCCGGTTCATGCGCGACCTCGCGGTGGCCGCGTCGGGACGAGGAGCGGACCCGAGGTACGTCGCAGCAGCTGGCAATGACGGCACTGACATCCCACACTTCCCGCGGCATTCCGTGACGTCGCTACCATGAAGGCGGCGGCGGACGCGATCGACGATCGCTTGCGGGCCCAGCCGCAGCAGCAGACGTGCATGGAGCTCAACGACTTACTTCATCGAGCGGTCGATCGCCGTCGGGTCGTGGACGGGTGGCGTGCAGGACGCGTTCTCGAACTGCGGCGAATGGGTCAACGGCATCGCAGCTGGAGCCGCGCGACGAGCCGCTACCCGAGCGAGACGGACGTGGGCAGATCTGGAGTGGAACGAGCTTTGCCACGCCACGGGTCACGCGCCGCGTTGGTCGGTGGCATGGGTCTGACCGATGTGACATCGGTCGACGGCGTCGGACCGTGCTGATCTGACGCGATCGGGAGCGGTACTGATGGCCGCGCACGTATGGCCGAGACGGTCGATGACCTGCTGGCCCGGGCGTTGACGGATCCGACCGGCACGTCGCGGAGGCCGGCCGGCGACTCGAACACGCGGAGGGCTCGGAACGGGTCGAGCTGCTGCGCGTCATGGGTAACGCCTGCCGGGAGCTGCGGCGCATGGACGAGTCCGTCGCCTATCTCAGGGACGCCGTCGCCGCCGCCGAAGTGCTCGGTGACAGCCGGCTCGACGGGCTGGCGACGATGTCCTTGGCGGCGACGCTGTCCTACACCGGGGACTTCGAGGACTCGCTGCAGTGCGCCGGCCGAGCCGTGGAGCTGCTGGGCGGTGACGATCGAGTCATGGCGCTGGGCCAGCAGGCCGGCCTGCTGGCCCGCGCCGGGCGGCACGGCGAGGCCCTGGAGCGCGTTCACAGCGGCACTGGAGGCGTCCTCGCAGTCGATCGACGAGTTGGTCTGCGCCGAGCTGTGGATGAACCGCGGGGTGCTGTACGGATGGGCCGGCGAGATCGAGGCTGCGGAGACCGACACGTGCAACGGACTCGAGATCTTCGAGCGCCTCGGCCACAGCAAGCGGGCCGCCGACCTGCGCCACAACCTCGCCTGGCTGGCCGGTCGGCGAGGCGATCTGGTCGAGGCCTTCCGCCGGTTCGACGATGCAGAGCGGGACTACCACGAGCTCGGGATGTCGAGTGCCGCCATCTTCCCGGACCGCAGTGAGGTCCTGCTTGCCGCCGGGCTGACCAGAGAAGCGCTCGCGCTGGCGGAGCGAGCGGTCGACGATCTGCGGGCGGCCGGTGACGACGTGGACGTGGCGGAGGCGTCGATCCTCGTCGCCAGGGCGGCCTTGCTGGTGGGTGATGCACAGCGTGCGGCAGAAGCCAGCGAGGTGGCGTCACAACTCTTCGAACGCCAAGACCGCGGCGGCTGGTGGGCGGCCGCCGCATCACTGCACGTCGAATCCCGGTTGCGGGCCGGCCTCGCCGACGAGCACGACGTGCGGCGGATCGATGAGGTGATCGCGGCAGCCGCCCGGTCGGGTCTGGTCGCGGCGAGTGCCGACGCGCGGGTGGTGGCCGCCGAGCTTGCTGCCGATCGCCGCGACTGGGACTCGCTGCAGCGTCTCCTCGACGTCCTCGATGACGCCGATCTCGGCCTCGCTGCACGGTGCCGGCGCAGCCTCGCCCGTGTCCGCCTGCTTGCCGCGACGGATCGAGCCGGGGAGGCGCTCGCTGAATGCGCCCGGGCGGTCGACGAGTTCGGCGCGTTGGCGGCTGCGCTCGGCGGAACGGAGCTACGCGCGCACATCGCGCTGCACGTGACCGAGCTCGTCGACCTCGGGCTCGGGCTCGTCGTCGGGGCGGGCGATTGGGAGGCGGCACTCGAATGGTCGGAGCGACAGCGTGCCGCAGCCCTCGACGCGGCGCCCGTCCGGCCGCCGGACGACCACGAGCTCGCCACCGACCTGGACCGGTTGCGCTCGGTGCTCACCGAGCTCGACGCCAAGGCTCGGGAGGGTGTCGACGACCAAACGTTGCTGCGCGAATCCACGCAGCTGCAGGACCGGGTGCGACGCCGGAGCCGCCGCGTCGCCGCCGAAGCGCTGCCTCCACCGGGAGCGGCCACGAACACCGACTTCCTGACCACGGGCGTCGCGACATGGGTCTCGTTCGTCGACGTCGACGGTCAGCTGGCCGCACTGCGCGTGATCGAGGGGCAGCCGGACGTCGTACCGATCGGTGCGTGCGTCGAGGCGCAACGGGAGGCGACCTTGCTCCGCACGACGCTGACGATGCACCTCAACGCCGTCGGCCGCGGTATCGCCAAAGACCCCGAGCCCGTGCTCATGGCGGCCGCCGACGTGGATGCGGCGATCATTGCTCCACTCGACCTCCCCCCAGGTCCGGTGGTGCTCAGCCCGATCGCCGGTTTGCACGACTTGCCGTGGGGACTCCTGCCATCGTTGCGGAACCGGTCGTTCACCTTGGCTCCGTCTCGGGCCCTTTGGCAGCGGTGCTGCGCCAGGGTCCAGGTGAGCCAGGCGCACGTCGTCGTCGCCGCGGGCCCCGATGTGCCGCTCGCCGACGTGGAGGCCGAGCAGGTCGCCGCGTGCTACGAGCACGGCAGGATCCTCGCCGGCCCGGCCGCGACGGTGGCGGGCGTGGCGGAGGCGATGCTCGGTGCCGACGTCGCCCACCTCGTCTGCCACGGGCGGTTCTCGAGTGAGAACCCGATGTTCTCGTCGTTGCAACTGGCCGACGGTCCCATGTTCGTGTACGACCTCGAGCGGCTGGCGCCGGCTCCGGGCGTCGTCGTCTTGTCGGCCTGCCACGCCGGCGCCCACGCAACGCCGGCTGGGCGGGAGATCCTCGGGCTGACAGCCTCGCTCCTCGCTCGCGGGCCGCGCTCGGTGGTGGCCGCGACGGTGCCGATCCCGGATGCGCTGTCGACGGTCGGCCTGATGACCCAGTTGCACACGTCGCTGGCCGGCGGTGCGGGCGCTGCTGCCGCACTGGTCGAGCTGCGCCGCGCCGACCCCGTGGTCGGCGGCGCCTTCGCCTGCTACGGCGCAGACTGAGTGTTCGGGCTGACCGCGCGCCGGGCGATCTGAGCCAACTGGTGCGAGAATCCTGGCCGTTGCCACGCCGCCGCTCCTCCGCATCGACGGACTGACCAAGCGCTATCCGCCCGTCACCGCCCTCGACGATTTGACGATCGACGTCCCGCGCGGCCGCGTCGGGCTCGTCGGCGCGAACGGTGCCGGCAAGACCACGTTGTTCCGGCTCCTGCTCGGTCTGGCCCACCCGACCGCGGGTCGCATCGAGGTTGCCGGCGTCGACGTGGCAAGCGATCCGATCGAGGTCCGCTCACGGCTCGGGTTCATGCCGGAACACGACTGCCTCCCGCTCGACCAGACAGCAGCGGACGTGGTGTCGACGTTCGGTGAGTTGAGCGGACTGCCGCCTCGCGCCGCCCGCCAGCGGGCGTCCGACATCCTCGACCTGGTCGGGCTGGACGAAGCGAGGTTCCGCCCGATCGGCGGCTTCTCGACGGGCATGCGCCAACGTACGAAGCTGGCGCAGGCACTCGTCGGCGATCCCCAGCTCGTGCTGCTCGACGAGCCGACGGCGGGTCTCGATCCGCTCGGGCGGGAGGAGATGCTCGCGCTGGTCGGCCGCCTCGGATCCTTCGGCATCTCGGTCCTGATGGCCACCCATCTGCTCGACGATGTGCAGCAGGTGTGCGATCACGTCGTCATGATCGACGCCGGACGCCTCGTCATCGCCGGCGCGACGGAGTCCCTGCTGCAGCGCACCGGCCGAGTCACCATCGACGTCGGGCCCCATGGCGACGAGCTCGTGACCGGCCTGTTCGCCGCCGAGCTCGTGGCGGCATGGGTGGACGGATTCGTCGAGGTCGAGATCGGCGACGACGACGATCTCGATCGCGTGCGCGACGTCGTGGCTTCCCTTGGCCTTCCCCTGTATCGCCTGACGACGCGACTGACCTCGCTCGATGAGGTGTTCCTCGACCAGGTGGAGTCGCGATGACCATCACGGGCGCGGTCTACGACCGTGGGTACCGGCCGTACGAAGGTCCACGAGGGCGTCGCGCCGCAGCGACCGCCGCCCTGTACCGGGCGTCGATGCGGCGCGCGCTCGGGCTGCGCCGATCATGGCGGCAGAAGGTCGCCCCGTTCGTCCTGCTCGGCATCGTCACGATCCCCGCGATCATCAACGTCGGCGTCGGCTACGTGACGCGCGAGCGAGCGTTCGACCGCATCGAGATCGTCTCCTACCGCGAGTACGTCGGCGTGTCGGCCGCGCTGCTGCTGTTCGTCGCCATCGTTGCGCCGGACGTGGTGTGCCCGGACCGGCGCCAGCGCGTCCTCCCGTTGATGTTCGCCCGGCCGTTGACCGGCTTCGACTACGCCGCAGCCAAGTTCGGCGCCATCTTCACGCTCTTGTTCGCCTTCTCGTTCATCCCGCAGGTCGTGCTGTTCGTCGGCAACATGCTCGTGAGCGACAGCGCGCTGGACTACTTCACGAGCCATTTGGACGTGCTGTGGAAGGTGCCGGTCGCGGTCCTCCTGCTCACCGCCTACTACGCCATCATCGGCGTCGCCATCGGCTCGCTGACCGACCGACGCATCGTTGCCGGTGCCGCCATCATCGGCCTGCTCCTTGTCACGTCCGTCACGGCGGCGGTGCTGCTGGAGGAGTCCGAACGCGAAGGCGAATCGATGGCTGCGGTGATCAACGTGCTGGCCCTGCCGCTGTACCTGCGCGACGTCGTGTTCCTCGGGCGCATCGCCCGCGACTCACCGCTCTATGGCGTCGAGTACGGGGCATGGGTCGCCCTCGCCCTGTACGTCGTCATCCTCGTCACGTTCGCCGCGATCCTGCTGCGCCGCTACCGCTGGGTCGAACGATGACGACCGCACCGACGCCGCGGGGCGAGCTCGCGCCCGATGATCCGGCGTTCGCGCCGGAGGCCACCGTGCGGGTGGACGACGTGTCGGTCTGGTACGGGCAGAAGGTCGCCCTCTCCGAGCTGAGCTGCTCGTTCGGGCCGGGCGTGACGGGACTGCTCGGCCCCAACGGCGCCGGCAAGACCACGCTGATGCGGTCGATGACGGGACTGGTGCCCGTCAACCAGGGGTCCATCCTCGTCGAAGGCCGGAACCCCCGTCGAGACCGCCGTGTCCACGGCCGGATGGCGCTCGTGCCGGAGGACGAAGCGGTGCCGTCCGGGCTCACTGCTCGCCAGTTCGTGCGCTACATCGCCGACCTCCACCGCGTGGACACTCCCGAGGCACCAGACGCTGCGCTGTCGACCGTCGGGTTGCTGGACGTCGCCGACCGGCGCGTCGACGGCTTCAGCAAAGGCATGCGCCAGCGCACGAAGATCGCCGCCGCGCTGGTGATCGGTCCGCAGGTGCTGGTCCTCGACGAGCCGTTGAACGGTGCTGATCCGGTGCAGCGGCTCCATCTCATCGACCTCTTCAAACAGCTGGGCCGTCAAGGCCGCACCGTGATCGTCAGCTCCCACGTCCTGAGCGAGGTCGAGCGGTTGGCAGAACGGGTCATCGTGCTGATCCACGGCCGGCTCGCCGCCGCCGGCGGCCATCGGGCGATCCGCGATGCGATGGACGACCGCCCGCGCCACGTGCTCGTCCGCTCGACCGGCTCCCGCCAGTTGGCCTCGGCGCTCGTGGCGCTCGAGGGAGTCGCCGGCGTCACTGTCGACGGGCCGCGTGACGGTCTGGTCGTTCAGACGCTGCACGCTCGGCAGCTCGCCGTCGAGCTGCCGCGGGTGGCCCGTGACCGTGACGTCCGGCTGCTCGAGGTGCGGGCCCTGGACGACTCGTTGGAGAGCCTGTTCCGGGAGCTCGTGCGATGAGCGCACCGGTGGACGCTCCAGCTCGCGCACCGCTCGGTCGCCCGTCGTCCCGCACACGCCCGCCGCTGCTGGCGATCTTCTTGTACACGCTGCGATCGTGCATCCCGCCGCGTCGCTGGGCCGCCGTGATCGCTGCCTGCGCGGGCACGGTGCTCTTCGGTCTGCTCGCTCGTGCGACCTTCCGCAACGAGGCGTCCGGCTTCGCCAACGTCGCGTCCGAGGGGATCTTCGGGCTGATGATGCCGATCGCCACGCTCATCATCGGCGATGCCGTGCTCGGGGCGGAGGTCCGCGCCGGCACGTTCCACTTCTCGTGGCGATCGCCCGTGTCGACGTGGCAGCTCGTCGTGGGGCGGTGGCTGGGTGGGTCGCTGGTCGCGCTCGTGACGATCGTCCCCGCCACGGCGCTCTCGGCACTCGTCGCCGGCGTGCCGGAGGCCGCAGGACCGGCGCTTGCGGCGAGCGCCGTCGGCAGCGTCTCCTACGTCGCGATCTTCGTCGCCATCGGCTGCATCAGCCGGCGGACCGCGGTGTGGGCACTGGCATTCGTGTTCCTCATCGAACGCCTTCTCGGGACGGCGCTGACGGGGATTGCCCAGCTGTCGCCGACGTGGGAGTCGAGGGCGATCTTCGTCGGCCTCGTCGACTTCGACGTGCCGGACCGGCTGATCCGGGAGGGGATCCCCCAGGGGACCGGTGCGATCGTCCGCCTGCTCGTCGTGTCGGTGGTCGCGCTGGCCGTGGCCACCTGGCGCATGGGCCACCTGCGGCTCGGCGGCGCCTCGGACTGATCGCCCGGCGTCACTCCCCGCACACGTTTTGAATCCCGGTCAAGCTCGACAAACGAGCATGAATCTGCCAGAGAAGTCGCGAGCAGTCTGCCCGCGGAGGTTCTCTGGCAGATTCACCCTCGAAAACGGTGTTGACCGGGATTCAAAACCGGTTCTAGAGCACCCGGAAGGTGCCGTCGGGTTGGCGTTGCACCTGCAGGACAGCGCCCTTCCTTCCAGATCACGTCGCCGGCCTGCTCGATCCCATCGACCGACGCCGGGTCGATCTCGACCAGCACGACCGACGGCTCGCCGCACTGGGGCGGGAAGCTCTCCAGGATCGCCGCGCACAGGCGGGTCTCACCACCCGTCGCCAGCAGCAGTCCACGCACGGTGATCGGTGAGTCGGCGGACCGTGCCACGAGCTGCTCGACAGTGATCGGGTCGCCCGCTGGCACGGTGACCGAGGATGCCGTCTCGTCGTCGTCGCCGCACGCGACGAGGGCCACGAGGAGTGCGGCGCAAGGAAGAGGTCTTGGCAGGCGTCGTGACAATGATCGCCCGCTACTCGGGCTCGTAGTCGTCGTCCGCCGCTGGGACGTCCATTGCCTGTTCGAGGGCGTCGGCCTCGGGCACTTCGGGATCTCGTGACACGCGCCCCGGGGCGGCACCGCTGGTGACGTCGTGTCGCTGCTCGAGCCCGTCGGCCTCGGGGACCTCGGGATCGGCGGGACGCTCGGTCGGCCCGGGCGGTTCCCGGTCGGCTACGTCCTCCGGTTCAACGGAATCGTCGTGCGATGTCATCACGGGTTGCTCCGTCACCGACCATAGCGGTGACGCGGTGGTTGTCGTATCTGCGGGCGTGGCTGTGCGTCTTGAGAGGTGTACGTCGCGAAATGGACGGGTACCGATGAGCAAGCGCATCATGGAGTCACGAGCAGCAGAGACGAAGGGCGGGCCGGACTGTGCGTGGTGCGGCAACGTCTTCGAGTCGATCGTCGAGCTCCTCGACCACGTCGATGACCAGCACCTCCCCGCCGCCGCGGCACAAGCCGCCTGACCAGCCACTCGTCTGAGGCAGTCTTCGTAGATTGCCCCATGGCGGTGATGGAGGGGCACGGGTTCTACAACCAGCACGCCGTGCAGGAGCGTGCGGCGGCCGCGCTGCAGCGTTCGGACCGGCCCGTGGACGGTCGTGCACACGGACCTTCCGGGCAACGACTTCTCCTCGCTGTTCGAGCTCGTCGCGTCGGACCCGGGCTCGTACCAGCGCCCTGGCGTGTTCACGTTCGCCGCCGGCCGATCGTTCTACGAGCAGATCTTCCCCGCCGCCACGATCACGCTCGGATGGTCGGCGACGTCCGTCCTGTGGCTGCGTGCCGCGCCGTCCGGGCTCGGAGCGCACCTGTTCACGTTGGAGGCGCGGGAGCAGACGCCGAGAAGTGGTCGGCCGAGGCGGCGCAGGATTGGGAGACGTTCCTCCGCCATCGGTCGGTCGAGCTGCGTCCCGGCGGGCAGCTCGTCATCTCGACGCTGATCGGGCCTGGGCCGAGCCATCGCTTGCCGCCGCGCTGACGACGACCGACGAAGCCGCCCGCCGCAACGCGATGGACGGACTGTTCGAGCACATCGCAGACGCCCTGGCCCGCCAGCCGCAACGCTGTGACTGGAGGATCGCGCTCCTGCGCATCGGCCGCCGGCGCTGACCCGATGAGTGGCCGCCGTCCCCCACGGGTACGGAGAAGTCACCCCTCAACTGACTCGGAGGCTGTCCTCATGCTCTGGTTCATCATCGTGTTGCTGGTCGTCGGCTTCCTTGCCGGCGCGCTGGCGCGTCTGCTCGTCCCTGGACCCGATCCGATGTCGCTCGGCGCGACCTGGCTGCTCGGCGTGCTCGGCAGCTTCCTCGGCGGGTTCCTCGGCTACGTGTTGTTCGGCGCCGACGTCGACGATGGCGTCGTCCAAGTGTCGGGAATCATCGGATCGGTGATCGGGGCGGTGATCCTGCTGCTCATCTACCGCGTGGTGCAGCGGCGTCGGTTGCAACGGGCGTGACAACCTCGACCCACAAGGCGGCCGTCGACCGCTACTTCGACGGTTTCCGCGGCAGTGATCACACCATGATCCTGTCGTGTCTCACCGACGACGTGGTGTGGGACCTGCCCGGCTTCCGCCACCTGGCGGGCAAGGAGGCGTTCGACGGGGAGATCGAGAACCCCGAGTTCCAGGGCTCGCCCATCCTCCAGGTCGATCGCCTCGTGGAGGAAGACGACGTGGTGGTCGCCATCGGGAGTGGAGAAGGATCACGCCGCACTGGTGAGCGGATTCGCTTTGCGTTCTGCGACGTCTTCACGTTCCGAGGCGATCTGATCTGCCGCGTCGAGTCCTACCTCGTCCCGCTCACGGGGTGATGCTCACGAGACGACGAGCGCCTGAGGGGCGGCTCGCTCCATCCGGGTGAGCAGCCACTGACCAAGGAGCGACCGCAGGTCCATCACGTCCACCGAGGTCAGGAGATGCCGAGTTCCTCGGCGGCCATCTTGGTGCCCTGGACGCGGTTGGCGATCTTCTGCCAGGCGACCTCGCGGGCGAAGTCCGGCGAGCCGTGGTTCGGCTTCTCGTCGATGCTGAACGGCGAGAAGCCGCAGTCGTCAGTCGCGCCGAGCCGTTCCTTCGGGATGAAGTTCGCCGCCCGCACGAGTGCCGCACGCACTTCGTCGGCCGACTCGACTCGCGGGTTGCCCGGGTTGATCACTCCGACGTAGCACATCTGCGGTACCCCGTCGGCGTCGTCGCGGCTGTGCTTGCCGATCGATTCGTACACCGGGTCCTTGTCCCGCTCGCTCGCCAGCTGGATGAGGAAGTAGCCGGCGTTGATCTTGAACATGCTCGGCAGCAGGTCGTTGTAAGGCACGTCGGCGCTGTGCACCGAGTCTCGGTCTCCGCCTGGGCACGTGTGGATGCCGATGTTCACCCGCTCCTCGGCCGAGAACCGGGCCATGACGCGGTTGTTCAGCTCGATGAAGTGGGGCAGCATGCCGGCGCCCGTCCACGGGTTGCGGGGGTCGGCACGCGTCGCCAAGCGTCCCTCGGTGAAGTCGACCGACACGCGCACCGCGCCGGCGTCGAAGGCCTGGCGGATGTCCTTCTCGCACTCGTCGATCAGGTCGGCTTCGAAGTCGTCGCGCGTGTAGCCGTCGACCTCGCCGTCCAACGGGTACAGCAGGGCGAGCATCGACGGCGCGATGACCGCTTGCTTCATCGGTTTGTGGGCGAGCGGAATCGCCTTCCGCAGCGTGTCGGCGGCGTAGGTGCGGTAGCGGAATGGCCCGCTCGTCAACTTTGGCAGCTGACGACTGTGGCCGTCGGCGAAGATTGCGAAGTACTGGCCGCCGCCCGCCAGGTGATCGGCCAGGCCCGTCCCGGCCAGCGTGTCGGTCAGCGGGTAGGTGGCGAAGCTGGACCAGCGCTGCTCACCATCGGAGATGATCGTTGAGCCGGTCCCCTCGAGGTGCTCGATCGTGTCCTCGACCGCGGCGTCCTGCTCACGCTCCAGGTCGTCCTTCTGGATCGAGCCGCCGTCGTATGCGGCGTAGGCCTGCTGCAACGTGTTGGGCCGCGGGAGCGAGCCCACCTGCTCGGTCGGGATGCCGGTTTCGGCCCTCGGATCGAACGCAGGCATGGCAGGGACCCCCTTTGGATCGGCGGTGAGTGGTGGCGTGTCCCCACCCAGACTCCGTCTCACTCGCGTGTGGGGTCAATGTAAGGTGGACCTCTCGGGGTGTCAACGCCGCCGGTACTTGGCCGGTCCTGACGATGAGCGCGCCTCGTTCCGTCGTTGGCCGCTCGTCCGGCATGAAGCGTAGGAGCGGGTGTTGCCGACTGCGTCGGCACGAACCCAAGGGCGACGACCCTGCAGGCACACGATGACCAGGCCAACGACCGCAGCCTCACCGGTTCGATGTCTGTCGGCGATCAATGGGCCACCCTCCGTGGACCGACATCCCAGACGCGGAGTCCGCTGGGTATCGGTTCATGCGGACCAAACAGAACCAGAGAGGCAATGAAACGAGAGATGAACGCCGCGGATGTCATACGACTGCTCCAAATGCGCCCACTCATTCCAGAGGGAGGGTACATCTCCGAACAGGTTCGAGATCGTGACCAGAGTGTGATCTACTACCTCATTGCATCCCCCGACTTCTCTGCTTTGCACCGCCTGGCGGGCCCCGAGGTGTGGCACTACTACGGCGGTGCGCCGGTAACTATGACGATTATTGGAGCGGACGGTCTTGCGGTGACGCGAACGCTGGGCATGGACCTCGAGGTAGGAAATCGGCCTCAGATCATTGTTCCGGCCGGATCATGGCAAGGTGCGCGCTCGATGGGTGAGTGGTCGTTGGTTGGCACCACCATGACTCCCCCGTACAACCATGAGACGACGGTTTTTGCTACGCCACAGCTGGTTCTGCGCACGTGGCCAGCTCAAGCCGATGAGCTCATGTCTCTCACGCGGGGCGAAGACTGAACCCATCCGGCTTTGAGTCTCAGCGAGATGGCCCGTGCGCCTACCCGAACCGCTCACCGTCGAGTCAACGACACAGTGCGTCCCGGCGGGACGCGTCGGGGGGTGACGCACCCCGGCCGGGACGCACTGGGCCTCGCGCCCGGTTCAGGCGGGCATGAGGACGCCGTCGATGACGTGGATCACGCCGTTGCTCGCCTGGACGTCGGTGGCCACCACGGCCACCTCGTTGCCTGCGGCGTCGGTCAGCGTCACGGTTCCGTCGTCGGCGACCCCGACGGTGATGGTGGCGCCGTTGACCGTGGTGACCGTTTGGCCATCGAGACCGGCGACGTCGGCGGCGAGCACCTCGCCGGGGACCACGTGGTACGTGAGGATGTCTGACAACTGACCCGTCGGGTCCTCGAGCAGCGTCTCGACGGTGCCTTCCGGAAGTGCGGCGAATGCCTCGTCAGTCGGCGCGAACACCGTGAACGGACCGTCGCCGCGCAGGGTCTCCTCGAGCCCTGCGGCCTGTACGGCGGCGACGAGCGTGGTGAAGTCACCGGCGGCGATCGCGGTGTCGACGATGTCGGCGTCCGACGTTGCCGGTGCGGCCGTCGTCATCGGCGCCTCCGTCGGGGAAGCCGCATCGGTCATGGGGGTTGGTGCACTCGTCGGCGGCGGCGGATGCTGTGCTGGCAGGCGCAGCATCGGTGTCGGCGCCATCGTCACCACAGGCGCTGACGACGACACCCAGGGCGGCGAGTCCGGCGAGAAGTCGACGGGTTCGGGCTGGCATGTATGGCTCCTTTGTCAAAGGTTTGTCGAAGATTGGTCGAATGTTAGCGACGCCGCGTCTGACCCACAACCGATTTGTCGAATGTTTGTAGAGTGTTTGTGTGAATGCTGAACGTGAGGCGGGCGTGCTGCGGATCGGCGAGCTGAGCCGCCGCGTCGGCGTGAGCGAGCATGTTCTGCGGGCCTGGGAGTCCCGCTACGGCCTGGTCAGGCCCGTGCGTTCGCCCGGTGGTTTCCGGCTGTACTCCGACGGCGACGAGCAGCACGTGCGGCGCATGCAGCTCCACCTCGGACGGGGCCTGCGCGCGGCCGAGGCGGCCCGCGCCGCGATTGCTGACGGTCAGCGCCTTGGCGGATCGTCGGCGGCTGCCCGCAGCTCCGACCAGACGGACCTGCCGGATCTCACCGCACGCGGCGTCGACTTGCGAATGGCGCTCGACGCACTGGACGAGCCGGCGGCCCAGGCCGTGCTCGACCGGTTGATGGCGGACTACACGCTCGCCGCCACCCTCCGCGAGGTGGTCGTGCCGTATCTCCGGGAGCTGGGTGAGCGCTGGGCCAACGGCGAGGTCACGATCACCCAAGAGCACTTCGCCAGCAACGTGATCCGAGGACGGCTGGCCGGTCTCGCCCGTGGCTGGGGAAATGGCGACGGGCCGCGGGCCGTCCTGGCCTGCCCACCCGGTGAGCTCCACGATCTGCCCCTGCTGGTCTTCGGGATCATCCTGAACCGCTGCGGGTGGCGCGTGGACTTCTTCGGTGCGAACACACCGATGGGGGAGGTGATCGACGGCGCCCGTCGATCACCTCCCGACCTCGTCGTCGTCGCCGCGACCGTGCCGGAGCACCTCACGGCGATCCGTGCCGACTTGGCGCAACTGGCCGACGTGGCGCCGCTCGCCCTCGCCGGCGCCGGCGCATCCCCCGACGCAGCAGACGCGTTGGGCGCCGAACTGCTCACCGGCGACCCAGTCACCGCCGCCGAGCAGCATCAGCACGGACGGCGGCCGTGAGGGAGCCGCTGGCGCATCCTTCATCCGGCGGGCAGACTCGTGGCTCGACGATGCCTTCGAACGAGCTCGACCCCGGTCCCTACTTCGCCGAGCTGGCCCGCCGGCTGGTGGCACTACGGACCGTCGAGGAGACGATGACGGCGATCGTGTACGCCGCGGTCGAGGTGACGGGCTGCGATCACGCTTCACTCAGCTACCTCCGCGGCAAAGAGCTGGTCAGCGCGTCGAGCAACGACGAGGTCGGAGATGTGCTCGACGCAATTCAGACCGAGACCCAGCAAGGACCGTGCATCGATGCGATCCGGACCGGTGAGGTCATGGTGGTCGACGACCTCACCGATGATCGGCGATACACGTCATACGGTCCGCGTGCCGTCGAGGCAACCGGCGTGCGCAGTTCGCTCGGGGCGCCGCTCAACGACGGTCACCGGACGATCGGCGCACTCAACCTCTTCTCTGATCAGCCTCGGACCTTCGCCCGAGAGCCGACCCAGGAAGCCCTGATCGCGATCTTGACAGCTCATGCTGCAGCAGCCCTGGCCGCAGCTCTCTACCGCCAGAACATGGAAGAGGCGTTGCGCAACCGCGATCTCATCGGCCAGGCCAAAGGCATCCTCATGGCTCGGCTGCGGCTCACCGACGAGCAGGCGTTCGACTTGCTGGTGGACGCGTCGCAGCGAATGAACGTCAAGTTGACGCACGTCGCGCGCCAGATCGTCGACGGAACGCTTCCCACCCCACCGGGACACACCGACCTGGGGGGACGAGCCTGACCGCGACTCGCCGGTCTAGCTGACGTCCGGCTGCGGCTGTCCGTTCGGGCTGGACGCCGCGACGAGCGCGTCGTCCGCTTCGATCTGTGCACGCTCCGCGGATCACCGGCCATCCTTGCCGCGGCACGGGCAGAGATGAACAACATCGGACGCTTCAGGCTCCGGAAGAACGGGCGCACGAACCAGGTCGGCAGGCACCGGTGGCGCTCCTCGCGCCACACACTCGCCCTCGGATGCGGCATGAAGAGTGCGTCGAGGATCGACGGGCGGCGGACACGTGGCTCGGCGGAGTGGAGCTCGATGCGGGCGAGGTGCTTGGTGCTGACGTAGCCGTACTGATCGGGACAGACGAGGCGGACCGGTGCGCCGTGATCGCCATCGAGGTCATCGCCGTTGAGACGGTCAGCCAGGAACACGGACTCGTGGAGCGCGTCGTCGATCGTGAGGACGGATCGCCATCCGTCCAGTCCGCGGAATGTGATGTGGCTCACGACGGTGCCGGGCGCCAGCCGTGGCGCGACCGTCTCGCGGTAGACCGTGGAGAACGGCACGCCTCCCCATCGCAGGTTCGTTGCGGACCAGCCGGCGACACAATGGAAGTCGGCGACGACCTCGCGTCTGTCGGCGCGGAGGAGCTCGGCCACCTGCACGGTGAACGACTCGATCCCGACCCCGCGGAACTCGATGACGGGCCGCTCCGGGGGAATCGGCGGGGCGCCGGTGAGCGACTTGCCGAAGCGCGGAAATCCCTCGAGCGCCCTCTGACCAGGGGGCAGTGCGCTCACGGAGCGTGCCGTTGGGCCGCTGTGGACGCATCGACGAGAGCGCGGTCGATGTCCGCAACCGCGGCCGTCGCCGCTGCCCACGACACCTCCGAGAGAAGCCCCGGAGCCGCTACTTGGTCGTTGACGAGGTAGCGACCGTTGCCTCGGTCGACGCGGGCGCGGGTCTGCCAGCTCTGCCCCGGCAGATCGAGGGCGCCGGTGCTGTCATCGAGGCGGTATCGGCGCCGCCACGCCTCGCGCTCGCGCCAGCCCGGGATCCCGACATCGAGGAGTTCCTCGAGACGTCCGACGACAGCGTCCAGGGACTCGCCCGGCCGCAGTCCCGCTTGGGATTGGATCAGATGGTGGTGCTCCGGAGCCAGGCTCGGGTCGGGGATCGAGAAGGTCTCGACCCATCCCGACGCGTCGAGGTCGCTCACGATGAGCGGCGGTTTGCTCGGGCCGCGCAGGCCGATGTCGAGACACGCCACCGAGGTGCCGCGCTCGCGCAAGCTGTCATCCAGGAGCAGCGCCCCCGCGGCGCGCATCGGCACGGCCAGGACCACCGGAGGATCGGGGAGCGCGGTGACGTGGGAGTCGGTGCAGATCGTGACGCCCAGGCGAGCCGCATGTCGTGCCAGTCGGTCGACCAGGGTGGTCCACCCACCGGGGAAGTAGCGAGCTCGCGGCGGGAATGCCGTTGCGCGGTGGACGCGCTGCTGCACGAACGCGGCAGCGAGACGTCCGGGATCGTGGTCGAACGTCACGACGCCTGCGAAGTTGGCGATCTGCCGCGCGCTCGTGGCTCCCACCAGAGGTTCGGCCCAGTCACGGAAGGACGTCTCCAGCGGCGCCGACGCGGCACGGATCCGTCTGAGCGCGCCCAGCAGGCGAACGGGCAGGACCCGCCGGCGTCGGCCGTCGATGCGGAAGTACAACGGAGCCAGCTTGGGCACCCGCGCCGCAGGCTCTGCCAGATGGCGGGCGTCGAGCCACTCCCAGAACGGACCGTCGTCGTAGAGCACGTGAGGTCCGAGGTTGGCGTGGAAGGCGCCGCGGGTGGTGACGGCACGACCACCGAGGTACGCCTTGGCCTCGTGGAGCTCGACGTCGAAGCCGCGCTCGGCCGCTTCGATGGAGGTCACCAACCCGCCGATGCCACCTCCGATGACCGTCAGGGCGCTCATCGCGCGCTGCTTGCGACGCCGGCCGCCTCGATGAACTCCTGCAACCCGATGAGATCCCAGTAGTACATCTGCGCCTCGACGAGACGGCCGTCGCGTGCTCGATACCGAGCGAGCACCGGCGTCTCGAACCGCCGCCCCGTCGCGTCGGCGCCGCGCGCGAGGTACTGAACCACGACGGTGTCACCCGCGGTCGCGACGACCGTGGGTTCCATCCGTCGGTCCTCCTCGGTCTGCTGCAGCGGTTGCCACACCGAAGCGAACCGTTCGGACATCGTGGCGATGTCGCTGCTCTCGTAGTGGCCCGAGTACGGCAAGCCCGGCGGCCAGTCGAAGGTGATGCCAGGGTCGTAGAGCGTCGCGAGACGAGCGAGGTCTCGCGTTTCCACCGACCTGATGGCGGCGAGCACGGTTTCTTCAGCACTCGATGCACTCACGATGCCTCCTCCGCTTCTGACATCACCTGAGCGCGATTCTAGAGATCAGTCTCTATTACTGCAAGCGGCTGGTACTGTGACCCTGGACATGGGGCGGCCGGCGAAGTTCAACGACGACGTGATCCTCGACGCGACGGCAGAGGCGATCGCTCGCGACGGACCGGCGCGCGCCACGGTGGCGAGCATCGCTGCGGCGGTCGGTGCCCCGAGCGGCTCGATCTACCACCGGTTCGACTCCCGCGATCTCATGTTCGCCCGTCTGTGGATCCGTACGGTTCGTCGGTCCCAGCCAGGATTCATCGAGGCGCTCGCCGATCCTGACCTGCATGCGGCCGCGCGCAACGCCGTGCTGCACGTGCCGCGCTGGTCGCGGAGTCACCTCTCCGAAGCAATGGTCCTGTTGCTGTACCGGCGAGAGGATCTCGCGTCGCGATGGCCGGACGAGCTCGGCGGTGAGCTCAGGGATCTGAACGTGGGCCTGATCAAGGCGTACAAGGACTACTGCCGCCGCCGTTACGGCACGGCCTCCCGAGCGACGTTGGAGGTCGCCCGGTTCGGCCTGTTCGACATCCCCTACGCCGCCGTCCGTCACTATCTCGCCGCTGGCCAACCGCCGCCGGCCCGCCTCGACGAGTTGATCGCCACCGCGGCTGCCAGCGTCCTGGATGCTCACGACCGGGCTGCGATCACGACCTGAAGGTGAGACGATTCCGGGATCGCGAGAGGAGGCGCTGCGATGGACCGTGTCGTGATCGCAGGTGGAGACGTCGTCGACGGGACGGGCGCCCCAGCGGTCGCCGCCGACGTGGCACTGGAAGGCGATCGGATCGTGGAGATCGGCCCGAACCTGCGTGGCGATCGCCGCATCGACGCCGCTGGGTGCGCGGTCGCGCCCGGCTTCGTCGACATCCACACGCACTACGACGCCCAGGTGTTCTGGGATCCCGCGCTGACGCCATCCTGCTTTCACGGTGTGACCACCGTGGTGGCCGGCAACTGCGGCTTCAGCATCGCTCCGATCCGCCCCGCCGATCGCGATGTGCTGAGCCGCACGATGGAGAAGGTCGAGGACATGGTTCCCGCCTGCCTCGCCGCCGGCGTCCCGTGGGATGAGTTCGAGTCGTTCCCGGAGTACCTGGAGGCGGTGCGTCGGCGCGGCACCGCCGTGAACTTCGCGGCGTACATCGGCCACACGCCGTTGCGCCTCTACGTGCTGGGCGCCGACGCCGCCGAACGGGCGGCGACACCCGACGAGATCAGCTCGATGGTGGCCATCGTCGATGAGGCGATGGCGGCGGGCGCCGCGGGGTTCGCGACCAGCATGGCGGCGACGCACGTGGGTGCCGACGGCCGTCCGATTCCGAGTCGCGTCGCGGAGCGGACCGAGCTCGAGGCGCTCGGCCGGGCCGTCGGGCGCAGCGGCCGCGGTGTGATCGGCGTCAATGGTGGTGACGGCCTGGCGTTCACCGACTGCTACGAACTGCAACCCGCACTGGGAGCGCCGATCACGTTCACTGCCGTGTTGACGTTTCCCAACGGCGCGCACCTCAAGGCCGCCGAGATCCACCGGCGCGGCGTGGCGCAGGGGGCGGATGTATGGCCGCAGGTGACATGCCGGCCGCTGTCGTTCTCCGTGACGCTCGTCGAGCCGTTCAACCTGAACACCAACCCCGTCTTCGCGGAGCTGATGCCGCGCTCATTGGACCAGCGGCGGGAGGCGTACGCCGACGCGGCCTGGCGCCAGCGAGTCCGTGAGGCGTGGACCTCCGGCAGGGTGGCGCTGCAGCCCCGCTGGGACACCTACGAGATCATGGAGTCCGGCGCCCATCCCGAGCTGATCGGCAAGCGCCTGACGACGCTGGCCGACGAGCGAGCGACCGATCCACTCGACACGCTGCTGGACCTGAGCGCCGACGAGCGCGACCTCGAGGCACTGCGTGTCAAGACGGTCCTCGCCAACGACGATCCCGACGGGATCGCCATGCTGCTCACGGAACCCGGTTGCGTGCTCGGCCTGTCGGATGCCGGGGCGCACATCGGCCAGCTCTGTGACGCGCCGCTCCCAACGGATCTCCTCGGCAACTGGGTTCGCGAGCGTCGTGTCCTCACGCTCGAGGACGCCGTGCACAAGCTCACGCAAGAGCCTGCTGAGCTGTTCGGGTTCGCCGACCGCGGCGTGCTGCGCCCGGGCGCGTTCGCCGACGTCGTCGTGTTCGATCCCGAGACGGTCGCGCCCGGGCCGCTCCGACGTACCCGCGACTTCCCGGCCGACACCGAGCGCCTCACCGCCGACCAGCCCTCCGGCATGCGCCACGTGCTCGTGAACGGAGTCGCCACTCGACTCGATGAGCAGCAGGCCGACGCCGCCAACCGACCGGGCCGGGTCGTCACGCCACGCCGGCGCGACGGCACGTCGTGATGAGGACCTTGCACTTCGGCCTGCGCGTCGCCGACCTCGAGCGGTCGTCAAGGTGGAGTCGATGGCATGAGTGCGGCCGACTGGGCTGACTGACGGAATTCACCTGCCCTGCGACGACATCGAGTGCCTCATCCGACGCGTTGCAGCGTGCCGAGCCCGGCTGGGTCGGGGATCGTGATCGCCGACGCCCGCCCGTCTGGTCCGATCGTGAACTCGACCGACGACCGCAGGTCGGGGATTGCCCCTCCGATGAACGTGAACGTGTTGGCGTCCCAGTGGGTCAGGGGGAACGTCACCCGGGCGGGCCCCTCGATCACGGACAGCCCGGCCCCGTCGATGACGACCTCGAACGTGCCGTAGAAATCGTTGGCGCCGAGCGAGGATCTCGTCACGGCTGTAACCAAGGATCTCCAGCGCGTCGCCGATGCCGCCGGGCAGTCCGCTGCGATGCGAGTAGAGGTCGGCGAAGGTGACGTGGTCGGTGACCCACGGATCACTGAACACGAGGTCGGGGGCGTAGGGGTGCACGGGCTCGTCCCAGCTGATGACGTCCTTCGAGACGAGGCCGGCGACCGCAGTACCGGTCACCGGCTTGGAGAGCGACGCGATCTGGAACACCGTGTCGGCGGAGACCGCGTCGGTCGTCCCGACCTCGCGCACGCCGTACCCCTCGGCGAAGACGACCTCATCGTCGTACACGACGGCGACGGCGACACCGGGGACGCCGGTGCTGTCCATCTCCGCTTGCACGAACCCGTCGATCGCCGACAATCCGGCGTCGACCTGCTCCCGGGTGACTGGGCCGTCGTCGCCGCCTCGTCGACCGTGTCGTCCTCGTCTGGGCTACACGCGGCGGCGAGCACGATTGCCAGGGCCAGCTGTCGTGCGATGAGCCATCACTGTCCCCATCGCACCCGGAGGGCTGCGGGCCCGCGGAACTCGAAGCCCCGCACCTCCACGTCACCTGCGAGGCGCAATCCGGGAAGCCTGGCGAGCAGCCGCTCGACGCCGACGCGGACTTGCTGGCGACCCAGCCACTCACCGAGGCAGCGATGTTCGCCGATGGCGAACGCCAGATGCGCTCCATCCCGACGGTCGGGGTCGAAGCGCGCCGGTTCAGGCCAGCGATGCGGGTCCCGATTGGCCGCGGTGAGCACGGCGGCGACCATCTCGCCCTGTGGGATCGTGACGGCGGAGAGGGTGACGTCGCGCGTGGTCTGGCGCGTCGCGGTGCCGACCGGGCTGTGATAGCGGAACGTCTCCTCGATGACCCGTCGCAGCAGCGCGCTGTCAGCTCGCACGGCAGCGAGCAGCTCGGGCCGCTGGAGCAGCTCCATGACGACGAGAGCGACGCCGTCGCGAGGCTCGTTGATGCCACCGGAGATCATCAGCCGCACGTTGTTGACGATCTCATCCCGATCCAGGCCTGCCGCCGCGAACCGGGCCAGTCCGCCGGCAGGCTCTGCGAGCTCGACCTCCAGCGCAGCGGCCAGCTCAGTTTGCGCCTGGGCGCCGATCGCAGCCTTTGTCGGGTCGTTCTCGAAATTGGCCACCGCGGTGCACAGTCCCCGACACCACCGGGCGAGGTCCTGCCATCCGATGTGTCGAAAACCGAGGGCGACGGCTAGCGACAGGTTGGCCAACGGCTCGGCGTACTCCGTCACCAGCTCCGCCTCCCCAGCCGCGACGAAACCGTCGATCAGGCCATCGAACAGCGTCGAGAGGTCGTCGCGCACCGTTGCGGCGGCAGTCGTCGCGGCGAAGGCGGGTCGCATGGCCCGGTACTGGCGATCGTGGGCTGCGCCATCGAGCGTCAGCATGGTCTCACCGAGGACCGACCGCAGCCAGCTCGGCTCCGTTGCCGCCGAGAACAACTCGGGGTGTTCGCACACGAACACCACGTCGTCCCAACGCGTGACGAACCACAGATCCATCGACGCGACACGGCACACCGGCTCGTCGGCGAGCAGTCGAGCCAGGATGGGATGCGGGTCGACTTCGAGGTCTGCCAGTGTGATCGTCACCGCCGCAAGCATGGCGGCACCAGCAGACCCCCGAGGGCAACTCGCCGGGCCGCGGCAACCGGATGAAGCGCACACCCGTGCTGGCAGCTGCTCAACTGTGCGGCGATGTCAGCGCGGTTGCTGCTGTTCGTCGCTGTCGTGGCGGCCGCGGCGTGCGGAGGCGGCGAGGGAAGCTCGACGCAGCCAGGTCCGACGAGTCCCGTGTCGGATGTGCGCCTGGACGAGGCGACACGAGCCCGCTTGCAGCGCAGCTTCGAGCGCAGCTTCGCCACGGAGATCGCCGGCACGCAGACGCCGGGGGCTGCCGTGTTGGTCGCGGTGGGTGATGACGAGTGGGTCAGCAGCCTCGGCGTCGCCGAGATCTCCGCGCAGGAGCCGATGACGGCGGACCGACGGTTTCGCATCGCCAGCCTGACGAAGACGTTCGTCGCAACGGCCGTCCTCCAACTCGTCGATGAAGGTCAGGTCGCGCTCGACGATCCGCTCGAGCGCTTCGTGCCCGGCATCGCCAACGGCGACAGGGTCACGGTGCGCGATCTGCTCGCCATGACCTCCGGTGTGTGGAGCTTCACCTCCGACGAAGCGCTTGTCGCGCGGTTCGATGGCGACCCGATGCTCCCGTGGACTGTCGACGACACGCTCGACCTCGTACGTGACCACGATGCCGATTTCTCGCCGGGAGCCGAAGTCGTCTACAGCGATTCGAACTACGTGCTGCTCGGCACGATCCTCGAGCAGGTCACAGGACGACCGATCGGCGAAGTCATCGAGGAGCGGATTCTCGAGCCGCTCGCGCTCACCGAGACAAGCTTCCCATCTGACGACGAACCCGGCGTCCCAGCGCCGGCCGCAGTCGGGTACCTGCCGACGGGCACGAGCGCTCAACCGGGCGGCGACCTTCGCCCGGTGACAGCGATCAACCCCACGTTCGCCTGGGCCTCGGGAGCGATGACGTCGACCACGAGGGACCTCGGCCGCTGGGCTGCCGAGCTCACCGACGGCACGCTGCTCTCCCCTGAACTCCAGGCGCAGCGGCTGCAGACCCGCCGGTTCAGCGGGGTGAATGTCGACTACGGCTACGGCCTCGGCGTGATGAACACGAAGGACTTGTTCGGACACACCGGCGGAATCGTGGGGTTCGGCGCCGTCATGATGCGCTTTCCTGCCGCGGACGCAACCTTCGTGGTGTTGGTCAACGCGTCCACCAACTTCGACAACGCCTCGCTCGACATCTTCAACGCGCTCCTCGGCGAGCTCTTCCCCGAACAGGTCACGCTGCCGACCGGTCGCTGACCGAAACGAACGACACGATTGGCGTGCTCGTGCAGAGTCTTGTACTACAGGCGCGGTACCGGGATCCCGACCGCGGTGAACGTCGTCGCCGGCGGCACGGCACCGAAGCGGGCGTTCGGCAGGTACAAGCGGTCGAAGAACTTGGCGACGGTGGTCGGCACGTCGAAGTTCGGGTCGGTGACCCGGCCGAGGACCGTGCCGGAGCTGCCGTCGCCGCTCATGCGCAACACGGCGACCATGTTCGACCGGTTCTGCACGGCGTACAGCGTGTGCCCATCCAGCAGCAGTCCGTCGCCGTTCGGCAAGCTCTCTCCGGCCAGATCGACCGGCGTGGCCGCACCGGTGCTCTTGTCGATCCGGAACAACGTGCCCGTGTTCGACTGGATCACGAGCAGGGCTCGGCGGTCCGGCGTCTCGGCGATGCCATTGAGGTTGGTCAGCTCCGGCGGCAGTGGCAGCGTCTCGAAGTCGGTCGGTTCCGGCAAGGACCCGTGACGGCCCACCGGGACCACGTACAGCACCGGACTGCGAGTGTCGGTGAAGAACGCCGCGTTGTCGGTCAGCACGACGTCGTTGACGAACGAATCGGCGGTGGTGAACTGGAAGTTGACCAGGATCTGCCCGGTGTGGGCGCTGACGACGCGGCCGTCGCCCGCGTTGCCACCGGCCACGAAAAGCAGCCGTTGGACGCGGTCGAGCTTGAGGCCGACGGCGGGCGTACCGGGGCCAGGCGTGGGCAACACCCGCCCGGTGCCCGTGATCAGGTTGGCCCGGTAGATCGAACCGTCGGCCCTCGATCCGAAGTAGGCGAATGGCAACACGCCGATCGCGATGCCCTCCGGTAGCCAGTTGTCTGGCAGCTGGATGATCGTCGGGAAAAGCTCAGCGTGGCTGCGTGACGATGCTGTGGCCGTGCTCGAGCCGACAAGCGCAGCGGCCGTGGCTGTGGTGGCGAATCCGGTGAGCACTTGGCGTCGGTTCAACGACAACGTTCAGGCCTCCTTGCTCAGTGACCATGGCTTCTCATGGAGACGTGCCCGCACCAGAACTACGTCCGTACGGCCGAGACGGATTGTGGGAATCCTCGGTGATGGCGCGTTGCGACGGGCCAGCTCTGGCTGCGCGCTGGATGTCAGGCGCGGCGCCAGATGTCGCCGCATGCAACACAGACGTGCTCGGGGATGACCCCGAGACGCATCAGTTGACCGAACATCCAGCAGCCTGCGCAGAAGCCAACGACCGATTCGAGCGTGGCAAAGATGATGAGCACCCCAAGGAGCCCCGCAGCGACACCCGGCCGGTCGAACCACAGGCTGGCGGCGGCGGCGACAACGGTGAACGTCAAGCCGATCAACTGCGCGAACCGCTTCGGCGGGCCGGGTACGAGCTTCGGCGCGCCCAGTCGAGGCGCGACGACGCGCGTCGCCAGCTGTGCCAGCGGACTGAGCTTCGGACCGGCGAGCACGCGAGCGAGGAAGCCCAGCGCCAGGGGCACCAGCAGCCAGTGCCAGCCGGTGATCAACGCGAGGAGCGCGACGATCGCAACGCCGCCGGCCACAACGCGGGCCGCCTTCTCATTGACCGTGTCCGGGAACCCGAGTACCGACGCCACGGCGTCACGGTACCGGGCGCCGGCGATAATCCTGACCAGATCGATCGGGATTGCCAGGTGGGGCAGGGCTCGCCGAGCCGTTCACGGTCGGCCGATCTGCCACGCTGGCCTTGATGGCGGGCGTCTCGCGACAACGACGACCGGTGAGCGTCGCCGTCGGACCGTCCGGTACGAGACGGCCGACGGCGTCGCGACGATCACCCTCGATCGTCCCGAGCAGCTCAACCGCTGGACGCCGCTGATGGCCGTCGACCTGACGGCCGCGCTCGACCGCGCCGAGAACGACGACGACGTCGGGGCGATCGTGCTCACCGGCGCCGGCCGTGCCTTCTGCGCCGGGCTCGACCTCGCCGAAGCCCCCTCCTTCGACGCCGCCGAGCGACCCGAGCCGACGACGCTCCCGTGGCACCTCTCCAAACCCGTCATCGCCGCCGTCAACGGACATGCCATCGGTGTCGGCGCCACGCTGGCGTTGACCGCCGACGTGCGATACATCGCGGCCGAGGCGAAGGTCCAGTTCCCGTTCGTCCGCCTCGGCCTCGTCAGCGAGCTGGGATCGCACGCCCTGCTGCCCCGGATCGTCGGCCTCGAGGCGGCCGCCGACCTGCTGCTGTCGGGCCGCATGATCCTCGGCGAGGAAGCCCGGGAGCTGCGCCTCGCCTCGCGTTGCCTGCCCGCCGCCGAGGTCGTGGACGCAGCGACGGCCTGGGCCCGTGACGTCGCCGCCTCCACCAACCGCGCCGCGGTTGCCTCGTCGAAGCGGCTCCTGCTGCGCGATGTCGAGCACCTACTCGCCGAGATCGCCCCACTGGAAGTCGCCGCACTCGGAGCGTTGGCACGCACACCCGAGGCGCTCGCCGCGCTCGAGCGACTCCGCCCCCCGAGCTGACCCGCCGCTGGTGTAGCGGCGTACGCCGGCGCCCGACGACCGGGACTCCTCCCGGGGTGCAGGCGCATCGAGCAGCGCACGGCACGTGTCTGGAAGTGGACGGACGCGGGTAGAGCCGTCCGACCGCGCGCTGCCCGTCACTCTGCAGGAGAGGTTGCCGTTTCGACGGTTCCCTCGACGCCGGAAGGTGCGGCCCACACTCCAACAGGGAGCCCAGATATGCCAACCAGCAAGAAGCCTGCAAAAGCGAAGTCGTCCGGCCGCACCAGGACGGGCGGTGGGAAGCGGACGGCCAAGCCTGAGACGTCGTCTGATCGGGCGACACGGGACCGTGATCCGGCTGCCGCAGCATTCGACGTGGGGACCGGCGGCGAGACCCACCAGACTGCCTCAGCTGGCGACGTCCGATTGACGACGCAGCAGGGGATCCCCGTCGCTGACGATCAGAACACCCTGAAGGTGGGCGATCGGGGGCCGTCACTGCTGGAGGACTTCCACTTCCGGGAGAAGATCTTCCACTTCGATCACGAGCGGATCCCGGAGCGGGTCGTGCACGCCCGTGGGTTTGGAGCGCACGGCTACTTCGAGGCCTACGACTCGGCCGCGAGCCTGTCGAAGGCCGACCTGTTCCAACGTCCGGGGGAGCGGACACCGGTGTTCGTGCGGTTCTCGACGGTCGCCGGCAACAAAGGCTCGTTCGACCTGGCCCGAGACGTCCGTGGGTTCGCCGTGAAGTTCTACACGCAGGACGGCAACTGGGACCTCGTGGGCAACAACATCCCGGTGTTCTTCATCCAGGACGCCATCAAGTTCCCTGACGTCGTCCACTCGGTCAAGCAGGAGCCCGACCGCGGCTTCCCGCAGGCCCAGTCGGCTCACGACAACTTCTGGGACTTCATCTCACTGATGCCCGAAGCGACCCACATGGTGATGTGGACGATGTCAGACCGGGCCCTTCCACGGTCATTCCGCTTCATGGAGGGCTTCGGGGTCCACTCGTTCCGCTTCGTCGACGCTGATGGAGCGTCGCGCTACGTGAAGTTCCACTGGAAGCCGGCCCAGGGCCTGCAGTCGGTGCTGTGGAACGAGGCCGTCAAGATCAACGGCGCCGACCCCGACTTCCACCGTCGCGACCTGTGGGACGCCATCACTACTGGCGACTTCCCGCAATGGGAGCTCGGCGTGCAGCTGTTCGACGACGACTTCGCCGACAGCTTCGACTTCGACATCCTCGATGCCACCAAACTGATTCCCGAAGAGCTCGTGCCCGTCACCCCCATTGGGCGGATGGTGCTCGACCGCACGGTCGACAACTTCTTCGCCGAGACCGAACAGGTCGCCTTCTGCACCCAGAACGTTGTGCCCGGGATCGACTTCACCAACGACCCGTTGCTGCAGGGCCGCAACTTCTCGTACCTCGACACCCAACTGAAGCGGCTCGGCGGACCGAACTTCACCCACCTCCCGGTGAACGCCCCGAAGTGCCCGGTCGCCCACTTCCAGCAGGACGGCCACATGGCCGTGACCAACCCGGTCGGCCGGATCAACTACGAGCCGAACTCGGCCAGCGGCGAAGCCCGTGGACCACGCGAAGACCCGGACGGCGGCTACCGATCATTTCCGTCGACCGAGGCGGGCGCCAAGGCTCGGGTGCGCTCGGAGACGTTCGCCGACCACTTCAGCCAGGCCCGCCAGTTCCTGATCAGCCAGACGCCCGTCGAGCAGGAGCCACATCGTCGACGGGTTCGTGTTCGAGCTGTCCAAGGTCGAGACCCCGGCCATCCGCGAGCGGATGGTCGCCAACCTGCGCAACGTGGACGAAGCCTTCGCCGCCGCCATCGCCGACGGACTCGGACTCGCCGATCTGCCCCCGGCGAGCACCCCGGCCCGCCAGCCGATCACCGACCTGCAGCCTTCAGCCGCGTTGAGCATCCTCAACAACGGTCCAGCGACCTTCGCCGGCCGCAAGGTCGGAGCCCTTGTCACTGACGGCACCGAGGCCGCCGTCCTGACCGCGCTGCGTGCTGCGGTCGAGGCCGAAGGAGCGGTGCTCGAGATCATCGCCCCCAAGATCGGCGGTGCCACCGTCTCCGACGGCACACTCGTCCCAGCCGATCAGAACGTCGACGGCGGCCCCTCCGTCTTGTACGACGCCGTCGTGGTGCTCGCCTCGGTCGAGGGCGCCGCCCTTCTGGCGGGCGATGCAGCGGCGAAGGACTTCGTCACCGACGCCCATGCCCACTGCAAGATCATCGGCTACGTCAGCAGCGCCGGCGAGCTCTTCCGGGCCGCCGGACTCGCCGACATGATGGACGGTGGCTACATCGCGCTGGATGACGGCGACGCTGCCGCCTTCGTGACCGCCTGCCGACAGGGACGGTTCTGGGAGCGTGAACGGGCCGTCGATCCCACCTAGACATCGGCGACGTCAGGCGGCCGCAGCAGCAGTAGCGGCGTCCAGCTCGAGCGATTGGAGCACCGCTCGAATGGTGGATGCGCGACGTGTCCGGAGGACGTCATGCCGAACCCTGATGCATGGTCGGGAAGTCACGTGATCTGGCCGCCGAGGCTTCCCCACGCGTCCCAACCACCGGTCATCCAGCGGTTCCAAAGTGCGGCGTCCTGCCCGCGGGCGAAAACCGCGACGGTCGACGAGTTCGGGGAGGCTGTCGCGGGGGGACTCGTGATCTGTCCGCCGAGAGGGGTCCACGAACTCCACGAGGCGCCGTTGTACCAGAGGGTCCACAGGGCACCGTCAACTCCGCGAGCGAACACGTCGAACGTGCCGCCACCCCGGGACGTGGCGGCTGGCGCCGCGGTGATCGTGCCACCGAGCGGCACCCATTGCGACCAGGCACCGCCCCAGTAGTTGACGGCCCACAGCGCGCGGTCGCGCCCGCGGACGAACACCGTGATGTCGCCGTGACGCGGTGATGCCGCGGCTGGTGTTGCGCTCACGAGGCCGCCGAGGTACCCCCAGCCGCTCCAGGTACTTCCGTCGAGGCGCCGGGTCCACAAGGCTCCGTCGGCGCCACCGACGAACACGTCGATCGTGCCGGGAGCGCGGGACACCGCGGCCGGTGGCGTCGACAGGTAGCCGCCGAGACTGATCCAATCGGACCAGCCTGAGCCGTCGAACCATCGCGTCCACAACGCCCCGTCGACTCCGCGGATGAACACGTCGAGCGTGCCCGGTGATCTCGACACGATTGCCGGTTGGCCGTCGACCAGTCCGCCGAGGCTGGTGTACGGGCCCCATGCTGACCCGTCGAAGTGTCGGAGGTAGGGGACGCTGTCCTGTCCGCGCACGATGACGTGGATCTGGTTCGGATTGTTCGACGTTGCGGACGGACCGTCGCCAATCAAGCCGCCTCCGCTCTCGCCGAGAATCTGCGCGAGGGCGGCGCTCATCCACCGCACATGGTCGACCGACGCCGTCGTCCGGTTGTCCGACGCTCCCGCGGCGTCGTGGTCGGCGATTGCCGGGAGCTCCACGAGGACCGTCTGCCCCGCGTGGCCGAGCCAAAGGAACGGGTGATTGGCGATCTGGCCGCGGAACGAGATGCCGACGTTGGCGGCGTACGCGGCGGCGAGGTCACGGGCACGACCACCGCCGTAGTACCCGGCGAAGTTGCTCGGGCTGTGTACGTGCACGACGAGTGTCGCACCGACGTTGGCGACGAAGTCACGCAACGCCGCGGACTCGGGCTGCGACATGGCGTGACCGTCCCGGTTCAGGTCGACCCCGTTGGCGTTGGTCCGGGTGTGATTGGCGTACCCGTCGGGGTTGAGCGTGGGGATCAGCCACACCGTGGTGCCCGTCCAGCCGTGCTGGCGGACTGCTTCGGTGACGAGTTGGGGGGCGCACTCGTTGCCGTGGACCTGTCCGACGACGACGATGACGTCGCCGCCGTAGCCGTGCTGCTCGGCGTAGATCGGGCGGCCTTGCACGCTGGTGCCGATCTGCGTCAGCGCCTGCGGGCCGCCGTTGAGGCCCGGAAGACCTTCGTCGCAGGGCCCGGTCGGGTACGACCCAAGGACGACCGGCGGCGGAGCTGGGATGGGCGCGCTCTGTCGGGGTGACCACTGCATCAGGAGGGCCAGGAGGCCGAGACCAAGCAGGCGGTTGGATCGCATAGGTGTGGGTCCTGGCCGGTCAGACGGTCGGGGTCAGGCGGCCGGGAGGACCACGCCGACGGTCGTGTCGGCCGTCGCCGACCTCATGACCTTCCACCGCGACACAACGATCCCTCCTCGATGAGCACTGAGAACATAGACCCTTGACGATCGGCGATTGGCCGTCGACCGTCGAGTCGATTCGGGGCTCCCGCACGGGCTTCAGACCCCCGCTCCCCGCTCGAGTCGTCGAGGCGGTTGGACGACGACGTCGTCTCTCTGTGGCCTCGCCGGACATGCCGCTATGGACCCGGCAGCCGAACGTCGACATCGGAGGAGTCTCGGGACGCAGCTCGGTCTCAGCCCGATGGCTTGCCTGGCTCCTCGGCGGGCGGAATGGCCACGCGCGAGGTGTGGCAACTGCGAACGATCGTCAGGGCAGTACCGGTCGACGTGCTCGTCGACGCTGGCGCCGAGTTGGGACTCGAGATCGCCGGCTGCGTGAAGTTCAGCGGCTAGCGCATCTGGCTGGAGCCGGTTTCACCCCGCCATCTGGGTGGCCGAGGTCTCGAATTCAAGACTGTCACCACCCAGATCAGTCCGCGAGACCGTGCCCACCCAGATCTGATCGGCGGCACGCGGGGCTAGACGGAGATCCCGTCGATCGAGACGGGTAGGTGGATCGGGCCACGCA
>CAVZFS010000037.1:0-98767 GCA_963774635.1 uncultured Acidimicrobiia bacterium
GAACGTGTCGACATCTCCGTGGACGGCGAACAAATCGAGCGACCACACACGCCATGGTCCTGAGGGCTGCCGTCGTCACTCCCTGTTCTGCACACGGTCGCGTGAGTCGTCCAGCACGCCGCGCACCAGTTGCTGGATCTCGGCCGGTGCCTTTGAGGGCGCAGCGGCGTTCAACGGCGGTTGGGGGTGGATGTACTCGATGCCGAGCTGGATGGCCTGCGCCATCTCCGGACCGGCCATGCGCGCGACGAGGGTGAGCGCGAGGTCGATTCCGGCGGAGACGCCGGCGGCCGTGATGATCCTGCCCTCGTCAAGCGACGCGGTCCTCGGTCGGAGTGGCACCGAGGGCGCTGACCACGTCGTAGGCAGCCCAGTGGGTCGTGGCGCGCAGTCCGTCGAGCAGTCCTGCGGCACCGAGCAGCAAGGCACCGGTGCACACCGAGGTCGTGAACGTCGTGTAGGTATGCACGGCACAGTACCACTCGATGGTGGGGTCACCGTCGCGGACCATCCGGTATGCGATCTGGCCGCCGGGTACGACGAGGACGTCGGGGTCGGAGACGTCGTCGAACGTGGCGGTGACATCGAACCGGAGTCACCCATGTTCGTCCACGAGCACGGCCGTCGTCGCCGCGCAGACCACGACGTCGGCTCCGGGAAGGTACGTGAACACCTGGTACGGCCCGATTGCGTCGAGGGCGGTGAACTCCGGGAAGAGTCCGATCGCGATCTGCATGAGTTGTCTCCGATGTCGGGTAGCGAGCTGGCCCGACGCGAGCCTGCTGGATCAGGTCGCGGAAGTTGAAGTCGGGACCGCAACAGGTGCACGCGCTCGTCGACGCTGACCACGCCCACCCGCTGCCATGCGGCAGCGAGGGAACGCGACGGACCGCTCACTACCGGGGGAGGGCCTCCTCGACCGAGGAGCAACTCGGTGACGTCCATGACCGTCCGGCAGGTCGGGGTCGATGGTGAAGCTCTCCGTCCCAGATGGCGTAGCCGGTGGTGCGGTTGCAGATCGATTCGTACTCCGGGGTGTTCTCGGCGCACGAGATCGGCCGGTAGCCGAGCAGGTGGAAGTTGTCGATCGCGCCGATGGCCTCGCGCAGCGCCTCCCGGTCGTCGATGTCCACGCCGTCTGCGAGGGCCTGGTCGGCGATCTGGTAGGCGAACACGATCGACGAGAACATCTGGCGCCCGAAGGCCGTCTTCGGCGTCTCCGGCCCGTAGGCGTCGATCGCCTCCTCGCGGGCGGCCAGCTCGAACTGGATGAACTCGTCGTACAGGTCCGGCTGTTCGACGATGTACCCGGCACCTCGAAGTCGATGCCCTCGGATCGCTCAGGCCGCGGATGGCCTCGCTGTCGCAGGCCGCCGTGGTGTAGATCTGGGCGTCGACCCCGGCCGCCCGCAGGGACTGGATCTGGGCCGCGCAGTCGGTGGCCTGAGCGCCGAGGTGCACGGCGGGGTTCTCGGCCCCGGCCAGGTAGTCGGCGATCTGCTGGACCACCGGCGGGATGGTGGCCGTGTCGCCGGCGTGTACGGGAAGCCCTGGAACTCGAAGTTGTCCAGCGTGTCGGCGTAGTACTGGTAGAAGCGCTCGTGGGTGTCCGTCCAGCACTCGTTGCCGGGCGCGTTGTCGGACCAGATGACGGCGAGACGGTCGTGGCCCTTCACGTCGGCGATGATCTCGGCGCTGGACGGGAAGGCCGTGACACAGCCGCCGAAGATCCCGTAGACGCCGGTCTGGTCGAAGTCGGCGATGAAGATCGGCAGCATCTCGACCACCGGGAACTCGGCGAAGAGTGGGTACATCAGCGGCGTGAAGAAGTCCACCCCGGGATGATCATGTTCGGGTGGCGTCGGCGGGCTGGTTGGCGCACGCCTGGGCCTCGTTCTGGTCACCAGGTGCCCGCAGTAGGCCAGCTCGATCGGGCGGCCACCGGTGCCGGCCTCGACGTCGGCGCCAATGCCGCCCAGGCGCTCGTTGACCAGCTGCACCGCGGCCTCGGCGCCCTCGCGGACATCGGGGAAGTGCCGGCCGGATCGGCCTCGAGGTTGACGATCCCGATGACGAACGGCTCGAGGCTGGTGTCGGCGGCCAGCGGTGCGTCGGCCGTGGCGTCCATGGCGGCCTGGAACGCCGCTGCGCCCTGGCCGTGCTGGCCGTCGACATCACCTTCGCCTTCCGGGGGCTCCCCCTCGTCGCCGGCCTCGGTGGTCGCGGCCTCTTCGGTGCTCTCCCCACCCTCCGTCGTCTCGGTCGCTGCAGTCGTGGCACCACCTTCGGTCGCCGGCGCAGTGGTCTCGGCCGGCTCGGCCCCCTCCGCTGCTGTCTGGTGCCACTCGCGCCATCGTCGTCGTCACCACACGACGTGACGAGGAGCACGGCTACAGCCGCAACCGCGACTGCCCGGAAGCGTTGAAGCGATGACATCTCGAGGCCCCCTTGGGTTTGCCAATACGGCAGCACGACATTAGCTGAGCTCAAGGACCCGTCAAGAAACATCGTCAAGAAACATCGCCTCGACAGTCGACACCGTTCGTGTCAGCCACGCTCAGCGTGTCAGCGGAGAGGTTGACCTGGAGTTTCGGTTCAATTCGTAGCGTTGACCGCTGTTCTGATCGCTGCGCCCGTGCCGAGCGGCTGGGCGCCCGACGAGGAGAAGCGAATGAGCGACCAACCGGACACCGTCGTCATCATCGGTGGTGGCCCCGCCGGCGCCGACGCGGCCACCTTCACAACGCGAGCGGGCCTGTCCACCGTGGTGATCGATGCCGACAAAGGGATGACCCGCCGAGCCTTGGTGGCCAACCATCTCGGCTTCCCGGACGGCATCACCGGGCCGGACCTGGTCGATGGAGGTCACGCCCAGAGCGAGCACGGCAGGCGCCGTGTGGGTGGACGACACGGCCGAAGCGATCGAGGAGTCGGCCGGCGGGTTCACCGTGCGGACCGCCGATGGTCAAGCGGTCGCCGCCTCAGTGTCATCGTCGCCACCGGCGCCAGCGTGGAGGTGGCGGAGGCCGCCGGCGTACCCACCACGGCCGGCACCGAGCCACACATCAAGGCGATCGTCGCGGTCGACACCGAGGGGCGGACGTCGGTGGCGGGGATCTGGGCCGCCGGGACGGCCGCAGGCGTGAGCGTGCACACGATCGTCACCGCTGGCGACGGTGCCCGGGTCGCCATCAACCTGATCAGCGAGGTACGTGGGGAGCGACACGTCGATCACGACGTCCTGCCAGCCAACTGACAGGTCAGACTCGGTTCTCGGAACGGCCCCGTCACGCCTCGCCACGAAGATCGGCGTCGGCCGTGAGTCCTGGCGGCGCTCTGCTTCGCAGTCTCGTGCGGATGTTCACATCGTTGAAACGCTGACGTCAGAACAGATCCGTACCGTTGATCGTGGCGTCGAGCTGGCCGGTGACCGAGACCCCCTTTCGGTCTTGGCCGGCTCCGCCGCCGTCCGCGACAAAGCGCCGTTAGCGTCGTCGCCGTGCAGCGACTCGGCGGCTTGGACACGGCGTTTCTGTACCTGGAGACGCCGACCAATCATCTGCATGTGGCGTGGGCGCGGTGCTGGACACCCGTCGCCGGCCCGATGCGGCGTCGCCGAGGCAGATCTGCGAATTGATCCGGCTCGGCTGCACCTGCTGCCGGCGCTGCGCAAGCGGCTCGTCGATCCCCGACTGGGCTACACCCAACCGGATTGGATCGATGTCGACGTCGATCCTGCCGACCATTGCACGGTGCATCACAGTGACGACCTCCAGGCGGTCGCCGCTGACGTGCTCGGCCGCCCGCTCGATCGCCGCCGACCGTTGTGGGAGCTGCATGTCGTCGAAGGGCTGCCCGCCGGCCGGACGGGAATGATCCTCAAACTGCATCACGCTGTGCTGGACGGCCCATCGGGTGCCGAGCTGATGGCGCAGCTGCTCGATGCTCAACCCCGGCCCGCCGCATGCCACCGCGCTCGGGACCACTTGCCGTCGACCCCGAGCCATCTCGTCCGCAGCTCGAGCGCCTCGCCTGGCGGCGGGCCAGCCGTGTCGCGCCTCGGCGGCGACGGAGATGCAGGCATGGATGTGGTCGAGCCGATCGACAGTGGGATCTCGAACACCCCGAGATCACCATGCCCGGCACCTTCGGTGCCCCCCGCACGCCCTTGAACCAGCCAATCAGCGCCGGGCGAGCGGTCAGCTTCACCGGAACGACGCTCGATGCGCTCGACAAGCTCCGCCGCGACACGGGTTCGACGGTGAACGATGTCGTGCTGGCCATCGTCGGTGGGGCCTTGCGGCGCTACCTCATTCGTGAACGTGCGCTGCCTGTGTCGCCGCTGCTCACGATGGTGCCCGTCTCGACCGTGAGCGCCAGGCAGCGAGCGGCGGCAACCAGCTGTCGGCGCTGATCACGACGCTGGCCACGGACGTCGAGGATCCCGTCGAGCGGCTCGCCCGGATCACCCGCATGACCAACGTCGTCAAGCGCCGACATGACGAAACCGGCCTCGGCTCACTCGTCAGGCTCACCGACGTCGTCCCGCCACGAACCGGCCAAACGGTGGCCCGCCTGGCCGGCCAGCTCGGACTCGCCCGATGGGGACCGCTCGCCTACAACGTGGTTGTCTCCAACGTGCCAGGTCCTGACGATGCGTTCTACTGCAACGGCGCCCTCGTGGAATCGGCCTACCCGATGGGTCCGATCACGGACTGGTCGGCGATCAACGTGACGGTGGTCAGCTATCGCCGACAACTCACGTTCGGACTGGTGGCCTGCCCCGACGTCGTGCCCAACATCGACCAGCTGCGCAACGACATCGACACCGCTATCGACGCCTTGCAGCTCGCCCGAGCCGACTACCAGGCCGACGGGCAGTAGTCACCAGCCCGCGCCGCCGATCGACCTCGTCAGGGGAGGCTGACGGTGATCTGGCCCTCGACGCGGAGGCGCAGGTGCTCGTGCGGGCTGGTGAAGTCGACGTCGAGGGTCGATTGGCCGGTCGTCAGGTCGAACTCCTCGGCCGCCGAGGCGAAGTGGCACCCGCCACCATCCTGGAACTCATCCCAGACGCCCTCATTCGCTTCGACGACGCACTTGCCTGGATCATCCTCGACCGCACTGGCCCAGAGCATCAGCGTCGGCCCGGCGTCCAGCACGGTGTGGTCAGCCCCGGGGTCGAACGAATCGCCGTCGTCGAACTTCTCCTCGGGGAACGACCACTGCTCATCGCCAACACCGAGACGGAACGTGATCTCACCCCTGTTCAACGAGCCCTCGTCGCCGTCGTTGAGGACGGTGATCTTGTCGATCACGACGTGTGCCGTGGCGGGGACGGTGGCCGTGCCGTACCGCCACGCCATGTTGCCGGCGCTGTCCCACGCGATGGCCAGGATGTAGTAGGTCTTCGCCGGCACGATGTCGAACGGCTTCGACAGGAACTCGTAGCTGCTGTAGTCCGGCGCCGAGTCGAGATCGAAGGAGGTCAACGACGGCATGCCGGAGTCGGTGCCGGACGGTGGGCTGGACGACAGGCGCACCTGTTGCGCAGCAGGCACTGTGGTGTGCACGTAGACCGTGCCGTCGGTGTTCAGCCATCCCTCGTCGATGCAGTTCACGCCGAGGTGCTCACCGGGCTCGGATTCGATCATCATGCAGCCGTAGTTGCTGACCATGTCGTCGAACGGGATCGGTGACGTACCGCCGCCGGCCGGCGCTGCGGTGGCGGCGAGGACGTCCAACGTCGGAGAGTCGGCCACACTGGCATTGCCTGCAGCGACGCCGGGACCAGCCTCGCCTGGATCATCGCGGCGAGTCGCCGGCTCCGCCGGTCGGGCCGTCACGTCGTCTGCTGCGGCGACCACCCCGGATGACAGCCACGTGGTCTCGATGCGTCGCGCCGCGCTGTGCTCGGCGGTCAGCAGCCGATGATCATCGGGTGGTTCCTGCGCCGACACGGCAGGTCCGTGGACCGCCAACGTCATGATCGTCAGGCCGGCGAAGATGAGCGCGCCGGATGCGATGCGGCGAGGCGTGAATGGGATCGGCGGTCTCGTGGCTCTGGGCATTGGGCTTCCTCCTGAAGCAGTGGTGTGCCCTAGAGAGCCGCGGAACGCCCCGACCTTGCAGATTCCTCGATGGCCGTGATGGCAGCGTGGCTACGAGCCCGCCAGGTGCTTGGCGACATGACGCTGCAGGTCATCGCTGGTGGCATCGGTCCACAACGACACGTGCGTGCCGCCTTCGACCTGCACCAGCTCCGGCACCCGGAATCGTGGCGGCCGCCCGTGCAATGTGGCTGAACGGCCGGTGCCCGAGCGAGTGCGAACCGGTCATCAGGCCCCTGGTGCAGGTCGGACCGATGAGTTCGGGGCGCGCGATGAGTCCGGGTAATGACCTTGCGTTCAACCGTGGTCGAGGTCGTAGCTTCGAGAGTCGTTGACGATGGAGGAAACATGACGCACGCAATCCAGGCCGAAGGCCTGGTCAAGCGTTTCGGTGAGACGACGGCTCTCGCCGGCATCGACCTGACGGTCCCGACGGGCACGGTGCTCGGACTGCTCGGTCCGAACGGCGCCGGCAAGACCACGGCCGTGCGGGTCCTGGCCACCCTGTTGAGCCCGGATGAGGGGCGGGCGACCGTCGGCGGCTACGACGTCGTCGAGCAGGCCCATCAGGTCCGGCAGCTGATCGGTCTGACCGGCCAATACGCGTCGGTCGACGAGACGTTGACCGGCACCGAGAACCTCGTGCTGATCGCCCGGCTGCTCGGGATCCCGCGCGACCAGGCGAAGGCTCGCGCCCGAGACCTGCTCCGGGAGTTCCGCCTCGACGACGCCGCCGACCGCGCAGCGAAGACCTACTCGGGCGGCATGCGGCGCCGGCTCGACCTCGCTGCCAGCCTCGTCGGCAATCCACGGATCCTGTTCCTGGACGAGCCCACGACCGGTCTCGACCCCGTGGCGCGGCTGGACATGTGGGACCTGGTCCGCCTCCTGGTGGCCGATGGCGTGACGGTGCTGCTCACCACGCAGTACCTCGACGAGGCTGACGAGCTCGCCGACGACCTCGTGGTGATCGACCACGGCAAGGTGATCGCGACCGGCTCCCCGGATCACCTCAAGTCGCAGGTCGGTGCGCAGTCGCTGGTTGTGCGACCCGCACGCGCCGAGGACCTCGAGGTCGTGATGTCGGTGGTGCGGGAGCTGACAAAGGTCGACCCTGAGGTGCAGGGCGAGCGGGTCACCGCGGCCGTGAGCGACCCGGCGCTGGTCCCTGCCGTCGTCCGGCGGCTCGACGACCAGGGTGTCATCCTCGACGAGCTGACCCTGCGGGGCGCGAGCCTCGACGAGGTCTTCATGACCTTGACCGGCCACCGTGTCGAAGAACCCGACGGCCAGCGCGACACGGAAGCGGTGCCGGCATGACCACCGTCGACATCTCGCCTCCAACCAGCAGCACCCGGCCGGCGCCGGTCCAGCCACAGGACGTCAAGCCCCGCGTGACCACGGTCGAAGGCCTCCGACAGACGCTGACGCTGGCCTGGCGGACCCTCATTCAGATCCGGCACAACCCCTGGGAGCTCGGCGACTTCAGCATCCAGCCAATCATCTTCGTGCTGCTGTTCACGTACGTGTTCGGCGGGGCGATCGCCGACTCCCCGACCGAATACCTGCAGTACGCGTTGCCCGGCATCATCGTCATGAACATGTTCTTCGTGACGATGTACGTCGGTCAGGGCTTGAACACCGACATCACGAAAGGCGTCTTCGACCGGCTTCGATCGTTGCCGATCGCGCGCTGGGCGCCGCTGAGCGGGCGCATCCTCGCCGACATGGTCAAGCAGGCGTGGTCGATCGTGCTGCTGCTGGTCGTCGGATTCATCCTCGGATTCCGACTCGGCACCTCGCCCGCCGGTCTCGCGGCAGCCTTCCTGCTGATCATGTTCTTCGCCCTCTGCTTCTCGTGGGTCACGGTCCTGGTGGGCGTCCTCGCCCCGGACCCCGAGAAGGTGCAGCTGTTCGGCTTCACCGTGCTGTTCCCGGTGACCTTCCTCAGCGCGGTCTTCGTCCCGATCGACACGATGCCGGGCTGGTTGCAGCCCGTCGTCAAGGCCAATCCGGTCACCATCCTCAGCGATGCGGCCCGCGGTCTCATGGTGGACGGACCAGTTGCTCGTCCGACGCTCCTCTCCCTGCTCTGGGCCATCGGCATCGCAGCCGTCTTCGCCCCGCTGTCGGTTCGCGCCCTGCGCCGCCGCGTCTGAGCCTGGCGCGCCGCTGACGCATCGAGACTCCCTCGAACACAAGCGCGGCGCGGCGCGGTCGGCCTCGCCACGACCAAGAAGCCCTAATCGCTGAACGAGAACCGGTACGGCGCGAATCGGTCGATGGCGGGTCGAACGTCGGCGTCGATCATCGAGAGTGGGTCGGACGTGTCCGGCTCGGCGTCGAACACGTTGTCCTCCACGGGGAAGTCGCCGTTCATCGCGGTCAGGGGCGGCGAGATGGGGGTCGGTCGAATGGCGTCGGCGATGACGGAGCTGGTGCGGTTCGAGACCGCTTCGTTGGCGGTGATGGAGGTTTTCACGTCCGGGTGCTCGTCGAAGATCGACTCGTCGGTGTCGCTCAATTCGTGACCGCCGACCACGTCTTGCAGGACGTTCTGATCGACCGGGATCGACTCGCTGGGTAACTGGCGCAACGGCGGCGGTATGTCGGCGCGGCTCGAAAAACCCTTCACCACGCCGGCTCTTGCCCGGGACCCGGCGCCGGCGTCGGGGAGCGGGTCCGAGTTGGTGGGGGCGGCCTCGCCGATGTTGTTTCCGCCCGAGCCGAACGCGTCGGGGTTGTACGGGCCCAGGCCGTCGTCGTAGGGGTCAGGGTCGATGGCGTCCTGTGCGTCGGCGACCTGCCCCACCCAGTCCGGGCCGGCTTCGGCGATGGCCCCGGCTGATGCGGAACCGACGGCGCTGAGCCCGGAAACTGCGGCGACGGCGCCGGCGACCATTTGCACCGTGCCGAGCGCAGAGCGCTGGTCGTTGGTCAGGAAGTGCTTGCCGGAGACGGCGTCATCGACGTCGTCGGCCACCTTGACGGCCGTAGCGACGGCTCCTGTCGCGCTCGCAACGGCGGTGATCGCAGTGGCCACGGTGGTGACGACGGCACTGGCAGTGACCACACCGACTTCAGCTCCGATGATGGCGGGGATGGCGGCTCCTGCGGTGGCGATGGCGGCGACGGCGAACACGATGAAGGTGCCGATGTCGACGAGAAGGTCCTCGAGGGAGAAGTGACCGGTGAGGTCGACGTTGATGATCGGGTTGGTGGAGAACCCTTGGTACTTGTTGAACACGTTGGCGGTGTCGCGGCTGGTGAAGCGGCCTTGGGTCGGGTCGTAGCTGCGGGCCGGTAGGAGTAGGAGGCCGGTGGTGGGGTCGGTCATCGAGCTGGTCGGTGCGGCCCCGGTGTACTGGAAGAGGTTGGTTCGCCCGCCCGGCGCCGGGCTGGGCGCCAGCTGGGGTTGCCCGTCGGGGCGGGCTGGCGGTCCGTAGTCGCCGTAGGAGTACGTGTTCGTCACTGCTGCGGTGGCGTCGATGAGGGCCGTGACGGAGGAGTGGCGGTCGCGTAGCAGGTAGCCGGTGCCGGTGCCGGTGGTGACCGGTGCAGGCGCCCCTGCGGGCACGGCTGCCGACGGTGGTGGTGCCGGGTTGCAGGGTCCGTGATTCGCGGCCGCCGGTCAGGAGGTAGGAGGCGGTCGTCGCTGTGGTGCCGGTGGTGGCGTCGGCGGTGGTGTCGTTGACGAGAGTGCCGTCGGGGCCGTAGTGGAACGTTTGGGTGCTGGTGGCGACCGGCGGCGGCGCCCCGATCTGGTTGCGGCCGGAGCCGCCGTCGTTGACCTCACCATTCGTCAAGGTGTCGTTGCCGCTGCCCCCGAACAACCGGTCGAACCCGGCCCCGCCGTCGAGCACGTCGTTACCGCTGCCGGCGTGCAGGGTGTCGTCGCCGTCACCGCCGTCGAGGTGGTCGTGGCCGCTGCCGGCGTCCAAGGTGTCGTCGCCGCCGAGCCCGCACAGCACGTCGTTGCCGGATCCGCCGACGAGACGGTCCGCCCCGGTGGTGCCGACCACGACCTGGGATCCGGAGCGGCCCACGGCGGGTGCGTGGATCAGCCGGTAGCGGCCGTAGGTGCCGCGGCCGGTGCCGGCCTCGGCGATCGCCTGCTCGCACACGTTCGGCCCCGGGCTGGTGGTGGTGGTGGCGCGGCGGGTTCCATCGGGCCAATACGTGTAGCTCGCCGTCGTTCCGTTGCGAGTGGCGGTGAGCATCCGGTCGAAGCCGTCGTAGGTGGACGCCCAGCCGCTCAATGATTCAGTGACCCGTCCGTCTCCGTCGAAGGACTGGTCGATGACGGTGCCGTCGGTGGTCTGGGCCGTGAGTTGGCCGGCTGCGTCGATCGTGTTGGTCGTCGACGAGGAGTTCGTGGTGATGCCGATGACGTCGCCGGCAATGTTGAGGGTGTAGTTGGTGGAGGTGGAGGCTGCGCCCGGGCGTTGGTGCCGGGAAAGGTGGCCGAGCCGATCAGCCGGTTGTAGGCGTCGTAGCGGTAGGCGGTCGTCCATGTGCTCGTGGCGGTGCTGGCCAGGGTGGGGAGGGTGTCGGTGCGGCGGGCGACGTTGCCGTGACTGTCGTAGGTGTAGCCGTGTTCCTCGATCACCGTCCCGGACTATGTGGTGGTGCGTTGGCTGGCCAGCTGGTTGCGGGGGGTCCAGGTGTTGGTGGTGGTGACGCCGTTGCCGCGGGTCGTGGTGTGGATCCGCGACATCGAGTCATAGGTGTAGGTGACCTCAGCGAGCGTGACGTCACCGCGGGTCTGGGTGGCGGAGGTCATCCGGGCAGCGGCGTCGTAGTGGTAGGTGGTCAGCGCCCCGGTCACGTCGGTGGTGGTGGCGAGCAGTCCGGCGTCGGTGAAGGCGGCCGATGTCGAGGTGCCGTCGGAGTAGCCGCGGCTGATGACGTGTCCGTCGGCGTCGTAGCCCAACGAGACGGTGTCGGTGCCGTCGCTGATGGTGTGGACCCGGCCAGCGCCGGGCTCGCCAGCCGGGACGTAGGTGTACGCGAGCGTGATAGTTGCGCCACCCGACGCCTCCGCCGTCACGCTTGTCAGCCGGCCGGTGGTGTCGTCGTAGGTGTCGGTGGTGACGGTGCCCGAGGGGGTGGTGCGGGTGGCGACGTTGCCGTCGTCGTAGTAGGCGTAGCTGGTGGTGCGACCGCTGGGGTCGGTGGAGGTGGCGATCCGTCCGGCCGGGTCGTACGTGAGCCGCGTTCCGTCGGCGGTGGTGCCGGCTTGTTGGCGTTGGCTGCTGGTCTGCTGCTCACCGAGGGCGATCGAGCGGCTCAAGTCCAACTGTTCTCCGGGGTAGGCCGGGTCGAGGGGGGTGGCCGTCTGCGCCGTGGAGGCTCCGCCGGCACCGAGATAGGAGTGCTCCAGTGCGAGATCTTCGGAGGTTTGCGATACGACGCGGCCGAGACCGTCGAAGCCGTATGTTTGGGTCGGGTCGGCGGTGCCGTCGTTGTAGTTGCTCTCGATGGTGACGGGCCGGTTGCCGTTGTCGTACGTGGTGGTGCGGACCGCCTCGGAGTTCGTTTCGCCGGCGGGGACCACCGTCTGTGTGGTGGTGTGAGCGGCGTCGTCGTAGGTGCTGGTGTGGGTGAGCCCCGTCGCTCCAACCTGAGCGACTTGGCGGCCCAGCACGTCCAAGGTGGTGTGGATGGTGCGGCCGTGCTGATCGGTGGCGGTGACGGTGGTCCCGGCGAGGTTGTAGTCGAACGCGGAGAGTTGCCGGGCCGTGGGCGAGTCGATGAACTGCTGGTTCTGCACGTTGTCGGTGACCCGCACCTTGCGGCCCAACACGTCGAAGGTGGTCAACACGACCCGACCATCTGGGGTCGTATCCATCCGTGTTGCCGGCGACGTGGGCGTCGCCGCGGTGTACGTCGAGGTGGAGGTGAGGCCGTCAGGGGTGGTCCGCGAGGTCTGGCGGCCGGCGTCGTCGTAGGTGTAGGTGGTGACCCGCCCCAGCGGGTCGATGCTGCGCACCGCATGCCCGGTGACGAGATCCAACACGGTCTGCGAGGCAGCTGCGGCCGGGGTTCCGGCGGCGGTCGTGGTGGTGATGGTGCGGGTCCGTGCCTCGGCGTCGACCGCACTGTCGAACTTGGTGGTGACGGTGGTGGGGCCGCCGGGGTCGGGTTCTGCGCCCGGCGCCCACGTCATCGTGCGGTGCAGCAACTGACCGGTCGTGTCGTAGGCGTAGGTGGTGGTGGAGCGGGCCGACAGCGGCTGCCCCGGTGCGGCGTACGACGTCGTCGCCCCGACGATCGTCTTGTGATCGTCGGAGAGGGTGTGGCTGGTCTCACTGCGTGACCCGTCGGCCCCGACGATCGACACGTTGGTGATCAACCCGAACGCCTCGTCATAGGTGGTCGTCGTGGTGGTGCCGGTCTCATCGGTCGACGATGTGACCCGACCGTGGGTGTCGTAGACGCGACCCGACTCGACCGTGCGGCTGGCGGAGGCGGCCGTGATCCCGTCAGGGCTGGAGGTCGCCGAGTAGGTGACCGACGTCCCCAACGGCCGCGGCATAGTTCGGGTCCAGCTCCAACCGACGCACCGGCGTGTAGGTCGAGGTCTGGTGCTGCACCGTGACATCCCCCGCCATCACCTTGCGTTCAACGAGGCGATGCTGGGAGTCATACCTCGACACCGTCGACAACGGCGACCCCGGACACGTTTCGGGTGGCGGCAACTCGGTGACGACACAACTGGAGATCGCCGTCGTATAGAAGTAGTCAGGGTCCCCGGACTCGAACAGGCCATCAGTGGTCCCGCTGAGGTGGTTCGGGTTGCCGGTGTAGTTGTGATCGTCACCCGGCGGGTTCATCGAGAACAACCGGGCCGGGCCGATCACCGTCCCGTCGGCATCCGTCGTCACCACCGCCTGCACCGCCGTCAGGCCGGGCTGGTCGTCGAAGTTCTGATAGTAGACGTGGGTGTGCGCCTGGGAGGCGGAGATGATCGTCGTCAACAACTCGATGTCATCGAGTCCTGTCACCGGGGCGTACTCGAACCGGGCCGTCGCGTTCGACGGATCGGTCACTGACCGCACCCGCCGCTGGTCATCCAAGGTGATCGTCGTCGTCGCCTGCACCCCGTCGGAGCGGGCCGGGGCCTGCACCTCCACCAATCGGTCACCGCTGGTGGGGTCCGTCGTGTAGGTGAACGTGGTCTCCAAGCCGTAGCCGTCGATGATCGACGTCGGCTGCCAGCCGCCCTCGATGCCGGGGGTTACTTCCCAGGAGAACTGGGTGCGGTTCCCGAACCGGTCCGTGCGGGCCACGAGGTTGCCGTTGACGTCGAAGCTGTCGACCCGCCCGTCGTCATAGGACAACTCGTAGGGGGAGCCGCCCGAGTTGCGGTGGAAGGCGAGGTCCTGCAACGGATAGTTCATGCAACCCCGACGGATACGTCCCCCCGGCGGTGTAGGTGCCGCCGTTGGCCGGATACACCGTGGTCGGGGTGGCCGGATTGATGAATGACACCCCCAACGACCAGCCCGCCCCGAACCCTGACCGGTCCACACGATCCACGGCCCGGCCCTGATCCCACACCAACGACCACGTCACCCCCGCGGAGCCCGGACCAGCCACCGACACCACCGGCACCGACACCGAGAACAGTCCGGTGCGTTCATCCACCGAGCCCGACAACCCGCCCCCCAGGCCGATCGCCCCCGACACCGGACCCGCCGCCTCAACCAACGACACCGGCGCCAAGGCGGCGACCGGGAACACCAACAACCCCGCCACCACCGCGGCGGACACGACGAACGACAACCGACGCCGGAACTGGTTCACGTCAGCCCCCTCTAGTACGAGACGTTGGAGATCGGAACGAGGATGCCGTGGGTCACCAATTCGTGTCCTTACTGTCAGCGTGGCAACCATCCCGGACGCTGGCTCGTGGTCAACGTAGCCCAGTCGGAGGACGGACGAAGCAGGACCGAAACACGCCGACACTGGCGCGTCGACGGCCGGTGGGCTCCGTCGCGATCGCCGCGCATGACCGAGATGTGTCAATCGAGAAGGCGCGGTCGGCTGTCGGGGAGCAGTAGCTGTTCGACGAGTGTGCGGCTGAGCCACTGCCGGTAGTGGTCGGCGTCCCAGCCGCGTCGTGTCCGGAGGAGCAGGAAGAGTTCGTAGCTACCGAGCGCCCACACGATGTCGGTACTTTCGTCGAGGGAGTGCCGGAGGCGGTCCTCGGAGATGATCCCGATCACGGCGGTGAACGTCTCGTGCCGCCGGCGCAGCTCGGCGTCGAGGTTCTCCGCCACCGTCTGGTCGACGGCGGCCGCTTGGCGATACGCCGCTTGTATCGGTGCGGATCGTTCCCGGACGTTTGCGATCAGCTCCGCCATCATCTGGACCTGCCGTGCCGGGTCGATGACGGCGACGGTCATCTTGCAGTTGGCCCAGGAAGCCAAGGTGTCCCTCGACGATCCGATCTCCAAGTACCGGGCCGACGTGCCCAACGGCGACACCATCACGATCGCGGAGCTGCTCGACATGCGTAGCGGGCTGGCCGGCTACACCGAGAACCCCGTGTTCGGGCGGGCAGTGGACGAGGATCCCGAACGGATCTGGAGTCCCGAGGAGCTCTTGGCCCTGGCGTTCAGCGCGCCGGCGTTGTCCGCGCCAGGGACGACCTGGCAGTACTCGAACACCAACTATGTCCTGCTCGGACTCGTGATGGAGGACGTCACCGGGCAGACCGTTCCAGAGCTGTTCCAGGAGCGCATCTTCGATCCGCTCGGCCTGGACAGCACGGTGATGCCGGCCCTCGACGACGCCTCGATCCCCGCGGCATACGCCCACGGCTACCAGTTCGGAACCGCCCAGCAGATCTTCCGTCCCGATCCGGCGTTGCCGGCCGATGAGCAGCAGGAGGCGGCCGACGGCGAGCTGCTGCCGACTGACTGGAGTGGGGCGAGTCCTTCCGTGGCTTGGACCGCCGGGTCGGCGATCTCGACCGCCGACGACCTCGTGGTGTGGGCCAAAGCGCTCGTCGATGGCGGGTTGCTCGACGCCGAGATGCAAGCGCAACGCCTGGCCTCGATCCAACCGCTCGATCCCGCCCAACCCGACGGCCCCGCCTACGGCTCGGGGATGGTTCGAGGCGGCTCGTACTACGGACACGCCGGCCAGATCGCGGGATATGAATCGCAGGTGATACGTGATCCTGAGACCGACACGACGATCGTCGTCCTGGCGGCTCTGCCCGTCTCGCCCGACGGCGGGGGCCCCGCCAGCGAGTTGACTCGCGTCGTCAGGGAGGCACCTGCCCGGAACCGCCAGCAGCAGCACCACCACAGTTCCCGAGCCGGCAACGAGCGGGCCCTGACCGAACAGATCGCTGCGGAGCACTTGCGCTCGCCGTTCGCGTGCCTCGGCGCTCTTCACCGCATGCTGGTGCGGCCGTCGTTCACCGCGGCAAGGACGTCGAGGATGGCGTCGGAGACGAGCACGGGGTTCTCGAGCATGATGTCGTGCCCGCTGGCGGTCTTGGTGATGTGCTCGGCGCCGGGCCAGCTGGGCCACCTGGCGCTGGGAAACGTCCTGTGCTTCACGTGTGACCGTGCTGATGTTGGCCGGCACGTCGGGATTCGCCGGCGTCGGGTAGGGCTGGTCGGCGGTGAGGACGACCAGCGGCATCGGCGAGATGCTCCGGTTGGCCACGATCTCGTCGAGGGCCTTGTCGAAGTCAACCCGTTCGTAGTCGGGATAGTCCTCGATCACCGCCGCTGGGGTGGTGTTCCAGTCGATCCACGACGGCCACAGGTCCGGCATTGCCTCCCGGAGCTCCGGCGAGAAGCTGTCGACGAGCACCATGCCCGACACCTCATCGGGGTACTCGTGGGCGACGTAGCGAGCGACGAGCCCGCCGTAGGAATGGGCGGCAAGGACGAACGGGCCGGTCTGGCCGGCCGCGTCGAGCAGCGCATGCAGGTCGGCAGCCGACATCGACGGCGTGACCGGCTGGGGCACGGGGTCACTGCGGCTGATGCCACCCTCGGCGAGCGCACGGGTGGTGCCAGGCCGGTCGTAGGCGCACACCCGCGTCGTCTTGGCGATCGTCGGGTACACCGTGGGCTGCTCGCCGAGCGGGCTGTCCCACAGGTCGGCGGCGATCCCTCCCCCGGAGATCAGAATCACCGTGGGCGAACCCTGACCGGTGCACTGGATGTACACCTTGCGGCCGCCGATGTCGAAGGTGCCGGCGATGTCCCCTTGCCCGGCCGCCGTCGCGGGCGACGAATTGATCGTTGCGGTCGTGCCCTCAGCGTCGGAGGACGAGCCGGATGTACATGCGCCGGCCGCCAGCGCAACGCCTGCGACGAGGGCGACGACATGCGTCCGCCGTCGCGGGCGAGCGCGCGTCGCGTGGAAACTGCTTGATGACTCCATGGTCCTGGTTCTCCCTCTGGGTTCGTTGGTGGTGATGTCACCGGTGGTCGTCGGGGTCGAGGTGGGCTCGAAAGCGGCACGGGGCGCGTCGCGGATCCTCGCGATCGAGGCCGTCGATGGTGATGCCCCCGACGTGTTCGGCGACGCCGATCGCCATGCCGCGGTGCAGCTCACAAACGATGTCCGGATCCGCCACGGCAGCGTTCGCGAACGGGCACGAGTGCAAGAGCACCTCGACCTCGTCACCTCGCTGCTGCAGCGTCGGCTCGAAGCCACCGTGCGCGGTGATTTCCACGAGCGCTGCGCTGGGATCGCGCTCGGGATGATCTGCCGCGTAGCGCCGTCCCGCTCGGCGACCGACGTCAACGGGCGTCTCACCGGTGCGGATCACCTCCGTCAACAGCGCCGTGAGCCGCTCGTACGGACCGGTCACACCCCAGCGGCTCTCGGCCGCCGGATCCACCGAGTACAGGAACCGGGGTCGGCCCCGTCCAGACGGGGCGGCACGCTCCTCAACGACGAGATCGGCGGCCACGAGCTTGGCGAGGTGTTGGCGCACAGCGTTGTGGTTGAGCTCGAACCGATCGGTCAGCTCACCCACGCTCACGGGCGAGGAGGACTGGACGACGTGACGGAAGATGGCGTGACGGGTGGGATCGCCGAGCGCACGCGCCTGCTCCTGGAGAGCCCGCTCTGAACTGCCGGCCGTACTAGGACCGATCGTCAGGGCTGCGCTGCAGGGGCGACGCCGCCCGCCACTGCCAACGTACCGCGAGGCGGGGGGCTTGCCGCAAGCGACCAAACCGTGCTGAACATGGCTCGTCAGCGGGCCCCCGGCGGGGCCGGGACGGCAGCAGCGAGGAGTGGTGCAGATGGTCGATGGAACTGATGCCGGGGCGACGCAGCACGCGGTCGTCATCGCCGGCGGTGGTCCGACGGGGATGGCGCTGGCGGCCGAGCCACGTTGGGCGGGGTCGACGTGGTTGTCGTCGAGCGGCGCACGGGCCACGAGCTCGAGAGCCGCGTGCCGGCGGCCTGCACGCACGCACGATCGAGGTGTTCGACCAGCGCGGCGTCGCCGAGCGGTTCCTCGCCGCTGGCGAGGTGATGCAGATCGTGGGGTACAGCCAGATCCAGCTCGACCTCAGCGACTTCCCGTCGCGCCACCCGTACGGTCTGGCTCTGTGGCAGAGCCACATCGAGCGGATCATGGGCGAGTGGATCGCCGAGCTCGGCGTGGCGATGCTGCGTGGTCGTGAGGTCGTCGGGCTGTTGCAGGACGACGATGGCGTCGATGTCGCGCTCGGCGACGGCACGGCGCTGCGGGCGCGCTACGTCGTCGGCTGCGACGGCGGGCGCAGCCTCGTCCGTAAGGCGGTCGGAATCGACTTCCCCGGTACCGATCCGACGATGAGCTGGATCCTCGCCGAGGTCGAGATGGACGACGAGCCGGAGTTCGGCTTCCGGCGCGACCGCATCGGCCAGCACGCCATCGGCCGACGCCAGCCCGACGAGCCGATCCGGCTGGTGCTCAACGAGCGCAAGGTCGACCACGTGAGCGACCCGACGATGGACGAGCTGCGGACGGCGCTCGTCGCCGTGTACGGGACGGACTTCGGGCTGCGCAGGGCGATGTGGATCTCCCGGTTCACGGACGTCGCCCGCCAGGCGGCCGAGTACCGCCGGGGCCGGGTCCTGCTGGCCGGCGACGCCGCCCACATCCACCCGCCGATGGGTGGCCAGGGCCTCAACATCGGCGTGCAGGACGCCGTGAACCTCGGGTGGAAGCTGGCCCAGGTCGTCGACGGCACGTCACCCGAGGCCCTGCTCGACACCTACCACGCCGAGCGCCACCCCGTCGGTGCCCGCGTGCTTCGCCACACACGAGCGCAGGTCGCGCTGAACAACCCCGACGTCCAGCACCAGGCCGTGATCGACGACCTCGCGGAGCTGCTGGAGATGGATGAGCCGCGCCGCCGCTTCGCCGGGATGCTGTCGGGCCTCGACCTGCACTACGACCTCGGTGACGGCCACCCGATGGTCGGGCGGCGGATGCCGGACCTCGACCTGCGCACCGCCGCCGGCAAGGATGCTGATGGTGCGACGCGGGTGTACGAGCTGCTGCACGACGCCCGACCGGTGCTGCTCGACCTCGGGGCGGGCGGCGCCGACGATGTCGCACCCGACATCGGGCGGCTGCGACGCGTGGACGCCACCTACGACGGGGCGTGGGAGCTCCCGGTGCTCGGAGCCGTCGATGCGCCTGCGGCCGTGTTGATCCGACCCGACGGCTACGTCGCGTGGGCGGGCGATCTCACAGACTCCGGCCTCGACGACGCGCTGGCCACCTGGTGCGGCGACGGTCAGGCCGTGGCGTGACCGAAGCCGACGGCGAGGAGGACTAGCCATGCCGTGGGTGGGCACCCTCGAACGGTGATCTTCGCGCGCCCTGCCATCGTCTCGCAGTCCGAGTGGGAGACATCCCTCGCTGCCATCACCGAGCGGGAGAAGACCGTCGCCGAAGCGATCGACGCGCTCGCTGCTGCCCGCAAGCGGATGCCGATGGTCCGCGTGGAGCACGACTACCGGTTCGAGGGCCCCGACGGCGAACGGTCGCTGGCCGAACTGTTCGACGGTCGCAGCCAACTCATCCTGTACCGGTTCTTCTTCGAGGACGGCGTCGACGGCTGGCCCGACGCCGGCTGCCCCGGCTGTTCGTCGTGGGCCGACGGCATCGGCCAGCTCGGCCTCCTTCACGCCCGTGACATCACGTTCGCGATGGCGTCGCCGGCGCCGCAGGAGAACCTGCGTCGCTACGCCGAGCGGATGGGCTGGACCCACATCCCGTGGTACACGATCCGCACCGAGCGCTTCTCAGCCGACTTCGGCACCGAGGAGTGGTTCGGCCTGAACATCTTCCTGCGCGACGGCGACGACGTCTACCGCACCTACTTCTTGCAGCACGGCGCCATGGTCCGGACGATCGGCAGCGTCGCGACCCTCATCTCGCTCACGCCCTACGGCGGACAGGTCGACGACGAGGACACCCCCGAAGGCTGGCCGAAAGCGCCCTGGTCGTTCTGGTACCGCCGACACGACGAGTTCGACGAACCCGCGCCGTCCGCGCAGGCAGCGAACTCGGCCGACTCGTAGCCCGCCCGCTGGGCCTTGACGTTCGCGGTGCCCCCGGCAGGATTCGAACCTGCGACTGACGGTTTAGGAAACGTCCGAGAGGGTCCGGCGACGTTCGTGCTCGTTCGCGAAAGTATGTTTGAGCAGAGGTTTCTCGACCTCGACATTCGCCGTCGTTCGGCGTGATTCGCCGAGATCCGCCACCGATGGTTACCACGGCGTTACCACGGACGCCCTCGACCCTGATGGTGGCCGGCAACCTTCCGCCCGTCCGACCCGACGGCTGGCGCGATGGCGGTCCTGGTGCCAACGACCGACGCGGCCCTCGCCAGTAGCGCGATGGCGGACGTTCGCGAACTCGCGTTGAGCGACCCGAGCGCGCGATCGCCAGGGTTCAGCACACTCGATCCGCGGAGCGAGTTCCGTCGGGACAGAGCTCCAGGCGGAGGCATGCGATAGCAACCGGTCAGAAGACCGGAAAGGGCCGGTGCCCCATGCGAAGGCGCCGGCCCTTACCCGGTGGCGGTCAGCCGCTTACGTGACTACTAGCCTGTGATAAGGATAGCTGGCTCGGGGAAGCCCACGAAGGTCAAACTGTAGGTGAAACTCAGAGCGCTGAAGCCGGTGAATTCTTCCCTCCAGTTCGCGTTGGGGCACTCAAATTGTGCGGCCGCGCCGTCCGGTGAGATTGTCACCGACTGCTCAGGAACAACGAGCGTGCCGTTCCTCGATGGGACAAGAGTTGCGCTCGTTTCTTCACTGACTGAGGCGCTGTGGGGATCAACAACGTTGTCGTTGCCAGGATTGTGGCAAACGAAGTTGGCCGTGCCCACGATCGCCAAGGAAAGGTCCGCGTTTGTGTTCCCGACCCCGGCGATTTCTGTCCCGGTGCAGCTGACCGTAATCGCTCCCGTGATCGGAACAGTGGTTGTCGTGCACACCGGTTCAGCGGAACCCCGCCTGTAATGCGCACCCGATGGCGCATTGTCGAAATTGGTGACAGCCGAAGCTACCGAAGCCGAAGCAACAACCCCCAGCGTCGACAGTAGAGCAATAATTCCTAGTCGCTTCACGTATCTCCCTCTCCTTCGTCCTGATTGACTTGATAAGTGCATACCTCGATGAGTGCATACCTCATCTCTAGTGCATACCTCGCTTCCTTCCGATTCCCGAACTCAGACAATGTTCCCAGGCGCTGACGGCCGTCAGGTTCGTTCTCAGCACCTGGATTGGTCGCGCTCATGACGTGCGCTAACGAACGCGATCACAGCGGGGGTGAATGCCACATCATCTACCTCGTCCGACACCCCGCCACACGCCTTCATCGATGATCGTACGGGCAGGCGCGGCACGCAATAGACGAGCCGTTGATCTTTCTCGACGTTGGTCGTGCGCGGGTGCGCACGGCTGCTGGGGTGCAGGACTGAACGCCAGACGGACGCTTCGCCGCGATCGAAGGCGAACAATCCTCCCGACGCGCACGGTGGGACCCGATTGCCGCACGAAGACGGCCGTCGACGGTACCAGCCGAAAATCGGGCTGGCTCGTCCGCTCTGAAGGCAGTCGTCAGTGACAGCCCGCCCGGCCGCCGTGCCGTCGCCTCAATAGTGGCGACATCGAACTGGAAGAAGTACCCGCGCCTCGCCCTCAAGGGTCGCAGTTACGCCGCACGATGCCGCCTGTCCAGGATGATCCGGCACGTCAGGCAATTTCGCTCGTACCGCCGGCCAGCACGGCGCAGGATTGTGACACTGCCTCGCCCAGCGCGCCGAGGGCGCGGGACTCTCCACCGCACGTCGCCGGAGCCGCCACTGATGCATCCCGTCCCGAGTGTCGAAGTCATCTCGCCGATCAAGCGTCCCCGATTCGCGCGAACTCGAAGCGCGCCTCGCCGATCGATCGCGCCAGCTCGGGCAGCCAGGTCGTGCCGAACAGCAAGACAACGACGACGAGGAGAATGAGCAGCTCGGTTGCCGGGAGCAACGCCGAACGCCCTGCTCCGGCGGCGTCCTCGACTGACAGACTGTGCGCCGTCCCGCGTTGGGAACCGCCGGGCAAATGGCCGTCGCGCCCATCTCGCTCGATTGCTTGCTCTCGCGAGCGCGCCTGCTTCGGCGTTCGGCATCGTCGTCGCGTCGACCATGAAGAGCTTGCTCCTTGTCGACGGGTAACCACTCAGGACACTACGGCCGCGGACGACGCGCACCGAGCGGCGCCCTGCGTCGTTCGGTATCGCCATCGAGCCGGCGTTCGGGGGCAGCTACAGATCGGACGATCTGTGCGCGACGGCGGCTTGCGAGCCGCGCCTCTACCGGGCAATGGTCGCGATCGCGATCGCGAGTACGCGCCAGCCGTGCGCGTGTGGCGCCTGCGATTATCGGGAAGGCGATATGGCCGTACTCGCGCGGCAGCGGTTCACCCCGGTGGACGAGCGTTATCGAGTGGGGCGCCGGCGATCGGCACTGGGGGTAGGCGGGCTCGCGTTAGCCGTTCGGGGGGTCCCGAACCGTTTGGTTCTGCGGGGCTCAGCGGATGCGAGTCCGACCGTGATCCCCGTCGGTGTCGGTTCGCTGGACGAACTGTGGCCCCGTGCGGAGCTCGTCGACCCGAGTGGCGATCGCCTTCACCACGTGCTCGGCGTCCCTTCCGACCCCGCCGATCAGCACCGAGCTCAACGCGTACAGGAAGTAGAGACCGACGAAGTACAGGCCGGGTTCGGATCCCACAACCCCGCGGTCGTGCACCGGTCCTCCGTCGTCGTCAAAGACGGCAAGATCGATCCACGTGAGGTCCGGCGCGAATCCCGTGCACCAGATCACGTTCGCCACATCAAGCACGCGCCCGTCCTCCAGCACGGGCGAGCCGTCCCGTACGCCTGCCGTCCTCGGCACCAGCTCGATCCCTGCGGCGGTGAGGTCCTTCCGCCTAACCCGAGCGAGCGGGATCCCTCTGGATCGAAAGGTCCGTTGCACCTTCCGGCCGACGGGCGTCTTCACGGTCAGGACGTGCATGGCCGCGAACCACATCAGGGGAGTGACCAGCCGGTCCAGCCCGCTCCCAGGGCGGGCCGGTTCGTGGCCCGTGTCCCTCCCCGACAGCCAGGTCCGGTGCCCCGGGGACACGTCCAGGGCGATCTCGGCCCCCGAGTTACCGGCGCCCACGACGAGGGCGCCGCCTTCCCGCAGCTGGGCAGGATTCCGGTATTCGTTGGAGTGCATCTGCACGATCGCCGGATCGAGCTCGCGGGCGAAGGCTGGGACGTGGGGGGTGTGGTACGCGCCGGGGGCCACCACCACGTTGTCGGCCTCGAACCGCAGCTCACCCGCGGCCACGACGAACCCGTCGCCGTTCTTGGCGAGGGCGTCCACCCGGGCGCCGAGACGAACCGGGAGATCGAAACGTGCGGCGTACGCCTCCAGGTAGTCGGCCACATCGTCCTTCGTAGGGAACGAACCGGCCGGCGCCGGGAACGGCAGGCCCGGCAGCCCATCGAGGCGGGCTGGGGTGAACACACGGAGCGAGTCCCACCTCTTCCGCCAGGAGTCGCCGATCCGCTCGTGCGCGTCCAGGATCACGAACGGCCGACCGCGCCTCGCCAGGTGGTAGCCCACGGCCAGACCGGCCTGGCCACCTCCGATGATGATCGTCTCGATCCGCTCCGGCTTGTACCGAGCGTTCATGCGTCCAGCTCCGTGACGCAGAACGATTCGTCGCTCGCGGGTTCACGACCGTCAAAGGCTCGGTCTCCGTGCCTCGATTCGCCGCCCGAGCGCCATGCAGAATCCACGCCGCCGGCCGGACGTCGGGAGAGCACCCGAGTCAACCGAAGTGTCGGTGCAACCGCGCACTCGCGTCGCTGGAGTTGGCGGGCGTGAGCCCCCGCTGCCTTTAACGCAGCGGTGTCGAGGGTCTCGCTCGATTCCTGAGTAGTCACGTGCTCGTTCGCTGATCGAAGAGCCCAGAGCCGTCGAGGGCGGTGCGCAGCGCTCTCAGGAAGGCATGCGGCTGCTCGATGGCAGGGTCGTCGCGGGCGTTCTCGATCACATGCAGCGGCCAGCCGTGGCGGGCGCTGGCCGCCTGGGCGACGGCCAGACGGAACCGCGAGGTCATGCCGGCCCCAGATCAGGGTCGTCGGAACGGCGATCCGGGCGAGCTCCTCCGACGGGATCGACGCCGCCAGCCGTCTCGAGAGGTTGCGCATCGCCGCTTTGACGCCAGGCGTGCGGAACCGGTCCAGGGCGTAGGCCGCCATCCAGTCGTAGCGCTCGCCCATCTCGGCGCGCACCGCATCGAGATCGACGAAGCAGTAGTTCCGGAAGCTGCGTTGGAGCCCGCGCTCGGTCGGTCGCAACAGGACCCTGACGAAGGACAGCGCCATCCCCGGCGGGGGCCGGAACCGATCCAGCCCGAGCGTGTCCACCAGCACCAATCGATCGACGTGGTCGGCGTGGCCAATCGTGAACCGGGCGGCGAGGGCGCCGCCTGCCCCCTTCCCCACCAGCACGGGCGGGATCGCACAGGTCTGCTCGATGAGTTCGTCGAGCCATTTCACGAGGACGCCGGCATCGGGAGGACCGTCTGTCACCTCCGACGCTCCGAGCCCGGGCAGGTCAGGGACGATGACACGGTGGCTCGTCACCAGGTCGGGGATCACCCGCATCCACACGGCCCCAAACTCCCCCTGCATCAAGACGATCGGTGGGCCGTCGCCGCCTTCCAGCACGGCTGTGGAGACCCCGGCCAGCTGGAGCCGCCGCTCGGTGACTGGCAGCCCGGACAGAAGTCGCTCACGAGCGTACTCACCGGTGGAACCTTCCACAGTCTCGACGTGCCGATCACTCATTCGATCACTCCCGTGACGACCCTTCGCGCAGACCGTAGGACGGTCAGGGGTGGTTGCCTACTGGGAGTTCTCCCAGGGTGGCGAGGCCGTGCTGCATGGCGAACAGGGTCGCCCCCGCTCGCGTCGAGACACCCATCTTCCGGTAGGCATTCTGGATGTGGTAGTCGGCGGTTTTCACCGAGATCCCGAGGGTGCGGGCCACTTGCTTGGTCTGCAGACCACGGGCCAGGAGTCTCACGACCTCGATCTCGCGCTCGGTCAACCCCGCCGGCCGCTCGATCGACGGGCTTGGATGCCCAGCAGCCCCTAATACCGCGGTGACCGCCTCGGACGCGAGACGTCCGGCCCGGGCCTCGACCGTGAGGGCATCGGCAGCGTCGCCCGGCGAGAGCGCCTGTCGATGGGGCCTCGGCTCGGTCATGGCGTGATAGGCGTCGGCGGCGGCGACAAGACGGGCCATCGGGTCAAGCGACGCAGCAGCGACACCGCGGTGATAGCCCGAGCCGTCGAGACGCTCGTGATGCAAACCTGCGACCGTGGCGAGCCCAGCGAGAAACGGCGATCGCACCAGGACTCGCTCGGTGTGGTAGGCGTGCAGCCTCACCTTTTCCCAGTCGTCGGCCGTCAACGGACCCTTCTTCTCCCAGATGCGTACCGGCACGGCCACTCGGCCCAGGTCATGCACGAGCGCGGCACGGCGGACCGTCACCCGCTCCCCACGATCGAACCCCAACACCCTCGCGCCAGCCGAGGCCAACGCCGCGACCCCACCCGAATGCCCAACCAGATAGGGAGTGGCAAGTGTCCGAGAAATGACCCATGGCCGCCAGGGCCAGGTCGATCCCTTCCCCCTCCAGCATCAGCCACGGCCTCGGCTCGTACGCCAGTATCTGTTCCCACAGCGACGCGTTCGACCCCATGGCGACGATGTCCGCTGGGTCTCCGGCGACCAGCCGGGCGATGGTCGGATCGAATGCGGCTCCCGCCCTCCGACCTACCACCCCGGCGACGAACTCCTCGTCACCCAACAGGCGCTGAAACGCGGCGTCACGAGCGACATGCACGATCCGCACCGGCAGCGGAATTCCGTCCTCCCCGACCTCACCCGGCAAGCCCTTGCCGTCCCAACGCTCGCCCTCATATCTGAAGAGCTGCGACACGGCAGAGCTCAGGCCGAGGCTGTCGGTCAACATCCGAGCCACCTCGCAGGTCGCGGCGACGACGCCGGAAAAGCCCAGAGCCAGTCGCGGGACACCGCGGGCTAACTGCCAGGCACGCTGGGGCCACGAGCCAACCGGTGGCGCTACCACGCGCATCATGCCCCTCACCATCTCGCCCCGAGAGCCGAAGCGGACCGGGGTCCCGTACGTCGCGAGGGCGTCGTCGCTCCCGAAGACCTCCGCACCTACCTCCGCAGGGGCGGTGCAACCCACGTAGAACAAGAGACAGAGGAAGTAGGTCCGAGAGGCCGTCTCCTGATCGACATCGAGCCGATCACAGAGCCGCATTGCGACCTGAGTGCTCTGTAACCCATACTCCAAAGGCAAGGCCATGGCGAGGTCCGTCGCCAGCGAGAGGGCCGCGATCACCTCCGCAGTACGGACCTGACCCACATCGGACAAGGCGCCGTCAGGCACCTCACGACCCTACGCCCGAGCAGGGTCAACTGAGCCCACGCACGATCGACGCCGAGGGCTACCGCGCGACGGCGATCGTGACGAGGGCGGCTGGCGGCCATCAGCAGGCGCGGGTTCGCTGCTGACGCGCACAGATCGGCGCCACGGTCCCGGCGTTCTGGGGCAGCTACAGATCGGATGATCTGTGCGCGATTGCGGCTTGCGAGCCGCGCCCTTACCGGGCATTCGGCGCTCACGGTGGGCGCGAACCGCCGGGCGCTCCCGGACGAGCGCCGAGCCGTTTGATTGATACTGGTCTTACGTGGTGCGGCTGGTCCGTACCGTCGAGACATCCTGACGTCTGGCTCACGAACCGTCTGCCGGTCGTGCGCGGCTTGGCTTCCGAACGAGGTGCCAGCGTCAGGGTGTCGCCGTGGTGTGGCTCGAAAGAGGCGCGAGCGCCCGAACCCTGAAATCAGACATGCCCACCTCGGTCCTCATCAGCGATGACGAACGGAGTGTGCGATGGCAGTGATGATCGGTGTGGACCCGCACAAGGGGTCGCAAACCGCGGTGGCTCTCGACGAGCACGAGGAGCCGCTCGGTGAGCGCGGGGTGCGGTCAGCCGCCAACCAGGTGGAGCGGTTGCTGACGTGGGCGGCACCGTTGGGTGAGCGGACGTGGGCGATCGAAGGCGCTGGCGGGCTCGGCTACCTACTGGCCCAGCAGCTCGTCGCCGCCGGCGAGCGCGTTGTCGACGTACAACCGAAGCTCGCCGCTCGAGTGCGTCTGCTGGCGACTGGTGCGAGCAACAAGAACGATCCCAACAATGCCCGCTCGGTGGCCGTCGCCGCGCTGCGGTCAGCGACGGTTCCTGAGGTACGCGTCGAGGATCATGCGGCAATGATGAAGGTGTGGGCGAAGCGTCACCGCGACCTGTCCCGGCAGCACAACCGGGTCGCCTGCCGGCTGCATTCGGTGCTCTGCGATCTCGTTCCGGGCGGTATCGCCGGCGAAATCAGCCCAGCTCAAGCGACCCGACTGCTCGACGAGCTGGAACCGGTCGGAGCGGTCGCCGCGGCCCGCCATGAGCTCGCCGTGGACCTCGTCGCCGACCTTGACCGCCTCCGGGTACAGCGTCACGAGGCCCGGCAGCGGATCAGCGCCGCGGTGACCGCGTCGAAGACGACGCTGACCGACCTGTTCGGCGTCGGACCGATCATCGCCGCCACCGTCATCGGCGACGTCGGCGACATCGCCCGCTTCCCGACCCGTGACCGCTTCGCCGCCTACAACGGCACCGCGCCCATCGAGGTGTCCTCTGGAGGGCGGCGCAAGGTGTTCCGGCTGTCGCGCCGCGGCAACCGCCGTCTCAACCACGCCATCCACATGGCCGCCGTCACGCAGATCCGCTACCGGCACACCGACGGCCGCGCCTACTACGACCGCAAGATCGCCGAAGCTGCACGACCCACGACGAGGCGCCGGCGGGTGTCGTCCGGCGGTAGATCGTGCCGCTGGCCACGCCCGAACGGTAGCTCGGATGGTTACCACGTGGTTACCACGGCGCCTCCGGCGGCGGCCGTCGGCCAAAGAACGGCCGTCTACCAGGACTTTCGCGGTGCCCCCGGCAGGATTCGAACCTGCGACGCACGGTTTAGGAAACCGACGCTCTATCCCCTGAGCTACGGGAGCGGGCTGCGTCACCAGCCTAATTGTGGATTCCATGGCACGTTCGGGGTCAGTGATGACCCTGAACGGGAGTCAGAACCGGAGACGCAACGCGGAAGGGCCCCGGTCGTCTTGTGACGACCAGGGCCCTTCGACGCCGGGTGGGGGCATTCAGCCGGCGTTCTTGAGAAGTCCTCCATGGGGGTCGACGACGAACCACACGCCGCCCGATCCCTGGCCATTCGTGTCGCCCGGCTCGCTGTCGCCGGCGAAGCGATAGAGCGGCCACTTGCCAGCCTTCAGCTGAAGGCCGCCGTCAGGGCGCTCCACCACAGAGAAGACTTCGGGGTCGAGGCCCTCGGGCAGCTCCTCGCCGTCGACGAGCAGCGGCGGCCACGCGTCGGCGCAGTCACCTTCGCACGTCGGTGAGCCGTCCTCGTCCTTGGTGAAGCCGTAGAGCGTCAGCCCGTCGGCATCGACCAGCACATCGCCGAGATCGGTCGAGGCCACGCTGGCGGGGGCCGGCGGCGCCGGTGCCGTGGTCGGCGCAGCGGCTTCCTCGGCCGGCGCATCGGCGGCGGCCTGCAGCGCATCACCGGGGATCAACGTGCCGTCGAGAGCGACGGCGAACCACACGTCGCCGGAGCCGTGTCCGGTCACGTCTCCGGCTGCGGCGTCACCGCCGAACGTGTACAGCGGGAACTTGCCGGCGACGAGTTGCAGCGTCCCGTCCTCGCGCTTGGTCGTCGAGAAGATGCCGGTGTCGAGGCCGGGACCCACGGCCCACTCCTCGTCGACGATGACCGGCGGCCATGCCTCGGCGCAGGTGCTGTAGCACGTCGAGATCGCATCGACGTCGTTCGTGAAGCCGTACAACGTCAGGCCGTCGGCGCTGGCGAGCATCTCGCCGAGAGCGCTCTCGCCGACCTTGGCCGACGGTGCGGCAGGTGCGGCAGCCGCGACCGGCGCAGCAGCCGTCGTCGTCGGCGCAGCAGCGACGGTCGTCGTGGGCGCCGCAGCAGCAGCCACGGTCGTCGGCGCGGCAGCGGCAGCCGGAGCGGGGTCGTTGTCCTCGCGGCCGCAAGCGACGGCGAGGAGCGACAGCCCGGCCACAGCGAGCGCAATGGTCGTACGGTGCTTGGTGCGGTTCATGGGAGGTTCCTGGTTCAGTCAGTTGACGACCAGCGAGCCGGTCATCGAGGGGTGGATCGCGCAGAAGTAGTCGTATGTCCCGGGTGCTCCCGGTGCTGTGAACGCCACCGTCGTGCCCGCGTCGACCGCCCCCGTGTCGAAGGCGCCGTCACGAGCCGTCAGGGTGTGCGCCGTTCCATCGGCGTTGCTCACCTGTACGGCGGCACCCGCCGTCGCGGTTCGCGATCCGGAGAATGAGAAGTCGGCGATCTCGATCGCCGCCGGCGCAAGAGCGGGCGCCGACCCGCCGACTGGTGGCGCGACGGTCGCCGGCGCAACGGTCGCTGGGCTGGCGCCGTTCGAGTCCTGCGGCGGCAAGGCAAGCAGTGCACCGGTGATGCCGGCACCGATCAAGCACACGGCGAGCGTCGGGGTGAAGCGCAGAGCCATCAGCAGCTCGCCTCAGAAGGCCGGGAACCCGACATTGGTGAAGTACCACAGCGACGAGGTGGACCAGATCCCGAGCAACAGCGCCACGAGCCCGACGCCCAGCGTCGGCAACGTCCACGCCGGCAGCCCGTCGAAGCGCAGCGCCAGGAGCTTCATCGTCAGCACACCGAAGAAGGCGCACCCGAGCAGTCCGTGCACGAACACCCGGGCATCGGGCTCCTGCCACCCGATCGACCACAGGCAGTGGTAGACGACCGGCAGGATCACCACGAATGCGGCGGTGCCGGTCCACCGGTGGGCGTGGGCGACCCATCGCGGCGCCCGCCCGGCACGGGGCAGCTTGCCCCACATCCACGCCGCCGTCGTCGCTTGGGCGAGCGCAAGGACACCTGCCGCCGTCGTCAGCCACGCCTTCATGGCGAGCGTCGAGGAGAAGCCGAAGTGTGCGATCTGCTCGTTCGTCGGATCGTGGAGGCGGGCGTACACACCGAGCAGCACCGAGATGGCCGCACCGGCCGCGGCGATCGCCAGCAGCACGACGGTGCTGCGGCGGGCCGAGACGCCCGCTAGCTCCCCGATCTCGGCGCGGACGCTGGCCATCGGATCACGATGGGACCAGTCGACTCATGGACGCATGGAGAGCGAATGGAGATGTGGTGAAGAGCGCCGAATTGCGCTAGCTGTCGCCTCCGTCGTCGAAGTAGTACATGACGACGCGTTCCTTGCGTACGCCCTGGCTCGGACCGAGCAGGCCCGCCTTGCGCCGCACCCGGGCGATGATGATGCGGGCCTCGTCCGGATCGGCGCCGTGCGGCGAGCGACCGGCGGCCTCCAGGATCGAATCGCTCGTCACGCCACGCGATCCAGCGGTCAGCAGCAAGCGCAGGACGTTCGTCTCCTCCGACGTGAGCTCGATCCGCCGGTTGCCGCTCCACACCTCCCCAGTCGCGGCGGACATCCGCAGGCGACCTGAAACCAGCCAGCCGCGCTCGTCCTGCTGGGGCGTGCCCCGTCTCGACGCTGGTCCGACGACGCGCCGCTCCCGCCGTGCCGGCGATTCACCGATGGTGCCCGACGGGACCGGCTGACCGCGGCCACGCGGGCGGGCCGGCGGCACGCCACGGCGCCGGGCGGGCGGCGGCTCGGTGTCGGGTTCGGCCTCGACGATCGGCAGCGGATCCGGGGCGCGCCTCCGGGGCCGGCTGAGCGGCGCCGCGGGGCGGCGCCCGCGCCGGGTTGGGACCGGTTCGCTGTCGTCATCGCCCGCGGGGATCGGCTCCGCCGCGACGATCGGCTCGGGCTCCAGTTCAGGCTCCAGCTCGGGCTCCAGCGCGAAGACCGGCTCTGGTTCCAGCTCTGGCTCAGGCTCCTCGGCCACCGGCTCCGGCTCCGGTTCCGGCTCTGGTTCCGGTTCTGGTTCGGGCTCCGGCTCCGGCTCGGCGAGGACGACCATGGGCTCGGGCTCGGGCTCGAGCTCTTTTGGCTCTGGCTCTGGCTCTGGCTCGGGCTCGGGCTCGGGCTCGGGCTCGGGCTCCTCGGCCACCGGCTCCGGTTCCGGCTCCGCCACGACCACGGGCTCTGGCTCTGGTACGGGTTCCGGCTCTGGTTCGGGTTCCGGTTCGGGCTCTGGCTCCGCTTCGACGACGGGCACCGGCTCGGGCGCTGGCTCGACGACCGGCTCCGGCTCCGGCTCGAGCACCGGTGGGGGTACGACGACGACCGGCGGCGGCGGCTCGTCTGGCTCGGTTTCGTGGTCATCCACCAGCGGCACAGCAGTCGCGACGGCCGGCTCGGATGGCGGCTCAGGTTCGGGTTCCGGCTCGGTGGCCTCCGCCTCGGCGGTCACCGGAGGCCGTCGTCGACCGCGCCTCACGGACACAACCACTGCGAGCGCGATCGCAATGAAGATGCCGAGCGCAACGATCAGGGCGATGATCCCCACGCCCCGGCCATCCTCGGCGACCTCGTCGGCCGACGTCTCCGCAGCGGTGGTCGCCGGAGCCGGTGTCGCCCCGCGCGCCGTCGATGTCGGTGTCCCGCTGGTGCTCGCCGAAGCAGACGACGTCGCAGGCGGCGCGGACGCCGTTGTGGGCGCCGCGGACGCCGCGGTCGGCGCCGTCGTTGGTGGTGGACTGGTCGGCGGCGGAGGAGGCGGTGGAGCCGCCATGTTCACCGGCGCGGTGTAACGCGTGCCATCCACCTGCAGGGCAACCTCGTGGCTGCCCGGTCCGGACACCGTCGTCACCGCTCGATAACGGTCCCTGATCGCGGCGAGCACTCGATCGGCCGCGGCCAGCAACTCGGTCGTCGCCGGCGCCAGTCCACCGCTGGCGACCGCCACGCTGGCCAGCTCGGGCGCGGCACCCGGCGTGAGCAGATGCAACCGCGCGTCGGCACGGTCCAGCGCTGCGGTCAAATCGGCCTGCTGCGAAGCGTCCAGCGTCACGGGGGCACCGAGCGACACCAGGAGATGGCGGTCCGGGCAGCGGGCTGTCGCCGAGCTCCTCGGCCGCCTCGGTGATGGCTTCCTCGATGGGCACGACGTCGGGTGCTCCGGCGGTGATACCAGAGATGCGGGCGGTCGCCGCGTTGCGGTCGGCGGTCAACGCCGACTGGAGGCCACTCGGGGTGTAGACGGCGAGCTGCATTCCCTCGGGCGCGTTGACCGCCAGCTCGAGGGCGGCGCCCTGGGCGTTCCCAACGCTCGCGGCGTCGACCTCTGGGCGGTCGTCCACGACGACCGCGACGGCCGTGGTGGCGGGGTCGATGCCGCTCAGCGACTCCACCGGCACGCCGTCGACGGACACCATCGCCGTCGTCACGTCGGCGGCCGCCGACTGCGCCGGCACCATGACGTCGAGCACGACGCGTGGGAACTGCGAGTCGTCGACGACGACCACATCGAGGGGCTGTCCCGGGGGCGCCACCAGGGCCGCGGCAACGAAAGCTGATGCCGCAGTCAGGTTGACTGCTCGCCACGTAAACCCGCCGGTCATTGCCCTCGCGACCGCCCCACCGCCGAGTGTCTAGGAGGTGTACATACAACTGTCAACGGCATAGAGTACGCCGCCAGGCGGAACCTAGGGAGGCGGAAGCATGCGGACACGGCCGGCTCGGCTCATCACTCGATTCGTGGCGGCTGCAGCGATGGCGGCAGTTGTCGCCGGCGGCGCAGCGGCCGGGGTTGCGGGGGCGCAAGACGATCAAACGGGACTTGTGCGCGTCGTTCACGGACTGCGCGGCCTCGTGGCCGATATCTACCTTGATGGCACGCTGGCGCTGCCGACATTCCAGCCGGAGCGCAGCACCGATCCGCTACCCATCCCGGCCGGCGACCACCTCATCGAGATCCGCGCCGCCGGAGCGGCGATCTCCGACGAGCCACTGCTGACGCAGACGGTGACCGTCCCGGCAGGATTCGAGGGCTCGCTCGTGGCTCACCTCGACGCTGCGGGGCAGCCGACGCTCACTGCCTTCGCCGACGACCTGAGCGCCGTTCCGGCTGGTCAATCCCGGCTGGTCGTGCGCCACGCCGCGGCGGCCGAGGACGTCAGCGTGCTCCTCAACGAGCAACCGGCGATCCCGTCGATCACGTCGAAGTCCGAGGCCGAACAAGAGCTCGGGGCCGGGACGTACCAGGTGGCCGTTGCGCCCGCCGCCGGCGGCAGCGTGCTCGCCGCACCGCAGACGGTCGAGTACGCCGACGGTACGGCGAACTTCATGTACCTCATCGGGTCGCAGCCTCAGGGAACGCTCGGTTGGGCGGTCGTACAGGTGGGCGGCCTGGAGTCGGCGCCGCTCGCGATCCAGACAGGCGACGGCTCGACGCTCGGGTCCGGCGATGACGGCGGTCTGCAAGTGGCGCTGATCGCGACTGCGGCGCTGGTGGGCGCCGGTGGAGTCGCGGCCGTCGGGGTCCGCCTACGACGGGCGCGCGCTTCGCGCTGAACGATGGCGTTCCGCGTCGGCGCGACCGTCGTCGCGGCCGCGACCGCCCTCACGACGATCGCCGCCTGCGGCTCCGGGTCGGCCGTGCCACCGCGCGGCGACGGAGACGACGGCAGCTCCGCCGCCGACGTCCGCACGACCGACGACGACGGCGACCACGGCCCGACCGACCGCATCGTCCCACCACGACCACATCAGCACCGGAGCCGACGGCGCCGACCGGTCCGCCGATCGTCACGTACTCCGCCGAAATCGACGTGCTGGCGCCGCGGACCGGCCCCGCGCCGGTGCGCGTGATCATCCCGAGCATCGAGGCTGACAGCCTCGTGGCGCACGTCGGGGTCGACGGCACTGGAGGTCTCGAGGTCCCCGACAACGCCAAGACACTGGTGTGGTACCAGTACGGGCCCTCGCCCGGTGAGCCCGGATCGGCGGTGATCGCCGGGCACCTCGACTGGAAGGGTGTGCGCGGGACGTTCAACGAGCTCGCCGAAACGCCCGTCGGTGAGACCGTGACGGTCGCCTACGACGACGGGTCCGAGCGGGCGTTCACCGTCCGGTCTGTCGAGCTCGTCGACAAACCAGCGATCTCCATCAACGGCACGTTCGCCCGGGACGGCGAGAGCGTGCTGCGCCTCGTCACGTGCGGCGGCGAGTTCGACCGGTCGGTCCACAGCTACTTCAGCAACGTCGTCGTGACCGCCGTTCCGGCCTGACCGCGATTCTCTGGAAGATTCACCCTCGAAAACGAGATTGACCGGGATTCAAAACCGAATTTCGGTCAGATGTTGACGCAATCGGAGCCAGCGCGGCGGCCGTCGGGGCCGGCGGCGGGGCGGTGGAGGATGGCCTTGGTCGGGGCGACGGTGATCGTGGTGCCGTCGACGGAGGCGGTGCCGTCGACGAGGAGGGTGTAGCCGCCGTCGGTCGTCGGGGGCCACACGAGCGTGACGTCGGAACGGGCGCGCGCGTTCTCCTGCGAGTGGCGGCCGACGCCGTCCACGACGAGCCCGTCCGGAGTCAGTTCGGGCCACACCGCCAACACGTGCGCTGTGGCGCTGTCGCCCACCGTGACGAGGTACGCGAATCCGTACTCGTCGAGGCGCGGCGCCAGGTCGGCCAGCTCGAGTTTGATCGTCACGGTGTCCCACGGTAGCGATGGACGCCGGTCCTACACTCCGGCGATGCCGGCCGTGCAGCGAGTCGTGCGCGGGGGGATGGCGATCGCCACGCTGTACACCCTCGTCTGGCACTTCATCAACGGCGAGGACGACCCGACGTTCGACGCCGTGAACTTCTTCAGCTACTTCACGATCCTCAGCAACGTCGGCGCGATGATCCTGCTCGGCGCGCTGGCGATCCGGCCGGCACTGATCGGCGTCGAGGGGTTCGTCGTCTTCCGCGGTGCGGTGACGCTGTACATGATCATCACGGGGATCGTCTACAACCTGCTGCTGGCGCCCGCATCGGCCGACGTCAACACGAACACGCAATGGGTCAACTTCATCGTCCACGTGCTCGGCCCGATCGTCGTCACGGCCGACTGGTTCGCCTACCGATCGCCGATCAAGCCGACGGTCGGGCAGATGGCGACGTGGTGGATCTTCCCGGCGCTCTACCTCATCTACACGATGATCCGCGGCCCGTTCGCCGACTGGTACCCGTACCCGTTCCTCGATCCGAACCAGAAGGGCGTCGGCGAGATCATCCTCTACTGCGTGGGGATCCTCGTCGCCTTCGTCGTCATCTCGATCATCCTGCGGTGGTGGTCCGGGCCGCCGCGACGCCAGCGCGTGCCGCAGCCCGTCACCGCATAGCCGCCAGTCCGAACCAGGGTCCGGCCGCCACGTCGCCATCGAAGATCGCCCGATCCTCCTCGTCGGCGATCGCCACGTCACGGGCGGCGGCCAGCTCGGCGGCCGCTTCGTCGACGCGCCCCACGCAGGCCAACGCTCGCGCCCGGGCCTCGTGGGCGTAGGCGAGATCGAAGTCGCCCAGTCCTGCCGCCTGCGTCAAGGTCCAGCAGCGCTCGGCGTGGTGCAGCGCGAGCTCGCCGTGCCCGAGCGTGACGTGGGCGCGGGCGATCAGCCATGCCGCACGAGCAGCGTGCTCGGGTTGCCGACCCGCGGCCCGCCGCCAGTGATGGGCGGCCGCGTACGCCCGACCGAGCAGCTCGTCGCCATCCTCGGCAGTGAGCTCGTCCCGACCGAGCAGATCCCAGGTCGCGTTGTTCGCCTCGACGGCGAGCATGCGGTGGAGATCGCCGCCACCATCGTCGAGGAGCGGGGCAGGCGCTTCCTCGCCATCGAGGGCGGTCCCGGTCTCGAGCAGCGACTTCAATGAGTCGAGGACCCAGTGCCAGCCGTCGGCCACGCTCGCCGACGTGAGCGGGCTGCGCCCGAGGTCGCGATGGACCGTCGTCACTCTTGTGACGCCCTCGCCGTTCTCCGTCAGGAGCCACTCGACCCGGCCCGGCGGCTCCTCTGCCATCGCCGCGTCGTAGAGCACGTGCCACGTCATGACGAGTCGTCTCGGGGGGTCGGCCTCCTCGATGACGCCGCGCACCGCCTCCTTGCCGTCCGGAAGCGTCATCCGCCATGGGCCGCCCGGCGTGAACGTGCTCTCGATCGCGGTGCGATGGAAGTACTGCCGCGTGAACGCCGGGTCGGTAAGCGCTTGCCACACCTCCTCGGCGGTGGCGCGGATGTGGATCTGGTACACGTGCCGCGGCGCGCTCATGCGGTCTCCTCCCTGGACTGGTCCGAAGCGGCGGATGCCTCGACGTGCCGGCGCAGACCGACCATCGCCGCCGTCACGGGCTCGGCGTACTTGGTGATCCAGCGGTCGTGGATCTGGCGGATCGGCACCGGGTTGAGGTAGTGGCGCTTGATCCGGCCACTGCGTTGAGTGACGACGAGCTCGGCCTGCTCGAGCACGGAGAGGTGCTTCATCACCCCGAAGCGCGACATCGCCGGGAGCACCGTGCACAGCTCGCGGAGGCTGCGGCCATCGTGGTCCCGCAGGGCGTCGAGCAGCCGCCGGCGCCCGGGATCGGCCAGGGCCTTGAAGACGGCATCGTCCTGTTCGATGAGCCGACAATAGGTGACTGTTTGGTCACATGTCAAGGTGGAAGTCCCTCACATTGGGGACTACGCTGCGCAATGGCGGGCGGGCCGCCGGTCCGGCAACGGACCGGCGCCCGGCCCACCAAGGGCATCACTAGCGGGCAAGGGCATCACAAGCGGGCGAATCTTGAGTCACCTAGTCGGGATTGCCGTACGCTGAGTGGGCCTATTCGACCGCCTGACTGCAAGGAGCGCGCATGGCCTTCCGTCTGGGGGACACCGCCCCCGACTTCACCGCCGAAACGACCGAGGGAACGATCAACTTCCACGAGTGGCTCGGTGACTCGTGGGGTGTCCTGTTCAGCCACCCCAAGGACTTCACGCCGGTGTGCACCACCGAGCTCGGCTACATGGCCAAGATCAAGCCGGAGTTCGAGAAGCGCAACGTCAAGATCATCGGGCTGTCCGTCGACCCCAGCGACCGCCATCAGGCCTGGGCTGCTGACATCGAGGAGACCCAGGGCACGGCGCCGAACTACCCGATCATCGCCGATGCCGACTTCGCCGTCTCGAAGCTCTACGGCATGTTGCCCGCCGAGGTGTCGGGCGACCCGCTGGCCCGCACGCCCGCCGACAACCAGACCGTGCGGAACGTCTACGTGGTGGGGCCGGACAAGAAGCTCAAGCTGATCCTCATCTATCCGATGACGACCGGCCGCAACTTCGACGAGGTCCTGCGCGTCATCGACTCGCTGCAGCTGACCGCCAAGCACCGCGTCGCCACGCCGGTCAACTGGAAGCAGGGCGAGGACGTGATCATCTCCGGCGCCGTGTCCGACGACGAGGCGAAGACGATCTACCCCGACGGATGGAAGGCGCCGAAGCCGTACATCCGCATCGTCCCGCAGCCGGCCTGAGGATTCCCGCGACCCGAAATCAGAGCCAGTTGGTCTCGACCCACGCTCGGACGGGCGGGGCCAAGCGATCGAGGTGGGTGGCCGGATCGGCCCGCACCATCGAGGCGCTGATCGGTACGTGAACCCGCTCAGCGTCGACGACGACTGGCTCGGCGCCCAGGCGCCGAGCCAGCTCGCCGACGTACGGGTCACTCGAGCACACGACGTCCGGGCCATCCTCGAACGGCCAGTGGGCGCGGAAGAGGTCGATCCACCGCTGCCAGAGCGCCTCGTCGCCGAAGTCGGTCGGCAGGTCGTGGATGACCTCGACCACTTCGACCTCCGGGTGCAGCTCGGCCAGCCAGCCCGCACGGAGCGCGCCCGGTGCAGTGTCGGCCGGGCCGCTGTTGACGAAGACGGCGAGGCGCGAGCAGCGCCGACCGGCTTCCTCGATCAGATACGAGTGACCGAGGTGCGGCGGGTCGAACCGCCCGACGATCAAGCCGGTGGTCACGGAGCCAGCGCCTCGGCCAGCACCACGGGCGCGAGGTAGCGCTCGGCGAGGTCGCGGGCCCCACTCTTCGACCAGTGCAGCCCGTCGTCTCGCTCGGGCGGTTCCGGTTGGCCAGCGAGCCACGTCGCCAGGTCGACGACCACCACCCGCCCTTCCAATGCGCCGTCGAGGTGCTGGCGCAGCAACTCCCGGAACCGGGCGAACCGATCCTCGTGCAGCTGCGTCGCCATCGGCTCGTCGTACGGCAGATCCGGCCGTGGCGGAGCGACCCAGACCACCTTGCCGACGCCAGCGTCCAACAGCCGTTGCGACATCGTCAGGTAGTCCTCCACAAGCCGCTCCTCGAAGCGGGCGTCGATCAGCTGTAGCGCTCCCTCCTCCTCGCTCCACACGTGATCGAGGAGATCGGGGACCGTCGAGATGTTCACCGCGACGTCAGGTTGCACCAGCGCCAGCTGCTCCCACAGGTCGCGCTGGTGCATGCCGTCGCACCCTTCGATCGTGTTGTCGAAGTCCGACGTCGCGAGGCGCCCGCTGCGGATGAAGCCGCACGCCGGTTTGCCGACGACGGTCACTGCGGCGAGCTCTGGGTGGTCGCGAGCCCACGCCACCATGCCGTCGCCGGCGGCCAGCGCCGTCGAGTCACCCACGACGATGACGCTCACCGGCCGACTGAGCGCGGCGGGCAACGGCGGCACGCCGGATCGATCGATCGTCGTGGTCGGAGCGGCCGTCGTGGTCGGAGCGGCCGTCGTGGTGGCGGCGACCTCGGTGGTGGACGAAGCGGTCGACCGCCGCGGCAGGGTCGACGCCGGCTCCAGCACCGCCAGCGCGACGCCCGTGTCCGCTCGCGCCACGCCATCGGTGCTCGAGCTCGCCAGCCGCTCACCGAGCGGCACGATGGCGACGGCGACAGCGATCACCGCGGCGCCGGCGACGGCGAGGCGAACGGTCGCCCTCGTGTCGATCGTCGCCCGCCGCACGGGGCGCTCCAGGAACACGTACGACAGCACGGCCACCGTCAGCGTCACGGCGACCCGGACGGCGAACAGCGGGACCTGCCCGAGGCCGGTGCGCTCATCGATCACGAGGTAGATGGGCCAGTGGAACAGGTAGACGCCGTAGCTGATGACGCCGAGCGCGACGATCGGCCGCTGCGCCAGGACGCGACGCAGCGGTGAGTCGACCTGGAGGCCGACGAGCAGCGCCGCCGACGCCAGCGCCAGGGCCGGCAGCCAGCCGCTGTATGCGGGGCCGCCGTCCGACGGCCAGCTCACGGCGGCCCACACGATGACCGCGAGTGCGGCCGGCGCCACAAGGACCATCGCCCGACCGGATGGCACACGGCGTCTGTGCAGCACGACGGCGACCACGGCGCCAGCGACGATCTCGGCCAACCTCGCCGGCGTTGCCCAGTACGCCGCGTCGGCACCCCAGCCCCAGGCGATCAGCGGTGCGCACGCGGCAGTGACCGCGAACAACGACGCGATGGTCACGATGCGGCCACGCGACCCCAGCCGCAGCATTCCGAGGAGGGCCAACGGCCACAGCCAGTAGAACTGCTCCTCGATGGCCAGCGACCAGTAGTGGTCGAGCGGAGCACCGGCGGTGCGGCCGCCGGCCACGACGTCCGCGTAGCTCTGGCCGCTCCCGAGGTCGACCCAGTTGGCGACCTGCAGGAGCGCGCCCCAGACGTCGCGTCGCACGTGCTCGTCGTCGAGGAACCAGCCGGCGGCGGCCATGACCAGCACGGCGGCGAGGCAGAGCAGGCTCGCCGGCAGCAGACGGCGCAAGCGCCGCCCGTAGAACGCCCCGACATCGAGCTTCCCGCGACCGTCATGCTCGACGAGCGCCAGCGACGTGATGAGGTAGCCCGACAGCGTGAAGAACACCGAGACACCGACGTAACCGGCTGTCATCCAGCCGAATCCGGCGTGGAAGACGAGCACCATCACCACCGCCAGCCCCCGCACGCCGTCGAGCGCCGGCTGGTGCCCGAACCCCCCGGTGCTGTTGCTGCCCCTCGTGCTCAGCCCACGACCACCGCGTCCACGACGCGCCGCCATCCGGCCGCGAGCGTCGAGGGCTCAGCCGTCGCCTCGGTCACCGGCCGCTCGTGCAGACGCTGCGCGATGGCCACGAACACGACGTCGCCCACGCTCGACGCCAGCGACGTCAGCGCGTCCAGCCATCGCCGGCTGCCCCGGACGTTGCCGGCCCGATCGCATGCCAGGACGCCGGCCAGCCGAGCGATGGACAGGTCGAAGTAGCTCGCGCCGCGCTCGTCCTCGACCTGTTGGGCGTCCTCGATGGCGCCCTCGACGTCACCTGCGACCGCACGGGCAAGGGCTCGCGCGCTGCGGCCGAACGGGAAGTCCAGCACGTCGACGTGCTCGATGGCCTCCATGGCCCCGTCGGCATCACCGGTCTGGCAGCGCCCAAGGGTCAGCAGCACGTATCCCTCATCGGAGGCCATGCCCGATGAAGCTGCCCGCTCGAGCACCTGCTCGGCGAGGGTGACGGCCAGTTCACCCTGGCCGAGGTGCATGGCGACCCCGGCGGCCGCCTGCAGCGCCAGCCCGAGCTCACCGAAGGTGTCCCCCAGCGCGATCGACTCCTCCACGCCGCGCTTGGCATCGGCCTTCTTCCCGAGCCCTGCCCGGGCCCGGTTGAGCGGACCGAGAGCCTGCATCACGCCGTAGCGGTCGTTGACCTCGCGGAACCCGGCCAGCGCCCGCTCGGCGAACTGCTCGGCATCCGCGAGGCGGCCGGTCCACAGCCGGAGGTTGGCGAGCAGCGTCTGCATCATCAGCGTCGCCCATGGGTCGCCCCAGCGGCGAGCGTCCGATTCAACTGCCAGTGCCAGCTCTTCGGCCTCGTCGAAGCGCCGCTGGAAGTACGACACCCATGCCTGCAGGCCGGCGGCCCAGCTCACGCCGGTGTGGTCCCCCAGCTCCTGGAACCGCTGCTGCGCCTCGGCCAGCTGCACCTCGGCCTCGGTGAAGTCACCGCCCTGGAACGCCACCCACGCCAGGTTCTGGTGCGCCCAGGCGTGCCCCCGCTCGTCGTCGATCTCGTGGTAGATCTCCATCGCCTCGTCGAGGTGAGCACGCCCGACAGGGAGGGAGCCACCGAACGCCTCGGCGAAGCCGCGGGCCCGCAGCGAGTCGGCCAATCGGCGGCGGTCGCCGATCTCGCGGAACAGCTCGATGGCGGCATCGAGCTGATCACGAGAGGTCAGCAAGTCGCCCTGCATCTGGGCGATCGTGCCCAAGCGACGTCGCGCCTGGCCCTCGCTGACGCGGTCACCGTCGGCCAGCGCCGACTCGAGGACGGATTCGGCATCGGCGATGGCGTCACCGAACCGGCGCCGTTCCAGTTCGGCCGTCGCCCGCACGAGCAGCAGCTTGCGCTCGGTCGCCGAGTCGGCGCGGTGCAGGTCGAGGCCGCGGCTGGCGAGGCGGTCAGCGGTGTCGTAACGGCCGGTCTCGACTGCGGACTTGGCGGCCTCCAACAACGCATCGATGGCGTGCCCGACGATCGACGGCTTCACACCGTCGACCGGGCCGAGCTCGACCATCAGCTCGGCGGCCGTGGCGGCGTGATGGGCGACATCGTCCACGCTGTAGCCACCGGCCGCCATGACGGCGGCGACGCCGGCATGGCGCTGCGCCCGTACGCGCTTGGTCAATGTCTGGTACACGACCTCACGCACGACGTCGCTGCGGAACTGCCAGCGCTTGCCGTCCAGCTCGAGAAGACCGGTGCACGCCAGGTCGTCGAGGTCGGTGACGCGGAAGTCCTGACCCATCTCCTCGGCGAACCTCGCCAGCGCCCCGACGTGCTCGTGATGCCCGAGGACGGCGGCGTTGTCGAGGATCGCCCGCTGGACGGCCGGCAGCTGATCGACGCGTGCGGCGATGAGGGCCCGCAGCGTGCCTGGCAGTTCGGCCGCGTCGGGGCAGCTTGCGGCGAGCGCCGCCAGCTCCACCAGGAACAGCGGGTTGCCGCCGCCGCGATCGACCAGCGCCTGGATGCGGCGATCGTCGTGGTCGACCGGCTCACGACTGGCCAGCATGCTGCGGACCAGCTCGAGGCAGTCGGAGCGCTCGAGTGGGCCGAGGGGCACCTGCACGACGAGCGGCCGTTCGACCGTCGGCGGCCACACCACGTCCGGATCGGGCCGCTGCCCGGTGACGAGTAGGAAGGGGCAGTCGCTCAGCGAACGCACGATGACGGCGAGGTGGTCCCGCAGCATCGGGTCGGCCCACTGCAGGTTGTCCACCCACAGCACCGTCATCCGCGTCTGGGCGTGGCGGCGCAGCATCTCGGTGACCACTGCCGCCAACCGGTCACGGGCGCCGGCGGCGTCGAGGCGATCGAACTCGGACGGATGGCCGAGCAGGAAGAAGCCGGCGTCGAGGAAGCGCTCCAGCTCGGGGTCGCCAGGCGCCAACCCCCAGACCTCCTGGGCCCGCTGCTCCATCGTAAGCCGCACCGTCTCGGCACTGGCGTCACGCTCCAGCCCGAAGAGGCCGGTCAGGGCCGTCACCACGGGCGCCCACACGTCCTGCTCACCGTACGGAGCGCAGGCCGTGCGCACGACGATCGCCTCTGCCTCCAGCGCGTCGACGATCTCCTCGGCCAACCGCGTCTTTCCGGCTCCGGGCTCGCCGATGATCGACACGACGCCGCTGTGACCCGTGCGCACGAGTTGGACAGCAGCGTCGAGCAACGCCCGTTCCTGAGCTCGGCCGACGAACGGCACGTCCCATCGCACCGGTCGGGCACCGGCGGCCAAGGCGCCGGTGACGAGCCACGACTCCTCGACCCGATCGCGACCGCGGATCTGAGTGATGCCGAACGGCTCCATGCCGATCGTCGAGGAGCACAGGCTGGCGGTGGCGCTGCCGATGAGCACGCCGCCGGGCGGGGCCAGCGCCTGCAGCCGCGCCGCGGTGTTCACGACGTCTCCCATCGCCGTGTAGTCGCTGCCGGCCAGCGTGCCGACGAGCACCTCGCCGGTGTTGATGCCGACGCGCATCTCGAAGCGCGCCCCATCCTCCTGCTCGCTGCCAAAGCGGCCCAGTGTGCGTTGCATGCGCAGCCCCGCACGCACCGCCCGCTCGGCGTCGTCCTCGTGGGCCACGGGAGCGCCGAACAGCGCAACGATGCCGTCGCCGAGCAGTTTGTCGACGCGGCCGCCGAACTCCTCGATGTCGGCGACGAGACCCTCGAAGCAGGCCTCGATCAGCCGCTTGACCTGCTCCGGGTCACGGTGCTCGGCCAGCGACGTGTAGCCGACGAGATCGGCGAAGAGCACCGTCACGATGCGCCGTTCCTCGGGCGCGACGAGGACACCCGACGTCGCAACGCCGCAGCTGGGACAGAACCGCGCCCCCGCTGGAATCGGCTGTGCGCACGAGGCACAGACCGTCATGGCCATGCTCGCATGCTACGGCGCTCGACCCCCTGCCAGCCTCGGGGTTGATGGCCATCCACCCGCGGTCTGACGACCCCGCCGGGGGCGGTCGGTAGCGTTCGATCGATGGGTGGCGCAGCCACGCTGAGCCGAGCGAGTCCTCGAGCGAGCGAACAATGGGGCTCGGCGTGGCGGCGACTGCTGCGGTGGATCCGCGAGCACCCGCTGGCGGCCGACACGATGCTCGCCGTCGCGCTGATGGTCCTCGCCATCGTCATCCACTTCAGCGACGTGCGTCTCGATACCGAGCAGCCGGTGCGCGAGCCGACCTGGTGGACGCCCGCTGTTCGTCATCCTGTCGACGCTGCCCGTGATGTTCCGCCGGCGCTGGCCGATCGTCACGCTCGGCGTGGTCTTCATCGCCCAGGCCCTTGCCGAGATGCTGGACATCGTCGGCTCGACCTGGCTGGCGGTGCTCGTCGCCACGTATTCCGTTGGCGCTCATACCGACGGCCGGCGCCGCCAGGTCGGCGTCGCTGTGCTCGCCGTCGTGTTCGTCGTGCTGCTGATCGCTGGCGTGATCGATGACGAGGTGACGCTCGTCGATGCGATCGCGACGACCGGCATCTTGACGGCGGCGCTGGTGCTCGGGGACAACGTGCGGCGCCGCCGGCTCCACCTCGAGACGCTCGCAGACCGGGCGGAGCGGGCCGAGCGCGAGCGCGACCTGTTGGCACGCGAGCGCGTCGCCGAGGAGCGCAACCGGATCGCCCGTGAGCTGCACGACATCGTCGCCCACTCGGTGAGCGTGATGGTCATCCAGGCGGCGGCCGCGCGGCGCAACGTGACGTCCCGGCCGGAAGACGCCGTCGCGCTGCTCGAGAACGTCGAGCGGACCGGTCGCCAGACGATGGACGAGCTGCGGCAGGTCCTCGGCGTGCTGCGTGATCCGGAGGCTGAGCGGCCGGCGGTTCCGGTGCCGACACTGGCCGACCTCGAGTCGCTCGTCGACGCGCACGTCGTGCTTCCCGTCCGCCTGACCGTGAGCGGTGTGACCGACGAGGTGCCGGCCGGGGTGGGGCTCACGGCGTACCGCGTCGTGCAGGAGGCCCTGACGAACGCCACTCGCCACGCCGGACCAGGTGCCAGTGTCGACGTTCGGGTGACGCAGGCGGCGACGTACCTCGAGGTGTGCGTGGAGGACGACGGACGCGGCGCGTCGACCGTGCAGCACGGTTCAGGGCACGAGGGCTACGGGCTGCTCGGGATGCGTGAGCGGGTGACGGCGGCCGGAGGGACGTTCGCCGCAGGTCCGCGCCCGGGCGGCGGCTGGCGGGTCAGCACCAGGCTGCCGATGCCACCGTCGTCGACGACGCCCGCCGTGACGGCCGAGCTGGTGTCGTGATCCGCGTTGTCCTGGTCGACGACCAGGCGATGGTCCGCCAGGGCCTGCGGATGATCCTCGAGGCGGAACCGTCGCTGGCGGTGGTCGGAGAGGCCGGCGACGGGCGCGAGGCCCTCGAGCTGGTGCCACGAGCCCACCCGGACGTCGTGCTGATGGACGTGCGGATGCCGCGGATGGACGGGATCGAGGCCTGCGCGCAGATCCGCGCCGATGCGGACGGCGACAGGCCGTACGTGCTGATGCTGACGACGTTCGACCTCGAGGACTACGTCTATGCCGCGCTACGGGCAGGCGCCAGCGGCTTCCTGTTGAAGGACGCACCGGCCGAGCAGCTCGTGATGGCGATCGAGGTCGTGGCGCGAGGCGACGCCCTGCTGGCGCCGCAGGTGACCCGGCTGTTGATCGAGGAGGTCGCCCGGCGCCCGACGCCGGAGCAGGTGCCGGGCCTCGACCGCCTCACCGAGCGGGAGCTCGAGGTGCTGCGGCTGATGTCGCGCGGGATGTCGAACGCCGAGATCGCCGCCGCGCTCTACCTCGGTGAGGCGACGATCAAGACGCACGTGGGTCGCGTCCTCACGAAGCTCAACGCCCGAGACCGGGTGCAGGCGGTGGTCGCCGCCTACGAGTCCGGTCTGGTCGCCCCCGGCACGGCCGAGCGCTGACCTAACGATCGCGGGAGCGGGCCGAACCGACCGAGGCGACGGCCAGCCCGATGACGATGGCGACGAAGCCAATCACTGGAGCCGAGACCCCAGGTATGAGATCGCTGTCGTCGTCGGCGACGCCACGCTCGCGAAGGATGACGTACACCCAGACGATGCAGCCGGCGGCGGCGATGATCACACCGATGAGCATCAGCCAACGGCCGAGCTGCTCCCGTGGCGGCGCTTCGTCATCGAGCGCGACGACGTCGAGCGGCACCTGGTCGCCCTGGTGGTGGCGGCGGTAAGTGGACATCTGACCCCCGAGTCGAATGATGCGCGGCCGGGCGGTTCGGCCGTTTCCGCCACATACGATGCTCCGCGCCCGCCCCTGATACTGCCACGGTTGGAGAGGCATCCGCCCAAAGGAGGACGCCGCCGCCGGGGTCAGCGCGGTACAACGGTGACGTGAGTGAAACCGCCACCGCTATTTCGACCGCGCCCACCCCCCGGGCAGCGGCCGGTGCCGTCGATGCCGTGAAGGTCTACGGCGTCGGCGACAGCCAGGTACGCGCCCTCGACGGCATCACCGTCGCGTTCGAAGCCGGACGCTTCACGGCCATCATGGGCCCGTCCGGCTCCGGCAAGAGCACGCTCATGCACTGCCTGGCTGGACTGGACGCGCTGACCTCCGGGGCCGTCTACATCGGCGACACCTACCTCGCCAAGCTCAACGACAAGGAGCTCACCGAGCTGCGCCGGGCCAAGGTCGGCTTCGTGTTCCAGGCGTACAACCTGGTGCCGACGTTGACGGCCAAGGAGAACATCATCCTGCCGCTGATGCTCGGTGGCGAGTCGGGCGACCAGGCGTGGATCGACGAGGTCATCAAGACGGTCGGGCTGGAGGACCGCCTCAAGCACCGGCCGAGCGAGCTGTCGGGCGGCCAGCAGCAACGCGTCGCGGTAGCCCGGGCGATGGCCGCCCAGCCCGACATCATCTTCGCCGACGAGCCGACGGGAAACCTCGACTCCAGGACCGGTGCCGAGATCCTCGACTTCCTCCGCCGGGCAGTCCGCGAGTACGGCCAGACGATCGTCATGGTCACCCACGACCCCAACGCGGCGTCGTACGCCGATCGCGTGATCTTCCTCGGTGACGGCCGCATCGTCGATGAGATGGCCGAGCCGACAGCGGAAGCGATCATCGACCGCATGAAGCACTACGGCGAGTGACGTCATGAGCTACAAGTCCACCGCGCTCATCGCGCGCAAGAGCATCCGCGCCCGCATCGGTCGCCTGATCGGCATCTCCATCGCGATCGTCGTCGGCGTTTCGTTCGTCGTCGGCTCGTTCGTGCTCGCCGACAGCCTTCGCAACACGTTCGACAACCTGTTCACCCAGATCACCGAGAACGTCGATCTGGAGGTCCGCTCCTCCGTCGCCTTCGAGTCCGACGCCGGCGAGATCGACCAACGTGACCCGATCCCCGCCTCGCTGGCCGACGAGGTCGCAGCCGTCGAGGGCGTCGCCGCGACGGAGCCACTGCTGCAGCGGTACGCCCAGCTGGTCGACAAGGAGGGCGCGGCCATCACCACAGGAGGCGCGCCGACCCTGGGCGTGGCGTGGACCGGCGACTCCTCGCTCTCCGGGCTGGAGATCAAGGGCGAGGGAGCGCCACCGGTCGGTCCCGACCAGGTGGCCATCGACAAGGCGACGGCCGATCGCGAGGACTTCGTGGTCGGCGACACGATCACCGTGCTCACCGACACCGGGTCGAACGACTTCACGATCACGGCGTTGGTCGGCCTCGGGGACACGGACGGCTTCGCCGGCGCGACGCTCGCCGCGTGGGACGTGTCCACGGCGGCCGACGTGCTCGATGCCGGCGACTCGCTCGACGGCGTCGACGTCGCGGTCGCCGAAGGTGCCGACGTGGCAACGGTGCAGTCACGGATCGAGGAGATCCTGCCTCCCGGGACGGAGGTCATCACCCGCGACGTGCTGGTCGAGGAGAACAAGGCCGACCTCGACGTGTTCATCGATGCGTTCCAGACCGGCCTGTTGATCTTCGCCTTCATCACGGCCTTCGTCAGCGCCTTCCTCATCAACAACGTGTTCCAGATCACGATCGGCCAGCGGCTGCGTGAGCTGGCGCTGTTGCGTGCGGTCGGTGCATCCGGCACGCAGGTGCGTCGGATGATCTACGTCGAGGCACTGGTGATGTCGATCATCGCTACGGCAATCGGGATCGGCGGCGGCGTCCTGGTGGCGAAGCTGATGCTCTCGCTGTTCAACTCGGCCGGACTCGGCTTCCCCGACGCCGGCACGGTGCTCATGCCGCGAAGCATCATCATGGCGGTCGTCGTCGGTGTCGGCATCACGCTGCTGTCGGTGATCGTGCCGGCCCGCCGCGCAGCGAAGATCCCACCGGTCGCCGCGATGCGTCCCGAGCTCGGGTTCGAGGCGCTCAGCACGCGGCGCCTGGTCGTCGGTACCACGGTCGCTGTGCTCGGTGCGGTGATGTTCGTCCTCGGGCTCTTCCTGCGGCCGGGCGGCGCGCTCGGGCTGATCGCGCTTGCCGGTGTCGGCGCGCTCATGATCTTCCTCGGCGTTGCCAGCGTGTCGTCCACGGTGGCCCGGCCTGTGACGAAGGCCATCGGCTGGCCGGTGGCCAAGGTGCTCGGTACGCCGGGCGTCCTCGCCCGGGAGAACGCCGGGCGGGCGCCACGGCGGACATCGGCGACTGCCGCCGCTCTGATGATCGGCGTCGCGCTGGTCAGCGCCGCCGCGGTGTTCGCCTCCTCGCTGCGGGCGACGTTCACGGACATCCTCGAGGACGCCGTCCAGGCCGACTACATCGTCACCGACGAGTCCTTCCAAGGGCTGCCACCGACCGTGGCCGCAACGCTCGCCGAGGTCCCAGAGCTGTCCGCCGTCACACCGGTGCGCATGGCGGACGCCCAGATCGATGGCGATCAGCGCAGCGTCGGCGCCGCCGATCCGCTCGCCGTGGAGCAACTGCTCAACCTGGATGTGATCGAGGGCGGCTACCAGGGCGTCGCCGATGGAGGCACTCTCGTCAGCGAGGACACTGCAGACGACCTCGACTTGACGGTTGGCGACACCGTGGCGATGACGTTCCAGAACGGGGCTGAGCTCGACGTGCCCGTGGCCGGGATCTTCGCCGACACGTCGCTCGGGCTGGGTAGCTGGCTGGTGTCGCTGGACACGCTCGAGCAGGTCACCGATCCGTCCACCTCACGCGACTTCTTCATCGTCGCCAAGCTCGCCGACGGCGTCACGCCGGAGCAGGGTGATGCCGCCGTCGATGCGGCGATGGCCCAGTTCCCCCAGGCCAAGGTGCAGAGCAACGCCGACTTCCGGGAGGAGCAGACAAGCCAGATCGACCAGCTGCTGATCGTCATCACCGTGCTGCTCGGCTTTGCGATCGCCATCGCCGTGCTCGGTATCTCGATCACGTTGGCGCTCGGCGTGTTCGAGCGGACCCGGGAGATCGGGCTGATGCGGGCCGTCGGGATGACCCGTCGCCAGACCCGGCGAGCGGTGCGCTGGGAGGCGGTGATCGTGTCGACCTTCGGCGCCATCGTCGGGATCGTCGTCGGCACGCTGATCGGCGTGGCGCTGTCGCTGGCGGTGCCTGATGACGTGATCGACCGCATCGCATTCGACGTGCGGACGATCGTGATCATCCTCATCGGCGCCGTCGTCGCCGGCCTCATCGCCGCCCTCTACCCGTCGCGCAAGGCAAGCCGGATGAACATCCTCCAGGCGATCGCCACGGAGTGATCGGGTTCGCGTAGTTCTCGATGACCGCCGGCTACTCCGGGACGCCCCTGGCCAAGAAGCTGGGGATCGTCGAAGGCACGAGGTTCGCCGTGAAGTCCGACCCCCCGGGCTTCGCGGCGACCCTCGAGCCACTGCCGATCGGCGCTGAGCGGCTGGCGCGCGTGCGCGGGCCGCTCGACGTCGTGGTCGGGTTCTTCACGGCTCGCTCGAAACTCGTCGCGGCGTGGCCGACCCTCACGAGAGCGGTCGCTCCCGCCGGCACCGTGTGGGTCGCCTGGCCGAAACGATCGAGCGGCGTGTCGACGGACATCACGGAGAACACGCTGCGCGAAGACCTGCTGCCCTCCGGCTGGGTCGACACCAAGGTGTGCGCCATCGACGAGACGTGGTCCGGACTGCGCTTCTCGCTGCGAAGGGAGCTACGCCCCCACTGAGCGCTGCATCCACCAGAGCTCCGACCAGGCCGGGGTCGGCGCGGCGGCGGGTGGGGCGAGGCGGGTCTGGCAGCCCGGGCACCAGTACAGCGGCCGCCCGTCGCTCCGCTCGCAGACGATGGTCGTGGCGCAACGCTGGCACGACTGGCCGGAACGGCCGTACACGGCCAGCCCGCCGTCGACGCCGGGGAGCGCGATCCGCTCGGCGTGGCGCAGGTTGGCCCGCACGAGCCTGGCCGCCACCTCGATCATGCGCGTCGCCTCGCGCTCGGAGAGATCACCGACGGCAGCAGCCGGGTTGAGCTGCCCTGCCCACAGGAGCTCGCAGCGGTACACGTTGCCGAGTCCGCACAACACCCGCTGGTCGAGCAGCACGTCGGCGAGCGGGGCCGCTGCGTCGTCGTAGGTGACCAGCGCCTGCACGCAGCGGGCGAGGTCGGCGTCGACCCGCGCGAGGTCCGGCCCGAGCCCGCGCAGCCCGGGGTGGCGCAGCGGATCCGGTCGGCGATACGTCTCGACCATCGGTGCGTTGAAGCACACGGCCACCCAGCCGTCGACCTCGATCAGAACCCGCAGCTCGTGGTGCGGCCGCTGCCAGGCGTCGCCGAGGCGGTGGACGTACCACGACCCGCGCAGGCGCAGGTTGGTGTGCAGGATCGTCTCGTCATCCCACTCGATCTCGACGTGTCGGCCGTGGCACTCCACCCGCTCGATCGTGCGACCTGCCCGTGGGGTGATGCCGATGAGCCGTGGCGCCTCGAAACGGATCATCTTCTCGTCGACGAGCGCCGTGCGCAGCGCCGCCGCCGCACGGTGGATCGAGTCGCCCTCCGGCATCAGACCCCAACCGTACGCGGGCGATCGGCGGCAGACGGGGACCCTCGCCGTTTCGCTGGTCACCCTCTCGACGATCGGCGCTCAGGTCGCCAATGCCGCCCGGCGGCCGTCGAGGATGGCTGCCGCCGCGGTGCGCGGGGCGAGGCAGTCACCGATCGACGTGGTGACGACGCCGAGCCCCTCGAGCTCGGCCGCGAGCTCGGCCCGGGCGACGGGCGTCCCGGCGACGACGAGCCAGTCGAAAGCCTGCTGGGTCTCGTGACCCGTGAGCGTCGAGCGCAGCGTCGCGGCGTCCCCGCACCATCGGGTGACGACGGTGTTCGGCGCCAGCTCGCCACCGGAGAGGGCGAAGCGGCGGCGGGTCGGGACGTCGGCGGCGCTGTGGAACAGCGCGCCTGCGACGGCCGCAGCGGCGGTGGCGATGGTGACGCTGCAGCCTCGCTCCTGGAGGTACATCGCCGTACCGATCCCCCGCCAGTCGTCGACGTCGTCGAGCAGCAGCACACGACCCTCCACGTCGACGGTGCCGGCGAGCACGTCCTGTGCCGTCGTCGCGCGGCCGAGCTCGACACCAGGCAGGCGGTCGGCGAGGCGCAGCGCCGCGTTGGAAGCCGGCCGCCGGTGGCACCGCACCGATGGCCACGACGACATGGTCGGCTGCTTCGTCAGCCACGTCGGCGGCGGTGACCAGCCGCCCGCACCGGACGTCGACACCGAGGCGTTCGAGCTCGGCGGCGTACCACGCGAGGTGGTCGAGCACCTGTGACCGCGTCGGCTGCCGGCCGGCGAGGCGCCATTGCCCGCCGAGCTCGTCGGACGCCTCCACGAGCATGACGCCGTGGCCGCGCTCGGCGCTGACCCGCGCCGCTTCGAGACCGGCCGGACCGCCACCGACGACGAGCACCCGGCCCGGCGTTTCCGTGGGCGAGAAGCGATCGCCGCCCCACGGTGCCTCCCGCCCCACGGACGGGTTGACGAGACAGGAGATCCAGTAGTCCCGGGAGCGGCGTCCCCAGCACAGCTGGTTGCACGAGATGCACGGGCGGACCCGCTCGGGGTGCCCGGCGCGGGCCTTGGCGACGAGGTGCGGGTCGGCGATCTGGCCACGCACGATCGAGACCATGTCGGCATGGCCGGCAGCGAGGACGGCCTCGGCATCTGCCGGAGTGCGGATGTGGCTCTCGGCCTGGACGACGGCGTGGCGGACGACGCTCTTGAGTGCTGCGGCGGCCGACTCACCGAGGCGTGGCGCGTACAGCGAGGTCGGCATCAAGGCGTAGAAGTCGAAGTAGCTACCGGTCCCGCACGTGACGTAGTCCATCAGCGCACGCTCGTCGTGCCAGGCGACGACCTCCTGCAGCTCGGCCGCCGACAGTGAGCCGTCGGAGCCGGCGTCGAGGTTGACCGCCAGGCCGACGATGAACTCGTCTCCGCAGGCTGCCCTGATGCCGTCGAGCACGGCAGCCGAGAAGCGCGCCCGATTGGCCAGCGGGCCGCCCCAGCGGTCGGTGCGCCGGTTCGACCACGGGGTCCAGAACTGGTCGACGAGGGCGTGGTAGGCAGCGAACAGCTCGACGCCGTCGAAGCCGGCGTCCCGCGCCCGCACCGCGGCACGGATGAACGCCGCGATGACGTCGTCGATCTCGGCCTCCGTCATCGCATGGCTGCCGTCGGAGTCGTGCATGGACGGAAGCCCCGACGGCGACCAGTTCTCGCGGAACGAGTTCGTCGCGTCCCCGTGCTGGCCGACGTGGTACAGCTGCTGGATCATCACCACGCCGCCGTCGGCCGCCGCGGCCTCGTGGCAGACGTCGGTGAGGCGGCGGAAGTGCGGCACGACGGCGTCGTCGTCGGCGAGGAAGTTGCCCCGCGTCAGCACCGCCGTGGCGTGCACCGGCACCGGCTCGACGACGATCATCCCGGCCCCGCCGATCGCCCGTTCGCGGTAGTAGGCGATGTGGCGGTCCGAGGGCAACCCGCCCTCGCTCATGTTCGTGGTGTGCGCGCCGAGGTTGATCCGGCTGCGCAGCGTTCGGTGACGCAGCGTCAACGGGGTGAACACGTGTGGGAAGTCATCCATCAGTTCGTCCTGACCTCCTGGTCAGCGAATGGGCTGTATTTCAGCCGATTCGCGGACCTTGAGCCTTCGACGCGGTCGATCTACGCCCAGCCGCCGGCGACGGCGACGAACTGGCCGGTCGTGAAGCGGCTCGTGCCGTCGACAAACGGCAGTGCCATGTGGGCGAGCTCGTCCATCGTGCCGAGTCGACGCATCGGCACCGTCGCCTCGACACGGGCTCGACCCTCGGGGTCTTCTGCGCGGTTGGCCCGCAGGAACCCCGGGAAGTCCATGAAGTTCGTGCCGATGGCGTTCACCTGCACGTTGCGGTCAGCGACCTCCGACGCCACGTTGCGAACGAGCATGTTGGCGGCGGCTCGCGCGGACGAGTACAGCGGCGCGCCGGGCGTCGGTCGTGCCCCGGCCGCGCTCGTGAAGATGAGGACCTGACCGCCACCACGCTCGACCATGGTCGCCACGACGGTGCGCAGGAAGAGATATGGCGCCTCGACGCAACCGACGAGCACCCGGCGCAGGTCATCGACCTCCGATCGCAGGAAGCGGCCGACGACGATCGCGCCGGTGAACGCCACCGCCGCGTCCAACCGTCCGAACCGATCGAGCGCCGTGTCGACCAGTTCCTCGGCCGCACCCGGAGCGGCAAGATCCCGGCGACCGCTGACCACGGCGACCTCGCTCCCGGCACGTCGCACCGCGTCCACGAGGTCGTCAGCGGGGTCACCAAGCACGAGATCGTGAGTCGACGCGAGGAGGCGGGCCAGTGCCGGCCCGACGTAGTCGGCCGCATCGCTGACGATGGCGACAGGACGCTCACCCATTGGGTCCGCGAACGTAGATCGGCAGCCCGGGACTGACCGAGTCGACAGTTCCACCTGTCCCCCACGGCACGAAGAAACGCCCGCCGCGTCATTCCGGCTGAGCACCCTCGGGCGCGACCGTCGGCACATGGGCGTCGAATCGATTCCACCTCCGCCGCCGTCGCCGCTGGCGGCGCCGATCCAGTTCGTGGGAGGGGTCTACCGCAGCTTGCGTGCTCGGTTGCTCGTAGTCCGCGTGCTGCTCTTGCTCACGAGCGTTGGCGCCGGCGTGTTCGTGACCCTCGCGATTCGCGCCCTCTCGATCGAGGACTGGTCGACTCCACGCCGGGTATCGGGCAGGCGAGATCGCGGTCAGCGCTGGGCTCGCGACGACGCTGTGCTTCTTCGCCTCCTACGTGGCGTTGGCCGTCTGGACGAGCCGGGCTTACCGCAACCTCTTCGCCCTGAGCGTCACGCGACCTGCGTTTCACGCCGGGCTGGGGTGCGGGCGCGTGGTTCGTGCCATTCCTCAACCTCGTCCGGCCGAAGCAGATCGTGGACGACATCTGGCGGGCCACCGATCCCGACCCTCCGCGGTGGTCATGGCGCAGCGCGCCCGTCGATGCGAGCGTCCACGCGTGGTGGGTGTTCCTGGTGCTGTCTCTGTTCTCGGCGGCGCAGCTGGACATCGACGAATTCGACCATGGCACCATCCAGCTTTTCGTCGCCGGCGCCGCATGCCTGGTGGCCTTCAGCGTGCTCGGCTGGCTCGTGACGTCCCAGCTGACATCCCGGCTGGAGTCGTTGGCGGCACGGCGTGGCATCCCGGTGAACCCGGCGCCGACTCGTCTGACGACGTGGGGGGTCGCCATCTCGTCGCTGCGGGCGACGGTCGGACTCGGTGTCGGCGCCGTCATCAAGCTTCCTGACGAGTCCGAGGTTGGATCGACCGTTCATCGCCAACGATCGAAGTCGGCGACTGCTTCGGCGAGCCGCGGAGCAGCGGCAACGCCGACCTCGCGGCGGACGAGGAGGTGACCGGCGTCGACGTCGTTCCTTGCGACGTCCCGCACATGTACGAGCTGATCGACGTCGTCGTTCACGACGCACGCTCGGATGCCGACTTTCCGGGCAACGATGCCCTCTTCGAGTACGGGATCGCGGCGGTGCGTCGAGGACTTCGAGGAGATCGTCGGGACGCCGTTCCTGCGAGTCCGAGCTGGACGATCGGTGCTGATCACGCCGCTGAGCGATCGGCTGGGACGTCGGCGACCGCGACATCCACTGCGTCGCAGTGCGCGTCGACGGGCAGCCGCTCGAGCAGACCGTCGTCGGGAGCGGGTTGTGACCGCCTCAGCGCTCGCTGCGCTGGAGGTCACGCATCGTGACCGCACCGCGCTGGATCGCCTCGTTGGCGAGCAGCACGCGCCGGGAGCCGCCCGCCGCGTCGTAGATACCGAACTTGTCGTACAGGCGGTCGAGCTGCTGTTTGACAGCCGACTCGCTGACGACGAGTGCTTCCGCGATCGCCCGCACGGACGAAGGCGGAGTGAACGCCAGTCCGGACAGCACAGGACGGCAGAGCTCGACGAGCACCCGCTGCTCGCCGGGCGTGCGGTCCGGCGGGGACTTGACCGGCGTGGTCGTGACGTCGCCGCGGGCCGTGGGGTCGCGCAGGACCAGCCGGGTCAGGCCGAGGAGGACCTCGTCGCGGTCGTGCAGCGTGCGCGGCGCGAACAGCCGCTCACCATTGACCGTGGTGCCGTTCGTCGAACCGAGGTCGCTGATGCACCAGGCCGGACCCATGCGCTCGAGGCGAGCATGCACTCGAGAAACGGACGGATCACCGTCGATCACGAGGTCGTTGTCCGGGCTCTTGCCGACGGAGATCGGTCCACGCGTGTCGTCGAGGACCACCAGATCGTGTCCCATCGGTCCGAACCGCTCCAGTGTCGCCACGCCCCCTCCCCAGCGAGGATCGTACTCGCGGCGACCGCGCCGGTCCGGGCCGCGACGCCCACGCCAGGAGGGCGAGTTGTACGCTGCGCTCGGGGTTCACGGGAGGGGACGGGCCACGTGCACACCGCGGAGGGAACGGTGATCGACGTATCGGTGCTGCCCGCCCGCCGGCGCTGGCTGCCCATCACCCTGTCGACGCCGACAGGGCTCAAGGTGGCCATGGCGGTGACGGTCGTGGCGGTGGCGTTGTTCGGGATCGCCGCCACGCGCGCCGTCGCTCGACCGCCGCGCCGCCGCCGACGACGTGGTCGGCCAAGCCGGTCCACTTCTCATCGACGCTCAGGACCTCTACGTCGCGCTCGCCGGCGCAGATGCCGCCGCCTCGACGAGCTTCCTGCGCGCCGGGCTCGAGCCAAGCGAGCTGCGAGCGCAATACCTCGATGATCTAGGCCGGGCCGGTGAACGGCTGACCGCCGTTGCCGGTGCGGACCTCGGACCCGAGGCGGAGGCCGCCGCCGAGAGGCTTGGCAGCGACCTCCTCATCTACGCCGACCTGGTCGAAGCGGCGCGCACCAACAGCCGGCTCGAGCTCCTCGTCGGCGCCGCTTACCTGCGCGACGCCTCGGCAGCTGATGCGGACGGAGATCCTGCCGGCGGCGACGGCGATCTACGAGGATGCCGCCGTCGAGCTCGACGATGGCTACAGCGACGGCACGGGCCGACCACCGCTCGTCGCCCTCGTCGTGACCGCAGGCGTGGCAGTGCTTGCGATCCTGTTGACCCAGCTCTTCGTGACGGCCCGTAGTCGGCGCTGGCTCAATGCCGGGCTGCTGATCGCCGCGGCCGTCGTCGTCGCCGCGGCCGCGGCGACCTGGCTGATCCTCGTTGGCCAGGCCGACGCGCTCGCTGACGTCTCGCGACGACGGTGCGGACCTCGCGACCACGCTGTCGACGGCACGGATCGTCACGCTGCGATCGTTGAGCGACGAGAACCTCGATCTCATCGAACGCGGCGGTTCCGAGGTCGACTACATCCAGGACTTCGACGAGAGCATCAGCAGCGTCGGCATCGGCGAGACGGATGGACTCCTCGATCGCGCCCGCGACACAGCACCCGACCGGGCCAGCCGGGCAGCTCTGGGATCGATCGAGGCCCGATACGACGAGTACCTCGCAGCTCATGGTGAGGTGCGGCGCCTCTACGACGGCGGCAACTATCTCGCCGCCGTCGACGTTGCCGTGAATCGTGAGGCCGCGGCCGCACGGGCAGTGGATGCGGAGCTGGCCGAGCTGATCAAGCGCTCGTCGTCGGCATTGATCGACGACGCCGACCGGGCGCGTGACTTCGCCGTCGTGCTTCCCATCCTGGTCATCCTGGCCGCGATCGGGGCCGGAGTCGCCATCGTCATCGGGCTACAACCGAGGTTGCGGGAGTTCCGCTGATGCGTGCTGCCCCGTTTGCCTGTCTCCTCCTGGCGGTACTCGGCGCCTGTTCGGAGCCGACGCGATCGGACATCGCCGAGGTGCTCGAGGCTCTCCCTGAGCCCATGACCGAGGCGACCGTCGCCGAGTCCAACGCATCGACCTCGACATCCACCACGACGACGACGCCGAGCCAAGGTAGGTGCGTCGAGGAGGAGCTCGCGACGAAGAGCCTCAGGCCCGACGACAGCTGCGCCCGAGGGGAGCGCGTTCGACAAGATCCGCCAACGTGGCCGGCTGCTCGTCGGCGTCGACGAGAACACGCTCGGGTTCTCCTCCCGCAACTTCGACACCGGCGACATCGAGGGGTTCGAAGTCGATCTCGCCAGAGATCGCCGCCCGCATCTTCGGCGACGACGGTGCCGGCCACGTCGATCCCGTCCCGGTCGTCACCAGCGAGAAGTTCGAGGGTCGTCGAGGACGGGGACGTCGACATGACGATCTCTGCCAACTCGATGAGCTGTGGACGTTGGGAAGACGTCGCCTTCAGTTCGGAGTACTACACCGCCCATCAGGAGTTCCTCGTCCGCGAGGACTCGACGATCGAGACATTGGACGATCTCGATGAGGCGATCGTGTGCGTCACCGAGGGATCGTCGTCGAGAGACCTTCTCAAGGAACACGTGCCGGACGCGAAGCACGTCGAGGTGCCCGACCGCACCGGCTGCCTGCTCGGGCTACTCGAGGGCGAGGTCGACGCCTACTTCGGGCACAACTCGTTCCTCTACGGCATGGAGGCGCAGGAGCCGACGGTCAAGCGCCTCGACCTCCTGCCTGCCGAGCAGTACCCGGACACGATCTCCCACTACGGCATCGCCATCAGCCATGAGCACCCCGAGCTCGTGCGCTTCGTCAACGCCGTGCTCGAGGACGTGCGGACCGACGGAACGTGGCACGCGCTGCACGAGCGATGGCTCGAGCGCATGGGCGTGCCGCCCGACGAGCCCCCGCCGGCCCGGTACCGGGACTGACATGACCGTCACCGAACAATGCCTCCAGCCCGGGTGCACGGGATCCATCGACGAGGGCTACTGCGACCACTGTGGGATGGCGCCCCTCGCTACGGGCCGCAGCCAGACCCGGGTCAACGGCACCATCGCGCCAGCCCGCTCGACGGCCACCGGGAGGCCCTCGGACCTCGACGACCGTCAGCCGGGGCCGCCTCGGCGCCGGCATGGTCGACATCCCGCCCGTTCCGGCGCGTGACCCTCAGACCGCGGTCATGGCCGACCCGACCGTCGCCGAGCACCGTCGCTTCTGCTCACGCTGCGACGAGCCGGTCGGCCGGACTCGCAACGGCCGGCCTGGGCGGACGGAAGGATTCTGCCGCTCCTGCGGCACGCCGTTCTCGTTCCTCGCCTCGCTGACGCGCGGGACGATGGTCGGCGGCCAGTACGAGGTCGTCGGATGTCTCGCTCACGGCGGCCTTGGCTGGATCTACTTGGCGCGCGACCACTTCGTGTCCGAGCGGTGGGTCGTGCTGAAGGGACTGCTCAACAACCGCGACGAGGACGCGATGGCTGCCGCACTCGCCGAGCGTCGGTTCCTCGCCGAGGTCGAGCACCCGAACATCGTGAAGATCCACAACTTCGTCGAGCACCACGGCGATGGCTACATCGTCATGGAGTTCGTCGACGGCGTGAGCCTCAAGGGCATGCTCGAGAGTCGGCGCGACGCGAACGGCGGCCGGCCCGACCCGCTGCCCGTCGAGCAGGCCATCGCTTTCTGCCTCGAAGTGCTTCCGGCGCTTGCCCACCTGCACGAGCTCGGGCTCGTGTTCTGCGACTTCAAGCCGGACAACGTCATCCAGTCGCGCGGTGCGGTCAAGCTGATCGACCTCGGTGGCGTGTACCGCCTGGACGACGAGGCCAGCCCTGTGTACGGCACCGTCGGATACCAGGCGCCCGAGGTGGCCGAGACCGGACCGACGATCCCCGCCGATCTCTTCACCGTCGCCCGCACGCTCGCCGTGCTGACCACGGAGTTCAACGGCTACCAGAGCACGTACCGCTACACGCTGCCACCAGCCGAACTCGTCCCCCTGTACTCCCGCTCCCCATCGCTCTACGCGTTGCTCGAACGGGCGACGGCGGCGGATCCCGACGAGCGGTTCCAGAGCGCCGAGGAGATGGGCGCCCAGCTGCTCGGCGTGTTGCGGGAGATCGTGGCCGCCGGAGGCTCCACACCCCCGGCGGTCGCGAGCACCCGCTTCACGCCACCGGTGCGTGGTTCGCTCACCGAGCCCGATTGGCGAACGCTGCCGACACCGCTGGTCAATCCGGACGATCCGGCGGCCGCGTTGATCGTGTCCTTGCCCGATCCCGACGAGGTGATCCGGCGGCTCGGCGTCCAGCGCGGCATGGGGGTGGAGACCGACCTGTGGCTGGCCCGTGCGCTGATCCAACGCGACCGCCTCGACGAAGCCCGCGCCGTGCTCCAAGACGTCGAGTTCGCGGACCCATGGGAGTGGCGCACGACCTGGTACCTCGGGCTGGCTGCCCTCGCCGGTGGCGACCACGCAGCGGCGCGGGTGGCCTTCGAGCGGGTCTACCGGATCCTGCCCGGAGAGCTCGCTCCGAAGCTTGCGCTCGGCGTCACCGAGGAGGCCGCCGGAGACCCGAGGCCGGCCGCTGGCTGGTACGAGATCGTCGCCCGCACCGACCCGACGTTCACCGCGGCTTCGTTCGGACTGGCTCGCTGTCGCACGGCGATGGACGACCGTGCGGGCGCGATCGACGCCTATGGCTGGGTCCTGGACACATCGAGCGCTCACGCCGACGCCCTCATCGCGCAAGCGAAGCTCCTGCTCGACGGTGCCGCACCAGACGACGTTCCCGACCTCGTGCGGGCGGCGTCGCTGATCGAGCAGGTTCCGGTCGATCGCGAGCAGCGCGGCCCACTCGTGGCCCGCGTGCTCGAACGTTCGCTGGCCGCCGTTCACAAGGGTGCGACGACGTCGACCGACACCGTGCTCGTGCTCGGCGTGCCGATGCGCGAGCGCGATCTGCGGCTCCGACTGGAGCACACGTACCGCGCCCTCGGCCGCAAGGCGGCCACCAACGGCGAGCGCGTCGCCCTCGTCGAGCGTGCCAATGCGGTGCGTCCGAGGTCGTGGTGGTGATCGCCGGCGATGCCTACCTGCGCTGCCCGACGTGCGGTGCCTCGGCGCTGGCCGACGACGACTTCTGCGAGTCGTGCGGCATCCCCCACGGCCGCGAGCTCGACGCGGTGCGCGAGCACCTCGAGATCGACGCCGGATCGGCCGCCGGAGTGTCGGATCGCGGCCTGCGCCACGTGCGCAACGAGGACGCCATGTTCGTCGCCGTCGACGGTCGACGCGCCGTCGCGGTCGTGTGCGACGGCGTCTCGGTCTCGGCTGCGCCGCACGTCGCGTCGCAGGTCGCCGCGGACGCCGCGGGCCACTGGCTGCTCGAGGTCATCCGGCGGGCCACCGACGAACCCGTCAGCACGGAGGCGATGGCGCAGGGTCTCGGCCGCAGTGGCGACGCCGTCGCCGGCGTTCCTTGGCTGGTGGATGCCGACCGCACCGGGCCTTCGTGCACGGCGGTGGCGGCCGTCTGGGACGGCGACTCGGTGACACTCGGCTGGGCCGGAGACAGCCGCGGCCTACTGGGTCGGTGACGACGGCGTCCGCTTGCTCACGCTCGACCATTCCTGGGCGCAGGAACAGGTGGCGAGCGGGGCGATGGCGCCGGCTGTGGCGGAGCACGATCCGCGCGCCCACGTGATCACGAGGTGGCTGGGTGATGACGCGCCCGACGCAGCCGACACGGCGAGGTGGACTCCGGAGAGCGCTGGCCGTGTCGTGCTCTGCACCGACGGGCTGTGGAACGTGATCGACGGAGAAGACGAGCTGGCGAGACTCATCGCATCGTCTGGCGACCACTCGCCGCTGGCGCTCGCCAGGCGGCTCGTGTCGACGGCGATCGACCGGGGTGGACCCGACAACGTGACGGTGGCGGTGATCGACGTCCAAGCCGTAAACGCCTGACGGACAGGGGCGTTAGCGGGTCACGGTGATCGGACCGGTCTCCTGCCCGCCGTCGGGCGTCCGGCGCACGACGATCCGTGGCTCGTGCTCATCATCTGCCATCCCCGCATAGGGCGTGACGATGATCCGGTCCGCGGTGACATCGACGAGCAGGCAGTGCGCTTCCGCCGCCCATGAGCGGGTCCCGGCAACGTCGAAGTTCGCCGGCACTTGCTCCTCAAGCTTTCCACCGGCGCCCGAGATGACGTAGTCGATCCCATCCATCCGCCCGTGCTGCAGGTTGTGCTCGTGGCCGTGCAGCGTGAGGCGCACGCCACCGTCCCGGAAGCGCGGCACGATGCCGTCGACGAGCTCCTGCATACCCGGATGCTTGGGCCCGGCGCACCACGCCGGATGGTGGGAGAACGGGATCCGCCAGCTTGGTGCGGGCTCCGCTGTCAGCGCGCCGGTCAGCCACTCGAGGTGGTGTTCGTCGTCGAACCAGTGCTTTCCCTCCTCGCCGCCCCACGACGTGTCGACACAGATCAACTCGACGAGCGCGCCGAGGCGCAGCTGGTAGAAGAGGCCCGGGTCGAGTGACGCTCGCCCACGCTCCTCACGAGGCTCGAATCGAGCGCGGAGGTGGAAGTTGTCCTCGAGCTGGGCCCTGTCGTCGTTGGCTTCCTCGTCCGGTCCGTCGTGGTTCCCTGCTGCCGGGTAGAAGGGCAGCCGATCGATGACGTGCCGGTACGGCTCGTAGAACGTGAAGAACCAGTCGTCGTCCTCGTCGCCGGACTGCTCCAGCCGGTCCTCGTCGCCGCCATAGATGTTGTCCCCCAGCCCGACGACGCAGCGGAGGTCGCGATGGTCGGCCAGCCACGTCAGTGTGCGCGCAACAGCAGCCTGCCGCCGCCCGGCCTCGCCATTGACGATGCCCACCCCGTAGTCCCCGAGCGCGGCGAACGTCACCGGAACCGCTGCGTCCTCGGCCGGGTGCGTGCGAACGCGTCCGGCCTCCGGCACCCACGGCTCGCCGTCGACGGTGACGTGATACGTGTAGGCGGTGTCCGGCTCGAGGCCCTCGAGCCACACGTGGTTGACCTCCGACGTCTGGGCTCGAGCGACCACGCAGTCACCCCGGCGGATCTCCACCTCGGCGTGCCCGTACGGCGGCGAGCCCGATCCGATCGTGCCGCCCGGCGGCAGGTCGTCGTCGTCGACCACCCAAACGCGCCCCTCACGGTGATCGAGCCAGAACCCGCCCCATGCGACGAGGGCGCCATGCTCCGTGACGTCAACGAGGTGGATGGAAGGCTCGAAGCGCACCCCCCAACTGTTCCCCGTCGCGGCGAGCGCCGAACTCCGAGCTCAGCCCTCAGAACGGATCGCCGTAGGCGGTGAAGAGTCCGAGGTTGCGATCGGTGAGGTCGCCTTCTCCGAGCGAATCGAGCGCCGTGACGAACGCGATGAACTGCGCCTTCGCCAGGTTCGACACATCGCCAAGCGCGCCCGGCAGCGGCTGCTCCATCTCCAGCGGCACGTACCGACTGAAGAGCTCCCGCAGCATCCGGCGCGCCTGCGGGTGATCGGGCTGGTTGTCGAGCTCGAGCCGCCCTCCCTCCGTGGCGTAGTCGTAGAACTCGAGCTCGACCGTGTCCGGATCGATGACCGCCGTGCCATCACGCCAGTCGGCGTAGACGGCGAGCTTCGCCTCCTCGGTGCGCAGGGCGAGGATGTAGCGAGGCGAGCCGTTGAAGTTGTAGTAGCTCGGCACCACCTCGTCGGTCGCCATGACGAGCGCGTCGCGGCCACGCGCGCGGTTCGACTCGAGGAGGCGCGTGAGGTCGAGCCGCCGGGCGTAGATGCGCGCCAGGTCACCGCGCATCCAGCTCCGGTTGCCCGTGCCCAGGGTGGCGAGCATCGGCGCGAGGTCGACGCTCGACGTGAGTTGCTCCCGCACGATGTCCGTGTCGCCGGTGAAGCGGCCCGTCGGGTCGGCGACGATCAACGGGACGTTGAACGCCTCCTCGTAGGCCGTCCCCGCCTTGTTCGCCGGGAAGCCGTGCGCGCCCGAGAAGTCGCCATGGTCCGAAGTCATGACGAACACGGTGTTCTCAGCGACATCAGGCGGGATCGACTGCAGCACCGATCCGATGTGGCCGTCGACCATGTTCATGATCTGCGTGTAGCTGTCGAGCCCCTTCTGCCAATACGTGTACGGGGCATACGCCGTCTTGATCGAGGGGTCGCCGAGCGGATAGTCGCGAAGCTCGAAGTCGTTGGGGCCGGTCCTCCTCGGGTCGTCGGTGATGCCACCCCACACGAGTTCCGTGAAGCTGCGGGCGAACACCTGGGTCGACGGCTTGTTGGCCCTCAGGGATTCCATCGATTCCCAGTTGGGTGGCACCGTCGGGTAGCCCAGCGGCGGCGGATGGATCTCGCTCGGGACGGGTTCGAACTGGACCATCGGCGCGAGCCCGGCTTCGTTGTACAGCTGGTTGAAGCGGTCCGCCTCGATGCCCGCCCAGAAGTACTCGCGGTCATGTGAGTTGACGAAGCTCACCGTCAAGCAGAACGGCGCCTGATCGCTCGTTCGTTGCTCCAACCACTGCGTCGCCGTCGCCGCGATCTGGCCGTCGTACAACGCCCCGTCGCCGTTCGCCCCCACGATGTCGGGCACCGTCAGACCCTGGAAGCCGTACTCCTGTAGGTAGAGCGCCGCCGCCGGTGACGTCGGATCGGAGGGCGAATCGGACAGGTGCCACTTGCCGACGTACGGCGTCTCGTAGCCGGCGCCGCGCAAGAGCTTCCCGTAGGTCGGGAACTCACGCTTCAACGACGGTGCGGGAGGCCCGAGGGCCCCGCCCCCTTTCCGGGTCTGCAGCATCCACGTCTGATGGGGGTACAACCCTGTGGCGAAGGCGGCCCGGCCTGGGCTGCACGCGACACCGGCGGAGTAGTGGTGGCGGAACTTCACACCGTTCTGCCACAGCTCGTAGAGGTTCGGCATGAACGCGGCGAGGAACTCGCCGGCGTCGTTGATCCCCGCCGGGAACACCGTCGGGAACCGTGTCTCGTCGAGCACGATGAACACGATGTTCGGCTGCTGGTAGCGCGAGCGCGGGGCGGCCAGCGCCCGGCTCGCCGCGTCCGCCCGGTTGGCGAACAGCCCTGAGCCGAGGAACGCGGCCGCACCGCCGGCCGCAGCGCCGCGTAGAAACTTCCTCCGGTCCAGTGATGATTCGCCCACGGCGACCCCTCTCTCCCTCAGGTTCCCTCGCACGTCGACCATAGTGATGACAGCGACTGACGTCAATGGCGACAGTGACTGTCACAAAGTTGACGCCAAGGAATACGCTTCGCCCGTGCCCACCGAGCGTCTCCGCGACCTGAAGCGCCAGGAGACGCACCGGCGCCTCGTCGACGTGGGCTACCGCATGATCAACCAGCGGGGGTACGTCGAGACCACGACTGCCGACATCGCCGCGGCCGCAGGCGTCACGGAGCGGACGTTCTTTCGGCACTTCGCCTCCAAGGGCGAGGTGATCATCGACGCCTGGCGAGGGCTCGCCGCCGAGTTGGCCGATGCCGTTCACGGGGCACCCGGGACTGACTCGCCGATCGACGTCGTGCGAGCCGGTCTGCACGCCTTTACCAGGGAGTTCGCGTCAGACAACGACACGACACGTGCCAACGCCAGAACGCTCTGGGCGAACCGCCAGCTGGTGATGCTCCTCCTCGACGTCGTGATCGACTGCGAGCAGCACCTCGCGAGCGAACTGGCGAAGCGGATGGGCCGCTCCGACAACGATCTCGACGTGCGCATCGTCGCCAATGCGTCGATCGGTGTCCTGCGGGCGGTGATCCGGGAGGCCCTTGCTGGGGACGGCCACCGCTCCGTGGCAGAGGCCGTCGACGCCGGGCTCGCCCGGATCGCACCGATCTTTCCGCCCGCCCGCTGACGGCGTCGCTTCGTCAGGGCTATGGCAGCTCGCCGCAGTGTGCGAGCGCGAGCCGGATCAGCCGGTCGTGGCCGCCGGTCATCTGCTCTCTCACGGCCGGGCTGTCCGCCTCGGCGCAGCTGAACCAGGCGAGGTCCAGCGCCTCCTGCGTCGGCTGGCAGTCGCCGTCGACCGGCACGACGTAGGCCAGGCTCACGGCGTGATGGCGAGGGTCGTGGAACCCCGAGCGATCGGGATCGGGGAAGTACTCGACGATCGTGAACGGAGTCGGGTCAGCCGGGAGGCGCGGGAGCGCAAGCGGACCGAGATCCTTCTCGAGGTGGCGCATCAGGGCGTCACGGACGCGCTCGCCGAACAGCACCCGGCCGCTGACGACCATCCGGCTGATCGTTCCGTCGGCGGCGACCCGCAGCAGCATCCCGATCTCGGTCACCCGACCCACGTCGTCGACGCGCACCGGCACGGCGTCGATGTAGACGAGCGGCACGTGCGCCCGCACGAGCTCCAGCCTCTCCGGCGACAGCCAGCCGGTCGCCGTTTCGGTCGGCGCATCCACCTCGCTCATTGGCGCGCTCCTGAGCCGCCGACATGCCTCACCGTTTCGCTCGAACGCTGAGCGCCAATGAGCGACAAGACCGCAATGACCGTTCGCTCGCTTCGCTCGCTCATTGGCGCGGCAGTCTCGCGCGACACTGCAGGCCGGGAGAGTGTGTGATGAAGCAACTGACAGGTATGGATGGCGGCTTCCTCTACATGGAGACGGCGACGACCTTCGGCCATGTGAGCGGGCTGGGGATCTACTCGCGACCGAGCGAGGACTTCGACCCGTACGACGAGGTCTACGCCCGGTTCGAGTCGATGGTCGGCCGTCTCGAACCGATGCGCCGCAGGGTCGTCGAAGTGCCGCTGCACCTCGACCATCCGTACTGGATCGACGACCCGGACTTCGACCTCGACTTCCACATCCGCCACCTCAGCCTGGCCCCGCCCGGGCGGGTCGACCAGCTCGGCGAGCAGATCTCCCGCATCGTCGGCCGACCGATGGACCGCACCCGTCCGCTGTGGGAGGTCTACGTCATCGAAGGCCTGGAGAGCGGACGCTGGGCACTGCTCACCAAGTACCACCACGCCACGATCGACGGGGCGTCCGGCGTGATGATGCTGATGATGATCCACGACCTGACGCCCGACGCGCCGCCGCTGGAAGAGAGCCCGCCGTGGCACGGCGAGCCCGTGCCGGGCGACCTGGAGCTCCTACGACTGGCGTTGGGCAACCTGGCCCGCAATCCGGCCAAGGCAATGCGGGCCCAACTGCGGATCGCCCGCGACCTGGCCGAATCCGCCGGCATCACGAGCGTCAGCACCGCGGCCCGCCAGGCGGGTACTGCCGTCAAGACGATCGCGACGACGCTCAGCCCCGGCAACGGCGACCGCGAGCGCTTCTCGCTGCCGAGCACGGGGGCACCGCCGACTCCTTGGAACAAGTCGATCACGGCGCACCGCCGCTTCGCCATGCGCTCGGCCTCCCTGTCGAACATCAAGCGCCTGAAGGACGCCACCGGCGGCACGGTCAACGACGTGGTCATGGCCATCGTCGCCGGTGCGCTCCGCGAGTACCTCCTGATGCACGACGCGCTTCCGGATCGCCCATTGCGAGCGATGGTGCCGGTGTCGATCCGCACCGGCGACGAGGACGACACGTGGACCAACCGGGTCTCCGGCCTCGTCGCCGACCTCCCCACCGACAGTCCGGATCCCATCGAGCGCGTCGAGCGCTGCCGTCAGGCGATGGATGTGGCCAAGCGCCAGTTCGAGCTCGTCCCTGCCGACGCGCTGGCCGACATCACACAGTTCGCCTCGCCCGTGGTCGCGACGTCGGCCATCCGGCTGGCCTCACAGCTGCGGCTCGCCGACCGCGTGCAGTCGCCGGTGAACGTGGTCGTGTCGAACGTTCCCGGCCCACGCCAGCCGCTCTATTTCAGCGGGGCGCAGCTCGAGCAGTACATCCCCGTGTCGACGATCGCCGAGGGCATGGGCCTGAACATCACGGTGCACAGCTACCTCGACGAGCTCACGTTCGGGCTGATCTCCTGCCGTGAGCTCGTGCCGGACCTGTGGAAGATGGTCGACCTGCACATCGACGAGATCGACCGGCTCTTCGAGGCGACCGGTGCAGAGTGGGTGGTCCCGCCTCGGCCGGCGCCGCCGCGCCGTGGACCCGCCAGGCCACGGGCGACGAAGGCTGCGAAGGCGGCGGCCAAGCCCGCCAAGCCCGCCAAGAAGGCAGCCAAGTCGACCAAAAGGGCGACCAAGGCGGCGAAGCCGTCCAAGCGAACGAAGAAGCGAGCCACCGCGAAGGCCGCCAGCTAGTCGGAACAGGAATCTGCTGACTTGAGCGTCTTCGAGCACGCGGCCGCGTCGTTCGACCCGACTCCCAGCTCGGTCCTCCTCTGGACCCGCCTCAGCGAGGACATGACGTGGGCGTCATGGACACTGGCCCGCGATCCCGAGCTCACTGACGTGGTCGCTTCCGGCGGGGCGTCGACAGGGCCCGACCGCGATCACACGGTCGTCGTCGACGTCGGCGACCTCGAACCGGCGACGACCTATTGGTACCGCTTCATGGCGGGCGAGGAGCTCTCGCCGGTCGGACGCACACGAACGTTGCCCGTCAGCCCGGTCGACTGCTTTCGCATCGGCACGGCCTGCTGCGCTCGGTATTCCGTGGCGCCGCTCGGCGTCTACAGGGCGCTGGCCGAGCGGGAAGTCGACCTCGTGCTGCACCTCGGCGACTACATCTACGAGGACGCCGGCGAGAAGGGCCCGCGTGACCACGATCCCCCGCACACGGCGATCACCCAGGACGACTACCGCCGGCGCCTCGCCCAGGTGCGCTCCGATCCGGATGCCCAGGCACTGCACCTCCGCCATCCGATGGTGGCGATCTGGGACGACCACGATCTCAGCGACAACGCCTGGCGGGAGGGCGCCAAGCACCATGACCCGGCACGGCACGGGCCGTGGCCCGTGCGGGTCGCCGCCGCGGCGGCCGCCCGCCAGGAGTGGTTGCCACAACGTCTGCGCGACGAGGCGGATCCGAAGATCACGTGGCGCTCGATCCCGATCGGCGACCTCGCCGAGCTCATCCTGCTCGACACGAGGCTCGTCGGACGGGACCGTCAGGCCGGCGACGAAGAAGGACCACCGCTCGATGATCCGGCTCGTTCGCTCCTCGGCGACGAGCAGCGGGCGTGGGTTCGTGAGCGACTGCTCGACTCGTCCCGGCCATGGGCGATCGTCGCCAGCGGCGTGGTCGTCAACTCCATCGAGCTGCCGTGGCCGCGCCCGCTGACCTCGATGAACCGGTTGCTGCCGAACGGGTACGCCATGCTCGACGGGCGCGTCATGCACGACGACCAGTGGGACGGCTACCCGGCCGAGCGTGAGCGCCTCGTCTCCTGGATCGTCGAGCGGGCAGCGGCTGGAGGACGAACGGTGCTGCTGTCGGGCGACGTCCACTCCTCATGGGCGTTCACGGGTCCGGCCGATCCCGCGACCGGCGAACCGGCGGCCGTCGAGTTCACCACCCCCGCCGTCTCGTCGGCGGCGATGGGTCGCGCCCACTACCCCGGTCTGTGGCGGGTCCTCGATCGCGCCGCCGACGAGCTCGATCACGTGGTGTGGTCGGACGTCACCGAGCGCGGTTACACGATCCTCGAGGTGCGACCGCACGAGGTGCGCAGCGAGTGGTGGTTCGCGCATCCGTACGACGAGGACCCGGCGGCCACGGCCGAGCTGGCGGCCGCGTTCGTGACGGAGCGGGCGGCATGGCCGCCGTCGCTGGACCGGCGCGAGGACGCCGCAGAGGATCCCTCACGCCCTGGCCTGCCCGAGCCCCTCCCGGACCGACCAGGCGATCTGACGAGCGTGCGCCGGCGCCGCATGGCGCGCCTCACCGCAGAAGGCGCGGGGCTCACCACGGTGATCGGTGCAGCGCTCTGTGTCACCGCATACGCCGTACGACGACGTCTGCGGTGACGCAGACGCCTGACCGCGCGTTCAGAGCGGCAGATCGCCTGTCGCCGCGCGCGTCGAGCCGGTGTCCTTGTACGCCGCGATCGTGCGCTGGGCGATGCGCATCTGGTGGACCTCGTCGGGCCCGTCAGCGAAGCGGGCCCAGCGGGCGTGCTGGTACATGTTCGCCAGCGGCGTGTCGGTCGAGTACCCGAGCGCGCCGTGGACCTGGATCGACCGGTCGATCACCCGATTGAGCATGTTGGCCACGAAGTGCTTGGCCATCGAGACCTCGGACTTGAAGTCCACCGTGCTGTCGTCTTGGGCGGAATCGATCTTGTACGCCGCGTGGAGGACCATCAACTTCGATTGGTACAGCTCCATCGTCGAGTCGGCGATCAGCCACTGGATGCCCTGCTTCTCGGCGAGCAGGGATCCGTGGGCGTACCGGTTGAGCGAGCGGTCGACCATCATGTCGAGCGCCATCTCGGCTTGGGCGATCCAACGCATGCAGTGGGCCAGCCGGGCCGGTCCGAGGCGGTATTGGCCGAGCAGATGACCCTGCCCTCGCCCACCGAGCATCTTGGACTCGTGCACGCGGAGATCCTCGATGCGGATCTCCGAGTGCCCGGTGCTGCCATGCATCGTCTCGATCTGCCGGACCTCGGTCCACCCCTCGGCCGGAAGGTCGACGAGGAACGCGGTGTTCGCCGCCTGCGGCATGTCCGGATCGTCCTCCGTGCGGGCGATGAGGATGGCGAAATTGGCGCGGTGGGCGTTGGAGATGAACCACTTGTGCCCGTTGAGGACCCACTCCTCGCCGTCTGGGTAGCCGCGAGTCTGGATCAGCGTCGGGTCGGAGCCGGCGACCTCCGGTTCGGTCATCGCGAAGCATGACCACGAGGTGCCTTCGCACAGCGGCCGCAGGTACTGCTCCTTCTGCTCGTCGGTGCCCCAGTGCAGCAGCGTGTGCATGTTGCCCTCGTCGGGCGCCTGGCAGTTGAACACCCACGGGCCGTACGTCGACTTGGCCGCCTCGGCCTGGACCATCGCCAGCTGGACGTGGCCGAGGCCCATACCGCCCCACTCCTCGGGCATGTGCGGCAGCCAGATGCCGGCCTCCTTGGCCTGCTTGCGCATGTCGATCAAGGCACCGATGTAGGCCTTGCGATCCGTCTCCTGGAGCCGTTCGTCGTGGATCTTCTGCTCCGTCGGCTTGACGACTTCCTCGACGAACGATCGGGTGCGGGCGCGGATCTCCTCGAGCTCGGGCGAGAGGCTGAAGTCGATGGCCATCAGAGACGACGGTACGACACGAGCAACTGTCCAGGACAACCGGCCGAGCCGCGTACGTTGTCGCCATGCAGGTCACGGTGTTGGGGGCAGGATCGTGGGGCACGACGATGGCATCGGTGCTGGCGGTGCGTCACACCACACTGATCTGGGCGCGCAACCCGGACACGGCGGCGGAGATCGACGGGCGGCACACCAACGAGGCCTACCTGTCAGGGATCGAACTGCCGGAGCGGCTGATGGCGACGGACGACCTCGAGAAGGCGATGCGTCACGCCGAGCTGCTCGTGATGGGTGTGCCGACGACGGCGATGCGTTCGACGGTGCGGACCGCCAAGGAGTGGATCCATCCCTGGATCCCGGTCGTCAGCCTCGCCAAGGGCCTCGAGCAGAAGACGTTGTTGCGGATGACCGAGGTCATCAAGGAGGAGCTACCCGGGCATCCCGTCGCCGCGCTGACCGGCCCGAACATCGCCAGGGAGATCATGGCCGGGCAGGCCGCAGCAAGCGTGGTCGCCACGGAAGACCTCTCCGTGGCGACGGCCATCCAGCGGGTGATCAGCCGCGGGGTGTTCCGGATCTACACCAACCACGATGTCATCGGCTGTGAGCTCGGGGGCGCGCTGAAGAACGTCGTGGCCATCGCCGCCGGCATCGCCCAAGGCCTCGGAGTCGGCGACAACACGCGGTCCGCAGTGATGACGAGAGGGTTGGCCGAGCTGACCCGGCTCGGCGTGGCGATGGGCGGAGAGCCGGCCACGTTCGCCGGGTTGGCGGGAATGGGCGACCTCATCACGACGTGCATCAGCCCGTACAGCCGCAACCGGAGCGTCGGCGAACAGCTCGGCCAAGGCCGCAAGCTGGAGGAGATCCTGGCCGACATGAACATGGTCGCCGAGGGTGTGAAGACAGCGGTCACGGCGCGCGAGCTGGCCAAGCGCCACAACGTCTTGATGCCGGTGGCCGAGGAGATTTATCGGGTGGTGGCAGGCCGCATCTCGGCCGACAAGGCCTACCGTGGCCTCCGCGTGAAACCAGGCCACGAGCGCGAACCGGGTTGAGGACCGACACCCGCGTCCTCGACTCGATCCAGCGGCGCGTCCTGTGGTTGGCCGTGCGGATCGTCGACCACGCCAACCGCGAGCGGCCGCAGGGCGAGATCAAAGTCGGCGGCCATCAAGCGTCGTCGGCGTCGATGGTCGGGATCATGACCGCGCTCTGGTTCGGACACCTGACAGGTGACGACAGGGTGGCCGTCAAGCCGCACGCCTCGCCCGTGTACCACGCCATCAAGTACCTCACCGGCGAGCTCGACCGCGCGTACCTGACGAGGCTGCGCGCGCTCGGCGGGCTGCAGTCGTACCCGAGCCGGACGAAGGACCCGGACGTGTTCGACTTCTCGACGGGATCGGTCGGTCTCGGCGTCGTCGCCCCGCTGTTCGCCGCCTCGGTGCGCCGGTACGTCGAAGCTCACGATGCCGGCAGCTCGCGTCGGCCGGCCCGGTTCATCGCCCTCGGCGGTGACGCCGAGCTCGACGAGGGCAACGTCTTCGAGGCGGTCACCGAGCCGGCGCTGCAGGGCCTCGGCAACGTCATGTGGGTCATCGACACGAACCGCCAGAGCCTCGACCGGGTCGTGCCGGACCAGAAGATCAAGAAGCTGATGGAGTCCTTCAACGGTGCCGGCTGGCACGTCGTCGAAGCCAAGTACGGCCGCCGCCTGCAGGAGGCCTTCGCCCGGCCCGAGGGCGAGGCGCTGCGGGCGCACATCGACGAGATGTCGAACGAGGAGTACCAGTCGCTGTTCGCCCACCAGGGCGCCGAGCTGCGGGCGCGCTTCCTGGCCGGCGCCGACGCCGCCGTCAAGCGGGTGCTCGACGAGTACACGGACGAGGAGGTGGCGCCCCTCGTGCAGAACCTCGGCGGCCACGATCTCGATCTCCTGCTCGACAGCTACCGCGCCTGTGACGCCGTCGCCGATCGGCCGAGCGTGGTGTTCGCCTACACCGTGAAGGGCTGGGGGCTGCCGATCGCCGGCGACCCGCTCAACCACTCGATGCTGCTGTCGGCGCAGCAGATCGACGAGCTGCGGACGTCGATGGGGCTGACGGTGGACGACGAGTGGGATCGTTTCGATCCTTCGACGCCGGAAGGCAGAGCGTGCGCGGCGACCGGTGGCGAGCTGAACAACGTCCCTGTGCCGCCTCGGCCGCAGCTCCCGGTGCCCGACAACACCGGCATCCCGACGTCCGGGCGCGTGTCGACGCAGGAGACGTTCGGGCGGATCCTCACCCGCCTGGCCGATGTCGCCGGAGTCGGCGAACGCATCGTCACGTGTTCGCCGGACGTCAGCGTGTCGACGAACCTCGGCGGCTGGATCAACAAGGTCGGCGTGTTCACGCCCGTCGAGCGCACAGATTTCCTCGGGGAGGAACGGCTGCTGCGGTGGCAGCAGTCACCTGAGGGCCGGCACGTCGAGCTGGGCATCAGCGAGATGAACCTGTTCTTGCTGCTGCACGCGCTCGGGCTCGGCCACGATCTGCACGAGCACCACCTGCTGCCCATCGGCACGGTGTACGACCCGTTCGTGTGTCGTGGCCTGGATGCGTTGATCTACGGCCTGTACTCCGGTGCCCGCTTCATCGTCGTCGGCACGCCGGCCGGGATCACCCTGGCGCCCGAGGGTGGCGCGCACCAGTCCACGATCACGCCGTCGATCGGGCTCGAGCTGCCGAACATGACCTACGTCGAGCCGGCGTACGCCCAGGCGCTCGACTGGTGGCTGTGCGCCGCGCTCGCCGCGATGGCAGGTCCGTCCGGCGGCTCCACCTATCTGCGCCTGTCCACCCGGCCGGTCGACCAGGCGCCGTTCGCGTCGGCGCGTGAACGGCTGGGCGGCGAGCGCATGCGCGACGACGTGCTCGCCGGCGGCTACCGCCTGCGCGAGCCAGAAGGACAGCCGGCCGCCGTCGTGCTGGCGACGTGCGGGCCAGTGGTGCCCGAGGTGCTGGCCGCCGCCGAGGCACTCGACGACGAGGGTGCGCCAGCGCTCGTGCTCGATCTGACGAGCCCGGACCAGCTGTATCGCGGCTGGCGCGAGGGGCTGCGAGCCGCGGCGCGGACGGCGCGATCAGCAGCCGACGATCATCACCTCGCGTCGTTGCTGCACCCGCACGAGCGCGCGCTTCCCATCGTCACCGTGCACGACGCAGCCAGCCACCACCTCGCATGGCTCGGCTCGGTGTTCGGAGTGCGCGCCGTTCCCGTCGGCATCGACGGGTTCGGCCAGTCCGGCAGCATCCCCGAGGTCTACGGCGAGTTCGACCTCCTACCCGAGCAGATCGTCAGCGCGGCGCTCGTCGCGATGTCCTGAAGACCCCGTTCTGTCCGTAGGAACCGCATCACAACGATCGATTTCTACGGACAGAACGGAGCTCAGCGGCTGGTCTGGACGCTGCCCTGCTCGCCGACCTCTTCGGGATGGTCGCTCAGCTTGGCCTTGAGCATGTGCAGCGCCATGCCGATGCGGCCGCTCGGGCCGTCCCAGTACTCGCCGTCCGAGACGTCGAGGCGCAGCACGGCGAGCGAGGGGTCGTTCTGGTCCTGGAAGTACGCGCTGGCGCCCGGGTTCCACAGCCGATCGATCTCCGCCCGGTCGCGGGAGATCGAAGCGTTGCCGTTCAGGGCCAGCCACGTGTTGTGCCGCTCGTCAGCGACCGTGGCGTGAACGACGGCCCGCCCTTCAGCGACGGCACGCGCCCAGTCGGTCGTCTGGTCGATCAGGAAGCTGAGCCGATCGCCATCGAGCTCGACGCACGTCAAGGGGCGCGAGCTGTGCTCATCACCGATCATCGTCATCAGCATCACGAAGAACGGTCTCTCCAGAAGTTCGGACAACGGCTTCGGAGCATCTCGAGTGGGGTCGGGCATGTTCTTGCCCTACCCGCCCGTGAGCGCCGTCATGCTACGAGCAGTGGTTGACGAGCTCGCCGATGCCCTCGATGGAAGTGCGCACGACGTCGCCCGGCTTCAGGAAGTTGCCGGTGGGGAAGCCGACGCCCGACGGTGTCCCCGTGAAGATCAAGTCGCCCGGCTGCAGCGTGAGGTTCGCCGAGAGATAGGCGACGAGGTCCGCAACGGAGAAGATGAGGTTGGCCGTCGTGTCGTCCTGGCGCACGTCGCCGTTCACCTCGCAGCGGATTGCGAGCGCGTCGCGGTCGGGCAGGAGGTCGGGCGAGACGACCCAGGGTCCCGTCGGTCCGTACGTGTCGTGCGACTTGGCGAGCGAGAACTGGGGGCGCTCGCCGGCGTTCTGCAGGCGGCGGTTCGACACGTCCTGGCCGGCCGTCAGGCCGGCGACGACGTTCCACGCGTCGCTCCTCGACACGTCTCGCGCCGTCGTGCCGATCACGACCACGAGCTCGGCCTCGTAGTCCGTGGTGTCCGACGCGATCGCGATGTCGGCGGTCGGCCCGACGATGCAGTTCGGGAACTTGGCGAACACGAGCGGGGCCTCCGGCAGGGCGGCGCCGGTCTCGGCTGCGTGCCCCCGGTAGTTGATCCCGATCCCGAAGACGCTGCGGGAGTTGGGAACGGGCGGCCCGAGGTTCACTTCCGCGATCTGTGCCGTCGGCCGGACCTTGGCGAGACCGGCGGTGAGATCGTGCAGGCGGGCGTGGTGCGTGACGACGTCGAGCGGATCGGGGCCGAGCTCCCCGTCGGTGAGCGCGGCGACATCGTGGACGCTCTCACCGTCGATCAGCACGGCGCGACCATCGACGTTGGCGAGCCGGAATCCCATTCGGTCCTGGTTAGCAGAAAGGCGGCGCGTGGAACCATTGAGCCGTGACCATCCGCATCGAGTGCCTCTCCGTCGACGCCCACGACCCGGCTGCGCTGGCCCGATGGTGGTCCGAGGCGCTCGGCTGGCGGATCACCGAGCAGGAGGAGGACGAGGTCGCCGTCTCACCGCCGGACGGCACGGACGCCGGGCTCGGCGAGATCCTGTTCGTCACGGTGCCCGACGACAAGGTCGTGAAGAATCGTCTGCACCTCGACCTGCGCCCGGACGATCAGGCGGCGGAGGTGGCCCGCTTCGAAAAGCTGGGTGCTCGGCGCGTCGACATCGGCCAGGGCGACGAGACGTGGGTCGTGCTCGCTGATCCGGAGGGCAACGAGTTCTGCATCCTCCGGGCAACGCCGGCGCGATGATGCGGCCGGCGAAGGCGCTGGAGCGCCCGCCGTGCCGAACCGGCAGCTCACCTCGAACGACGGTCCAGTACCCGATCTGATGCGGCCGGCGAAGGCGCTGGAGCGCCCGCCGTGCCGAACCGGCAGCTCACCTCGGAACGACGCGGTCCAGTACCCTCCGGCGGGTGACCGTCGACCACGAGGACGACCTGGCCGGACTGCAGCGCGCCGGCGCCGTCGTCGCCGAAGCCCGGGACGCCATGCTCGCCGCAGTTGCGCCGGGGGTGTCCACAGCCGAGCTCGACGAGGTCGGCCGGAACATCCTCGACCGCCACGGCGCCCGCCCGGCACCGCCGACGGTGGGCTTCCCGGCGGCGACGTGCGTCAGCATCAACGACGAGGCGGCCCACGGCATCCCGTCTCCGTTGCGCCGGCTGGCGGATGGTGACCTCATCAACGTCGACGTCTCAGCCGAGCTCGACGGCTATTGGGCGGACACGGGCGCCAGCGCCGCCGTCGGCACCGTCTCCGGCACGGCGCAGCGGTTGCTCGAGGCGACCCGGCTGGCCAACCGTGACGCCCTCGCCGCGGCGCGTGCAGGTGCACCGCTGCGCCACATCGGGCGAGCCGTGCAGCGCCGGGCCAAGCGTTCCGGCTTCTCGGTGATCACGAACCTCAACGGCCACGGCACGGGCGGCGGGCTGTGGGAGCCACCGAGTGTGCCGGGCTTCGAGGACCCGCACGACCGGACCCGCCTGTGGGAAGGGCTCGTGCTGGCGATCGAGCCGTTCCTCTCGACCGGTGCGACCATCGCCCGCGAAGCATCCGACGGCTGGACGCTGTGCACTCCCGGCCATCTGTCTGCACAGTTCGAGCACACCGTCGTGGTCACCGCCGGCCGCCCCATCGTGCTCACCGCCGCTGCCGCGGCGTGATCTGGCGTTAGATCCCGAGCTCTGTCCGGATCGCAGCCGGCGCGGTCGCCCGCAGGTCGGCGACGATGCGATCGATGCGCATGCCCTCGTTGTTGAGCCACGCCCCGCTCGGCGCCTGATCTCCACCGGCGTGGTGCAGCGCCACGAGGTCCCAGCCGTTGGTGAACACCGGCGAGCCCGACGACCCGGGCTCGGTATCGGTCGTGTAGCGGATCACGGTGGTGAACACGCCGGTGATCGTGTTCTCCTGCAGCGCGACCTCCTTGCGGCGCCCGCTCGGGTGGCCGATCACGTTCAGGAACTGGCCGTTGGCGTACGACAGCGTGCTGGCCGGCAGGCGCAGGTGACCCCACGTGGAGCCGGGCGTGCGCAGGAGCGGCACCTGCTTCGACCTGACGCGCACCACCGTGTAGTCGAGTGAGGCGTTGGTGCGGAAGAACGAGGTCGGGTCGAGATCGAACGTGTCGGACGGCAAGTCGGCGCCGCCGAAGTCGAACTGGTAGTTGAACTCGGCGGCGACCTTGTTGGCGAACGCCCGGTCGGGGATGACGTGGTTGTTCGTGAGCAGCAGCGACGGCGAGACCAGCGAGCCGGTCCCCCAACCCGATCCGGCGGGAAGCCCGCTGTTGGCGACCTTCAGCTTGACCCGGGCGACGGCCTTCTGGACGACCACGCCCTCCTCGAGGAAGTGGACCGGCAGCTGGTTGTTGATGCCGACGACGCGCTCGGCGAGCGAGAGGTCGTCGAGCTCGATCGCCCCGCCCTCGCCGACTGGCAGCTCGGGCCCCGGGTCCTCGACGTCGTGGGTGGACCGCTGCAGCGGTGCTCCCTCGGTGATCGCCAGGAGCGCCTGGCGCAGGTCGTCGGGATCGATCTGGGCGAGCAGGTCGTAGACCCGGTCCAGTCGATCGCGCTGGAAGCCGTTCGCGGACGGCGCCGTCGAGATCACGGTCATCAAGGACTCCCTCTCGTGGTGTTGTTCGAGCCAGATCCCGCTTCCGCCCGCGAAATACATGTTCTGTCCGTAACAATCAGCCGGATCCGATCCATCTCTACGGACAGAAGGCGGTCTTCGGCCGTGCTGCTCGTCACGGCTGTCGCCCTGGCGTTCGCTGATGCGTCGGTCGTCGCGCTCGCCCTGCCCGACCTGTATGCCGAGTTCGACACGACCATCGTCGGCGTCTCCTGGGTCCTGACGATCTACGCCCTCGTCGTCGCGATCGTCGCCGTGCCGGTGACGCTCCTCCACCGCCGCCTCTCGCCGCTCGGGCTGGTCGTGACCGGCACGGCGATCTTCGCCGTCGCATCCGTCGTCGCCGGCGCTTCGACGACGCTGTCGATGCTGCTCGTGGCCAGAGGCGCCCAGGGTGTGGGCGCGACGCTGCTGCTCGCCGGCTCGCTGCCGGTCCTCGCCGCCGTGGTCTCCAGCGAGGACCGAGCCCGCAAGTGGTGGGTGTTGGCCGCCACCGTCGGCGCCGTCGTCGGACCGGCCCTCGGCGGCGTGCTCACGCAGCTCCTCGACTGGCGGGCGATCTTCTACGTCCAGGCTCCGGTCGTGGCGGCCGCTCTCCTCGTTGCGCTCGACCCGGCCGCCCGTGCGGTACGCACCGAGGGGCGTCTCCACGGCGAACCCGGCGTCGGCCGCCGGCAGCAGGTCCTTGCCAACGTCGGGTTCGGACTCGTGTTCGCCGCTCTCGTCGCTGCCTTGTTCCTCGGCGTCCTGCTGGCCATCGAGGTGTGGCGTTACGACCCGATCCAGGGCGCTCTGCTCGTCACGGCGCTCCCGGTGGGCATCGTGGTCGCCAGGGGCGTCACGGCGACCCCCGCCACGGTCGCGGCCATCGCGGGACCCCTGCTCCTCGCTGCGGGCCTCCTCGGGCTGGGATTCCTGCCCGGAGCCCGACCGCTCCTCGCCGCCCTTGCGCTGGCGTTGTGCGGCGCCGGATTCGACCTCGTCAGCGCCGTCCTCGAGCCGGCCGCCGTCCCTGCCAACGCTCCGGCGGTGCAGGCCGCCGGAGCCTCGATCGGTGCCCGCCACGCAGGGCTCGTGCTCGGTCTCGTCGTCATCGCCCCCGTTCTGGCGTCGAGCCTGGACGCCGCCATCGAACGGGCGACCCTCGGGGCGACGCGCCAGATGCTGGAGGTCGAGCTCCCGCTCGATGAGAAGCTGCCCGTCACCTGGGACCTGCGAACGGCCATCGAGGACGCCCCGAAGGGCCAGGTCCCCGACCTCGGAGCGGTGTTCGACGAGCGGGGCGCCGAGCCCGACAACGACCTCGGACGGGCCAAGGACGGGTTGATGGACACCGTGACCGAGGCGGTGACCCGCTCGTTCCGACCCGCCTTCGGCGTCGCCGCCGCGCTCGCTGCCCTCGCCGCCATTCCGGCGCTGCTCGTCGCCAGGTCAGCACCCCATGCCGAAGCGCCGGCCGGCCGGCGCAAAGACAGCCACGGTCGCCGTCGGCGTGCTCGGCGCGGCCGCCATCGCGCTCATCGGCGTCGAGTTCGCGACCGGCGCAGCCGACGCCGGCACGTATGAAGCCGCCGATCCATGCACGGCCGGCCCCGATCCCTACGAGGGTGGTGGCCTCGACGGCGTCGTGCAACGGATCGCCCTGTCGGCGCTCAACGGCGCGGCGTGCGAGCTCGGCACGAGCCGGGAGCGATTGGTGCTGTCGATCGACCCGGACAGCGGCTACGACGACGTGACCTGGGACGACGCGACCGCCGAGGAAGCGCTTCGGGTGGGAGCCGAACGGGCGATCGACGATGCAGAGGAGCGAGGCACCCTGCCCGGGTTCGTGGCCTCGATCCTGCGTTTCGCCGCCGAACGCGCCCCCATCACCTGGCTGGTCGAGCGCTTGCCCATTCCGGGGAGCTGATCACAGCTGTTCTTCAGGAAACTCCATGCAACCTTCAAGCGCGGGGGCGCACGATCGTCCACGATCGAACGTGCAGCGACCGAACCGAGGGGCATCATGAAGAAGATCGAGCGGCCGAACATGACGGAAGGCGACGTCATCGAGTTCACGCTGCGTGACCAGCGCCACACCGCCGTCGTGATGCTGATGACCGACGACGACATCGTCCTCCTGGACCTCGTCGACGGCGACCGCCCAGCGTGGGCCGGCATCTCCACCCTGCAGGACGTCGCAGTCTTCAGCCCCGAGCCCGGAGAGGTCCTGGTTGCCGCCTGAGCACTAGCTTTCTCCCCCAGCTCAGCGGGGAGGAAGCATGCGAGTGGGCAAAGGGTTCGGACTGGCGATCGCCGCCGCACTGGCGGTGGCGGCATGTGGCGGGGATGACGACGACGGCGAGTCAGGCGGCACCGACGCGCCTGGCACCTCCGCAGCCGCAGCGACGAGCGCACCGGCGACGACCGGAGCGGCGAGCGAGACCACAACCGCTGGAACCGCCAGCGGCACGGCCGCCGGCGGTGACTGCGCCCTCGACACGCCGTTGAAGATCGGGTACGCCGCGGACTTCAGCGACTTCGGCGGGTTCGCCGACGTGCCCGGTTCCGAAGCCGCTGGCGTCCAGGTCGACCTGCTGAACGAAGCCGGCGGCGTCGGCGGGCAGCCGGTCGAGTACGTGATCAAGGAGCTGCCGGAGGATCCCTCCGCTGCCCAACGCGTGGCTCAGGAACTGCTCGACGAGGGCGTTCACGCCATCATCGCCCCGCCATTCACCTACAACGGCGTGCCGCTCATCGAGGCCGTCGACGGCCAGGTGCCAATCATCTCCAACGCGTCGACCGACCTCGCCATGGCGGACCCGGCCCGCGGCGCGTTCCTGATGAGCTTCAGTGACCCGGTGCAGGCGGCGGCCGCTGCCGAGTTCGCCGCCAACGGTGGCGCCGCCACGGCGGTGACGTTCTCCTCGCCCGACGACGCCTACTTCACGAACACCACCTCGGCGTTCACCGCGGCCTTCGCCGAAGCCGGCGGTGAGGTCGTACGCGACTTCACGTTCGGCATCGCCGACGAGGACTTCTCGTCGCAGGTCAACGAGCTGGCGCAGCTCGATCCGGCGCCCGACGTGCTCTACACGGCGATGATCATGCCCGGAGCCGGGGTGCTGCTCGAGCAGCTCGAGGCCGCCGGCCTGGGCGACATCCAGGTCATCGGCGCGGACAGCTTCGACGCCACGGTCGTGTGGAGCGCCGGCGACGTCGCCAACGACGTCTCCTTCACCGCCCACACGTTCCCTCGCGAGGACAACGGCGTGCAGGAGTTCCTGGACGCCGCCGAGGCTGCCGGCTCCGACATCGAGACGGTCAGCTTCGGAGCCCTGGCGTCCGATGTCGTGAAGGTCTTCGCCGCGGCGGCCGAGCAGGCCTGCTCCGTCGACGGCCCGACGCTGATCGAGACGATCTCCAACCTCAGCGACCTGGAAGTGACGACCGGCACGGTGACGTACGCCGGCACGAACGGCGTCCCGCAGAAGGACGTCGTCATCCTCACGGTCACCGACGGCGAGCCGGCGTTCACGGAGGCGTTCCAGCCGAGCTTCGTGCCCTGACACATGCTCGTCGTCGAGGGCCTGACGGCACGGTACGGCGCCGTCGTCGCCCTCCACGCCGCGTCCGTCACCGTCGGCGCGGGCGAGCTCGTGGCCCTGGTCGGACCGAATGGCGCCGGCAAGACGACGCTGTTGAACTCGGTCGCCGGGCTCGTCCGACCCGCCAGCGGGCGCGTCCGGTTGGACGGCGTCGACGTCACCGGTGCCGAGCCGGCACGGCTCGTGCGCGCCGGCCTCGTCCTCGTGCCGGAGCGACGGCGGATCTTCGGCGACCTCACCGTGGCCGAGAACCTGCAGCTGGCGGGCATTACAGCGAGCGCCGGTGACCGCCGTCGCCGGATCGACGAGGTCCGCCAGCGCTTCCCGGCGCTCGGCAACCGGTGGTCGATGCCCGCCGGCTACCTGTCCGGAGGCGAAGCGCAGCAGCTCGCCGTGGGCCGGGCGCTGATGTCCAAACCGAAGATCATGCTGCTCGACGAGCCGACGCTCGGGCTGGCGCCGATCATGGTCGACGTCGTGTTCGACCTCTTGGTCGAGCTGCGGGCGGGCGGCTGCACCGTGTTCGTCGTCGAGCAGAACGCTCGGCGGGCGCTCGAGATCGCCGATCGCGGCTACGTGCTGCGCACCGGGCGGATCGCCGTCGAGGGCGCGGGTCCGGAACTGGCGGCGCACGAGGACCTGTTCGGTCACTTCATCGGCGGAACGCCATGACCGAGCTGCTGCAGTCACTCGTCGACGGCATCGGTCGAGGCAGCACGTACGCCCTGCTGGCGCTCGGCATCTCGCTGATCTTCGGCGTGATGCACCTCGTCAACTTCGCTCACGCCGAGCTGATCACCGTCGGTGCGTACGTGGCCTACTTCCTGTCGACGCGGGGTGCCGGATGGTGGCTACTGGCTCCCGCCATCGTGCTCGCCGCCGTCCTCGCGTCGGTGACCACCGAACGCGTGGTCTTCCGCTGGATCCGCAACGCCAGCCCGTTCACGATGCTGCTCGCCTCGTTCGCCCTCGAGCAGGCAGCACACGCCGCGTGGGCGGTGTTCGTGTCGCCCAACAAGAAGGCCTTCGACGGACCGGACTGGGTCTTCAACACCGTCGAGGTCGGTGGAGTTCGGCTCGAGGTGATGGACCTCGTGACGATCGCCGTCACCGCCGTCGTCCTGGTCGCCACGGCGTTCGTGTTCCGGCGCACGCTCTTCGGCATCTCGGTGCGCGCCGCCAGCGCCGACTTCGACGCCGCCCGGCTGATGGGTGTGCGGGCCAACCGGGTGATCTCCGGCGCCTTCGCGTTCTCCGGGCTGCTCGCCGGGGTGGCCGCCGTGCTGATCCTGATGCGCAGCCCGAGCGCCGAGCCGACGCTCGGCTCCGACTACCTCGTGAAGGCCGTCGTCGCCGCCATCATCGGCGGGCTCGGGAGCTTTGCCGGCGCCGTCGTCGGCGGGCTGGCCCTGGGCCTCGCCGAAGTCGTGCTGCGCAGCTACCTGCCGGAGGGCGTGTGGGAGCGGCTGACCGACGCTGTCGTCTTCGTGCTGATCGCCGTCCTGTTCGTCGTGCGGCCGCAGGGCCTGTTCACCGTGCGGACCGCGGAGCGGGTGTGACGGCGGCCCTGCGCAGCCTCTTGTCGAGCAGTGCGCTGTTCGTCGTGCTCCTCGTGGGGGCGGTCATCTACACGGCGTCGGGCGGTGCGGCTCGGGAGCTGCTCGTCCAGGAGCTGTTGATCAACCTCCTGCTGGTCCTGGGGTTGCAGGCGTTCATCGGGTCGACGGGGATCCTGTCGTTCGGACACCTGGCCTTCACCCAGATCGCCGCCTACGGCGCGGCGATCGTGGCCATCCCCGTGGCGGCGAAGTCGAGCGCGCTTCCCGATCTGCCGTTCGGCCTCGGCGACGTCGAGCTCGGTCCCGTCGGCGCCACGCTCGTCGGCGTCGTCATCGCCGTCGCCATCGGTGCGGCCGTCGGCGTGGCGGTCGCCCGGGCCGGCGGACTGGCCGCGACGATGATCACGTTGGCGGTCCTGTTCGTCGTCGACCAGGCCGTGAAGAACTGGCAGGAGATGACGCGTGGTGCCGGCGGCCTGTCCGGCGTGCCGCGCATCGAGACGAACACGTGGCTGTGGGTGGCTGCCTTCGCCGCGCTGTTCGTCGTGACGGCGTTCCGCGAGACGCGGATCGGTCGCTTCGCCGTCGCGACCCGCGAGGACGAGATCGCCGCGCCGGCGATCGGCATCGATCGCTTCTGGCCGCGGTGGACCGCGTGGACGCTGAGCATCGCCATCGTCGCCCTGGCTGGAGCGTTGCGGGTACAGGTCATCGGCAGCACGAACCCGCGGCAGTACACGCTCGACGTCACCGTGCTCGTGCTCGCCATGCTCGTCGTCGGCGGCATGCGCACCGTCACCGGTGCGTTCGTCGGGACGATGGTCGTCACCGCCGGCAACGAGGCCGCCCGCCAGCTCGGTGACCACTTGGAGATCCCGCGGTTGCCGGAGCTGCTGATCAGCCTGCTGCTGCTCATCGTCATGCTCGTGCGGCCGAGCGGTCTGCTCGGCGATGCCGACGTCGGCTGGATGGCTGCGCCAGCGCTGGCGACGGCCGGCTCCCGCTGTTGCACCCTCCCCGCCGGCAGCCGAGCCGGCGGCCCGTGGGGCGCTGGTGGCGGAAGGCGTGATCGTGCGCTTCGGCGGCTTCGTGGCCCTCGACGAGGCTGGCATTCGCGTCGCTCCCGGCGAGATCGTCGGTCTGATCGGGCCCAACGGCGCCGGCAAGACCACGTTGTTCAATGTGATCACCGGGTTGGTCGAGGAGGACGAGGGCACCGTTCGGCTCGGAGCGCTGGACCTCAGCCACGCGCCGCCGCACCGCATCGCCCGAGCGGGCCTGGCCCGAACGTTCCAGAACCTCCGGCTGTTCCCTTCACTGAGCGCCCGCGAGAACGTCGAGCTCGCCGCGCTCAGCGCTCGCCGGTACAGGCCCGAAGCGCCGGCCCTCGATCCCGAGATGCTGCTCACCGGCCTCGGACTCGCAACTGTCGCCGAGCGTCCGGCCTCGACGCTCGACTACGGCAACCAACGCCGGCTCGAGCTCGCCCGCGCCGTTGCGCTTGCTCCGAGCTACCTCTTGCTCGACGAGCCGACGTCGGGCATGAGTGATGCCGAGAGCCTCGCCATGGTCGAGCGGATCCGCCAGACCGCCGAGCTCGTCGGTGCCGGCGTGCTGGTGATCGATCACGACCTGGCGTTCATCACCCGCATCAGCGACCGCGTGGTGGTGCTGGCGGAGGGACGCCCACTCGCCGAAGGCACCCCGGACGAGGTCCGCGACGACCCCGCCGTCGCCGTCGCCTACCTGGGATCCGCGGCTCGTCCGGCAGGCTGACTCGGTGACCGAACGGAGCGAGGTCCCGGCCGACGTCGTCGGCCAGCTGCGATCGGTGTGCCTCGGTCTGCCGGAGGCCTACGAGGAGCAGGCGTGGGTGGGCACGCGATGGCGGGTTCGCCAACGCACGTTCGCCCACGTCCTCGTCCTCGACCGTGGCTGGCCCCCGGCATACGCGCGGGCGACCGGCATCGACGGCCCGGCCTGCGTGCTGACGTTCGAGTCGTCGGGAGCCGAGCTCGAGGCGCTCAGCGCGACGGGCCACCCGTTCTTCAAACCACCATGGCGGCCGACGGTCGTCGGGCTGCTCCTCGATGGCGGAATCGGGTGGGACGAGGTGACCGAGCTGCTCACCGAGAGCTACTGCGTGCTCGCCCCGAAAGCCCTGGTAGCTCGCGTGGATCGGCCGCCTCCGCCGCCCACGCCGTAGCCTTCCGCGGATGACGGGGATCATGCGGCGGCGCAGCAACGTGCCTCCGCCGATCGTGAAAGTGCCGGTGCACAAACTCCCGTCCTACCCGCGCCGCTCGCGGTTTCGACGCAGCCGCTTCACGGGGACATCGTGGGTGCTGGCCGGTCTGTCCCTCCTGATCTTGGCGGGCGGTGGGGTGGTCCTCTACCGAACGATGAACCAACCGACCGAGCTGACCGGTTCGCTGGGGGACATCTCGGCCTTCGCCGGCCCGACGGTGCGGGCGCCGGCCGAGATCGTTCCAACCGTGCCCGGGTACGTCAGCACGCTGCGCGGGCTGACCGATGGCGCGGTGTCGCTGACCGCCAACGGGCAAGGCGTGCAGCTCGACGAGGGTGGTGGGTTCGCCCTCTACCTGCTGCCGGAGTGGACGGAGGTGCGCCTCGTCGCGACGGACGCCTCAGGCGTCTCCTCCGAGACGCTCGTCAGTGTCACTCCGACGCCGGCGCCGGCCGACCATCCGGCGACGACGGCAATCCACGTCAGAGCGTCGGACTGGGCCAATCCGGCCATCCATCAGCAGGTCCTCGACTTCATCGCTCAGGGCCGGATCAATGCCGTGCAGCTCGACATCAAGGACGAGGCCGGGCTCGTCGGGTACGCCAGCGACGTGCCGCTCGCGGAAATGAGCGGAGCCGCGCAGAACTTCTACGACCCCCGAGCGGCGATCGACGAGCTGCACGGGCTCGGGGTGCGGGTCATCGGGCGACTCGTCAACTTCTTCGATCCGACGTTGGCGCGGTGGGCGATGGAGAACGGGCGCAACGAGATGATCGTGCTCGACCCAGCGGGCGCGCCGTTGGTGAACACGTACGGCTCGGCGGCGTTCACGAACTTCGCCAATCCAGAGGTGCGCCAATACCAGATCGACCTGGCCACCGAAGCCGTCAGCCTGGGGTTCGACGAGATCCTGTACGACTACGTGCGCCGTCCCGAGGGCGACATCGCCACCATGCAGTTCCCGGGCCTCGTCGGACCGGCTGACGTGTCGGTTGCCCGGTTCGTCGCCGACACGAAGGCGGCACTCGGAGACACGATGCTCGGCGTGTCGGTCTTCGGGATCTCGGCGTCGCGGCCGGAGCCAACGGCGCAGGACATGGCGCTGCTCGGGCCGCTCGTGGACTATGTGTCGCCGATGGTCTATCCCGCGCTGTGGACCGCTGGCGAGTACGGCGTGCCGGACCCGCCGAACATGCCTTACGAGATCGTGTCGGCGTCGCTGGCCGACTTCCAGCGGATCCTGGCCGGCTCCGGCGCCGCCATGGTCCCGTGGTTGCAGGACTTCAGCGGCTACGGGGCGCCCCAGGTCCAGGCCCAGATCGACGCGGCGCGCGCCAGCGGGTCGGTCGGGTTCCTGCTCTGGAACCCGACGTCCGTGTACACGCCCGACGGCATCATCCCGCCGGGTGATAGCCGGCGGAAGCAGGGTGCGCTAGCGGCCGAGCTGGTCCGGCCCCTTCAGCTTGCTGCATCAGCGTGTCGATCGGGATGGCCGGCAGGGTCTGCATCTTGGCCGTTCCTCGTGATCCCAGATCGACACTGAGGTGGGCGATCGTCTCGTTGTCCGGCGCCTCGATGACGGTCACGAAGTCGTAGTTGCCAAGTACGGCGTACTGCGCGACGACCTTGCAACCAAGCTTGGACACCTCTTCATTGACGGCACTGAGCCGATCCGGGTTGGCGTGCACGGTGTGCGCACCCTCCGCCGTCAGCGTGGTCAGCATGATGTACGTCGGCACGGGCACCTCCTTCGCTGCCCCGACCGAACGTGGCAGCAGTTCGACGCTAGTGCCGCCGGGTCGAGGTGACGATCTGCGGCTCGAGCGGCGCGAGCGCGCCGAGGACGACGTCGATCATCGCTGGGTCGACGTGCAGCGCCCGCAGTGTGTCGGCGAGGTGCGCGACCACCCGCCCGAAGGCGTCCGCGGTGATGTGCAGGCCGTCGTGGGCCTTGTCCATGGCCCGCCCGCCGTAGCGAACTGGGCCGCCGAGCGCCATCGTGAGGAACGCCCGTTGGTGCGCCTTGAGCTGCGCCAGGTCGATCCGGGCGAAATAGGGAGCGAGCTCTTCGTCGGCCACCACGCGGGCATAGAAGCCGTCGACGGCGGAGTCGACGGCAGGCGCACCGCCGAGGCGGTCGTACAGCGTTTCTTCAGCCATCGTGGTCATCGGACCAGGATCAACGATCGCCACGGCGAGCGCTTGGAGGACCGATGGAGGACCAGTGGAGAAGCGCGGGCGTCTACGTTGACACGTCGCTGGAGGTGACGCGGTGAGAGGTCTCGAGGGCAGGTGTGCGCTGGTCACCGGTGCGGCGAGCGGCATCGGGCGGGCGATCGCCCAGCGCCTCGCTGAGGAGGGTGCACGAGTCGCCGTCAGCGACCTCTCACGTCATGACGCGGAAGCAACGGCGGCGGACCTCGGCGAGCCGGCGATCGGCGTCGAGCTCGACATCAGCAGCGACGACTCGATCCGCCGCGGGGTCGACGAGGTGCAGCAGCGGCTCGGGCCGATCGACGTGCTCGTCAACAACGCCGGCTGGGACCTGATGGAACCGTTCCTGGACAGCAAGCCGGAGACGTGGGACCGCGTCCTCGCCGTCAACCTCCGCGGCCCGATCGCCGTCACGCGGGCCGTGCTCGAGTCGATGGTCGAGCGCGGCGCCGGTCGGATCGTCAGCATCGCGTCAGATGCCGGGCGGGTCGGCTCGTCCGGCGAGGCGGTGTACTCCGGTGCCAAGGCCGGGATGATGGGCTTCAGCCGCACCGTCGCCCGCGAGGTCGCCGCCCGCGGGATCAACGTGAACACGGTGTGCCCCGGCCCGACCAACACGCCGCTGCTGCAAGGGATGGCGGAAACCAACCCCAAGCTGGTCGCCGCACTGTCGCGGGCCATCCCGTTCGGCCGGCCCGCCGAGCCTTCCGAGATCGCTGCCGCGGTGGCGTTCCTGGCCTCCGACGACGCCGCCTTCATCACGGGTCAGACGCTGTCGGTGTCCGGCGGACTGACGATGCAATGAGCGGCCGGCCAAGGCGCTGGAGCGCCGGCCGTGCCATCCCCTCTGAACGACGCGATCTGGCGCGCCAAACTGGGCGCTCGAATGAACGAACCGTATGAGGACATCCGCTACGAGACCGACGACGGTGTCGCCACGATCACGATCAACCGTCCCGACAAGCTCAATGCGTTCAGGGCGCAGACGTGTCGAGAGCTGCTCTCGGCGTTCGAAGCAGCGTGGGCCGATCGCACCATCGGCGCCGTCATCCTCACCGGCACCGGAGACCGCGCGTTCTGCACCGGCGGCGACGTTTCCGTGCGCACCGAGACCGGCTACGACGGCGCCGACAGCAAGCACGACATCGGTCTCGACATCGAGGACGTGCACTCGATCATCCGCGACATCCCCAAGCCCGTGATCGCCGCCGTCAACGGCTACGCCATCGGCGGTGGTCACGTCCTGCACGTCATCTGCGACCTGACGATCGCCGCCGACACGGCACGGTTCGGACAGGTCGGTCCGAAGGTGGGCAGCGTCGACCCAGGGTTCGGGACGGCCTACCTCGCCCGCGTCGTCGGGGAGAAGAAGGCGCGGGAGATCTGGTACCTCTGCGAGCAGTACAGCGCCGAGGAGTGCCGGGAGATGGGCCTCGTCAACAAGGTCGTGCCAGCCGCCGAACTGATGGACACGGCGCGGGCGTGGGCGCAACGCATCGTGTCGATGAGCCCGACGGCGATCAAGTTGGCCAAGCAGTCCTTCAACACGGACACCGAGTCGATCCGCGCCGTCGGGACGATGGGGCTGAGCGCCGTCGCCCTGTACTACGGCACTGACGAGGCAGCGGAGGGGCAGCGGGCGTTCACCGAGAAGCGCCAGCCCGACTTCCGCCAGTTCCGGACGGTAGGCGCCGGGCAGCTGGTCAGCTCTCGGCTGTCTTGGCGTCGGCCTCGATGGCCTCGTTGTCCGCCTTGAGCTCCTTCTTCTCGAGCTTCTCCGCCTTCTTCATGGCCTGCTCGATGCGTGCCCCGACATCCTCGACGCCGACGACGATGAGGCCGGCCTGGCCGGCATCCAGCTCCTCGCCCAGCTCCTTGAGGTCGTGGCGGCTCATGCCTGCCGCGGCGTGACCGGCGACGGAACCCAGCAGTGCGCCACCCGCCGTGGTGCCGACGAGCAGCCCGCCGCCGATCGCGGCGAATGGGAAGAGTGCGATCACGACCCCGGTCGCCAAGCCGATGCCACCACCGAGCACACCGCCGACACGCGTCGGCGTCTCGTGCTTCTTGGTGATCTTGACCTTGCCGTCGTCGCGCCGGGCGATGACCGCTGCGTCGTACGCGTCGAGCAATCCGGCTTCGGTGTGCAGTTCCTTGATCGCGGCGTAGTCAGCCTCGGCGTCATCCTGGTTGGCGTACACCCCGACGTAGACGACAAACGTGTCGACAGCCATTTGGGCCCTCCGTGTTGCTTGCGGTGAAAGGCGCACGTTGGTCGCTGCGCGGCGTTGCTGTCAACCGGCACCGACGTGGGTACGGTGCCGGTCATGGCTGAGCGGCTCGCCTCGCTCGCCGCCCTCGCCCGCGCGGCCTGGCGGCCGGAGCGACCGGACCGGCTGCCGAGAGCGATGCTCGCGATGGCCGTGTACGGCCCGACGCTGGCCGGCGGCATCGCCGCCGCCACCGCCCGCTATCCGCGTGCACCAGCGCTGATCGACGACGTCGGACCGCTGTCGTACGGCGACTTGTGGGGGGCCACCGACGGAATCGCGAGAGCCCTTCGCGACCGCTCGATCGGGCCAGGCACGACGATCGGCATCCTGGCCCGCAACGGGCGTTGCTTCGTGCTGAGCATGGTCGCCGCCGCCAAGCTCGGTGCCGACGTCGTCTACCTGAACACCGGCTTCGCGGGGCCGCAACTTGCCGACGTCGTCGCCCACGAAGGCATCGATGCCGTGCTCCATGACGACGTGTTCGCCGACATCGTGACCGGCGCCAAACCTCGCATCGCCGTGCCGGCCAACGAGCTGACGGCACTGGGCGAGCAGCGATCGTTTGCGCCGCTCAGACCGACCCGCCACGTCGGGCGCCAGGTCATCCTCACCTCGGGGACGACCGGTCGTCCCAAGGGCGCGTCACGCGGCGCGGTGCGCGGCATCGACACGCTCACACCACTGCTCGAGACCGTCCCGCTCCGAGCCCGCGACACGGTCGTCATTGCGGCGCCGCTGTTCCACGCCTGGGGCCTCTCCAACATGGGCGTTGCCCTCGGGATGTCGTCCACGGCCGTGCTGCGCGATCGGTTCGACCCGGAGGCGACGCTGGCCGCCGTCGCCGAGCACCGTGCCGACGGCCTGATCGTCGTGCCGGTGATGCTGCAGCGCATCCTCGCCCTCGATCGCAAGGTCCTCGCCCGCCACGACACCTCCTCGCTGCGATACGTCGCGTCGAGCGGCTCGGCGCTCGGTGCGCCTCTGGTGACGGCGACGCTGCGCCAGTTCGGGCCGATCCTCTACAACATCTACGGCTCCACCGAGGTCTCGCTGGCCACCATCGCGCAACCGGCCGACCTGCAGGCAGCACCGGCGACGGCCGGCCGCACGGCGCCAGGCAGCGTCGTGCGCATCCTCGATGAGGGCGGCAGGGAGGTCGGACCGGACGTCGTCGGGCGTGTCTTCGTCGGCAGTGGTGCCCGCTTCGACGGCTACACCGGTGGTGGCGGCAAGCAGGAGATCGGCGGGTTGCTGTCGAGCGGGGACATCGGCCACTTCGACCGCAACGGCCGGTTGTTCATCGACGGGCGCGACGACGACATGATCGTCTCGGGCGGTGAGAACGTGTTCCCGGCGGAGGTCGAGGATCTCCTCGCCGGCCACCCCGACATCGTCGAGGCCGCCGTCATCGGCGTCGCCGACGAGGAGTTCGGGCAACGTCTGAAGGCGATCGTCGTGCGCCGACCCGGCGCGCAGCTCACGGCGGCCGACGTCAAGCGCCACGTCCGTGAGCACCTGGCGCGCTACAAGGTGCCGAGCGCCGTGGCGTTCGTCGACGAGCTGCCACGGACGACGACCGGCAAGGTGCGCCGGATCGACTTGTCCTGAGCCGGCGTCAGCGCGGCACGACAGCCTTGCGGACGTCGCGGAACGGCACATCGCGATCGACCTCCGGCTCCCTGGGCAGCCCGAGGACGCGCTCGCCGATGATGTTGCGCTGGATCTCGTCCGTGCCGCCACCGATCGATGTGAAGAACGCGTTGAGGGCGAGGAAGTTGGCGGCGTCGCCCTCCGGATGGTCGGGCCCGACGAGCAGCGCTTCGGCACCGACGATCTGTGCCTGCACGCGGGCGCCGTCGTGCAGGATGCGTGACATGGCGAGCTTGCCGAGCGAGAGGATCGGCGACGACTCGCCTTGACGGAGCTGGGCCTTGGCCCGCTGCGCGTTCCAGCGGTTGACCGTGCGCAGGATGTGGACGCGCATGATCGCGTCGCGGACGGCGTGATCGTCGGCCCGCCCGAGCGATCTGGCGAGCGCGGCGAGGTCGACCTCCGCACCCGACGCGCCTGGTGGCGCAGAGTCCGTGCGACCGTCGGGACCCGCGTTGACCCGCCGCGGCCCACGGGCGACATCGCCCATCACGGAGCGCTCGTAGGCCAGCGCGGTCTGGAGCACACGCCAGCCGCCATTGAGCTCGCCGAGGAGGTGATCCGCCGGCGCGCGAGCACTGTCCAGGAACACTTCGTTGAAGTGCGACTCGCCGGTGATCTGCTTGATCGGGCGGATCTCGATGCCGTCCTGGCGCATCGGGAGGAAGAAGAACGAGATGCCGCGGTGCTTCGGGACGTCCCAGTCAGTGCGGGCCACCAGCATCCCGTAGTCGGCCGTTGCCGCACCGGACGTCCACACCTTCTGACCGGTGATGACGAACTCGTCGCCGTCGCGCTCGGCGCGAGTCTGCAGGCCGGCGAGGTCCGATCCTGCTCCTGGCTCGGAGTACAGCAGGCACATCTTGAGGTCGTCGAGCAGCAGCGGCCGGATCAGGCGGCGCTGCAATGCTTCCGTTCCGAACGCCAGCAGGGTGTTGGCCCAGAGGTTGTGGATGTCCTGCGCGGCGCCGGGTGCGCCGACGCGGCGGAACTCCTCGACGATGACTCGTCCGTGGGCCGGGCTCACGCCCAGTCCGAAGCGGGTCTGCGGCCACGTGGGCACCGCGTAGCCGGCGTCGACGACGAGCTCCAACCATTCGCGCCGGGGTCGATCGGCGCGCCAGTTCTCCTCCAGCCAGCGACGAACGTCGGCCTGCAACGCTGCGGTGTCCGTGGCGTCAACATTACGAGCGGGAGCGGGCACTTAGTGGAGGTCGTGTTCACTAAGTAGTGTCGGTGACGGTGGCGGCGACCGAGAGCTGGGCCGATCGGCAGGCGATCGTCGACCTCGTCGTGCAGTACGCGACGGGCGTGGACCGTCGGGACTGGCTGCTGTACCGATCGTGCTTCACCGACCCGTGTGAGTTCGACTTCTCCTCCTGGAACGGTCAGCCTGCCGCAGTGATGGCGGCCGACGACTGGGTGGCAAAGGTGCGCGGCACGAACGGCAACTTCGATGCCACGCAGCACCTCTCGACCAACCACGTCGTCACGTTCGACGCAGTCGACGAAGCGACGTGCATCAGCTACATGCACGCCCAGCACTGGTTCAGCTCGGCGCGCCTGATCGAGTTGGGTCAACCCAACGGCGACCAGCCGCGCTGGTGCACGCTCGGTGGTCACTACACCAACCAGCTGACCCGCACCGCCGAGGGCTGGCGGATCCGGCGCTGCCAGCTCGACGTCACGTGGGTCACTGGTGATCCGTCCGTGTTCGACCTCGCCCGGTCGCTCGGCGATCGCGGCTAGGAGGCGCCTGTGGAGTACGTGGCCACCCTGTTGAACTGCGACGTCGATCCCGCGGCCTGGGCCCGGCGACGGGAAGACGAAGGCTGGGACGTGCTCGGATGCGCCGACCACCTGTTCAGCCCACGACGGGCATACCCGCACCTGTGGGTCACGCTCGCCACGTTCGCGGCGGCGACGAGCCGTCCGATGTTGACGTCGTCGTTCGCCAACAACCTGCTGCGCACGCCGGTCGAGTTCGCGCAGGCCGCCCTGCAGATGCAGGCCGTCTCCAGCGGACGCTTCGAGGCCGGCCTCGGCGCTGGGTGGGATGAGACCGAGATCATCGGCGCCGGGCTCGAGTACCCCGCCGCCGGCCCACGAGCCGGCCGCTATGCGGAGGCCATCCAGATCGTGCGCCAGCTCCTCGAAACGGGTGCCTGCCAGTTCACCGGCGAGTTCTACGACGTCGACATCCCGACGCTCGGGCCGCGCGTCGACCCGCCCCCACCGATCGTCGCGTCGCTCGGTGGTCCCCGCACGATCAGGGAGATTGCGCCGCTCGTCGATCGGGTCGAGCTCAAGCTCGTCAGCACGGCCACGAAGGGTGGCGTGCTCGACGTGGCCGCCCTCGGCTCGATCCCGCGCCGGAACGTCGACGAACTCGTGGCGAAGGTCCGGGACGTCAACCCGACGGTGCCGCTCGGCGTGATGGTGATCTGCAATGTCGGCGCCGACGAACGCACGAACGCCATCGAGGACTTGCTCGGCGACTCCTTCATGGGCGGGTTCTTCGGTCCACCGGAGAAGGTCGCAGGGTCACTCGCCGACCTCGCAGAGGCTGGCATCAGTCGCATCCAGCTGAGCCCGTTCTCGGACATGTCGCTCGACCTGCTCGCTCCGCGACTGTTCGGTCGGTGAAGTCAGTGCTGACTCAGCCCATTGGATGACGATTCGACACCCCGTCGCTGGGTCACGGTGGTGGTTCGAAGTTGTACTGGAACAGGACCTCCTGTCCGGAGGGTCCGGCGAGGAAGTCGATGAAGGCCTGCGCGGTGGGCGCGTTGGCAGCCGTCGACACCACGGCGATCGAGTACTCGACGGGCACGTTGACATCCGGTGGGATCCGAACCACTTCGGCATCGCCCGAGGACGTCATGTCGGTCGCGTACACGATCGCCGCATCTGCAGTGCCGTTCTCGACCAGCGCAACGAGCTCATCCGTCGTCTCCGCGGTGCTGCTGGGAGTCGCCGTGACGCCGGCGGCGTCGAGGACCGCCTGGGCATCGAGCCCGCACGGAGCCTCCTCCACGCACAACGCGAGCTGCAGATCCGGATCGCCGAGATCCTCGACGCCGCCGACGCCGGAGGGGTTCCCTTCCGGCACGATGATCGTCATCACGTTGGTGGCGAAGACGACGGGTTCCGAGCCGGCCAAGTCGGCGTCCGTGAGCCTGTCCATGTCAGCGGCATCGGCCGAGGCGAAGACGTCGGCCGGGGTGCCATCGATGATCTGATCGACCAGCAGGTTGGAGGAGTCGAAGTTCGTGTGCGGCACGACGTCCTCGTACTCGGACTCGAACGCCAACGCGACGTCGGTGAAGGCGTCGGCCAGGGACTCGTCCGCGAAGATCGTCACGTCACCGGTTGCGGCCGGCGGCGCCGAAGAGTTCGCCTCAGCGACCGATGTCGCCGACGCGGCCGACGCATCTCCGCCGGCCGCCGATGTGGCCGTCGTCCCGTCGTCGTCATCGCTACCGCAGGCCGCCGCAACGACCAACAGTGCGGCGACCGAAATGAGCCTGAGTCGCGCGATGCTCACGCCGCGAGACTAGAGAGGGCAGCTCGTGCGGTCATCCCCCAGTTCGGACGATGTGTGGACGTCATGCAGGTGTGACGGCTCGGGCGCCGACGGTTCCGAGAAGGTTCGTCAGTGCGTCCTCGAACTCGGCAGTGAGGTCGGCGGCGCCGGTTGTGGCGTGACCGATCTCGTGCAGCAGGGTGGCGACGAACAACTCGGTCGAGGCGAGGCAGCGCCGGTTGATCACGATCCGACGCTTGACCGGTTCCCAGAGCCCGTGCGCGGTCTCCGTGCCGTCCGGGGTGAGGTGCAGTGTCTCCGACACCACGACGTCCCACTCGTCGCGGCGCCTCCCGACGATTTCGAGCACACCACCAGCTAGCTCGAGCACCGCTCGTTCGGCAGCGGTGAGTGATGCTGGGTCGATCGGTTCGACCACGACGCGTTGATTCCAGTCGGCGGCGAACCGTTCCAGCGTCGTCACCCCAACGCTGGCGCCCAGGCGGGCAGCGAGCGCGTCGGGGACGACGAAGACACGCTTGCCATCGGTCTCGGCACGGCGGATCAGGTCCGGATGCGACCAGCGCTGCGCGGCGGTGACGAAGACCGTGTCGGGTTCGGCGACGGCGAGCTGTCGAACCACCCGTTCGGCCACGTCGTTCCACTTGACCTCATCGCGGGTGACGCCTTTGGCGAAGCCCGCCATGTCGTCGACCAGTCGGGTGAGCACGGCGGGTGATTCGACGGCGAGCAGGATGGCCTTGACGCGGTCGGTGTAGGCCGACCGGCCGACGTTGGACCGCTCCCGGTTCAAGGCCCGGCGCAGCTTGGCGTCGACCTTCGTGACGTTGTACGAGAACAGCAACCCATCGTCCTCGGCGACTCGGACTCCGCGCACGTAGATGCTGCGCGGTGCGTCACCGGGTCGGGCCAGGACCTGACCGGCCGGGGTCGTCTCCAGGGTCTCGACGTTCGTGTCGAACACGAGGAAGAAGCGCATCGCTTCGGTGACGTCGGCATCGGAGATGCCGGTGAGGGCGACGTCGGTGCCGGCGACGTCAGCCGGTGGCTCCACGGTCGCGTGCAACGTGACGACGTCACCGAAGCCGTGCTTCGCTCGCTCGACGAGGCCGATCGTGCCATGCGGCGAGGCGATCCGGACTCCGATCCCGTTGCGATGGAACGTCGCCAAGGCGTCCTTCAGGCCGACACCGAACTGGCCGACCACGACGTCGCTGGCCCGCTTCTCGTCCGACTCGTTCTGCGTCAGATGGTGGTAGCGCAAGCCACGTCCGTGATCGCGCACGTGCCAGACGCCAGCGTCGTCCTTGACGATCTGCGGCCGGTCGTGGCGATCGATCAGGGCGTGCTCGTCGAGCGCGTTGGCGATCACCTCCCGGAGGGCATGAGCCGGCGACCAGTGCTCGAGCACCTTCTCCACGTTGAGATCGAAAGCGTGATCCATCAGCGCTCCTCCCCCACCGAGGCTACGGAGCAGCCGCGCGTGGACGACCGTGCCGACGCTGACGTGGTCAGCGAACGCTCCAGTCGGGTTGACTTGAGGTGTGCTGCCTCCCAAGACGCGGGTAGATCCCGAGGTGAGGACTGCTCCAAGGGTGTTCAGTGGATCGGCCTGATCCGCTCGACCCTGTCGCCGACCTCGAGGCGGCGAGCCTGCAGACGTCGGGCCTGCTCGGTTTGCTGCTGCAACGAGTCGAAGAGGTGCTTCAGGTCGACACAGCGGCGATCTTGCTGTTGGACCGTGACGGCTCACAGCTGGTTGCGCGCGCCGCGCAGGGTCTCGAAGACGAGGTGCACCAGGGCGTCCGGGTGCCCGTCGGGTCGGGGTTCGCCGGCCAGATCGCGGCGACGCGGGCACCGGTCCGGCTCGACGACGTCGGTCCGCACACGGTGGTGAACCCGATCCTGTGGCAGAAGGGCGTCCATTCGATGCTCGGAGTGCCGCTGATCGCTGAGGGGCGACTGCTCGGCGTCATGCATGTCGGAACACTGGAGCACAGGCACTTCAGCGACGCCGAGGTCAGCACGCTCGAGCGCGAGGCCGACCGGGTCGCCCGATTGGTCAGTGTCCACCAGGCGCTGGCCGAGCGCTTGACGGCCCAGACGTTGCAGGAGAGCTTGCTCCCGGGCCATCTCCCCGACCTCGATGGACTTCAGTTCGCTGCCCGGTTCGTCGCCGCCGAGGACGTCGGCGTCGGTGGAGACTGGTTCGACGTGTTCAGGCTGCCCGACGGTCACGTCGGAGTTGTCATGGGTGACGTCGCCGGGGTTGGCCTGCGCGCAGCCATCGTCATGAGCAGGCTGCGCAGCGCGTTGCGCGCCTACGCGATCGAGTCGACGAGCCCGGGCCAAGCGCTCTCCCGTCTCGCCCGGAAGTTCGCCCACTTCGAACCCAGCGAAATGGCAACCGTTCTCTACATCACGATCGCACCTGACCGCGCCAGCTTCACGTGTTCATCGACTGGCCACCTGCCTCCGACGATCGCCACGCCCGGTACCGACGCGATCGTGCTCGACTGCACACCCAGTCCCCCGATTGGTGCCCGGCCGTCGGGCCCACACGTCGACGTGGTCAGCGAGCTGCATCCGGGAACCACGGTCGGCTGTTTCACCGACGGCCTGATCGAGCGCCGCGGAGAACCGATCGATGTCGGCCTGGAGCGGATCCGGGCGGCGTTCTTCGCCGGTCATCCAGACGCGGTCTGCACGTCCGTCATGGCCCAGCTCATCGGCTCCTCCAGCGTGCACGATGACACCGCGCTGCTCGTGTTCCGCCGAACGGCTTGACCGCCGTTCCGACGTCACTCCAGAAGTGAGGCGAGCTGGGCCTCGAAACGAGCCATCGCGTCGCGGTACAGGAAGCTGGCCCAGCTCACCCGGGCCACGCCGATCGCGGCCAGCTCGGCGAGCGACGGCGTCTGCGCCAGGCGCATGACGTTCACCGGGCCGCGGATCTCCGAAATGAAATGGCGCAGTGCGTCCGGCTCCCACAGGCCGATCGGGTACACGCAGTCGACGCCAGCCTCCAGATAGGTGTTCGCCCGCCGCAGCGCTTCGGGAACGAGCTCACCTTGAGTTCCGGGGCCGGCGCCCGCGAAGAGGGGACCGAGGAAGACGTCGACCCGGGCGTTGATCACGAGTGGGTAGGCGTCGTGCGCCGCGGCCTGACGTACCGCCCTCAGCCACTCCCGCGTGGCGGTCTGGATCGCGCAGGCTGCCGGCGGCGTGGTCGCTGTCCTCGAGGTTGCATCCGGCGGCCCCGGCGCTCCGCAGCGCAGCCACCAGCTCGCCCGACTCCATCCCGTAGCCGGTCTCGGCGTCGACCGTCACCGGCACGTCGACTGCTCTCGTGATCCGCGCGGCCGCGGCGAGCATCTCATCGGCCGGCGCGCCCTCGTGGTCCTCGTAGCCAAGCGTGGCGGCTACGCCGGCGCTGGTGGTCGCGACGACAGGAAACCCAGCCGCGACCACCGCTCGGGCCGTCGCGGCATCCCATGCGTTCGGCAGCAGGAGGGGCGCCCCGGGCCGGTGCAGCGACCGCAGTAGATCGCACCGACCCTGTAGGTCTGCCGCGGCTTCAGCGCCGCTTCGAGCGCGCGACAGTGCAGAATCGACTCGATGGACAGGGCGCGTGCACGCACATCGACGATGACGGTGCTGATGGCGGCCGCGCTGGCGGCGACGGCGGTTTCCTGCGGTGATGAGAGCTCCACGCCGGTGGCCCCCACCACGCTCCCCGCACCAGAAGAGACCGTCAGCGATGTGTCCGGGCTGGTCGAGGTCAGTGGCCGTGAGCTGCATCTGGAGTGCATCGGCACGGGAAGCCCGACCGTGGTCCTGCAGTCCGGGTTCGGCAACGCCGGCGACATCTGGAGCGTCGCCGACGCGGACCCACCAGCGGTCCAACCCGGGGTCGCCACATCCAACCGGGTCTGCTCCTACGACCGGCCGGGATCGATGATCACCACCACGACCGGCGCGAACGGAACCGTCACCATGGCGGACGCGCCGACACCCGGGCGCAGCGAACCCGCCCCGATGCCCCGCGATCCCGCCGACGGTGGTCACCGAGCTGCACGACCTGCTCGCCGCCGCCGACGTGCCGGGCCCATATGTGCTCGTCGGGCACTCCCTCGGCGGCGCGCTCAACGTCCTGTACGCACGCACCTACCCCGACGATGTCAGCGCCCTCGTCATCGTGGACTCCCCGCTGCCGCCCGAGAGGGGTCTGATCACTCCCCAGCAGTGGGAGAAGGTGGCGGTCATGGCGATCCCGCCAGATGCGATACCCGGCTACGAGCTCGAGTCGTACGACGTCGGCACACTGTTCGACGAGATCGAAGCGGCCCCACCGCTCGCCGACATCCCCGTCATCGTGATCACCCGCGGAGAGATCAGCATGAGCGAGGACCCGATCCCTGACGGCGCGGGCGGCCTGACGGCGGCAGAGGTGGAAGCGATCAACGAGTCGCAACGAGAAGCCCAAGCCATGTTCGCCGCCAGTGTGCCCGGTGCCGAGCAGATCACGGTGCCCGGCACCACCCACTACGTCCAGACCCAACGACCGGACGTCGTCATCGAGGCGATCCGCGAGGTCATCGGCCGCATCTGATCACGGCCCCGGAATGGCCAGTCGGCTGCGGCCACCCAAGTGCCGCGTACGACATCTGTCAG